>NZ_JBMWDN010000002.1:0-800689 GCF_049545465.1 Microbacterium sp. NPDC079356 | reverse complement strand
CCGCGAGGTCTACTTCCTCCTCAACCCCGGCATCGAACACATCACCCCGAACACGAAACCGAGGAGAATCGCCGCTTGACTCTTAGGAGAGCATCCGCGGAGCCCAATACACCAGCTGGCTGTTCGGCCACCGGCTCCGGCAAGCCGGCTGCTCGGATCGATGGGCAGAGTCGCGTCGTCCGTGGACAACGCGCTCATCGAGAGCTTTTGGTCCACAATGCAGCGCGAGCTTCTGGACCGCACGACCTGGGACTCCAAGACCCAGCTCGCGTCGGCGATGTTCGAGTGGATCGAGGGCTTTTACAACCCGCACCGCCGGCACACCAGCCTCGGAGACCTCAGCCCCGCCGATTACGAAGCCCTTCACACCACCACCGAAATCGCGGCATGATCAACACACAAGAACCGTCCGGGAAACGGGGTCAGGATCCCCCGGAAGAAGGTTGGGCGCGGTCGAAACGCGAGTCTCCCTGCGCGTCTACCTGTGATCTTCTGGAGGTCGGCGTTCGCTCTACACTTGCGCAACTTTCGTGGCGCAGGGCGTGCGATTGAACGCCACGGAGGCCATCATTCGCAAGGAGCAACTATCGCGACTTCCCGGACGCCCGATAGCTGAACCCGCGGCTGCGCCGCCGGCGTTCACGGATGCAATGGGTCCGAGGCGACACGCCGGTGGATGAATGGATGCCGCGGCGCGCCGCGCGGCATCCGTGGCATCCCGTGACAGCAGGCGTCAGACCGGCCGCACCCGCAGCCAGCGGAACCCGTGCGCCGGCAGCTCGAGCCCGCCCGACAGGTCGACGCCCTCGCCGGTGACGACGTCGGTCGCGTCGGTTCGGAACCCCGAGAGCGTCTCGGCGTCGACGACGACCGCGTCATCGCCGACGTTCGCGAGCACGAGCACGACGCCCCCGCCGATGCGCTGGAAGCCGACGACCGACGGATGCGGCGTGTGGAACGGCGTCAGCGGGATGTCCGCGAACTCCGGCGTCCGCCGCCGCGCCTCGATCAGCGCCGTCAGCCGGGCGTGGATGCGGCCCGCCACTGTCGACGGGTCGCGCCGCGCGGCGAACGCGGCCGGGTCGGCCGCCGGTCGGTGCACCCAGCGGCTGTCGCCCGCGTGGGCCGGGTCGTCGCGGTAGGTGTAGTCGTTGAGCTGACCCAGCTCGTCACCGAGGTAGAGCAGGGGGATGCCGCCGGTCGACAGCGCGAGCGCATGCGCGAGGATGACGCGGTCCTCGCCGCCGGGGTCGCCCGCCTCGACGCCGGCGAGCGACGCCGTCGTCCCCGTCACCCGGGCGTCGCCGGTCTTCGGGTTCTCCTGGAAGGGCACCCCGCGCGAAAACGTGCTGGGGAAGCGGCCCACGTAGAAGTCGTTGAGGAACCGGCGGTGGGAGTAGCCGTCGATGCCGAGGGTCGCGGCATCCTCGTCGGCGAAGGTCCAGCCGATGTCGTCGTGACTGCGGACGTAGTTCACCCACGCAGTGCCGGCGGGCAGGGCGTGACGCTCGTCGAGCGCCTTCTGCAGGAGGCGTCCGTCGCGGGTCGCAAGAGCCTCCCACCCGAGCGCCATCTGCAGTGGGTTGTACGAGAGCTGGCACTCGTCGGTCGAGATGTAGGTGATGACCTCGTCGGGGTGCACGATCGCCTCGGACTTGAAGAGCACCGACGGAGCGCCCAGCGACAGCACCTGGTTGAAGGCGCGCAGCAGCAGGTGCGCCTCGGGCAGCGACTCGCACGTCGTGCCGAGCCGCTTCCAGATGAAGGCGACGGCATCCATCCGCAGCACCTCGACGCCCTGGTTCGCGAGGAACAGCATCTCGCCGGCCATCGCGCGGAACACCGCCGGGTTCGCATAGTTGAGGTCCCACTGGAAGTGGTAGAACGTCGCCCAGATCCAGCGGCCGTCATCCAGCTGCACGAACGCGCCCGGGTGGTCGTCGGGGAAGATCTCGCGGACGGTCTCCTCGTACCGGTCGGGCATCGTCCGGTCGGGGAAGATCAGGTAGAAGTCCTCGTACCCCGGCTCACCCGCGACCGCCTTCTGCGCCCACTCGTGCTCGTTGCTCGTGTGATTGAAGATGAAGTCGACGACGAGCGAGATCCCGGCCTCGCGCAGGTCGGCGGCGAGCTCGGCGAGGTCGTCCATCGTGCCGAGCTTCTCGTCGACGGCGCGGTAGCTCGACACCGCGTACCCGCCGTCGTTGTTGCCTTCGGGCGAGGCGAACAGCGGCATGAGGTGCAGATAGGTGAGCCCGAGTTCGCGGAAGTAGGGGATGCGATCCCGGATGCCGCGGAGCGACCCCGCGTACCGGTCGACGTAGCAGACGCCGCCCAGCATCCGCTCCGACAGGTACCACCCCGGGTCGGCCGTGCGCCGACGGTCGAGCGCCTTCAGGTCGTCGGGCCGGTCGCGCCAGCTCGCGGCGGCCGACGCGACGACGGCGGCCAGCGCCTCGCGGCCGTCCTCGCGCTCGCCGTAGAGCTGCCGGAACAGGTCGTGCAGCACGGGCAGGGACTCCTGCAGGCGGGCGTCGAACGCCGCATCCGGTCCGCCGAGTTCGGCCCTGACCGCAGCCCTCGCGGCCTCGAAGTCGGTCGTCGGATCGGGGCTCAGACGTGCCATGGTGCTCCCAGCGTCGGGTCGGTGTTCCGCATCGTAGCGCGGCCGGGGACCGCGAGTGCGATCCCCGGCCGCGCCGGTCACGAGGGCTCCGTCACGCGATGGCGCGTCGCAGCATCCCGTACGAGAGGGCGGCCAGCAGGGCGCCGACCAGCACCATCCCACCGGTCACCGCGATGGGCGTCAGCGAGCCGAAGAAGGCGAACAGATCACCCCACGCCCGCAGCTGCCCCACGAGCCACATCGCGCCGATGAGCACGAAGCCCAGCGAGACGAGCACGACCGTGAGGACGAGGTTGCCCCACCGCTTGTAGACGGTGGCCGCGCAGAACCCGACGACGAAGAACAGCATCGCGAGCCCGAAGAAGAACAGTCCCGCGACGACGGGGCCCTGCGACCAGACCCACGGCAGGTAGAACATGTAGCCGCCGAGGCCCCAGCCGTCCGTCGCCTGCTCGATGAGCCCGCCCACGATGAAGAGGGCGGCGAGCACGAACGACGTCAGGGCGG
Source organism: Microbacterium sp. NPDC079356 (assembly GCF_049545465.1). Classification (NCBI taxonomy): domain Bacteria; kingdom Bacillati; phylum Actinomycetota; class Actinomycetes; order Micrococcales; family Microbacteriaceae; genus Microbacterium; species Microbacterium sp. NPDC079356. Next base: position 797,556 of record NZ_JBMWDN010000002.1, on the reverse strand, counting down.
CGGTCAGCAGGGTGCCGAGGGAGAACTCGCGCCGGGTGACGCTCATGGCCTGCGAGAACGGGAACGTCAGGGTGAGGGCCTGCACGCCGACGACGCCGAAGTACCACAGCGGTGCCTGCGCGCCGCCGCCGAACATCTGCGCGTCGGCGCCGCTGCTCGAGATGAGCCCGAAGATCGCGAGACTGATGAGGAGCGTGCCGCCGAGGATGATCAACGGCACCCAGATGTAGGTGGCGCGGTTGACGAGCTGCATGCGCACGACGTTGAGGGTGCGGTTCATCGGAGTGCTCCTTCGTCGGTGGTGGCGGCGTTCTGGGTCTGCCGCACGATGAGCTGCTGCAGTGAGACGGGGGTGACGTCGAGGCCGGATGCCGCCAGTTCGGCGCGGTCCGCAGCGGTCAGCTCGCCGATCACCGTGGCGCTCGTGACGCGGCCGAGGGTCTCGCGGTGGATCACCTCGCGGCCGGCGACGAACGCCTCGACGGCCGCCGAATCGCCGACGACCGTGGCGGCCCGGCCGCGCACGGACTCGGTGTCCTCGTCCATCACGATCCGGCCGCCGTCGATCACGATGACCTTCTCGAGCAGGTTCGAGACCTCGTCGATCAGGTGGCTCGACAGGATGATGGTGCGCGGGTGCTCGGCGTAGTCCTCGAGCAGCCGGTCGTAGAAGATCTGGCGGGCGACGGCATCCAACCCCAGGTACGGCTCGTCGAAGAAGGTGACCTCGGCGCGGGCCGCGATGCCGATGATGACGCCGACGGCCGAGAGCTGACCGCGGGACAGCTTCTTGATGCGCGTCTTCACGGGCAGCCGGAACTCGCGGATGAGCTTGTCCGCGAGCGCCTGGTCCCAGTGCGGGTAGAACAGCCGCGCGATGCGGAACGCGTGCAGCGGCGTCGCGTCGTCGGGGTACTTCTGGCTCTCCCGCACGAAGCACATGCGGCTGAGCACGGCGGCGTTCTCGTAGGGCGACTCGCCGAACACGCGGACCTCGCCCGCGGTCGGGAAGTTCTGCGCCGTGAGGATCGACATGACGGTGGTCTTGCCGGCGCCGTTGCGGCCGAGCAGCCCGTAGATCGAGTCGCGCTCGATGGTGAACGAGATGTCGTCCACGGCGGTGGTGTCGCGGTAGCGCTTGGTGAGGTTCTTCACCTCGATGACGGCGGTCATCGTGCGGTTCCTTTCGTTCCGGATGCGGTGGCGCGCTCCGCCAGCAGGCGCGCGAGGTCGTCGGGGCCGAGGCCGAGCTTGCGGGCTTCGGCGATCAGCGGGTCGAGGTAGCGGTCGGCGAAGGCCGAGCGCCGCTCGGTGAGCAGGAGTTCGCGCGCACCGTCGGCGACGAACATGCCGATGCCGCGTCGCTTGACCAGCACACCCTTGTCCGTGAGCATCGTGATCCCCTTCGCCGCGGTGGCCGGGTTGATGCGATGGAAGGCGGCGAGCTCGTTCGTCGACGGCGCCTGGTCCTGTTCGGACAGGCTGCCGTCGATGATCGAGTCCTCGATGCTCTCCGCGATCTGCAGGAAGAGCGGGCGTCCTTCATCGACCATTCCGACTCCGCGTTGTTCGTTGGTTAGTTACATGAGTAGGTAACCATTGAACCGGAGGAGTGTCAAGAGGGCCGTGCGGCCGGAATCAGACGGAGCGGACCGCCTGCCCGAGGCGGCGGACGATCTGCTCGAGGATCGGCCTCGGCGTCGCGAAGATCAGGCGGGTGAAGCCCGTGCCGGCCACGCCGCACATCGACCCCTCGGTGAGGGTGACGCCGGCCTCGCGGGTGAAGAAGTCCGCGGGGCGGTCGCCGAGCCCGACGGCGCGGAAGTCGATCCAGCCGACGTACGTCCCCTCGGGTTTGGGCATCCAGGCGCCGGGGATCTCCTCGGCGAGCAGGTCGAGGAGGGTGTCGCGGTTCTGTTCGAGGTAGGGCACGAGGTCGGCGAGCCACGGGTCGCCCTCGCGGTAGGCCGTCGCGTTCGCGATGGCGCCGAGGTTGCTGGTGCCGTGACCGGCGAAGGGGCCGAGCTTCTCCCATGTCTCGCGGTCGGCGTCGCTCGTGAGCACGAGCTGCGCGCACTTGAGCCCCGGCAGGTTCCACGCCTTCGACGCGCTCATCGCCGTGATCGTGTGCTGCGCCGCGGCGGGGGAGACCGTCGCATAGGGGGTATGGGTGGCGCCGCCGTAGACGAGGGGCGCCCAGATCTCGTCCGAGAACACGCGACCGCCGTTGCGTTCGACGACCTCTGAGATCGCGACGAGCTCGTCCCGCGAGAACGCGCGCCCCACCGGGTTGTAGGGGTTGCAGAGTAGAAGGAGGCCACCGCCGTCGTCGAAGGCGCGCTGCAGCGCGTCGAGGTCGAACTCGTACCGACCGTCGCGGACGGCGAGCGGCACCTCGATGACCTCCCGCCCGCGCATCGGCGGCACGAAGAGGAACGGCATGTACGACGGCGTCGGCACGATGATCTTCGATCCGGCGGCGGAGCAGTGCTCCATCGCGAGCTCGAGACCCATGATGACGTCGGGGATCGGCTGCACGTCGGATGCCGCCACCTGCCACCCGTACCGACGCGCGACGAATTCGGCGGTCGCCGCCGAGAGATCCGCCGAGATCCCCCGCGGCATGTAGCCGAACGACCCGGCATCCACCGCGCGGTGCAGGGCGGCCGTGATCGTCGGGTCGATCCCGAAGTCCATCTCGGCGACGAACGCGCCGAGCGTCCCGTCATCCGCCGACCACTTGGTGGCCCCCGTCGAGCGCAACTGCTCGATCGTCGTGCCGTCGATCCGTCGTGCGAACTCGCTCATGGCGCTCCTCTTCTCGGGCTCTCCTGATTCTGGCGGATCCCGACGCCGTGTCGTCGCCCCGGCGCGCGCGTGATACCGACCGTCGGCGACTCATGCAACCCGATGGATCGATTTGATCCCGGTCAACGATCTTCGTTACCGTCGAAGAAGGGCCTCGCGCCCTCGACGACCAGTCCGCGCCCCTTCGAACCGACATCCTGAGGTGTCGACGACGAGCGGGCGTATGGTCGGCGGTCTGGATGACGAGCCCGATGTTCGTCGTCGGAGCGCTGCACTCGAGTGACGTTTTCGCTCGTGCGGATGCCGGTGACCGCCACCCGGGCGCTACCTATGCGGACGCGTGCGCGCCCGCCGAGGGAAGCACGTGACAACTGCCGCTGTCGAAGCGAAGAATCTGTTCAAAGTCTTCGGACGCAATCCCGCCCAGGCCGTCAAGCGCCTGCAGGCGGGAGAACGCCGGGACGCCGTCCGCGATGCGGGTACCGCCGCCGTGATCGACGCGAGCTTCCGCGTCGAGAAGGGCGAGATCTTCGTGATCATGGGCCTGTCGGGGTCGGGTAAGTCCACCATCATCCGCATGCTCAACGGCCTGCACGACGCGACCGGCGGGGAGGTGCTGGTCCACGGCGAGCCGATCACCGGCATCCCGGCCGCGAAGCTGCGCGGCATCCGTCGTGAGCGCATCGCGATGGTGTTCCAGCACTTCGCCCTGCTGCCGCACCGCACCGTCGCCGCCAACGTGGCCTACCCGCTCGAACTGCAGGGCGCCCCCAAAGCCGAGCGCCTCGCGAAGGCCGAGGAGATCCTCGCGCTCGTCGGCCTCGAGGGCTGGGGCGACAAGCTGCCCTCGGCGCTGTCGGGCGGCATGCAGCAGCGCGTCGGCATCGCCCGCGCGCTCGCCGCCGACACCGACATCCTGCTGATGGATGAGGCGTTCAGCGCGCTCGACCCGCTCATCCGCCGCGAGATGCAGGAGCAGCTGCTCGAACTGCAGCAGACCCTGCAGAAGACGATCATCTTCATCACGCACGACCTGAACGAAGCGATGTTCCTCGGTGACCGGATCGCGGTCATGCGCGACGGGCGCATCGTGCAGATCGGCACCCCCGAGGACATCCTCACCGACCCCGCCAACGACTACGTCGAGCAGTTCGTGCAGGACGTCGACCGTGCGCGCGTGCTCACGGCGGCGAACGTCATGGAGCGTCCCGGCTCGGTCTCGGTGACCGTGGCCGCCGGTCCCCGCACGGCGCTGCGCACCATGCGCGACGCGCGCATGGCCGCCGTCTACGTGACCGACCGCAGCCGCAAGCTCCTCGGCATGATCACCGACCGCGACGCGCTCAAGCTCGTCCGCCGCGGCGAGACGACCATCTCGTCGCTGCTGCGCGCCGTGCCGCAGGCCGTCGGCCGCGACGACGTCCTCATGGACCTGTTCGTCCCCGCCGCCGAGTCGCCGCTGCCGCTGGCGGTGACGGATGCCGAGGGTCGCCTCGTCGGCGTCATCCCGCGCATCACGCTGCTCACCGCGCTCGGCCCCTCGACGACCGAGACCACCGAGATCCCCGTCATCCTCGACCCGGTCCCGGGCGCCGAGATCGACGCAGCCCTCGCAGGTGCCGCCGGCGAAGGCCCCGCATCCGACGCGGAGGTGGTGCGCTGATGGATGGTTTCCGCATCCCCGTCGGCGAATGGGCCGACGCCGCCGTCGACTGGATCCGCGACACGCTCGGATGGCTGCTCTCGTTCATCTCGACGGTGGTCGGCTGGCTGGTCGACACGCTCGCCGACGGGCTGCTCGCGCTGCCCATCGTCGTCGCGATCGTGCTGTTCGCCGCACTCGCCTGGCTGCTGCGCTCGTGGCGTTTCGCGATCGGCACCGTGATCGGCTTCGTGCTGATCCTGGGCGTCGGTCAGTGGGTGACCGCGATGCAGACCCTCGCTCTCGTGCTCATCGCGGCGCTCATCGCCGTCGCCATCGCGGTGCCCGTCGGCATCGCGGCGGCGCGCAGCGACGCGTTCAGCGCCGCCATCCGCCCGGTGCTCGATCTCATGCAGAGCATGCCGGCGTTCGTCTACCTGATCCCGGCGATCGTCTTCTTCAGCATCGGCGTGGTACCCGGCGTGATCGCGACCGTGATCTTCGCGCTGCCCCCGGGCGTGCGACTCACCGAGCTCGGCATCCGCGGAGTGGACAACGAGACCGTCGAGGCCGGCCACGCCTTCGGTGCGACGCCCGGCCAGATCCTGCGCGGCGTACAGCTGCCGCTAGCGATGCCCAGCATCATGGCGGGCGTCAACCAGCTCATCATGCTCGCCCTGTCGATGGCGGTCATCGCCGGCATCGCCGGCGCCGACGGTCTCGGCAAGGAGATCGTCCAGGCGATGTCGACAGTCAACATCGCGAAGGGCGTCGAGGCCGGCCTCAGCGTCGTGATCCTCGCGGTGTACCTCGACCGCCTGACCGGCGCGCTCGGCGATCTGAAGAACCAGCGCGGGTCGCTGCTCGGAGCGATGGCGCGGCGCCGCCGCGGATCGGGCGGCGACGGTGCTCCTCGCGGCGACGCCGAGGACGCGGCAGCCGAGGCGGAGCGCGAGACGGCGTCGCCGCGACGCGCGGCCATCGCCACCGGCGGCCTCTGACCACCCAACGTGCGGCCCCGGCCGCACCGTCCGGTTGCACCCGGACCTGCACGATACGGAACCAGCAATCACATACGGAAGGCACTTCATGAACAAGCGACACCTGACCGGCATCCTCGCGATCGGCGCCACGGCATCCCTCGCGCTGGCCGGCTGCGCCAGCGGCAACCAGGCCGAGGGCGGTTCGAACGAGGGAGGTGACGAGAGCCTCGGCACGATCACGCTCGGCTACCTCCCGTCGTGGACCGACGGCCTCAGCACCGCGTACCTGCTCGAGGATCAGCTCGAGAAGATCGGCTACACGGTCGAGATGCAGGAGCTCACCGAGGCGGGCCCGCTGTACGCCGGCCTCGCGCAGGGCGACGTCGACATCTACCCGTCGGCCTGGCCCGAGCTGACCCACAAGTCCTACATGGACGAGTACGGCGACCAGATCGAGGACCTCGGCTCGTACTACGACGGTGCCAAGCTCACCATCGCTGTGCCCGAGTACGTCGACATCGACTCGATCGAGGACCTCGAGGCGAACGCCGACCGCTTCGGTGGCAAGATCTACGGCATCGAGCCCGGTGCGGGTCTGACGAAGCAGACGCAGGAGTCGATGATCCCCGCGTACGGTCTCGACGACAGCTACCAGCTCGTGACCTCGTCCACCGCGGCGATGCTGACCGAGCTCGACAGCGCGATCGCTGCCGAGCGCGACATCGTCGTGACCTCGTGGCGGCCGTTCTGGGCCAACGATCGGTACGGCCTGAAGGACCTCGAAGACCCGAAGGGTGCAATGGGAGAGGCCGAGGCGCTGCACTTCCTCGGCACGGACGGCTTCGCCGAGGAGTACCCCGAGGCGGCGGAGCTCATCAAGGGGATCACCCTCGACGACGAGCAGTACGCCTCGCTCGAGGACATGGTCGTGAACGAGTACGGCGAGGGCAAGGAGGCCGAGGCGATCGACGCGTGGCTCGAGGAGAACCCCGACGCCTACGGCACGATCGTCACCGACTGACCGTCGGCGACGTCAGGGGGATCCGGCTGCGGCCGGGTCCCCTTCGTCGTGCGGACGCTGCGTCAGCGGCTGGGCGACCTTCTTCTCCAGCACCTCGACCGCCTCGTCCGACAGGGCGATGAGCCCGTCGATCTCCTCGCGCACGCGCTGGTAGGCGAGGTGGCGCTCGGCGGGGGTGGCGGCTTCGTCGGTCGCGACGGCGAGCATGCGGGATGCCGTCGCGAGGCGCTTGCGCTCGGCGTCGGTCAATCCGGAGTCGCGCACCCGACGGGCCTCGCGCTCGGCGAGGTCGAAGGCGACCTCGAAGTCGGTGACGGCCTTGCGGTACTCGCGCACCTGGTCGGCGGACGGCTTCGACCCGTCGGCCGGTCGCGCGCGGTCGGCGACCTTCTTGGCGCGCAGGAACCCGGCGGTGAGCGGGTCGCGGCCGTCGCTCATCGACGGGAACGCGATGAGCTTGGCGACGTCGAGCTCGTAGTCCAGCCAGCGATGCGTGACCTCGTCGTGCACGGCGCGCAGGTCGTCGAGCTGATCGGCGAGGGACTGCGACGGCGCCTCGACCTCGGCTGCGGAGGCCGAGCCGATGCCGCGCTTGACGGCGGCACGGGCGGCGGTGAGCTCGGCTTTCGCCTTCATGATCTCGAGGCGCTGCTTGTGCCGACGCTTCGAGGCGGACGCCCACGAGCCGCTGGCGGCCGAGGCGAGTCCGAAGAGCGGGAACACGAGCCACCAGTAGTTGCCGGCGAAGGCCCAGAATCCGTCCACCCGCTACACCTTACGTGCGGGGACGATCGTCACGACCGCCGCGGCGCGACCGGTAGGCGTCGAGAGCGGATGCCGCGCCCTCCGCCGCGCGCGTGATGCCGTCGACCGAGCGGGCGATCGCCTCACCGGCGATGACCGTCCACACGGGCGCGGCGGGTGCGTCGGTCGGGGCGTCGTCGGGGCGGTGCCCGGCGCGGCGCCACGCCTCCTGCTCGGCGGCGGCGAAGGCACGGCCCACCTCGTCGACGGCGGACCGGTAGGCGGTGAACTGCTCGGGGGTGAGCTTCGCGGTGGGGGATGCCGGGCGCAGCTCGCGGGCGGCGCCCTCGAGGCGCAGGAACTCGGCCGTCGCGGGGACCCGCACGTCGCTCATCGCGGGGAAGGCGAGGCGGCGGGCGGCATCCGTCTCGTATTCCATCCAGCGCGCGGCGATCGCGTCGTGGGCGGCCATGAGGCGCGCGAGGGGGAGGTGCTTCGGATCGGTGCCGCGGGCGGGGATGGCGGCGCGCTCGGCGCTCACGCGGGCGCGGGCGACGCGGATGGTCGCGGTCGCCGCGGCCTTCGCGCGCTGGGCGGTCTCGAGCGCGCGGCGCGCGGCGCGGACGTCGTCGGGGCGGGCGCGGCCGGCGGCACGCTCGGCTTCGGCGCGGACGAGCTCGGCCTGCGCGACGCGCGCTGCGGCGCGGGCGCCGACCGCCTCGGAGCGCGCCTGCTGCAGTTCGCGCTGCGCGGCGGTGAGGCCGAGGCGCCGCGCGCGGGTGGTGCGCCCGCGTCGCACGCTGAGGACGCTGACCGCGCCGGCGCCGACCGCGGCGGGCGCGACCCACCAGAACTCCGCCACCGCGGCCCCGATCGCGACGACCCAGAGCTGCATGCCGCCATGCTAGCCGCGACCGGTGGGCGCGCTCCCAGGTCGCGCTCAGCGCACGCGGCGTGCGCCCGAGAACCGGGTGACCACCCCGGGGTGCCGGGCCGGCATCGCGAGCACCGAGTCGGGTGCGCGGTCCGCGAGGCCGGGGAAGCCGGCATCCGCCAGCAGACCGTCGTCGAGACGGTCGACCGTCGCGCGGACGAGCGGCCACGGCTCGTGCTCGTTCGCGGCCCAGATCGTCCGGCCGAGGTGCCGTTCGTGGAAGCCCCAGCGCGCCGTGAGGAACCGGCTCAGCTCGTCGTCGACGGCCTCGGTCCCGGGGGTGACGCGGATGCGGGTGCGCACCCGATCCCCGAAGCCCGGATGCCGCCGCGACGCGTACTCGATCGCGTCGCCGTCCGTGCGCGTCGCCGCCTTCGCCCAGCGGTAGGGGAGCCCGAACACGGCGCGCGCGCCGAGGACCGGCAGGAGGTGTTCGGCCTCGAGCGTCTGGAAGACGACGCCGCGGCGACCGTCGGCATCCCGCGCGTACGTCCGGACGTTGATCTCGACGAACCGGCCCACGAACGGGACCGGGGGCAGCGGCAGGAACCGGAACTCGCTGAGGACGAACGGGATGAGGCCCACCCACGCCGACCCGTCGAACACGTCGGGTTCGGTGCCCGGCGGCAGCAGTGGCGCGACCTGCGACGGGTCGACGCGCCAGTGCAGGAAGCACGCCCCGCTCCAGCGCTGCTGCAGCACCGCACGGCCGGGAAGGGCGGGAGCGGTGGCGTCCATGACCCGGGTCAGCCGAACAGGAGCGTGAGCACGGTCGCGCCGCCGCCCACGAGCACCATCGAGATGATCACGGTCCACGCGATCACCTTCGTGCGGGCGCGCCTGCGCCCGACGAAATCGGCGTACTCCGGGTCGTCGCTCACGCGGGGACCTCGTCGACGATCGGGCCGAAGGCGGCGGGCAGCGTCGCCTTCGCGACGCGTCGCAGCTCGGGCACCGGGATCGAGAAGACATCCTGGATCTCGAGCGACGACTGCTCGCCCTCGGGGGCCGAGTCGGTGACGCCGATGCGCAGCACAGGGTAACCGCGACCCTCGCACAGGCCGCGGAACTTCACGTCCTCCTCGCGCGGGACCGAGACGATGACGCGGCCGGTCGACTCGCTGAAGAGGGCGGTCGCGGCATCCACTCCGTCGCGCTCCATGATCTCGCGCAGCCAGACGCGGGCTCCGACGCCGAACCGGGTCGTCGCCTCGGCGAGGGCCTGCGCCAGGCCGCCGGCCGAGAGGTCGTGCGCGCTCGAGACGAGCATCTCGTCGCGCGCCGCCTGCAGCAGGCCCGAGAGCGTCTTCTCGCCGGCGAGGTCGACCTTCGGCGGACGACCGCCGAGGTGACCGTGGACGGTGTCGGCCCAGGCCGAGCCGTCGAGCTCGGTGGAGGTCGTGCCGAGCAGATAGATGTTCTCCCCGGCATCCTGCCAGCCGCTCGGGATGCGGCGGGCGACGTCGTCGATGATGCCCAGCACGCCGACCACGGGGGTCGGGAAGATGGGCTGGTCGCCGGTCTGGTTGTAGAAGCTGACGTTGCCGCCCGTGACCGGGACGCCGAGCTCGAAGCAGGCGTCGGCGAGACCGTCGACGGCCTGCCCGAACTGCCACATGACCTCAGGATTCTCGGGGCTGCCGAAGTTGAGGCAGTCGGTGACCGCGGTGGGCTGGGCGCCCGTGACGGCGACGTTGCGGTACGCCTCGGCGAGGGCGAGCTGCGCACCCGCGTACGGGTCGAGCTGGCAGTAGCGGCCGTTGCAGTCGGTGGCGATGGCGAAGCCGAGGCCGGACTCCTCGTCGACGCGGATCATGCCGGCGTCGTCGGGGAAGCTGAGGGCCGTGTTGCCCATGACGTAGTAGTCGTACTGGTTGGTGACCCACGACGTGTCGGCGAGGTTGGGGCTGCCGAGCAGCTGCAGGAACTGCGTGCGGAGGACCTCGGGGTCGTCGCTGCGCTCGAGCGCGGCGGCCGAGTCGTCGTGCAGCGCGTCGATCCACGTCGGGTAGGCGACCGGGCGCTCGTAGACGGGGCCGTCGACCGCGACGGTCGAGGGGTCGACGTCGACGATCTGCTCGCCGTGCCAGAAGATCTGCAGGCGGCCGTCACCGGTGACCTCGCCGAGGACGCTCGTCTCGACATCCCACTTCTGCACGACCGCGAGGAACGCGTCGAGCTTCTCGGGAGCGACGATCGCCATCATGCGCTCCTGGCTCTCGCTCATGAGGATCTCCTCGGGCGTGAGCGACGGGTCGCGCAGCAGCACCTTCTCGAGGTCGACCTTCATGCCCGATCCGCCGTTGGCGGCGAGCTCGCTCGTGGCGCACGAGATGCCCGCGGCGCCGAGGTCCTGAATGGCTTCGACGAGCTCGCCCTGGTACAGCTCGAGGCAGCACTCGATGAGCACCTTCTCGGCGAACGGGTCGCCGACCTGCACGGCGGGACGCTTGGTGGGGCCGCCGTCGGCGAACGTGTCGGATGCCAGGATCGACGCGCCGCCGATGCCGTCGCCGCCCGTGCGGGCGCCGAAGAGGACGACCTTGTTGCCGGCGCCGGTGGCGTTGGCGAGCTTGATGTCCTCGTGGCGGAGGACGCCGACCGCGAGCGCGTTGACGAGCGGGTTGCCCTGGTAGACCTTGTCGAAGACGGTCTCGCCGCCGATGTTGGGCAGGCCGAGGCAGTTGGCGTAGAAGCTGATGCCGCTGACGACGCCGTGCACGACGCGGGCGGTGTCGGGGTCGTCGATGTCGCCGAAGCGCAGCTGGTCCATGACGGCGACGGGGCGCGCGCCCATCGAGATGATGTCGCGGACGATGCCGCCGACGCCCGTCGCGGCGCCCTGGAACGGCTCGATGTAGCTCGGGTGGTTGTGGGACTCGACCTTGAAGGTGACGGCCCAGCCCTCGCCGACGTCCACGACGCCGGCGTTCTGGCCCATGCCGACCATGAGCCGTTCCTTCATCTCGTCCGAGACCTTCTGACCGAAGCGGCGCAGGTAGATCTTGGAGGACTTGTAGGAGCAGTGCTCGCTCCACATGACGGAGTACATCGCCAGCTCGCCCGAGGTGGGGCGGCGGCCGAGGATCTCGCGGATCTTGTCGTACTCGTCAGGCTTGAGGCCGAGCGCCGCGTACGGCTGCTCCTTCTCCGGCGTGGCGACGGCGTTCTGGACAGTGTCTGCGACGGGGGTGCTCACGCGGCTGGGCTCCAAGACTCGGGATGCCGGGGGACGCCCCCATCCTATCGGCGGGGCACCCGCATCCCGTCGTGTACGGGTCGGGCCCGTAGCGATACGCTGACGCCGTCAGCTCGGCGCACTCCTTGCTCACGGCAGCGCCGAGGGCAGCGGGGCGGAGTCGTCCTAGACCTCGGCGCCGGGCTCGTCCGTCTCGCTCGGGTCGGAGTCGATGACGCCGATGCCGACGGCGTGGTGGCTGGGTTCCTCGTCCTGCTGCGGCGGTGCCTTCGGCTCTTCGCCGGGCTCCTTGGCGACGCTGGGCTCCTCGAGCTCGTCGGTGTCGGGCATCTCCTCGGGGTCGGCGTGCTCGGTGCCTTCCTGATCGGTGCCTTCCTGATCGGTGCCTTCGTTGTCGGCCATGGCGGCTCCTTCCGTTGGTCTTACTGTGCGGGTGGGATGCCGCGGTCGCGACGGTCTTGACGGCCCTCGTGTCGGTGGGTAGGCCTACGCTGACCGGATGGATCCGATCGAGCGGCTGCGGGAACGTGAGCGTGAGTTGCGCGCGCAGCTCGCCCGGCTCGATGCGGATGATGCGGCGCTGCGGGTCGACCGGTCGGACGCGACGGCGGATGACGAGCACGACCCCGAGGGCTCGACGCTGTCGGGTGAGTGGCAGCGTGTCGACGCCTTGCGGGCCTCGACGCGGGACGAGTTGACGCAGGTGGCGACGGCGTTGGCGCGGGTGGATGCCGGGACCTACGGCGTCTGCGAACGGTGCGGACGACCGATCCCCGAGGCGCGACTCGAGGTGCGCCCGCAGGCGACGATGTGCGTCGCGTGCGCGTCGATCGGCTGACGGCAGCCGCCTTCGTTGGTCGGCGCTTCGCGGCGTTCGGGGAACGCACGGTAGGGCGCGGTCTTCGTCGTCGGGCGGAAGGCGGCCGGTTTCCCGCACGCCGCACGGGCATGCGCGTCTCGCGGGGCGTCGCGCGTGCGCCGGACTGACCGCGATGCGTCGGTGTGGATGCTGCCGCGGCAACACGACGCGCGCCGTGGGCGTCAGAAGGGTGCAGGTTCCGCTGGTGTGGTCGGCGGGGGTGGTGGTGCGGCAGGGGTGAAGGCGACGGCCGGGGTGGGGGCGTCTTCTCTGTAGGTCCTGCCGAGGGGTGAGGTCCATTCCAGGACGCCACCCTTCAGTTGTCGCACCCTCCACGCGGTGAACTGCTTCATCGAGTGATGCCGTTGGCACAGGTGCGCCAGGTTGGTGAGTTCGGTTCGTCCGCCGAGCGCGTGATCGTGCGTGTGATCCACTTCGCAGCGGATCGCCGCGAAGCGGCATCCGGGGAATCGGCAGTGCTGATCACGGGCTTGCAGGAAACGGCGCATGCCGGAGGGGACGCGGTACGAGTCGGTCGCGACGGTGACGCCGGTGGTGGGGTCGTGGAACAGGCGCTCCCAGATGTGGGTGCCGCCGGCGAGCGTCCGTGCGGTGGCGGGGTTGATCGGGGAACGTCCGGCGAGGTCGCACGGCCCATCGTCCTCGCCGGTGAGTGTCGCTGCGGGCACGAGGACCTGCACGCGTGCCCGGATTGCGCCGAGGGGTCCGGCGGTGGTGTCGCGGGTGTCATCGAGCGCGGGTGTCCCGGCGAGGAGCAGGTCGGCGAACACGTCTGCGCGGACCTGGTCGGTGGACCGCTGGTCGGTCGCAACGATCGCGGCGGCATCGTCGCTGTCGCTGTCGCGCTGCGGGGCTGCGGCCCCGAACGCGACACCAGCCCCGCCGTACGCGGCGGCCCGTTCGTCGCGGGTGTCGATAATCGCCCGCGCCTGCTGCGTGAGCCGGTCGTGGATCCCCTCCGCGATCACCGTCGGCACGGTCGCGACCACATCGCTCATCCCATCCCGCCCCGGGACGATCCGCACGCACCTGCCAGCGGCGGCTTCCTCGTGCCTTTCCGCGAATGAGCGAGGGTGCATCCGGTGCGCGAGGATCTCCAACTCTCCTCGTACCCGGTTGGGAGTGTCCCGTTCGCACCGGCTGATCGCCACCTGTTCGAACTCCGGCCACATCTCCGCGGGCAGGCTCGTCCCGGTCTCAAGGATCGCGATCGCGTGTCCGCGCACGATCCGACCCTGCTCCCATGCCTCGACCGTTGCGGGGAAACCCTCGATCAACGTCCGCGCTTCGCCGATTCGGCGTTGCACGGTCCGGTCGGTGACGCGCATCACCCCGCCGACCTCGGCCGCGATCGACCGCAACGCCATGTCGTGGACCTGCACGCGGGCGTTCCGTTGCGCGGTCTGCACCTCCGCCAAACGCCCCGCCGCGGCCAGCACGCGGAGCTCGTCGATCTGCGCGGCGGCAAGCCGCCGAGCCACCGAGTCGACGTCCGCAACGATCCCCGCCAGGGTGGTGAGATAGTCCTCGCCACCGGGGGTTTCCGCCGCATCCGTCATACCTGCACTCTGCCACGGACCACCGACATCGATTCCTGACGGAACCACTCCCGGCAGGACGGATCCTCGCCCGGATGGCGATAATCCTCCGCCTCCGCCGCCGCCGCTGTCGGGAAAGCGGTGAGATGACACTAGATGTCACGCATAGGGGATGGATTTGGTCGATCCGAGGCGACTTTGTCGCGACACTTTCCGGCTGACGTCACGGTTGACGGCGAGATAGTTCGTATCGAGAGGCTGGTCCGCGACGTCAGGCCGTTGTTCCCACGCAACCCGGGGGACGGCCGTCAGTGACTTCGGTCTTCCAGCCGATCTTCTATCTTCGCAACGGGTGATGGATCGATTTCGCCGGATCGAATCCACCCGATGAGTCTGCCGTGAATCTCGATCGTGATCGCCCGGTAGGCCCGCTCGATGGGGCTACTGTCGCGTGCGGCACGATACTCGGCCTGGTCCTCATACTCGTAGTCGCGGGGGCTCTCTTGCTCCTCCCAGGCCGCCGCGATCCATGCCTCGTGGAGCATGCCCCCCGCTTCACCGAGCCACCTCATCAGAGGCTGAACCGAGACGTCCGTCTCTGCGAATGCTCGAGCGAGGTCCGTATACACACCACTGTCTCGGACCTCGCGCTGGGCGCCTTCGAGGAACCTGAACGCCGCAGCGCCGACTAGGCTTCGATCGGCGCGTTCGCGGCGATCCGCTTCGCTCTTCGCATGAGCCAGCGTCACCCAAATGGCCGCGACCGCCACGAAGGTCGAGGCCAGGACGCCGAGCATGGGGACGCCGACATCGACCCACCACTCTCCGCTCCACCACGAGGCTGCGGGGTCAACTATCAGTACTGGCTGAGGCGTAGGGTCCGGCGCCGAAGTCACGGGCTGAGCGTACATCGGGTGAGCGAGTCGCATCCGGAGATCGTGACCCAAAAATAGGTCAAAGGATGTTGGGGCTCAGCCGTCGTTCCGTATCGCCTGTCGATAGCGTGTGGTCATGAGCTCCGTTGATCGGGTCTTCCTCGCGCGTGACACATACGGCGTGTGGAAACGTCGGGTTCGCAAAGCGGAAGACTCGATCCGCGTCTTCACCCCGTACTTCGACAAGCTCCTTGACCGCTTGCTCAGCAACGCATCGATCACGCCCGACCGCGTTTCCGTGGTGACGGATCTCTCCCCAGGCAGCGGGACACTGAGCTACCGGCGGCAACTCATTGGTGCCCGCGCACTTCTTGAGCACGGCGTCGAGATCCGCTCACTACCGCGACTACACGCGAAGGTGCTCCTGTGTGACGGCAGGATCGCGACCGTCGGCTCGCAGAATTACACCACCTACGCCCGCGGCAGCAAGGAGACCACGATCGCAGATCGGACGGATGTGAGTGAATCCGTGTTCGTCGAGACCCTCGACGCATGGTTTGCATCCGCGACGCCGGTTACGCCCGAGTTCATCGAGACTCTGCTCAACCATCTCGAGTCGCCGATGGAGGAGTTCGAGCAGGCGCACCATTTGCTGGCCCAGGCCTTCCAGGAGGAGTGGAGCGTCTACCTTGACGATCGGGCGGCGGAGCTTCGCGCAGTGGAGGCTGCGGAGGCACTGCGCGCGTTGCCGGCAAAGCTGGCCGCAGCAGTCAGGAACGCAACAGAGAGACAGGCACGCGACACCGTTTGGGCTCACCTCAAGGACTCAGGCGGTTGGAACGGGTTCAGGACTTTCAGCGCCTGGCGCGACGGCACGTTCACGGAATGGATCGGGCGAAGCTCGAGTGGACGAAGAGCACGGATCGAACTCGAGCGGCTTCGACTGCATCCGGTGATCCTTTCTTCGTCTGGGCGAATGGGCTTCGCGAGGGTCGCGACCCAACAGATCTCGTACGTCAGATACTCCATCGAGTGGAACCGTCCGATCGAGATCAATGGTCGTCGCTATGACATGTTTGTTCGCCTCCCCGAGACTGACCCCTCCCGATCGAACATGGAGATCACCTTGAGCCTCGCAGGGCGGCCGCAGTATGCGAAGCTCGTGCTTCACGTTCTCTTCAACGGCACGGACGCCAAGCTCATTAGCTGGCTGATTGAGAGCGCGTCAGCACAGGGTTCGCTCGTCGCGAACCAACGCGGATTCCTCGAATCGCTTGCGTCAGACCTCGACGACCCGGAACTGATGGGCGACGTCGTCGCATTCACGTTCCGACCGTTCAAGTACAAGTACCTCGGCATTGAGGATCACAACGCGGCGACTTTCTTCCCCTCCGGCTGGGTCAGTACGACGGTGATCGACTTTCGAGACACGCACGTACTGATTGCGACACCGCAGTAGTGCGTCGGCTCTGCAATGCGCCGTGCCGGGGACCGAGATCACTCCACCGAACACGTCAGCAAGCGAAGCACGCAAGAGTGGCGACATGCTCATCCCGGCCCAACGCGCTGCGAGAGCCGCACACCTCAGCATCCCCAAGCGTGAATGCTGAGCTGACCGTCGTCGTGAGCACGAGTGCTGTCCGGAACAGCGGATCTAGTGGTAGGTTTTCACGCCGACATGTTGGATCACGAGGCGTCCCTTCTTCGCCTCCAACGCGAAGTGAATCCGCCCGCACTCGTTGAATTTGACCGCGTCTCGGACCTTCACGTGGGGCGTGGCGTTGAGCGTCTCATCCTCGAACTCGAACTCGTTGAGCCAGCGCATCTCCTTCCGCTTCCATTTCGTGATGGTCTGATCGGTGAGCGCGACGGTGAGCCCGAATTGTTCCTTCAGCCAGTCGTCGAGGAGTGGGATGCTCTTCTCCTCGCCGTCGTAGAGAGCGACGGCAGCCCGTGCAAGTGCAACTAGCTTCTCCGTCATGTCTGCGGGTTCGGGGTAGTCGATGTCAGCCCACGACTTCCGAGCGCGGTCCGTGAAGACAATGTGCTCGGAAGCCGCGTCCGTGATCGCGAGGAAAGTAGCCTCTGGGTCCGCTCGCGGAACGAGCTCCGGGATTTCAGACCACGCATCCTGTGGCGCCGGCGCGTCCACAGATTTGCCAGCGGAGAGATCGCGATACGAGGTCTGCCACATCTCCGCTTCCTCCCGCGCTTGGTTGCGCTCCGACTCAAGCTGACGGGCCAGGCGGGCACTCGTTTCGGCTTGTTGCAGGGCGTCCTCCCCGATGGCCTCCAGCTCCGCCTTCGCTTCTTCAAGCGCCTCGACTTGCTGCTGCAACGCCGAGATCTCGCCGTCCTTGTCTCCGCCTTCGCGCGCTCGAGACGCCTGCTCGGACAACTCGGCCAGGCGGGCGTTCTCGGCCAGCGACCGGACGCGCCGCCATGCTGCGTCCTCGCCGTTGCCGAGGGCAGCCAGCGCGCCAAGGCGCTGGGCAAGAACCCGGCGGATCTCCTCGACGCCAAGACCGCCCAGCCTTTCCGCGGAGAGAGTGAGTGGTGGAGCCCCTAGTCCTGGCCACGCGATCGCAAGTCCACCGAATGGCACTCGCACCTCGGGGTGTGCTTCCGCGATGACGCGTGAGGTCTCAAAGTTGAGCGTTACGGTGCGGACGAGGCCCAACAGCTTCCGCGACAGCTCCCTCGCGAGATCCCATGTGTCAGTGGAGCGAACGTGGATGAGGGCAAGCGGCAGGCGGTCCTCGCCCGTGAGGATGTCGGCGACCGCGCTGGCCTCCGCAGCTGTCTTCACAGGGATGTAGCGGCCATTCACGAGCTGACCGCTGGCCCTGAGGGTCAAGGCTTCATCCTGGTCAAGCAAACGGAGGATTCCGGGCTGGTAGATGTCGGTTGCTCCGACGGGGATGAGTCGCTGATTTGTGGTCTCTCGCCCGATGCCTACCCTGAACCGGACGATTCCATCGATGCTGGTGACGGTCACTCGTGTCGAGAGCTCCAAGTCGGTGCCAACGGCCTGAGACACGACCAACTTGAGCGCTCGAGTCCCGCCCGTCTCGAGAACCTCCCAGTCGCCATGTCGGGCGTAGCTGCCGTTAGGTGTCCGCGCGGGCGAGAGTTCGCGCGCCCCGTTGGAAGCGAAGTCGGATGGCGTGAGCAGTCCCTGGGGTCCGCTCAGCCAATCAGCGACGTGCGCGACAATGCGTTCGAAGGCAGCATCCCCCTCGACCGAGAGTTCGACGACGTACATCAGTTGCATTGGCGATGCCTTCCTCGATGCCTACCGCTCATCTTGCCCGCTCCGACCGACGCAAAGCGTCGTCCGGGCGCGGGTGCCGTTGAAGTCTTGACTGTCATGATCGATCGCGCCGAGCCGACGGGCTTCTGCGAATCGAGAGTGGGTGGAGTCGTGCGAGCCAGTGTCGGTGGCCTCGGGCATCATTGCGGACAGACTCGTCATGCATGGCCTGGGGGAGGTCTGAGTGAGCAGTATCGTCGCGGAACACAGTCGCGTGATCGCGGCCTTCGGTGAGCCGACTCTGTCTCTGCTGCGGGGGAATCTCGCACCGGCGAACGTCGCGATTCTTCGCTCCGGATTCCCGCAGGATTCGAAGACCCAGCCGACTGCCCGTCTGCACCAGAGGGACTGCCGCACGACGCCGACAGCTTCCTAGACTTCTACGACGCGCGACGCGATCTGCTCATTGCGCGAATCAAGGACAAGCTGCAGACGCAGGTTCGCGCGGCGCCGACGTTCGAGTCGCGGCGCTCGACTGACATCGACGCAGAGCTTGGAGAGGGTGACCTCGACGATTGAGGGGCTGCGTTCAGTACGCGATCCCGTGCGACCGGAAGATGGCCTCAACGCTCTCGCCGGCATCGAGGGCAGCGCGGACGGTGCTGCGCGTCGCGGCGTCATGAACGGATAGCAGGAGCGTCTTCCCCTCGATCTGCGTGATAGGCCAGATCGCGCGGTACTCGTCAGCGTGGTCATCGGCATAGTCGAGATAACCCCGCAGCTTGTCGGCCGAGTCCCCGAAGTGAATGCCGTGCGGATCGATGATCGTCGGTTGGATGCCGCCGCCGACCTCGTGGAACGTCACGAAATCGGGGAAGAGCCGGGCCCAGGACCCCGTTCCGCTGTCACGGTAGGGGATGCAGAGCGCACGGTCGCCGCCAGTCGGGTTGCGATACCAAGCCACGAGGGTGGGTTCCTCGAGTTCGGCTGTGAGCACCTTCCGCTCGAGCCCATCGGTCGCAGAGGGCTTCTTCCAGTAGCGCCCGTCGCCGTCCTGATAGAGGTGCTTCGGCCAACGGTTCACCTCATCGTCACGGATGTTGGCGCGGAGTTGCGTGTCTGACGAGTCGGGCTCCATCCGGATCGAGATCGCATCCTCGATCGTTCCATCGATGATGATGCCGGGGCGCCGTGCCGGCTCCTTCGCTTCCGCCTGGATCCGTGCATAACGTGACCGATCAGCCTCAGGCAGAAGGGAGATCGCCTTCGCATGCTGCTTGAACCAATCAGCAACGAGCGATGCCGCCGCGGTCTCGACATTGCCCACGACGTGTTCGGTGAGCGCGAGAGCTGCGACCGTGATCTTCGCTTCGATCGGGTCCTCGTCGGGATCCTTATCGACGAGGTAGGCCCAATACGCCTCGGCCGTGCCGTCCTTGAGCGCGCGGCTCGCGCGCTTGAAGACATCGTCGATGTTCTTGGCGTCGAGGCGGGTGCCGGTCACGAGTCGCTCGCCGTCGATGACCGACCCATCGATCGACGTCAGCAGCTCGAACACCGACGCGCTTGACACCGCCTCTCGCTTTGGCTCCAGTTCGTCGGATGCGTCGAGCTTCCCTCGTTCATCGTCGAGCTTGCCATTGAGGAATGCTCGAGCGTGGGCGGCAGCATTCGGCCGGACCCCATCGTTCTCGAGAAGTGTCGCCAGCGCATGGAGGCGCCGCACATCCGGTGCGGATGACTGAGAGGGAACCACATAGGTCGGCAGCTCGGCGAGCACCTTCAACGCCGCCTCCATCCCGCTGGGCGCGTGATAGTCGAGGGTCAGGCGCACGACCTCTGCGGTCGCGCCCGCCTCCCCTCCGGCGAACTGGCCAACGACCTGCATGACCGTCTTTCGGTCGAACCGCGGGAGGTACGCTTGGACACGGTTCAGCGACTCATCTGACGCGATCCGCCTGGCGAGCGGCTGACGAACGATCCGGCCGATCAACTGGGCGATAGGCGTGTAGTCGACCGACGCGCGAAGCGAGACGAGCACCTCCGCGCGAGGACAGTCCCAACCGGTCGTGATCGCATTCTTCGCCAGCACGACTCGCACGTGAGTTGCATCCTGGATGTCCTGCGGCGGCATGTAGCGCACCGCCCGATGCGGTCCGAGGTCGATTGGGGCACGTTCGGCGAAGGTGTGCACGATGTTCGACGCGACGAGCCCGGGCCACTCCTGGGTGATGGCATCGATCACTGCTCGCACGAGTTCGAGGAACTCGCCATCGTCGGAACGCTGATCGGGGAGCTGGACGACGAGCGCCGGCTTCACCGCGGCTCCCCCCTGCTGCTCTGCGTAGGATGCCCAACGTTGCTCGAACTCGAGTGTTTTCTGCACCGCCAGACGAACGAATGTCGTGTCCGCGGTGACCTCTCCCTGCACGGCTGCCGGCGCGAGCACGATTCGGTCCTTGACGAGCCCGGAGTCGCGCACTTTCTCGATCGGGACGATGTAGTTCTTCCGGAACCGGTTTTGCTGCTCAAGTGCCTTGTTCAGCCTCTGTGCAGTGGCCGAGATCCCGACGAACACGGGGATCGGGACCTCGCCGTTGATGATCTTGTTCACGACGGTCGGAGAGCCGCCCGGCTTCTCCGTCACTCCGTAATGCGCCTCATCGACGACCACCAGGAAGCGGCTCCCGCGCAATCGCACGGTGTTGGCGATGGTCTCCCAGATCGTGTGTCGCTGATTGTCGGACCGTTTCGTGATGCGCGCAGACGCCGAGGCGGCCTGTGTGTTGAGGAAGTAGAGGGCGCCTGCCTCGAAGTACTCCTCGTCAAACGAGGCGCCCTGCCCGATAAGGCGAATGTCGCTGATCTTCTCGCTGGCCTCCTGCATTTTGCGCGCCGTCTGGGCGTTGAGGCTCGGATCGTTCGTCACCCACAGGATGGTGGTTCCCTCGATGGGATCCGTGAAGTCAGACCCGAAGATCAGCTGCTCAATGACCGACGTGGCGATCACAGTCTTCCCGGCTCCCGTTGCCGCCTCCAACACGACCGCGCCGAGCAACTCCGAGTCGTTGTCGTAGCGCGCTTGCGCCTTCTTGATCTCCGTGATGAGCGCCTCTGATGCGGTGCGCTGAAAGTCGAGGAGTTGGAACTTCACGCCTCAGCCCTTCCCATTGATCTCGAAGGAGCGCAAGTAGTCGGCATACAGCCTCGTCGTCTCGAGCCGCAGATCGGGCGGCAGGTAGGCCACGGCTTCCTGAAACTCACTCTCCGAGTCCGTAACCACGAACACGTGCCGCAGGTCGCGATCATGCACCGCAATCAGTTCAACGAACGCCCGCGCGTGGGCAGGTGCGAACAACACTCCGTAGACCGCACCGCTCGGGAGCGCCCAGAGCGCGTCTCCCCTTCGCCGCACAACCGGTCCGAACCCGCCAGCCTTCAGCCACAACAGGGGTGCTACCGCGTCGAACCGGCGCCCGAGCGCAACGAGGTTCTCGTCCTCGTACGTGAGCTTGAAGAACGCGACGTTCTCGTCGTATCCGTCTGAGAAGACTGAGCCGTCGGCTCGGACGCCCGACACAACAGTCTCGATGCGAGGTCGGGTGACCTTGGCCGAGACGCCCTGCGCCTCCCACTCGGGGTCACCGGGGTGGTGGCCGCCTGCTCGCAGACCAGCGGCGGCCTTCGAGGAGAGTTCATTGTTCGTGACGGCAATTGCCTGCCGCCGGCCGCCATCCTGCGCATTCAGACGCATGACGGCTTCTACGGTCGAACCCGTGCCGGCGAAGAAGTCGAGCACCACAGCCTCGGTCGATCGCTGGGTGGTGATGGAGATCCACCGCGCGAGAACGTCTACATCCTTCGGAAAAGGGAACTCCTTCGAGCCGAGCACGGAGCTCAAGTGCTGACTTGCTGAGCGCCGATCTTTGTAGAAGCTCGGCATCACGCTCCGCATCGACATATCGCGGAGCGGTGTTTTCAGTCGAGGGCGCACTCCGAACAACACGCGGTTTGTGGCGATCATCTCGTCCATCAACTCGCGCTTGAAGCGCCACCCGTTCTCTGGGGGCTCGTAGACGACGCCCGTCGCAGGATCCGTGATCGAGTAGCGAAGGTTGGGCCTTGGCCACCTCTTCGGCGATCTGCGCCCGTAGGTGGGGATCGGGGATTCGCTCGATGAGGTTGTCGACGTGGGCCACGAGTTACACCGTACCGGCGCCACTGGTGTGAGCCTGGAGAGCTACCGCAGCGTCAGGTCAGGCGCGCGCTGCGGAAGGAGATCGTCAAAGCGGTTCCCGACAGCCGACCCTTGACGCGCGGCATCCGCTGCCCTAACGTACAACCAAATGGTTGCACAAACGGAGCTCAGCGATGATCGGATCGACCGCGTCTTCCACGCGCTCGCGACCGCGACGCGGCGCGACATCCTGCGCCGCACTCTCGAGCGCGAGCAGTCCATCTCCGCACTCGCGGCCGACTACGACATGTCGTTCGCGGCGGTCCAGAAGCACATCGCGGTGCTCGAGGCGGCCGAGCTGGTCGTCAAGCGCGCGGAAGGCCGCGAGCGACTCGTCCGAGCGGACCCCGCGATGATCGCCCGCGCCCGCGCGCTCCTCGCGCAGTACGAAGACCTCTGGCGCGCACGCATCGACCGCCTCGATGCGTTGCTCGCCGAACCCGAGAACTGACCGACCGTCCACCGAAGGAGAAGGACATGCCCGTCACCGACATCACCACCGACACCGAGAACCTCACGATGACGCTCACCGCCGACGTCGACGCCCCCGTCGACCGGCTGTGGCGCGCGTTCACCCAGCCGCGTCAGCTCGAGCGGTTCTGGGGCCCTCCCGGCTGGCCGGCGACCTTCACCGAGTTCGACTTCACTGTCGGCGGTCACGCCCGATACGCGATGACGAGCCCGCAGGGCGAGAAATCCCGCGGCACGTGGGAGTTCCTCGCCATCGATGAGGGTCGCAGCTTCGAGGTGCTCGACGCGTTCGCCGACGAGGACGGACAGCCGATCGCCGAGTTCCCGTCGATGCGGATGGTCTTCTCGTTCACCGAGACCGCCGGCGGTTCGCGCCTCTCGAACGTCACGTACTTCACCTCCGCCGAGGCGCTCGAACAGGTCGTCGCGATGGGCGCCGTCGAAGGGTCCCGCATGGCGATGGATCAGCTCGACACGGTGCTCCACGGCCTGCGCGAGTGGTTCCAGGGCAAGGGCACGAACGTCGAGCTGCTCGACGACACCCACGTGCGCATCACGCGCCTCGTCGAAGGACCCCGCGATCTCGTGTGGCGTGCCCACCACGATCCGGAACTTCTGAAGAGGTGGATGCTGGGCCCCGACGGCTGGTCGATGGTCGAATGCGTCGTCGGCGACACCTACCGGTACGTGTGGGAGGAGGGCGGAAACCCCGAGAGCCGCTTCGGCTTCGAGGGCGAGACCCTCCTCGACGACGAACCCCGCCGCTCGGTCAGCACCGAGAAGATGATCGGCATGGACGGCCCGTCGACGACCAACGACCTGCAGTTCTACGAGGAGGACGGCGCCACCCTGCTGACACTCCTCATCGAGTACCCCGACCGCGAGACGCGCGACATGATCCTCGCCACCGGCATGGCCGACGGCATGGAGACCTCCTATGCCCGCCTCGAGAGCGAGGTGCTGCAGGCGGTCTGACCGGGACCTCCGGCGGGGCGGGCCGCGGCATCGTCAGGCTCAGGCGCGGGCGAGGGCGTCCTCGAGTGCGACCCACGCGAGCATCGCGCACTTCACGCGCGCCGAGAACTTCGAGACCCCCGAGAGCGCCGCCGCGTCCGCGAAGGTCTCCTCATCGAGCGGGATCGCGCCGCGTGAGCGCAGCGCCTCGCGGAAGCCGTCGATCAGCTTCACGGCATCCTCCCGCGGCAGTCCGTCGTCGCCGCCGTCCTCCTCGATCAGCGCCGCGAGCATCGAGGCGGACGCCTGCGAGATCGAGCAGCCCGACCCCTCCCAGGACAGGTCGGTGATGCGCTCGCCCGCGTCGTCGACGCGCACGCGCAGCGTGATGTCGTCACCGCACATCGGGTTGTGCTGGTGCGAGCTCGCCGTCCGCCCCTCCTCGGGCGACAGACCGCGCCCGTGCGGGTGCTTCGAGTGATCCAGGATGAGCTCCTGGTACAGCGAGTCGAGACCGTTCATGCGTCCACTCCGAAGTAGGAACGGATGCCGCTCACGGCATCCACCAGCGCATCGACGTCGTCGTCGGTGTTGTACAGCGAGGCCGACGCCCGGACGGACGCCGTCACCCCGAACCGCTTGTGCAGCGGCGCGGCGCAATGGTGCCCGACGCGCACGGCGATCCCCTGCGCGTCGAGGTACTGACCGGCATCGTGCGCGTGCACGCCGTCGACCGTGAAGCTCCACAGGCCCACGCGCTCGGCGCCCTCGGCGTCTCCGAGCAGGCGGATGCCGGGGATGTCGACGAGCCCCTCGCGCATCCGCGCGGCCAGGCGCACTTCGTGCGCGTGCACGGCGGCCATGCCCGCATCCTCGAGGTACGACACCGCGGCGGCGAGTCCGATCGCGGAGCCGATCGGCTGGGTCCCCGCCTCGAACCGCTGCGGCGGCGGCAGGTACCCCGCCTCGTCCAGCGTCACGGTCGTGATCATCGACCCGCCGGTGAGGAACGGGGGCAGCGCCTCAAGCACGTCGCTGCGGCCGTAGAGACCGCCGACGCCGTACGGGCCGAGCATCTTGTGCCCGCTGAAGACCGCGAGGTCCACCCCGAGCGCGGGCAGGTCGAGCCGCATGTGCGGAGCAGACTGGCACGCGTCGAGCACCGTCAGCGCGCCGACCTCCCGCGCGAGTGCGACGAGCTCGGCGACGGGGTTCACGATCCCGAGCACGTTCGACACGTGCGAGAACGCCACGATCCGGGTGCGCTCGCCGATGATCTGCGCCGCGGCATCCAGGTCGAGGCGGCCGTCGTCGTGCACGGGGATGTGGCGCAGCACGGCGCCGGTGCGCGCGGCGAGCTCCTGCCATGGGATGAGGTTCGCGTGGTGCTCCGCCTCGGTCGCGACGATCTCGTCGCCGGGCTGCAGCGCGAACCGAGCGGATGCCGGTGCCCCCCGCCCGAGCGTCGCGTTACCGATCGCGTACGCCACGAGGTTCAGCCCCATCGTCGCGCCGCTCGTCCACACGAGCTGCTCCTCGCGGGCGCCGACGAAGCGCGCGACCGTGGCCCGGGCATCCTCGAACAGGTCCGTCGCCTCGGCGGCGAGGGTGTGGGCGCCGCGGTGCACGGCCGCGTTGCTGCGGGTGAGGAAGTCGTACTCGGCCTGCAGCACCTGACGCGGCTTCTGGCTCGTCGCACCGGAGTCGAGGTAGACGAGCGGGTGCCCGTTCACCTCCTGCTGCAGGATCGGGAAGTCCGCGCGCAGCCGGGCAGCGTCGAGCGTCGCGGTCTCGGACAGGGCGGGAGAAGTCACCCCTCTAGGCTACGCCGGTGCGGGGTTCCGGGGCCGGTCGCCCCGGCTCAGAGCTCGGACCACGGGCGGTACGTGATGGAGACCACCGTCTCGTCGGCGGGGTCGGTGTCGACCCACGGCGAGTATCCGTCGAGCTCGGCGTCGTCCTCGGGTCCGTCGGCGCGATCGATCGCGAAGAAGAAACGCGGTTCGCCGTCGGGCATCTCGACCTCTTCGTCGGGTCCGAGGGCGCGGACGTCGTCGGCGGTGAGACCGATCGCGAGGTCGAACTCCGGCGTGACGGCGACGTCGCCCACCTCGTTCGCCGTGACCGAGACGTACGAGGGGACGAAGTACTCGTCGCGCGGCTTGCCGTCCTCCGTGACGATCATGTCGCGGAACATGAACCCCTCCCAGTCGTACGACGTGTAATCGGGGAAGTGCGAGCCGTCGCCCTCGTAGATCGATTCCGACGGCTCGGAGCCGAACGCGTCCGTGAGCGCCGCGACGGCAGCTTCCGCGTCGTCGCGCCACCCGTAGGCGTACAGCTCCGACCCGTCATCCGCGACGATCGTGAAGCCGTCCGCGCCCAGCAGGACCGCGCTCGCCGTCGGGTCCTCGGTCTGCGTCTCCGAGGGCGCGGGCGTGGGCGCCGCCGGGGACGGAGTGGATGCCTCGGGCGTCGGCGAGCCTGCTCCCGGCGCGGCGGCGGGGGCCGGCGCGCGGTTCAGCAGGAGCACGATCGCGATGACGGCCGCGATCGCGAGCACACCCGCGAACGTCAGGAGCGGGATGAGGTTGCGGGGACGCCGGGACTCTGCCATGGGCACATCATGGCAGCCCGCCGACTTTCATCCATCAGTTTTCGGAATGCTCTACCAAACCGTAATGACGCTGCTCGACGCGGCCGCCGCGGTCGTCGCCGGGGAGGGGGCGCGAACGCCGTCCGTAGACGATTTCGGACGAGTCGAGCAGCCACGGCACGAGCGTCACCGTGACGCCGTGCACCATCATCAGCTGCTGCGCGATGCGGCGGGCCCGGCGGTTGTGGAGGGGTGTCTCCCACCAATGCCCCACGATGTACTGCGGCAGGTAGACGGTCACGACCGAGGGTCCGTGCTTCTCGCGGTACTTCTCGATGAAGCCGATGAGCGGCCCGGCGTAGTGGCGGAAGGGCGAGTCGACGACGACGAGGGGCACCGGCATCCGGTGGTACTCCCAATCGGCTTTCAGCTCGGCGATGTCGTCGGTCGTGACGGCCACGTGGACGGCGAGCGTCTTCTCGTGCTTGGCGGCGAGGGCGTAGTCGATCGCCTTGGCGACGGGCTTCTGCAGCTTGCCCACGAGGATGATGGCGAGGTCCCCCGACGAGCCGAACTTCACGGAGTCGTCCATCTCGATCTCGTGCTCGACGTCGCGGTAGTAGCGGTTGACGCCGATCATGAGGAACGCGAGCACCGGCATCGCCAGGAAGACGAGCCACGCGCCGTGGGTGAACTTCGTGATCGTCACGATCGCGAGCACGGCCACGGTGAACGCCGCCCCGATCGAGTTGATCACGAGTCCCGCCGTCGCCTCGCGTCGCGCCGCGGCGGGCCGGGTCTTGAGCAGCCGCAGCTCGCGCCGCCAGTGGCGCACCATGCCGATCTGTCCGAGCGAGAACGACACGAACACACCGATGATGTAGAGCTGGATGAGGGTGGTCAGGTTGGCCTGGAAGACCACGAGGATCGCGATCGCCGCGCCGCCGAGGATCAGCATCCCGTTCGAGAAGACGAGGCGGTCGCCGCGGGAGTTCAGCGCCTTCGGCGCGTAGCTGTCGCGCGCGAGCACCGATCCGAGCAGCGGGAACCCGTTGAAGGCGGTGTTCGCCGCCAGCAGCAGGACGCACGCGGTCGCCGCCTGGATGACGAAGAAGAAGATCGAGTCGCCGCCGAACGTCGCCGCGGCCACCTGGGCCATGAGGCTCGGCTGGGGTCCCGCCTCGCAGTCGAACCCGATCAGCTTGCAGGGGTTCTCGGCGTAGTGCACGCCCGCGATGAGGGCGAGGGCGGTGAGCCCGGCGAACAGTGCGATGGCGATGCCACCCATGAGGACGAGGGTCGTCTGTGCGTTCTTGATCTTCGGCGTGCGGAAGGCGGGGACGCCGTTGCTGACCGCCTCGACACCGGTGAGGGCGGAGCATCCGCTCGAGAAGGCGCGCAGCAGGAGCAGGATGAAGGCGACCTGCGACAGGCTCTCGGCCTCGACGGTGAAGTCGGCGCTCGAGGCGACGGGGGCGTCCCCCATCGCCCACCGGAACAGACCGGTCACGATCATGAGGGCGACCGACCCGATGAAGACATACGTGGGGATCGCGAACGCCTGGGATGCCTCGCGCACACCGCGCAGGTTGACAATGACCAGCAGGATGACGAAGCCCACCGCGAGCTCGACGCGCCACGGATCGAGCACGGGCAGCGCCGAGATGATGTTGTCCACGCCGGAGGAGACCGACACGGCGACGGTCAGCACGTAGTCGACGAGCAGAGCGGATGCCACGACGACACCGGCCTTCTCGCCGAGGTTCGTGCGGGCCACCTCGTAGTCGCCGCCGCCGGAGGGGTAGGCCTTGATGAGCTGGCGGTAGCTGAGGACCACGACGACCAGCAGCACCACGACGGCCGCCGCCACCGGCGGCGCGAAGGCCATGAACGCCGTGCCGCCGAGCAGCAGGATCATGAGCAGTTCCTGCGGTGCATAGGCCACCGACGAGAGCGCGTCGGAGGCGAAGATCGGCAGCGCCCGCTTCTTGGGCAGGAGCTGCCCGTCGAGCTTCTCGGTGTCGAGGGGTTCGCCGATCAGCATGCGCTTCACGGCGGGGGAGGGGGCCGCGTTCGGATCGCGGCTGTCACTGGTCACGGCGGGCGACATTACGCCTCCCGCGAACGCGGTGCAACGCGAAGCGGATGCCGCGCCGTCCCTGGGCTCCAGGCATGACCGGACAGCTCTCGCGGTCAGACTCCGCGCGCGGCGACGGTCACTGACCGCGGGCGCGGAACGTGTACGTGATCGTCGCGACCTTCTGCGCGGACTCGTCCGACTCGACGAAGGCGCTGAACACGCGCTCGCCGTTGTTGTAGAACGTGCCGCGGCCCTCGCCGTAGGTCAGGCGGAGGCGCCCGTTCGTGAGGGCGAACTCGTCGAACGGCCCCTTGCTGCGGGCCTGGTCGATGGTGTCGCCCACCGCGACGCCGAACTCGTTCGTGACCTGCACGTCGGCCGGCAGACCGGCACCGACGGTGACCCAGGTCGGCGCCGGCACCTCGCTGCGCGAGCGTCCGCCGTCACCGAGGAAGACGTCGTAGAGGCGGAAGCCGGGCCACACGTAGATGTCGTAGGCCCAGTTCTCGGCGTCGCCGTTGACGAAGTCCTCCTCCGGCGCCGTGCCGAACGCTTCGGTGAGCGCAGCGATCGCGGGGGCCGCGTCATCCGCCCATCGGTGCGTGAACTCGCCGTCCTCGGACGTGATCGTGAAGCCCGATCCGGTCAGCGCGATCGTCGAAGCCGCCGCCGGCGGCTCGGGCGTGGGCGTCTCGGACGGCTGCGGCTGCTCCTGCGGCGTCGAGGGCGCGGGCTGCGGCGCGGCCGGTGAACTCGCTGCGGGCGGTGCCGCCGTCGTCGGCTCGGTCGCGCGCAGCAGGTAGGCGCTGACCACGACGATCACCGCCACGAGCAGCACACCGGCGATGGCGCCGAGGATCATCGGGACCCGGTTCGGGTTCTCGGGGCGCTCCGGCTCGCGGTGCTCCTGCGGGTCGAGGGGGGCGAAAGGCAGCCAGTCGTCGTTGCTCACGAGAGGAACTCCCGCGCGGCGACGGTCAGGGCGTCGACGCCGCGCTCGATGGTCGGGTGCAGCACGGGGGCGAAGAAGGGGGAGTGGTTCGTCGGGATGTCGCGCGAGATCGTGCCGGCAGCGGCGGCATCCGCGTACTGCTGCGGGTCGACACCGCCCCAGAACCAGTAGACGAGCGGGGCGCCGGACTCGCGGGCGAACCACGAGACGTCCTCGCTGCCGGTGAACATGCCGGGGTCAACGACCGTGCCCTCGCCGAACGCGCGGTCGAGCGCGGCGGTCAGACGCGCGGTCGCGTCGGCGTCGTTGATCGTCGGCGGGAGGGAATGGAGGGTTGAGATCGTGGGTTCCTGTTCGGCACCGGAAGCCGCCGCCTCGGCGCGGACGACGCGTTCGACGCGCGCGAGGATGTCGGCGCGCGCCTCGTCGTTGGGGTAGCGCAGGCTGAGCTCGAGGGTCGCCTCAGCGGGGATGATGTTGTTCTTCAGGCCCGCGTGGATCGAGCCGACGGTCACGACCGCCATCTCGCGCGGGTCGACCTCGCGCGAGACGACCGTCTGCAGGCGCATGACGGTGGCCGCCGCCATGACGACGGGGTCGATCGTGGCGTGCGGGCGCGAGCCGTGTCCGCCGCGGCCGTGCAGGGTGACGGTGATGCCGTCGGATGCCGCCATCTGCGTGCCCGGACGCACACCGATCGTCCCCGCCGGCAGCGGGGTCAGGTGCTGACCGAGGACGATGTCGGGCTTCGGGTACCGGTCGAAGACGCCGTCGGCGATCATCGCCTGCGCGCCGGCGCCGTACTCCTCGGCGGGCTGGAAGACGGCGACGACGGTGCCCGACCATTCGCCGCGGGTCGCCTGCAGCTTCTCGAGTGCCCCCAGCAGCGCGGTCACGTGCATGTCGTGTCCGCACGCGTGCATGACGGGTACGTCCTGCCCCGCCGGGTCGACGCCGCGGGCGGTGCTGGCGTAGGGGAGTCCGGTCTGCTCGGCGACGGGGAGGCCGTCCATGTCGGCGCGCAGCCAGACAACGGGGCCGTCGCCGCTGCGGACGGCCGTGACGACACCCGTGCGGCCGACGCCCTCCTCGTACTCGAGGCCGAGCGCCGCGAGCTCGCGCGTGATGACGCCGGCCGTCCGGGTCTCCTGGAACGAGAGTTCCGGATGCCGGTGCAGATCGGTGTAGATCGCTTCGAGATCGAGGGGCATACCTTCGAGCCTACGGCGCGGGAGACCCCGATACCTCAGCGAGTCCTCCATGCGGGGCGCTCGTCGAGGTGCGTTCGACGAGCCGGAACGAGAGCTCCCCCAGTTCGGTGCGTCCGTCCACGGCCGCCAGGACCGCGTCCGCCGCCCGTTCGCCCTGCTCGTGCGGGAACTGGGCGATCGTCGTGAGGCCGAAGAAGTCGCTCATCTCGTGACCGTCGACGCCGATCACCGAGAGGTCCCACGGGACGTCCCGGCCCTCGTCCCGCGCCGCGAAGAGCGCACCGAACGCCAGTTCGTCGGATGCCGCGAAGATCGCCGTCGGCGGCTCCGCCTCCTGCAGCAGGGCGCGAGCGGCGCGGTAGCCGCCGTCGATCGTGAAGTCGGTGGCGACGAAGCGCGCGTCGCGGATGCCGGCATCCGCCATCGCCGCATCGAACCCGTGGCGGCGCAGGGACGGGATGTCCAGGCCCGGGTCTCCCGGGTACCCGGCGCCGAGGTGCGCGATCCGGCGGTGCCCGAGCGCCAGGAGGTGTTCGGTCGCGAGGCGCGCGACGGCGACGTCGTCGATCCGCAACGCGGGCAGTCGCCGGTTGGTGGAGCCGAGCCCCACGACCGGCAGGTCCAGGGCCAGCAGCCGGTCGACCTCGTCGTCGGCGAGCGTGAGCGACAGCACGATCAGTCCGTCCACGCGCCCGCGGCGCAACGACACGTCCAGCACCCCGTCGCGCTGCGCGCGGTCCGTGCTCATGCTGTACAGCGTCATGTCGTACCCGCGCGGGGTGAGCCGGCTGGCGATCCCGTCGAGCACGTTCGCGAAGAACCAGCGGTCCAGCAGCGGCACCACGACGCCGATGTTCGCCGCGCGGCCCGTCGCGAGAGCGGATGCCGCGGCCGAGACGACGTAGCCGAGGTCGGCGGCGGCGGCGCGCACGCGGGCGCGGGTCGCATCCGAGATGCGCCCGCGCCCGCTGAGTGCGCGGGAGACGGTCGCCGCCGACACGCCGGCTGCGCGGGCGACGTCGTCGATCCCGGTCACGTCACTCCGCGGCGATCCACACGGTGGTGTCGGCGGGCAGTTCGCGACCGAGGAACGCGTCGCTCTCGATGAGCAGGGTGCCCTTCGGCAGGGCGACCGGCGTCGACCCGACGTTCGCGATGACGGTGACGTCGCCGTTGCGGAACGCGATGACGTCGTCGCCGTAGCCGTCGAGCCACTCGAGCGCGCCCGAGCCGAGGTCGTGCGCGCGACGGGTGGCGAGCAGCGTGCGGTACAGCCACAGCGTCGACTCGGGCTGGTCCTCCTGCACGTCGCGGGCGAGCGCCTTCCACTCGGCCGGCTGCGGCAGCCAGCTCTCGCCGGTCGGGCTGAACCCGAAGGCGCCGTCATCCGCGGTCCAGGGCAGCGGGACGCGGCATCCGTCACGGCCGTAGCGCTCGCCGTCGGTGCGGAACCAGGTCGGGTCCTGACGGGCGTCGTCGGGCAGCTCCATCGCCTCGGGGAGGCCGAGCTCCTCGCCCTGGTACAGGTAGGCCGAGCCCGGCAGGGCGAGCATCAGCGCGGTCGCCGCGCGGGCACGACGGAGGCCCGCCGCGGGGTCGGGCTTGCCGGGGGTCGCCGGCCCCACGCCGTGCCCCTGCGGGTGACCCGCCATCGCGAGGCGGGTCGCGTGGCGGATGACGTCGTGGTTCGAGAGGACCCAGGTGGCCGGCGCGCCCACGGCGGGGAAGGCCCGCAGCGACTCGCTGATGACGACGCGCAGCTGCGCGGCATCCCACTCGCTCATCGCGTAGGGGAAGTTGAACGCCTGGTGCATCTCGTCCGGGCGCACCCACTTCGCCGTTTCGTCGACCGTCGGCAGCCACGCCTCGGCGCACAGCGCGCGGTCGCCCTCGTACTCGTCGAGGACGCGGTGCCATTCGCGCCACACCTCGTGCACGCCGTCCTGACCCCAGTAGGGAACCGGCTCGGCGCCGCCCATCGAGTCGGCCTCGGCCGGGGGCGTGTAGTCGGGCAGGCCGTCGGCCTTGATCAGACCGTGCGCCACGTCGACGCGGAAGCCGTCGACGCCGCGGTCGAGCCAGAAGCGCAGCGTCGTCTCGAACTCGGCGCGCACCTCGGGGTTGTCCCAGTCGAAGTCGGGCTGCGAGCTGTCGAACAGGTGCAGGTACCACTGGCCGTCGGGGACCCGGGTCCAGGCCGGCCCGCCGAAGACGGACTCCCAGTTGTTGGGGGGCAGTTCGCCGTTCTCGCCGGTGCCGTCGCGGAACATGTAGCGCGCGCGCTCGCGGCTGCCGGGCGCAGCGGCGAGGGCCTGCTGGAACCAGACGTGCGCGTCGGACGAGTGGTTGGGGACGAGGTCGATGATGACGCGGATGCCGCGGGCGTGAGCCGCCTCGAGCATGTCGTCGAAGTCGTCGAGGGTGCCGAAGAGCGGGTCGACGTCGCGGTAGTCGGCGACGTCGTAGCCGGCGTCCTTCTGCGGAGAGGTGAAGAACGGGCTCAGCCAGACGGCGTCGACGCCGAGCGACGCGAGGTCGTCGAGGTGCGCGGTGATGCCGGGCAGATCGCCGATGCCGTCGCCCGAGGCGTCCGCGAAGGAGCGGGGGTAGATCTGGTAGATCACGGCGGTGCGCCACCACTCGGCGCCGGGGCGGCTCTCGCCGATCGGGGCCAGCGTCGAGGTGACGGTCGAGACGGGGGTCGAAGTCATGCGCGCCAGCCTAGCGCAAGCGCTTGCGCACCCGGTATCCGTTGTCGTCAGGCGAGGCGAGTAACCTCGACCCAGTGAATCCCGACGCCCTCGCCCGAGCCGAATCGCTCATCGCGACGATCCCCGACTTCCCCGAACCCGGCATCCTCTTCCGTGACATCTCGCCGCTGTTGGCGGATGCCGCGGCCCTCCGCACGATCGCGATGGCCATGGCCGAGCCGTACGTCGGCTCGTTCGACGTCGTCGCCGGCGTCGAGGCGCGCGGGTTCCTGCTCGCCGGGGCGATCGCGGTCGCGTCGGGCACCGGCCTCGCACCGATCCGCAAGGCGGGCAAGCTGCCGCGTCCGGCGGGATCGGTCAGCTACGACCTCGAGTACGGCAGCGCGACGATCGAGATGACCGACGACCTCACCGCCGGCGCCCGCGTCCTGCTCGTCGACGACGTGCTCGCCACCGGGGGGACGCTGCGCGCCGGGCAGCAGCTGCTCGAGCAGTTCGGCTACACGCTCGCGGGCACCTCGGTGCTGATGGAGCTCACCGCCCTGCAGGGCCGCACCGTCTGCGGCGACGTGCACAGCGTCTTCACCGTCTGAGCGGAGCGCTCAGGTCCGGATCACCACGTTCTCGGGCTCCTCGCCCGCCAGCAGGTGGCTGATCTGCCGGCGCAGCAGACGCACCACCCGCGGGTGCATCGCGTCGGTCGCGCCCCCGACGTGCGGGGCGATGACGACGCCGTCGAGCGTCCAGAGTGGGTGGTCGGCGGGGAGCGGTTCGGGCTCGGTGACGTCGAGGGCCGCACGGATGCCGCGAGTGCGCGCGTGGGCGACGAGAGCATCCGTGTCGATGAGCGACCCGCGGCCGACGTTCACCACCAGTGCACCCTCGGGCAGCGCCGACAGGAACGCGTCGCCGACGATGTGCCGGGTCTCCTCGCCGCCGGGGAGCGTGACGACGACGATGTCCACGCCGGGCAGCAGCCCGGGCAGCTCGTCGACGGCGTGGACGTGCACGCCGTCCTCGTCGCGCGCGGTCGAGGCGACCGCGACGAGGTCCACCTCGAACGGGGCGAGTCGGGCGGCGACGGCTTTGCCGACCCCGCCGTAGCCGAGCACCATCACGCGGCGGTCGGCGAGGCCCGTCGCCTGGAACGGGCGCCACTCGCGGGCGTCCTGTGCACGGACGAAGCGGTCGATGCCGCGCTGCGCCGTGAGGGTCAGCGCGACGGCGAGCTCCGCCGTGGATGCCTCGTGCACCGTCGTCGCGTTGGCGAACACCACGCCGGCGGGCAGACGCTCCGCGATGCCCTCGTAGCCGATCGACTGACCCTGGACGAGTCCGACCTCGACACCCTCGAGCCAGGGGAGGGGGCTGCCGGAGGCCATGTAGGGCGGGACCACGATGTCGATGCGCGGGCGGGGGGCGGCGGCATTCATCTTCCAGACGAACACGTCCGCGCCGTCGATGTCGGCGAGATCCTCGGCGAGGCGTTCGGTGGGCACGCTGACGCTGATCGAAGCCATGTGCCGAGGCTACCGCCGGGCGCGCGGCGGCGGCTCTCCACCGCATTCCGGCGGGGTGGCGCTACTGTCGCCCCAACAGCCCGCCCGTCCTCGTTCCGACCCGGAGATCGTCGTGATTCCTGAGATCAACTACTGGAGCGTCATCCTCGCGACCGTCTCGACGATGATCGTCGAATCGATCTGGTACGCCCCCAAGGTCTTCGGCACGCGATGGGCCCGTCTGACCGGTGTCGACATGGACCGCCCGGCCGCCACGGCCACCGTCGCCATCGTCGTGACGGTGTTCGTCAGTTTCGCGTCGGCGTGGGTCCTCGCGGGGGCGACGAGCATCGCCTGGCACTTCTACGAGGGGTCGTACCTGTGGTCGGCGATCGTGACCGGCATCCTGCTGTGGGCGGGGTTCACGGCATCCCGTTCATCACGCGTGACGCCTTCGAGGGGCGGCCGTCCTCGCTCACGGTGATGAACCTCGGGCACGAGCTCGTCACGGTCCTCGTCATGGCCGTGATCATCGGCGTCTGGCCCCCGGTGGGGACCGTCTGACGGCTCAGGCGGCGGAGTGCACGACCGCGGAGACCGCCGCGGTGAAGAAGCGCAGACCGTCGACGCCCGATCGCATCGCGGCGGGGGTGTCGGGACCGAAGCCCGGCTCGATCGCGTGCTCGGGGTGGGGCATGAGACCCACGACGTTGCCGCGCTCGTTCGTCAGGCCCGCGATGTCGTCGATCGACCCGTTCGGGTTGACGCCGGCGTAGCGGAACGCGACGAGGTTCTCGCCCTGGATCCGCTTGAGCGTCTCGTCGGAGGCGATGTAGCCGCCGTCGGCGTTCTTGAGCGGGATGACGATCTCCTGCCCGCGGCGGAACTCGTTCGTCCACGCGGTGTCGGCGTTCTCGACGACGAGCCGCTGGTCGCGGCGGATGAACTGCTGGTGGGCGTTGCGGATCAGTCCGCCCGGCAGCAGGTGCGCCTCCACGAGCATCTGGAAGCCGTTGCAGATGCCGAGGACGGGCATGCCCTTCGCCGCGGCATCCTTCACCTCGGACATGATCGGCGCGAGCGCGGCGATCGCGCCGGCGCGCAGGTAGTCGCCGTAGCTGAACCCGCCCGGCAGGACGAGGGCGTCGACGCCGTCGAGATCGTGCGAGCCGTGCCAGAGGGCGACGGGCTCGGCGCCGGCGAGACGCACGGCGCGGCGCGCGTCGCCGTCGTCGAGCGAGCCGGGGAAGGTGATGACCCCGACGCGGACGGTCACTCGACGACCTCGATGCCCACGACGTCCTCGATGACCGAGTTCGACAGGATCTCGTCGGCGATGGTCTTGACGGCGGCGAGGGTCTGCTCGTCGGCGCTGTCGACCGTGAGCTCGAACCGCTTGCCGATGCGGACGTCGCCGAATCCGGCGTGACCGAGGCGCTGCAGGGCGCCGGCGACGGCCTTCCCCTGCGGGTCCAGGAGCTCGGCCTTGGGCATGACGTCGACGACGATGGTGGGCATCAGAAAGCTCCGGGATGTCGCGGGCAGGGTGCGCGACCAGTCTAGAGCCCGCGCCGCGCCGCCGTTGCGCTCCACCGCGGCCGTCCGTGACCAAACCGTGACTCCCGCCGTGGGAGCGCTCCCTTGACAGCTGTGGGAGCGATCCCATAACGTCTCCCACAACCCGATGAGAGCGCTCCCAAAGACGGAGTACGGCACCTGGCTCTCGTCCACACCACAAAGGAGTGTCCTGTGAACTCACGCGTTCTGCGACGCGTCGGAATCATCGCCGGCGCGGCCGCATCGTCCGCTCTCGTCCTGGCCGGCTGCTCGGCCGGCGGTACCGGCGGCACCGGCAGCGGCGGTGGCGGCGACGACGTCACCCTCACCATCACGACCTTCGGCACCTTCGGCTACGAGGACCTCTACAAGGAGTACGAAGAGGCCAACCCGGGCGTGAAGATCGAAGCCACCAACATCGACACCGGCGGCAACGCGCGCACCGACCTCTTCACCAAGATCGGCGCCGGCGGGCTCTCCGACATCGTGGCGATCGAGGAGGGCTGGCTCGGCGCGATCATGGAGGAGGGCGTCGTCGAGAACTTCGCCGACCTGCGCGACTACGGCATCGAGGACCGCAAGGCCGACTGGGTCGATTGGAAGTACGAGACGGCCACGGCACCCGACGGTCGTGTCATCGGCTACGGCACCGACATCGGCCCGAGCGGCATCTGCTACAACGCCCCGGCGTTCGAGGCGGCTGGCCTGCCGACCGACCGCGAGAGCGTCGCCGAGCTGCTCGACGGCGACTGGGAGAACTACTTCGAGATCGGCCAGAAGTACACCGACGACACCGGCAAGGGGTGGTACGACCACTCCGGCTTCGTCTGGAACGCCATGGTCAACCAGCTCGACGAGGGCTACTACACCGCCGACGGGACGTTGAACGTCGAAGGCAACGCCGAGCTCAAGCGGCGCTTCGAGCTCCTCGGCGCCGCCACCGAGGGTGGCCAGTCCGCCGCGCAGGCGGCGTGGGACTGGAACGGCAACAAGTCGTTCGTCGACGGGACGTTCGCGACCTTCGTCTGCCCGGGATGGATGCTGGGTGTCGTTCAGGAGCGCGTCGAGGGCGCGGGCGGGGACGCCTCCACCGGGTGGGACTTCGCGGATGTCTTCCCCGGCGGCGCAGCCAACTGGGGCGGCGCGTGGCTGTCAGTCTCCGAGACCTCGGAGCACAAGGAAGCCGCGGCGAAGCTCGCCGACTGGCTGACGCAGCCCGAGCAGCAGGTCAAGCAGTCGGCGGCTGCGGGCAACTTCCCGTCGACCATCGAGGCGCAGGAGAGCCTCGCGAGCGACGCGACGCCCAACGAGTTCTTCAACGACGCCCCGACCGGCGCGATCCTCGCCGAGCGTGCGAAGGGTGTCGTCGCCCAGTACAAGGGACCGGACGACTCGGTCATCCAGGAGAACGTCTTCGGGCCCGCGCTGAGCGCGCTGGACCGGGGCGAGGTCGACACCGCCGGCGCGTGGGACAAAGCCCTCGCGGAGCTGGCCAAGCAGGTCGAGTCCGACTAGGACCTCCCGCACGGGTCACCGGCATCGCCGGTGACCCGTGCACCATCCCGGCGCACACGAGAGGACACCATGACCACCACCGCTTCGCCGCCGCCTCGCGTGCGCCCGGAGGCCCAGGCCGACGTCGCGGCTCGACCGCCGCGCCTCACCGCACGTCAGCGCCTGTCGCGGTTCGCGTACCGCGGTTCGCCGTACGCCTACATCGCCCCCTTCTTCCTGCTCTTCGGACTCGTGGGTCTTTTCCCGCTGCTGTACACGGTCAACGTCTCGTTGTTCGACTGGGATCTGCTGAGCGGTCAGGACGAGTTCGTCGGTGCGGGCAACTTCGTGAGCGTCCTCCAGGACGACTCCTTCTGGAAGTCCATCGGCAACACCCTGAGCATCTTCCTGCTCTCGGCGATCCCGCAGCTCTCCGTGGCGCTCCTGGTGGCCTACCTCCTCGACCGCGGCTTGCGTGCGCCGACCTTCTGGCGGATGAGCGTGCTCATCCCCTTCGTGGTCACCCCCGTCGCCACGGCGCTCATCTTCTCCAGCGCCTTCAACGAGGCCGACGGCCTCGTCAACAACGTGCTGAACCTCGTCGGCATCCCCGACCAGGAGTGGAAGCACGACACGTTCCTCAGCCATATCGCGATCGCCACGATGGTCAACTTCCGGTGGACGGGATACAACGCCCTCATCCTCCTCGCGGCGATGCAGGCGGTGCCGCGCGACCTGTACGAGTCCGCCGCCATCGACGGTGCAGGGCCCGCGCGTCGGTTCTTCTCGATCACGATCCCCTCGATCCGACCAACGCTCATCTTCGTCATCATCACCGCGACGATCGGCGGTCTGCAGATCTTCGCGGAGCCCCGGCTGTTCGACGTGTCGACCGCCGGCGGCACCGGCGGGAGCGACCGGCAGTTCCAGACGACGGTCCTCTACCTCTGGGAGCTGGCGTTCTTCCGCCGCGATCTCGGCGAAGGCTCGGCCGTCGCCATCCTCCTGTTCGTCCTCATCGTCGGGATCGGCCTCATCAACTTCCTGGTCTCGCGCGGCATCGCCGGCGGCGCGGAGCGTGCCGACCGCAAGGCGCGCCGCGCGCGTCGTTCCGACTCCACGAAAGGTACCCGATGACCACCGCGATCCCGGCACCGCTGCCCGTCCAGCAGGTCGACGTCGTCGAGCCCGAGCGTCCGCGCCGTGGCGGCCGTCGACGTCCCCGCGAGAGCGGGCCGGCCGGCATCGGCAGCCGCCCCGGCTTCCTGACCTA
Organism: Microbacterium sp. NPDC079356; assembly: GCF_049545465.1. NCBI lineage: Bacteria > Bacillati > Actinomycetota > Actinomycetes > Micrococcales > Microbacteriaceae > Microbacterium > Microbacterium sp. NPDC079356. Next base: position 758,644 of record NZ_JBMWDN010000002.1, on the reverse strand, counting down.
CGGACTGCTGACCGCGTTCGTCATCGGCAGCGTCTACCCGATGTGGTGGTCGTTCGTCGTCGGCAGCGGCACCAACGCCACGCGGGCGGAGACGCTTCCGCTCATCCCGGGCGGCAACTTCCTGGCGAACGCCATGAAGGTCCTCGACGCCATCCCGTTCTGGGTCGCCCTGGGTAACTCGGTCCTCATCTCGTCGATCATCACGGTCTCGGTCGTGTCGTTCTCCACCCTCGCGGGCTACGCGTTCGCGAAGCTGCGGTTCAAGGGCCGCGACGGCCTCATGGTCTTCGTCGTCGCGACGATGGCGATCCCCACGCAGCTCGGCATCATCCCGCTGTTCATGCTGATGCGCGAGCTGGGCTGGACCGGCAGCATCGGGGCCGTCATCATCCCGACCCTCGTCACGGCGTTCGGTGTCTTCTTCATGCGGCAGTACCTCGTGGACGTCATCCCCGACGAGCTCATCGAGGCCGCCCGCGTCGACGGCGCGGGGCAGTTCCGCACCTTCCTCACGGTGGGTGTGCCGGCGGCGCGACCGGCCATGGCGATCCTCGGCCTGTTCACGTTCATGACGGCATGGACCGACTTCCTGTGGCCCCTGCTGGTGCTCAAGCCGCAGAGCCCGACGCTGCAGACGGCGCTCAGCCAGCTGCAGTCGGGCTACTACGTCGACTACTCGATCGTCCTGACGGGCGCGATCCTGGCGACGCTCCCGCTCCTGGTGCTCTTCGTGGTCGCGGGCAAGCAGCTCATCAGCGGCATCATGGCCGGCGCGGTCAAGGGCTGACGGTCATCCGGTGAACGTCCTCGCGCAGGAGTACTCTGCCCCCGTGCCCGCCCCCCGCATCCGCCCCTTCCCGACCGGCTTCCTCTTCGGTGCGGCGACCGCCGCCTACCAGATCGAGGGCGCCGCCTTCGAGGACGGTCGCACCGCGTCGATCTGGGACGCCTTCAGCCGGGTGCCGGGGGCCGTCATCAACGCCGACAACGGCGACGTCGCGTGCGACCACTACCACCGCTACCGCGGCGACGTCGCGCTCATGGAGGAGCTGGGCCTCGACACCTACCGGTTCTCCACGTCGTGGTCGCGCGTGCGCCCCGACGGCGGCGCGGTGAACCCGAAGGGTATCGACTTCTACGAGCGTCTCGTCGACGAGCTGCTGGGTGCCGGCATCCGTCCCTGGCTCACGCTGTACCACTGGGACCTGCCGCAGGCGCTCGAGGAGCGGGGCGGGTGGACGGCGCGCGAGACCAGCGAGCGGTTCGCCGAATACGCCCTGTCGGTCCACGACGCACTCGGCGACCGCGTGACGGACTGGACGACGCTCAACGAGCCCTGGTGCTCGTCGTTCCTCAGCTACACCGGCGGCATCCACGCGCCCGGCCGGTTCAGCATCGCCGACGGGATGCTGGCATCCCACCACCTGCTGCGCGGACACGGTCTCGTCGTCGAGGAGCTGCGCCGTCGCGACCCCGCGCTGAACCTCGGCATCACCCTGAACCTGACGGTCGCCGAGGCGGCGGACCCCGCCAGACCCGAAGACGTGGATGCCGCGCGCCGGATCGACGGGCAGTTCAACCGCTGGTTCCTCGACCCGATCTTCCGCGGCGGCTACCCGGAGGACATCGTCGCCGACATCCGCGCCGTCGACGCGGACGCGGTCGCGCGCTTCGAGGCGGCGGTGCTGCCCGGCGACCTCGACACCATCTCCCGGCGGCTCGACGTGCTGGGCGTCAACTACTACCACGGCGAGTTCGTCGGCGGCACGGCCCCCGCAGACCCTCCGCTGCCCGGCGATGCCCCGACCGACCGCGCGGTGGGGTCGCCGTGGCCGGCGGGCGACGGCATCCACTGGTACGAGCGCGGTCTGCCCCGGACGGCGATGCACTGGGAGGTGCAACCCGAGGCGTTGACGGTGCTGCTCGAGCGGGTCTGGGACGAGTACGCGAAGGATGCCGGGACGGCGCTGTTCGTGACCGAGAACGGCGCGGCCTACGACGACGAGGCGGTCGTGGACGACGGCACCGTGCGGGTGCACGACGCGGACCGGGTCGGGTTCCTGCGCGGTCACCTCGCGGCGATCCTGGATGCTGCCGACGCCGGCGTCGACGTCCGCGGCTACTTCTACTGGTCGCTCATGGACAACTTCGAGTGGGCGTGGGGGTACGACAAGCGGTTCGGTCTCATCCGGGTCGATTACGCCACTCAGGAGCGGGCGTTCAAAGACAGCGCGCTGGAGTATCGTCGGGTCATCGCTGCCCGAGCGATGGAATGACTGCACTCCGCGAGGTGACCGTGTCCGATGTCCTCCACCCCCCGGTGACGATCGAAGAGGTCGCCTCGGCGGCGGGGGTGTCCCGCTCCACGGTCTCGCGCGTCGTGAACGGTTCGACCGCCGTCAGCCCCGCCGCGCTCGCCGCCGTCCGCCGCGCGATCGATGAGCTCAACTACGTTCCCAACCGCGCCGCGCGGTCCCTCGCCAGCCGCGCGACGATGGCCATCGCGCTCGTCGTCCCGGAGGACACGACGCGGTTCTTCGGCGACCCCTTCTTCGCGGCGATCGTCAGCGGCATCAACAAGCGGATCTCGAAGTCCGACTACGTCCTGAACCTGATCATCGCCAGCGACGATCCGAACGACAAAGCGACCGAGTACCTCCGCAGCGGTGCGGTCGACGGCGCGATCATCGTGTCCCACCACACGAGCGACGCTTTCATCGACCGCATCGCGGCGGCCATGCCCGTCGTGTTCGGCGGGCGACCCGTGCGCCGGCGCGAACGCGACTTCTACGTCGACGTGGACAACGTCGAGGGCGGCCGTGTCGCGACGCAGCATCTTCTCGACCGGGGTCGGCGCAGGCTCGCCATGGTCACAGGTCCGACGACGATGCCGGGCGGCATCGACCGGCTGACAGGATTCCACGAGGCGCTGGACGCCGCGGGCCTGTCGCCCGTCGCGGTCGAGGACGGGGACTTCACCGCCGCGGGCGGTGCTGCCGCGGTCACGCGGATCCTCCGGTCGGGTGCCGAGTTCGACGGACTGTTCGTCGCGAGCGACCTGATGGCGGGGGCCGTCCTGACCGAGCTGACGCGCGCCGGCATCGGCGTCCCCGAGGACGTCGCGATCGTCGGCTACGACGATTCCCCCGTCGCCACGTCGGTCTCGCCCGCGTTGACGACGGTGCGTCAGCCGTCGCTCGAGCAGGGCGAGGTGATGGCGGACATCCTCCTCACCCTCTTGTCGGGCGGATACCCGCCGCGCGAGACCCTGCTCGACACCCAGCTGATCGTCCGCGAGTCCGCCTGACGCGGCTCACGCGACGGCGGTCGCGTGCAGCGTGTTGCGCCACGGGTCGGTGAAGGTCACCGTCCGACCGTCGTCGGCCGCCTGCACGCCGTGGTGCCGCAGGCGTTCGCTCAGTTCGCCGAGACCGTCGCGGTCGGGCAGGGCGAGGTCGACGCGGCCGAGACCGAGCGCCGGCATGCGCGGCCCCGCGCCGCGCGAGTTCCAGACGTTCATCGCCATGTGGTGGTGGTAGCCGCCCGCACTCACGAACAGGGCGGAACCGCTGAGCTCCGCCGTGACGTCGAACCCGAGGGTGTCGACGTAGAAGGAGCGGGCGGTCCCGACATCCCCCACCGACAGGTGGACGTGACCGACGGATGCCGCGTCGTCGGCGGTCGCGCCCGCTGCGGCGGCGTCGGTCAGGTGCTCGCGGATGAAGGCGTTCGGGTCGAGGAAGAGCGTCGCCATCTCCACCCGTCCGTGCGTCCACGACCAGGCGCTCCGGTCGCGGTCCCAGTAGAGCTCGATGCCGTTGCCCTCGGGGTCGGTGGCGTAGAAGGCCTGGCTCACGAGGTGGTCGGCGCTGCCCGTGAAGGTCTGGGGCGCATGGCGTGCGAGGGAGTACAGGGCCGCCGCGAGCGCCGTCTGCGATTCGAAGAGGATCGCGGTGTGGAACAGTCCCGCGGAACCTGCGGGGGCGTGGCGCAGCGACGGTTCGGCTCGGAGCACGACGATCGGGCGGTTCGCGCGACCGAGCGTCACCGTGTCGCCCTCCGCATCGAGCACCTGCAGTGTGATGACGTCGCGGTAGAACCGGGTCATCCCGTCGAGGTCTCCGACCAGGAGCGTCACCGCGCCCATCGAGGTCGCGGGCGCGAGACGGTCCGGCGTAGGCGTATTCACATGAATCGGTAACGCCGCCGCTTCCCGTTTGTTCCCACGCGCGCGGCGCCGGAACTCAGTCCGGGTCGCCGCCCAGCTGACCGATCGGGACGATCGGGCCCCCGTCATCCGCCCCCGTCTTGCGCGCCCGGGCGATGGCGTTGCCGCCGTGGTAGATCGCGAGCGCGGCGAGGGTGCCGAGGACGATGCCGCCGAACTGCAGCTGGCCGAGGTCCATCGTGAAGTTCGCGATCGCGATGACGAAGGCGACCGCGACCGTGTACTGGTTGACCGGGCGGGAGAAGTCGACCTGGTTGTCGACCCAGATCTTGATGCCGATGACGCCGATGAGGCCGTAGAGGGCGGTCGTCACGCCGCCGATCACGCCGCTCGGGATCGTGAAGAGCACGGCGCCCACGACGGGTGAGAACGACAGCAGCACCGCGATGATGCCCGCCACCCAGTACGCGGCCGTGGAGTAGATGCGGGTGGCCGCCATGACGCCGATGTTCTCGCCGTAGGTCGTCGTGCCCGAGCCGCCGAACGCGCCGGCGAGGGTCGTCGCGAGTCCGTCGGCGACGAGGGCGCGACCGGTCCGCGTGTTGACGGTGGGGTCGCCGGTCATGGTCGCGACGCCGCGGACGTGTCCGACGTTCTCGGCCACGAGCACCAGCACCACCGGCAGGAACATCGGGAGCAGGCCCCACGCGATCGGGTCGCCGAAGGACGGCAGGTGGAAGGCGGGCAACCCGAACCACGCGCGGTCCTCGATGAGCTTCGCCACACCGGTGAAGTCGACGCGGCCCATGATCAGCGCCGCGATGTAGCCGACGACGACACCGAGGAAGATCGAGACGCGCCCGAGGATGCCGCGGAACAGCACCGCGAACAGGACGCTCGCGACGAGCGTGATCGTCGCGAGCACGGCGTCGGTCGTGAAGTTGTTCCAGGCGGCGGGTGCCAGGTTCAGGCCGATGAGAGCGACGATCGCTCCCGACACGACCGGCGGCATGAGCTTCTCGAGCCAGCGCGTCCCCGTCGCCTGCACGAGGAAGCCGATGCCGGCGAGCAGGAGGCCGGCGACGAACACACCGACGAGCGCCTGCCCGATCTGCTCGGGGCTGTCGAGCGGCTTGCCCTCGCCCGGCCCGAAGGCGGTGATCGGCGCGATGAACGCGAACGACGACCCGAGGTAGCTGGGGAGGCGGTTCCGGGTGAGGAGCAGGAAGAGGAGGGTGCCGAGGCCCGAGAAGAGCAGCGTCGTGCTGACGGGGAACCCGGTGAGCAGGGGCACGAGGAAGGTGGCGCCGAACATCGCGACGACGTGCTGGGCGCCGATGGCGATCGTGGTGCCCCAGCCGAGGCGCTCGCGGGGGGTGACGACGGCACCGGGGGCGACGCGACGGCCGTCGCCGTGGAGGGTCCAGATGGGCATGCGCGTACTCCTCGGGTGATGGGGGGATGCCTGGCGTCAGGCTACCTGGGAGTCGGCTGAGTGCGTGGGAGCGACGCCGTCAGGACGTGAGGCGCTCGAGGAGCTCGCGGTACTTCGCCGCCGTCTGGGCGACGATCTCGTCGGGGACGACGGGCGGCGTGCCCTGCTTGTCCTCCCCACGCCCACTCGACGCATCGCTATTGCGCTGCGCCGAGCCTCCGGGCGCGTGGGCCCAATGCGCCGCCAGCCAGTCGCGCACGATCTGCTTGTCGAAGCTCGCCATGCGCGCGGCGGGGGTCTCGGCGGTGCGCCAGGTCTCGGCATCCCAGTACCGCGACGAATCGCTCGTGAGCACCTCGTCGGCGAGGGTGAGGACGCCGTCGGCGTCGAGTCCGAACTCGAACTTCGTGTCGGCGAGGATCAGCCCCTTCGCCTCGGCGAGGGCGGCGGCGCGCCGGTAGATCTCGAGCGACGCATCGCGCAGCTCCCCCGCGCGCTCGACGCCGACGAGCTCGACGGTGCGCTCGAACGAGATGTTCTCGTCGTGCTCGCCGAGCGGCGCCTTGTAGGCGGGGGTGAAGATCGGTTCCGGCAGGCGGTCGCCGTTGCCGAGGCCGGTGGGGAGGGGGATGCCGCAGACCGTGCCGTCGGCCTGGTACTCGACCCATCCCGAGCCGGTCAGGTAGCCGCGGACGACGCACTCGACCGGCAGCATGTCGAGCGAACGGACGACCATGCCCCGCCCGTCGGTCGCGGCCGGCGGCGTCTGGCCGGGGAGGAGGTGGTTGGCGATCGCGCGGCCGCCGTCGGCACCGGCGAGCTGCTCGAACCACCACAGCGACAGCGCGGTGAGGAGGGCGCCCTTGCCGGGGATCGCCGGCTCGAGCACGTGGTCGAACGCGCTGACACGGTCGCTGGCGACCACGAGCAGTCGGCCGTCATCGGCGCCGTCGGAGGGCCGGTAGAGGTCGCGGACCTTGCCCGAGTACACGTGGGTCCATCCGGGCAGGGGGGTCGCGGCATCCGTCACCAGCCCATTATGTCGGGCGCGCGGAGCGCGTACCGTGACGGGATGCGTCGCCCCCTGCTCGCCCTGACCGCCCTCGCGGTGTCGCTCGGACTGAGCGGCTGCGTCTCGACGGCCGCGGTCGATGACGCCGCGCCGACGCCGTCGTCGTCCCCGACCAGGTCGGCCGAGGCCGCGCCGACCCCGACCCCCACTTCGACGCCCGAATCCGAAGAATCGGTGGACCCCTCGTACGCCGTCCCCGAGCAGGACCCGCTCGAGGCCTCGCGCCTGGTGTTCGAGAGCGATGCCGTCGGCGTCGACCCCGTGACGGTCGTGAGCGTGTCGAGCAGTGCGGTGAGGGACCAGGACTACGTGCTCGACTTCGACTGCGTCCCGCGGGACGCCACCATCACGCTGTCCCTGTCGCCGGCCGTGGGCGAGGACGACCCTCCCGTGAACTTCTCCGGGCCCATCGCCCTCACGCAGGGGTGCAGCGGGCCGGGTCGGACGACCGGGATCCGTGTCGACCGGATGGTCGGCGTGCAGATCTCGATGACGGGCGACGAGGTGTCGCGCGCGTGGGCGGTGCTGCGTCCCGACCAGTGATCCCGGTGTCGTCGGACCGGCATATAGTCCACATGGACTAATTCACCGGGAGGCTCCATGGCGCACGGCACGGCGATGCTCACGCCGACCGCCGTCATGCTCCTCGCGCTGCTGCACGAGGACGACATGCACGCGTACGAGATGGTGCGCCTGCTGCGCGAGCGCCGCGCCGACCGGCTGATCGCCCTCACCCACGGCACGATCTACCACACGGTGGCCCGCCTCGAACGGCAGGGTCGCATCGTCGAGGTCCGCAGCGACCGCGACGGCAACCGTCCCGAGCGCACGACGTACGCGTTGACGGATGCCGGTGCCGCCGACCTCCTCGCATGGATCCGCCGCGAGCTCGTGTCGGTCGACGACCCGGGCCGCTTCCGCATCGCCCTGACCGAAGCGCACAACCTCCCCCGCGACGAGGTGCTCGCGCTCCTCGCCCAGCGTCGGGAGCTGCTCGCGGCATCCCTGGACGCCCATCGGACCGCCCGCGATCGCGCGATCGCGCACGGATCGCACCCCCAGTTCCTCATCGAGGTGCACCGCCAGGCGGCGCTCCTCGACGCCGACATCGCCTGGCTCGACGAAGCGGTCGAGTTCATCCGTCGTCCCGACACCGTGTGGGGTGTCGTCGACATCCCCGCCACCGACCGCTATCTGGCACAGAGAGAAGCCGCACGCGCATGAGCGAGAGCACGTCCACCGTCCGCGCCCCGGGCGCACCCGCCGCCCCCACGAACCCCTGGCCTGCCCTCTGGGCGCTCGTCATCGGGTTCTTCATGATCCTCGTCGACACGACGATCGTCTCGGTCGCGAACCCCGCCATCAAGGCGGCCCTCGACCCGACCACGAGCAACCTCGACAACGTCGTGTGGGTCACGTCCGCCTACCTGCTGACCTACGCCGTGCCGCTGCTGGTCACCGGCCGTCTCGGCGACCGGTTCGGCCCCAAGAACATGTACCTGATCGGCCTCGCGATCTTCACTCTCGCGTCGCTCGCGTGCGGACTGTCGGGCTCGCTCATGGCCCTGATCATCGCGCGCGCCGCGCAGGGCCTCGGCGCCGCGTTGATGACGCCGCAGACGATGGCGGTCATCACCCGGACCTTCCCCGCCGAGCGCCGCGGCGCCGCGATGGGCCTGTGGGGCGCGACCGCCGGTGTCGCCACCCTCGTCGGTCCGCTTGCGGGCGGCCTGCTCGTCGACGGCTTCGGGTGGGAGTGGATCTTCTTCGTGAACATCCCCGTGGGCGTCGTCGCCTTCGTGCTCGCGTGGCGGCTCGTGCCGCAGCTCGAGACGCACCCGCACCGGTTCGACGTCCTCGGCGTCGTGCTGAGTGCGGTCGCCCTCTTCCTCATCGTCTTCGGCCTGCAGGAGGGCGAGCACTACGACTGGGCCGCGTGGGTGTGGGCGATGATCGCCGCCGGCGTCGTCGTCCTTGCGGTCTTCATCTGGACGCAGGGCCGCACGAAGAGCGAGCCGCTCGTGCCGCTCCAGCTCTTCCGCGACCGCGATTTCGCGATCTCCAACCTCGCGATCGCCGCCGTCGGCTTCACCGTGACGAGCATGGCGCTGCCGATGGCGTTCTTCACCCAGCTCGCGCGCGGGCTGACGCCGACCGAGTCGGCACTGCTCCTCATCCCGATGGCGGTGCTCTCGGGTGTGCTCGCCCCCTTCGCGGGCCGCATCCTCGACCGCGTCGACCCCCGCGTGCTGCTGGTCCCCGGACTGACGCTGATGGCTGCGGGGCTCGTCGGGTACTCCCTGCTCATGAACACCGAGGCGCCGATCCTCCTGCTGCTGATCCCGTCGGCGGTCATCGGTGTCGCCAACGCGGGTATGTGGGGACCGCTCGCGACGACCGCGACGCGCAACCTGCCGCCGCAGCAGGCGGGTGCCGGGTCCGGCATCTACAACACGACCCGGACGATCGGGTCGGTCATCGGTTCCGCGGCCATCGCCTCCGTCATGCAGTCGCGCCTCGAGGCGAACCTGCCGGGTGCCGGCGACGCGACGGGCGGGGACTTCGGCGGCGGTGGCGGGATGCCTCCCGTCGTCGCCGGGGGGTTCTCCGCCGCGATGGCTCAGGCGATGCTCCTGCCCGCTGCCGTGATCGCGCTCGGCGTCGTGCTCGTGCTGTTCCTGCGCCGCCCCGCGCACCTCGCGCAGCGCTGAGCGCAGCGCGAGGTGGCGCGCGCGGGGTTCAACCCGCGGCGCGGGCGGCGATGTCGCGGCGGTAGTGCCCGCCCTCGAGGGTGATGCGCTCGAGGGCGGTGTACGCCCGCTCGCGCGCGTCGGCGAGGTCGCCGCCCACCGCGACGACGTTGAGCACGCGGCCGCCGGTGGCGACGAGCGCACCGTCGGCGGTGGCGGTCGCGGCATGGGCCAGGTGCACGCCGTCGACGGATGCCGCGGCATCCGTCCCCTCGATGGCGCGGCCGGTCTGCGGCGCCTCCGGGTAGCCCTCACTCGCGAGGACGACGGTGACGGCGGCCTCGGGGGAGAACTCGGGGGCCGGCTCGGACTCGAGCGTGCCGCTGGCCGCCGCCAGCAGCAGGCGTGACAGCGGGCTGCGCAGACGCGCCAGGACGACCTGCGTCTCGGGGTCGCCGAAGCGGGCGTTGAACTCGATCACCTTGACGCCGGACTCGGTGAGGATGAGGCCCGCGTAGAGCAGCCCGATGAACGGGGTGCCCTCGGCATCCAGCTGCCGGATGACGGGCTCGGCCACCTCGGCGGTCACCTGCGCGACGAACGCGTCTTCGCCGCCGAAGCGCTCGCCGAGCCAGGGGAGCGGCGAGTAGGCGCCCATCCCGCCTGTGTTCGGGCCCTCGTCGCCGTCGTACGCGCGCTTGAAGTCCTGCGCAGGGCTGAGCGCCCGCACGCTGTCGCCGTCGGAGACGAAGAAGAGCGAGACCTCGGGGCCGGCGAGGAACTCCTCCACCAGGACGGGACCGCTCGGCAAGTAGGTGTCGGCGTGCGCGAGCGCCGCGTCGCGGTCGGACGTGACGATGACGCCCTTGCCGGCGGCGAGACCGTCGGCCTTGACGACGTAGGGGGCGCCGAACTCGTCGATCGCCGCGGCGACCTCGTCGCGGGTGTGCGCGCGCGCCGCGCGACCGGTCGGGACGCCCGCGGCATCCATGATCCGCTTCGCGAACGCCTTCGAGCCCTCGAGCTGCGCGGCGGCCTTGCCGGGACCGAAGACGGGGATGCCGCGCTCGCGCAGCGCGTCGGCGACGCCGGCGACGAGGGGGGCTTCGGGGCCGATGACGACGAGGTCGATCGCCGCCTCGTTCGCGTAGCCGGTGACGGCCGCGGGGTCGTTCTGATCGAGCCCGGGGACGATCCTCGCGTCGGCGGCGATGCCGGCGTTGCCGGGGGCCGCGAAGATCTCGTGCCCGGCGCCTTCGGCGGCGAGGGCGAGGATGATGGCGTGCTCGCGCGCGCCCGAGCCGAGGACCAGGATCTTCACCCCGCCAGCCTACCGACCGGCCTGCGCGCGTTACGGTGGCTGCCATGGCCCGCACGATCAGCACCGGCGACGGACGCGACGCCCTCGCGGCCGTCGCCGCCGGCACCCCGACGCGTCCCGAGACGGCGACGGCGGTCCGCTACCTGCTGCAGCTGCTGGTCGAGAAGGCGCCGGGCAACTCCGTCGAGGTGCGTGTGCCGCCGTTCGGCGCGGTGCAGGTCGTCGAGGGACCGCGTCACACGCGCGGCACCCCGCCGAACGTGATCGAGACGGATGCCGCGACCTGGATCGCTCTCGCAACCGGACGGGTCGCCTGGGCCGACGCCGTCACCGCCGGCACCGTCCGGGCGTCGGGCGTCCGGGCGAACCTCGACGGGCTGCTGCCGCTCCGGCCCTGACCTGCCCCGGTACCATCGCCTGCGGAGAGGATCCCCATGCAGGCACGGCACCCCCGGAGCGTCACACGTCCCCTCGTCGCCGGGTTGATCGGTGCGGCTGCGGTCCTCCTCGCGCCCGTGGCGCCCGCGAACGCGGCGACGCCGACGTGCGTCGTCTCCGAGGCGACGGCCGTCTGGGATTCCGGCGCCGATGAGCTGCGGACCGACGGCGCCATCTCGGCGGAGGGCGGCATCCTCACGTTCGACGGCGGCGCCGGCGTGCTCGAGCCGGTCCGCCCCTCCGGCAGCCTCAGCTTCGACGGGACCGTCGCCTACACGAGCGCCGCGGGCGTCGAGACGACGCTGTCCGCCCCGACCCTCGTGATCGACGGCGGCTCGGGCACCCTCTTGTTCGACGTGCAGCCCGAGGGGACGGAACTGATCCCCCAAGCGGCGCTCGCCGAGGTCGACCTCCGCGCCGTCGCCGTCTCGGAATCGGGCGACACCATGAACCTCGACGGCGTCGACGCGCAGACCGACGCGACCGCCGACGGTTCCGACCTGCTCTGGGCGGGCACCCTCGAGGACCTCGATCTCACCGTGACCGCGGACTGCACCACGATCGCCGACACCGCGGTCGTCGAGGAGGAGGAGCAGGATGCCGCGGCCCCCGGCATCCTCGTCCCGCTCATCGTCGTCGGGATCGCCACGGCCGTGACGGTCGTCCTCGCCGTCGGATCGGTCCAGCGGCGCAAGCGCAACAGTGCCCGCGCCGCCCAGCCGGAGACCGTCGGCGACCCGCTCCCCTGAGACGGGGGTGGACAATGGAAGCATGGCCGAGCACTCCGAAACGCACGTCGAGTCCGCCGAGCTGCGGCGCACCCCGCGGTTCGCGGCCTTCTTCGCCGTCGGGGCGGCCCTCGGCATCCTCGTCGCCCTCATCCTGACGTTCGCGTTCGGCGACGGAGCGATAAGCGAGAGCACGGGAGCGCGCTACTCGCAGAGCCAGGTGTTCGGCTTCCTGCTGCTGTGGTGCGTGCCCGCCGGGATCGCGGTCGGCGCGGTCGTCGCGCTCGTCTTCGACCGGGTGCTCGGCAAGAAGCACCGCACCGTGCGCATCGAGCGCGAGCGCGTCGAGGGCTCCGAGGACTGAGCCCGCCTCAGGCGAGCTCGGCGATGATCGGCTGGATCGCCGGATCGAACGCCGCGACGTCGCCACGCAGGCCGTCGGTGACGGCGATCGTCAGTGAGCCGATCCACCAGACGCCGCGCTGCGTGAGCGGCAGCACCTGCACGTTCAGCTCGAACGAGTGCGCCCGGCGGCCGACGCGGCGCTCGTGCTCGGCGATCGCGCTCGCGTAGGCCCGGTAGCTGCTCGCCGATCCGGCCCGCGCCTGCATCGTGTAGCGATCGGCGGCCCACCGCGCGAAGGCGACGGCATCGTCGGCGAGCGGCGCCATGGCGGCGCGCAGCTCGTCGAAACCGTCGACGGGGAGCACGGCGAGCGTCTCGTAACCGTCGACGAGATCGAGAGGCACGGGGGAGGGGTGCGCCTGCGGTTCGACCGCCGTCGCCCAGTACGCGAGCCACTGCCGCTGCAGCAGGCGGGCGTCGTCGTCATCGCCGGCGGGCGGTGCCGCGGGGGCTCCCCGCAGGTGGGGCAGCTCTTCGGGAGCACGGATGCCGAGTGCCTGGCGCACGAACAAGGCGACGAGCACCGTCGTACTCGCGTCCTCCCGCACCACCCATTCGGGCCGCTCAGCCCCGCTCATGGCGCCATCCTATGGCTCGCCTGTGGTCCCCGTCCGCTCCGCGTCGCCTCCGCGGCGGAAGCAGGCGGCGTCCGGGGGCCGGTAGGCTGTGCGGGTGGCCTCGACTCCCACCGATCCCTACTCCGCTGCCGGCGTCGACACCGCGGCGGGGGACCTCGCCGTCGAGTTGATGAAATCGGCCGTCCGTCGCACCCAGGGCCCCGAAGTGCTCGGCGGCGTCGGCGGTTTCGCCGGCCTCTTCGACGCCTCGGCCCTCCTCGGGTACACGAAGCCCCTGCTCGCGACCTCGACGGACGGCGTCGGCACGAAGGTCGCCATCGCGCAGGCCCTCGACAAGCACGACACGATCGGCCAGGACCTCGTCGGCATGGTCGTCGACGACATCGTCGTGGTCGGCGCGAAGCCGCTCTTCATGACGGACTACATCGCGACGGGCAAGGTCTTCCCCGAGCGCATCGCCGACATCGTCCGCGGTATCGCCGACGGCTGCGCCGCGACCGGCACGGCGCTCGTCGGCGGCGAGACGGCCGAGCACCCGGGCCTGCTCGGCGTCAACGACTACGACGTCGCGGGAGCGGCCACGGGAGTGGTCGAAGCGGATGCCGTCCTCGGCGCCGACCGGGTGCGTTCGGGCGATGTCGTGCTGGCGCTCGCCTCGAGCGGTCCCCACTCCAACGGCTACTCGCTGATCCGCCACATCATCGCCAACGCCGGCATCGGGTACGGCGACAACGCCGCCGACTTCGGTCGCACGTGGGGCGAGGAGCTCCTCGAGCCGACGCGCCTCTACACGTCGCCGCTGCTGCGCGCGATCGACGCGCACCCGGGCGCCGTCCACTCCCTCAGCCACGTCACCGGCGGCGGCATCGCGGCCAACCTCGCCCGCGTGTTGCCCGTCGGCACCTGGGTCGACGTCGACCGCGCCACGTGGTCGCCCCCGCCCGTGTTCCGCGTCCTCGCCGACATCGGCGGGTTGTCGCTCGAGCAGACCGAGGGCACCTGGAACCTCGGCATCGGCTTCCTCGCCGTCGTGTCGGCCGAGGCCGCCGACGCCGCCGCGTCCACCCTCTCCGCGGAGGGCATCCACACCTGGCAGGTCGGGACGGTGTCGGATGCGGCGCTGCCGGCCGGCGACTACGAGCAGGGCGCGAAGGGCGTCGACGGCGGCGCGGTCCGTCTCGTCGGCTCCTACGCAGAAACGGACTGAGCTACACCCATGTGCGGAATCGTCGGCGTCGTCGGACAGGGACCCGCCAACCAGGAGGTCTACGACGCACTGCTGCTGCTGCAGCACCGCGGGCAGGACTCGACCGGCATCGCGACAGCGGAGTCGAGTGGCATCTTCCACATCGCGAAGAACCGCGGGATGGTGCGCGAGGCGTTCCGCACCCGTGACATGCGCTCGCTCCTCGGCACGATCGGCCTCGGTCACGTGCGGTACGCGACGAAGGGGACCGCCTCGAACGAGGAGGAGGCGCAGCCGTTTTACGTGAACGCCCCGTACGGCATCGTCCTCGTCCACAACGGCAACCTCACGAACACGCGCGAGCTCACCGAGGAGCTCTTCCGCACCGACCGCCGGCACCTCAACACGAGCTCCGACACCGAGCTGCTCGTCAACGTCCTCGCGAACGAGCTGCAGGCCGTCATCTCGGGGCTCGAGCTCGACCACGAGCAGATCTTCGAGGCCGTCACGCGCGTGCACCAGCGCGTGGAGGGCTCGTACGCCGCCATCGCCCTGATCGCCGGGTACGGTCTGCTCGCCTTCCGTGACCCCTTCGGCATCCGTCCGCTGATCCTCGGCACCCGCCGGGCCGAGAACGGCCGGTACGAGTGGACCGTGGCCTCCGAGTCGCTCGTCCTCGAGAACGGCGGCTTCGAGGTCGTCCGCGACGTCGAGCCCGGCGAGGCGGTCTTCATCGATCTCGACGGCAACCTCTTCACGAAGCAGTGCGCGCCGAACCCCAAGCTCGTGCCCTGCTCGTTCGAGTACGTCTACCTCGCCCGTCCCGACTCGGTCATGAACGGCATCTCGGTCTACGAGGCCCGCCTCCGCATGGGCGAGCGCCTCGCCGACACGATCGCGAAGTACACCCCCGAGGGCTCGATCGACGTCGTCATGCCGATCCCGGACTCCTCGCGTCCCGCCGCGATGCAGGTCGCGCGCAAGCTCGGCATCGAGTACCGCGAGGGCTTCTACAAGAACCGCTACATCGGCCGGACGTTCATCATGCCGGGCCAGGCGATCCGCAAGAAGAGCGTGCGCCAGAAGCTCAACGCGATGTCGACCGAGTTCAGGGGCAAGAACGTCCTCCTCATCGACGACTCCATCGTGCGGGGCACCACCTCGCGCGAGATCATCCAGATGGCACGGGATGCCGGGGCCACCTCGGTGACCTTCGCCTCGGCCGCCCCGCCCATCCGCTTCCCCCACGTGTACGGCATCAACATGCCGTCGCGTCACGAGCTCGTCGCATACAACCGGACGATCCCCGAGATCGCCGAGGAGCTCGGCTGCGACTACCTCGTCTACCAGGAGATCGACGACCTGAAGGCCGCGATCCTCGAGGGTGCGCCCGACGTCGAGGACCTCGACATGAGCTGCTTCGACGGTCGGTACGTCACCGGCACGGTGAGCGACGAGTACCTCGCCTGGGTCGAGGGCACCCAGGAGTCCTGAGCCGCCTAGGCTGAATCGGTGACGTCCCCCGATCCCCTCGCCGTGCGTCGTGGTCGGATCCTCGCCGTCGTCGGCATCGTCCTGCTCGCGTTCTCGCTGCGCTCGGCGGTGGCGTCGCTCTCGCCGCTGTTCGATGCGATCGGCGAGGACTTCGTCCTTCCCGCCGCGGTGCTCGGCCTGATCGGCACCGTGCCGCCGCTGTGCTTCGCGGTGTTCGGCCTCCTCGCCCCGGGGTTCGAGCGTCGCTTCGGGCTCGAGCGGACCACGCTCGTCGCACTCGGCGCCGTCGCTCTCGGCTTGGTGGCGCGCGCGGCCGCCATCGACGCGTACGGGCTGCTGCTCGGCTCGGCGCTCGTGTTCGCCGGGGTCGGGGTCGGCAACGTGCTCCTGCCCGCGCTGGTCAAGAAGTACTTCCCCGACCGCATCGGCCTGATGACCACGGTCTACTCGACGATGATGGCGATCTCGACCTTCGTGCCTCCGCTGGTCGCGGTGCCCGTGGCGGATGCCGCGGGGTGGCGCACGTCGCTGGGGCTCTGGGCGGTCTTCGCCCTGGCCGGGCTCGCCCCCTGGATCGTGCTCGCGTTGCGCGCCCGCCGCGCCGCCCTCGCCGAGGTGGACCTCGAACCCGTGAGCACACGGGTGTTCGGGCGGATGTGGCGGTTGCCCACCGCCTGGGCCCTCGCCGTCACCTTCTTCGTCTCGAGCGCCGTCGCCTACACGTCGTTCGCGTGGCTGCCGAAGATCCTCGTCGACACGGCGGGCGTGACGCCGCAGGTCGCCGGCACGCTGCTGTCGCTCTTCGCGCTGATCGGGCTGCCCGCGTCGCTCGTCGTGCCGGTGCTCGTCGCCCGGCGGGGCGTCGTGCTGCCGCTGTTCATCGTCGCCTCGGCCTCGGGGGTGCTGGGCGCCGGCGGGCTGCTGGTGGCCCCGGCATCCGCCCCCTGGCTCTGGGTCACGCTGCTCGGCATCCTGCCGCTGCTGTTCCCGCTCGTCCTGACGTCCGTCGGGCTGCGCACGCGCACGCACGACGCGACGGTCGCGCTGAGCTCGTTCGCGCAGAGCCTGGGTTACGGCGTGACGATGCTGATGCCGATCGGGGTCGGCCTCATCCACGATGCGACGGGATCGTGGACGGTGCCGCTGGTCATGCTCCTCGCGATCTCACTGCTCGCCGTGCCGGCGGGCGTCGTGATCGCGCGACGGAAGACGGTCGAACAGGAGTGGGAACAGCGCCACGGTTCGTGGTGAGCGGACGAGCGAGGGGTCAGGCCTTCTCGAAGGATGCCGGGGCCGCGGCCGACGGGTCTTCTTCGTCGTCCTCGTCGGCGTACTGGTCGGCCCACTTGTCCTCGTACTGCTCGTCACCGGGCGCGCCGAGCTCACGCTCGAGCGCGTTGATGTTCAAGCTGTACGTGTCGTACTTCAGCTCACGGGCGATCTTGGTGTTCTTCGCCTTTTGACGGCCACGCCCCATGCGTAACCCCCTCATTTCACGAGTGCGGGCTTGGTCCGGCAGCCCGACGAGTCACAGTCCGGCAATGGCCGGGAAGAGTAGCATTCAGGGTACCACGGAGCGTTCCCACCGCCCTCGCGGCGGGGATCCAGGAAGGGTGATCCGACATGTCCGATGCCGTATCGCAGCCGCAGACCCGCCGTCCGCATCGCCCCGTGATCGCGGGGATCGTGCCCGGGCAGCCGGCCCGCGTGCTCCGCGAAGCCGCGCAGTATGCCCGGCTCCACGGCGCCGCCCTGCTGATCGCCCACGTCGACATCACCCGGTTCGTCTCGTACGAGGATCCCGACGGCTACGTCCACACGGCGCCGATCAACCTCGACGCGATCCCGAGCGAAGCGCTCGAGGCCCAACTGCGTGACCAGGCCACCGCGGCGCTGTCGGGCATCGACGTCGCGTGGTCGCTCGAGATGCTGGCGGGCGACCCGGCGCTGGCGATGAAGGACCTCGCAGAGCGCACCGAGGCGCGTCTCATCGTCGTCGGCACGCGCAAGCGCGGCATCGGCGACTCGATCCGGGAGTTCTTCACGGGGTCGGTCGCGGCACGCCTCGCGCACCGGCAGCCGCGCCCCGTCCTCGTCGTCCCCCTGGGGGAGCCCGTGAAGGACGACGAGGACCCGTGGCGCGACCGGCAGGACTGGCCCGAGGAGCTCTGGCCCGGCAGCTGAGTCAGCTGCGCATCGCGCGCCGGACGGCCTCGGCCGTCTCGTCGAGCGCGGTCTTCAGGTCGTCGACGACGGATGCCGCGAGGTCGCCGCCGCGGGCGACGTGACCGCGCAGGTCGGCTCGCAGACCGGCACGGAACTCGGCGAGCAGCTCGTCGGCCCGTCGCACCTGCTCGCGTGCCGCCGCGCGTGGGTCGGCAGATGAGGGTGCCGCGGGTCGGCTTGGCGCAGCGGATGCCGCGGCCAGGTCGGCCTGCAGGCTGCGCATGGCCTCCCGCACGCCCGCGCGCACCTCGTCTGCGATGAGACGGACGCTGTCCGCGAGGCCGGCCTCGATGCCCGCGAGGTCGCCCGAGCGCGACGCCACTTCGGCGCGACCGGCATCCGTGATCTCGTAGACGGTCTTGCGGCCGTCGACGGTCTTGGTGACGAGACCCTCCTCCTCGAGCTTCGAGAGGCGGGGGTAGATCGTGCCGGCGCTGGGGGTGTACGTGCCACCGGTGCGGTCGGACAGCGCCTGCATGAGGTCGTACCCGTGGCGCGGCGCCTCGTCGAGCAGGCTCAGCAGATAGAGGCGCAGGTCGCCGTGGGAGAAGACGGGGGGCATCTCAGTACTCCTCTGCCGCGGGGGTCGGGTCGGTGATCGCCGAGGCGACGCGTCGGATGACGGAGACGTCGCCCGAGACGGTGTTGGCGCGGACCTCCGCGAACGAGCCGCTGAGCTCGCCCACCGATCCGGAGTAGGTCGAGCCGATCCCGCTCTGGGACCGGTCGATCCCGTCGACGCTCAGCTTCCCGCTGACCGTGCGCAGGGTGTACTTCGCCGCCACGGCCTCGTCGAGGCGCAGGGTCGCGGCGCCGCTGACCGTGTTGAACGAGACGTTCTGGGTCGGTCCGACCGAGTCGATGAGGACGGCGCCGCTGACGGTGTCGGCGTACGCGGTGCGGATCGCGCCGGCCGCGGTGATCGCGCCCGAGACCGCGTTGGCGTTGAGCGTGCCGGTGAGGTCGCGCATCTGCACGTCGCCCGAGACCGAGTTCACCGTCACGTCGCCGGTGAGGCCGTCGACGATGATGTCACCCGACACGGTGTTGAGCTTCGCGTCGGTGACGAGCCCCGCTACGAGCGCGCTCGCGCTGACGACGCCGAGGGTGAGGGCGATCTCGCGCGGAACCGCGATGCTCACCTCCGCCTGCGGTCCGCCGCTGCCGAAGTTGCGGAACGACGACAGGAAGTTGTCCCAGCGCAGCTGCGCGTGGTCGATCTCCACTGCACCGTCACGGGCTTCGATGCGCAGTTCCTTCTGCGTAACGGAGTGCACTTCGATGCGGACGCCGGGCTCGTCGTGGGCGACGACGTCGATCTGTCCGCCGACGAGTCCCACCTTGAGTCGACGGATGCCGTCGAGGTCGATGACGCGGGTCTCCCCGGGCTGGACCAGCCACTTCTCGAGAGTCATGTTGTCTCCTGCGGTCGATCGCGAATCAAGATATATCGCGTTGCAGGCACCGTAACACGATATATCTCGAATTGTCGAGACCGATGTGCAACGAGCGCTTGACCTTGACGCTGCGTCAACTTCTAGCGTGGTCGTCATGACGCGTGAATGGTCGATCCAGGAACTCGCCCGCCTGGCGGGGACGACGAGCCGCACCCTGCGCCACTACGGCCAGGTCGGACTCCTGTCGCCGACGCGGACGGGCACCGGGGGCTACCGGTTCTACGACGCCGCCGCCCTGCGCCGCCTGCAGCACATCCTGCTGCTGCGCGAGCTCGGACTGGGTCTGCCCCGCATCGCCGAGGTCCTCGCCGAGGACGTCGACGAAACCGCGGCGCTGGCCACCCACCTGGGCTGGCTCGAGACCGAACGCGCGCGCATCGACCGGCAGATCGCCGCCGTCGCATCGACCCTCGACGCGAGGAGAAGAGGAGAGGAACCCATGGCCGAGAACATGTTCGACGGCTTCGACCACACCGTGCACCGCGAGGAGGTCACCGAACGCTGGGGCGCCGACGCGTACGCGCGCTCCGACGCCTGGTGGCGCGGGATGTCGGCCGACGAGAAGAAGGGCTGGATGGAGCGCAGCGCGCAGCTGACTTCCGACTGGAGCGACGCGGCGGGCCGCGGCATCCGTCCCGATTCCGACGAGGCGCAGGAGCTCGCCGCGCGGCACATCGCGTGGCTCGAGAGCATCCCCGGAACGCCCGCCGCCGACGGCGGCGACCTCCGCGGATACGTGCTCGGCCTCGCCGACATGTACGTGGCCGACGACCGCTTCGGTGCGAATTACGGCGGGACGGCGGGCGCGACGTTCGTCCGGGACGCGCTGCGCCACCACCTCGACCGGTCGTGAGCTGACGTGACGAGGCCCCCTCGACCGAGATCGGGAGGGGGCCTCGATGCGCTCGTGGGGGCGAGCGCCGCTGACGCGCCTGGGGGTGCGCGTCAGACGATCAGGTGTTCTTGCGGAGGACCCGCAGCAAGAAGGCGATCAGCGCGATGACACCCACGATGATGGCCACCCAGAGCAGGAACTGGAGACCTTCCGTGATGCCACCCACGATCGCCAGCACGATGGCGATCACGATGATGATGATGAGTGCAAGGTTCATTGGAGGCTCCCTCTGTTTGTCTCCGTTGTCCGCCGGAGCGGGGGTGACGCGGGTGTGCGTCGTAGACATTGCTATCAGCGTTCTCCCAGGCGGATCAGGCCCTTGACAGGCGCTGCGGGCGGTGACATAACGTGGCCGGACGCGGGCGATCCCTGTCCGCATCGATCACGTGAGGCGGATGCACCATGCCGGCAGGACGCGGCTCGAACAGCCTGAAGGACCCCGACCTCTACGAAGAGCTCCGAAAGGACGGCGCCTCGAAGGAGAAGGCGGCCCGCATCTCCAACGCCGCCGCGCGCGACGGCCGCAGCGCCGTGGGCCGCCGGGGCGGCACGTCCGGAGACTACGAGGACTGGACCGTGGCCGACCTCCGCGGCCGCGCGAAGGAGCTCGGCATCCGCGGGTACTCCCACGCCCGCAAGGCCGACCTCATCGACATGCTCCGATCGCACTGACGTGCCACGGCTCAAGCGGGTGCGGCCCGGCACCGACGTCGGCTATCGCCGGCTGCGCTCCGGGACCGGCTTCCGGTACGTGGATGCCGACGGCGACCCCCTCCCGAAGGCGGAGGCCGACCGCGTGCGCGCCCTCGTCCTGCCGCCCGCGTGGCAGGACGTGTGGATCTGCTCGGACCCGAACGGGCACATCCAGGCGACCGGCGTCGACGAGGCGGGGCGGGTGCAGTACCGCTACCACCCGCAGTGGACGGCGGGACGCGACAAGGGCAAGTACGCCCGGGCGCTGCAGCTTGCCGAGGCGCTGCCGCGGGCGCGCGGACGCGTCACGACGTCGATCCGTCGCGAGGACATCGACCAGGAACGCGTGCTCGCCGCCGCCTTCCGGCTGCTCGACCTCGCCGCGCCGCGCGTGGGAGCCGAGCGCTACCTCGTCAAGCACGGCAGCCGCGGCCTCACCACGCTGCTGCGCCGGGACGCCGTCGTCGACGGCACCGTCGTCGCGCTGCGCTTCCCGGGCAAGAGCGGCCAGCGCCAGGAGATGGAGGTCGACGACCCTGACCTCGCCGCGGCCGTGGAGCTGCTCGTCGCGGGCAGGCCGAGCTCGCCGCTGCTCGCCTACCTCCGCGGGCGTCGCCGCGTCGCCCTCACGCCCCGGGACGTCAACCTCTACGTCCGGTCGATGACCGGGGGGACGTTCACGGCGAAGGACTTCCGCACCCTGCGGGGCACGATCACCGCCGCCGACGCCCTCGCCCGCATCGGGCCTTCGACGAAGAAGTCCGACCTCAAACGTGCCGAGGTCCTCGCGGTCAAGGTGACCGCCGAGACGCTCGGCAACACCCCGTCGGTCGCGCGCAGCTCGTACATCGACCCGCGCGTGTTCGACCGCTACCGTCGCGGCATCCTGCTCGACACCACCGTGTCGCCCGAATCCGCCATCCGGACGCTCATCCTCACCTGACCCCTCCCAGCCCCGCGGGTGGGGTGCCGTGAAATACTGACGCGCACCCCCGCATCCCTCACCTGCACCGTGGAAATGGGCCTCCGTTGTCGAACCTCGCTGTCCTGAGCCTCAAGAACCGCGCGCTCATCGCCCTCATCACGATCGTCGCGGCGATCTTCGGCGGACTGGCCCTCACGAGCCTCAAGCAGGAGCTGATCCCGCCGATCCAGCTGCCGCAGCTGTCGATCCTGACCACGTACCCCGGCGCATCCCCCGACGTCGTCAACAACGACGTCTCGACGCCGATCGAGCAGGCGATCCAGGCCGTCCCCGACCTCGAGTCCACGTCGTCGACGAGCACGACGAACGCGTCGATCATCCGGGCATCCTTCGCCTACGGCACCGACCTCGCGACCGCCGAGCAGAAGATCCTGCAGGCCATCAACCGCATCGACGACACGCTGCCCGACGGTCTCGACACGAGCGTCCTCGCCTTCTCGACCGACGACCTCCCCGTCATCGCGCTCGCCGTCACGGGATACGACAACGCGACCGAGGTGCAGACACGGCTCGAGAACGCCGTCGTCCCCGACATCGAGGACCTCGACGGCGTCGCCGCCGCGCAGATCGTCGGCGGGCAGACCTCGCGGGTGACGATCACCCCCGACCAGGCCGCGCTCGCCGCCGACGGGTACACGCAGACCGCGATCACCGACGCGCTCGACCAGAACGGCGTCCTGTTCCCCGGCGGCACGATCGACGAGGGCGACCAGACCCTCACCGTGCAGACCGGCACGAAGCTCGACTCCATCGACGAGATCGCCGCGCTCCCGCTCGTCCCCACGGACGCCGACCAGTTCGCCGCCGGCAAGGTCACCGTCGGGGACGTCGCCGACGTCGTCCTCGACACCGACCCGGTGACCTCGATCTCGCGCGTCGACGGCAAGCCCGCGCTCACGGTGTCGATCACGAAGCTCCCCGCGGCCAACACGGTCGACGTCTCGCACCTCGTCCGCGACGCGATCGGCGCGCTGCAGGACGACATCGGCAGCGGCGCGACGATCACGGTCGTCTTCGACCAGGCGCCCTACATCGAGCAGTCGATCGAGGCGCTGGCGCAGGAGGGGCTCCTCGGGCTCGCGTTCGCGGTCGTCGTCATCCTGATCTTCCTGCTGTCGGTGCGCTCGACCCTCGTCACCGCCATCTCGATCCCGACGAGCGTGCTCATCACGTTCATCGGCATCCAGGCCTTCGGCTACTCGCTCAACATCCTGACCCTCGGCGCCCTCACGATCGCGATCGGCCGTGTGGTCGACGACTCCATCGTCGTCATCGAGAACATCAAGCGGCACTACGTCGGCGGCGCCGACAAGCTGCAGGCGATCCTCCTCGCCGTCCGCGAGGTCGCGGCCGCCATCACGGCCTCCACCCTCACGACCGTCGCCGTCTTCCTGCCGATCGCCTTCGTCGGCGACCTGACCGGCGAGCTCTTCCGCCCCTTCGCGCTGACGGTCACCATCGCGATGCTCGCGTCGCTCTTCGTCGCGCTGACCATCGTGCCCGTGCTCGCGTACTGGTTCCTGCGACCGGGCAAGCCGGTGACGGATGCCGCGGGTCGGGCGATCGACCCCGAAGACCCGGCCGCGCCGCCGAGCCGCCTGCAGACGTCGTACCTGCCGGTGCTGCGCTGGACGCTGAAGCACTCGGTGGTGACGCTGCTGCTCGCCGTCCTCGTGCTCGGCGGCACCGTCCTGGCCGCCCCGCTCATGAAGGTCAACTTCCTCGGCGATTCGGGACAGAACACCTTCACCGTGACGCAGAACGTCGGCGACACCGCGAGCCTCGAGACCCAGGACGCCGCCGCGAAGCGCGTCGAGGAGGTCCTGCTCGACGTCGACGGCATCGAGACGGTGCAGACCTCGATCGGCTCGAGCGGGTCCGCACTCCGCGATGCGTTCTCGGGCGGCGGCACCGGCATCACCTACTCGATCACGACCGACCCCGACGCCGACCAGGAGCAGATCCGCACCGACGTGCAGCAGGCCGTCGCCGACCTGCCGGATGCCGGTGAGGTCGTCGTCTCGGCGGCGCAGGGCGGCTTCGGCTCGACCGACATCGAGGTCGACGTCACCGCGCCGGACGCCGGCGTGCTGCGCGACGCGACCGACGCGGTGGTCGCCGCGCTGCGGGACGCGAAGGGCATCGAGCAGGTCGACTCGAACCTCTCGGCATCCCTCCCGTTCGTCTCGGTCGCCGTCGACCGCGACAAGGCGGCCGAGCTGGGCCTGTCGGAGGTCGCCGTCGGCGGGCTCGTGTCGAACACGATGCAGCCGCGACAGATCGGCACCGTCGAGATCGACGACGCGTCGCTCACCGTGTACCTGAAGGCCGCCGACATCCCGCAGACGATCGACGAACTCCGTTCGCTCGAGATCGCGAGCGCGTCGGGCCTCGTACGCCTCGACGAGGTGGCGACCGTCGAGCAGTCCGAGGGACCGTCGTCGATCACCAGCGAGCGCGGTCAGCGCACCGCATCCGTCACCGTCACCCCCGCCACCGACGACCTGAACGCCTCGAACGCGGCCGTCACCACCGCCCTCGCCGACGTCGACCTGCCGCAGGGCGCCGACGCCGAGATCGGCGGGGTCGTGACGCAGCAGCAGGACGCCTTCGCGCAGCTGGGACTCGCGATCCTCGCGGCGATCCTCATCGTCTACATCGTCATGGTCGCGACCTTCAAGTCGCTGCGGCAGCCGGTGCTGCTGCTCGTCTCGGTGCCGTTCGCGGCGACCGGCGCCATCCTGCTGCAGATCGTCTCGGGTGTGCCGCTGGGCGTCGCGTCGCTCATCGGCGTCCTGATGCTCGTCGGCATCGTCGTCACGAACGCGATCGTCCTCATCGACCTCGTCAACCAGTACCGCGAGAAGGGTCTGTCCACGCCCGAGGCGGTGCTCGCCGGCGGTGCGCGCCGACTGCGGCCGATCCTCATGACGGCCCTCGCGACGATCTTCGCGCTCACGCCGATGGCGCTCGGGATCACGGGGCACGGCGGGTTCATCTCGCAGCCGCTCGCGATCGTCGTCATCGGCGGACTCGTGTCGTCGACCGTGCTGACCCTGCTCGTGCTGCCCGCGCTCTACAACCTCGTCGAGGGGGCCAAGGAGCGTCGCGCCGCCAAGCGCGGTGACGTCGTGCCCGCCGCGACCGCGACCGAGGCGCCGCTCACGCGACGCGCGCGTCGGGATGCCGCGGCTTCGGCAGGAGTCGTCACCGGCGCGGCCGCCGTCGACACGGCGCTCGTGATCGAGGAGGCCCCGGACATCGAGATCCCGGCGGTCGAGGCGCCGGCGGTCGAGGAGCCGGCGGTGTCCGACGAGGAGCCGCGGCGCGAGGAGTGAGGGTCAGCCGACGAGGTCGGCGCCCCACTCGAGCGTCCAGCTCTCGCCGGGGGCGAGACGTCGCAGGCTCCGGCCGGAGTTGAATGCGTCGGCCGGAGACGTCATCGGCTCGATCGCGACGGCCAGGTCGTGCCCCGGGAAGCGGTCGGTCGTGAAGACCTGGACGTACTCGAATCCCTCGCCCGCCCACACCGTGAGGCGGCGCCCGTCCGGGGCGATCAGGTGCGCATGGATCCGTCCGTCGCGGCGGGGGAGTCCCGCGAAGGCGACGTCGAGCGACAGGTCGCCGACGCGTCGGGGCGTGCGGAGGTCGTGCTCGTCGTCGAGCGGCTCCTCGGCGACCGGGATGCTCTGATCGTCCAGGCGGAACCAGGTCCGCGCCTCGACCTGCAGCGACAGGTCGGCGGTGTCGACGTCGGAGATCCGGAAGTACGGGTGCGTCCCGAGGGCGACCGGGGCGTCGCCGTCGCCGATGTTCGTGATCTCGTGGGTCACCCGGATGCCGCGCTCGCCGAGGCGATAGGTCACGCGAGTGGCGAGGTGGTACGGGTACCCCGTCTGCGGCACGACGTCGGCCCGCAGGGTGAGCGCAGCATCCGTCTGCTCCTCCACCCGGTACGACGCGAACCGCAGCAGCCCGTGCGACGCGTTGCCGAGCTTCGGCTCAGTGATCGCGAGCTGGCGGAGTTCGCCGTCGTCCTCCCAGCGGCCGTCGCGGACGCGGTTGGGCCAGGGGACCAGGACGATGCCGGATGCCGCGGGTGTCGGCGCGTCGTCGGGGTAGTCCGGGACGAGGTCGACGCCGCCGACGCGCAGCGCCCGCAGCGCGGCACCGACCTCGGTGATCTCGGCCGAGACGTCGGCGGCGCGGAGGGCGAAGCGGGTTCCGGTGGGATCGGCGGCCATGCGGCCAGCGTATCGGCGCGGCGGGTTCCCAGGTGGGCCGGGTATCGTGGACCCGTCGGCGGAGGACACCGCGCTGTGCGCGGGCATCCTGTGTAGTCCTCGGGGCCGATCTCGACACCCGCTCCGTGGTGTCGGAACCAGTAACTGGAATGGCCCCCGGCCGACGGAAGTCCGGGTCTCACCGTGCGTGCGCGCACGGCGCTGTTTCGTGCGAGAACCCAGAAAGCACACGCATGCCCAAGAACAAGAAGCCGGCCGGCGGCCGCGCGCAGAACTTCGAGCCCCGCTACGGCAAGAAGACCTCCTACCAGGACGCCAAGCGCCGCCCCGGCCAGGCCTCCGCCGGAACCGCCGGCAGTAAGAGCCCCAAGCACCGCGGCTTCCGCGCCGCCGAGGAGTCGGCACCCGCGAAAGGCCGCTGGACCGAGCAGGACCGCGCCGGCCGGGCCGAGGCCCGCGGCATCCGCTCGCACGCCCGCGGCGACCGCGCCGCCGGTGGCGAGCGCCCGCGCTTCGACCGCGCCGGTGGCGAGCGCCCGCGTTTCGACCGCGCCGGTGGCGAGCGCCCGCGCTTCGACCGCGAGCGAGGCAACGACCGCGGAGATTTCGATCGTCGGGGCCCCCGTGGGGCCGATTCGCGTCGGGATGGGCAGGATGTCCGCGGTTACGGCCGCCCCGAGCGCGACGATCGTGCGCGGTTCGACCGGACCGAGCGCCCCCGCTTCGACCGCGCCGACCGTGGCAACGACCGCGGAGATTTCGACCGCCGCGCCCCTCGTGACGCCGGAAACGGCCGTGACGCACGCGATTTCCGCGGTACTGGCCGTCCCGAGCGCCCGCGCTTCGACCGCGCCGACCGCACCGCGCGCTCGTTCGATGACCGGCCGCGTCGCGACGACCGGCCCCGCCGCGACGAACGCGCGAACCGGTCGGACTGGGCCCACGCGGCCGGAGGCTCCGCGCGGCGCGGCAGCGGCGCGGGGAGTGGCCGTGGGGAGAACGCCGCCGAGAAGTCGAAGGCACACCAGGAGCACGTCGACGTCGTCCACGAGCGTCTCCAGGCCGAAGCGGTGGATGCCGCATCCGTCGAGCAGGCGTCGTTCGCCGACCTCGGGCTCGGCCAGAACATCGTGCGCACCCTCGAAGGTCTCGGCGCCACGAGCCCGTTCCCGATCCAGGCGGCCACCGTCCGTCCGATCCTCGAGGGCCGTGACGTCCTCGCCCGTGGCCGCACCGGCTCGGGCAAGACGATCGCCTTCGGCGCTCCGCTCGTCGAGCGTGTGCTGCGCGGCCAGGCCGGCAAGCGCCGCGCGTGGGGCCGTTCGCCGCAGGCGCTGATCCTCGCGCCGACGCGCGAGCTCGCGCTGCAGATCGACCGCACCGTGCAGGAGCTCGCGCAGAGCGTCGGCCTCTTCACGACACAGGTCTACGGCGGCGTCCCGCAGGGCCGCCAGGTCGGCGCGCTCAAGAAGGGCGTCGACATCGTCATCGGCACCCCGGGCCGCATCGAGGACCTCGAGAAGCAGGGCAAGCTCGACCTGTCCGAGGTCGGGATCGTCGTCCTCGACGAGGCCGACCACATGAGCGAGCTGGGCTTCCTCGAGCCGATGCAGCGGATCCTCCGCCTCGTGCAGGACGACGCGCAGAAGCTGCTCTTCTCCGCCACGCTCGACCGCGAGGTCGCTGCTCTGGTCGACGAGTTCCTCGTGGACCCGGCCGTCTACGAGGTCGCCGGCGAGACGCAGGAGACCAGCACCATCGACCACCGCGTCCTCGTGATCGACCACCGCGACAAGGCCGAGATCCTCACCTCGCTTGTCGACCGCGACGGCAAGACGCTCGTCTTCACGCGGACCCGTGCGTACTCCGAGATGCTCGTCGAGCAGTTCGAGGATGCCGGGATCGCCGCCGTCGCCCTCCACGGCGACCTCAACCAGGCCAAGCGCACCCGCAACCTGCAGCGTCTGACCGACGGCAAGGTGAACGTGCTCGTCGCGACCGACGTCGCGGCGCGCGGCATCCACGTCGACGACATCGACCTGGTCGTCCAGGCTGACGCTCCCGACGAGTACAAGACGTACACGCACCGCTCGGGCCGCACCGGTCGCGCGGGCCGCGCGGGCACGG
Organism: Microbacterium sp. NPDC079356; assembly: GCF_049545465.1. Lineage (NCBI taxonomy): Bacteria > Bacillati > Actinomycetota > Actinomycetes > Micrococcales > Microbacteriaceae > Microbacterium > Microbacterium sp. NPDC079356. The sequence continues at coordinate 730,502 of NZ_JBMWDN010000002.1, read as the reverse complement.
TCGTCACGCTGATCACGCGTCAGCGTCGTCGGCGCATGACCGAGATGCTCGAGCGCGCAGAGATCGATGCGCCCTTCGACGAGGCGCGCATCGGCGACGACGTGCTCGAGGAGATCACGGGTCGTCAGGCCGCGAACGTCGACGCCTGAGCGGTGTCACTAGGGTGGGCGGATGCCGCTCGTCATCCGCCCGCTCGGTGATCCCGACGTCGACGCGGTCGTGTCCCTGTGGCACGACGCCGGCCTGACCCGCCCCTGGAACGACCCGCACCGCGACATCGCGCGTGCCCGCGCCGTCTGGCCCGACCTCCTTCTGGTCGCGGCGGACGGCGACCGTGTCGTCGGCTCGGTCATGGCCGGGTACGACGGGCACCGCGGCTGGTTGTACTACCTCGCATCGGCTTCCGACCGGCGCGGCGAGGGGATCGGGCGGATGCTGGTGGCCGAGGCGGAGCGACGGCTCGAAGCGCTCGGCTGCCCGAAGGTGATGCTCATGGTCCGCGAGGGCAACGACGCGGTCGCGGAGTTCTACGACGGCATCGGCTACGCCCGCGACGCGACCTCCGTCCTCGGCAAGCGCCTCATCCCCGACGACTGAGTCAGAAGAGCATCGCTGCCGCCTGCTCGCGCGTCGCCGCCTTCATGACCGGACCCGTGGTCCGCACCGGGCCGAGCCCGCGCGGGGGAGTGTCCTCCTCTTCGAGCCTGCCGTGCAGTCCGTGCTTACGCAGCAGCGGACGCACCCGCGCGGACAGCCAGGAGCGGTATCCCTTCGGCGCCGAGACCGAGACGCCCGGGTACAGGCCGCGGTAGGCCGGCACGAGGTCCGGGCACTCGCGTTCCAGCCACTGCCAGAACCACTCCTTCGCGCCCGGTCGCAGGTGCAGGGCGCCGAAGACGACCCGGCGCGCACCGGATGCCGCGATCCGCGCGATCGCGTCGTCGAGCACGTCGATCCCGTCGGTCAGGTGCGGCACGATCGGCATGAGGAACACGGTCACCGAGAAGCCGGCATCCGTCGCGGCCTTCACGGTGTCGAGCCGTGCCTGGAACGACGGCGCGCCCGGCTCGAGGAGTTGGCGCAACGGTTCGTGGGGGATCGCGATCGACATGGCGATGTGGATCGGGACGCGGGTCGCGGCATCCGTCAGCTGCGGCAGGTCGCGGCGCAGCAGCGTGCCCTTCGTGAGGATCGAGAACGGCGTGCCGCTCGAGGCGAGGGCGTCGATGATGCCCGGCATCAGCCGATAGCGGCCCTCGGCCCGCTGGTACGGATCGGTGTTCGTACCGAGGGCGACCGGTTCGCGCCGCCACGACGGCTTGGCGAGCTCCCGCGCGAGCACCTCCGCCACATTGACCTTCACGACGATCTGCGAGTCGAAGTCGGCCCCGGCGTCGAGGTCGAGGTAGGTGTGCGTGTTGCGGGCGAAGCAATTGTGGCTGACCACCCCGGCGGCGATGAAGTCCTCGGTGTCCGTGGAGATGTCGACGAGATCGCGTTCACCGACGTCCTCGATCGAGATCACCGTCAGATCGGTCGCGGTCTTCACGGCCGCGCCCACGATCGACAGTTTCCGAGTGATGGCGGGGCTGGTGATCCGGAAGAACCGATCCCGCGAGGGCAGCCCGCCGGTCACGCGGATCGCCCTCAGCCCATTGGGCCGCACGGGCTCTCGGATGAAGCTGATCCCGAAGTGGTCGAGCGAGGTCGACACCGTCTCGAGCAGCCGCTCGTCCGTGTTGACGATGCGGAGGATGCCGCGCGAGCACGAACCCTCCGCATCGAAGATGCCGGACAGGAATCCCGCCCTCCAGGCGGACGAGGGTGCGGTGGGTTCGACGATCAGCGTCTCGATCGTTTCGACATCGGCCTGTCTTGCCGTGTGGATCGCCGTCATCGGCCGCCGCACGTCCGTCGCCGGAGTGAACGCTCGCTCGCGCGTGAGAACTCCTGCCCGCTCCAGGAAGCGCCGAGTCCGGTCCAACGCGTCGACATCCGCCAACGCGAGGCGGAATCGGTGGATCACCCGGGCCCGCTTCGCGTCGGTGTACGTGCCGTGGAAGATCATTCCGTCGCCGCGGATCATCCCGCTGAGGTATCCCCGTTCGAAGTCCGGCTCGGCGACGAAAGCGCTCTGCCCGCGCGGGGCGCCCATCCCGAACCCCTGCAGACGATTCCCCGTGGTCAGATGCGGACGACGGCCGGCGCCCGATGTCGTCCCCGTCACGTGCTTCCATCCGCGCTCGGTCAGGAACCGATGATCGCCACTCGCGATGATCTCCGTCCCGTCGGCAAGGGTGATCCGGTAGGCCGCTTTCCGGGTGGGCCAGACAGCGCGCACCGTCGTGGGGACGTAGCGCCGGTAGGCACCGTCCACGCGCGTCCCCATCACGTCCTCGCCGACGCGCACGTCCCCGAGCCGCTTGTGTCGACCCTCAGCCGTCATGACCAGGGTCTCGGGATCCAGGCAGTACGTGCACGCATGCGAGCACCCCCGATAGGGGTTCACGGTCCACGAGAACGGCATCGCGGAACCGCTCGGCACGTGGTTTAGCGCGGACTTCGCGACCACCTCGTGGAACGTCATCCCGGCGAACTCCGGCGTCGTCACCGAGCGGACGAGACCGCCCATCGACTCGAGCCCGGGCAGGGCGGCCTCATCGACCGTCGAGATGTCCTGCCCCTGCCACCGCATCTCCTCAGTCGAACACATATGCGAGGGACGAGTCAATGCCGCGGCCTAGAGAGTAGAACATCGAGGACGCACTCTCCGGCCTGGGACAATGGTCACGTGTCAGAGTCGAGGAGCGCCGCGAGGCGGCGGGTGCTCCGTTGGCGACGTCAGCGCCGCGCGGTCGTCCTGCTCGCCCTCGTCGCGACGCTCATCATCGCCCTCGTCGTCGTCCTCCCGCGCGCCCTCGCCCCCGACGACGCCGTGGCCGAACCGGCATCCACCCCCGCTCCGCCCTCGTCCGCGCCGACGAGCACACCGACGCCGACGCCGGAGACCCCCGAGGCCGAGCCGGCCTTGTGCGAGACGGATGCCGTGACCGCGGCGCTCGAGAACGGTTCCGACCGCGACGTGATCGCCGCGTTCGGCGGCGCCGAACCGTTCCGCGCGGCGATCGCCGACGGCGCGGCCCCCTGCGTCGACCTGCACGAGGCGGGGCGCCTCTGGGTGGTCGCGAACAAGCGGCATCCCCTCGATCCGATCGACCACTGGCCCACACCGCAGGCGCGTCCGCAGGACACCCGGATCGTGGCGGGCGGGTGGCTGCTCGACGAGACGGCGGCGGCGCTCGACGAGCTCTCGGCCGACGTGCGGGCCGCGGCGGGCACGATCGGGGTGAGCAGCGGGTTCCGCCCCTACGACTTCCAGGTCGACACGTACAACCGCTACGTCTCGATGCGCGGCAAGGCGGCCGCCGACCTCCGGAGCGCACGCCCCGGCCACAGCGAGCACCAGACGGGACTCGCCGTGGACGTCGTGGCATGCGACTCCGGATGCGGCGACCATGACGGCTTCGGCGGCACCCCGCAGTCGGACTGGATCGCCGAGAACGCCTGGCGGTACGGCTTCATCGTCCGCTACGAGGAGGGACGCACCGCGACGACGGGCTACTCCGCCGAGCCGTGGCACCTGCGGTTCATCGGTCGGGAGTTGGCCGGCGCCTACGCCGACGGCGGCTTCCACACCCTCGAGGAGTTCTTCGGGCTCGAGCCCGCCCCCGACTACGGCTGAGGCTCGCCGCGGAACTCAGTCGCGCTCACCCTGGCATCCGATCCCACGGCGCGCGTACAGTGGAGGGTGGCGACGCCGCCCACGAGCGCAGCGTCGCGCCGACACGAAGGGGGTCCGCACATGGAGCGGAACATCTACGACGAGGACCACGAAGCGTTCCGCGACGTCGTCAGGGAGTTCATCAAGCGCTACGTCACCAACGAGAAGCGCGAACAGTGGGATGCCGCCGGCGAGATCGACCGGGCGACGATGCGCGCGGCCGGCGAGGCCGGTGTGATCGGGCTCAGCGTGCCGGAGGAGTTCGGCGGCGCGGGGATGCTGCAGGACTACCGCTTCCGCACGATCGTCAATGAAGAGGTCATCCGGGCCGGTGCGGGATCGCTCGCCGGCGCCTTCGGCATCCAGGACGACCTGGCCGTGCCCTACCTCGTGCACATGGGCACGCAGGAGCAGAAGGAGACCTGGCTCCCCCGCATGGCGACCGGTGAGATCATCGGTGCGCTCGCGATGACCGAGCCCGGTGCGGGATCGGACCTGCGCGGCATCTCGACGACCGCGAAGAAGACCGACGGCGGCTACATCGTCAACGGCGCGAAGACCTTCATCTCGTCGGGCGCCACCGCCGACATCTTCGTCGTGTTCGTGAAGACGGGAGAGGGCAACCGCCCCGACGCGTTCTCGCTGCTGCTGCTCGAAAGCGGCATGGCCGGGTTCGACCACGGCAAGAAGCTGCACAAAATGGGCTTCCACGGCCACGACACGGCCGAGCTGAGCTTCACCGACGTCTTCGTCCCCGACGCGAACCTCATCGGCGGCGAAGAGGGCAAGGGCTTCATCCAGCTGATGATGAACCTCCCGCTCGAGCGACTGTCAATCGGCGTCGCCGCGGCTGCCGCCGCGCAGGCCGGCGTCGAGTGGACGATCGCCTACACGAAGGACCGCGAGGCCTTCGGCGAGCGGATCATCGACTTCCAGAACACCCGCTTCACGCTTGCCGACCTCGTCACGACCGTCGACGTGATGTGGGCATACATCGACCGCGCGATCGCGCTCTACGGTGAGGGCAGGCTGTCGCCCGAGGAGGCCGCCAAGGTGAAGTTCTGGGCGACCGAGCGCGAATGGGAGGTGCTCGACGCGGGCGTGCAGCTCCACGGCGGCTACGGCTACATCACGGAGTATCCGATCGCCCGCGCCTTCCTCGACGCTCGCGTCCACCGCATCTACGGCGGCACGAACGAGATCATGCGCGACATCGTCTCGCGCCAGATCGCCGGCAAGCGCTGACCGCATCCGAGGTCCCGATCGGGCCGGAAACGCCACCGCATTTCTCGGCTTGATCGGGACCTCGTCTGTGTGCGGGATGTGCGTCACGCGCCGAGCGGTATGGTGAGGGCGTTTGCCGCGTCGCGGCCACGAGGAGGCAGAACGATGGAATCCCTTGACGTGCTCGTCGTGGGCGAAGCGCTGATGGACGTGGTGGCGACGCCGGACGGTGCGCGCGAGAGCGTCGGCGGCAGCCCCGCGAACGTGGCGCTCGGTCTCGCGCGGCGCGGCGTCGATGTCGCGCTGCTGACGCAGATCGGGCCCGATGCGCGCGGCCGAACCATCACGGAGCACCTGGAGGCGTCCGGCGTCCGGCTGCTCTCGGCGTCGACCAGCCTGCCGCGGACCTCCACCGCCGTCGCGCACCTGGCGGAGGACGGTTCGGCGACGTACGACTTCGACATCGTGTGGGACCGGCTCCCGAGCATCGAGGGTCTCTCCGCCCGCATCCTGCACACGGGTTCGATCGCAGCCTTCCTCGAGCCCGGTGCCGGCAGCGTCCGTGACATCCTCGCCTCGGCGGGGGCGAACATCGTCACCTTCGACCCCAACATCCGTCCGGCCCTCGTCGGCGCGCACGACGTCGCGTTCGCGGCCTTCGCCGAGACGGCCCGCGGGGCGGCTGGACGCCGCGGCGCCACGTCCCCTACGATCGATCCATCTATTTGTTAGGACAAAGATGGACGACAGTGGAAGCGTGGATTTCCGGTCTCGCAGGTGGGTCCGCCCGGAGGATCTCAATGCCCACGGGACGCTGTTCGGCGGCAGCCTGCTGCGGTGGATCGACGAGGAGGCGGCGATCTACGCGATCCTCCAGGTGGGCAACCACCGTGCCGTGACGAAGTACATGTCCGAGATCGAGTTCGTCAGCTCAGCGGTCCAGGGCGATCTCGTGGAACTCGGCATCCAGGCCACGGCGTTCGGGCGGACCTCCATCACGATGCGAGCCGAAGTCCGGAACATGGTGACAGCCGCGCGGATCCGCGCGATCGAACGCATCGTCTTCGTCGCCCTCGGTCCCGACGGTCAGCCGACGCCTCATGGCTACTCCTCGATCACGCAGCACCGGGATCGGCTCCCAGTCACCCCGTGACGGCGATCACTTCGCGACGAGCGTCGTCTCGAAGCTGTAGAGGTCGGGGCGGTAGCAGTGATGGCCGAACTCGAAGGCGCGTCCGGAGTCGTCGAACGCCACGCGTTCCATCGTGAGAACCGGGCCGTGCTCCTCGATGTCCAGGAGCTCGCTCTCGTCATCCCGCGCGCTGCGCGCGCCGATCTTCTGCTTCGCCACGCGGATCGTGACACCCCGCGCCCGCAGGATCTCGTAGAGCCCCTGCGACTCGAGCTGCTGGGGCTGGATATCGGCGAACTCCGGCGGAAGGTAGTTCTCCAGTACGGCGACCGGCACGCCGTCGGTGCTGCGCTGTCGTCGGACGAAGAGCACCTCGGCGCCGACCGGCAGGCCGAGGCTACCGGCGACGACCTCCGGTGCGGCGATGATCTCGTGCGCGAGCACGCGCGTCGCGGGCTCGTGCGACGAGTTCTTGAGGTCCTCGTACAGGCTCGTCAGCTCGACCGCGCGGGTGACCTGTCCCTGCACGACCTGCGTCCCGATCCCTCGGCGCCGGACGAGCAGGCCCTTGTCGACGAGCTCCTGGATCGCGCGCCGGATCGTCGGGCGCGACAGTCCCAGACGCTGTCCGATGGCGATCTCGTTCTCGAGTCGCCCGCCGGGAGGGATCGTGCCGGCATGGATCGCCGCTTCGAGGCGGCTGGACACCTGGAAGTACAGCGGCACCGGCCCGGTGCGGTCGAGATCCGCGAAGAGGTCGGCGGGCCAATAGGTGTCGACGTCGACCATCGTGGCCACTCTCCTCGTCCGCCCCCGCGCGCCAGCATATGTACCGACAACATCACGTCCCAGGCTATCGGGTGACTCGACCTTCCCTCGGAAAAGACCTATGTGATATTGTTAGGACATGTCCGCAGCTGCGAACATCACCGCGACTCACGGAAAGTTGTACACAGGCGTATGACCTCTCCTCTCCCGGCACCCGACGTCCTCTCGATCGGTCGTCTCGGCGTCGACATCTATCCGCTGCAGAGCGGGGTCGGCCTCGAAGAGGTCTCGACCTTCGGGAAGTTCCTCGGCGGCAGTGCCGCCAACGTCGCGGTCGCGGCCGCGCGCTACGGCCATGATGTCGCCCTCGTCTCCCGCGTCGGCGACGACCCTCTCGGTCGCTATCTGCAGGCCGAGCTCCGGCGGCTCTCCGTCGACCCGGCGCTCGTCGCCGTCGACGGCACCTACAAGACGCCGCTCACCCTGTGCGAGATCTTCCCGCCCGACGACTTCCCGCTCTACTTCTATCGGGAGCCCAAGGCGCCCGACCTCGAGGTCAGCCCCGACCAGCTGCCGGACGACGCGCTCGAGCAGGCGTCGATCTTCTGGCTCACCGTCACAGGCCTCAGCCAGGAGCCCAGCCGCTCGACGCACCTCGACGCACTGCGCCGTCGCGGACGTCGCCGGCACACGATTCTCGACCTCGATTACCGCCCCATGTTCTGGCCCGACCCCGCGGAGGCCGGCGCGCAGGTCGGTGCAGCGCTCGATCACGTCACCATCGCCATCGGCAACCGCGAGGAATGCGAGGTCGCGGTCGGTGAGACCGATCCGCACCGGGCGGCCGATGCGCTCCTCGAACGCGGCGTCGAACTCGCGATCGTCAAGCAGGGACCCGACGGCGTCCTGGCGAAGACCCGTGATGAGACCGTCGTGGCGCCGCCGCATCCCGTCAGCGTGGTCAACGGCCTCGGAGCCGGTGACGCCTTCGGCGGTGCGATCTGCCACGGTCTGCTCGAAGGCTGGGAGCTCGACCGGATGCTGCGGTTCGCCAATGCCGCGGGGGCCATCGTGGCATCCCGCCTCGAGTGCTCGACCGCTATGCCGACGTCGGCGGAGGTCGACGAGGTCCTGACGGCTGGGAGCCGGGCATGAGCGGCCGCCGCGTCGGCGACGACGACTTCGATCGCCTGCGTCGACTCCGCGCCTTCGATCCGGAACGGGTCCGCAGTGCCGTCGCGTCCCGAGCGCGGCGCGACCTCGACGCGGGCGACGGGCGCCTGTTCATCGTCGCCGCCGACCACCCGGCGCGCGGCGCGCTCGCCGTCGGCTCCGATGCGGGTGCGATGGCCGACCGCTACGAACTGCTCGAGCGCCTCGCGATCGCCCTCAGCCGGCCCGGCGTCGACGGCGTCCTCGGGACCCCCGACATCATCGACGACCTCGGCGCGCTCGGCCTGCTCGAAGGGAAGATCGTCGTCGGCTCCATGAACCGCGGCGGGCTCCGCGGCGCGTCGTTCGAGATGGACGACCGGTACGGCGCCTACGACGTCCCCGCGATGGTGGCCGCGAACATCGACTTCGCGAAGACCCTCATCCGCATCAACCTCTCCGACGCAGCCACCGCCCCGACGCTCGAGGCGACGGCCCGCGCCGTGTCGGAGGCCGCGGCCGCTGGCATCCCGATCATGCTCGAGCCGTTTATGAGCACGTGGAGCGACGGACGCATCGTCAACGACCTGTCGACGGATGCCGTCATCCTGTCCGTCGCGATCGCCGCCGGCCTCGGGAGCTCGAGCGCGTACACGTGGATGAAGCTGCCGGTCGTGCCCGACATGGGGCGCGTCATGGCGGCCACCACGATGCCGACCCTGCTCCTCGGCGGCGACTCCGGCGCCGATCCCGACGAGACCTTCGCCTCCTGGCAGGACGCGCTTTCGCTGCCGGGGGTGCGGGGCCTCACCGTCGGCCGCACCCTCCTCTACCCGCCCGACGGCGACACCGCGGCAGCGGTCGACATCGCCGCCGGTCTCGTCCACGCATCCCTCCTCACGAAAGAACGATCATGAGCATCACGCACACCGACTCCACGGCATCGTCGGCCGCCGAGCAGACCCGCGTCATCGGTCACTGGATCGACGGTCGGCCGCACCCCTCCTCGAGCGACCGGACTGCTCCCGTGTTCAACCCGGCGACGGGTGTCGTGCAGGCGCGGGTCGCGCTCGCGGACCAGGGCGAGATCGACGCCGCGATCGCCTCGGCGGACGCAGGCTTCCGGGTGTGGTCCCGTTTCTCGATCGCCAAGCGCCAGACGGTGCTGTTCGCCTTCCGCGAGCTGCTGAACGCGCGGCGGGGCGAGCTCGCCGAGATCATCACGAGCGAGCACGGCAAGGTGCTCTCCGACGCCATGGGAGAGATCCTGCGCGGCCAGGAGGTGGTGGAGCTGGCGACGGGCTTCCCGCACCTGATCAAGGGGGCGTTCTCCGAGAACGCGTCGACGGGGATCGACGTCTATTCGTTGAAGCAGCCGCTCGGTGTGGTCGGGGTGATCTCGCCGTTCAACTTCCCGGTGATGGTCCCGCTGTGGTTCGCTCCGATCGCGATCGCGGCGGGCAACGCCGTGGTCCTGAAGCCGAGCGAGAAGGACCCCTCGGCCGCGCTCTGGCTCGCGCAGCTGTGGCAGGAGGCGGGCCTCCCCGACGGCGTGTTCACGGTGTTGCAGGGTGACAAGCTCGCCGTCGACGGCCTGCTGCACTCGCCGGTCGTGCAGTCGATCTCGTTCGTGGGCTCGACGCCGATCGCGCAGTACATCTACGAGACCGCCTCGCGGAACGGCAAGCGGGTGCAGGCGCTCGGCGGGGCGAAGAACCACATGCTGGTGCTGCCCGATGCCGACCTGGACCTCGTTGCGGACCAGGCGGTCAACGCCGGTTACGGTGCGGCGGGCGAGCGGTGCATGGCGATCAGCGTCGTCCTCGCCGTCGAGCCGGTGGCCGACGGGCTGATCGAGAAGATCCAGGAGCGGATCGCGAAGCTCAGGATCGGCAACGGTGCGGGGCAGGACGGCGTCGAACCGGACATGGGGCCGCTCATCACGGACGTCCACCGCGACAAGGTGGCGTCGTACGTCGACATCGCCGAGGCGGACGGCGCAGACGTGGTCGTCGACGGTCGCGGCTTCTCGGTCGACGGTCACGAGGACGGGTTCTTCTTCGGCCCCACCCTGCTCGACAAGGTCCCGACCACCTCGCGCGCCTACACGGAGGAGATCTTCGGTCCGGTGCTGTCGGTCGTCCGCGTCGACAGCTACGACGAGGGGCTGGAGCTCATCAATTCGGGTGAGTTCGGCAACGGCACCGCGATCTTCACGAACGACGGCGGCGCTGCGCGGCGTTTCCAGAACGAGGTGCAGGTCGGGATGATCGGGATCAATGTCCCGATCCCCGTCCCCGTGGCCTACCACTCGTTCGGCGGCTGGAAGAAGTCGCTCTTCGGCGACGCGAAGGCCTACGGCGTGCATGGATTCGACTTCTTCACCCGCGAGAAGGCCATCACGAGCCGGTGGCTCGACCCCGCGACGCACGGCGGCATCAACCTCGGCTTCCCCCAGAACGACTAAGGCGACGGATGCCGCCCCCCCGCGTGCGGTCGGGCGGCACTCCTCCGACGGCATCCCGAGAGCGCGAAGATGAGCATCGAGAACACCTGGTTCCACCGCCGCGGCACCCTGGCCCGGGACGGCTGGGAGAGCGTCGTGGACGCGAACATCCCCGGCTGGCAGCACACCGGCATCCGCATCGCCGACCTCGCCGAGCACGACTCGCTCGAGCTCACTTCGACAGACGTCGAGCGGGTCGTCGTCCCGCTCGCGGGCTCCTTCCACGTCGACCACCGCCACCACCCGGGGCACTGGAGCACCCGCCTGCACGGCAGGCGTTCGGTGTTCGACGGGCCGACGGACGTCCTCTACCTGCCGGTCGGGGTGTCGGCGACGATTTCGGGCGAAGGGCGGGTCGCGGTCGCCGAGGCGCCGGCCACCGAGAGACACTCGTGGGCGTACATCCCCGTCGAGCAGACGCCGGTCGAGCTGCGGGGAGCCGGCTCGTCGAGCAGGCAGGTGCACAACTTCGGTACGCCGGAGGCGTTGGATGCCGCACGCCTGATCGTCTGCGAGGTCATCACGCCGGCCGGGAACTGGTCGTCCTACCCGGCGCACAAGCACGACGAGCACCGTCCCGGTCACGAGTCCAGGCTCGAGGAGATCTACTACTTCGAGGCCGCGCCGATCGCCGGTTCCCCCGCCGACTCGTCGGCCGCGTTCGGGATGTTCCGCACCTCGTCCTCGCCCGCGGGGACGATCGAGATCGACGCGACCGTCCGTTCGGGCGACATCGCTCTCGTCCCCTTCGGCTACCACGGGCCCGCCGTCGCCGCCCCCGGGTACGACCTCTACTACCTGAACGTCATGGCGGGTCCCGACCCCGAACGGGTCTGGCTCATCAGCGACGACCCGGCCCATGCGTGGGTCCGCGACACCTGGGCCGATGAGGACATCGACCCGCGACTCCCGTTCCCCGAGGCGAAGGAAGGCCGACATTGATGGCATCGACGAAGCGGATGACGGTCAGCCAGGCCCTCATCGAGTTCCTGGCCCACCAGTGGACGGTCGACGGCGACATCCGGGAGCGGACCATCCCGGGGGTCTTCGGCATCTTCGGTCACGGCAACGTCGCCGGCGTCGGGCAGGCGCTGCGGCAGTTGAACGTCCACGAGCCCGAGCTGATGCCGTACCACCAGGCCCGCAACGAGCAGGCCATGGTGCACCAGGCCGTCGGCTACGCCCGCATGCACCGCCGTCGAGGCACCTACGCCTCGGCCGCGTCGGTCGGTCCCGGCGCGACGAACATGCTCACGGGTGCGGCGCTCGCGACGACCAACCGCCTGCCGGCGCTGCTGCTGCCGAGCGACACCTTCGCCACGCGCGTGGCGGATCCCGTCCTGCAGCAGCTCGAGCAGCCCTGGGACAGCGGACTCACCGTCAACGACGCCTTCCGCCCGCTGTCGAAGTTCTTCGACCGTGTGCAGCGGCCCGAGCAGCTCTTCTCGATCGCGCTGTCCGCGATGCGCGTGCTCACCGACCCCGCCGAGACCGGCGCCGTCACGATCGCGCTCCCCGAGGACGTCCAGGCGGAAGCCCTGGACGTGCCGATCGAGTTCCTGCAGGACCGCGAGTGGCACATCCGCCGCCCCCTCCCCGAGCGGGGTCCGCTCGCGCGCGCCGTCGCCGCCATCCGCTCCGCCAAGGCGCCCTTCATCGTGGCCGGCGGCGGCGTCCTCTACTCCGATGCCGAGCGCCGGCTGCGCGCATTCGTCGAGGCCACCGGCATCCCCGTCGGAACGACCCAGGCAGGCGGCGGAGCGCTGAGCTGGGATCACCCGCAGTACCTCGGCGGCGTCGGCGCGACCGGGTCGGCTGCGGCCAACCGGCTCGCCGCCGCAGCCGACGTCGTCATCGGCATCGGCACCCGCTACAGCGACTTCACGACGGCGTCGCGGACCGCGTTCCAGCATCCCGACGTGACCTTCGTCAACATCAACGTCGCCGCCTTCGATGCCTACAAGCACGGCAGCGAACTCCCGGTGATCGCCGACGCCCGTGAGGCGCTCGTCGCCCTTGAGCGCAACCTCGCGGGCTTCCGTGTCGCGCCGGCCTACGCCGAGCGCATCGCGCGCGAGAAGGCGGCGTGGGACGCCGTCGTCGACGCGTCGTTCGCCCGCACGGGCGCAGACCGTCCCGGCCAGCCCGAGATCATCCACGCGGTGCACAGCGCCGTGGGGGAGCGGGACGTCATCGTGCAGGCGGCCGGCTCCCTCCCGGGAGACCTCCACAAGCTCTGGAGGGTGCGCGACCCCCTCGGCTACCACGTCGAGTACGCCTTCTCGTGCATGGGGTACGAGATCGCCGGCGGTCTCGGGGCGAAGCGGGGGCTGCTCGCCGCGGGCGACGATCGGGACGTCGTGGTCATGGTGGGCGACGGGTCGTACCTCATGCTCAACTCCGAACTTGTCACGGCCGTCGCCGAGGGGCTCAAGATCATCGTCGTCCTCGTCCAGAACCACGGCTACGCCTCGATCGGGCACCTGTCCGAGACCGTCGGGTCCGAGCGCTTCGGGACGAAGTACCGCTCGTACGATCCCGACGCGCGCAACTTCCAGGACGGCGGTCTGCTGCCCGTCGACCTCGCGATGAACGCCCGCAGCTACGGGCTCGACGTGGTCGAGATCGCCGAGGGCCCGGATGCCGCCGCGGACCTCGCCGCCGCCGTCGCCGCCGCCAAGGCGTCGGAGCGCTCGACCGTCATCCACATCAACAGCGATCCGCTCGTCTACGCCCCCGACAACGGAGGGTGGTGGGACGTGCCCGTCCCGGAGGTGTCCACCATCGATTCGACGCAGCAGGCCCGCCTGGCCTACGAGACCGAACGCACCGCGCAGCGCCCGCTGCTCGGCGGGGTCGGCCGATGAAGGCCGTGGTGGCCGGGGCCCCCGTGAGCTTCGGGGTCTTCGAACTCACACCTGAGGGAGCCGAGACGGTCTCGGCCGACACGATGCTCGAGGCGCTCGTCGACGCCGACTACGCCGGCGTCGACCTCGGCCCGCTGGGCTTCCTCGGCGAGGACGCCGCGCTGCGGTCCCGCCTGGAGCGCTTCGGACTGTCGCTGGCGGGCGGCTGGGTGCAACTGCCGTTCTCCGACGACGAGGCGTTCGCGGCATCCCTCCCCGAGCTCGACCGGGGGCTCCGTCAGTTCGCCGCCGGGGCCGAGGGCGGCGCGGGTCCGCTGCCGCTCCCCACGCTCGCCGACGACGGATCGGCCCGGCGCCGTGCCGCGCCGGGACGGGGCGCCGAGGTGGACCCCCTCGGCGCGGATGCCTGGGGCCGCCTCACCGAGAACGTCAACCGGGCTGCGGCCATCGTCAGGAAGGCGGGGTTCGAGCCCACCTTCCACCACCACGCCGGGACCTTCGTGGAGTCTCCGGACGAGATCGACCGCTTCCTGTCGGACGTGGAGATGGACCTCACGCTCGACACCGGGCACCTCTTCATCGCAGGCGGCGATCCGCTCGGCGCCGTGCACCGCTGGGGCGACCGGATCAACCATCTGCACCTGAAGGACGTCGACCTCGCCGCACTCCGCCGCGTCCTCGCCGCCGGCGGCGGGATGCCCGAGGTCTGGTCGTCCGAGTCGTTCGTCGCCTTCGGGCGCGGCGACATCGATCTCGCGGCCGTGATGACCGCCCTCGATGCGCGCGGCTACGAGGGCTGGGTCGTCGTCGAGCAGGACGTGCTCAACGGGCCCGATGTCCCGCTGGACTCCTTCCTCTCCTCGCGGTCCGCCGATCAGGCGATCAACCGCGACGCCCTCCGCCCCTGGGCGTGACCTCGAGCCCTTCTTCGACGATGAACAGGAAACACATGACCGCCACCCCCGTCCGCTTCGGACTCTTCGGCACCGGCCGCATCGGCCAGGTGCACGCCGCGAGCATCGCCGCGTCGCCTGACGCCGTACTGTCGTGGATCGCCGACCCCTTCATCGCCGGGGCGGAGCGCCTGTCCGCCCACTACGGCGGCAGGATCACGACCGACCCCGCCGAGGTGTTCGCCTCGGGCGAGGTCGACGCGGTGCTCGTCGCCTCGCCGACGCCGACGCACGTCGACCTGATCCGCGCGGCGGTCGAGGCGGGGGTGCCCGTCCTGTGCGAGAAGCCCATCGACCTCGACATCGCGCGCGTCGAGGCGCTGCGGCCGGTGGTCGCCGCGTCCGACGTCCCGGTCGCCCTGGGCTTCAACCGTCGGTTCGACCCCGGATTCCACGCCGCCCGCACGCGCGTCGTCGCCGGTGAGATCGGCCGGCTCGAGCAGCTGACGATCATCAGTCGCGACCCTGCGGCGCCGCCGGCGGAGTACATCGCCGTCTCGGGCGGCATCTTCCGCGACATGACGATCCACGACTTCGACATGGCGCGCTTCTTCCTGCCCGACATCGTCGAGGTGACGGCCTTCGGCAGCACGACGTTCGACGACGGTGCGCGCCAGCACGGCGACTTCGACACGACGACCGCCATCCTCAGGGCCGCATCCGGCGCGCTGGTCACGATCGTCAACTCGCGCCACAGCTCGGTCGGGTACGACCAGCGCATCGAGGCGTTCGGGAGTGAGGGCGTGCTCGAGGTCGCGAACCAGGGGACGAGTCTCGTGCGACTCTCCAACGCCGACGGCGTCGAGCAGGGCGCCCCGTTCGAGTCGTCCATGTTCGCGCGGTACGAGCCCGCGTATCGGGCCGAGCTCGCGGAGTTCATCTCCCTCCTCCGCGGGGGCGTGTCCGCGAGCCCGACATTCGACGACGGCCGCGCCGCGCTGCTGTTGGCGGATGCCGCGCAGCGCTCGGCGACCGAGGGCGTCACCGTCCGCGTCGATCTGGACTGATCGGCGATGGCGTATCGTCTGGCCGCGTCGGCCGAGATGCTCTTCATCGACCGGCCGTTCGTGGAGCGCGTCGAACGCATCCGCGATCGGGGTTTCGAGGTCGAGATCTGGGACTGGAGCACGAAGGACCTCACCGCGCTCGCGCGGACCGGAGCGACGTTCTCGTCGATGACCGGGTACCTCCGCGGCGATCTCACCACTCCCGAGGGCATCTCGGAGCTGCTGCGCACGGCAGAGGAGTCGCTTCGCGCGGCCGAGGTGATCGACGCACCGCGCCTGAACCTCCACGGCACGGGACTCGACCCGCAGGGTCTCCCCGTCGTGCCGCGGACCGAGGTGTCGGGCGCGGACTGGATCACCGCGGCCGACACGCTCGCGCGCGTCGCTGAGCTCGGCCGGCGCGCGGACCGCGTGTTCACGCTGGAGAACCTCAATCTGGCGGTCGACCACCCCGGCGTCCCGTTCGCGCGGGCAGCCGACACCCTGACCCTCGTGCAGGCCGTGGACAGCCCCGGCATCCGGTTGAATCTCGACCTCTATCACGCCCAGATCGGCGAGGGGAACCTCATCGAGCTCGTTCGGACGGCACTGCCCTGGATCGGCGAGATCCAGGTCGCTGACGTCCCCGGCAGATACGAGCCCGGAACGGGCGAGATCCGCTACGAGGCGATCGCCGCGACGCTGCAGGAGCTCGACTACACCGGCATCGTGGGGCTGGAGGCCTGGGCCTCGTCCGATCCGGAACAGGCGCTCGACGCCTTCCGGGCAGCGTTCGCCTGACGCAGCGCCGCAGCGAGGTCACGAGAGAGGGGGAGGCCCGTTCGTACCTCCCCCTCTCTCGTGCTCGGACTCAGCGGCCGGAGCGGACCTCCGGCACCGCCTCCCAGCGACCCGACTCGGCACTGCGGAGCGAGGCGTCGACGATCTCCGCCGCCGACCAGCCGTCGGCTGCGGACGGTGCGAGCTGCTCGCCCGACGCGACCGATCGGAGGAACAGCTGCGCCTCGATCGTCTTCAGGTCATCGAAGCCCATCGACGTGCCGGCGCCCGGCTGGAAATGCGGGAAGTCGCCGAAGTCCGGTCCGGCCATGATGGTCCGGTAACCGGATGCGTCGTCGGCGAGCTGCAACTCATTCAGACGCGCGAAGCTCCACCGCAGCGATCCGGAGGTGCCGTACACCTCGAGGTCGTACTCCGCGCGCGGCCCCACTGCCACGCGGCTGGACTCGAAAACGCCGACCGCGCCCGACGCGAAGCGCGCCAGCACGGCGGCGTAGTCCTCGTTCTCGACGGCGCCCTTCGGCGCGTCTGCCGAACCGCGGCTGAAGTGACTGGCGGCCCCGGAGGCGGGCAGCGGACGCTCGGCGATGAAGATGCCGGTCATGGCGGTGACCTCGCGGACGGGACCCACGAGGTGCTGGGCGAGATCGGCGCCGTGCGAGAGCAGGTCGCCCAGGACGCCGGACCCCGCCTTCGCTTTCGCGAACCGCCACGTGAGCGCCCCGGCGGGGTCGGAGGAGTAGTCCGCGTAGAGGCTCACGCGGACGTTCGTGACCCGCCCGATCGCGCCGCCCGCGATAAGCTCCCTCGCCTTCGCGACCGCGGGGGCGTGCCGGTAGTTGAAGCCCACGCCGGTGACGACGCCGGCCTGGGATGCCGCCTCGGCGATCTCGCGGGATTCCTCCGCGCTGCGCCCCATCGGCTTCTCGATCCAGAAGGGCTTGCCCGCCGCTGCGGCGGCGACCGCGATCTCGCGGTGCAGGTGATTGGGCGAGCAGATCGAGACAACGTCGATCTCGGGGTCGGCGAGCACCTCGCGGTAGTCGCTCACCGACCGGGCGAACCCGAGGGCGTCGGTCGCGTGTGCGCGCCCGGCCTCGTCGGGGTCCGCGGCGCTCACGAGGCGAGGACGCACGGGCAGGTCCGGGTAGTGGTGGACCGCCGCGAGATACGAGCGGGAATGCAGCCTGCCCATCCAGCCCAGGGAGATGACTCCGACACCGATGTCGCGTGCGTTCACGTGCTGTCCTTCACTTCCGTTCTCGGCGGCCGCATCACCGCATCCCAATCGTAATACGAAATTGACAGTATGTGAGGACAAACCCTTGACACTGGCCTCGTCGCCGTTTCACAATGCAGTCGACACCGAAGTCGTGCCCCGCCCGAGTCAACGCAGATCGTCCGGGAACGCGGTTCGGGTCCTCGCACGTGGGAGTCGGAAATCCTCGATGGTCCGTGCGACGTCAGTGCAGCAGAAGCTCCGGCGCTGGGTCGGAAGCGGGCAAGAGAGGGATACACAATGAAGCGCATCTTTTCCGGGCTCGGCCTCATCGCCGCTGCCGGGCTGCTCCTCACGGCATGCTCGGGCACGGGCCAGGAGCAGCCGAGCGGAGCCGCGGAGGCATCGTCCGATCTGACGTATGCGGTCGTCACGCACGCAGGTCCCGGCGACGCGTTCTGGGACCGCGTGAAGTCGGGTGCCGAGAAGGCGGGTTCGGACTACGGCGTCACGGTGACGTACAACTCCGACCCCGACCCGGCGAAGCAGTCGCAGCTCATCGACAACGCGGTGGCGCAAGAGGTCGACGGCATCGTGGTGTCGATGGCCAACCCCGACGGCGTGAAGTCCAGCGTCGAGGCCGCCGTGTCCGCCGGCATCCCCGTCGTCACCATCAACTCGGGCATCGAGCGGTCGGCGGAATTCGGTGCCATCACGCACATCGGCCAGTCGGAGACGGTCGCCGGCGAAGCCGTCGGTGACCGTCTCAGCGAGGCCGGCCTCACCAAGGCCCTCTGCGTCATCCAGGAGGCGGGCAACGTCGGCCTGGAGGAGCGGTGCTCCTCGGCGGCATCCACGTTCTCCGGGTCGATGGAGAACCTGCAGGTCGACGGCACGAACGACGCCGAGGTCAAGGCGACCATCAAGTCGAAGCTGCAGGCCGACCCGTCCATCGACGGCATCCTGACTCTGGGTGGGCAGTACGCGATCGATGCCGTCGGCGCCGTCGAAGAGGCCGGCAGCGCTGCCAAGATCGGCACGTTCGACCTCTCGGAGGACGTCGTGAAGGCCGTGGAAGACGACAAGGTCCTCTTCGCGGTCGACCAGCAGCCGTACGTCCAGGGCTTCCTCGGAGTGACCGCCCTCTACCTCGACAGCACGAACGGCAACATCATCGGCGGTGGTCAGCCCGTCTACTCGGGCCCGGCCTTCGTAACCAAGGAGAACGCCGCGCAGGTCGCGGAGTTCGCCGCCAACGGGACCCGCTGATCCCCGTCAGCCCCTCGGTCTGCGGAGGCGCCTCGCGCGCCTCCGCAGACCCTGACAGAAAGAACCCCACGTGACCACCACAGACATCGTCACCGTGGCGACACGTCCGCGTCTCGAGCGACAGCCGATCCGCCGACTGCTCGCCCGCCCCGAGGTCGGCGCCCTTGTGGCCGCCCTCGCGGTCATGATCTTCTTCACCCTCTACACGCCGCGCTTCATGTCCTTCTCCGGGGCGGGCGTCTGGCTCGAGTCCGCCTCGACCTTCGGCATCATGGCCGTCGCCGTTGCACTGCTCATGATCGGCGGCGAGTTCGACCTCTCGGCCGGTGTCATGACCGGATTCACCGCCCTCATCGTCGGGGTGCTCACCACGTCCTACGGCCTCAACATCTGGGTGGCCGTCCTCGTGTCGCTCGCCGCGGCCCTCGCCGTCGGCGCCCTCAACGGCATCCTCGTCATGCGGACCGGCCTGCCGAGCTTCATCGTCACCCTCGGCACCTTCTTCGTCCTCGCGGGCATCGACCTCGCCGTGACGAAGCTGATCACGGGTCAGGTGGCCATCCAGGGGATGACGAGCGTCCCCTTCTACGACACCATCCAGCCCGTCTTCGGGTCCTCGGTCCAGATCGCCGGCGGCACCTTCTACGTCTCGGTCCTCTGGTGGTTCGTCGCCACCGCCGTCGCGACCTGGGTGCTGCTGCGCACGCGCGCCGGCAACTGGATCTTCGCCGTCGGCGGCGCCTCGAATTCGGCCCGTCAGGTCGGCGTCCCGGTCTTCCGCACCAAGGTCGGTCTGTTCATGACGACCGCCGGTGCCGGCTGGCTGGTCGGCATGATCTCGCTGTTCCGCACCTCGACGGTGCAGGCGAACACCGGCGTCGGACAGGAGTTCATCTACATCATCTGCGCCGTCGTCGGCGGGTGCCTGCTCACCGGCGGATTCGGCTCGGCCATTGGGGCCGCGCTCGGCGCCCTCATCTACGGCATGGTCTTCCAGGGCATCACCTTCGCCCAGTGGGACACGAACTGGCTCCGGACCTTCCTCGGTGTGATGCTGCTGCTGGCGGTCCTCCTCAATCACATCGTCCGTCTGCGAGCAGGAGGTGGGCGATGACCAGCCAGAAGACCATCATCGAGGTCGACGGCGTCGGCAAGCGCTACGGGGCGGTCAACGCGCTCCACGGCGTCTCCACGGTCGTCGCGGCCGGGCAGGTCACGTGCGTCCTCGGCGACAACGGCGCCGGCAAGTCGACATTCATCAAGATGCTCGCGGGAGCGCACACGCCGAGCGAGGGACGCATCCTGCTCGACGGCGAACCCGTCACGTTCTCGTCTCCGCGGGCCGCGCTGGATGCCGGCATCGCCACCGTGTACCAGGACCTCGCGGTGGTCCCGCTCATGCCGGTCTGGCGCAACTTCTTCCTCGGCTCCGAGCTGACGAAGGGCTTCGGCCCGGTCCGGCGGCTGGACGTCGCCGAGATGAAGCGCGTCACCTACACCGAGCTCGCCAACATGGGCATCGACCTCCGCGATGTGGACCAGCCGATCGGCACCCTGTCGGGCGGCGAGCGGCAGTGCGTCGCGATCGCGCGCGCCGTCTACTTCGGCGCGCGTGTGCTGATCCTCGACGAGCCGACCGCCGCCCTCGGCGTCAAGCAGTCGGGGGTCGTCCTGCGCTACATCGCACGGGCGCGCGACCGTGGACTGGGCGTCGTGTTCATCACCCACAACCCGCACCACGCGTATCCGGTGGGTGACCGGTTCCTCCTGCTGAACCGCGGGGGGAGCCTCGGCAACTTCGAGAAGAGCGAGATCACCCTGGGCGAGCTCACGAGCCTCATGGCGGGGGGCGCCGAGTTGGAGTCCCTCGCGCACGAGCTCGAGCGCGAACTGGGCGCCGATGCGCCGTTGGCGAAGGAGATCGGTCGGGAAGCGGCATCCGCCCCCGTCGACGTGGCCGCGAAGAAGCCCTGACCGCACGCCCCGAGGTCCCGATCGGGCCGGAAACCATGCGACGTTTCCCGGCCGGATCGGGACCTCGACGTGTGACCCGCGGCTCAGGCCTCGGGCGCGACCGGATGCGGCTGCTCCCGCATGCCCCACGGCGAGCCGTAGCCCTCGGGCTTCGGAGCGGCGAGCAGCTCGAGGAACGGCTTGGCGTCGAACGCCTCGGGACCGAGCACGCCCGTGCCCGACCAGGTACCGCGGGCGAGCAGTTCGAGCGCGATGACGGGGTTGATCGCCGTCTGCCAGACGACGGCCTGCGAGTTGTCCTCGCGCATCGTCTGCTCGTTGTCGGCCACGTGGTACAGGTACGTCGAGCGGGGCTTCCCGTCCTTGCCGGTGCCGGTCACCCACACGCCCGCGCAGGTCTTGCCGCTCATCTTGTCGCCGATCGTGGCGGGGTCGGGCAGGGCCGCCGCGACGACGTCGCGCGGTGAGACCTGCACACCCTTCACCGACAGCGGCTCGGTCTTGTCGAGGCCGAGCTTGTTCAGCACCCGCAGCACCTCGATGAACTCGTCACCGAGGCCGTACTTGAACGTGACGCGCTTTGCTTTGGTCCACCGCGGCATGAGGAGCACTTCCTCGTGCTCGACGTTGACGCACTCGACCGGACCGATGCCGTCGGGGAAGTCGAACACCTCGGGCTCGCTGAACGGCTCGGTGACGTACCAGCCCTTGCCCTCCTCGTAGACGACCGGCGGGTTCAGGCACTCCTCGATCGTCGTCCAGATCGAGAACGACGGCGCGAAGTCGTACCCGGCGACGACGAGGTTCGCCCCGTCGCGCACGCCCAGCTCGTCGATCTCGTCGAACAGCTCGTCCTCCGCGTAGCGGGCGAACACGTCCGACAGGCCCGGCTCGACGCCGATCCCGACGAGCGCCAGGCGCCCGGCATCCTTCCACTCCTGCTCCTTGGCGAACTGCGCGTCGCCGAGCTTGACGCCCACTTCCTCATAGGGGCGTTCCGGATGCCGCTGCGACAGGCTCATCGCCATGTCGAGGTACGTCGCGCCGGCCGCGAAGGCGCCGTCGAAGATCGGCATGACGAACCGCGGGTCGACCGCGTTCAGCACATGGGTGGCGGAGTGCTCGCGGATCAGGGATGCCACGGACTCGGCGCTCGAGGCATCCACCTGCGCCGCGGCGAACCGCTCGTCGCCGAGTTCCGCCACGAGCGCTTCGGGGCGGGCCGGGTCGTAGTCGGCGATGACGACGGCCTCGAAGAAGTCGCGGCGGCGGAGGATGCGGGCGGCGGCACTGCCGACGCCGCCGGCGCCGATGATGAGGATGCGCATGCGGGGTCCTTCCGGGCGGTCAGATGCCGCCGTCGATGGAGCGGGGGAGGGTGCTCGTGTCGTCGGGGACGAGCACGGGGGTCTCGCGGTTGAGGCTCTCGCCGCGGAAGAACCGCTTCGAGCGCGGGAAGAGGAACCACACGAGCATGAGCACGACGCCGAGGCCGAGCGCGCCGATGCCGACGACGAAGGTCGATCCGACGCCGAGCAGCGTGCCCGAGTAGCCGTAATCGGGGTTCAGCATGTCGATCGCCGACTGGAGGAAGGCGTAGGTCAGCAGGAGCGCGCCGACGAGGGGGAACACGCCCTTGAACCAGGTGTCGCGCGCGGAACGGAACAGGTCCTTGCGGAAGTACCAGACGCAGGCGTACCCGGTGATGGCGTAGTAGAACGCGATCGCGAGGCCGAGCGAGAGGATCGTGTCCTGCAGGATCGCGTCGCTGAGCGAGGTCATGACGACGTAGTAGACGCTCGCCACGGTGCCCATGACGAGGGTCGAGAACGAGGGCGTCTTGTAGCGGGGGTGGACGTCCTTGAACTTCGCCGGGAGGGCGCGGTACACGCCCATCGCGAGCGTGCCGCGCGCCGTCGGGAGGATCGTCGTCTGCGTCGACGAGACCGCCGAGATGAGGACGGCGACCACGAGCAGCCAGCCCCACGGGCCGAGCAGCCCGTCCTTGATCGCGAGGAAGAAGTCGTCGGCGTTGTCGACGTTGCCGAGGCCCGTGCCGTCCTCGCCGATGCCGGCGTACATCATCGCCGCGATCGTGACCGAGACGTAGGTGACCAGCAGCAGCACGCAGGTGAGGAGGGCGGCGAGGCCCGGGATGCGCTTGGGGTCCTTCGTCTCCTCGTTGAGGGCGAGGCAGGTGTCCCACCCCCAGTAGATGAAGATCGCGAGCAGGATCGCCTCGACGAACCCGCCCCACTCCCCGAAGGCGAACGGGTTCAGCCACTGCCAGTCGAACGGGGTCGGGTTCGGGGCCGAGCCAGAGAAGAACTGGGTGAGCGCCGCGATCACGAAGACGATGAGGGCGAGGTACTGGATGCCGAGCAGCACGTTCTGGATGCGCTCGCCGATCTCGACGCCGCGCCACGACACGTACGTCATCGCGGCGATGAAGGCGACCGCGACGAGGACGATCCGCCAGTCGTTCGGTTCCTCGAACTCCTGGCCGAGGAGGGCCCAGAAGTAGATCGAGGCGACCTGCGCGAGGTTCGCCAGCACGATCATGCCCGCGATCGCGACGCCCCAGCCGCCCATCCAGCCCACCCATGGGCCGAACGCCTTCGTCCCCCACGTGAACGTCGTGCCGCAGTCGGGCACGTCGTTGTTGAGCTCGCGGTAGGCGAAGGCGATGAGCAGCATCGGGATGAAGGCGATCACGAACGCGATCGGCGCCTGACCCCCGACGGCGAGGACGACGTAGCCGAGCGTCGCGACGAGCGAGTACACCGGCGCGGTCGAGGCGAGGCCGATGACGGTCGAGCCCCACAGGCCCAGGGTGCCGCGCGCGAGGCCCTTGCCGTCCGGACGGGTCAGATGCACAGGCGTCGTGGTCACGCCGACCTCCTCAGGGAAAGCGATCCGCCTTCCCGCGGCCGGGTACCCGGGCGGCACCGTCGCCGTCCTGAGCGGGAAGTGGCCTCACCCTAGCACCGGCGTTCCACGCCGCACGAGACCCGGTGTCAGGCCGCGTGCGGCGCCGCGCGCCGGGCCAGACGGGCGACACCGGCGGCCGCCAGCCGGTCGGCGATGACGATCCCGCCCCACGTGGCGACGAGGCAGCTCACCGTGCACAGGACGAAGAAGGCGACCAGCACCGGGAACGCCATGGCCCACAGGTCGAACGACTGCGCCGCGAGGATCGGGTAGGCGACACCCGCGACGCCGGCGCCGGCGTAGTGCAGCCACCGCGACCAGCGGCGGTAGATCGTCACGAAGAAGGGCAGCTCCGGGAAGAAGGCCCAGAACAGCGTCGTCGCGATCGCGCCGGCGGTGAGAACGGCGTGAGCACGAGCCCCGACACCAGCCCCACGAGCAGACCCGCGAACGGCCGGCGGATGAGGCGGAGCGCGATGACCGCCGGCATCATCCACAGCCCGGCGATCGCGACCGACGCGAACGGCACGGTCGCGAACAGCGCCGTCGAGAGCCGCCAGGCGAACGCCAGCATCACACCGCCGGCCACCCCGATCGCCGCGCATGTCATCAGGTACGCGGTCGACACCTTGCCCATGTCAGCGTCCCACCTTCTCCTTCGCCGGCGTCCTGCGCCAGTAGCCGATGAAACTGATCGCGGACTTGTCGACCCCCAGCGCGACGAGGTGGCGCCGCGCGGACGTCGGCAGGCTCTGCTCGCCCACGATGAAGTGATGTGCGCCGGATGCCGCCGGCCGCCGCACGAGCTCTGCGAGGGCGGCCGTGCCGGGTGCCGCGTCGGCGTCGCGCACGAGCCAGGACACCTCGACGCCCGCCGGTGCGTCCAGGGGGAGGACGTCGTCGGCGGTCGGGGCCTCGAGGATCGCGACGCCCGTCGCGGTCGAGGGCAGCGACGCGAGGACCCCCGCGACGGCGGGCACGCCGGTCTCGTCGGCCACGAGCACCACCTGGTCGACACCGCGCTCGGGGTCGAACCCGAGCCCTTCGTCGAGGATGACGACGCTCTCGCCGGGCTGCGCCCGCTCCGCCCAGCCCGAGGCGGGGCCCGCGTCGTCGCCGTGCCCGTGCAGCACGAAGTCGACGTCGATCTCGGCACCGGCATCCGCCGTCGCGGCCCGGTAGGCGCGCACGGTGTAGTTGCGCATGACGGGCCGTTCGCCCTCAGGGATCCGGAGATGGCGCAGATAGCCGAGGAGGGTGTTCGCCTTCGCGGGGATGCGCTCGAGGCCCGCCTCGCCGCCGATGGGCAGGAAGAGGCGGAACCACTGGTCGAAGCCGCGCGCGGTGAACCGGTCGACGTCGCCGCCGCCGAGCGTGACGCGCATCCAGTGCGGTGCGAGCCGCTCGGTGCGCAGCACGCGCAGGTGCAGCAGCTCTTGGTGTGCGGGCTTCACGAGAGCACTGGCGCGGGCCATCGGCATCCTTCCATCGCGGGGTCACATGCCCCAGGGGAACAGCGCGGTCAGGATCGCGGCGGACGCGACCCAGAAGACGAGCGCGAACACCGTGTCGCGCGCCCGCCACGGCAGCAGGTACCGCTCGGTGCGGTCGCGGTGGGCGCCGAACGCGCGGGCGTCCATCGCGAGCGCCACCCGCTCGGCGTGCCGGATCGCGCCGGCCAGCAGCGGCACGACGTAGCCTGCCCAGCGGGCGATCGCGGCGAACGGTCCGCGCCCGCCGTGTGCGCCGCGCACCCGGTGCGCCTGCCGGATCACCTCGAGCTCGTACCCGAACCGCGGCACGAACCGGATCGCCGCGAGCGCGGCGTAGCCGATGCGGTACGGCACACGCAGCTGCTGCACGGTCGCGCGGACGAGGTCGGGGCCCGTGGTCGTGAGCCCCGCGATGAGCCCGAGCGCGAGGATCGCCGCGAGGCGCGCCCCCGTCGCGAGCCCGACCTCGACGGCGCCGGAGTAGAGGGTCCAGGATCCGACCGAGAGGATCGGCGCGGTGCCGTCGACGAGATCCCGGTCGACCCACAGTCCCAGCGACAGACCGATCACGGACGCTCCGATCGGGATGCCGAGAAGCAGCAGCGCCGCGACCCGCACCGACACGCGAGTGCCGGTGAGGATCACGAGGTACGCGAGGGTGAGAAAGACGAGCGGGGTGACCAGATCGCGTGAGAAGACGAGGGCCACCATCGCCGGCAGGGGAGCCGCGAGCTTGGCGAGCGGGCCGATGCGGCCGAGCAGACCCCGGGCGGGGGCGCCGGTGTACGGATCGGCGACGGCGGTCACGACGCGCCTCCGCTCAGGGCGCGCAGCGACGTCACGCCGGCGAGTCCGGGATGCCGCGTCACGCCCCGCAGCGCCTCCTGCAGCGCCGGGCGGCGCAGACCGCTCTCGCGCAGCAGCGTCTCGTCGGCGAACACGTCGGCGGTGGCGGCATCCGCTCGGATCCGGCCGTCGCGGACGACGACCGTGCGATGCGCGTACTCGGCGACCAGCTGCATGTCGTGCGTGACGACGACGATCGTCGTACCCGTCTCGTTGAGGTCGCGCAGCAGCCGCAGCAGCTCGTCGGCGCGGGCGCGGTCCTGCCCGAACGTCGGCTCGTCGAGGGCGAGGATCGGGGCTCCCGCGATGAGCGCCGTCCCGACCGAGAGGCGCCGCTTCTGGCCGCCCGACAGCAGGAACGGGTGCACGTCGGCCTTGCCCTCGAGGCCGAAGCGCTCGAGCATCGCGGTGGTGCGCGCGCGGATCTCGGCGTCGTCGAGCCCGCGTCCGCGCAGGCCGTGAGCGAGCTCGTCGAAGACCGTGTGCGCGATGAACTGGTGCTCGGGGTTCTGGAAGACGAAGCCGATCCGGCGCGACAACTCGCGCAGGCCGGTGCGCGACGCGTCGACCCCGTCGACGCGCACCGTGCCGCGCGGCGGCGGGATGACCCCCGCCATCGCCTGCACGAGCGTGGTCTTGCCCGCGCCGTTCGCTCCCACGACGGCGACGAACTCGCCCGCCCGCACCGTCAGATCGACGCCGTGCAGCACGGTGCGCCGCCCGCGCCGGAGGGTGAGCCCGCGCACCTCGACCGCCGGGTGTGCCGAATGCAGGTCAGGACGCGGTCGAGGGCGTCGTTCGACCCTCCCGGGTGCCGAATCACCTGCACTCGGAACCGGCGCCTCCGCCGCCTCGAGCGCCTCCGTCAGCTCCGCAGGGGTCAGCGGCGTGCGGGGGAGGTCCCACCCGTCCCGCCGCAGGGCGAGGGCGGCCATCGTCGAGACCGGCAGCCAGACGCCGATCGCCTCGAGCTCCTCGGCGCGGCCCCGCAGCACCGCGTCGACGGGGCCGTCGGCGACCGTGCGGCCCTCCGCGTCGAGCACGACGACGCGGTCGGTGAGGCCGACGGCGGCGTCGAGGTTGTGCTCGACCAGCAGGATCGAGCGACCCTCGGCGGCGACCGCGCGCAGCGCGTCGTAGACGTCCTCGATCCCGGCCGGGTCGAGGTTCGCGGTGGGTTCGTCGAGGACCAGCAGCTCCGACCCCATCGCCAGCGCGCACGCGATCGCCAAGCGCTGCTTGCCGCCGCCGGACAGCCGGTCCGGGTTCTCGCCGCGGCGCTCCCACAGTCCGACCTGGCGCAGTGCGGCTTCGGTGCGCGCGAGGACGTCGGCCACCGGCATCCGCAGGTTCTCGGGACCGAAGGCGACGTCGTCGAAGACCGTGCCGGTGATCAGCTGCGCGTCGGGGTCCTGGAACACCATGCCGACGTGCGCCGCGAGCTGTGCGACGGGCGTCGTGGCCGCGGCGCGCCCCCGCACGGCGACCTCGCCGGTGAGGGTCGCCGGCACCGCCTGCGGGATCAGGCCGTTGGTCGCGAGGGCGAGGGTGGACTTGCCCGAACCGCTGGGTCCCAGCAGCAGGACGACCTCGCCGGGGGCGATGTCGAACGTGACGGATGCCGGGATCGCGGCATCCGCTCCCTCGTGGGTGATCGCGACTGCACGCACGCGCAGCAGCGGCGTGGGCGGCCGGTCGTCGCGGGGCGCCTGCGCCGTGGTGGGATCGGAGGCGGCAGGGCTCACGGACGGTCCAAACGAGGAGGGCGGGTCGGCCTTAGCTTAGCCTGACCTAACTCCTCGCGCCACGCCCGCGCGGCGCAGGCTCTCGCCCACGCCGAGGCCGGCCGCCGTCCACACGACCGGACCGGCGAGCGCGATGACGAGGTAGGCGATCTGCGCCCACGCCGGGAGCTTTCCGAGGTTCGCCGCGAAGAACACGACGACGGCGACGAGGACCCCGATGACGAGAGCGGCGGCGAAGAAGCGCCACGCCCCCCACGAGCGGTACCGCGTGAGGGCGGCGACGCCCTCCTGGATCGCGCCGAACAGCAGCGCCGTGCCGAGGAACCGACCGATCCACGCCGGGTTGACGGCGCTCGCGACGAGCGCCGCGAGCACGTGCGTCGTCAGGGCGACCAGCGGCAGACGGAACACCTGCTGCGCGATGATCCCCGGCAGCACGTGCGACCCGAGCACGAGGCCGTAGGCCCAGGGGGCTGCGGCGATGACGACCGGGGTGATGGCTCCGGCGACGCCGCCGAGCAGGCCCGTCGCCACTCCAAGCGCGGCGCAGACGAGCAGCACGCGCGTCGAGAGGAGTGTGCGGGTCACGGATTCAAGGCTATCCGCGCCCGAGAGGGCCCCGGCCGTGCAAAATCAGGCGCGACGACGCCGCTTCGTCAGTCGGACGGTGGGCAGCGGCGGGGCCGGGATGCGCTCGTCGCCGTGGGTGACGACGTGCCCGAAGCGGGGCGTGTCCGCCTCCCACTCCTCACGCGCGGCGACGATCTCCTCGTGGCTGCGCCCGACGAAGTTCCACCACATGACGATGTCGCTCTCGAACGGTTTGCCGCCGAGCAGGAACACCGTGACGTCGGTGGGCGCGCCGATCTCGATCCGCTCGCGCCCGACGCCGAGGTAGAGCAGGTCGTTGTCGCCGAGGGCGACGGGCTCGTCGGCGGAGTGCACGAGCGGCGCACCGTCGACCCCGACGATCGCGTGCTCCCACGCGGGGTTCAGCGGGATCCGGATGCGAGCACCGGCCGGGATGAAGACCTCCGCGCCGACGATGGGCGTGTACATGGTGGCGGGGGAGCGGATGCCGGCGAGCTCGCCGACCACGACGACGGCCGCCGCGCCCTCGCCGAGTTCGACGATCGGCAGATCGGTGTGCCGCTCGAAGTCCGGCCCGCCGTGCCGGCGCGACTCGGGCAGGGCCACCCAGAGCTGGAGCGCGTCGGTGACGGACGGCTCGTCGCCCATCGAGTACTCGGAGTGCGCGATGCCGGCGCCGCTCGTCATGATGTTCAGCTGTCCGCGCTTGATGACGACGTCGGAGCCGATCGTGTCGCGGTGCCGCGTCTCGCCCGCGAAGGGCCACGTCACCGTCTGCAGCCCGATGTGCGGGTGCGGTTCGACCCGCATCGTCGTGACCTGCGGCCCGAACCGGTCGAGGAAGCACCAAGCGCCCACCATCGGCAGCTCGCGCTGCGGCAGCGCGCGGTGCACCTGCATGCCCCGCACCCCGCCGAGGGGCACCTCGCGCGAGGTCAGCAGGACGGAACGCGGGCCGTCGCAGGATGCCGGGGCGTCGACGGTTTCGGTGGGATCGGCGTCGAGGCGGGTCATCCGGTCACTCCGCGTCGGGTGAGACGACGGTGAGGCCGGGAACGTCGTTGCTCTCGAGGTACCCGGCGACGAACGGGCACGTCGGGACGACCTCGGCGTCGCGTCGCGCGAGGTCGGCGAGCGCCTCGGAGACGAGGATCTTGCCGAGACCCTGGCCCTTGTAGGCGGGGTCGACCTTGGTGTGGGGCATGACCGTGCGACCGGCGTCGTCGGTCGTGATGAGCGTGTACCCGGCGACCGCGCCGTCGACGTGGATCTCGTAGCGGTTCTTCTCGTCGTTGCGCGTGACCGTCGGTGCGGCGTCGTGTGCCACGGGGACCCCCTCTGTCGTGTGGGTCAACCGTATGCGGCCCGTGCGTCTTCCCGCCAGGACCCCACGCCTCCGCCCGTGCCGTTCGTCGCGCCGGTCGCGCCGCTCGTCGCAGCGGCACCCGTCCGAGCGGGGAGGCGCGGCATCCCTCTTCTTACCCTGTCGTGTACGCAAAGACGCGCCCTGAAGGAGTCGCCCATGTCTGCACCGTCGCGCCGTGGCAAGGCCGCCACGCTCGAACCCGATCCCTCCCTTCCCCCCGTCGCCCTCACCGAGGAGCAGAAGACCAAGGACGGCCGCTGGACGCCGCTGAAGATCGTCGTCTGGGCGCTCATCGCCCTCGCCGGCGGTCTCGGCTGGACGATGCTCGCCATCGTCCGCGGTGAGACCGTCAACGCGATCTGGTTCGTGTTCGCGGCCGTCGCCACCTATCTCATCGGCTACCGCTTCTACTCGAAGGTCATCGAGAAGCACCTGCTGCGGCCCGACGACCGTCGCGCCACGCCCGCCGAGGTCAAGCAGGACGGCAAGGACTACGTCCCGACCGACCGCCGTGTGCTCTACGGCCACCACTTCGCCGCCATCGCCGGCGCGGGCCCGCTCGTCGGTCCCGTCCTCGCGGCGCAGATGGGCTTCCTCCCCGGCACGATCTGGATCATCGTGGGTGTCGTCCTCGCCGGCGCCGTGCAGGACTACACCGTGCTCTTCTTCTCGATGCGCCGCGGCGGTCGCACCATCGGCCAGATGGCCCGTCAGGAGCTCGGCCGCATCGGCGGCACCGCAGCGATCATCGCGTCGCTGCTGATCATGCTGATCATCGTCGCGATCCTCGCCCTCGTCGTCGTCAACGCGCTCGGCGAGAGCCCGTGGGGTGTCTTCTCGGTCTCGATGACGATCCCGATCGCCCTGTTCATGGGGCTGTACCTGCGGTACCTCCGCCCCGGCAAGGTCACCGAGGTCTCGATCATCGGCTTCGTCCTCCTGATCGCCGCGATCGTCGCCGGTGGCTGGGTCGCCGAGACGGCGTGGGGACAGGAGTTCCTGCAGCTCGACCGCACCGTCATCGCGTGGGGCATCATCATCTACGGCTTCATCGCCGCGGTCCTCCCGGTCTGGCTGCTGCTCGCCCCGCGCGACTACCTGTCGACCTTCATGAAGATCGGCGTCATCGTGATGCTCGCCGGCGCCATCGTGCTCGTGCGCCCCGAGATCACCGTGCCGGCGGTCACCGACTTCGCGCTCGAGGGCACCGGGCCGGTGTTCGCCGGACCCCTCTTCCCCTTCCTCTTCGTGACGATCGCGTGCGGTGCCCTCTCGGGCTTCCACGCGCTCATCTCGTCGGGGACGACGCCGAAGCTCGTCGAGAAGGAGCGCCAGACGCGCTTCATCGGCTACGGCGGCATGATCATGGAGTCCTTCGTCGCGATCATGGCCCTCGTCGCCGCGATCTCGATCGACCAGGGCATCTACTATGCGATGAACGCGTCGGCTGCGGCCACGCAGGGCACCGTGGAGGGTGCGGTCGCGTTCGTGAACTCGCTCGG
Organism: Microbacterium sp. NPDC079356; assembly: GCF_049545465.1. NCBI lineage: Bacteria > Bacillati > Actinomycetota > Actinomycetes > Micrococcales > Microbacteriaceae > Microbacterium > Microbacterium sp. NPDC079356. Next base: position 699,396 of record NZ_JBMWDN010000002.1, on the reverse strand, counting down.
CATCACCGGGGTGAACCTCACGCCCGAGATGCTCACGAGCACGGCGGCCGCGGTGGGCGAGGAGTCGATCGTCTCCCGCACCGGTGGTGCGCCGACCCTCGCGCTCGGCCTCGCGCACATCATGCAGCAGGCCCTCGGCGGCCCCGCGATGATGGCGTTCTGGTACCACTTCGCGATCATGTTCGAGGCGCTGTTCATCCTCACGGCGGTGGATGCCGGTACCCGCGTCGCGCGCTTCATGCTGCAGGACTCGATCGGCCACTGGGTCCCCAAGTTCCGCGACGTCTCGTGGCGTCCGGGCGTGTGGATCACGACGGCGATCATGGTCGCCGGCTGGGGAGCGATCCTCATCCTCGGCGTCACCGACCCGCTCGGCGGCATCAACACGTTCTTCCCGCTGTTCGGCATCGCCAACCAGCTGCTCGCCGCGATCGCGCTCGCCGTGGTGCTCGCGATCATCGCCAAGCGCGGCCCGTCGTTCGTGAAGTGGCTGTGGATCGTCGCCCTGCCGCTCGCGTTCGCCGCGGTCGTGACCATCACCGCGTCGGCCTACAAGATCTTCTCGCCCAACCCGGCGATCGGATACTGGTCGAACCACTTCCGCTACCGCGACGCGCTCGCCGCCGGCGACACGACCCTCGGCACCCCCGAGGTCATGGGCGCCGTCATCCGCAACACCTTCGTGCAGGGCACCCTGTCGATCGTGTTCGTGACCCTCGCGATCATCGTGATCATCGCCGCGGTGGCGGTCACGATCACCGCGATCCGCCGCGGCGGCGGCGAGAACCACGAGGACGAGCCGGTGCCCTCGCGCCGCTTCGCCCCGGCCGGCTTCATCGCCACTCCGTCCGAGCGCGAGCTCGACAAGCAGTGGGAGCCGATCCTCGCCGACGAGCGCGCGGCGAACCGGCACTGAGAGGGCCCCGGAAATGAGTACTCGGACGGATGCCGCGGTCTCGCCGATGCGAGCGATGCTCGACCTGATCGTGCGGGCGGGCCGCGGCATCCGCTGGTACACGACCACCCTCATGGGCGACACGGCCTACGCGACCTACGTCGCGCACCACCGGCGCGTGCACCCCGGGGAGGAACCGATGACCGAGCGGCAGTTCTGGCGTCAGAAGATGGACGACCAGGACCGCAACCCGGGCGCCCGCTGCTGCTGACGCCCGCGATCTAGGCTCGTCGCATGACCGATGCCGTCGTCCTCGCCGCCCTGCTCGGCGTGGTCGGCGGCATCGTGCTGTCGGCCGTACTGCTGCTCGCGCGACGCTACGCGCGCGGCGCGGGCGGGCTCGGCAGCGAGGCGGAGGAGGCCACCTACCGCGCACTGCACCAGGCGAGCCTCGCCGCGCCCCACCTGCGCGGCGGGCTCGACACCCCCGACGTCGCCCGCGCGGCGAAGCACCTGCGGGCCGTACTCGGCAGCCGCGCCGTCGTGCTCGTCGTCGGCGACGTGATCGTCGCGCGCGACGGTCAGACCGAGGGATTGGATGCCGCGGCCCGCCGCATCGCGGCGCAGGTGACCGAGACGGGCAAGCGCCGCATCTTCCCCCGCGCCGACGGCGGCGACGGGCTCGAGGCGGTCGGAGCGCCGATCCGCGTGGACGGGCGGGTCTCGGGCGTGCTCGTCGCCTTCGCCGCGCCCGTCCGGGCGGCGCTCGTGCGCGCGGCGGGGGAGGTGGCGGACTGGTGCGCGGCGCAGGCCACGCTCGGTGAGCTCGACGCCTCGCGGGCGGCGCTCGCCGAGGCCGAGCTGCGCTCGCTCCGCGCCCAGATCTCGCCGCACTTCATCTACAACGCGCTGACCGCGATCGCCTCGTTCATCTCCACCGACCCGCCGCGCGCCCGCGAACTGGTGCTCGAGTTCGCCGACTTCACGCGGTACTCGTTCCGGCGCCAGGGGGAGTTCACGACGCTCGCCGAGGAGCTGCGCAGCATCCACTCCTACCTCGAACTCGAGCACGCGCGCTTCGGCGGACGGCTGTCGGTGACGCTGCGGATCTCGCCCGAGACGCTCGCCACCGTCATCCCGTTCCTGTCGGTGCAGCCCCTCGTCGAGAACGCCGTCCGACACGGGCTCGAGCCGGGCGAGGGCGGCGGCACGATCCTGATCGCGTCGGAGGATGCCGCGACCCACACCGAGATCACCGTCGAGGACGACGGTGCGGGCATGGATCCCGACGAGCTGCACGCGCTGCTCACGAGCGCCGCCGACGGTCGCAACGTCGGCCTGCGCAACGTCGACACGCGGCTGCGCCAGCTGTACGGCGCCGAGGGCGGACTCGTCGTCGAGACGGCGCCGGGCGCCGGTACCCTCGTGCGCATGCGGATCCCGAAGTCGCAGCCGCACCACCTCACCCGGGAAGAGGCATGAGCGCCGTGATCGACGTCCTCGTCGCGGACGACGAGAAGCCGGCGCTCGACGAACTGGCCTTCCTGCTGCGCGCCGACGACCGGATCGGCGAGGTGCTGACGGCGTCGTCGGGCGCCGAGGCGCTGCGACTGCTCACCGAGCGGCCGGTCGCCGCCGCGTTCCTCGACATCCACATGCCGGGGCTGTCGGGACTCGAGCTCGCGACGGCCCTCCGCGGGCTCGCGTCCCCGCCGGCGGTCGTGTTCGTCACCGCCGACGACGCGCACGCCGTCGACGCGTTCGAACTGCAGGCGCTCGACTATCTGCTCAAGCCCGTCCGGGTCGAGCGGCTGCGTCGCGCCGTCGACCGCATCACCGAGAGCGATCTCCCCGCTGAGAGCGACGAGGTGCTGCCCGTGACCGTCGGCTCGGCGGTGCGGTTCGTGCACCGCCGCGACGTCCGCTGGGTGCGGGCCGAGGGCGACTACACGCGCCTCCACACCGACGCCGCCTCCGGGCATCTCGTCCGCATCCCGATCTCCGAGCTCGAGACGAGGTGGGCGGATGCCGGTTTCGTCCGCATCCATCGCTCGTTCCTCGTGCGGGCGGCATCCGTCACCGAGGTCCGGCTCGCGGGTGCCGAACCGACGGTCTGGGTCGACGGGACCGCGCTGCCGGTGAGCCGGCGGCTGCTGCCCGCCGTCCGCGAGGCGCTCGTCGGGCGGACGGGGTCGTGACCCGCGAGCGGGTGCGCGTCACCGCGGGGTCGGGGCGGCCCGGAGCGCCCACGCGCGGCATCGCGCTGCCGGGCGCGCCCGTCGACGACGCCGAGGCGGCGTACGCACGCGCCCTGCGGCGCTCGCAGCTGCGGCTCGCGCTCGGGACGCTGCTCGGGTTCGTGACGGTGACCGTCGCGCTGCTGCTGGCCATCACCCTCATCCCCGAACTGGACGAGATCGTCGTGCTGGGGGTGCCGCTGTCGTGGCTGCTGCACGCCTTCGGGTTCTACCCCGTGATCGCGGGTTTCGCAGTCCTCTACCTGCGCGGGGCGAACCGCAACGAGCGCCGCTGGCGCGCGCTCCGCGACGAGGGCGCATGAACGCGGCGCTCGACCTGCTCGCCGTCGCGGCCGTCGTGAGCGCGACCGTCCTGATCGGGGCCTACGGGCTGCGGGTCTCGCGCACGACGAGCGACTTCTTCGTGGCATCCCGCACCGTCCGGCCCGTGTGGAACGCGTCGGCGATCAGCGGCGAGTACCTCTCGGCGGGGACGTTCCTCGGGCTCTCGGGGCTCGTGCTGCTGAGCGGGGCGGAGGGGTTCTGGTTCCCGATCGGGTACGCGGCGGGGTACCTGCTCGTGCTGCTGTTCGTGGCGGCCCCGCTGCGGCGGAGCGGCGCGTACACGATCCCCGACTTCATCGAGGCGCGGCTGGACTCGCGCCTCGCACGGCGGGTGACGAGCGCCGCCTGCCTGCTCATCGGGTGGCTGTACATCGTGCCGCAGCTGCACGGGGCGGGGATCACGCTGCAGGTCGTCGCCGACATCCCGCCGTGGGTCGGCGCCGTGCTCGTCGCGGTGCTCGTCGCCGCCGCGGCGGCGGCCGGGGGGATGCGGGCGATCACCTACGTGCAGGCGTTCCAGTACTGGCTGAAGCTGACCGCGCTGCTCGTGCCGGCCGTGCTCATCGTCTTCGCCGTGAACGGCGGGGCGCGCGAGATCGACCCCCTCGTGGTCTTTCCCGCCGAGGCGGGACCCGCGGGGATCGACGCGTATGCCGCCGGGTCGCTGCTGCTCGCGCTCCTGCTCGGCACGATGGGCCTGCCGCACGTGCTGGTGCGGTTCTACACGAGCCCGACGGGTGGGTCGGCGCGGCGGACGACCGTGCTCGTCATCGTCATGGTCAGCGTCTTCTACGCCGTCTCGAGCGTCATCGGGCTGCTCGCGCGGGTGGTCGCGCCCGAGCTCGCGCAGCCGGGTGTGGCCGACACGGTCGCGCTCGTGCTGCCCGCGCGGGTGTTCCCGGGCGTGGTGGGGGAGCTGCTGACGGCGCTCGTGGTCGCCGGCGCGTTCGCCGCGTTCCTCGCGACCTCGGCCGGGCTCACCGTCTCGCTCGCGGGGGTCATCAGCCAGGACGTGTTCTCGGGCTCGGTTCGCTCGTTCCGTCTGTCGGCCGTCGTCGTCGCCGTCGTGCCGCTCGCGATCGCCCTGCTCACGGCGCCGGCCGGGCTGGTCGCCTCGGTCGGAGTCGTGTTCGTGTTCGCGGCATCCGCTCTGTCTCCCGTGCTGCTGCTGTCGATCTGGTGGTCGCGGCTGACGGCGCGCGGCGCCGTGGCGGGCATGGTGACCGGCGGCGTCGCGTGCGCCGTCGCGTTCGCCGTGCACGCCGCCGTCGGCGGGATCGGGCTCGCGGCGCCGCTGCTCGCGCAACCGGCGGCCTGGACCATCCCGCTCGCGACGGCCGTCACGATCGTCGTGTCGCTCACCGACCGCGCCGGCGCGCCCGTGCGGGCGGGCACCTACCTCGCCCGGCTGCACACCCCCGGCCGCGGCTGAGCGGGCCGCGGGCCGTTCTCCGGAGATTCTGCGGGGTCAGGGCTGCCGACGCGCTGGATGCCCCATTTTCTCCGGAGAACGGCTCGCCGCGGTTTCCGTCTCCGCGTCGGCCCCCGGCCCCGCAGATCCGCCGGAACCGGGGTCGTGCGGGCTGACGCCGCCCCTGCGGGCTGCTCACGGAACAACCATGCGATCGCTCCGACCGGCCACGTCCCGGTTGGGGGAGAGCAGAATGTGCGCATGCGTCGGTCTCTGAGGTGGTCCCTCCTCGGTGCGGCCGTGGTCGTGTCTCTGCTCAGCGGGTGCGCCGCGTCACCGTCTCCGTCGTCGTCGCCGTCCGCGGCCGCCACGCCGTCCGCGTCCGCGAGCCCCACGCCGACCCCGTCCGCAACCCCGTCCCCCGACCCGGTCGCCGCCCTCACGCTCGAACAGCGCGTCGGCCAGCTCTTCATGGTCGGCACGAACGCGACGACGGCATCGCCGGCGACCCTCGCCGCCGTCGCCGACCGCCATGCGGGCGGGATCTTCCTCAGCGGCCGGTCGCGCGCCGGAGTCGCCGCCACCGCGGACGTCGTCGCGAGGTTCACCGCGCTCGGCCACCCCGACGGCGCGCCGCTGTGGGTCGCGACGGATCAGGAGGGCGGCGAGGTGCAGGTGCTGCAGGGTCCCGGGTTCGACGCGATGCCCTACGGCATCCGTCAGGCCGACCTCAGCGACGCGCAGCTGCGCGCATCCGCCGAGGAATGGGGCCGCGAGCTCGCCGCCGCGGGCGTCAACCTCGATCTCGCCCCCGTCGCCGACATCGTCACGAGCGAGGCGACCCGCTTCGACAACCCGCCCATCGGCGGGTACGGCCGGCAGTACGGTTACGACGCTGAAACGGTGGCGGCGAAGGCGGGTGCGTTCGCCGAGGGGATGCGGGATGCCGGCATCCTGCCCACCTTCAAGCACTTCCCGGGCCTCGGCCACGTCACGGCGAACACCGACACCGCGGCGGATGTCGTCGACACGACGGTGACCCCGGACGGTCCCGACGTCGACGTGTACCGGCCGCTGACCGAGGCGGGGCCGAGCGCCGTCATGGTCTCGTCGGCGATCTACGACCGCATCGACGGATCGGCGCCGGCGGTCTTCTCGCCCACGGTGGTGAGCGTCCTGCGCGACGAGGTCGGGTTCGACGGCGTGCTGTTCTCGGACGACCTGTCGGCTGCCGTGGCGGTGTCGGCGTGGTCGCCGGCCGAGCGCGCCGTCGAAGCGATCTCGGCGGGTGTCGACGTGGTGCTCGTGTCGGCGAAACCGTCGGTCTTCCCCGCCATGTACGACGCCGTGCTGGTGAAGGCGCAGAGCGACCCGCAATTCGCGGCGCAGGTGGATGCCGCGGCCGCGCGGGTGCTCGCCGCGAAGGCCGACATGCCCTGACCCGTCGCGTGCCGGATGCAGGGTGAAACGCCCGGTCGCGCCCGATCGGCGGCCGTCGGAGTCGATCCGACCTGCACCGGGCACACCGTCCCGGCGCCCGTGAGGCAGACTCGAGGGATGACCTCGACGCTCCGGGACCGCATCCCCGTCGGGTCGACCCCCGACGCGGTGTACGAGGGTTTCCTCGAATGGACGATCGAGCGCGGCATCGAGCTGTACCCCGCTCAGGACGAGGCGGTCCTCGAACTCGCGTCCGGGTCGCACGTGATCCTCGCGACGCCGACCGGTACGGGCAAGTCGCTCGTCGCGGTCGCGGCACACGCGGCATCCCTCGCCCGCGGCGGCCGCACGTTCTACACGGCTCCGATCAAGGCCCTCGTCAGCGAGAAGTTCTTCGCCCTCGTCGACATCTTCGGACCGGATGCCGTGGGCATGGTCACGGGCGATTCGTCGGTGAACCCCGACGCGCCGATCATCTGCTGCACGGCCGAGATCCTGGCGAACGTCGCGCTTCGCCTGGGTCCCGAGGCCGAGATCGACCAGGTGGTGATGGACGAGTTCCATTACTACGGCGATCCCGACCGCGGGTGGGCGTGGCAGGTGCCGCTGCTGCTCCTGCCGAACGCGCAGTTCCTGCTGATGTCGGCGACGCTCGGCGACGTGTCGGCGATCTCGGCCGACCTCGAGCGGCGCACGGGTCGACCGGTCGCGCACATCGCCGGCGCGGAGCGCCCGGTGCCGCTCGACTTCTCGTACGCGCGTCGCCCCGTGCACGAAGTCCTCGAGGGGCTGCTCGAGAACGGCGAGGCCCCGGTCTACATCGTGCACTTCTCGCAGGCCGCCGCCCTCGAGCGCGCGCAGGCGCTGTCGAGCGTGAAGATCACGACGCGCGAGCAGCGCGACGCGATCGCCGAGACGATCGGCGGCTTCCGCTTCACAACCGGGTTCGGCAAGACGCTGTCGCGGCTCGTCCGCGCGGGCATCGGGGTGCATCACGCCGGGATGCTGCCGCGCTACCGGCGGCTCGTCGAGACGCTCGCGCAGCGCGGGCTGCTCCGCGTCATCTGCGGCACCGACACGCTCGGCGTCGGCATCAACGTGCCGATCCGGACGGTGATGATCACGGCGCTGTCGAAGTACGACGGCACGAAGATGCGGCAGCTGTCGGCGCGCGAGTTCCACCAGATCGCGGGCCGCGCGGGTCGGGCCGGGTTCGACACCCACGGCAGCGTCGTCGTGATGGCGCCCGAGTGGGAGATCGAGAACGCCGTCGCGCTCGCGAAGGCGGGCGACGATGCGGCGAAACGCAAGAAGATCGTGCGCAAGAAGGCGCCGACGGGGGTCGTCAACTGGGGCGAGGGGTCGTTCGAGCGTCTGGTGGCGGCCGAACCCGAGCCGCTGTCGCCGCAGTTGAAGCTGACCTCGGCGATGCTCATCAACGTGATCGGTCGCGGCGGCGACGTGTTCGCGAACGTGCGGTCACTCGTTTTCGACAACCACGAGCCGCGCGCGCGGAAGTACGAGCTGGCCCGCCGGGCGATTGCGTTGTTCCGGACCCTCGTGGCGGCGGACGTCGTCGTGGCGGATGGCGACGGCATCCGTCTCACCGTCGATCTGCAGCCGAACTTCGCGCTCAACCAGCCGCTCTCGCCGTTCGCCCTTGCCGCGATCGACCTGCTGTCGCCGGAGGACGGCGAGACAGGGACGGGGCATTACGCGCTCGACGTGGTGAGCGTGATCGAGGCGACGCTCGACGATCCGCGCGCGATCCTGTCGCAGCAGGAGTACAAGGCGCGCGGCGAGGCGGTCGCGGCGATGAAGCGCGACGGCATCGAGTACGACGAGCGCATGGAGCTGCTCGAGGCGGTGACGTGGCCGAAGCCCCTCGCGGAGCTGCTGGCGCAGGCGTACGAGACGTTCGCGTCGAGTCAGCCGTGGGTGCGCGACTTCGAGTTGTCGCCGAAGTCGGTCGTGCGCGACATGTTCGAGCGGGCCATGTCGTTCGGCGAGTTCGTCTCGTTCTACCAGTTGGGGCGCAGCGAGGGGCTGGTGCTGCGGTACCTGTCCGATGCCTATCGGGCGATCCGACAGACGGTGCCGGCGGAGGCGCGCACCGACGACCTGCTCGACCTGATCGAGTGGCTCGGCGAGCTGGTGCGGCAGGTCGATTCGAGCCTCGTCGACGAGTGGAACGCGCTCGTGAACCCGGCGGACGACCCCGAGGCTCCCGTCGTGCCGCCTGCACCCCCGTCGGTGCTGACGAACCGTCGAGCGTTCGTGGTGCTGGTGCGCAACGAGATGTTCCGCCGGGTGCAGTTGGCCGCGCTGCAGGACGATGATGCGCTGGTCGAGTTGGATCCGGATGCCGCCTGGCCCGACGTCCTCGACCGGTACTTCGACGATCACGACGAGATCCTCACGGGCGGGGCGGCCCGCAGCCCGGCGTTGTGCGTCATCGACGAGTCGTCGGCGTCCGAAGGGGTGTGGCGGGTGGAGCAGATCATCGACGACCCGGCGGGCGACCACGATTGGCGGATCCGCGCGGAGGTCGACCTCGAGGCATCCGTCGAAGAGGGCGCTGCGGTCGTGCGGGTGACCGAGGTCGTGCGGCTCTAGAGCTCGCGGATCCAATCCTCGCCGTCGCGTGTGAAGACGATGCGGGTGTGACGTCGGTCGGGGGAGCCCTGCCAGAACTCGATGCGCTCGGGGATGAGGCGCCAGAGCACCCAGTCGCCGGGTGCGAGGAGCGCACCGGCCGGACTGCCGGCGATGTCGGCCGCGCTCTCGTCGGGTGCGGCCTCGCGCACGGCGCCGCGGACGCGCACGGCGCGCATGACGGGCTGCCACCAGAGGTTCAGCGCGGCGGCGGGGTTCTCGGCGAGCTGCGCGCCTTTGGCCGACGAGCGCGGACCGGCGAACTGCCAGCCGTCCGCATCGACCCCTTTGAGGATGAGGGTGCGCGCGTCGGGGCGACCACCGGCATCCGCTGTGGCGAGGGTCATCGCGCGCGGTTCGGCGACACCGGCGTCGGCGGCGTGGCGGATCCACGTCTCGAACAGGGTGACGGGGTCTGACGGCAGGTCGGAGAGCTCGAGAGGTGGGGGCGATCCGATGAGGGAAGGTTGGGCGCGGAGCCACCGCGTGAGCTCGTTCATGCTCCCATCCTGCTCCCGGCTGTCGTGATGTCGGCGCGGGCGGGCAGACTGACCTCGTGGCGATCTACCTGGCATTCCTGCGCGCGATCAACCTGGGGGCGAAGCGGGTGTTCCCGAAGGACGACATCCGGCGCGTCGTCGAGAGTGTCGGGTTCGAGGATGTCGCGACACACATCAACACGGGGAACGTGCGCTTCGAGTCGCGAATGCGGTCGCGCCAGCGGATCGAGCGGACATTGGAGGCGGCCTTCGCCGCGAATCGCGGGTTCAAGGTGCCGACCGTCGTGTTCTCGACCGCGGAGTTCCGCGAGGTCGCTCGACAGACGCGTGAGCTGGATGATGCGAACCCCGGGCTCGCGCGCCACTACGTCTATCTGCTGAAGGACGAGTTCACGGAGGCCCAGATCGCGGCCATCGAGGGTCGTGCGGACGAGCGCGGTCGGATGGTGGTGCGGGGGCGCGCGGCGCACGCGCTGCTGCAGCCCGGGTACCAGGACGGTGCGGTCGATCCGCTGGGCGCCGCGTCGTTGCTGGGGGTCGCGACGAACCGCAACGCGAACGTCATCGGGACGCTCGCCGAGAAGTGGTGCGGTGCGTGAGCACCGTGATCCGCGAGCCGGTCGCGGCGGATGCCGAGGCGATCGCTGCGCTGCACGTCGCGACGTGGCAGAGCCTGTTCGACGCCGTCATCCCCGCGGGGCCGGCGGTCCTGTGGGTCGCGAAGGAGAATCCCCGCGCGATCGCGTTCTATCGCCGGAGCGGTTTCGCCTTCGACGGTGCGGAGCAGACGGATCCCGGCACACCGGGCATCGTCGAGGCGCGGATGGTGCGGTGAGGCATCGCTAGAACGGTGGTGGTCCGGGTGGGTCGACGGTGAATTGCGGGATGCGGCGTTCGGGCCTCACGAGGTAGACCCGGCCTGCGGGTGAGGTCCATTCGAGTGCGCCGCCGGGTTTGGCTTCAACCTGCCAGTCGGAGTGGTGTTTGAGGGTGTGGTGGCCGCGGCACAGCGGTGCGAGGTTGTCGGCGGCGGTGGTCCCGCCGTGGTGCCAGTCGACGGTGTGGTCGAGGTCGCACCGGTCGGCGGGGATCCCGCAGCCGGGTGCCATGCACCGGGCGGCCCGCCAGGTGACGAGCCGTCGGAGGTCGGCGGGTGGCCGGTAGGTGTCGCGCCCGATGGAGAGGACGACACCGGTTTCGGGGTGGGTGAGCACCCGCATCCACCCGGTTGCCGCTCCGCACAGCTCCCGCGCCTTATCGAGGGGGATCGGACCGACACCGTCGACCTGGGCGGCCGGGCCGTCGCCGGTGAGGAGCGTCAGGGCGGGGACGGTGACCGCCACCGTCGGCCGGATCCCGCGCGCGGTCTCGGGGAGCGCGTCGGTTTCGCCGTCGAGGAGGAGGTCCCCGAACACGTCCGCGCGTTTCTGATCCAGGGTGCGCTCGTCGTCGGCGGAGTCGAGGGTCTTCGCGATGGCGGTGAGCCTGCCGGCGATCGCGTGTGCTTCGACTGCGGGCAGGTGCGCGGTCAGCCACGCCATCCCATCCACGCCCGCATCGACACGCACGTGCCGGTGCGCGACGGCCGCGGCGTGCTGTTCGGCGAGGGTCGCTTCCTGCTCCCGGTCGACGATCCGTTTCATTGCACGCCGGAACGGACCCGTCGGGAGCTCTTCCGCGAGCGACAGAACCTCCGCAACCAGCCCCGCGGTGACGTCGTCGAGCTGATCCAAACCGTCGACGATGATCGTCGCGTGGGTGTCGGTGATGTCCGCACGGCTCATCGCCTCCCACACCTGCGGGTACCGACGCATCAGCGAGTGCCCCACACCCATCAACCTGCCCGCGGCGTGCTCGGTGATCCGCAACGCGGCGGCGACCTCGAGCCGCACCGACCGTTCCACGAACGCGACCGGTTCCTCCCGACGGCGCGCGTCGGCGATCGCGTCATCCCACAACTCGACGATGCACGCGTACCGCTGCGCGGCGTGGATGGTCGCCATATCCGCGCTCAGCACCACCCAGTCCAGGGTCGTCGGGATCCCCTCCGGGACCTCATCGCGACGATCGGCTGAACTGGACATAGTCCCAGACTAGGAGGGGGTTCCGACACCGCTTTCGGCTGCCGCCCGGCATCCGCCCCGCCGCTCGTCGAGACGTCGCAGATGGTCGCCTTCGGCGCCGCCGACCGACCATCTGAGACGCCTCGGCGCAGCACCCGACCGACTCACGCCCCGCCGAGCACCCGCGTCCACGCGACCTCGCGCGTGATCTGCCCGGTCGCGACGAATGCCCGCACCTGATGCGTGTCGGCCAGGACGCGCGCGAGCTCCGACAGGTCCGCACCGACGAAGCCCAGCGATTGCCAGAACGCGCCCGACCGGCGGCTGAACAACCACGCCGTCGCCGCGCCCTCGTCCGCGGCGCGGTCGAGCGCGAAACCGGCCAATTCCCTTCCGCGCCCGCGGGTGCGCGACGCCGCCGCGACCGCGACGCTCCGGACAAGCGCGTGCGTGCCGTCGCCGCTCAGCTCGTACCCGGTGCTCCCGACGATCCGCCCCGAGTCGTCGCGCTCGACCCACAGCCGCACCGACGGCTCGTCCAGCCCGGTCACCGTCAGGTCGACCTCGCGCAGGAACACCTCGACCTCACCGGCATCCGCCGCCGTGCACCTGCTCAGTTCCATCCCCGCTCCTCCCCGTTCCCGCGCCGCGCCCCCTGCGCCGAGACTGCAGGAGCGCGTCGAGACTGCGTTCGCGCGCCGCATCCTCGTCGCCCGGGTGCAGTCTCGCGAATCGGTCTCCCCATCCTCGCAAGCGTGCCGAGACCCTCCACACCCGAAGACCGTGTCGGATGCCGCGGCTAGGGTTGACCGGGTGAGTGACGGCGGATGGCAGAACGACCCCTACGCCGATCTCGTGTGGGATCCCGACGACGTTCCGCCACCGGACGACTTCGACTCGCCGCCTCCGCCTGATCCGCGGTTCGACGACTACGCCGCGTCCGTCGCCCGCGCGACGCGCGCCGAACCGGCACGCCCCCAGCCCGCGCGAACCCAGCCCGCACGCCCCGCCGCACCCCCGGCATCCGTCCTGCGTCTCGAGCGGCGCGACCACGTCGGCGATGACCCGGTCAAGGTCCTGACCGAGGTCTTCGGCTACACGGCCTTCCGCGGCGACCAGGGCGACATCGTCTCGCACGTCATCGCCGGCGGCGACGCGGTCGTCCTCATGCCGACCGGCGGCGGCAAGTCGATCACGTACCAGGTGCCCGCGCTCGTCCGCCCCGGCACGGGCCTCGTCGTCAGCCCCCTCATCGCGCTCATGCACGACCAGGTCGACGCGCTCATCGCCAACGGTGTGCGTGCGGCGTTCCTGAACTCGACGCAGACCCCGGCCGAGCGCGCGGGCGTCGAGCAGGCGCTCCTCGACGGCGAACTCGACCTCATCTACGTCGCACCCGAGCGGCTGTCGGTCCCCGCGACGACCGCGCTCCTGCAGCGCGCGCAGCTCAGCGTCATCGCGATCGACGAAGCCCACTGCGTGTCGCAGTGGGGCCACGACTTCCGCCCCGACTACCTCGCGCTCGGCGACCTGGCCGAGCGATTCCCCGGCGTTCCGCGCATGGCGCTCACCGCGACCGCGACCCGTGCGACGCACACCGAGCTCACCGAGCGCCTGCACCTGCAGGGCGCACGGCATTTCGTCGCGAGCTTCGACCGCCCGAACATCCAGTACCGCATCGAGCCCAAGGTCGACATGCGTCGCCAGCTCGCGCAGTTCGTCCGCTCGCAGCCCGAGGGCGCCGCCGGCATCGTCTACGCGCTCAGCCGCAAATCGGTCGAGCAGACGGCCGAGTACCTGCGCACACAGGGCGTCGACGCCCTGGCGTACCACGCGGGATTGGATGCCGCGATCCGCGCCCGGCACCAGTCGAGGTTCCTCCGCGAAGACGGTGTCGTCATGGTCGCCACGATCGCGTTCGGCATGGGCATCGACAAGCCCGACGTCCGTTTCGTCGCCCACATCGACCTGCCGAAGTCCGTCGAGGGCTACTACCAGGAGACCGGCCGCGCCGGCCGCGACGGCGAGCCCGCGGTCGCGTGGATGGCGTACGGTCTCGGCGACGTCGTGCAGCAGCGGCGCCTCATCGACCAGTCGCCCGGCGACCGCACCTACAAGATGCGCATGGGGCAGCACCTCGACGCGATGCTCGCCCTCTGCGAGACCGTCTCCTGCCGGCGCCAGAACCTGCTGAACTACTTCGGCCAGTCCTCGGATGCCTGTGGCAACTGCGACACCTGCCTCACCCAGCCCGATACGTGGGACGGCCTCATCGCGTCGCAGAAGCTCCTGTCGACGATCGTCCGCCTGCAGCGGGAGCGCAACCAGGCGTTCGGCGCCGGGCACCTCATCGACATCCTCCGCGGCGCCTCGACCGAGCGCATCCGCCAGCAGGGCCACGACAAGCTCTCGACGTACGGGATCGGGAACGATCTGTCCGAGCAGGACTGGCGTTCGGTCGTCCGCCAGCTGCTGGCCCGCGGCATCCTCGTCGCGCAGGGTGAGTACGGGGTGCTGACGGTCGGCGAGACCGGGGCCGCCGTGCTGCGCGGTGAGGAGCCGGTGCCGTTGCGGCGCGACGTCCTCGGCCGCACCGGTGGGGGAGCGACCCGCGCGAAGAAGTCGTCGACGGCCGACTCGTTGCCTGAGGGCGACCGCGACCTGTTCGAGGCGCTCCGGGCCTGGCGCGCCGAGCAGGCCCGCGAGCAGGGCGTCTCCGCGTACATCGTGTTCGGCGACGCGACGCTCCGCGCCCTCGCCGAGCAGCGCCCGCGCTCGGTCGGCGACCTCGACGGCATCACCGGCATCGGCGCCAAGAAGCGCGAGGCCTACGGCGAGGCCGTCGTCGCCGTCATCGCCGCGAACGCCTGAGCCGCGAACGCCTGATCAGCCGTCGCGGAGGGCGCGCGTCATCCGGGTCAGCAGCTCGAACGCCTGGCGACGCTCCGGCGCGGACAGCTCGGCGAGCATCCGGTCCTCGACCGTCTTGACCGCGGCACTCGCCTGCGCGCGCTGCCGCCGCCCGGCATCCGTCAACGTCACCGGCAGCGCCCGCCCCTCGGACGCGGTCGTCGCGCGGGTCACCCAGCCTTCGCGCTCGAGGGACTGCAGCAGCACGTTCATGCTCTGCCGCGTGACGAAGGCTCCCCGCGCGAGCTCGGAGTTCGAGAGACCGGGTCGCTGCGCCAGCAGCTCCAGGCAGGAGTACGACGTGACGGTCATCCCGAGCGGCCGGAGCACCTCCTCCATCGCGATCCGCAGCGCGCTCGAGGCCTCCTTGAGCAGATAGCCGAGCGATGTGGGGAGGTCGATCTCTTCCGACTGGACCATGTCAGAAGTCTGACATACAGTGGTCGGTGTCAGAAAACTGACACAAAGAAGGGATGCCTCATGCCCACCATCGGACCCGATTTCGTCTCCCTGCAAGTCACCGACCTCGACGCCTCCCAGCGGTTCTACGAGCAGTACCTCGGACTCGTGCGCTCACCCGCCGGACCCCCGCACGCAGTGGTGTTCGACACCGCCCCGATCGCCTTCGCTCTCCGCGACCTCGTGCCCGGAACCGACCTTGCGGCGGCCGAGCATCCCGGAGTCGGAGCTGCCATCTGGATGCGAGCCACCGACGTGCAGGCGATCCACGACACCCTCGTCGCCGACGGCCAGACGATCGTCGCCGCGCCGATCGAGGGCCCGTTCGGCCGCACGTTCACCTTCGCCGACCCGGACGGCTACCGGATCACCCTCCACGACAAGGCATGATCCCCATGTGACGTAACACTCTTACCTCCCGTGACCACGCGGCGTGCGGCCGCGGAGCGCGCGTGCTCGGATGAGGCCTGCACCCGTCCTCATCCGTCCTGGAGTCCTCATGACCCGTCCCCTCCGCGCCGCCCTCGCCGCCGCAGTCGGCGCCGCGCTCGTCGCGGCGCTCGCCGGCTGCGCCGGCGCCGCCACCGCACCCACCTCGAACGCCGGAGCGGGCGAACCGTAGACCGGTGGCACCCTGACCTACCTCGAACCGCAGACCTGGAACACCCTGTACCCGGGGTCGGGCGGTTTCTACCCGAACGGCGGTGTCATCAACAACATCACCGACCGCCTGCTCTACCAGGACCCCGAGACCCTCGAGCTCGAGCCGTGGATCGCCGCCGAGCTGCCCGAGGTGAACGCGGATGCCACCGAGTACACGTTCACGCTCCGCGATGACGTCACCTACTCCGACGGCACGCCGCTCGATGCCGAGAACGTCGCGAAGAACTTCGACCTGCTCGGCCTCGGCGACCCAGACCGGAAGTTCACCGTCTCGGAGCAGGTGACCAACTACGAGAGCAGCGAGGTCCTCGACGAGCACACGGTGCGCTTCCACTTCAGCGCCCCCGCACCCGGCTTCGCGCAGGCGACCTCGGCGATCAACGCGGGCCTCCTCTCCGACGAGACGCTCGACCGCACGAGCGAGGAGTTCGGCCCGGGCAACGCGACCGAGATCATCGGCAGCGGCCCCTTCGTCGTCGCGTCCGAGGAGATCGGCACGAAGATCAGCCTGACGGCGCGCGACGACTACGACTGGGCACCCCCGTCGCAGCGTCGCCGGGCGCACGCTCTGCCAGTCGAACGTGCCGATGCAGACGACGATCATGACGGCGACGAGGGCGGCCGAGTTCCTCGACCAGCTCGAACGGATCTGACGGACCTCAGACCGCGGTGACCTCGACGACGACGGCCTGCTGCGGGTTCTGCACCGGCGGTCGCAGACCGACGACGGCGAGCTGACGCCCGGTCAGCACGGTGTCGTGGTGCGCCCATTCGAGCGGGGACTGCGCGGGGGTCTGCACGATCCCGCCGGGGGTGACGATCTCGAT
The DNA here is from genome assembly GCF_049545465.1 of Microbacterium sp. NPDC079356. Lineage (NCBI taxonomy): Bacteria > Bacillati > Actinomycetota > Actinomycetes > Micrococcales > Microbacteriaceae > Microbacterium > Microbacterium sp. NPDC079356. Next base: position 682,991 of record NZ_JBMWDN010000002.1, on the reverse strand, counting down.
CCGGTAGGTGCGGTCGGGGTCGAGTCCCGGGAACCGCACGCGCCCCGCCGGCGAGGAGATGAGCGTCTGGGTCTGGGTGATGGTGAAGAAGGCGGATGCCTGGTCGTCGGCGACGACGCCGCGGACGTCGAGTCCGGGGTCGGCGACGTCCGCGTTGACGAGGCGGCCGGTCGCGACGAGGGGGCGGACCCGTTTGGCGAGCGTCACCCACGCGCCGACGGCCGCGGCATCCGTTTCGGTGAGGGTCGTGACGTCCCATTCGATGCCGAAGTGGCCGAACAGGGCGACTGCTCCGCTGAGGGTGAGGGAGACGGTGCGGCCGGTGGAGTGCACGTGCGGGGTGGTCAGGTGCATTCCCATCATCTCGGGCGGGACGACGAGGGCCGTGTACCGCTGGTTCTCGAGGCGTTCGATCGGGTCGAGGCAGTCGCTGGTCCAGATCCGGTCGGTGCGGTCGAGGATGCCGAGGTCGACGCGGGCGCCGCCGGAGGCGCAGCTCTCGATCTCCAGGCCCGGGTGGGCGGCTTTGAGTTCGTCGATGAGGCGGTACACGGCGAGGGTCTGTGCATGCACCTTCGCGGCTCCGCCGGGCCCGGCGGCCGCGTCGACGAGGTCGCGGTTGTGATCCCACTTCACGTACGCGATCGGGTACGCGGTGAGGATGTCGCTGATCACCCGGAACATGTACGCGTACGCGTCGGGGTGGGCCAGGTTCAGCACCTGCTGCTGCCGCGCCGACGGGGGCAGGTCGGTGCGGCCGCGGAGGATCCAGTCGGGGTGGGAGCGGGCGAGGTCGCTGTCGGGGTTGACCATCTCGGGTTCGAACCACAGCCCGAACTCCATCCCCTTCGCGACCACGTGATCGGCGATCGGGTGCAGCCCGTCGGGCCACACCGTCTCGTCCACGTACCAGTCGCCGAGCCCCGCCGTGTCGTCGCGGCGGTGCCGGAACCAGCCGTCGTCGAGCACGTACCGCTCCACACCCAGCTCCGCCGCCGCGTCGGCGAGGGCGATCAGCTTCGGCAGCCGGTGGTCGAAGTACACCGCCTCCCACGTGTTGAGCGTGATGGGACGGGGGCGGGTCGGATGCTGCGGCCGGGCACGCCACTCGTCGTGGAACCGCGCGGCGAGCTCGTCGAGGCCGTCGCCCCACGACCCGAGCAGTTCGGGCGAGGAGATCTCCTCACCCGGCGCGAGACGGATCTCACCCGGCAGATACAGCTCACCGGCACCGAGGAACGACTCTCCCGTGGGCGTCCGCTCGGCGAACATGCGGGAGTTCCCGCTCCACGCCAGATGCACCCCGTGGGCGCGTCCGCGTTCGAAACCGAACCCGGCGACACCGGCCGCGAGCAGCAGGGTGGCGTCGGCACCGGGGCGGCCGCGCCGGGACTCGCGCAGGTGCGTCCCGAAGGTCAGCTCGTGACGTTGGGCGGACCGCTCGCGCAGGTGACGACCCGTCGTGTCGAGGATCTCCGTCGCCTCCCACGGCAGCGGGAGCGTCACGTGCAGGGCCTGCACCGTGTAGTGGCCGTCGCCGTCGTTCCGCAGGGTCGTCCGGGCGCGCACGAGGCCCGAGGGCGTCACACGCAGTTCGTAGCGCGCCGACAGGACGGCCTCGCTGTCGGCGAGTTCCACCTCGAGCGCGTCGCCCGAGGTGCGCGTCTCGACGACGGTGAACAGCGCGCTGACGCCCGCGCCGTCGCGGTGGCCTTCGAGAGCGGGCGTGCCCGCCCACCCCGACGCCGCGGTCGCGACGACACCGAGCCGCACCGTGTGGTCGAGCCCGCCCGAGATGCGCTGCAGGCGGGATGCGGTGGCCAGCGAGACGAGCGTCTCGCGCGGCGCATCGCCCAGGTCATCGCCCCAGTGGACGATCGCGGGGACCGCTCCGGGCTGCAGGTCGACGACGACGCTGGTGCCGCCGGAGCGGAGGTGGACGACGGTCTCGTCAACGGAAAGGACGCGCATGCTCCCAGTGTGTCAGGACTCTGGGAACGTGCACACACGTTCGATGCGCATCACGTGCGGAAGAGCTCCGCCATCGCGCGGTCCGTCCCGTCGCGGCAGCTCGTAGAGGTCGAGCATGAGCTGCACCGGGTAGTCGATCCGCTGGGCGACCGTCTTCACCCACTGACCGTCGACGAAGAACCGCAGCCGATCGGGAGACCAGTCGACGGCGTACTCGTGCAGCGTGGTGAGGTCGCCGTCGATGCGGATCCTCTCGACGTCGTCGCGCAGCCGCGGGTCATGGTGGGCCTTGACGCCGACCCCGACCCATCCGCCGGTGTCGTCCACCTCCGATCCGAAGATCTCGGCGATGCAGATCTCCCCGGATTCCTGGGGCGAGTCCTCGAACCCGATCGGCCAGAACGCGACCATCGCGTCCGGATGCCGCACCGCGGCGAGGCGTGCCGCGATCACCCCGAAGCGGGGTAGCCACAGGCGCCGCTCCACCTGGGACTCGCGGACGACGAGCCCGTCGCGGAAGCGGTGCTGACCGGCATCCGATCCGACCTCGGCGGTGGCCTGCCCGGTCTGCAGGTGCGAGACGCGGACGTCACCGTCCCACTCCGGCGCCCACGGTTCGGTGTCCGCGTCGATGCGCAGCTCGAGGCCGCCGTCGACCCGGTACCGGGCCGCCGTCCGCGAGCGCGACGACCAATGCGGCAGGTAATGCGGCCACCACCGCTCCGCGTCGAGAGCGTCACCTGTGAAGCGCTCGTCGACATCGGGGGTACGTCCGGTCAGATCCAGCGGCGACATGTCGAGCACCCACCTCCGGAAGGTGAGGATGCCGCCGCGCCACGGCTCCGATCCGATGCCGCATTCCTCGAAGCCGGCTCGGGCGCACAGCGCGTTCGAGGGGGCGTTGTCGACGCCGGGATACGCGGTGAGGAGCGTTCGGGTGCCGTCACGACGCACCTCGGCGATCAGCAGGCGCAGCGCCGCGGTGGCAACGCCGCGCCCCTGGAAGCCGGGGAGGACGCTCCACCCGGTCTCGAAGGCGGGCGTGCCCTCCTCGTCGACGGGCCAGAATCCGATCGCACCGGCGGGCTCGCCGTCGACGTCGATGCGGTACATCGCTCCCGATCGATCGGACCACGTGCGCACGTACCGGTCGTGCCGGTCGTCAAGCTGCTCCTCGGTCTCGGGGCCGCCCAGATATGACGTCATGGCGGGTGTGTTCAAGAGCGTCAGCAGGCCGCGGTCGGCGGCATCCCATCGGGCGAGTGCGATCATCGAAGCCTCCGGGGCGAGTCTGCCAGGGCGCCCCGACATCGACCGGTGTAGGCGAAGCACAAGTCAGGCCGACGACGTCCCTCCTGCATCTTGTCTCAACCGGACAACGCCTTTGGTTCGCTGTTAGAGGACTCCTACCGTTGTCGTCGAACTTCCCTGTCCCGTCGCCGATCCGGCGTCCTCAGAAAGGCCAGTGATGACCGACACCGTCGTCCGCTCCTCCACCCCCGCCGCCGACAAGCGCACCCCCGCTGGCGGCGCTCCCACCGCGCCCCACACCGCCGACGAAGCGCACGAGCCCCGCATCGACATCGACGCCGTGGGCGCGATGCTCCGCGGCACCTGGGGAGACACACGCCTCACGGTGCGCGAGCTCATCAAGGACCCGGCCTACTGGCGCATCGACGGCCAGAGCGTCGCCGAGCACCGCGAGCGGGTCATGGATCAGGTGCGACTGCTGGCGAAGAACGGCGGCTCGACCCGCGCCCTGCCGAAGGAGTACGGCGGCGAGGAGGACAACGGTGCCAACCTGGCCGGGTTCGAGGAACTGGTGCTCGCGGACCCGAGCATGCAGATCAAGTCCGGCGTGCAGTGGGGGCTGTTCGGTTCGGCCGTGCTGCAGCTCGGCACGAAGGAGCACCACGACACCTGGATTCCGGCGATCCGCGACGCGGAGCTCCCCGGCGCCTTCGCCATGACCGAGATCGGCCACGGATCGGATGTCGCCGCGATCGGAACGACGGCGACCTACGACCCCGAGACCGAGGAGTTCGTCATCCACACGCCGTTCCGCGCGGCGTGGAAGGACTACCTGGGCAACGCCGCGAAGCACGGACAGGCGGCGACCGTCTTCGCACAGCTCATCACGAAGGGCGTGAACCACGGCGTGCACTGCTTCTTCGTGCCGATCCGCACGCCCGACGGCGAACTGCTCCCGGGCGTCCAGAGCGAGGACGACGGGGTCAAGGGCGGGCTCAACGGCATCGACAACGGCCGGCTCGCGTTCGACCACGTCCGCGTGCCGCGGACGAACCTCCTCAACCGCTACGGCGACGTCGCTCCCGACGGCACCTACTCGAGCCCCATCGAGAGCACGGGCCGCCGCTTCTTCACGATGCTCGGCGCCCTCGTCCAAGGCCGCGTCTCCCTCGACGGCGCCGCCACGATCGCCTCGTCGCTCGCGCTCTACATCGCCGTCACCTACGGCAACCAGCGCCGGCAGTTCGACTCCGGCGCCGGCACCGACGAGGTCGTCCTCCTCGACTACGGCAAGCACCAGCGCCGCCTCCTCCCGCTCCTCGCGCAGAACGTCGCCCAGTACTTCGCGCACGACGAACTGCTGCGCACCTTCGACGGCGTCTTCGGCGGCACGTCCGACACCCCCGCCGAGCGCGAGAACCTCGAGACCCTGGCGGCCGCGCTCAAGCCGCTCAGCACCTGGAACGCGCTGCAGACCATCCAGGAGGCGCGCGAGGCCTGCGGCGGGTCGGGCTTCATGGCCGAGAACCGTCTCGTGGGGCTGCGCTCCGACCTCGACGTCTACGTGACCTTCGAGGGTGACAACAACGTGCTGCTCCAGCTGGTCGGCAAGCGCCTGCTCGCGGACTTCGCGAAGCAGTTCAAGGGGGCGGATGCCGCGACCCTCGCGAAGTTCGCCGTCGGCCAGACGGCGGGCAAGGTCTTCCACGGCGCAGGGCTCCGCAGCCTCGGGCAGACGGTCGCCGACTTCGGCTCGACTGCACGCTCGGTCGAGCTGGGGCTCCGGGCCGAGCAACAGCACGAACTGCTCGCGGGACGCGTCGAGCAGATGGTCGCCGACATCGCCGGCGCGCTGCGCCCGGCATCCAAGCTCCCCGCGGCCGAGGCGGCGGCGCTGTTCAACACGCACCAGGCGGAGCTCATCGAAGCCGCGCGGGCGCACGGCGAGCTGCTGCAGTGGGAGGCGTTCTCGGATGCGGTGAAGGCCACCGAGGATGACGGCACGCGGCAGGTCCTCACCTGGTTGCGCGACCTCTTCGGTCTGCACCTCATCGAGAAGCACCTGGCCTGGCACCTCATCAACGGACGTCTGTCGACGCAGCGCGCCGCCGCGGTGTCGAAGTACATCGACCGCCTCTGCGCGCGGCTGCGTCCGCACGCGCAGGACCTCGTCGACGCGTTCGGATTCGCCCCCGAGCACGTGCGCGCACCGATCGCCTCCGGCATCGAGCGGCAGCGGCAGGACGAGGCGCGGGCGCACTACGCCGACCTCGCGGCTCGCGGTGAGGCGCCCGTGCCGGAGAAGTCGCTCAAGAAGAAGTGAGCGTCGGAGGCCGTCGGTAGCCTGGCACGCGTGGAACTGCGTGTCGGGCCCGACGGCCTCCTTCGTTGCGGCTGGGTCGGCGACGACGCCGAGTACCGCCGCTACCACGACGAGGAGTGGGGGCGGCCACTCCATGGCGACCGGGCCCTCTTCGAGAAGATGAGCCTCGAGGGGTTCCAGGCGGGGCTCTCGTGGATCACGATCCTCCGCAAGCGCCCGAGGTTCCGCGAGGTGTTCGCGGAGTTCGACCCGGTGACCGTCGCCGCGTTCGACGAGGCCGACGTCGACCGGCTCATGGCCGACGCGGGCATCATCCGCAATCGCGCGAAGATCCTCGCAACGATCGGCAACGCGCGGCTCGTCACAGAGATGGCCCCGGGCGAACTCGACGCGTTCATGTGGTCGTTTGCCCCGGCATCCCATCGGCGACCGGAGACCTTCGCCGAGGTCCCCGCCACGACGGCGGAGTCCGACGCGATGTCGAAGGCGCTGCGGAAGCGGGGGTTCCGCTTCGTGGGGTCGACGACGATGTACGCCCTCATGCAGTCGACGGGCATGGTCGACGACCACGTGAGCGGGTGTCACCGGGCCGGCGGCTGACCGCTTGCCCCCGGGGGTGTGCGCGAGGATCATGTGGGGACGGCGGGCGGAGAGGCGGACATGGCGGAGCACGAGATCACCGACGTCGACGGGCCGGCATCCGATCCTCCCATCGCCGACGCTCACGACGTCATCCGCGTCATCGGGGCGCGGGAGAACAACCTCAAGGGCGTCGACGTCGAGATCCCCAAGCGCCGCCTCACCGTCTTCACGGGGGTGAGCGGATCGGGCAAGTCCTCGCTCGTGTTCGGCACCATCGCGACCGAGTCGCAGCGCCTCATCAACGAGACGTACCCGACGTTCGTCCAGCAGTTCATGGCGCAGCTGTCCCGTCCCGAGGTCGACGGCCTCGAGAACATCAGCCCCGCGATCATCGTCGACCAGGAGCGGATGGGGGCCAACGCGCGCTCGACCGTCGGCACCGCGACCGACGCGTACTCGATGCTCCGGCTGCTCTTCAGCCGCCTCGGCGAGCCGCGGGTGGGGTCGCCGCAGGCGTTCTCGTTCAACATCCCGACCGTGCCCGGGTCCGACATCGTCACCGGCGGCATGTGCCCCCGGTGCGAGGGGCTCGGCGAGGTCAGCGACGTCGACCTCGACGAGCTCTTCGACAGCTCGAAGGCGCTCGCCGAGGGCGCGATCACCGTCCCCGGCTACAACGTGGACGGCTGGATGGTGCGGATCTTCACCGAGTCGGGGTTCCTCGACGCGGCCAAGCCCATCGCGCAGTACACCGAGCAGGAGCGCGCCGACTTCCTGTACAAGGAGCCGACCAAGGTCAAGCTCCAGAACATGAACATGACCTACGAGGGTCTGGTCCCGAAGATCACGAAGTCGTTCCTGCAGAAGGATCGGGAGGCGCTGCAACCCCACATCCGTGCGTTCGTGGATCGCGCCGTCAAGTTCCTCCCCTGCCCCGAGTGCGGCGGCAGCCGACTGAACGAAGGCGCCCGTGCCTGCCGCATCGACGGCGTGAACATCGCCGACGCCGCCGCGATGCAGATCACCGACCTCGCCGCGTGGCTCGACACGATCGATGCGACGACCGTCGGGCCGCTCCTGTCGGGGCTGCGCAAGGTCATCGCGTCGTTCGTCGACATCGGCCTCGGGTACCTGTCGCTCGACCGCTCGTCGGGGACCCTGTCCGGCGGCGAGGCGCAGCGGACGAAGATGATCCGTCACCTCGGCTCCGCGCTGACCGATGTCACCTACGTGTTCGACGAGCCCACCGCAGGACTCCATCCCCACGACATCCAGCGCATGAACGACCTGCTCCTGCTGCTGCGCGACAAGGGCAACACCGTCCTCGTCGTCGAGCACAAGCCCGAGGTCATCGCGATCGCCGACCACGTCGTCGACCTCGGCCCGCATGCGGGATCGCGCGGCGGGCGGATCATGTATGAGGGGGACGTCGCCGGGCTCCGGGCATCCGACACCCTCACGGGACGGCACCTCGATCACCGGGCAGCGCTGAAGACCTCGACTCGCCCGGCGACCGGTGCGCTGCAGATCCGCGGCGCCACCCAGCACAACCTCATAGGGGTGGACGTCGACATCCCGCTTGAGGTCTTGACGGTCGTGACCGGCGTGGCCGGGTCGGGCAAGTCCTCCCTCATCCACGGCAACGTCCCGTCGTTCGACGACGTCGTCGTCGTCGACCAGTCGCCGATCAAGGGGTCGCGCCGCTCCAGCCCGGCGACGTACACGGGCGTGCTCGATGCGATCCGCACGGCGTTCGCGAAGGCGAACGGGGTGAAGGCCTCGCTGTTCAGCGCGAACTCCGAGGGCGCGTGCCCGGCCTGCAAGGGGCTCGGGGTCATCATCACGAACCTCGGCTACACGCAGAGCGTCGAGACGCGATGCGAGGTCTGCGAAGGGTCCGGCTTCAGCGAAGCGGTGCTCGAGTACACGCTCGACGGCAGGAACATCGCCGAGGTGCTCGCGATGTCCGCCGAGGAGGCGCACGGGTTCACGACCGGACCGGCCAAGACGACGCTCGGTCGCATGATCGACGTCGGTCTCGGCTACATCACCCTCGGTCAAGCGCTCAACACGCTCTCGGGCGGTGAGCGGCAGCGGTTGAAGCTCGCGATCGCCATGGCGAAGAAGGGGGCGGTCTACGTCCTCGACGAGCCGACGACGGGGCTTCACCTCGCGGACGTCGACAACCTGCTCGCCCTGCTCGACCGATTGGTGGATGCCGGCAACTCCGTCATCGTCATCGAGCACCACCAGGCCGTCATGACGCACGCCGACCACATCATCGACCTGGGTCCCGGCGCCGGTCGCGACGGCGGTCGCATCGTGTTCGAGGGGACACCGGCGGCGCTCGTTGCCGACCGCAGCACGCTGACGGGCGAGCACCTGGCCCGCTACGTCGGCGCGGTCTGAGTCGACCGAACCGAAGAGCATAAGTGGGGAGAACTCCCCACGTCACGCGCTCGCCCGAAATTGGTCCCTCGCTTAGGCTTTACCGCGTCCACACGCCGTGTCGTCCGGTCCATCCATCGGGCGCGCACGGTCCTGCGAACTCGTCTGCCCGGGGGGAGTCAGAACGCTCATGAAGCCCTTCGCCTGGCTCCGTTCGCGGCCCCGCACGATGGCATCGATCGGCGCCGTGACCGCCGCCGTGGTCGCCATCGGCGTGCTCGCGCTCACCTACGACGGCGAGCCGACGACCGAGGTCGAACTGAACGACGGCGGCGTCTGGCTGACGAAGCAGACGAGCCTGCTGGTCGGGCACTTCAACAACGAGTCGCGCCTCCTCGACGGCGGCCTCCGCACGCTGTCGCAGGAGTACGACATCCAGCAGGCGGGCAACCGCGTCCTGGTCACGGACCAGACCGAGAACACCGCCACGGCGATCGACCCGGCTCGTGTCGTGCTCTCCGACAAGGCCGACCTGCCGTCGAACGCCCAGGTCGTGTTGGGCGGCCCGACCGTCGCGACGATGGACGAGGGTGGAGCGCTGCGTGCCGCGCCGTTCACCTCGCTCGCCGCCGTCGGCAAGGAAGCCGGCGATCCGATCGCCGAGCTCGGCCGGGGCGCCGCGGTCACGGTCAGCACGGCCGGCCTCGTCTACGCCGTCTCCGCCGAGAAGGGTGTGCTGTACGCCTATGCGCCCGACGCGCAGGGCGTGTTCGTCCAGACCGCCGAGCGCGAGCTCGAGGGCATCGAGAAGAACGACGAGCTGGCGATCACGTCCATCGGCGGCGTGAGCGTCGTCCTCGACCGCACGTCCTCGACGCTCTACACGAGCGACGGGCTCGTGACCCAGGTTCCCGACGAGGCGATCCTGCAGCAGCCCTCGAACGTGACCGACACCGTCACGCTCGCGACTCCCACCCAGCTGGTGCGCGTCCCGCTCGCGGGCGGCGATCCGGTCACGACGGATGCCGGTGACGGCGGCGCTCCCGCGCAGCCGGTCTACGTCGCGGGGTGCGCGTACGGGGCCTGGTCGGGCTCCGGCTCCTTCGTCCGCGACTGCGTCGGCGACGAGGACGACCTGACCAAGACGGTCGAGGGGATCGACCGCTCGAGCCAACTCCGCTTCCGCGTGAACCGCGACGTCGTGGTCCTCAACGACATCTTCGGCGGTTCCGCCTGGATGGCCAGCGACGCGCTCCAGCAGGTCGACAACTGGGAGGACCTCACGCCGCCCGAGGGCGAGGGTGAGGAAGAGGAGGAGACGACCGAGGAGACGGTCCAGTCGACGCTCCCCGAACGCGCCGAGAAGAACACCCCGCCGGTCGCGGAGAACGACCGCTACGGGGTACGTCCGGGCCGCACCACGGTGCTCCCCGTGCTGGAGAACGACCTCGACGCGGACGGCGACGTGCTCGTCGCGAAGGTCACGGGCGACCCGTCGATCGGCGAGATCACGCCCATCTACAATGGCACGGCTCTTCAGATCGCGCTGCCCGAGGATGCCGCGGGCACGACCTCGTTCCGGTACGAGGTGTCGGACGGTCGCGGCGGCAAGGACACGGCGCGTGTCGACCTCGAGGTCCGGCCGCTGAGCGAGAACTCGGCGCCCACGCAGAAGCGCAAGACCGCGATCACCGTCGAGCAGAGCGGTGTCGTGTCCTTCAACGTCCTCAGCGACTGGATCGACCCCGACGGCGACGACATCTTCCTGCTCGATGTCACCCCGGACGGCGGGGATGAGGCCGAGTTCACCTCCGACGGGCAGATCACCTACCGGGCGATCGGGGGCATGCAAGGGCGCAAGGACGTGCCCGTGGTCGTGTCCGACGGCAGTGACACCACCACGGGGGTGGCGAGGATCGACATCCGACCCCTCGGAACAACGATCCCCGTGACCAACGCGGACCACGTCGTGACGCGACCCGACCGTCCCGTCACGGTGCGACCGCTGACCAACGACACCAGTACCGGAAGCGAGCAGCTCCGGCTGACGCGCGTGGACGACGTCGACGGCGGAACGGTGACCCGTGATTATCCCGACAAGTCGTTCACGTTCGAGGCTCCGAACACCGGCACCTACTACGCCACGTACCTCGCCTCTGCGGGCGCGAACTCCGCTCCCGGCATCGTGCGCATCGACGTCCTTCCGGACGAGGATGCCGACGTCGCGCCGATTGCGGTGCGTGATGTCGCACTCCTCCCCGCAGGCGGCGATGTGCTCGTCAACGTGCTGGGCAACGACACGGACCCGGCCGGCGGCATCCTCGTGGTCCAGTCGGTCACCGTCGACGAGGACAGCGGAATCGCCGCGGCGGTGCTGGGACACGAGACGATCCGCGTCAGCGACCAGGCGTCCCTGGACAAGCAGGTGCGGCTGACCTACACCATCTCCAACGGATCGCAGTCCGCCACGGGCGAGGTCATCGTGATCCCGGTGCCCGCCCCCGAGAAACTACGCCCGCCGATCGCCGTCGACGACGAGGTCGTCGTCCGCGTCGGCGATGTCGTGACCATCCCCGTGATGGAGAACGACTTCCACCCGAACGGCGACGAGATCCACATCTCGCCCGAGCTCGTGCCGCCGCTCATCGATGAGGCCGACGGCGACCTCTTCGTCTCCGAGGACACTCTCCGCTTCCGCGCGGGTCCCGAGCCCAAGACGGTCAACGCGACCTACGAGGTCGAGGATTCGACGGGCCAGCGGGATGCCGGTTACGTCACCATCCGCATCCTCCCGCGTGACGACGACGCGAACGCCGCGCCGCGCCCCCGCGACGTGACGGTCCGCACCCTCAGCGGCTCGGGTGTGCAAGTGGCGATCGATCTCAACGGGATCGACGCCGATGGCGACTCGGTGGAGCTCGTCGGTCTCGCATCTTCTCCGAAGAAGGGCCGTGTGTCGGCCATCGACGCCGACTCGTTCACCTACACCGCATTCGAGGACTCGGTCGGTGTCGACCGCTTCCAGTACCGCGTCCGTGACAACCTCGGTAAGGAGGCGACGGCGATCATCGAGGTCGGCATCGCGCCGGCCGAGTCGACCAATCAGGCGCCGTACGCCGTGCGCGACACCATCACGATGCGGCCCGGCCGCACCGTCGCCGTCGACGCGCTCCAGAACGACTCCGACCCTGACGGTGACAAGTTCGGATTCGCGGAGAATGCGGTGAAGGTCGCGGACGTCCCGGGACTGAGCGCGGAGGTGTCAGGACAACAGCTCCTCATCACGGCGCCCGACGAGCCGATGCAGACCAGCGTGCTGTACACGATCGCCGACGAACGCGGACTCCGCGCGACGACCTCGGTGCAGATCACCGTCGACCCGGACGTGCCGTTGGCCCGGCCGATCGCTCGCGACGATCGGGTGCGGGCGGAGGACGTGGCCGAGGACGGTACCGTCGTCGTCGACGTGCTCGAGAACGACGACGACCCCGACGGCACCCGTTCGGCGCTGGAGGTCGCGCTCGGCGAGGGCGGAGAGAACGCGCGTGTCCTCTCAGGCGGTCGGGTGAGTCTCTCCGTAGGTGACGAGCGTCAGCTCATCACCTACCTCGTGACGGACGAGGACGACCAGGTCGCCGCAGCCTTCATCCACGTCCCGGCACTCGCCGATCTTCCGCCGACGCTGATCTCGGCGGAGGGCGTCACCGTCAAGAGCGGCGAGACGATCGAGCTTCCGCTGTCGGACTACGTCCGTGCGTCCGGGGGGCGCGACGTGGTCATCACGGAGACCGAGAAGGTGACTGCCGCACACAGCAACGGTGCGGGACTCGTCAAAGATGAGTCGACGCTCATCTACACCTCGGCGGACCGCTACTTCGGCGCGGACGCGTTGACCTTCGAAGTCACCGACGGCAATGGACCCGATGACGCGGACGGCCGCAAGGCCACGCTCACCATCCCGATCACGGTGACCCCACCCGACAACGAGCCCCCGACCATGATCGGTGCGTCCGTCTCGGTTGCGCCGGGCGAGGACCCGGCCACGCTCGGTCTGCGGGAGCTCGTCACTGACCCCGATCCGGGCGACATGGACAACCTCACGTTCGCGCTCGCCTCCGACCCGCCGGCTGGTGTGAGCGCCTCGGTCGACGGTCAGTCGTTGCAGGTGTCCGCCCAGCCCGACGTCGCGAAGGGCACGCGCTTCTCGCTCACCGTCCGCGTGACCGACAACGAGACCGAGCCCGTGGAGGCCAACATCCAGGTGACGGTGACCGCGTCGACGCGCGAGCTGCCCTCGGTGAACGACGATGTCGTCCTGCAGGCCGACCAGGGCGAGACCGTGTCCCTCAACGTCCTCGAGAACGATGTCAATCCCTTCCCTGACGCACCGCTCGAGATCGTGAACACGCAGATCGAGACGGGTGAGGTGACCAGCGTCGATGTCTCGGGTGGCACGGTCCGAGTGACGACGGGCAGTGAATTCGTCGGCAACGTCGTCGTCCGCTACACGGTGCAGGACGCGACGCAGGATGCCGACCGCCGGGTCGACGGCCGGATCCGCATCACGGTACAGGGCCGTCCCGATGCGCCCGGCAGGCCGACGGTGACCGCCGTGGAGAGCCGTACGGTCGTCCTCAGCTGGACGCCGCCGGTCGACAACGGTCGCCGCATCGAGGGCTACACCGTCACGTCGACGGCGGGCGGTTACACCCGCGAGTGCCCGTCCACGACCTGCACGCTGGACGGCCTGACGAACAACGTCGAGTACAACTTCGTCGTGACCGCGACGAACAGTGTCGGTGAGTCCGATCCGTCGGTCCCGTCGGAGACTGCTCGCCCGGACGTGCGGCCCGACCAGCCGGCCCCGCCGACACTGACCTTCGGCGACCGTAGCCTCGACGTCGCGTGGAAGACGCCGCGCACCGAGGGTTCTCCGGTGGAGAGCTACACCCTCGAGATCTCGCCGGCGCCGCCGTCCGGCGTCGCCCAGAAGACGGGCCTCACGGGCACCACGCACCGCTGGGAGGGGCTGCAGAACGGCACCGAGTACCAGGTGCGGGTGCGCGCTCACAACCGTGCTCCGGAGCCATCGGACTTCTCTCAGTGGTCCGCCGGTGAGATCCCGGCCGCCCCTCCGTCGGCCTCGGGCGCTCCCACAGTGGCTCGCCTCGAGCCGGTGGGGAACCGCGCGCAGATGCGCGTGTCCTGGAACCGGCCCGCTGAGAACGGCGACGCGATCGGCGGGTACGAGCTCCGCGTGATCCGCGGCGGCAACGTCGTCGACACGATCGCCGTACCCGCCGGACAGACCAGCCAGGCGGTCGTCGTCGACACGTCGCAGTCCGACTACACCTACGACGTCCGTGCGCAGAACAAGGCGGGATGGGGCGATCGAAGCCCGCAGTCGGCGCCGCGCCGCGCCTTCACGCCGCCCGGCGCGCCGTCGAACGTCGCGGCGCGCGAGGGTGACAACCAGGTCGTCGTGCAGTGGGAGCCCGGCGCGTCCAACGGCGCGAACACGAACGAGATCCAGTACCAGTACAGCGTGAACGGCAACGGCTGGCGGGCTGACTGGGTCGCCGGCGGCGGCTCGGGGACGTCGGGGACGATCGGCAACGGGGCGGTCAACAACAACGGTGCCTACACGATCCGGATCCGTGCGGTGGCCACCGCCGACGGCACGACGTACGAGGGGCCTGCCTCGGCGGCATCCAACCAGGTGCGGCCGTACGGCCAGATCGGCAAACCGACCGCGAGCGCGTCGACCATCGATGACGGCAGGACCATCAGGATGAGCTGGTCCTCGCCTGCCGCGAACGGTCGGCCCGTCACGACGGAGATCCGCACCGGCGACGGCAACGGGTGGCGCAAGGTCGCCGCTTCCGGCTCCGAGGACTACCGCGTGGACTACAGCACCACGCGCACCATCGAGGTCCGTACCAGTGCGGACGGAAGCAAGACCACGACGGCCCAGGCGAGTGCGCGCAGCGTGGATGCCCCGCCGCCACCTCAGCCTCGCGTATGGGTCACGCGAGGAGACCGCGCTCCACAGAGCTGCAACAACGGTTGCTACAAGTTTGTCGTCAACACCCGGGACTTCCCGGCGGGCCGATACAACGTCGCGTGCAAGTACAGCGGCGGCAGCGGCAACGTCAGCCCTAATGCCTTCGCCTACGACCTCCCCGCCAACGGCTCGAAGCAGATCGAGTGCTGGCTCGGCGCCGACGGCTACGACGTCTGGGTGGACATCCAGGGCTGGGGTGGTGCCGTTGACACGGAAAAGCAGTGGTGGCCGCGTGGATGAGTCGTTGAAGAATTTCGAGAGCAAGGACTACGAATGAGCATGACCCCCGAACAGGCGGCCTGGTTCCGCGACACGTTCACGCGTCTCGTCGACAACGTCGACCAGGCGCTGATGGGCAAGCGTGAGGTCGTCGGCCTCGTCCTCGCGGCGATGCTCGCCGAGGGACACGTGCTCCTCGAGGACGCGCCCGGTACCGGCAAGACCAGCCTCGCGAAGGCGCTCGCCGCCAGCGTGCAGGGCACGTCGACCCGCATCCAGTTCACGCCCGACCTGCTGCCCTCCGACGTGACGGGTGTCACGATCTACGACCAGCAGAACCACAAGTTCGAGTTCCACAAGGGACCCGTCTTCGCATCGATCGTGCTTGCGGACGAGATCAACCGCGCCTCGCCGAAGACGCAGTCGGCGCTCCTCGAGGTGATGGAGGAGTCGCGGGTCACGGTCGACGGTGTGCCGCACGAGGTGGGCCGTCCGTTCCTCGTCATCGCGACGCAGAACCCCATCGAGCAGGCGGGCACCTACAAGCTGCCCGAGGCGCAGCTCGACCGCTTCATGATCAAGACCTCGATCGGCTACCCGTCGCTCGCCGTCGCCGAGCGTATCCTCGCCGGCGAGGTCGACCGCAACCCGTCCGGCAAGCTGAGTCCCGTCATCACGACCAAGGCCGTCGCCGACATGGCCGACCTGGCCGCATCCGTCCACGTCGACCCCGCCGTCGCGCGGTACGCCGCCCAGCTCGTCGAGGCGACCCGCGAGTCGGATGCCACGAAGCTCGGCGTCTCGGTGCGCGGCGCGATCTCGATGATGCGGATCGCGCGCGTCGTCGCGGCATCCCAGGGACGTCACTACGTCATCCCCGACGACGTGAAGGCGCTCGCCGCACCGGTCTGGACCCACCGTCTCGTCCTCGACCCCGAGGCCGAGTTCGCCGGCACGACCTCGGAGTCGGTCATCGAGCGCGCGCTGGGCCAGGTCGAGGCACCCCTCGCGAGGGCGTCGGCCTGATGACGATGACGCCGGCGACGGTGGCCGCGGCGCCCGACGCGCCCGGCCCCTCCGGCGTGCCCGCAGACGCCCCGGACGAGACCACCGACGCGCCTCAGCTCGCCCCGCGTCAGGCGACGCGGGGGGAGAAGGTCCGGGAGGATGCCGGGGTGTGGGCGCGCCGCGCCGGGGCACGCTTCGCGGTCATCGCGGATGTGATCCAGGTCACCGGCTGGGTGGTCATCGCGGCCGCGATCGTCCTGTGGATCACCGCGTTCGCCCTCGGATGGCAGGAAGCGTTCGTCGCCGCGGTGGTGGCCACGATCCTCGCGCTGCTCTGCGCTGTCTTCCTCTTCGGCCGCACCGCCTACGACGTCGACCTCGACCTGACCCGCACCCGCGTCGTCGTGGGGGAGCGTGCGGTCGGCGCGCTGACCCTCGCGAACCGCACCTCGCGGTCGCTGCTCCCCTCGGAGGTCGTCCTGCCCGTCGGCGCCGGCCGCGGTCTGTTCCAGGTCCCGCGCCTGGCCGCGGGAGCAGAGCACGAGGAGCTCTTCGCCATCCCGACGACCGCCCGCGGCGTGCTCGCGGTCGGCCCCGTCAGCGTGCTCCGCGGCGACCCGTTGGGCCTGTTCGAACGAACCCACGATCGCCGGCAGGCCGTCGACCTGTTCGTCCACCCCCGCACGCTGCCGCTCGACGGCCTGTCGCTCGGCCAGATGCGCGACCTCGAGGGCCTGCCCGACCAGCACCTCGCGCGCGACGACGTGTCGTTCCACGCGCTGCGCGACTACCAGCCTGGCGACGACCTGCGCCACGTGCACTGGAAGTCGACGGCGCGCACCGGCACGCTGATGGTCCGCGAGTACGAGCAGACCCGGCGCTCCCACTTCGTCGTCGCCCTCTCCACCCACCCCGGCGAGTACCGCGACCCGGAGGAGTTCGAGACCGCGATCTCGGTCGCCGGCTCGATCGGCCTGCGCGCGCTGCGCGACTCCCGCACCCTCGACGTCCGCACCTCGGCGGGCAAGATCCGCGCCGAGACCGGACGCCGCTACCTCGACTCCCTCGCGGCCATCGAGCCCAGCAAGCCCCGCGAGGGCGGGATCGTCGCGCTCGCCGGCATCCTGGCCGCGCATTCCCCGGATGCCGCCGTGGCCGTCCTCATCTGCGGGTCCACGGTCGACGCGGGGCAGCTCCGGCTCGCCTGCTCGCGCGTGCCGTTCGGTGTGCGCACGCTCGCGATCATCGCGGACAGCCGCCTCGACGCCCCGGCCCTGCGCCGCGTGGGCGACGCGGACGTCGTGGCCCTGGGCGAGCTCGACCAGCTCCCGAACGCGATCCGCAAGGTCCTGTCGTGAACCGGCTGCGCTTCCTCCTGCTCCCCGGGTCGACGTGGCGTCGCCTCGTCGCCGACGTCGGCGCAGTCGTCCTCCTCCTCGCCGTCGGCATCGTCGGCTTCGCGGCGACGTTCGAGGGCGCGACCTACCTCGTCGCCGCCGTCGGCGCCCTCGTCGTCGGCATCGCCCTCGCGTGGGTCGGCGCGAGGTGGCGCTGGGGGGTGCTGACCCTCGCGGGTGCGACCGTCGCCGTGTACTTCCTGCTCGGCGGCGCGCTGGCCCTGCCCGCCACGACGTTCCTCGGCGCCATCCCGACCCTCGAGACGTGGCGTCAGCTCGCCTTCGGCATCGTGACGGCGTGGAAGGATCTGCTGACCACGGTGCCCCCCGTCGCGTCCGACGACGGCCACCTGATCGTCCCGTTCCTCATGACGCTCGTGGCGTCGGTGCTGACCGCATCGCTCGCGCTGCGGCTGCGTCGGCCCGCGTGGGCGCTGATCCCGGCATCCGCCTTCATCGCCGGCGAGATCCTGCTCGGCACGGCGCAGACCGTCGCCCCGATCGTGCAGGGTGCCCTGTTCGTCATCGTCGCCGTCATCTGGTTGGCGCTGCGCACCCTGTGGAGCCCGGAGCGCACCGCGGTCGAGGCCGCGACCCCCGGGGCGGATGCCTCGCGTGCCGCACGCCTGCGCCGCCTCGTCTCGGGCGGGGTCGTCGTCGCCCTCGCGACCGGAGCGGGGGCGGCCGTCGCGGCGACCGCCGCCCCGCCTACGCAGCGCTACATCCTGCGCGACTTCGTCGTGCCGCCCTTCGACATCCACGACTACGCGAGCCCCCTGCAGTCCTGGCGCGGCTACGTCCGCGACTTCGAGAGCGAACCCCTGTTCACGGTGAGCGGCCTGCCTGAGGACGCTCGGGTTCGGCTTGCGACGATGGACGCCTACGACGGCATCGTCTACAACGTCGCCGAGGACGGCGCGGGCTCGTCGAGCGCCTTCACCCCCGTCCGGTCCAACATGTCGCCGCAGGCGAAGGGCGACGAATCGACCGTGCGCGTCGACATCGAGAACCTCGACGGCGTCTGGCTGCCGTCGGTCGGTTCCGCCCACGAGATCACCTTCGCCGGTGATCGGGCGAACGACCTGCGCCGCGGCGCGCACTTCAACGACGGCACCGGCACCGCCGTCGTCACCTCCGGGGTCCGCTCCGGCGACCAGTACACGATCGACACGACCGTGCCTGTGGAGCCGACGGACGAGCAACTCGCCGACCAGCAGTTCGCCCCGCTGAAGATGCCGCGGCAGACCGGCATCCCCCGGTCCCTCAGTGAACTCGCCTCGGACGCCACGGAAGAAGCCGAGACCCCGATCGAGCGGGCGCGCGCGCTCGAGAGCTATCTGCAGAGCGAGGGCTACTTCAGCCACGGTCTGGCCGACGACGTCTACTCGCCCTCCGGTCACGGCGCCGCACGGATCACGATGCTCGTCTCGAACGAGCAGATGGTCGGCGACGACGAGCAGTACGCGGTCACGATGGCGCTCATGGCCCTGCAGCTCGGGATGCCCGCGCGGGTGGTCATGGGCTGGTACCCCGACGAGGGCGAGCAGGACGGGAGCGGGGTCTTCACCGCCACCGGCGACAACATGCACGCCTGGGTCGAGATCGCGTTCGAGGATGCCGGATGGGTGACCTTCGATCCGACCCCCGACGAGGACAACGAGCCGAGCCAGCAGAACACGAAGCCGCGCGCCAACCCGAAGCCGCAGGTCCTGCAGCCGCCGCCGCCCGCGCAGGAGCCGGCGGAGTTGCCGCCGGCGCTCGCCGAGGAGCGCGACCAGGACGAGGAGGAGCCTCCGGGGCTCGACTGGCTCGGACCGGTGCTTCTGTGGACCGGGATCGGTCTCGGCACCCTCCTGCTCCTCCTCTCGCCGTTCCTCGTGATCGGCGGGGTGAAGGCCGCCCGCCGCACCCGCCGCCTGCGCGCCGAGCGCACCGCCGACCGGGTGTCGGGCGGGTGGGATGAGCTCGTCGACCGCGCCGTGGACTACCGCGTCGCGGTGCCGCCGGGGTCCACGCGCGCCGAGAGCGCCCGCGCCGTGGGGGAGACCTTCGACGGTCCCCGCGTCGCGACCCTCGCCCAGCGCGCCGACGCCGAGGTGTACGGCCCCGGCGACCCCACGCCGGAGGACGTCGACGCGTTCTGGCGCGAGGTCGACGAGATCGTCGCGGGCATGGCGGGCGGTGCCACGTTCTGGCAGCGGCTGCGCGCCCGCCTGAGTCTGCGGTCGCTGCGACGGGGTGGGATCCGGCGAACGGTGCGACGGCCATGACCGCCCGCGTGCCCGCGACGATGCGCCACCGTATCCTCGCCGTCGTCATCGACTCCGCGATCGCGGCCGCCGTGAACGGGGTCGCCGTCGGCATCGTGGTCGCCCTGTCGATGGTGACCGCGGTCCCGATCCTCTGGCTGCTGCCCGTGCTCGCCGTCGTCAGCACGGCCTGGTTCCTCGTTTACACCGCGATGCAGGGCGGTCGCGGCTCTCTCGGCATGCGCTTCATGGGGGTACGGTTGGCCCACGCCTCCGACGACGCCGAACTCGGATTCGGGCGCGCGCTCGGTCGCAACCTCCTCTGGGGCCTCACGGCGAGCGTCGTCGTCGGGTTCTTCTCGCCGCTGTTCGACTCCTCGCGCTGGCGGCGAGGGTGGCACGACCTCGCCTCGGGCGCGGTCGTCGACGTGGCACCCGCCCCGCGCCCATCGGCCCCCGTCGAGCAGTCCCCGGCGGACGTGCAGCTCGCGCCGCTCCCGGCGCCCGATCCCGCTCCCGCTCCCGCTCCGGCGGTGCTCGCGGCCACGGTGCCGCCCGCCCCCTCGGGCGCCGTCCGGCCCGTCGGCGCGCCGGCATCGGGCCCTCTGCCCCCGCCCTCGTGGGCCCCGGCATCCGTCCCCGCGAACCGTCGCATCCCGCGCACCCTCCCCGTCGACGTGATCTCCACGGTTCCCGGCGCGCCGCACCGAGACGGCCTGCCCGCGACGGCCGCGCGGGTCGCGCCCCCGGTGATCGCGATCCTCGGGTGGGATGACGGCACCCGGCACACCGTCTACGAGCCCACCCTGTTCGGTCGCGGCCCCGGTCAGCAGCCGGGACGGCGCAGCACCGCGGTGCGCGACGAGACGCTCTCGCTGTCGAAGACGCATTTCGAGATCGGCGCCGACGACGAGGGCACGTGGGTCGTCGACCGGCATTCCCTCAACGGGGTTGTCATCGTGCGGGCCGGCCAGCCGCAGCGCCTCCTGCCCGGGCGACGGGCGCGCGTGTGGTCGGGCGACGTCCTCGAACTCGGCGACCGGCGGCTCACGGTGGAGAGCGCCCGGTGACGGCGATCGACGTCCGCGTCGGAGCGGCGACCCACCCGGGGCTGCGTCGCCGCGTCAACGAGGACTCGTACCTCGCGGAGTACCCCCTGTTCCTCGTCGCCGACGGCATGGGCGGCCACGACGCCGGCGCCGCCGCGAGCGGGGCGGTCGTCGCCGCGTTTCGCGCCCTCGTCGGGCGGGACTCCGTCGGCATCGAGGGGATGCGGGCCGCCCTGTCGCGTGCCCGCGTCGCCGTCGAGCGCATCGGGTATGCGGGGCGCGCGGCGGGCACGACCCTCAGCGGCGTCGCGGTCACCGAGGTCGGCGGGCACGGCTACTGACTCGCGGTCAACGTGGGCGATTCGCGCACGTACCGCTTCGCGGACGGCGAGCTCGAGCAGATCAGCGTGGACCACTCCGTCGTGCAGGAGCTCATCGACGCGGGCGAACTGACCGGCGACGCCGCCGGTCGTGATTCCCGCCGCAACGAGATCACGCGCGCGATCGGCGGCGGCAGCGGCGGCGAGGCGGACTTCTGGCTGCTCGCGGCCGAGGCGGGGGATCGCATCCTGGTCTGCTCGGACGGGCTCTCGGGCGAGGTGCCCGAGGAGCGCATCACCGGCATCCTGCGCGACGTCGTCGATCCGCAGGGTGCCGCGACCCGCCTCGTCCACGAGGCGATGCTGCACGGCGGACGCGACAACATCACGGCCGTCGTGGTCGATGCCGTGCGCGTCGCGGGGCAGGATGAGGGGGACACGACGCCCGGCCTCGGGTCGTCGGACGCCGATGAGGACACACGGCCGCGTGCAGCGGCAGGAGGAGACGCCTGATGCGCGCAGTGCGGTATCGGCCCGACGGCAATGCCGAGGCGTGGCGTGCGGCGGTGACCGGGTCGGCGCTGGCCGTGCTGCCCCCCGCGGTCACGCCGCACGCCGTCGAGGGCGTGTGGCGCCGTCTCGAGGGCGGCGGCATCGGCGCCGTGCTCGACTCGCTCACCGGCGCGTTCGGCACCTCGCTCGCCGCGATCCCGCCGTTCGGCCTCGCGGTCGCCGAGGGTGACGGCGTCCGCGTCGCGGTGCGCGGCCCCGTCTCGCTCGTCGTCGAGACGGCGGACGGCGTCGAGGAGGTGTCGGGAGCGGGTGTCGCGACCTGGACCGAGCGATTCCTGCCGCGCGCCGTCCGGGTGAGCGTCGACATCGGTGCGGGATCGGATGCCGATCTGCTGCCCATCGAGTCGGGGGTCGTGCCCGCGGCCCAGATCGTCTTCGACCTCGTCGCGCGCGACGCCGCACGGGCAGCCGCGCCTGTCGAGGCCCCCGCGTCACCCGTGGCCGATTCTGCGGAGAAGGCGCCGTCGGCAGATGTGCCCGAGAACGATGTCGCGGAGTCGGATGCCGCGGAGCCGGAGGCCGCAGCGCCGGAGTCGGATTCGGCCGAGCAGGAGCCGGAGCCCGACCCGACCGCCGCCGAATCGGAGCCCACAGAATCGGCCGCGCCCGAACCGCACGCCGCAGCGCCGGAGCCCGCGAAGCCGGGCCCCGCGGAGCCGGACCACGACGCCGTGGCGGAGGACATCGGCGAGACGATCGCCTCCTCGCGCACGCTCGCGAAGGACTCCCCGCCCGCGCCGCCGGCAGTCCCCGGGCTGGTGATCGGGGTGCCTCCCGTGCACACGCTCGGCGAATCGCCGGTGTCGACCCCCGGCATCCCCGAGGCGACCCGCGCGCCCGACGGGGGCGAGACCATCGCCGGGATCGACGAGGACCCCGTGCTCGGGGCGACCATCGCGAGCCCGCGCACCGCCGCGCAGGGGACCGCGCCGGTGCCCGCGCTGCCGCCGTTCGTGCCGCCCCACCTGCCCGCCCCGCCGCTGCCCGGCACCGCCGAGCTCGGCGATCACGACGGCGCGACGGTGTCGGTCGCCGAAGCCCGCGCGATGCGCGCGGCATCCGCCTTCGACTCGATCGAGGACGTCCCGCCGCGCAGTCCGTCGCGCGGGCGCATCCGCCTCGCCGACGGGCGGGTCATCGAGCTCGAGCGCACGGTCATCGTCGGTCGACGCCCGCGCTCGACCCGCCCCGCCGAGAACGAGCTGCCCACGCTCGTCGCGGTCGACGGACCGCAGCACGACATCTCGCGCAACCACGTCGAGATCCGCGCCGAGGGTGAGCACGTGCTCGCCGTCGACCTGGCGAGCACCAACGGCACCGTCCTGCTGCGCGGCGGACACGACCCCGTGCGGTTGCACCCCAACGAGCCGACCATGGTCATCGACGCGGACGTGCTCGACCTGGGCGACGGTGTCACGCTGACCTTCGAGGACCTGCCGTGAGTGCGAAGCGCGCTCCCGCCGCGCCGCCGCAGCTCCCCGGTTTCTCGTACGTCCAGGTCCTCGGCTCCGGCGGCTTCGCCGACGTGTACCTGTACGAGCAGGCCCTGCCGCGCCGCCGCGTGGCGGTGAAGGTGCTCCTCGCCGAGAAGATGACCAGCGGCGCCGTCGAGCAGTTCCAGGCCGAGGCGAACGTCATGGCGATGCTCTCGACGCATCCCGCCATCGTCACGATCTACCAGGCCGGGGTGGCCGAGGACGGCCGGTCGTACCTCGTCATGGAGTACTGCTCCAAGCCGAACCTGCAGGTGCGCGCCCGCTCGGCGCCCATCTCGGTCGCCGAGGCGCTCCGTGTCGGCATCCAGGTCGCCGCCGCGGTCGAGACGGCCCACCGCGCCGGCATCCTGCACCGCGACATCAAGCCCGCGAACATCCTGGTCACCGAGTACAACCGTCCCGCGCTGACCGACTTCGGCATCGCGACGACCGCCGATGGCCGCGATCCTTCCGCGGGGATGTCGATCCCGTGGTCGCCTCCGGAATCCTTCGCCGACAACCCCGAGTTCACGGTGCAGTCCGACGTGTGGGCGCTGGGCGCAACGGTCTACAACCTGCTCGCCGGCCGCTCGCCCTTCGAGGTGCCCGGCGGTCGCAACGGCGGCGCCGACCTGATCCGCCGCATCGACTCCGAGCCGCTCGCGCGTCCGGAGCGACCCGACGCTCCCGCATCCCTCTTCCAGGTGCTCGAGCGGGCGATGGCCAAGCGCCCGGTGGACCGGTTCGAGTCGGCCGTCGCCTTCGCCCGCGCGCTGCAGAAGGTGCAGATCGAGCTCGCGCACTCGGTCACCCCGATCGACATCCTCGACGATGCGCCGCCCGTCGAGGAGCAGGAGGAGGACGGCGAGCTCACGCGCGTGCGGGGCATCGTCAGCATCGATCCGCACACCGCACCCGCCGCAGGGCCCACGTGGGAGCGTTCGGCTCTCGCCGCCGGTTTCGGGACGGGCCCCGACGCGACGGTCCAGCGCGACACCTCGGGTTGGGCGCCCGGTGGCGCGCCCGCCGACACGGGAGCGGACGCCACCGTGCTGCGCCCGCCGACTGCCATCCCGCCGGCCGCGCCGGTGACGAGCGAGGTCGACGAGGGCACGATGCTGCGTGCCCCCCAGCGCACAGCGGCCACCCCCGCGGCGACCCCCGCGGCGACGGGACCTGCGCCCGCCACTGCCACGACCGCGCCGCCGGCGCGCTCGCGCAAGGGGCTGTGGATCGGCCTCATCGCGGCGGCCGTCGTCGCGGTCGTCGTGGTAGGTGCGGTCCTCGTCGCCTCGGCACTGGCGCCGTCCGCCGAGGTGGCGGGCCCGCAGGAGACGGCGACGACCGCCCCCGAGCCGCAGGACCCGGTGGCGGACTTCATCGCCGCGCCGGAGAAGAGCGACCACACGATCCGAGGCGGCGAGGTGATCTTCCGCTGGGTCAACCCCGATCCGCAGGAGGGCGACACCTACGTCTGGCAGCGGGTGCGGCTCGACGGCGGCGAGGCGGCCGCCGAGAACGTCGCGGAGACGAGCGTCGTCGTCCCGCTCGACGGCGACACGCAGGTCTGCATCGACGTCAGCGTACGGCGCGAGAACGGCGCGACGAGCGACGCGACGCGCCTCTGCGCCTCGTCCTGAGGGGGCGGATCAGCCCCGGTCGAGGACCTTCACGATCACCGACCGGCGGCGCAGCTCCGCGATCGTCCGGGTCTCCTCGTGCGCGTCGCGCCCGAGCGCCTTCACGTCCGTGACGACGAGGACGTCCCCGGCGCCGAGGCGGCCGAACAGTCGCGTGAGCCGGTCCTCCCACGTCTCGCCGGTCTCGGGGGCGGGATGCCGGAACCCGGCGATCGGCACCCCGAACTTCGCGAGCGCCTCGCGCTGCGCGACGATGCTCGGCATGTCGGGGCGCGAGACGACGAGACCGACGAGCCGGGATCCGGCGGGCAGGGCGAGCCACCACTCGGGGCTCGGATCGACTGCGGCGAACCCCGGGGCATCCGTCATCGGGTCGTCGGGGATCGCGATGGTGCGCGACTCGGCGTAGTCGCCGGGTGTCGGCTGGTCGGCGTGTGCGTCCACGGTGATCTCCTCGCTCGCTCCCATTGTGTCCGATGACGGCGGTGCCGCGAATCCGAGCACGGTCGAGGCCGTCGCCGCAACCCGTTCCGCGCGCGGGATCGGCGGGCGTACCGTTCCGGCATGACCTTCAACCCGGATGCGGACGTACGGGGCTCGCGCGCGACCCGCCGCGGCGGCCGGGGCGCCGTGATCGCCGGCGGTGCCGGCGGCGCGGGAGCCGTCGTCGTGCTGCTGCTGTTCATGTTCACGGGGCAGGACTTCAGCGGCTTCCTCGGCGGAGGCGGCGGGGGTGGCACGTCCCCCGACCAGGGCGTCGTGGAGAACTGCGACAGCGGGGCGGACGCCAACGCGAACGACGACTGCCGCCTCGACGCCGGCGAAGAGGTCATCAACACGTACTGGCAGAGCGAGCTCGACGGCTACGAGAAGCCGCAGCTCGTGCTCGTGGAGCAGCAGGCGCAGACGCCGTGCGGCACGGCATCCAATCAGACCGGTCCGTTCTACTGCCCGACCGATCGCACCGTCTACATCGATCCCACGTTCTGGAGCATCCTGCGCGGACAGCTCGGCGCCGAGGGCGGCGACCTCGCCCAGCTGTACGTGCTCGCCCACGAGTACGGGCACCACGTGCAGAACCTCCTCGGCGTCTTCGAGGAGTACCCGCGCGACGGCACCGGCGAGGACAGCAACGCCGTCCGCACCGAGCTCCAGGCCGACTGCTTCGCGGGCGCCTGGACCGCCGCCGCTCCCGACCAGAAGGATGCCGAGGGTCGGCCGTTCCTCCTCGAACCCACGCAGGCGCAGATCGACGATGCGCTGAACGCGGCCGCCGCCGTCGGCGACGACCACATCCAGCAGCAGTCCGGTCAGGTGAATCCCGAGAGCTGGACGCACGGATCGAGCGCGCAGCGGCAGCGATGGTTCATGGCCGGGTACGAGGGCGGCAGCACCGCGTGCGACACGTTCGCGGTGCCGGCGGGGGAGCTCTGAGGGCCGCCGGAGGCCCCGACTGCTAGACTGGGTGGGTTGCGGCATCCTTCCCTGGTGCCCCTCGCGTCGTAGAACGCATCATCCGCTGCCGATCCATCGATCGTCGCCGGCGACTCCTTCTCACGGCGAACCCGTCTGCGCACTCGCACCCGGGACACCGATCCGGGCGATCACGCCCGAGTTAGCTCTCTCATGACTGAACCCACGTTCGGCACGCTCGGCGTGCCCGCTCCCCTCATCGCCGCGCTCGCCGCGGAGGGCAAGACCAGCCCCTTCCCGATCCAGGTCGACACCCTGCCCGACACGCTCGCCGGGCGCGACGTGCTCGGCCGCGGCCGCACCGGCTCGGGCAAGACGCTCGCGTTCTCGATCCCGATGGTCGCGCGCCTCGGCCAGGGTCTCGCCGGCGGCACCCGCCGCCGCGGCCGCATCCTCGGTCTCGTCCTCGCTCCGACGCGCGAGCTCGCGACCCAGATCGACCGCACCCTCGCGCCGCTCGCCGCGGCCTACGGCATGAAGACCGCCACGGTCTTCGGTGGCGTGAACCAGAACCGCCAGGTCGAGGCCATCCGCGCCGGCGCTGACATCGTCGTGGCCTGCCCCGGCCGCCTCGAGGACCTCATGCAGCAGAAGCTCGTGAGCCTGGACGCCGTCGAGATCACCGTCATCGACGAGGCCGACCACATGGCCGACCTCGGCTTCCTGCCGGGCGTCACCCGCATCCTGAACGCGACTCCGCAGGGTGCGCAGCGCATGCTGTTCAGCGCCACGCTGGACAACGGCGTCGACAAGCTCGTGAACCGCTTCCTGCAGAACGAGGTGCTGCACTCCGTCGACGAGGCGCACTCGCCCGTCGCCGCGATGACCCACCACGTCTTCCACGTGCCCGGCTCCGACGAGAAGAAGGAGCTCGTGCGCTTCCTCGCCTCGGGCACGGGCCGCCGCATCCTGTTCCTGCGCACCAAGCACGCCGCGAAGAAGCTCGCCAAGCAGCTGACGTCGCAGGGGATCCCCTCGGTCGACCTGCACGGCAACCTCTCGCAGCCGCAGCGCGACCGCAACCTCGCCGCCTTCTCGGCCGGCACCGCCCGCGTGCTCGTCGCGACCGACGTCGCCGCGCGTGGTGTGCACGTCGACAACGTCGAGCTCGTCGTCCACGTCGACCCGCCCATGGAGCACAAGGCGTACCTGCACCGTTCGGGTCGCACCGCGCGCGCCGGCGCCGAGGGCGCCGTCGTCACGATCGTCCTCCCCGAGCAGCGTCGCGACGTCGACCAGCTGCTGCGCAAGGCGTCGATCTCAGTCACGCCCGAGACCGTGACCGCGGCATCCGCGTCGGTCGTCGAGCTCGTCGGCGAGGTCGCCCCGCACGTCACGCCGGCCCCCGAGCAGCCGCAGGTCCGTGGTGGTGGGCAGAGCCAGGGCGCCAACGCGCAGCGCAAGCGCGCCGCCCGCGAGGGCCAGGGCGACCGCGGTCGCCAGGGCCAGGGCGGGGGGCGCGGGCGCGGTCAGGGTCGCAGCGCGGAGGCGTCGCGTCGCACCTCCGACGCGCCGCGTCGCGATGCTCAGCCCGCTCGCGCGGCCGGTCACGGCCAGGCCGCTTCGCACGGCGCCCCGAAGGCCGCTCCGACCGGCGGCGCGCGCCGCACCGGCCGTCGCGCCATCGGGGGCGGGTCGCTCACCGTCGGCTCGGTCGTCCGTCAGAACGGCGCCGGCCGCCGCGGCGGTCGCTGACACGCAGGATTTAGGCCGAGAGCCGCATCCCGTCCACCGGGGTGCGGCTCTCGTCGTCCGTTCGGGTCGGCGTCCCTCAGCCCGCGGCATCCGTCGGCGGCTGGATCACGACGCCGGTGACGTCGATCGTCCGACCGGCGATCGCGGAGATGCGGAACACCGTCGCCTGGCGCGGCGTCGAGACGTCGAGCGGCAGGATGACGACCTCGACGCGATGGTCGGCGACGGTCAGGATGCCGTGACCGGGCGCATCGACGAACAGCGAGTACGTGCGCGCCCGCATCGGCGGACCGCCGTCCACGGGGGTGCCGGGCTCGGGGGAGCGCGGGAAGATCCGCCGCACGGTCGGCTGCGGCCGACCCGGGATCTGCCCGCTCTTCATCCGGAGCGGGAACAGAGCGATCACCTGTCCGACGAAGAGCTCGATCATGTCGTCGGGACCCGTCGAGGATGCAGCGTCGTCAGACGCTGCCACGCTCACGCCGACTCGGAACGGACGAGCTCGCGATCGGAAGAGGCGACCTCGAGCGCGCGACGCAGCTGCGTGCTCGAGGTGTGGACGGTGTACGGGAAGTAGACGACCTCGACGCCGACCTTCGCGAACTCGCGCTCGAGACGGTCGCCCTTCTCGGTGCCGCGCCAGTCGTCACCCTTGAAGAAGTGAGTGAACCCGACCTCCCGCCACACGTCGAGCTTGTTCGGTACCGTCTCGATGTGGACGTGGTCGACGAAGCGGATGCCGCGCACGATGTCGGCGCGCTCCGACGTCGGGATGAATGGATCGACACCCTTCACCTGGTGCAGCATCTCGTCGCTGACCACCCCGGCGATGAGCAGATCGCAGTTGTCCCTGGCATGCCGAAGGATGTTCAGATGTCCCACGTGGAACAGGTCGAACGCCCCCGCGGCGTAACCGATACGCACAGTCATCGCAAGCTCCCCAGCAAGCAGACAGATCGAGCCCCAACTCGAACCGGGCCCCCAAAGCCCGATGGGGGGAGACTACACCACGGCGGGGTGGGGCGTCACGACCGCCCAGGAACCACTCGTCGGAACGCTTCGAGGTGATGCACGCCGGCCGCCGCCCATTCCCGCCGGGAGAGATCCGGTGCTCCGCTGACGCTCCGGGACTCCTTCCATGCTCGTTCGATGTCGGCAGCGGTGATCGAGTCCTGGAACAGGTGGACCCATCGCGGACCGCATTCCTTCGCGAGCGCACGATTGACAGCGTTGTCGGGGACGAGCACGGGGCGGTCCAGCGAGAGGGCGGCGAGTGCCGTCCCGCTGTTGTGCATGTGGCGGTACGGCAGCACGATCAGCTCCGCGGAGCGGATCGACGACACGAAGTCCGCGTCGTCGAGGAACCGAGGATCGATCGAGATCCGACCATCGGATGCCGCCGCGGTCTGCAGCGCGGCTGCCAGGTCGGGCGACGTCGGGCGTCCGGCGATGTGCAGGCTCACCGACGGCTCGTCCCACTGAGTGAAGGCGTCTATCAGGTCTTCGACGCCCTTGTAGCGTCTGATCAGGCCCACGTAGGCGACCCGACCCGGCACCGCCGCCGGGTCGGGGTGTGCCGCGAACCAGTCGCGGTAGTGGCCGTGCGGGATGACGGTCTGCGGCACGCCCTCGCGCAGCGGAGTGCGGTCGTTGAGCGCGATGTCGAGCGTGGTCGCCGCGTCGATCCCCGAGAGGACGGCGTGGTCGAATCGCGAGATCCCCTGCGGCCGCTCGAGGTTGTGGACGGTTCGGACCACAGGCGTGCGGGTGATCCGCCATCTGAGGACCGTCAGCGCCGCGAGTGCGCGTCGGCTCCACCGTCCGATGGCTCGGTGCCCGTCGACCATCAGTTCGGGCCAGTGCGCGTGGACGACGTCGTACCGGCCGAGCAGCGCAGTCCGGTAGTCGAAGGTCAGGACCTCGAGGTCGTCCGTCGCACGCAGACTGGTGTGGAGCTGGCTGATGTACGGGTTGGTGGTGGGCTTCGGCACCCCGAAGGTCTCCAGCACGCGGATCGGCGCCCTTCCCCGCCCGGGGCGCAGGGCGTCGTGGTACCACCCCGCAACGAGGTCGGGGAGGCGCCGGGCCGACCATCGGTCGTGAGGCTCGCCTCCCCGGGCGGCGGCCTCGACGAGCCGACGGGCGAGGGATGCGGGGATGTCGCCGTCCAGGGATGCGACATGGGCGTTGCGCTCGGCGAGGGTCGGAGGGCCTCCCAGGGGCAGGCACACCACGGGGCATCCCATGGTGCTCGCCTCGGCCACCACCCAGCCGGCCTGGTCGTGCATCGAAGGGAAGAGGAAGACCTCTGCGCGGGCGATCGCCTCGAGGACTTCCGGCCGTGGCCGGTGACCCGCGAACTCCACCCGCGCGCCCAGGCCGAGTCGCCGAGTCAGCCCCTCGAGTCGCGCACGCTCGTAGCCGTCGCCGAAGATCGTGAGCGTCCAGTCGGCCGCCTCCGGTCGCGCCAGTGCCTCGATCGCCAGCGCCGCGCCCTTCCAGGCGAGCAGTCGCCCCGCGAAGACGGCGTGGCGGGGGCGGACCTCCGCGGCTGCGCGGGTGGGCAGGTCGTCGAGGCAGGCATTGGGTTCGACGACGACCGCGCTGGACGTGCGCCGGAACACGCCGGCGACGTCCGGGTTCTGCGCGACGACCAGCGCCGCGCGGCGCGCTGCGGGCGCGCCCCAGAGGCGCCGGAACAGGCCGGTCGAGAGCGCTCTGACGAGTTCCGTGAGCGTCCCGCGCGCGCCGAGCCACGGGCGGAGGCGACGGATCGGGAGCGTGCTGGAACCTCCGACGGGTCCCCAGACGAGAGGCACGTCGCGCAGCGCGGTCAGCCCGCACGGCATCCAGTCGTTGGCGAAGGTGACGTGGTGCGCGACGTCGAAGCCGACGTTGGCGTGCAACGCGCGAGCGCGACGCCCGAGCGCCTGCTGCCAGAGGGCGTAGTACCAGTAGAGGTCGACTCCGCGACGTTTCAGCCTCACGATGCCGGGGGGCAGGTCGAGGTAGGCGACATGGAGATGGCTCCGCAGTGCCGCATCCGTCGACAATGCGCCCTCGATGGCCTGACGGAACCGCGGCCGGGTGATCACCCAGACGTCATGCGTGCGGGCAGCGGCGGTCGCCATCTGCCAGCCCGCGCTGGCCTCCGGCTCCGGAACCGGACCGCAGGCATAGGCACTGATCAGAATGCGGGCTCTTCCGCCGCGCGCGCGCCCTGTCGACTGTTCCACAAGCCCCCCGTCACCGTGGATGAACCCCGCATCTCTTCTCCCCAGCGAGGTGCGATGAAGGACAGACTAGCGACACCGCAGGTTTTTCAGGTCATACTGTCCCTGGGGAAGGGCGCTTGGGGCGTCCGCGAACATCCGGCTACTTGGGGGTGGCACGAATGACTTCGCTCGTGGGGGAAACGAGTTCTGCGCAGTCGGCGACGAAGGCCGTGAGGGTCGTCATGCCTGTGCACAATGCGGCGAGGTACGTCGCCGCGGCGCTGGAGAGCGTCTTGGACGATTTGCCGGTCGACGGCGAGGTCGTCGTCGTCGACGACGGGTCCACGGACGGCAGCGGCGCATTGGTCGACGCGGTCGCCGCCCGCGACGACCGGGTCACGGTGCTGCGCAACGCCGAGCCCACCGGGGTGTCGCGGGCACTGAACCGGGGGATCACCTTCGGCGAGTGCCCCGAGTTCGTCGCGGTCGCCGAACACGACGACCTCGTCCTGCCCGGTCGTTTCGCCGCCCAACTGGACACGTTGCGGGCTGAGAACTCGCTGGGCGCCGTCTCGGGTGAAGGTCGCTACCTCGGTCCGACGGGGCGCATCGCCGGACGTGTGTCCGTGGGACCGCGATCGCTCGAGGAGTTCCATGAGATGCGCGAAGCGGGTCGCGAGATCCTCATTCCGCATCCGGCGATCATGTATCGGCGGGACGCCGTCACGGATGCCGGGCTGTACGACGCCGATTTCGACGCCGCCCAGGATCTGGAGATCGTGAATCGACTGGTCTACGCCGCCGGGTGGCAGGTGCGCATACTCACGCAGCCGCACGTGCTGTATCGGATCCACGACTCGTCGATGTCGTTCTCCCACATCTCCGCGCAGCGCATGATGACCCGGTACATCGTCTATCGGAACCGAGCGCAGCTCGACGGCGAGGACGTCATCTCGTTCGGCGACTGGCAGCGGGCGAACCAGCCCGATCGGCGCACCCGATGGCGCTGGTACCGAAAGGACACGGGCGCGCTGCGATACCGCCAGGCCGGGCTCGCGTGGCTCAATCGGCGGCCACTGGCTTTCGTGGGCAACATGGTCGCAGCCTCCGTGCTGCATCCGCGGTGGGTGCTCATGAAGCTCCGGGTGGCGCGCGGCCGATGAGCGAGGCACCCTTCGATGTCCCGTCGGCACCTTCCGTGGTGGTCGCAGTGCCCACCTTCCGTCGCCCCGATGACCTGCGGCGCCTCTTGGGCGCCCTCGAGGCGGTGTCGACCCACGCGACGGCGAGCGGTGCCGCCGCCCGGGTGGACGTGCTCGTGGTCGACAACGACCCCGACGGATCGGCGGCGGCCGTCGTCGACGGACGTTCCGGCGTCAGGGCGGTCCACGAGGCCATCCCCGGCGTCGCCGCCGCGCGGAACCGAGCCCTCGACGAGAGTCGCGCCCACGACGTCCTGGTGTTCATCGACGATGACGAGTCACCGGCTGCGGAGGACTGGCTGACGCGCTTGCTCGAGACGGCCAGAGCTCTGAGCGCCGACGCCGTCGCCGGTCCCGTGTCCACCGTGGTCGACGGTGGCCTCGATCCGTGGGTCGAAGCGGGTGGCTTCTTCGCGAGAGGGCACCGCGCACACCTGTCGACCGGAGCCGCCGTCGAACGGGCGGCCACCAACAACCTCCTCCTGGACCTCGATTTCGTGCGCGGCAGCGGAGTCCGGTTCGACGATCGATTCGGGCGCTCCGGTGGCGAGGACTCGCTGTTCACCAGCCAACTCCACCGCGCCGGCGCGCGCATGGTGTGGTGCGCGGAGGCGCTCGTGTACGACCATCTGCCCGAGGCGCGTCGCAGCAGGGCGCACGCGCTCCGACGGATGCGCGGCATGGCCGCTGCCGGGATACGGGTGGGGCTCGTGCTCGCTCCAACGCGGAGCCGTCGTGCCGCGGTCCGGGTGCGCGCGGTGCTCGCGGGCGGTGCCCGCATCGGCGCTGGTGTCGCGAAGTGCGCTACGGGCGCCGTCGTGCGCTCCCAGCGGCTCGACGCCGTCGGCCGCCGAGACCTCATGAGGGGAGTCGGCGCCCTCGAGGGCGCCGCCGGCCGCATCCTCACTCACTACGGCGAACGGGCTCAAGGAGCGACGACATGACGACCACCCCTCTGGCGCCGGCCTCCCTGGCGGAGACGATGAGCCGGCTCCGCGGGGCTCAGAAGGGGCACGCGCGGGGTGCTCCGGCCTACTCCGTTTACGTCAACCGAAGGATTGGACGGCTTCTGGCGGCCGTCGCCTACCGCATCGGCCTCACGCCCAATCAGGTCACCCTGGTCAGTGCGGCTCACACGTTCGTGGGGATCGCCCTGATCGCCACGCTGCCGCCGACCTGGTGGTCCGGCATCCTGATCGGGGTCCTGCTCGTCCTCGGCTACGCGTGGGACTCGGCCGACGGGCAGGTCGCGCGATTGCGGGGCGGTGGATCGATCGCGGGGGAATGGCTGGATCATTTCGTCGACGCGTTCAAGATCGCCAGCCTGCACCTCGCGGTGCTGATCGGGCTCTATCGCTTCGGTGGCTTCGACGACCGCGTGATGCTGGTGCCGATCGGCTTCTCCGTCGTCGCCACCGCGACCTTCTTCGGGATGATCTTGAACGACCTCCTCAAGGGGGCACGCGGGGTCGCGTCCACCCATGTGCGCGCCGGTGGCACCTTCGGAAGGTCCATGCTGCTGCTCCCGACGGACTTCGGTGTCCTGTGCCTGGCGTTCCTGCTGTGGGGTGTGCCGCCGCTCTTCCTGTTCGTGTACGGGGTGCTGTTCGTCGTGAACGCGTTGTTCCTCGTCGCCGCGGCCGTCAAATGGTTCAGCGAGATGCGCCGTGTCGGCTGAGGCGCAGGCGTGGGCCGTCATCGTCGTCAACTACGGCTCCAGCGCGCTCCTCGAGACGAATCTGGTCGCCACGGTGGCGGATGCCCGGCCGGACATCGTCGTCCTCGTGGACAACCCCACCACCGCCGAGGAGCGCGACCGGGTGCGCGCGCTTTCGGCGCGCGAAGGCTGGATGCTCGTCGAGCCTGCCGCCAACACCGGATTCGGCGGGGGCATCAACATGGGCGTGGCCGCCGCCCTCGAACACGGCGCGACGGGACTGCTGCTGCTCAATCCCGATGCACGCATCGACGCCGCATCCGTGCGGATGCTGCGCGCCGAGACGGACCGCGACCCGCTCGCCCTGTGCGCCCCGCGGGTCATCACCCCCGCCGGGATGACCTGGTTCGCCGGCGCCGACGTCGCCCTCAGTGACGGTCGCACGCGCGCGCGGACGAAACGATCCCAGTATCCGGATGACGATGTCTGGGAGTGGCTGACCGGGGCGTGCCTGTGGATGACCGCCGCGCTGTGGCGTCAGACGGGGGGCTTCGACGAGGACTACTTCCTCTACTGGGAGGACGTGGACCTCTCTCGCCGAGTCGTGCTCGCCGGCGGGTCGTTGGTCGTTGCCGAGAACGCGGTGGCGGTGCATGACGAGGGTGCGACCCATCGTGAAGCCGGTCAGAGTGAGCGCAGCAAGTCGGAGACCTATTACTACTTCAACATCCGCAATCGGATGCTCTTCGGCACGCGGTTCCTCCCGAGGGAGGGGATCGAGCGCTGGCGTTCCGCGGTGGGGGCATCCGCTTGGGAGGTCATACTGCGTGGAGGACGCGCTCAACTCCTGCGGTCTCCGGCGCCGTGGCGCGCCTACGTGAGGGGTGTGCGAGATGCGCGCAGGATCGCTGATGCGGCCCTGCGGCAGAACCGTGATGTGACCTCAGCTGGGAGCCACTAGGCTCGGTCCGATTCGTGCGACGCGTCCACTGGGGAGGACGGCACGTTCTGTGGGGGGAGTGACCAGAATGAAAGATGACGAAGCGTTCGCGCGGGACCGCGAGGACCTGGAGCGGGTGCTCAACGAGGAGCCTCGACGCGGGCCCGGTCGTGTCATCATCGCGATCGTCGCTGCAGCGGCGATCGTCGCCGCCATCGGAGTCGCCGTCGCCATCGGCGCTGGCCGCACCGAGACCGATGCGGCCCCGGGCGGAGCCGCGGCGACCACCGTCTCGCCCAGTCCGACCGGTCGGCCGCCCAGTCCAGTACCGAGCCCATCTGCGACCGTGGATGAGTCTGCGACGACACCGAGCCCGGACGCCGGTGGTGAGCAGGAGGCGGATCCCGGTGATCGCGAGACTCTGCCGCCGGCTGAGCTCGACGACGCCGTGGCGGTGCAGGGCGGCCCGGAGGTATCCGTGAGTTCCATCGACGACGTCGACGGTGAGGCAGTCGTGCCCGGCGAGGTGAGCGGGCCGGCGGTTCGCATCACGGTCGAGATCGAGAACGATTCCGACGATCCCATCGACCTGACCACCGCTGTGGTGACCCTTTACGAGGGCGACTCGGGCCTTCAGGCGAATCCGGTCTCGAAGCCGGCGGGCAAGGCGTTCCCGGACGAAGTGGCGCCCGGGAAGAGCGCGGAGGGGGCGTTCGTCTTCGAGCTCCCGATGGATCAGCGGTCCGACGTGCGGGTCGAGGTTGATCTCTCCGTTTCGGACCCGCTGATCGCCTTCGAGGGCGACATCCGCTGACCCTTCGGGGCCGGTTGCGAAATAAAGTTCGCGCTAGGCGACCGTCATAGCGTATGTTGTGCCTGAAATCCTTTGGGGGGATTTCTGGGGATCCGTCCGTACGACGCGCGGCGCGCGTATGCACGGACGCACATTAGGGGATGCAAATCGTGGGGACGATTTCTGTGGGCCGGACGGCCCTGTCGATGATGATCGCGATCGTGGTCACGGTCGGGCTGGCCTTGGGGCTCGCGCCGACGGCCGCCGCAGCGGCTGACCCGCCGGCTGCCGCGGCGGCGGACACGTTGCCCGAGACGGTGTCCGCAGACTCGCTGCCGACGGTGCAGATCGACAGCGGCGTCGTCTGGTCTCAGGTCATCGTGGGGGACACCGTCTATGCCGCAGGTCAGTTCTCGAACGCTCGGCCCGCCGGTGCTGCGCCGGGAAACAGCCTCACGCCGCGCGGGAACATCCTCGCGTACAGCCTGACCACCGGGGCACTCATCACGTCCTTCGCGCCGAGCTTCAACAACCGCATCAATGAGATCGCTGCATCGCCCGACGGCACGAAGCTCTACGTCACCGGCTCCTTCACTCAGGTGAACGGTCAAAGCCGGGCCCGTTTCGCGGTTCTCAACATCCCGACCGGCACGCTCGTCAGCGGCACGGCGGGGCTGAACAGCATCGGCAAGTCCCTCGCCGCCACGGCGGACGGGGTTTTCGTCGGCGGGTACTTCACGTCGGTCGCGGGCAAGGCGAAGCAACGCATCGTCAAGCTGAACGCCGCCGGCACCACCGTGCAGCCGTTCGAGGTCCCCGTCGACAACGGGCAGGTTCAGAGCGTCGTCACCGCGGGTGACCGTGTGGCGATCTCCGGCAACTTCACCTCGGTGGGTGGCAGCGACAACCCGGGCTTCGGTCTCTACCTGGCGGACGCGACGACCGGCGCGGGCTTGCCGCTTCCGGCCAACACCCAGGTACGCAACGGCGGAGACGCGGCGGGATTCATGAGCCTCGCGAGCGACGGGACGAAGTTCTACGGTTCCGGCTGGCACTACGGCGGCACCGGCAACGTCGAAGGCACCTTCGCCGTCAGCTGGGCGGACGGCTCGATCGTCTGGATCGAGGACTGCCACGGCGACACCTACGACATCGCGATCGTCGGCGACATCGCCTACTCCGCGAGCCACAAACACTACTGCGGCAACAGCGGCGGATTCCCGCAGACCGACCCGTGGACCTTCTACCACTCGACGGCGTGGACAACGGATGCCCGTGGCACCAACACCGGCGACATCTACGGATACCCCGACCACCCGGGAACCCCGCGTCCCGAGCTGCTGAACTGGTTCCCGCAGACCACTCCCGGCACGTTCACCGGAACGAGCCAGGCGGTCTGGACCGTGACGGGTAACTCGAAGTACGTCATCTACGGCGGTGAATTCCCCAGCGTCAACGGAGCCCGTCAGCAGGGCATCGTCCGCTACGCCGTTCGTACCATCGCGCCGAACCAGCAGGGACCTCGCCTCTCGGGCAGCGCGTGGAACTTCTCGGCGAAGTCCTTCAGTTCCGGCGAAGTCCGTGTGAAGTACCAGACCAACTGGGATCGCGATGACACCTCGCTGACGTACCGCGTCTACCGCGACTCCGAATCCTCGACGCCCATCGCTGAGAAGACCATCTCGACGGTGTTCTGGAAGCCGCTGTCCGAGACCTTCACCGATAAGGGCCTCGAACCGGGCAGCTCGCACAGGTATCGCGTGGTCGCCTCCGACCCGAACGGCAACGTGGCGAGGTCCAGCTGGATCACGGTGACTGTGTCGGACGCTGCGCTCAGCGACTACGCGAGCGAGGTGCTCACGGACGACGCGGCACACTTCTGGCGATTCTCCGACAGTGACACCGCGACTGCGGCCGACTGGGCGGGCACGTCCGATCTGACCGTCAACGGCGCCGTGACTGCATCCGCCGGCGCGATCCTGCCGGATGCCGACACTGCCAAGACATTCGACGGGAACACTTTCGCGGCGACGGCGACCCCCGTCACGGGTCCCGACACGTTCACGATCGAGAGCTGGGTGAAGACCTCGTCGAGGTCAGGCGGCAAGATTGTCGGTTTCGGCAGCAACGCGACCGGTGATTCGGGCAGCTACGACCGCCATGTCTACATGGACAACGACGGTCGCATCTGGTTCGGTGTCTACCCCGGAGGCGTGCGCACCCTGAACTCCAGCGCCGGATACAACGACGGGCAGTGGCACCAGATCGTGGCGAGCATGAGCTCCGAGGGGATGAAGCTCTACATCGACGGCAAGCGTGTCGCCCAGCGTGCGGACACAACCACGGGCCAGGGCTACTCCGGGTACTGGAAGGTCGGCGGCGACAACATTGGCGGTTGGCCGAACCAGCCGTCCTCGAGCCGCCTGAACGGCACGATCGACGACGTCGCGGTGTACGGTGACGCCCTCACGCTCCGTGAGGTCCAGTCGCACTACCGTGCATCGGGTCGCACGCTCGACGTGCCGGAGGCGCCGACGGATGCGTACGGCGCACTCGTCTACAACGCAGATCCGGACCTCTATTGGCGTTACGGCGAGACCTCGGGGATGAATGTCGCCGACAGTGGCATCCAGAGCCAGCCGGGCGCGATCGCCGGCACCGTGACCCGCAACGTCCCAGGCGCCATTGCCGGGACGACGGATCCCGCCATCACGCTGTCCGGATGGTCGAACGTCTACTCAATGACCCAGTTCGGCACCCCAGGTGCGTTCTCGCTCGAGACGTGGTTCAAGACGACGTCCACCCAGGGAGGCAAGGTCATCGGCTTCGGTGACACGCAGTCCGGGACATCGTCGAACTACGACCGTCACGTTTACATGGAGGACAACGGGCGGCTCGTGTTCGGCACGTGGACGGGGCAGGCGAATACGATCACGTCGGAGCGCTCCTACAACAACGGCCAATGGCACCACCTCATGGCCACCCAGGGGGCAGGCGGCATGGCCATGTACGTGGACGGTGTCCTGGTGGGCACCAACCCGCAGACCTCCGCTCAGGCCTACAACGGATACTGGCGGGTCGGCGGTGACACGACGTGGGGCTCGTCCTCCCCGTTCCTCGCCGGCAGCTACGACGAGACAGCGGTGTACAGCCGAGCGCTGACGGCATCGGATGCGGCGCAGCACTACAGCGCCGGCTCGACAGGTCAGACGCCGAACATCGCGCCGACCGCCCAGTTCACCTACTCGCTCGACCACCTGAAGGCGTCGTTCCAGGGCTCCACGTCCTCGGACGCGGACGGGACGATCGCGTCCTACGCGTGGGACTTCGGCGACGGCAAGACGTCGACGTCAGCCGACCCTACCCACACGTACGCATCCGGTGGCGACTACACGGTGAAGTTGACGGTGACGGATGACGACGGCGCCACGAACACGACGCAGATGCCGATCACGGTCGTCGCCAATGTCCCGCCGACTGCGCAGGCTGCGTGGAGCGCGACCGGGCTGGACGCGACGTTCTCGTCGTCGGGTTCGGGAGACTCCGACGGTTCCATCGCCGGGTTCAACTGGGACTTCGGCGATGGCAAGACCGACACGACTCCGTCGCCGAGCCACACGTACGCCCAGGCGGGCTCCTACACGGTCGTCCTGACGGTGACCGACGACGACGGCGCGACCGATACGGTTTCGCTCGACGTCGTCGTTGCCGAGCCGGCGAACGTCCCTCCCACCGCGGCGTTCACGCCCACCGTCGATGGTCTATCCGTCTCGGTGACCGGCGCAGCATCCGCCGACAGCGACGGCACGATCGCCTCGTATGAGTGGTCCTTCGGTGACGGGGGCACGGCCACGGGTGTCACCGCCTCTCACGCCTACGAGCAGTCGGGCGATTACACGATCACCCTGAAGGTCACAGACGACGACGGGGCGACCGATACGAAGACGGCCAGCGTGACCGTGACCGCACCCGCGACCGCGACGCCTTTGTTCCGCGACGAGTTCTCGCGAACCGCGGCCACGGGTTGGGGCACCCCGGACATCGGAGGGCCGTGGTCGCTCCGCTCGACGGCGAGCCGCTACTCGGTGGCGGGCGGCAGCGGCAACCTGATCGTGCCGAAGGCCACGACTCTCTATGCCGACGCCACGTCGGTCAGCATCGATCGGGTGAGGGTGGACGCGACGTTCTCGGTCGACAAGCTCGCCGAGGGCACCTACGTCGGTGTCGTCGGACGCCAGATCGGGGCGGACTCCTACGTCCTCCGTGTGCGGATCGGCGCTGACGGGTCGGCGCGCATGTACGTGCTCCGCAACAACTCGGTGGCCATCGGTTCGTCGTTGTTGCTGCCGTTCACGGTGCAGGCGGGGCAGAAGTACAACGTCTCGTTCGTGGTCGCCGGGACATCGCCCACTGCGCTCAAGGCAAAGGTCTGGGCCGCGAGCGGATCGGAACCGGCGTGGCAGCGCGAGGTGACCGACGGAACGGCAGCGCTTCAGGCATCGGGTCGGATCGGCGTCTTCGGATTCCTTCCGTCCGCGGTGACGAACGATCCCGTGATGGTGTCTTTCGACCGCATCGTCGCCATGGACCCGGATGCAGCCATCCCGACAACGGACAACGTCGCACCGACGGCCAAGTTCGTGCACACCGAGGCCGGACTCAAGGTCGACGTGGACGGCTCGGGCTCGACGGATGGGGACGGTCGGATCGTGTCGTACGCGTGGCAGTTCGGTGACCCGGCCGCCAGCACCGGCACGGGGGCCACCGCTTCGCACACGTATTCCTCACCGGGGACCTACACCGTCCGTCTGACGGTGACCGACGATGACGGCGCGAGCGCCACCGTCACCCACGATGTGACCGTGGCGGCGCCTGCGGCCAACGCGGCGCCCAAGGCGGAGTTCAGCTCGACGCCGACAGGTCTGGCGGTCGCCGTCGACGGCAGGGCCTCCACCGACTCGGACGGCACGATCAGTTCGTACTCCTGGAAATTCGGCGACCAGGCCGGTGGGACGGCGACCGGCGCAACGGCGTCTTACACCTACGCGTCAGCCGGGACCTACACGATCACCCTCACCGTCACCGATGACGACGGTGACACTGCGACGAAGACCCACGACGTCACGGTGACAGCACCGACGGCCGGAGACGCCCTGTTCGCCGACTCCTTCGAACGGACCGCGAATGCTGCCTGGGGGACGTCCGATAGTGGTGGGGCGTGGACGACACGAGGTACGGCGAGCCGATTCTCCGTCGCCCAGGGGGTGGGCGCGATGTCCGTGGGTGCGGGCACATCGCTGTACGCAGACACGCCGGTCATCGACAGCACCTCCACGAGGCTGAGCGGATCGTTCACGATCGACAAAGTGAACGAAGGAATGTACGTCGGATTCGTCGCTCGACGGGTCGGAACGACGCAGTGGATGGTCCGAGCCCGGATCGCCGCCAACGGCACCGTCAAGCTGAACGTCCTCCGCGGCGAGAGCGTCTCGGTGGGTGCCGCGGTCGCGCCCGCGGGCCTGACGATCGCTGCAGGGCAGACCTATCGGTTCGTGGTCGATACGAAGACCACGACCGCGACGGCCATCTCCGCCAAGATCTGGAAGGCCTCCGACGCGGAACCCTCCGCGTGGCAGATCGAACGCAGCGATTCGACGGCTGGTCTCCAGAGTGCCGGTTCATTGGGCGTCTTCGGGTACCTTCCCAACGCCGCGGCGAACGTCCCGGTCGCGCTGTCGTTCGACGACGTCAAGATCGTGACGGCACCGTGACCACGGGGTGTGTGCGAGGAGAATGACCCCGACCGCCGAGACGATGCGCGTCGTCCAGCTCTACGAGGTAGTGCGGACTGCGCATCTGGAGCGGGCCGCGGCGATGATGCCGCGGCCCGTCATCCTTTACCGTCGCACCCGGTATGACTTCGACCCCGCTCTCGCCCATGCCGTCGACGCGCAACGACGCAGCCTGTGGGGGATGGTTGTCTTCGCGCTGACGACGGACATCGACGTGATCGAGGTGAATGAGCCGCTGGCGGGGGATTCGTCGCTGCCGAGCGTCGCCTTCGCCGCCGGGGCGCGACTGCGGGCGGCTGCACGGGGCCGGACGCGTCCGCTCGTCGTCTCGTACGCGATCGAGAATCTCGAGCCGGCGACACTGATTCGGAACCTTCCCGTCAAGGCCCGATGGCGGCACCGGCTGCGTCACCTCACCACGCCGCTCCTCTGGCGGTGGCTGGACCGTATCGTCTACGGCACCGCGGGCGCCCAGAGCGTCTACGCGACGGCGTTCGCGCGGTCGGCGCATCGGCCGCTGAGCAGGTTGATCGAAGCCCTCCCGGCGGCGATCGACGGCGTCGACGCGCCGCGCGAGCGGGAGATCGTCTTTCTCGGAGACCTGTCCGAACGGAAGGGGTTCCCTGAGGTGCTGGCGGCGTGGCCCGAGGTGCGCCGCGCGGTTCCCGACGCGCGCCTGCTGGTGATCGGGCGCGGGGAGGGGGTCGAAAGGGCTCTGGCTCTCGCCGGCGCGGATTACAGGGTCACGGCCCTGATCGATCCCCCGCGGGCTGAGATAGCCCGCCGACTGCGTTCGGCGAAAGTGCTCGTCCTCCCGTCCCGCCGGCGTCCGCTCTGGCGAGAGCAGGTCGGACTGCCGATCGCGGAGGGGCTGGCGAACGGTTGCCTGGTCGTGACCACCACGGAAACGGGCATCGCGGCTTGGCTTCAGCAGCACGAGCACTGGGTCCTGCCCGAGCCTGCCGTCGGCGGGCGACTCGTCGAGGCGCTGGTCGCCGCGGTGACGAGCTCTCGCTCTGCCGGTGACGTCCAGGCCGCGCTGCCCCTCGTCGATGGCAGGGAGGCAGCGCAACGGTGGCTGCACAGGCCACCCGATGCCTAGCTCTCCGTGACGATCCTCGCGATCCGTTCCGCCAGATGTGCGGTCGTGAAGCCGCCCTCGACGTGGGCTCGGGCGCTGGCCACCACCGAGGCGGATGCGGGATCGTCCAGCGCCGCGAGCGTTTCGCGAGCAACGGCGTCCGCATCACCCACCTCCACCATGCGGGCCGCTGAGGTCCCGCCGAAGTAATCGTCCATGCCCGGTGTCCGCGTGATGACCAGGGGGCGCCCGGTTGCCATCGCCTCGAGTCCGACGGTCATGCCTGAGACGTGCAGGTTGGGTCGCGTCGCGAGGGAGACAACGGAAGCCCGCGCGTAGAGGTCGCGCAATTCGACATGCGTGAGGTAGGGGATGACGGTGACGCCCTCGGGCGGTGAGAGTGTGGTCCTGCTCTGCACCACGATCTCCACATCGGGGCGGTGTCGGCGGAGTATCGCCATCGCTCGCAGCAGGGTCTCCGGGTCCCGGTCGCGGTCCCCGCCGACGCTGACGACCAGCGGACGCTCAGGGTAGGGCGCTCGTCTGAAGAACTCGTGGTCGACACCGAATCGGACGTAATGCACGGGGGGACCATCCGGTCCGAGGAATTCGACGAGCGGGGCCATCTGCGCCTGAGACAGCACCCACAGCCCGTCCATACGGCGCAGTGCACGACGCATGCCACGGAACGCCGCCTCGCCGCGGCGCGCAACGCTGTCGGTGAGCCAGACGACGCCGGAGTACCGCGCGCTGAGGCCCACCGAGGCCGACAGCAGCGCGCCGGCGTTCTCATCCCACGTCACTCCTACCGGTCGCGAGGGCCGACGCGAAGGCGGCATCGCGAGGATGATCCGACGCGCGGCCCGGGTGAGGGTCGTTGCCGGTGCGAAGTTGCGTGCGATAACCCGCGGGAGGTGTGCGTCCAATCTGTCGAGGCCGTAGGGCCAGCGATCCGGCGCGGTGCCACTGGCGTGACGATCAGCCCACGCCCCGAGATCACGGGCGGCAGGGTAGAACACGACCGTGCTCTCACCGCCCTCAGAACTCACGATCACATCGTAAGCTCCGAGGGCCGTGCCCGGTGATGGGGGCCCGTCAGTTCAACGGTATCGAGAGCGCACCGGGATGCTTCGTGCCCGCAGCGACGCCAATGGAGGACGCAATGCTCCCCGGCAGGCCGGCGAGCGTCGCGCGAGGCGCGCTGACCACGTCGCTTCGCACGGTCAGCGTCGACGTGACGATGGGTTGTCCGACCCATAGCGCCGACTGCTTGTCGTTGCCCGTGAAGACTCGAAGCTCGGTCAGGTCGTTCAAGCCCTCCGTCCCCGACGCCCCGTTCGCCCAACAGGCGAAGTTGGCCGGAGTCGTGTCGGCGGGGCGGTGGTAGACGTTGTTGTCCATCGAGATCCCGACGGCCGCGCCGCGGAGCTTGCGTTCCTCGTCCTGCGCCAGGATGGGGCATCCGCTCGACTCCGCCCCGAACGACACGACGTTGTTGCGGAAGGCGACATCGTCGAGAACCCACGGCACTGTCGAGGCGAGGGCTGCGGACGGCTGCCGGCGTGCGTCCTGACTGAAGGAGACGGCGCGCCAGGACGAAGAGATGGTGTTGTTCCACACCTCGACGTCGCCGCTGTTGATCACGTTGATTCCGATGCGGTTGCCCGCGAGGTGGTTGTCCGCGATGACCGCCTTCTCGCTGAGTTCGATCTGCACACCGGTTGTCGTGTTCCCGGTGACCGTGTTGCCCGTGACACGGATGTCCCGGGAGTTCACGTCGAACCACACCCCCGCGCTGGAGTTGTCGGCGACGATGTTCCGCTCGATGCGGACCCCGTTCGCATTCGTGATCTTCACGCCCCCGGACGCCGGTGCCGGCTTGAACTGCTGGGTGTTGTTGCCCGACACGATCGAATCGACGAGGGTGACGTTCGTCGATTTGTCGAGCCCCAGCCCCATGAGGCCGTTGCCCGTCAGCGTTACCCGCCGGAAGTGCTTGTCGTCGTTCCAGCCGTAGACACCGATGGTGGCGTTGTCGCGGACGACCAGGTTCTCGAGGGTGATGTCGTCCACTTCGGCCGTGACGGTACCCATCATCGAAACGGTGGTGGCGTACCGCTGGATGCCGAAACCACGGAGCGTCGTG
This sequence comes from Microbacterium sp. NPDC079356, assembly GCF_049545465.1. NCBI lineage: Bacteria > Bacillati > Actinomycetota > Actinomycetes > Micrococcales > Microbacteriaceae > Microbacterium > Microbacterium sp. NPDC079356. The sequence continues at coordinate 638,488 of NZ_JBMWDN010000002.1, read as the reverse complement.
TTCATGCCCTGAATCTTGAAGGCGCGCGCGATCGTGCTCGCCTCGACATCCTTGCCGGTCGGGTCCGACCCGATCACGAGTCGCTTGCCGACTTCGTCGACGTAGAACGTGCCTGTTGTGACGGCGCCCGCGGACCCGACCTGGCGGAGCGGCTTGTCGTTCACCCATACCTGGTCCGGATGCCCCGCAAGCGGGTTGGTGTCGTCGACGAAGCGGCGAGTGTCGTCCTGATCCCGATTGAAGGACACTCGGTGGTCGAATATGTGGTTCCATCCCGACGTGACCCAGGTCTTGCCGGACTTCTTCCACCCGGTGACCCGCGAGCTTCCGTCGAACCAGACGGCCTCGCCCGGGTAGGCCTGGATGGTCAGCGCCTTCTTGAACCCCACATAGACGTACTCGCGATAGGTCCCACCGCGCAGGACGATCGTGGACCCCGTCGGTGCCTTCGATGCCGCATAGGCGGCGCTGCCGTACGGATCCTCCTTGGTGCCCGATCCCGTCGGTGTGCCCTTTGGTTCGACGTAGATCGCCCGCGCGGGCACGGGGTACGTTGCGGTGCCGACCGGCATACTGCCGACGGTCGAGTCGGTGCCCGGCGTCGGCGGCTTCGTGGGTGTCGTCGGCTTGGTCGGTGTCGTGGGCTCGGTCGGCTTCGGCGGTGCCACCGGAGGAACCGCATCCGTCAGGCTGACGTCGTCGATCCGAACCGTGTTCGCGGAAGAACTCGCAGAGAGGTAGGACGCGATGGCCGGGTGACCTGCGCGTGTGATCCGATTCTTGCCGGTGTCGTCGACTCTGATCTGCCAATCGGGCTTCTTCGCACCTTCCGCCCACATCCGGGCGCGGAGCGTGACGGGCGAAGAGCCCGAGAGGGCGAACTCCGCTCGGATGCGGGTGTTCGCGGGAAGGCCTCTGACCGTCTTCGACGATCGCAGCACGACTTCCCGGCCGGTGCTGCCGTCATAACGGCTCACCCACAGGCTGACGCCGGTCACGCCGAACCGGACGCGCGCCTGGTAGGAGGACTTGCCGTCGGAACGAAGCGTCAGCGAGGTCGTCGAGCCATTGCCCTTCGACGTCGCCTTCTGCGGCCAGATCGTGGCGCTGAATACTGCGTCCCTCGTGGAGATCTTGCGCAAGGACTGAGCGGTGCCTCTTCCGGGCGTGAGGGCGATGACAGCCGCGCCGTCCTTCACACTCGTGGAGCGGGGTGAAGAGACGGCCCACGAGTCACCCCATCCGGAGGCGACGGTCCGCGTGAAGGCGTCGCTGACCCGTATCGGGGCGGCGGCGGTGGCCGCGGTGGAGGAGCCGATCGAGATCAGAAGGAACGCGGCGAACGTGGCGAGGAGCCGGAGTCGACCGCGGCGGGGCGCAGAGGAGCGTGTCATCGTCGATAACCCTTGGGGGGAGGGGTGTGAGTGGGGAGTGCTCATCTGAACATGGGGAGGCCAGATGGACTGAGGATATGAGACACTTTTCATCTGTCGAGGGGTGGCAGGGGAGCGGGCGGACTGATAGAGCCGCATCGACGTTGGGGGTCATCGTTTCCGGATTTTTTTGGCGGCCGCCGCTGCCGCTGGGTCAGGGACGCGTCGACTGGGTCGATGCGGGCAAAGGTCTCGCGATCGCCCTTGTCGTCCTGTTCCACTCGGCGCGATGGCTCGCCGGTGTCGTGGGAGACGTCTCCGGGTGGATCTGGGTCAACGACGTGCTCGCGACGATGCGGATGCCGCTGTTCTTCACGCTGGCCGGTCTGTTCGCAGCCAAGTGGGCGACGGCGCCGCTTGCTCAGCTCTGGGACGTCAAGCTGCGATTGTTCGTGTGGGTGTTCCTGATCTGGGAGGTGCTCGGGCTCGCTCCGTATCTGCTGGGACAGGCCGTGCACGGGGTGGACATCAACCTGCGCCGTGAACTGTTCGACACGGCGATCTCGCCGATCGTCCCCCGCTTCGAGTTGTGGTTCATCTGGGCGCTCGCGCTGTTCTTCCTCCTGAACAGGGCGCTGCGCGCAGTCCCCGCCGCGTTCTCGGTGTGCGGCGCTGCGATCCTCTCGATCGTGGCCTTCACCGACGTGCTCCCCCTCCCCTCCCCGAGTTGGACGGGCGTTTGCAAGTACTACGTGTTCTTCCTCGTCGGCATGTTCGGCAGGCGGATGCTGTTCGCCTATGCGGCTCGCAGTGGCTGGGCCCTGCGCACGCTCATCGTCGCGTCGTGGCTGGCACTCGCGCTCACCATCACCGTCTTCGACCTCGGCAGTATCCCGGGCGTGTACCCCGCCCTCGCATGCGTGGGGGTGCTCGCCGGGATCGCGCTCAGTCAGGTTCTGCAGCGATCCACGGCTCTTGTCCGGCTCGGCTCGCGCACACTGCCCGTCTACCTCGCGCACACGCCGATCGTCATCCTGGTGATCGCTCCGCTCGCGCTCGTGGCGCAGAACCCCCTCGTCCGCACTGCGGCTCCGTTGTTGCCGCCGGCCGCAGCCATCGTCGCGATCGTTTTGTCGCTCGGGCTTCACCGGCTGTCGGTGCGGGCGCCTTTCAGGTATCTCTTCGCGCCGCCGCCGCGACTGCTCGTCTCGGGTCGCGCCGGTCCGACGACCGCTCCGCGATGACGGCAGCGACGGGGACGGCGAGGACGACGAGGGCTAACGGCAGCGTCTTCATCGCCGAGATGGCAGGGCTGAACGCCAGGTCCCACCCGAGCCTGACTGCCAGGTAGATGCCCAACGCCGTGCAGGTGCCGTCTCGCAGCGCGCGCTCCAATCCCACCCCCGCGATGATCGCCATCAGCGCGCACACCGCTAGCCCCCCGAGGCCGAACCAGAGCCAGAAGTCGCCCAGCATGGAATGGACCTCGATGCCGCCGCCGAACATGAATCTGTCGACATAGTTGTTGTGCGGGTCGTAACCGATGGCGGCCATCGAGGATTTCGCGGCGGTGATGTCGGCAGGGGAGGCGATGGTGCCCGAACCCATCCCGAGCGGGTGGAGGCGGATCAGCGCATCCGACGCCGCGATCTCGGGTCTGCCACCGAGCAGGAGGGATCCCGATTCGTCGATCTGGGCCTGAGTCCGGTCTTTCGTCGCCTCGCCGAAGAATCCATCGAGGATGGCGGCCTGCGCGATCTGGAAGACAGCGACGCCGAAGAGAGCCACGCCGACGATGTTCCCCACACGCCGCCGCGTGGCACCCGTCGCCGTTCCGATCCTCTGCCAGACCAGGACCACGGCCGCGAGGAAGAGCATCGCAGTGTTCGACCGGGAGTCGTTCAGCGCACCGACGACTGCGAGGCCGAAGACGACGACGAGCTGCGGCATGATGCGGCCGTGTCGTGCTGCGAGAGCCATCAGGAGGATGGTCAGCGGTATGGAGAATGTGAACCTCCAGCTGACAGGACCACCCAGGTCGGCGGCTATGCCCAGCGTCATCCCGAAGCCGAAGGCGATCGAAACGGTCGACGAGCCGACGACGCTACGGGCCCACAGCAACCCGCCGACGGCGCCGAGGAGGCACAGCGCCAGTGCGCTTCGTTCGACCATGGCGGACGGTGAGACCACCCGCTCCGCCGCCATCCACCACGTCAGCAGCAACCCCGCTCCCGCCGCAGCCACGAGGAGGACGGCCAAAGTGACGAACAGGCGGGCCTGACGCAGGAGGGGCAACCAGAGAGGCAGAAGCATCAGGCCCAGCACCCCCCCGATCGGGGCGTTGTAGGGGAGTGTGAGCCGCAGTCCGACGATGAGGCACAACCCGACGGCGATCACCGGTTCCGCGGTCCATTGCCTGTCGAGGAACCGGACCCGCGTCGATGCCTCGGCGGCCCGAGTCACGCCCGCGGTTTCGATTTCTCACCCCTCCGCCAGCGCCACGGCTGCGAGCTCGAGTGTTCGTTGTCGTAGTAGGGGCTGGAGTCGACTCGCCGGACGCCGTTGAGAACGACGCCGAGGATACGCGTCCGCGTCGATTCCAGCTCGTCGAGCGTCCGTCGCAGCGCTTGTCGCTTCGTGTAGCGGTAGCGCGCGACGACCAGGATGCCGTCCACCACCGGGGCGAGCCAGAGCGGATCGCTCACCGCGAGAACCGGCGGGCTGTCGATCACCACCACGTCGAACCGCACTCGAGCGTCGTCGACAAGCTGTCTGAGGTGATCCGACGTGAGCAACTGGCCGGGGTTCGGCGGGATCGCGCCGCTGGCGAGCACGCTCAGATTGCTCGTGGCCCAGTGCTGGACCGCATCGGCGAACTCGATGTCGCCCACCAGGATCGTCGTCACCCCGACCCCTCCTTCGAGACCGGTCATCTTCGCGATGGAGCCACGTCTCAGGTCGGCGTCGATGAGAAGTACTCGCTGCCCCTGCTCGGCGAGGATGAGGGCAGTCGACAGGGCGACCGAGGACTTCCCTTCGCTGGATGTCGCGGAGGTGATCAGGATCACGCTGGTGTCGCCGTCGACGTTGGCGAATCGGAGGCCGGCGGCCACACCGCGAATCGACTCGGCCGCCAAGCCCGTCTCGGACCTCCGTACCGCGTCGGGCAGTGTGGACCCGTGGGTCACGCCGGTCACCTCGCCCAGCACCGGCGTCTCGGTCACCGAGGCGACGTCCTCGCGGGACTGCAGTCGCGTCGCGAGCAGTCGGCGCAGCCACGCGTACACCATGCCGAGGGCGAGACCCGCGAGGGCTCCGGTCAGGATGAGCAGTCGAGAGTTGGGCGCGATGGGAATACGGGACTCGGTGGCGGGGCTGATCGTCTCGATCCGAACCGCGGACGCGGAGTCACTCGTCTGGGGCGAGAGGCTCTCGACGGCGTCGGCCAGCTCAAAGGCGATCGCGTTGGCGATGGCGACCGGGCCGGACGGGGTGCCGCCGGTCACGGAGATATCGAGCACCGCGGAATCCAACGGTGTATCGACGACGACTTGACGCGACAGCGCCCGCGGTGTGATCGCGAGGTCCAGTCGATCGATCACAGGCTGCAGAACGACGGGGGAGGTGGCGACCAGGGCGTACGTCTGAACGAGACTCTGCACGTAGTTCGAGCCCTGCACGAGTTCGGCGGTGCTGTCACCCCGGGCGGGGAGGACGACCACAGACGCCTGGGCGCGGTAGACATTGGGTTGCGTCTCGGCGTAGCCGTAACCGATGCCGGAGCCGAGGAGTACAAGTACGACGATGACGAACCACTGCTTCCGCAGCGCGAGGAAGTAGTCATTCAGGCTCATCGATCGACCTCCGCCCCCGGTGAGCCTGATCGCTTCGGAGGGTCGATGTCATCCACCACGATAGGTACCCCCAAGATTCCCGTCCGCTCCGACGGCCGCGGCGGAGACTTCCCTTGCCCGCATTGTACGGGGTGGCCCGCATCGCCGACCGCCCGCTGCCGTGGCGCCGGACGCACTGATCGCGTCACTGCGACCGGATCGCTCGTTCGACATGACCGCGCACGGCGGCCCGGTACGCTGCGGGAGCGTGGCGGCGCAACGCCTCGGCGCGGCTGGCCTCGACATCGGACGTCACGGCCGGCCACGAATCAGTGATCTCCCGCAGTCGTGCGGAGATCGCCGCAGGATCGTCGACCGGCACCATACGCGCCGTCGTGTATCCGTCTGCCGCCTCTCGGAGGCCACTCGTGTCGGAGACGATGACGGGCCGGAGACCCAGCACGGCTTCGACGGCGGTGTTGCCGAAGGGCTCGTCGATCCGCGAAGGGACGACGACGACGTCCGAGGCGGCGACGAAACTCCAGACATCGGAGTGGAAGCCCGCGAAATGGACCGACAGGAGGTCGGGTGCGGCCGCGGCCCGGGCGCGCAGTTCCTCGCCGAACCACTCGTATCCGGGGAAGACGTCCCCGAGGAGGGTGAGCTCGACCCGTGCACCGGTCTCGGCGTGCAGTGACGCCGCTGTCATCGCCACATCGGGCCCCTTGCGGGGCGATAAGCGCCCCATGTACAGCACTCGGAGCGATCCCTCCGGTGCAGGACGGGGTGGCAGCGGTTCGGCAGGGCTGTTCACACCGTTCAGGACGATGTGCGACCGGGCGGCGAGTCCGGGAAGCGCACGTCGGATCGTCGCCCTGCTGAATCGGCTGTTGACGAGGACTTCGCGTGCCAAGAGGTGTGGGGCGTAGAGGACCCTGTTCATCAGAGTGCTCCCCGACGCCTCCGCTTCGTGCACGTGACTGATGACGGGGATGCGTCGAAGGCGCGCGACCAACGGCCACAGGGGGAGGGTGATGGTGCTCACGTACACGGCGTCAGGACGGACGCGTCGGAGGATGCGCCAGGCGGAAACCAGTCCGCGAGACGTCTCTCCGATCAGGCGCCCCCAGGCCGAGGGGCGGAGCAACGCTTTGCGCAGCACCAGACCCGGCGCGATCACGACGGTCGCTCCGAGGGAGCGGAGTCCACTGACGAGTGGGCCGCTGGTGGGAATGACGACCACGACTCGCGCGCCGCCCTCGCGGAACCCCGCGACCGACTCGAGCAGCATCCGGTCGGATCCGAACAGCTCTGCGCCGGGGTGCGCGACCACGATGGTCATCCGCGCTGTCACACCACACCGGCCAGGTCGAGGATGGCGCTCATCGCAGCCTCGGCTGCTGAGGCATTCGGGGCCGGATCGTGCAGTCGCCGATCATCGTGTCGGGCGCGCACCGTGGCTGCGAGGTCTGCATCGTTGACCCCTTCGATATGCGGCGGGTGCGGGCAGGTGGCGAAGGTCACAGAGGTCTTCGCGGCGCTCGGCACGAGCACCGGGGTGCCGAACGAGCCTGCGACGAGAGCGGCGTGGGCGTTGGTCGTGAAGACGATCCCAGCGGCCGCGAGGACGCACACGATCTCATCAGCGTTTAGACCGAAGAGGGTATCAGCCCCCGTGCGCTGAGCTGCGGCAGTGAGGGCGCGCTCCTCGTCGGGTCGGGCACCGAGCGAGAGTACGGCGACGGGGAGGCCGTGTAGTGAATTGAGTACCGCCTCCACACGCGCCTCCGGCCAGCCGTGAGCTCTCGCCGCCTGGAAGACGACGAGCGGCTCCTCCACATCGAGGAGATCTCGCACGATCTGTCGACCGCGTTTCGCCGCGGCTCGCTGAGCGGACAGGGCAGGATGGGCGAAGATCATGTCGGGGGCGACGACGATGCGGTCGACATCCAGCCCCAAGGCCCCGATCTGATGGGCGGCGTATGGGGTGCGCGCCCATACGCCCTTGAGCCGACTGACCGCGGCTTGCACGCGCGTGTCCGGTGCGAGCCGACGAGCCCCGACCGAGACGAGGGCTGTGGGTACCCCGGTGATCCAGTCGTCCTGCGGCAGCCACACGCCCGGACCACGAAGGTAGTGCCGGCGCCGGAATGCCTCGACTCGCAGGCGGACCCAGAAGCCGTGACGCTCCGCCTCGGGAACCGCCATGTGATCGAGGGCGACGGTCGTCGTGTCGAGTCGTAGGAGGTCGCCACCGCCGACGAGCACAGCGTCGGCGTTCGAGTGCCTGAGCGCACGGAGGGGGCGGATCGGCTCGCCGGCGACCGTGGTGCCGGTGATGGGTGCGAAGTGCGTGATGTCCGCGGGCAACCCGATGCGTTGCACCAGACGAGCGATCACGCCCGGGTACAGCTGGTCGCCCCAAGCGGACGCCGAGTGGTCCCCTACGTGCGCCAGCTTCACCGGTGACACGGACCGCAGGGGTGTCTGCGTGAGCGGCTCACTGATGGTCGTCTCCCGACCCCGGGCCGCCGCTGACGGGCATCTGATTGCGCAGACGGCGGCGAACGAGAAGGACGTTGGGGACGAGCTGGCAAAGGATGACGGCGACGATCGAGCCCACGAGAGGTCCGGGAGCCCCCAGGGTCGGCGTCAATGCGACGGTCAGGCCGAGATTGACGGGCAGGAGAACGATTGCGCAGACCGCCTGGAACACGAGCCCTCGGGCATCAGTGAGGGCCATGCCGTAGGGCTGCTTCACGGCCTGCACGATGATGAAGACGGCAGCCGCGGTGAGCATGGGCCATCCCAGTTCGATCCGGCCACCCGAAGCGAGATCGGCCAGCCACCCCGAGAGCGCGAAGATGAGAGCACCACCGATGAGGGCGAGCCCTGCGAAGGTGCCTGCCATCGCGTGGGGCGAGAACGGCGTGGCCTCACCCGAGGCGCGCGCCCGCGCGAACACGGGCCACAAGGACATCCCCGCTGTCGTGAGGACGCCGAGCGCTGGGCCGAACATCTGCATGGTGAGGCTGTACTCGGTCAGATCATCGAGGGAACCGAGGTGGCTGAGTATCAAGCGGTCCGACGACATTGCGAGGGGTAGAGCGATCATCTGCACAAGAAGCGGCCATGCGACATCGAAGACTCGCTCACCGCGGACACGCGGGTTGAGGCTCTGCCGCAACGCGACACCGATGGTCGGCGAGATCCTGCGGACGGCGATGACGAAGGCGATGACGCTCATGAGAAATGTGCCGGCGTACGACGCGACGGCGATGTAGCCGCCGCCCGCGCCCGCAGAGATCGTCAGCCAGAGGACGAGAAGCACGATGGGTGTCTGCAGGGCGCCCAACAGGACCACCAGAGTGTTCAGTCCCAGCGCGATCAGGATCCGCTGACTGAACGACACGAGCAGGTTCAGAGCGAGGATCGCGAGGCAGAGGGTGGCGGCGAGCGCCCCTGAGTCCAGGGTCAATCCGTCGCCGAGGAGGACATCCCAGTAACCCAATGCATAGATCGCGACGGCGACGCCCAGGAGCACGAGAGCACAGCACACGAGGAGCCGCATGCAGGACACGAGCACGCCACGCAGCTTGACGTCGGTGCGGGGGTTGCGTGCCGCGGATGCGGCATTGAGGATGGCCGCCGATATCCCGAGATCGGCGAAGGGGAGCATGGCGGCGATACCGACCAAGAGGCTGTACTGCGCGAACGTCGCCTCGCCGTAGTTGTCGAGGATGAGCCTCGTGACGACGATCCCCAGAAGTGCGCTGACCGGCATCACCGCCAGCCGCGCGATGGCGCTGCCGCCGACTGAGGCGAGCATGCCCCGACGGGTGCCGAGTCGCCGTGCGACCCCGACATCGACCTCGTCTTCAAGCAGCTGACGCTCGGCCGCGCGGGCGTCCTCCGTCCGCGCCGTCTCCGTCGCGGTCATGAGGATCCCCCGGCCACGGCCCGCACGCGGGAGCGACGCGTCTCAAGCCGTGGCAGGTGCGGCGCGCGGAACAACCACGAGACGACGGCGTGACGCTGTGTGAGCGCCAGAGGAATGCCGCCGAGCAGCGCGGCGACACCGCACAGCACGACGACCCAGATGCCGAGATCGCTCGAGGCGCGCTCGGAGGCTGCACAGACCACGAGCATCACGGGGACGTGACTGAGATAGAAGACCACCGAGTTGCGACCGACCCAGGAGAGCCATCGCATGGGTGGGGTGTCCGAAGCTCGCACTTGCACGGCGTGGGTGAGGCGGATGCTGACCGCGATCAACGCCAGCACGAACGGAATGGACAAGGGCGCGAACTCGAAAGCGTGCCGACCCGCCGTTGCGGACAACGCCAGCGAGGTCGCGGTGAAGCCGACCGCGATGACGCAGAGGACGGCGAGGGAGGTTCGCGATGCACCGAGGAGTCTCGGGAGCGCTGTACGGCCGTAGTGCCCGGCGAAGAGGAACACCGCGAAGTAGCAGATCTTCTGCGGAGAGGGATGGGGAATGAACATAGCGGCGATGGTGAAGAAAGGGAGTACGACCCACCACGGCGCGCGCACCACGACGTAATAGAGGAAGAGGTAGAGGATGAACCACAGGTAACCGGCTCCGAACCAGGCGGCGGGACTGCTGATCGACTCACCCGCACCGGGGTAGAGGGCGAGGTACAGAGCAGCCCAGAGAAGGTAGGGCCACAGCAGGTTCCGGATCTTGCCGACGTAATAGACGGAGCGGGACTTCCGCAGGGAGCCGGCGAGCAACAGCCCTGAGAGGAACATCAGGGTGGGCATCCGCCAGGGGAGAAAGGTCTCATTCAAAAGGAAGAGCCACATCGGCATCTCGAATCCGAACCGCCTCGGAATGGATCTGGCGCGCCAGAGGATCAACAGGCAAATGGCTGCCCCACGAAGCGTGTCCATCCAGGTGATGCGGGTCGCCTCGGGAGCACGCGACTGCTGCTCCACCCCCGCCGCGAATGCATTCCCGCCTAGGCCCGTGAACCGATCGTCGCGAGCCATCATCGTTGGCCCCTCACGAGTGGGTGGAGTCCGGTCGCCGCCGAGCCCGTCGCCCGAGCAGGTGCATCGACTCGCCGCGGGCGAGTCGGACGGCGAGGTCCTCGTAGTCGGTCGCGATGTCGTCCCAACGGAACGCCTCGCGGGCGCGCTCGCGGACGATCCGCCCCATCACGGTCGCGCCGGCGGGGTCGCCCTCGAGGGTCGCGAAGTGCCGGCCGGCTTCGGCGGCATCCGCGAAGAACAGGCCCTGCTCGGCCAGCGTCTCGTGGTTGAAGCCGACGTCGTACGCGAGGACGGCCGTGCCGGCCCCCATCGCCCGCAGGAGCGACGGGTTGGTCCCGCCCACGGAGTGCCCGTGCACGTAGGTGAGAGCGTGGAAGTAGAGCGCGTCCAGCAGGTCCTGGTCGAAGACCCCGCCGAGAAAGTGGATGCGGGGATCGCCGCCCGCGGCGGCACGTATCTGCTGCGTGTACTCGGCGGCGTAGGGCGCGGAGCCGACGACGACGAGGGGCCGGGTCGCGGAGCTCCTGCGGTAGCCCTCGACGATCTCGAGCACGTGGTTCTCGGGTTCGAACCGGGCGACCACGAGGTGGTATCCGCCCGGTGTCAGGCCGCGGGACCGGATGCCGTCGGCCGGGGCGTCCTCGAGGATCGGGGCGCCGTAGCGGATGAGCTCGGTCGGTACGCCGAACTCGCGGTCGTAGTAGTCGCGGATGCCGGGGGCGTCGGCGATGAGCGCGTCGGCGGTGCGGACGCCGAACTCCTCCGCCCAGCGGTAGTACGCCTTGCCGCGCCGGCCCCACTTCGACCGTTTCCATTCCAGGCCGTCCATGTGCAGGGCGGTCGGGATGCCGCGGGCGCGGAGCGCCGGCAGGAACGGCGAGTTCGCCGCGTTGAAGACGAAGGCGGCATCCGGTCGGCGGCCCAACACGGCGTGCACGGCCGAGAGCCCGGTGTGGCTCAGCGTCTCGAGCTGCTTCACCCGGAGGGCGGGCAGGTGGACGACCTTCATGCCGAGGTACTCGCGGGCGCGGCTCTCGGAGCCCCGCGTGTACACGGTGACGCCGTGTCCGCGCTCGACGAGCCGACGACCGATCTCCTCGACCGCGGTCTCGAAGCCGCCGTACGAGGCCGGGACCCCGCGGGTGCCGATCATCGCGATCTCGAGCGTCCGCGTGGCGCGGGGCCGCTCGTCCTGGGTGAGGCGGACCGGCTCGCTGTCGAGCCGCCGCGGGATTTCGATGACCATCAGTACGCTCCCTCGGTGGTGACCATGACCTTGGCTGTCCGCCACATCAGGACCAGGTCCGTCATGACGGTCCAGTTCTCGACGTAGCGGAGATCGAGCCGGACGCTCTCCTCCCAGGAGAGGTCGCTGCGTCCGCCAACCTGCCAGGGGCCGGTGATGCCCGGCTTGATGTAGAGGCGGCGCGACACGGTGCCGTCGTAGGCGATGACCTCGGACGGCAGCGGCGGCCGCGGACCGACGACGCTCATGTCGCCGCGCAGCACGTTCCAGAACTGCGGCACCTCGTCGAGCGAGAACGACCGCAGGATCCGGCCGACCCGCGTCACCCGTGGGTCGCGCCGGAGCTTGAAGAGGGGCCCCGAGCCCTCGTTGTGGGCGAGGAGCGCCGCGAGCTCGGCCTCGGCATCCACCCGCATCGTGCGGAACTTCAGCATCGCGAACTCGCGTCCGTCGCGCCCGACGCGCGCCTGGCGGAAGAAGACGGGACCGCCGTCGTCGGCCGTGATCGTGATCGCGATCACGAGCGCGATCGGTGCGAACAGGACGAGGGCGGCGAGCGACACGAGGATGTCGAGCGCCCGCTTCACGTAGTAGGCGGCTCCCTCGAAGCTCGGGATCTTGACGTGGATGAGCGGCATCCCCTCGACGGGCCGCAGCGACATGCGCGGCCCGGCGACGTCGGTGAGGCGGCTCGAGATCACGAGCTCAGCGGCGGTGCCCTCCAGCGCCCACGCGAGCCGCTTCACGTACGCCGGGTCGCCGGCGGGCTGGCTCGCGACCACGATCGTGTCGCTCTCGTGGATCGCAGCGGCACGCAGGACGGCGTCGTCGCCGCGCGTGACCGGGTACACGACGTCGTCGACGGTGAGCGAGTCCCGGTCGTCGTCGAGCAGGGCCACACCGACGATGAGGTATCCCAGCTGGCCGGCCGGTCCGAGCGACCGGATCGCGTACTCCACGTCGTCCCGCGAGCCGACGACGACGGTGCGCGAGGCGTACCGGCCCTCGGCGCGCTGGGCGATGAGCCATCGTCGCCATGCCCACCGCGAGGCGAGGAGCGCCAGGGTGCCGAGCGGCAGCGCGGTGAACAGCTGCGCACGGATGCCGTGCCACTCGAACACCACGAAGACGATCGCGAGCAGGCCGAACGCGAGCCCGGTCGCGTGGGCGACGCGCGCGTACTCCGTGGGCCCGGTCCCGACGACCGTCGTCGACCGGGTGTTGAAGAGGCCGAGCGAGATGAGCCAGATCATCGCGGTCGCGACCGCGATGATGACCCGGTTCCGGACGGCGATGTCGGAGGGCGCAGCGGCGGTGAGCGAGACGATGGTCGCGAAGGTGCAGGACACCGCCACGACGACGGCGTCGTTCACGCGGAGCCGCGTGCGGAACCGGCGCTCCCACTGCAGGCGGCCGACGAGCGCCGCCGAGGCGCGGGGCGCCTCAGCGGTCGAGGTGCGCGGCGCCGTCTTCGGGCCGAGCCCGGGCAGCGTGAGACCCGGCGCGATGCCGTCGACCGCGGTCACCGAGCGTCCCCATACACATCGGTCAGCTGCCGCATCATGCCCCCAAGCAATGTGCGTCACTGCATCCGCCCCCAAGGCGGCTGCATGTTCCCCAAGCGAGCTTCGCGGTCCCCCAAAGACCTCCGCGCGACCCCCCGGCCGCGCGATCCACTCGGAGGCAACTGTAGCGCGCACCGGGCGACCGTGCGAGTGCGATTCGTAAACTCGGCGTCAGCCGATGTTCATCCGCCCCGCCGTCGCCGCCCGCCGCGGCCGGTCACGCGGCGGGGGTCAGGCGCCGAACGCCCGCACGAGGGTGAGGAGCAGCGGCCCGACCCGGCCGTCCATGCGGAAGCGCGCGAACCCCTCCGACACGGCCCGTCCGGTGCGTGAGGTGACGAACCACGGCGGTGTCGGCAGGACCGAGAACCGGCCGCGTCCGAGCGAGCGCGGGAAGGGCCGGAACGGTCCGCGGACGACCGTCCGCTCGACCCCGTCCAGCAGCAGCGCGTTGTGCACGACGCCGATCCCGCTGGGCGCGTCGTCGATCGTGCCGCCCGGGTACGCGCCCCAGGTGGCGGTGGGGGTGAGGAATCCGAAGGCGGTCCACGCGTTCACGGCCACGGTGCCGTAGCGCAGGCGCGCGAGGGCGTCCTCGAAGCCGGCGCCGAGATCCCGCAGGGTCGCCGGGTCGATGAGGACATTGGCGCCGAGGGTGCCGGTGAGCCGGTCGTTCGCGTGGGCGACCGCCGCGTCGAGGAACGCGGCCCCGGTGCCCGGGAGGTCGATGACGCCGAGCACGGGCGCGAAGTACTCCGTCGTCTCGATCTCGCCGCCGCCCGCCGCGATGGCGCGGGTGTCGCCGGCGAACCACGCGGCATCCGGGTACACGTCCCTCACGCGCTGCAGTCGGTCGGCGGCGTTCGGGTACCAGACGGGACGCTGCGGCGTCCGCCCGAACGCCCGGTGCAGCTCGCGCACGAACTCCTCGCGCTGGTCCCAGTCGCGGCTGAGCAGCACGACCTGCCCGGCGATGCAGTTGTGGCCGCTGTTGTGCAGCCGCATCGTCGCGACGTGCTCCGCCTGGAACCGCAAATCGGCCTTCGACCAGCGCCCCGGCACGACGATGATCGGCGACACCCCGCCGAGCTCGGCGGTGATCGGCACCCGCAGCCGGTCCTCGCCCGTTCCGACGATGGCGCGGAAGGTGGTCTCGGATCCCGTGATGTGGACGTGGTCGATCCCGGGATGCCGCGTGAGGTACGCCCCGACGTCGCCGCCGCCGCTCGCCACGGCGACGAGGCCCGCGCGGATCAGCGGTGCGAACGCCCGCTCGAACACGGGCACCAGCGCGTCCTGCGTGGGGTTCACCTTCAGGAGTGCGACGCGCCCTTCGGCCAGCAGTTCGTACAGCACGTCGAGGAACGGGATCGAGGTGACGTTGCCGGCCCCGAGGACGAGGCCGACGCCGCCGGCGCGGTGCGGATGCCGCGACGCGAGGCCCGCGGCATCCCTCGCCTCGTGCGGGGTGACGCCGGGCTGCAGCCACACCTCGGTGGTGTACCCCGACAGCAGCAGGCGGTCCGAGGCGTTCAAGGGCGAGGAGTGCACGACGGTGCGTCCGCCGGGGCCGGTGCCGAGGCGGACGCCGGCGAGCGGGCTGCGACCGCGCGCGAGGGCGTCGAGGCTAGCGGCGTACGCGTCGAGCGCGACGAGCGCCGCGTAGGGACCGGCGAGCCACTCCTCACCGGCGAGCGGATGCCGTGGGTCGAGTCCCTTGCTCTCAGCGGCGACGCGCGCCCACTCCTCCGCGACCGCGCCGACGGCCGCGCGCACCTCGCGGAGCAGGTCGCGCCGGGCGGCGGCGGGGAGCGCGCGCCAGTCCGCGGAGCCGGTGCGCAGGCGCGCGAGCGCCGCGTCGAGGGCGGCGCGGGTGTCGGCGTCGAGGGAGCGGTCCCGGGGCGCGGCCGGTGACGTCGTCGTCATCGTCGCGGCGCGGGTGGGCTCAGATGAGCGAGAGTTCGCGGAGCTTCGCGGCGACGTCGTCGTTGCTCGGCTCGACGTGGTGCGTCGCGTCGGGGTAGACCACGACGGGGATGTTGGTGCGACCGGAGATCTCGCGGGCGAGATCGGCGGCGTCGGGCTCGGCCTCGAGGTCGATGTAGCGGTAGTCGACTCCGAGGCCGTCGAGCTGCGCCTTCGTGCGGCGGCAGTCGCGGCACCAGTCGGCGCCGAACATCGTGATCTGTGCGGACGTGTCGGTCATCACTCCAGCGTACGCCCGCCCACCGCCGTGGGCGCGGCGTCGGGTTGCGCCGCGCGGCGCCCGGATCTGCGGGGGGCGTAGACGACGAGGGCGTGGAAGACGAAGCGCAGCACGAAGGCGGCGACGAGGGTGAGGGCCGCGGCGAGGACCGCCGGGATGTGCGCTCCCTCGACGAGGATCGAGAGCACCGGGATGCGGACGATCGCCTCGAGCCCGTTGAAGCTGAACGACTTCAGGAACCGGGTGAGCATGCGCCCGGATTCGGAGCGCATGTCGGCGAAGACGAGGTACTCGAGCAGCAGGAAGTTCGTGATGATCGTCACGACGCTCGCCACGACGGCGGCGGGGACGTAGTCCATCCCGAGGCGGATGAGGCCCCACATGATCACGAGGTTCGCGATGGCCCCGAACCCGCCGACGAGCGCGAACGCCGACATCCGGCCGAAGCGCAGCATCGCGAGCTGAGTGAGGAAGCGGACGCCCTGCGTGAACGTCGCCTTCGAGGTGCCGGCGTGGCGCTGCGCGAAGTCGAAGGGCACCTCGTCGACGCGCAGCTGACGACGGGCGAGCACCTCGAGCAGGATCTTGAAGCCGCGCGGGCGCAGCGCGTCGACGTCGACGGCGTGCGTGTCGAGCAGGAAGAACCCCGTCATCGGGTCGGTGCAGTTCGCGAGCTTGCGCGGGAACATCGCCTTTGTCAGCGCGGTCGAGGCGCGCGAGACGGCGGTGCGGGTCGCGTCGGCGAGTCCCTTCGAGGTGCCGCCCGACGCGTACCGCGAAGCGACGACGACGTCCACGTCGCCGCGTTCGGCGCGCTCGATGAGGCGGGGGATGTCCTCGGGGGGATGCTGCAGGTCGCCGTCCATGACGAGGCACCAGCGGGAGCTCGCCGCCTGGAACCCGGCGACGACGGCGCCGCCGAGGCCGGCGACCGGCTGCTCGCGGTGGAGGAGGCGGACGGGGAAGCGCGACGTGCGGGCCGCTGCCGCGATGATGTCGGCCGTGTCGTCGGTCGAGTCGTCGACGAAGACGACCTCGAAGACGCGGCCGTCGAGCGTGTCACCGATGCGCCGCAGCAGCTCGACGACGTTCGGACCCTCGTTGAAGGTCGGAACGATGATCGACAGATCCATGGCGGGGCTCGCGATGCTCGGCGGGCACGGGACGTCTCAGCCTAATGGCGCCTGCCCGGGCGGGACTGAGGATGTCCCCGGCGAACCTCCTGTGAGGGCTGGGGGCGGGCGTCTTCCGACTGACGGGTGCGGCCGATAGCCTGGCCGCATCCGGCGAGGGGAGCGCGCGATGAGCACGCAGGGATCGGCACGGGCGGTGGTGAGCGGCATTCGCGGTGCCCTCCTGATCGGGGGTGTGCTGGCGGTCGTCGTCGGGATCCTGATCCTCGTCTGGCCGGGCAAGACCGCGATGGTCGTCGCCGGGATCATCGCGGCGTGGGCGGTCGTCGCCGGCATCGTGAACGTCGCCATCGGGCTGCTGTCGCGCACGGTGGGTTCCTGGGCGCGCGTGGGCCACATCGCCCTGGGCCTGATCTTCGTGATCGGCGGTGTCGTCGCCTTCTCGAACCTCGGGCTCGCGGCCGAGACGCTCGCGACGTTCCTGGGTGCGTTGGTCGGCATTTTGTGGATCGTCGAGGGTGTCGTCGCGTTGACGACCCTCCGCGGCGCCCGGTCGCGCGGCTGGACGATCGCGTTCGCGGTTCTCAGCCTCGTCGCGGGGGTGGCCATCCTCTTCGCGCCCGTCTGGGGCGCGCTCGTGCTCTGGCTGTGGATGGGCGTCTCGCTCATCCTGCTCGGCGTCATCCAGATCGTCCGGGCCTCGCGGCTGCGCACGATCTGACCCCTCTGCTAGACAGGGGGGATGATCTGGGGGGATGCCGGTGACACCCGAGCGCGCCGGGTGCGGAGCGGTCTCGTCCTCACCGTCGCGGCGCTGGTCCTGACGACGGGGTGCGTCGCGACCGCGACGGAGGCCCGGAGCGTCGCGGAGGCGGCGATCGAGCCGACCCCCGAGGCGAGCCCCGACCCGACCCCGGTGGCGACCCCCGTGGTGATCCCCGGCGACGGGCCGATCATCGTCGGCGAGCAGATCGTGTCGGGCGTCGGCCCTCGGACCGAGGAGCGGGTGCCGCTGGCCGTGCCCGCGGCCGCGCGGTCCGTACTCGTCGACCTCTCCTGCGACGCCCCGTCGCACTTCATCGCCGAGCTGGGCGACGCGATGATGCTCGGCCAGGCGCAGCTGTCGGGCGAGTGCGACGGTTCCCGCACCCTGGCCTGGCCCTGGACGTACGGATCGTCGGGGATGCTGTGGCTGTCGATCGGGCCGGAGGTCGGGTGGACCCTCGCCGTCACCTACTCGTCCGAGCCGTTCGTGCAGGATGCCGACCTGGTCGAGGAGTGCGAGGCGTACTCGCAGGTGTACAGCCAGGTCTCGAACGCCGACGACGGCTACGGCTTCTATGCGGCGTTCGGGGCCGACGAATGGAACACGCGGATGGATGCCGCGGCACGGGCGGCGGCCGCGCTCGCCGACGCGTCGGACACGTCGCTCGCCGACGGCCTCGCCGCCATGCGCGACGTGCTCGCGGAGCGCTCGCCGATCCCGGGCGGGATGACGGAGGTGCAGGAGTTCTGGGAGGTGCACCGGCCGATCGCCGAGACCTGCGCGTGGAACCACACCGAGATCGCGGTCTACGCCGAGTTCGGCGGCTGACCTCTCAGCTCACGTGGTCGCGCCAGGAGTGCTGCGGCCGGTAGCCGAGCAGGCGCTGCGCCTTCGCGGTCGAGAACAGCGAGTCGTGCGTGCCGAGGTCGCCGCGCGTCTCGGCATCCGGGAACACCTCGGCGACCAGCTCGTCGTTCGGGCGGCTCATGACGGTGTCGGCGGCGGCGATGAGGAAGTGGTCGAACCCGGCGGGCGCGACCTCGAGGGCCTGCGCGACCGCCTGCGCACCGTCGCGCGCGTCGATGTAGCTCCATAGGTTCCACTTGCGGCCGCGGGCGTCGGCGTCGAAGGAGGGGAATTCCGCGTAGTCCTCCGGCACCATCACGTTCGAGAACCGCAGGGCGGTGATGGATGCCGCCGGGTACCAGCGCGTCAGCTGGATCGCCATCTGCTCCTCGAGGTGCTTCACGAGCGAGTACACCGACTCGGGGCGCGCGGGGTAGTCCTCGTCGACGGGGATGTAGGGCGGCGGGACGTCGAACGGCAGCCCCTGCACGGTCTCGCTCGAGGCGTAGACGATCTTCGTGATGCCGATCCGCAGCGCCGCCCAGAACACGTTGAACGTGCTCGCGATGTTGTTGTGGAAGGTCGCGACGTCCGAGCGGATGCCGGGGGCCGGGATCGCCGCGAGGTGCACGAGCGCGTCGACGCCGTCGTGCTGGTCGCCGACCCCGGTCAGCGCGTCGATGACCTGGCCGTAGTCGATCAGGTCGACCTGGACGAAGCCGGGTCCGCGCCGGCCGTGGACGTCGAAGCCGATGACCTCGTGACCGGCGGCCCGGAGTTCGCGGACGACGACCGTGCCGAGCTTGCCGGAGGACCCTGTGACGGCGATGCGCATCCCGCCAGCATGTCACGCAGCCGGGACACGGGGGCCGTCACCAGCCGTGGGTGTTGAGCCACTCCCGGCGGTGGGCGGTCTCGGCATCCGTCTCGTGCGGATCCGACGTCTCGTGCGCGGTGAGCCTGCCGTCTTCGAGGGGGACGAAGCGGTGGCACACGGGGCAGAGGGCGCGCCCGGAGGGCCAGCCGTCCGCGAGCGCTGCGGCGGGCTCGCCGGGTTCGCCGGAGCCGGGGCATCCGGCGGGGTCGGCCGCGGCATCCGTCCACATGATCGTGCGGTGCCGGTGCAGGCCGGGGTGGTCGAGCGGCCGCGTGCACCGACGCCCGGCGTTGCGGCTGCGGCAGAAGCGGATGACGCCGGCCATCAGTTGATGATCTCGCCGCCGGACTCCTCGATCGCGGCGATCCGGCGCTTCCAGTCCGCGAGGGCGTCGGGCGTCAGGCGCGGGAAGTCGGTGACCTCACCGACGATGCGCAGCGGATCGGTGCTGCGATACGAGCGGGTCGGGTTGCCGGGGAACTTCTTGTCGGTGACGTTCGGGTCGTCCTCGAACGGCCCGGTCGGCTCGACGATGTAGACGCGCGGCTCGCCGTCGCCGGCGGCGAGCTCGGCCGCGAGGCCCGCGCCGTCGCGCTGCGCCGTGAAGTAGATGTGGTTCATCACGATCGACGGCCGGTAGTTCGAGCGTCGCCCCGCGACCAGCAGATCACCGATCCGCAGATCGGCCTTCGTGCCGTGGAAGAAGGGTCCCGTCTCGTCCGCTGCGCTCACCGCGCCAGGCTAGCGCGCGGGCTCAGACGTCGGTACGGGGCATCGGCGCGAGGCGCGTGAGCTGCGTGACATGCCGCGGCTCGAGCTCGGCGATCGAGGCGACGCCGAGCAGCTTCATCGTGCGCTCGATCTCGCTGCGGAGGATCTCGATCGTCTTGTCGACGCCCGGACGCCCGCCGGCCATGAGGCCGTAGAGGTACGCGCGGCCGATGAGCGTGAACTTCGCGCCGAGCGCCATCGCGGCGACGATGTCGGCGCCGTTCATGATGCCGGTGTCGACCATGATCGTCGCGTCCTTGCCGACCTCGCGCACCACGGTGGGCAGCAGGTGGAAGGGGATTGGAGCCCGATCGAGCTGGCGCCCGCCGTGGTTCGAGAGGATGATGCCGTCGACGCCGTGATCGATGAGACGCTTCGAGTCCTCGACGTTCTGCACGCCCTTGATGACGATCTTGCCGGGCCAGATCTCGCGGATGACCTTCAGGTCCTCGTAGCTGATCGTCGGGTCCATCGCGGCGTTGAGCAGGTCGCCGACCGTGCCGCCGGTCGCCGACAGCGAGGCGAACTCGAGCTTGGGGGTCGTGAGGAAGTCGATCCACCACCACGGCCGCGGGATCGCGTTGACGATCGTGCCGAGGGTGAGCTGCGGCGGGATCGAGAAGCCGTTGCGCTTGTCGCGCAGGCGCGCGCCGGCGACGGGGGTGTCGACGGTGAACTGCAGCGTGTCGAACCCGGCCTCGGCGGCGCGCTTCGCGAGCCCGTACGAGATCTCGCGATCGCGCATGACGTACAGCTGGAACCAGTTGCGCCCGTTCGGGTTGGCGGCCTTCACGCCCTCGATCGAGGTGGTCCCGAGGGTCGAGAGGGTGAACGGGATGCCGGCGGCCCCCGCCGCTCCCGCGCCCGCGACCTCGCCCTCGGTCTGCATGAGGCGGGTGAAACCGGTCGGGGCGATGCCGAACGGCAGCGCGGACGGTCCGCCGAGGATCTCGACGGAGGTGTCGACGTTCTCCGCCGGCCGCAGCACGTCGGGGTGGAACTCGACGTCCTCGAACGCCTGCCGCGCCCGAGCGAGCGAGGTCTCGCCCTCGGCGGCGCCGTCGGTGTAGTCGAACGCGGCCTTCGGGGTGCGGCGCTTCGCGATCTTCCGCAGGTCGGCGATCGTGTACGCGGCATCCAGTCGGCGCTTCGTGCCGTTGAGCTCCGGCTTCTTGAACTGCATCAGCTCGAGCAGCTCGACGGGCTTCGGGAATTGACGCTGCACCATGGAGACCATCTTCCTCTGGAGTGATTCGACCGCGGGCCGTGTTTAACGCAGGAACGCGGCGGCGACGCCGGAGTCCACCGGGATGTGCAGACCGGTCGTGCGCGAGAGTTCGGGGCCGGTGAGGACGTACACCGCGTCGGCGACGTTCTCGGGCACGACCTCGCGCTTGAGGATCGTGCGGTTCGCGTAGAACTGACCGAGGTCCTCCTCCTTCACCCCGTAGGTCGCGGCGCGGTTGGCGCCCCAACCGGCGGCGAAGATGCCCGATCCGCGGACGACGCCGTCGGGGTTGATGCCGTTCACGCGCACGCCGTGCTCGCCGAGCTCGACGGCCAGCAGGCGCACCTGGTGGGCCTGGTCGGCCTTCGTCGCCGAGTACGCGATGTTGTTCGGGCCGGCGAAGACCGAGTTCTTCGACGAGATGTAGATGACATCGCCGCCCATCTTCTGCTCGATGAGCGCCTTCGCCGCCGCCTTCGCGACGAGGAACGACCCCTTGGCCATGACGTCGTGCTGCAGGTCCCAGTCCTTCTCGGTGGTCTCGAGCAGCGGCTTCGACAGCGACAGTCCGGCGTTGTTGACGACGAGGTCGATGCCGCCGAAGGCGAGGACGGTCGCGTCGATCGCGGCCTGCACGCCCGCGGCATCCGCCACGTTCGCGGCGACGCCGATCGCGACGTCCGTGCCGCCGAGCTCGGCAGCGGCGGCCTGCGCCTTCTCGAGGTCGAGGTCGGCGACGACGACGCACGCGCCCTCAGCGGCGAGCCGCGTGGCGATCGCCTTGCCGATGCCTGATGCCGCGCCCGTGACGAACGCGATGCGCCCCTGATGCGTCTTGGGCCTCGGCATCCGCTGCAGCTTCGCCTCTTCGAGGGCCCAGTACTCGATGCGGAACTTCTCGGCGTCCGAGATCGGGGAGTAGGTCGAGAGCGCCTCGGCGCCGCGCATGACGTTGATCGCGTTGACGTAGAACTCGCCGGCGACGCGGGCGGTCTGCTTGTTCGCGCCGTAGCTGAACATGCCGACGCCCGGGACGAGCACGATGAGCGGGTCGGCTCCGCGGATCGCGGGAGAGTCCGCGGTCGCGTGGGCGTCGTAGTACGCCTGGTAGTCGGCGCGGTACGCCTCGTGCAGTTCGCGAAGGCGCGCGATCGCGTCCTCGACGGACGCGGATGCCGGCAGGTCGAGGATGAGCGGCTTGACCTTCGTGCGCAGGAAGTGGTCGGGGCAGCTCGTGCCGAGCTCCGCGAGAGCCGGAGCCTTCTCGGAGGCGAGGAAGTCGAGCACGACGTCGCTGTCGGTGAAGTGGCCGACCATGGGCTTGTCGGTCGAGGCGAGCCCGCGGATCGTGGGCGCGAGGGCGGCGGCCTTCGCGCGGCGCTCGGCGTCCGCCAGGGCCTCGAAGCCGGAGCGGATGCCGCCGAAGGGCTGCGGTGCGCCGTGGGCGTCGATGTAGGCCTGCGCGGTCTCGATGATCCAGAGGCTGTTGCGCTCGGACTCCTCGGAGGTGTCGCCCCAGGCGGTGATGCCGTGGCCGCCGAGGATGCAGCCGATCGCGTCGGGGTTCTCCGCCTTGATCGCGGCGATGTCGAGGCCGAGCTGGAAGCCGGGGCGGCGCCACGGGACCCACGCGACCTTCTCGCCGAAGATCTCGCGGGTGAGCTTCTCGCCGTCGGCGGCGGTCGCGATGGCGATGCCGGCGTCGGGATGCAGGTGGTCGACGTGGGCGGCATCCACTAGTCCGTGCATGGCGGTGTCGATCGAGGGGGCGGCGCCGCCCTTGCCGTGCAGGCAGTAATCGAAGGCGGCGACCATCTCGTCTTCGCGCTCGACGCCCGGGTAGACGTCGACGAGCGCGCGCATCCGGTCGAGACGGAGGACGGCGAGTCCCTCGGGCTTCAGGGTGCCGAGGTCGCCGCCGGAGCCTTTGACCCAGAGGAGCTCGACGGGCTCGCCGGTGACGGGGTCGGTGTCGGTGCTCTTGGCGGAGGTGTTGCCGCCGGCGTAGTTGGTGACTTTGGGGTCGGATCCGAGGCGGTTGCTGCGCGCGATGAGTCCGGCGGCGGCCGTGGGCGTGGAAGACATCGACTCTCCTGCGAGGCTCAGACGTGAAAGATGTTGTGAAACCTTTCACAATCTAACAGAGTCAGCGGATGTCGACCAGATCCCGGAACGGCGACAGCCGGTCGTCGGCAGGGTCCAGCTCGGTGACGAGCAGGTCGACGTCGCTCCATTCGAGGGCGCGCGCGACGGCGAGGCGTTCGAGCTTGGACGAGTCGGCGAGCACGACGGTCTCGTCGGCGTTCGCCGAGAGGACGCGCTTGACCTCGGCTTCCTCGAGGGTCGTCTCGCTGGTGCCGAAGGACGGGTCGAGGGCGGCGGCGCTCGTGAAGAAGCGGTCGTAGTGGAAGCGGGCGGCGCTCTCGCACGCCTGTGCGCCGACGAAGCTGCCGGTGCGCGGTTCGAGGCGCCCGCCGAGGAGGATCGCGTCGATGCCGGGCCGGACCTGGGCGGTGCGGAGGTTGTCGTACGAGTTGGTGACGACGAGCAGCTCGTGGCTCTCGTCGAGGTTCGCCAGGAGCGCGCCGACGGTGGAGGAGGCATCCATCGCGGCGGCACCGCCGCGGGGGAGCAGGTCGTGCGCCTTGCGGGCGATCTCGGCCTTCGCGCCGCCGCGGGTGGCGATGCGCTCGCCGAAGCCCTGCGGCACGATGGCGGCGACGGCGCCGCCGCGCACGCGCCTCGCGAGGCCGTCGCGCACGAGGTCGTCGAGGTCGCGGCGCACCGTCATGACCGAGACCCCGAGCGCGTCGGCGGCGGGTTCGAGGCGGATGCTGCCGGACTCGGCCAGCATCTCGACCAGGCGCGACCGCCGTTGAGCACTGAGGAGGGGCGGCATGCGATCAGGGTAGCCGGGCTGGTCTTGTCGCCCCGCGCTTAGGCTCGATCCGTGAGCGAGCGTCCGGCGGTCAGGTGCCCCACCTGCGGCGATCCGCTGCGCTTCGAGATCCTCGACGACGAGCGGTTCACGGTCGCGTGGTCGTGCCTGAACTGCGGGCTGGTGCGGGTGACGGAGCCGCGGTGAGGGTCAGCGCAGTGACACCGACGTGTCAGGATGCGCGGGCATGAGCAACGACGAGCCCGACTGGACGATCCGCATTCCCGGCTCCGAGGGGCGGCGCTTCACCGAGAGGCAACAGGCACTTCTGGATCGACTCGTGCGCGAGCTGGCAAACTCCCGAGGGGACCGCTCGAGGCGTCCGAGCTGGAGATCAGGGCGTCGGCGATCGTCCGCGAACTCGCCGTGTCCGGACTCGCGGCCGATCAGATGGCCGAGAATAGTCGTCTCCGTCCGGCGTTCGTGCGCACGCTCCTTGCGGGCGGTGGATCTCCCGGCTCCGACTGACAAATGTCACGCTCATCGGTGATGCGTCGGCACTGCCGCGAAAGTCGCCGGCGGCGTGGGATGGATGCATGCCTTTTCGCACATCCATGGTCCCCGTAGCCTCGTCCGCCCTGCCGTTCTGGCGCCGGCCGGGCCACCTCATCCGGACGAACGCGCGCGCCTACGTGCTCCTCAACGTCGCCGCATACGGCCTCGTCCTCGTCGGTTTCGCGCTCGGGCTGCTTTTCCCCGAGCTGAACACCGCCCGCGCGGACGCGCTCGAATCCGACGGCACGGCCGACCTGGTGAGGTCGGTGGTCTCCTCGGCTCCCCTCTTCGCCCTGCTGATCTTCGCGGTGAACCTGTTCCGCCTCAGCCTCGCCACCATCGTGCTGCCATCGCTGCTGGTGCCCTTCGCGGGTCTCGCGCTGTTCGGGTGGTGGGCGGTGGAGACGGGGGTCACGCTCGTGCAGACCACGGCCGTCGGCTGGGTCGCGCTCATCCCTCACGCGCTCACCGTCCTGATCGAACTGCAGGCCTACGTCCTCTTCCTGCTCGGCGCGTGGATCCTGGGCCGCAGCTGGCTGCGTCCGCGAAGTGTCGGGGTGCAGCGGCACCGGGACGGGTATGTCCGGGGACTCGAGAGCATCGGCCTCTTGGCAGTGCCGGCGCTGATCCTCCTGGTCGTCGGAGCGATCTGGGAGGCGTACTCCCTGCTGTACCTGGTCCATCCGCTCAGCCAGTGGCTGCTCGGTGGTGCTGCCTGATGGCGACCTGGCGGCAGCGCATCGCCGAACGGCGGGTCCGCGCGGGGGACGGCCGTCCCCTCGATCCCTACCGGTGGTGGCAGGCGCTCGGCAGGTCGACGTTCGCCATCACGCTCCCCGGTGCGAACGGATCCACGTCCGTCTTCACGGTCGACGTTCGCCAGTGGGGGGACCGGGATGACGGCGAGGTGCGGGCGCGGCTCTACCGAGACGGCGCGCTGGATGCCGTCTCCCGGCTGCCGGCACGATTCGCCGTCCCCGGCGGCCACATCGAGGTCGCCGCGAACTCCTTCGGGCTCCGACGATGCCATTTCGTCTCGACGGAAGGGGAGGAACGACAGTTGACGCCGCACCCGCGGTCCGCAGAAGGACGGCGCGCGGCGCTGCACCGGCGGCATCCGTTCCTCAGCCATGTGATCGGCGTCGTCGCATCGGTCCTCGTCGTCGCCGGAGTCGGCATCGCCGTGCCCCAGTTGGTCGAGACGATCTCGCACATCGAACTGTTCGCGCAGCACCTCGGCACCTTCACGTCGCCCATCCGGCTCTCCGCGGAGGCGAACATCGCCGTGACGCTCGTTCTGGCAGCGGCAAGCACCGAACGGGCACTGCGGCTGAGGTCGAACTGGCTCGACGAACTGGCCGGATGACGCGGACCGACGCCAGGGCAAAGCAAAACCCCCGCCATGTAGAAGCTAGGCGAGGGTTTCTGGGACCGTTGTAACGACGGTCCGTGTGGCTCCGACGGGCGTCGATCCCGTGACCTCACGATTTTCAGTCGTGCGCTCTACCAACTGAGCTACAGAGCCTCATGGCTGCAGAAGAGCCATGTCCTAGACGAAGAGCCCTCTGAAAACAAAGGGCTCGTCGCTCGGAGCGACCCTGACGGGACTTGAACCCGCGACCTCCGCCGTGACAGGGCGGCACGCTAACCAACTGCGCTACAGGGCCATGCTTATTAAATTGTGGGAGTGACCCCAACGGGATTCGAACCCGTGCTACCGCCGTGAAAGGGCGGCGTCCTAGGCCGCTAAACGATGGGGCCGAGCGAACCCGGGGGCTCACGCTTACCGAGGGTCAAGCATATGCGATCCCCGACGAATGTGCGAATCGAGGGCGCGCCGACCTCTCCCAGGTCTCAGACCGAGGCACGATGGCGGTGTCCGTCCGCACTTTTCCTGTGACGAATGTGAACAGTGTTGCTACTGTGATGGGCGGATCAGCACGCCATCTGGCCGAGGGGAGGGTGTGTGCAGTGACCGATCTTTCCGAGGCGCCGGACGTCGATTGCGGCTGCGCGCCCACCGCCGACGAGATGCGATCGTTCTCGTCGCGCATCAGCCGACGCAACGCCCTGGGACTCGGCATCCTCGGTGTGGCCGCGGCATCCACCGGTCTGGGCTTCGCCCTTCCCGCCTTCGCCGCCACCTCGTACCCGAGCTGGGACGACGTCGAGAAGGCCCGCAACAACGAAGCCGCCAAGGGCTCTGAGATCACCCGCATCCAGAACCTCATCTCGTCGCTCGAGAACGACGTCGCCGCCAAGCAGGCCGAAGCCGAGCGCCTCGGCGTCGAGTATCAGGACGCCCTCATCGCGTTCGAGGACGCCGCCGCCCGCGCCGACGCGCTGCAGGCCAAGGCCGACGCCGAGGAGGCCCGCGCCAAGGAGTCCGCCGCGAAGCTCGGCGTCCTCGCCGCGCAGCAGTACCGCTCCGGCAAGGGCGACGCAACCCTCGAGCTCTTCTTCTCCGACTCGTCCGCCAGCGCCGACGACCTGCTCGGACGCCTCGGCACCATGGGTCGCCTCGTCGACGCCAACCGCGACGTCTACGCCGAGGCCGTCGGCGCCCGCGACAGCGCGAAGAGCCTCGCCGCCCAGGCCCAGGTCGCCCGCGACGAGCGTGACAAGCGCAAGGTCGAGGCCGAGCAGAAGATGCAGGCTGCGCAGGATGCCGCGCAAGCCGCGCAGGCCGCCCTCGCCGCCCAGAACGAACACCGCGAAGTCCTCGAAGCGCAGCTCGACGCCCTCCGTGACACGACGGCCAAGACCGTCGCCGGGTACAAGGCCGGCGTCGAAGCCGCCCGCAAGGCGCGCGAAGAGGCAGCCCGCAAGGCGCGTGAAGAGGCCGCCCGCAAGGCTCGCGAAGAAGAAGCGCGGCGCATCGCCGAGGAGAAGCGTCGCCGGGAAGAAGCAGCGGCCGCCGCGGCCAACAAGCCCAAGCCGAGCACGGGTGGATCCTCCGGCGGCGGCTCGTCCGGCGGCGGAAGCAGCAGCGGCGGCAGTGGCGGAGTCGTCCAGTCCTCCGGGTGGGTGCGTCCCGCCCACGGCTGGATCAGCTCCTGGTTCGGCACGCGCGGCAGCATCTGCGGTTCCGGCGGCTGCACGGCCAGCGGCCACCGCGGCATCGACTTCGCCAGCTCCTGCGGCTCGCCGATCTACGCCGCGGCATCCGGCACCGTGGTCTTCGCCGGCTACAGCGGAGCCTGGGGCAACTACATCCAGGTCCGCCACAGCGACGGCACCGTCACCGGGTACGCGCACATCATCAACGGCGGATACAACGTCGGCTACGGCGACCGCGTCCGCGCCGGTCAGACCATCGCCTACATCGGCAGCACCGGCGCCTCCACCGGCTGCCACGTGCACTTCGAGGTTTACCGCGGCGGCGTCCGCATCGATCCGGCGCCCTTCCTGCGCGCCCGCGGCATCAGCGTCTGACGCCCGCCGCCGAGACGACAGAGGGTCGGATGCCGCGCGGCATCCGACCCTCTTCGTTTCACGTCAGAGCGTGTTCGGTGACTCGCCCTCACCCTGCGTGCGGGTCTCGCCCTCGTGCTGCTCGAAGCGCTCGAACGCCTCGCCGACCAGGCGCTCGGCCTCAGCGGCGTTCGCCCACTCGTCGACCTTGACCCACTTGCCCGGCTCGAGGTCCTTGTAGCGCTCGAAGAAGTGGCCGATCTCACCCTTGGTCCACTCGTCGATGTCGTCGACGTCCTGGATGTGCGCCCAGCGCGGGTCCTTCGCCAGGACCGCGACGACCTTGTCGTCGCCGCCGGCCTCGTCGCTCATCTTCAGGACGGCGACGGGGCGGACCTTGGCCAGCACGCCCGGGTAGATCTCACGGTCGAGCAGGACCAGCACGTCGAGCGGGTCGCCGTCCTCGCCGAGCGTGTTCTCGAAGAAGCCGTAGTTCGCGGGGTACCCCATCGGGGTGAACAGAACGCGGTCGAGGAAGACGCGGCCCGTGCCGTGGTCGACCTCGTACTTCACGCGGCTGCCGCGCGGGATCTCGATGACGGCGTCGTACGCGCCCATGCCTGTGCTCCTTTGAATGTCCGGTGGGATGCGCCGACCAGCCTACTGGCGCCGCTGCGTGTGCCGAACTCCGGAAGAAACGCCGCGAACAGCCGTCTTCGGCCCCTGTTGCCGCCGTTTCGCCTGCATTCGGTACGCCGCCGCGCACCGTCTTCGGTCCCCGCGGTCATGGCGGGGGACCAGCGGCTGCGGAATCACGCGCGAGCCCCGACAGGCCTCGGCGCCGCAGACTGAATACGGGACACCGGCCGGATAGCGTGGAGCCGTGCCGTCCCTGAACCCCGCCGTCGCCGAGGTCCGTCGCGCCGTCCGCGCTGCCCTGACCGGGCTTCCGGAGGGCGCCGTCGTCATCGTCGGGCTGTCGGGCGGCGCCGATTCGCTGGCTCTGGCCGCGGCCGTCGCGTTCGAGGCACCCAAGCTCGGACTGCGGGCCGCCTCGGTCACCGTCGACCACGGTCTGCAGGCCGACTCGGCCGAGGTCGCCGCCCGCGCCGCGCGCGCGGCCGCACGCCTCGACCTCGACCCGCTCGTCGTGCGCGTCGAGGTCGGTGCCGACGGCGGACCCGAGGCCGCCGCACGCGATGCGCGGTACCGCGTGCTCCGGGATGCCGCGCGCGACGCCCGCGCCGCCGCGGTGCTCGTGGCGCACACCCTCGACGACCAGGCCGAGACCGTCCTCCTGGGGCTGGCGCGCGGATCGGGGGCGGGCAGCCTGCAGGGGATGGCGGCGGCATCCGATCTCGACGGCGTCCCGCTGCTCCGCCCGCTGCTGGACGTCCGCCGCAGCACGACGCGCGCCGCGTGCACCGCGCAGGGTCTCGAACCGTGGGACGACCCGCACAACATCGACCCCCTCTACACCCGTGTGCGCGTCCGCGAGCGGGTGCTGCCCGTGCTCGAGGCCGAGCTCGGCCCGGGTATCGCGGAGGCGCTCGCCCGGACGGCCGCGCAGCTGCGGGAGGACGCCGAGGCCTTCGACGAGATGATCGACGAGACCATCGAGGACATCGTCGAGCACGCCGAGGCCGGCATCGCCGTCTCGGTCGCCGCGCTCGCCGCCAACCCGCCGGCGTTGCGCCACCGAATCATCCGGCACGTCGTCGCGAGCGAGTTCCACGCCTCGCTGACGCGCACGCAGACCCTCGAGGTGGCGCGGCTGGTGACGGACTGGGCGGGGCAGGGTCCGATCGACCTGCCCGGATGCCGCGCCCGCCGCATCGGCGCGATGATCGAGTTCACGGGAGCCGAGGCCGGGACGGGCGCCCGATTCCCGGCATCCGATCGCGAACTTTAGACTTCTGCAATGCGCGCAGCCGAGATCGCCGACCAGCTCACCGATGTCCTCGTCACCGAGGAGGAGATCCAGGCCAAACTCGAACAGCTCGCGCGGCAGGTGGAGGCCGACTACGAGGGCAAGGATCTGCTGCTCGTGGGCGTGCTGAAGGGCGCGGTCATGGTCATGGCCGACTTCGCGCGCTCGCTCAAGCGCCCGATCGAGATGGACTGGATGGCGGTCTCGTCGTACGGCGCCAGCACGAAGTCCAGCGGTGTCGTGCAGATCCGGAAGGACCTCGACACCGACATCTCGGGCAAGCACGTGCTCATCGTCGAGGACATCATCGACTCGGGGCTGACGCTCAGCTGGCTGCTGGAGAACTTCACGTCGCGCGGCGCGGCGTCCATCGAGGTGCTCGCACTGCTCCGCAAACCCGAGGCGGCGAAGGTCGAGATCGACTGCCGCTACGTCGGTTTCGACATCCCGGTCGAGTTCGTCGTCGGCTACGGTCTGGACTTCGCGGAGAAGTACCGGAACCTGCGCGATGTGGCGGTCCTCGCGCCCCACGTCTACGCGTGATTCCGCGCGGTACGCCCAAAACGAACGCACAGACCTCGCATAGCGCGGCAGGGGTAGCCTGAACGCACCATGAACGTCAAGAAGCTCTCCCGCAACCCGTTCGTCTACGTGGTGCTCATCGGCGTGCTCTTGATCGTCGGTATGACCCTCATCACCAACCTGACGGGTGCCCGCAGCGTCACGACGCAGGAGGGCCTGAAGCTCCTCGGCGGCGACACCGTGACGCAGGCGACCCTGACCGACGGTGACCAGCGGGTCGACCTCACCCTCAGCGAGCCGTTCGAGGGCGCGACGAACGTGCAGTTCTACTACGTGGCCGAGCGCGCCGACGCGGTCGTGCAGGCGGTGGACTCGGCTGCTCCGAAGGACGGCTACAACGACGTCGTGCCGCAGACGAGCTGGTTCGGCAGCCTCATCTCGATCCTCCTCCCCATCCTCATCCTCGGTCTACTCTTCTGGTGGCTGCTCTCGAGCGCCCAGGGCGGCGGCAGCAAGGTCATGCAGTTCGGCAAGTCGCGCGCCAAGCTCGTGACGAAGGAGACCCCGACGGTCACCTTCGCCGACGTCGCCGGGTCCGACGAGGCGATCGAGGAGATGCAGGAGATCAAGGACTTCCTGAAGGACCCGGCCAAGTTCCAGGCCGTCGGTGCCCGCATCCCCAAGGGCGTCCTGCTGTACGGCCCTCCCGGAACGGGTAAGACCCTCCTCGCGCGCGCCGTCGCCGGCGAGGCCGGGGTGCCGTTCTACTCCATCTCGGGTTCGGACTTCGTCGAGATGTTCGTGGGTGTCGGTGCGAGCCGCGTCCGCGACCTCTTCAAGGAGGCGAAGGAGAACGCGCCCGCCATCATCTTCATCGACGAGATCGACGCCGTCGGCCGCCACCGCGGCGCCGGCATGGGCGGCGGTCACGACGAGCGCGAGCAGACGCTCAACCAGATGCTCGTCGAGATGGATGGCTTCGACCCGAAGGTGTCGGTGCTCGTCATCGCCGCGACGAACCGACCCGACATCCTCGACCCGGCTCTGCTGCGTCCGGGCCGTTTCGACCGCCAGATCGGTGTCGACGCCCCCGATCTGAAGGGGCGCCAGAAGATCCTCGAGGTGCACGGTCGCGGCAAGCCGCTGTCGCCCTCGGTCGACCTGTCGGTCGTGGCGCGCAAGACCCCCGGCTTCACGGGTGCCGACCTCGCCAACGTCCTCAACGAGGCAGCCCTGCTGACGGCCCGCTCGAACGCGCAGCTCATCGACATGCGTGCCCTCGACGAGGCCATCGACCGCGTGATCGCCGGTCCGCAGCGCCGCACCCGCGTCATGAAGGACAAGGAGAAGCTCATCACGGCGTACCACGAGGGCGGCCACGCCCTCGCTGCCGCCGCGATGAACAACACCGACCCTGTCACGAAGGTCACGATCCTGCCCCGCGGCAAGGCGCTCGGCTACACGATGGTGCTGCCGCTCGACGACAAGTACTCCGTGACCCGCAACGAGCTGCAGGACCAGCTCACCTACGCGATGGGCGGACGTGTCGCCGAGGAGATCGTCTTCCACGACCCGACCACCGGTGCCTCGAACGACATCGAGAAGGCCACCGGCATCGCCCGGAAGATGGTCACCGAGTACGGCATGACCACCGACGTCGGACCGGTCAAGCTCGGCTCGTCGTCGGGTGAGGTCTTCATGGGCCGCGACATGGGCCACGGCCGCGACTTCAGCGAGCGGATCGCCGAGCGCGTCGACGCCCAGGTGCGCGGACTCATCGAGCAGGCGCACAACGAGGCCTACCAGGTCATCAACGACAACCGCGAGATCCTCGACCGGCTCGCGCTCGCGCTCCTCGAGAAGGAGACCCTCGACCACCTCGAGCTCGCCGAGATCTTCAAGGACGTCAAGAAGCTCCCGCCGCGCCCGCAGTGGCTCTCGAGCAGCGAGCGTCCCGTCTCGACGCTGCCTCCCGTCGAGGTCCCGCGCCGCGCCGAGGCGCCGGTCGCGGCGAACACCGAGGCCGCGCAGCCGGCCGCCGAGACCTCTCCCGCGCGCCACGCGACGGGGCAGGCTCGACCCGCGACGGCCTGAGGCGGCCCGCATGGCGGTCGACCGCGAGCGCGTCGCCGAGCTGGTCCGAGAACTGCTCGTGGCCATCGGTGAGGATCCGGAGCGCCCGGGCCTGAAGCTCACCCCGCAGCGCGTCGCCGACGCGTACGCGGAGTTCTTCTCCGGAGTGGGGGAGGATGCCGCGGCCCCCCTCGCGCACACGATCTCGGTGACGCGGGGGCCGGCCCCCGACACGCTGCCCTCGGGCGCGGTCATGCTGCGCGACATCCGCTTCCAGTCGATGTGCGAGCACCATCTGCTGCCGTTCGCGGGACGCGCGCACGTCGCGTACCTGCCGGGCGAGCAGGTGGTCGGCCTCGGGGCGCTGCCCCGAGTGATCGACATCCTCGCCGCTCGGCCGCAGGTGCAGGAGCGCCTGGGCGAGCAGATCGCCGACGCGATCGCCGGCTCGATCGACACCCGCGGGGTGCTCGTCGTGCTCGACGCGGTGCACGAGTGCGTGACGATGCGGGGCGGGCGTCAGACGGCGGCATCCACCGTCACCGTGGCGGCCCGCGGCGCGTTCACCGAGGCCGCGGCGCGGGCCGAGGCGATCGCCCTGCTCACGGGTGGCCGCACATGACCCTCGTCATGGGGGTCGTGAACGTCACGCCGGACTCGTTCAGCGACGGCGGACGCTACGCTTCGCACGACGCGGCGATCGTGCACGGTCGCGCGCTGCGTCTCGACGGCGCCGACCTGCTCGACGTCGGCGGGGAGTCGACGCGGCCGGGCGCCGAACGCGTCGCGCCCGCGGACGAGCAGGGCCGCATCCTGCCCGTCGTCGAGGCCCTCGCCGAAGGCGGTGCGACGATCAGCGTCGACACGATGAACGCGAGCACCGCGATCGCCGCGGTGGCCGCGGGCGCGCGGATCGTCAACGACGTCTCGGGCGGCCTCGCCGATCCCGACATGCTCCCCGCCGTCGCAGCCACCGAGGCCGACGTGGTCCTGCAGCACTGGCGCGGGCACTCGGCCGACATGTACCGCACCGCCGTGTACGACGACATCGTCGCCGAGGTGGTCGGCGAACTCGGTGAGCGCGTCGCCGCCGCCCGGGCGGCCGGCATCCCGGATCAGCGGATCGTCGTCGACCCGGGCTTCGGGTTCGGCAAGACGCCCGAGCAGAACTGGCTGGTCGTGCGCGGCCTCGCCAGCCTGATCGGCGAGGGTCACCGGGTGCTCGTCGGGACGAGTCGCAAGCGGATGCTGGCGGTCGCCGCCTCGGGCGCGGGCATCGAGCTCGCGGGCGAGGACGACTTGGACCTCGCGACCGCCGTCACGAGCGTCCTCGCCGCGCAGGCGGGGGTGTGGGCGGTGCGCGTGCACGACGTCGCCGCCACGCGTCTCGCGTTCACGGTGCGAGAGGCATGGGAGGGGGAGCGATGACCGACGAGATCGCAATCACCGGCATCCGTGCCACGGGGTATCACGGTGTCTACGACCACGAACGCCGCGACGGTCAGGAGTTCGTCGCCGACCTCGTGCTGTCTCTGTCGCTCGCGCCGGCCGCGGCCAGCGACGACGTCGTCGACACCGTGCACTACGGCGAGGTCGCCGAACGAGTGGCGGCGCTGCTCGCAGGCGACCCGGTCAACCTCATCGAGACGCTCGCCGAGCGCATCGCGACCGCCGTGCTCGCCGGCTGGCCGCTCGTCCAGACTGTCGCCGTCACCGTGCACAAGCCGGCAGCTCCCATCCCCGTCCCGTTCGGCGACGTCGCCGTGACCGTCCGGCGGTCGCGCGCATGAGCCGTCGGTTGGCCGAGGGGACACCGCCGCGCGAGCCGCGTGCCGCCGGCCCCGCCCATCGCGCGGTCATCGCCCTCGGCGCGAACCTGGGGGAGCGCGCCGCCACGATCGCCGAGGCCATCGCCGACCTCGGCCGACTGCCGCTGACCGAACTGGTCGCCGCGGCCGAGCCGATCGAGTCCGTCGCCATCACGCTGGGCGGACCGGATGCCGACGCTCCCCGCTACCTCAACACGGTGGCGATCGTCGACACCCGTCTCGCGCCGACGATGCTCCTCGGCTATCTGCACGCCATCGAGGGGCGGCACGGACGCGAACGGCGGGAGCGGTGGGGGAGCCGCACCCTCGACCTCGACCTCATCACGTA
This sequence comes from Microbacterium sp. NPDC079356, assembly GCF_049545465.1. Classification (NCBI taxonomy): domain Bacteria; kingdom Bacillati; phylum Actinomycetota; class Actinomycetes; order Micrococcales; family Microbacteriaceae; genus Microbacterium; species Microbacterium sp. NPDC079356. The sequence goes on along the minus strand of NZ_JBMWDN010000002.1, from coordinate 604,099 downwards.
CGGCGACGTGCGCTCCGACGACCCTGCGCTCGTCCTGCCGCACCCGCGGGCGGCGGAGCGGGACTTCGTCCTCGACCCCTGGCTCCGCATCGATCCCGACGCGGTGCTCCCCGGTGTCGGCCGGGTGGCCGACCTGCGCGCCGCCCTCCCCGGAGGTGCGTCGTGACGCGCACGAACCCCCTCCTGCTCGCGGCCATCGCCGTCGTGTCGGGTGTCGCCGGTTTCTTCGTCGACCAGGTGCTGACGGGGATGGGGCATCCCAGTTTCACCCCGTCGCCCCTGCTGCCGATCCTCCTCATCGCGCTCGCGGTGGCGGTCGTCGCCGCGGCGATCCCGGTGCGCCGTGCGACCGTCGGGGCGGCGGCACCGGTCGATCCGTTCCGGGCGCTGCGGATCGCGATGATGGCGAAGGCGTCGAGCATCGTCGGCGCCCTCGTCGCGGGATTCGCGGGCGGCCTCCTCGTCTTCGTCCTCACACGACCGGTGTCACCCTCGTTAGGCTCGACGGGTGCGGTGATCGCCGCACTGGGGGGCGGGTTGCTCCTCGTCGCCGGCGCCCTCGTCGCCGAACACCTGTGCACCATCCGGAAGGACGATGATGACGACCAGCCCGGACCCGACGAACCCGATTACGGACTCTCCCACTCCGACTGACGACGCGACCTTCTCGCGGATCCTCGAGCCGCGCGGTGCGAACCGCCTGCCGCTCGGCGACGGCACGTGGCGGCAACTGTCGCGCAAGTACGTCCTCGGGCAGGTCATCGGCAACCTGGTGCTGCTGGTGCTGATCGCCGCGGCGGTCCTCACCCTCTGGCTCATGTTCCAGGCGACCTGGCCTCTCATTCCCGGCTCGATCCTCTTCGTCATCGTCCTCGTGACGTTGATCGTCACGCCGCGTCAGGCGCGCTCGATCGGGTACCAGTTGCGCGAGGACGACCTCGTCTTCCGCCGCGGCATCCTGTGGCAGCGCATGGTGTCGGTGCCCTACGGTCGGCTGCAGCTCGTCGACATCACGCACGGCCCGCTGGACCGGATGCTGGGCATCGCCCAGCTGAAGCTCGTCACCGCCGCGGCATCCACCGGTGTGACGATCCCCGGGCTGCCGCAGAAGGACGCTGAGGCGCTGCGCGACACCCTCATCGAGGTGGCCGAGACCCGGCGGACCGGCCTGTGAGCGACCTCGACCCGCAGCCGGCCGCTCCGGCGGACGTCGGCGTGCCCGCGCCGCCGCCGGCCGCGGTGCGGTCCGAGATGAGCGACGGCGAATGGCACCGGCTGCATCCGCTCTCGCCGCTGCTGCGCGGCGGACTGACGCTCCTCGTCATCATCGGCATCCTGATCGCGAACCTGCGCGACCGGCTCATCTCGTTCTTCCTCCCCGAGGGCGTCCGATGGGACGAGGAGGACCCGGTCGACTTCGTGCTGCAGAACGGTATCGCCGTCCAGGCGATCGTCGCCGTGGTCGTCGGGCTGATCGTGCTGGTCGCCCTGTTCTGGATGGCGTGGCGCTTCCACACCTTCCGCATCACGGGCGACGAGGTCGAGGTGCGCAGCGGTGTGCTGTTCCGCACGCACCGGCGCGCGCCCCTCGACCGGGTCCAGGGCGTGAACCTCACGCGGCCCGCCCTCGCCCGGCTCGTCGGACTGGCCAAGCTCGAGGTCGTCGGCGCGGGTCTCGACGCGAACGTCAAGCTCGAGTACCTGTCGACGGCGAACGCCGAGACGGTGCGCGGTGACATCCTGCGCCTCGCCTCCGGACACCGGACGAAGGATGCCGCGGCCCGCACCGCGGCCGGCGGCCCACTCACCTCGCGGGTGACGGCCGGGATCTCCGAGATCATCGACGGCGTCGAGGACGACGGCACCGAACCGGAATCCATCGTCCGCGTGCCGATGTCGCGCCTCATCCTGGCGGGGCTGCTGTCGGGATCGACGATCAGCTTCGTCCTCGTGGTGGTCGCCGTCATCGTCGGGCTTGTGCTGCAGCCGGTGTGGATCGTCCCGGCGCTCGGCGCCTCGATCCCCACCGCCATCGCCTTCGGCGCGTACGCCGTGCGTCGCTTCGTCCGGACGGTCCGTTACTCGATCGCCCCGTCGGCCTCGGGCGTCCGGGTGACCTTCGGGCTGCTCACGACGGTGACCGAGACGCTGCCGCCCGGCCGCATCCACGCCGTCGACGTCCGTCAGCCGCTGCTGTGGCGTTGGGGCGGGTGGTACCGCATCCGCATCAACCAGATCTCGGGACGCTCGGCGAGCGACACGTCGGCGGCGCAGATGGGCGACGTTCTGCCCATCGGGACGCAGGCGGACGTCGAGCGCGTCCTGCGCCTGCTGCTCCCGTCGGTCCCGATCGATGCGGCGCTGCTCGATGCAGGCCTCCACGGCCCTGCCGCGGGCGACGGGTACACGACGTCGCCGGCTCGCGCGCGCGTGATCGACCCGCTCACGTGGCGACGCAACGGCATCCTCGTCCTGCCGCAGGCCGTGCTCGTGCGCACCGGGCGCCTCTGGCCGAAGCTCACCATCCTGCCGCTCGCGCGCCTGCAGTCCGTGCGCATCTCGCAGGGTCCCCTCGACCGCCGGCTGGGCCTCGCCGGGCTCACTGGCCACACCGTGCTCGGCCCGGTGTCGGGCACCGTCGCCTCGCTCGACCACGAAGAGGCGTACGCGCTCTGGAACCACATCACCGCGGCGGCCGTGGCTGCGGCATCCGCGGAATCGCCCGTGTCCGCGCCCGACACCGCCGCGCCCGTCGTCGCACCCGCCCGACCGGAGGACGAGCAACCGTGACACGGGACGGCCGCCTCGGCGTGGGGGTGATCGGCGCGGGACGCGTCGGTCCCGTGGTCGGTGCCGCCCTCGCGGGCGCCGGGCATGCCCTCACCGGCATCACGTCGGGTTCGGACGACGATCGCGTCGACGCGATCCTCCCCGACCTCCCCCGGCTGAGCGCGGAGGAGGTCGTCCGCCGCAGCGAACTCGTCGTCCTCGCCGTCCCGCACGACGAGCTGCCCGCCCTCGTCGCGGGCCTTGCCGAGGTCGGGGCCTGGCAGGTCGGGCAGATCGTGATGCACACCGATGCCGCTCACGGCATACAGGTGCTCGGTCCCGCCGCGTCGCGCGGCGCGATCCCCGTCGCCATCCACCCCGCCATCGCCTTCACCGGCACGTCGACGGACCTCCGCGCTCTGAAGGACGCCTACGCGGCGGTGACCGCACCGGCCGCCGTGATGCCGATCGCGCAGGCGCTCGCCGTCGAGATGGGTTGCGAGCCCGTCGTGGTCACGGACGCCGAGCGCGCCGCCTACGGCGAGGCGATCGCCACCGCCACGACGTTCTCCTCGTCGATCGTGCGGCAGTCCGCCGACCTGCTCCGCGCCGCGGGTGTCGAGGATCCGTCGCGCTACCTCTCCGCCCTCGTCCACACGACGATCGACCGCGCGCTCACCGAGACCGCCCCCTCGATCGGCGACGGTCCGACGGCGCTGCCGTGAGCGACGTCGAGCTCGCCCGCATCCCCGCCGGGCGGGTGGAGCTCCACGACGCGCGCCGTCGCACACGCTGGACCGTCGAGCTCGAACCGTTCGAGATCGGGGTCTACCCCGTCACGGAGGAGCAGCTCTCCGAGGTGCTGGGGATCGCGGCATCCCATCCGCGGCGTCCCGCCGTCGAGGTCAGCTGGCTGCGCGCCGTGCGGTTCTGCAACGCGCTGTCGGAGTGGGAGGGCCTCGACCCCGCGTACGCCGTCGACGGCGAAGAGGTGCGGTGGCACGTCGACAGCGACGGGTTGCGGCTGCCGACCGAGGCCGAGTGGGAGTACGCCTGCCGCGCCGGGTCGACGGGGCCGCACTACGGCCCGCTGGCCGAGATCGCGTGGACGGCGGCCGACGGGGTGAGCGCGCCGCAGCCGGTCGGCGGCAAGCTGCCGAACCTCAACGGGCTGTTCGACACGCTCGGCAACGTCTGGGAGTGGTGCTGGGACTTCCTCGACACGGAGCGCTACGACGACTACCGCGTGTTCCGCGGCGGCGGGTTCGCCGACGACGCGTGGAGCGTGCGGGCCGGCACCCGCCGCGGCGGGGGACCGCGGATGACGCACGACGACGTCGGGTTCCGCGTCGCGCGGGGCGGTTTCGACGCCGTCGACGCCGCGCAGGGGTGGTCGGCCGCGGCCGACGCCGAGCGCGCCGCGGGCGGCGACCCGCGCCCGCCCGGCTGGACCCCTCGCCGCTGAGCCCGGTCGACCCGCTCGGCTGTTCACGGACGGCGGCCACCGGCATCCGCTCTCGCCGCGGAAACCGCACAGGGCCTCGCCGATAGACTGAAGGGTCGAATCCCCGAGGAGCCTTCTGCCATGACCGACGCGTCCGCGCCCACGCCCGCCGAGACGACCGACGAGGACATCTTCGAGCAGAAGGCGGTCCGCCTCGCCAAGCGCGAGCGCCTGTTGGCGGAGCGGACGGATGCCGCCGGTGGCGCCTACCCCGTCGCGGTCCCCGTCAGTACGACGATCCCCGCGCTGCGGGACCGCTTCGCATCGCTCGAGGCGGGAGAGGAGACCGGCGAGACCGCCTCGGTCGCCGGCCGCATCGTCTTCAGCCGCAACACCGGCAAGCTCTGCTTCGCGGCGCTGCAGTCGGGCGACGGCAGCCGCATCCAGGCGATGGTCTCCCTCGCGGAGGTGGGCGAGGAGTCGCTGCAGGCGTGGAAGGAGCTCGTCGACCTCGGCGATCACGTCTCGGTGACCGGCCAGGTCATCTCGAGCCGGCGCGGCGAACTGTCGATCATGGTCACCGAGTGGGCGATCGCGGCCAAGGCGCTGCTGCCGCTGCCGAACCTGCACTCCGAGCTGAGCGAGGAGAGTCGGGTGCGCTCGCGCTTCCTCGACCTCATCGTTCGCGACACTGCGCGCGAGACGGTCGTCGCCCGAGCGAAGGTCAACGCGTCGCTTCGTCGCACCTTCGAGGCGCACGGATTCCTCGAGGTCGAGACTCCCATGCTGCAGGTGCAGCACGGCGGCGCTGCGGCCCGTCCGTTCGTCACGCACTCCAACGCGTTCGACACCGAGCTGTACCTGCGCATCGCGCCGGAGCTCTTCCTCAAGCGCGCCGTCGTCGGTGGCATCGACCGCGTCTTCGAGATCAACCGCAACTTCCGCAACGAGGGCGCCGATTCCACCCACAGCCCCGAGTTCGCCATGCTCGAGGCGTACCAGTCGTACAGCGACTACAACGGCATCGCCGACCTGACGCAGGAGCTCATCCAGAACGCGGCGATCGCCGTGGCCGGATCGACGACGGTGACCTGGGCCGACGGCACCGAGTACGACCTCGGCGGTCAGTGGGACCGCATCTCGATGTACGAGTCGCTGTCGGATGCCGCCGGTCGCCGCGTCACTCCCGAGACGTCGTTCGAGGAGCTGCAGGCCCTCGCGTCCGAGGCGGGTGTCGAGGTGCCCGAAAAGATCGCGACCCACGGCAAGCTCGTCGAGGAGCTGTGGGAGCACTTCGTGAAGGGCGGCCTCGAGCGTCCGACGTTCGTCATGGACTTCCCGCTCGACACGTCTCCGCTCGTGCGCGAGCACCGCAGCATCCCCGGTGTCGTCGAGAAGTGGGACCTCTACGTCCGCGGCTTCGAGCTCGCAACGGGCTACTCCGAGCTCGTCGACCCCGTCATCCAGCGTGAGCGCTTCGTCGAGCAGGCGAAGCTCGCCGCGCGCGGCGACGACGAGGCGATGCGCGTCGACGAGGAGTTCCTGCGGGCGCTCGAGCACGGCATGCCGCCGACCGGAGGAATGGGCATGGGCATCGACCGCCTGCTGATGGCGATCACCGGCCTCGGCATCCGCGAGACGATCCTCTTCCCGCTCGTCAAGTGAGCGCTGGCGCGGGCGCACGACGATGCGTCCTCGCCAGCGGAACCGTCTCGGCGATCCGAGCCGACAGCGCGTCGACCTCCGCGGGGCGGAACCGGAGTGCCCGGAAGGTGCGCGGCATCCCTGCGTAGAAGCACACGTCGGCGACGAGCGGATGCCCCGCGAGCCGGCTCGTGCCCACGATGTGCACGGCCGCGGCGGACAACACCGTCTGCCGTTGCACGACGTGACTGACGAGGAGGACGACCCGGTCGGAACCTGTGTCGACCCGCAGTCGTGAACAGAGGACGACCGTGAGGGGCCAGGCGATCGCGAAGACGACCGCACCGGTCGCGAGGACGAGCAGCGCCGGCCACCCCAGCCCCGCGGCGACCCAGCCGGCGAGGACGGCGGCAGCGATCAGCCCGGCGAGGAGGACGACACCCGTACCGGTGGCTCGGGCACCCCGATCGCCGGTGAGCAGGCGCGTCGACGGGTCCTCGTCGAACGCCTCGTGCAGCAGGCGTTCCACGACCCGGCGGGGGAGCGACGGGAGCAGGAGGTTCGTGCCGAGCTGCGCGGCCGAGTCCGTCGTCAGAAGCGACAGCCGGACGCGTCCGAGCAGCGTCTCGACGAGGTTGCGCTGCAGCACGACGCCGATCGTCGTCGCCCGCGAGACGCTCCGGGTGTGGGTGGAGAACAGGCCGTAGGAGATCACGATCCGGTCGCCCGGCATCCGTCGCACCTCGAACGAGGCGTAGCGCACCACCGTCAGCACGAGGCCGAGCGCGACGATGCCGACGGCGATCGCCACCGCCCAGACGACCGGGGGCAGCGGCAGCCACCGGGTGAGCGCCGTGTCGGCGCCGAACATGCCCAGCGTCTCGGACACCCCCAACGCCGCGCCACCGCCGATGAGGGCGAACTGGCCGTAGACGACGCTCGCGAGCAGCAGGTGCGTCAGCCGCACCCGGTAGAGCAGGATGCCGGGCGCCGGCCGCGCCTGCTCGGCAGGCTGCTCGGCGGCCGAAACAGCCTCAGCCGTCCCGATCGCGTGCCCGGCGCGCGCCGTCACCTCGCGATGGAGGTCCTCGTCGACCGCCCACAGGTGGACCTTGGTCCGCTCGTCGCCGGCCTGGGACAGCGTGAGGACCCGCAGGTCCCACCGGGCGAAAGCCCAGGACTGCCTGCTGTCGACCGTTCCGATGTCGGCCCAGGCGAGGGACTGCTGGCGGCGCGTGAACGCACCGGTCGTCACCACCAGGTGCTCCGGGGTGAGCGCCACCCGGGTGAAGGTCCACCGCCAGATCGGTTCGCACAGGAGAACGGCGATCAGGGGGCCGAGCGCCAGCCACGCCCAGGCGCCCGGCCACACGGCCGGTCCGAAGAGATAGACGGCGCCGGCGATGACACTGCCGACGAGTTTGGGAGAGGACTCCAGGTACGACGCCGGAAGGTAGCGCAGCGGAAGACGCCGAGGGGCCGCGTCGGCGGGGACGGTCACCGCGCCGGCTCCGCCTGCGCGTGGAGCACGGTCGCACGGATGCGCTCCGCCGCGCGCGGCTCGAGCGGGCCGAGGCCCTCGACCTCGGAGATGCACGTGAATCGCACGCTCACGGCGTCGAACGCGCGCAGCAGCGGCCCCTGCACGACTTCGACGTTCAGGATCTGGGCCGTCGCGATGACGGTGGTCCGCCGCCAGAGCCAGCCGCGCGTGATGTAGACGTAGTCCGCCGTCGCGGTGTAGCTCGTGTTCTCGACCTGCTTGCGGTTGAGCCAGGGCAGTTCGATCAGCAGGGAGACGACGGCGAGGATGCTGACGATCACCCAGAGGGCCGTGCGCCACCCGGGATCGGGGAGGAAGGCGATGGCGACGGCGAGCGCCGTGGTGACGAGGACCGTGGTCGCGCCCTCGCGGACGTTGAGGTAGGTCAGCGCGCGGGGTGCCAGCACCGCGTCACCGCGGGTGCCGTGCGCAGGCGGGTATCCCGAGGACGGGGTGCTCGCGGGGACGGTCATGATCCCGATACTCCCGCACCCGCGGCGTCGGCGGGCATCCGTCCGACGTGGATTCTCGGGAGATCGAAACCTCGGTGCGCGTAAACTGATCCCGCTTCATCTCGATCCGATTCGAAGCACCCCTGGCTGGCGTCTTGACCGAGACGCCAGCCAGACCCCTTTCCGGAGGGGGCGCCGGTCATTGCATGTCGGCCCGCTGATTGCGGGCGAATCCGATGGCGAGCGGGACGACCAGCCACAGCAGTCCGGCCGTCAGCGCCGGGCCGAGCTCGCCGGTGCCGCTGCCGGCCTCCGTGATGGCGGTCAGTCGGAACCACGAGCCGATGCCGTGCGGGACGAGCATGAGCAGCGGGTCGATCACGAATCCCTGCACGAGCGAGAACACGATGGCGATCGCGACGCGCTGCGTCGCCGCGCCGTAGGCGATACCCGACACGGTGCCGACGCCGGCGCTCCAGAGCAGGACCGCGATGCTCTCGGCATCCGCGTTCCACACGATGGTCGCACCGGCGGCGAGGCCGAGGCCGGCGGTGAACACGACGGCCAGGACGGCGGCGACGGCGACGAGGACGGTGCACACGATGACCGCCGTCAGCGCCTTGGCGAGGAAGACGATGTGCCGGCGCGGTTCGAGGGCGAACGTCGTCAGCACGTCTCGCGACTGCCAGTCGGCGGCCGTGATGAAGATCGCCAGGATGGGGACGAACACGGTGACGGCCGCTCCCATGCCGAGGAGCGCGCCGGAGATGCTCACCGATTCCGCGTCGACGAGCAGCGCGATCGCGGCGACACCGGCGCCGACGACGACCCAGAGCGCGGCGGTGAGGCCCAGCGCCCACCGCGTCCCCCGTGTCGTGCGGACGTTCCGCAGTTCGGCCCGCAGGCTGCGGCCGAAGCGGCCGGCCGTCTGCGGGGGGCTGTCAGCGAGAATCAAAGACGTCACCTTCCACTCGGTACTGGCCGCGCGTCAGGCGACGGTAGAGGTCGCTGATCGACTCGCGGTCCTCGGCGAGCTCGTCGAGCACGATGCGGTCGGCGATGCAGATCTCGCTGAGGGAGCGGGGGTCGATGCCGACCGAGAACCGCCCTTCCTCGGGACGCACGCTGAACGGGATGCCTCGGGTCGTGAGCGCGCGTCGCAGCAGGTCGGTGTCCACAGCGATCGCCGTCGCGTTCTTGTCGGCGGTGAGGTCGCCGACCTCGCCGGAGTAGCGGATGGCGCCCTCGCTGAGGACGACGATGCGGTCGGCGAAGGTCTGGAGTTCCTGCAGGAGATGCGTCGAGACGAGGACGCAGCCGCCCGTCGTGTGCGCGTGATGGACCAGAGTCGATCGCAGCCAGTCGCCGGTCTCGATGTCGAGACCGTTCATGGGCTCGTCGAGGATGAGGTGTCGAGGCCGACCGACGAGAGCGACGGCGAGGGCGACCCGCTGCTTCATCCCGAGGGAGAGCGCGCCGAAGCGGCGACGTGCGGCAGAGGCCAGGCCGAGCGTGGCGATGAGTTCGCCGACCCGCTCACGCGGTGAGTCGGTCAGGATGGCGGCCGTCGCGAGGGTGTCTTCGACGCTGCGCCCGGGGTGGTGGGCGCCCGGGTCGAGAAGGGCTCCGACGGTACGGCCCGGCTGCGCGAGATCGCGGAAGAGGGCGCCGTCGAACGTGGTCGATCCGGCGTCGGCGATCGTCAACCCGAGCATCGTGCGCATCGCGGTCGACTTGCCGGAGCCGTTGGGACCCAGCAGGCCCGTGACGGTGCCCGCGGGGATGTCGAAGGAGACGTCGTCGAGGACGCGCTTGACGCCGTACGTCTTCGAGACGCCCCTCACGCGGATGCCGGTGTCCGGTGTCTGCGGCATGGGTCGGCTCTCCTTCTCTTCTCACGTGGTCGTGGTGTCCCGATGGGACGGCACGCACGTGGTGCCGTCCCATCGGGACAGATCTCAGCCGATGCCGAGGATCCGCAGGATGTAGTCGACGATCGTCGCGAACGAGATGCCCGCGTTGATCCACTCGAGCACGCGACGCCAGTTGTTGCGTGCCCACGCGGTGATGCGTCCGACCTGGCCGGCGACGGCACGGCCCCAGCGGCCGATGTTCGCGATGACCCACGCGATGAACCTCAGAACTGCCCCCATGATGTTTCCTCTCGATCCGTTGGTGTTTGTCAGTGACGCTGCGTTCGTGACCGCGATCGCAGCGCCGGAAGTGACGCTACCGACGGCTCGGGTCGCCGCTCTTGAGTCGAAAGGCCCCAGCGTTCGTGCAGGGGACGCAATCCGCATCCGCCTTTAGACGCAACGGGACCGCCCGGGGTGCCGCCCCCGGATGGAATGCGCTCTCGCGCCGTATCGAGGCGCGCAGGCCGCGGCTAGGCTCCGAGGCGTTCCCACCCACATCGACGCGCGGCAGACACACGGTGCCCGTTCGTCCGCGACGTAAGGAATCCCATGGCTGACAAGAAGCGGACCGCCGCGGACGGCGCGGCATTCGCCGCACTCTTCATCGTCGCGCTGACGGTCAACATCTGCCTGGCCGTCTTCACCGACGTCGAGGTGATCCTGCGCTGGGGGATCACCGCCGTGGCTGGCATCGCCGCCGCGGCGACGGCCTACGCGATCGTGTCGCGCAGGAGCCGTTCGCGCAGCTGAGGGAAGCCGCCCCGCTCAGGGGAGTCGGATGACGCCGGTGGTCGCGGCGTAGAGGAGGACCTGCACCCGATCGCGCACGCCCCACTTCGTCATGATCCGGCGCAGGTGCGACTTGACCGTCGCCTCGGACAGGAAGAGGTCCCGCCCGATCTCGGCGTTCGACATCCCCTTGGCGAGCAGTTCGAGGACGTCGAGCTCACGACGGGAGACCTGTTCTGCGGGACTCAGTGTGACGGTCGGCTGACCCGCCGGCGCGCCGATCCGCCGGACGAGATCTCGGCCGGCGACCGACGACAGGACGAAGCCGCCGTGGTGCGCGCTGCGGACGGCCGCCGTGATGTGCTCGGGTTCGGAATCCTTCACGAGGAAGCCGACGGCGCCGACCCGGAGGGCGCCGGCCACCGTCTCGTCGGATCCGTAGGTCGTGATCGCGATGGTCCGTGCGGACGGCAGGTCGACCGACAACTGCTCGATCGCGCGGATGCCGTCGCCTCCCGGCATCCGGATGTCCATCAGGATCACATCGGGCTTCAGCTCGAGGCTCAGGCGGACAGCGCTCGGTCCGTCGCTCGCCTCTCCTACGACCGTCATCCCCGGTTCTGCGTTCAAGAACACCTGGAGAGCCCGTCGGACGAGAGCCTCATCGTCGGCGATGAGAACTCGGATGGGGTCCATGCGATCAGCATAGGTGCCGGTTTTGCGTCTTGCGGTGACGGGATTGCGTCTTGAGCAGGAGCGTCCGCCGGCGCTCCTCGGGTCAGGATGGGCGCAGGGCGTGCCGGGAGCTCCTTCCGGCACGAAGTCGAGATGGGGAGAGAAAGAATGTTCCGATGGATCCCGTTCGCGAGTCAGCCGACAAATCTGTGGACGCACCTGTGCCGGGTGCTGCGCATCTGCAACTAACCCGCGGCATGCACGGCGCGGGCGGAGCAGCCCGTGCCGTGCAGCGCGAGCTGCGCGACTACGTCCTCCCCCCGAAGGTCGCCCGCGCCATCCTGGCTCTGCTGCCCCTGCTCGCGGCGGTCGACGTCGCGTGGGCGCAGCTGACATCGGGGCCGTCGATCTCGTGGCCGACGATCGCCGCCTCCGTGCTCACCAACGGCTCGATCATCGCGATGGCCTGGCGGCCCACGTGGGGAGCCATCGTCCTCGTGCTCGCCGGATTCGTCGCCGTCGTCGCGGGCCAGAGCGGTGAGTATCTGACCGCGGTCGCCATGAGCATCGGGGTCGTCTTCTACTGCTGCAGCGCCGTGTTCTCGACCGCGTACGGGGTCGCGGCCGTCGCCTGGGTGGCGGCGATCGCCACGGTGCCGCCGGGTCTCAACGTCGGCGGAGTGGTGGCCGTCTTCGTCGTCGGGCTCCTGTCGGCGACGGTCGGACGGGGCCTGCGTCGCGTCGTCCGCCGGAACGTCGTCCTCGCCTCACAGGTCGACGCGCACGAGGCGCAGCTCGACGCGGCGCTGCTGGCGGAGCGCACCCGCATCGCCGACGAGCTCCACGACGTCATCGCGCACGAGATCTCCATCACGGTCATGCACGCCCGCGTTCTGGAGCGCACGGACGACCCCGAGATCCGCTCCAGCTCGCAGCGCGCGATCGTCGCGGCATCCGCTCAGGCGCTGACCGACACGCGTCGCGTGCTGCAGCTCATCCACGGCAGGACGGGGACGGACGGCGTGACGGATGCCGGTGCCCCCGGCATCCGCCGAGAGATCGACTCCCTCGCCCAGAAGCTCCGCGACCTCGGGCACACGGTGCGGACGGAGGTGACCGGTGACGCGGCGCTCGCAGGCATCATCGAGACGACCCTCACCCGCGCCGCGCGGGAGGCGGTCACGAACATCGTGAAGCACGGCGCGCCGGCCATGACGATCGAGCTGTCGCTCGTGGTGACACCGCACACCGTCGTGCTGTCGGTGATCAACGATCCGCATCGCCCCGTGTCGAGTCAGCGCCCCGGCCCCGCGTTCGGACTGGCGCGTCTCCGCGAGCGCGTCGAGGTGCTGAGCGGCACGTTCGCCGCCGGACCTGACGAGGGTCGATGGCGCGTCCGCGTCGAGCTGCCCACGCGCTGACCAGCGTTTGCGCCCACGCCGATGCGCGTGTCAAGGTCTTGCTTTTTCGTCGCCTGAACCGGTTTAGTAGATCAGGTCCGCCACGAAGGAGTGACCGATGCCCCCCGAGACCCGTCCCACGATCGCGGATGTCGCGCGCGCGGCGGGCGTCAGCAAGGGCCTCGTCTCCTTCGCACTGAACGGTCGTCCCGGCGTCGCCGCCGAGACGCGGCAGCGCATCATGGACACCGCCGCCGAACTCGGCTGGACGCCGAGCCTGAGCGCCCGGTCGCTCAGCGTCGGGCGTGCCTTCGCGTGCGGACTGGTGATCGGGCGGAGCCCCGACGTCATCGCGGCCGACCCCTTCTTCCCCTCGTTCATCGCCGGGCTCGAGGACGAATTCTCCGTCACCGGCCAGGCGCTCGTCCTCGCCGTCGCGAACCCGGGCCGTCAGGAGGAGGCCACCTACCGGGCGCTCGCCTCGGACCGGCGCGTGGACGGCGTCATCCTCACCGACATCCGCGTCGCGGACCCGCGCATCGCGCTCCTCGCCGAGGTCGGGATCCCCGCCGTCACCCTCGGCGTCCCCGACGTCGCCTCGCCGTTCGCCTCGGTCTCGACGGACGACGGCGCCGGCATCCGTCTCGCCGTCGAGCACCTCGCCGGCCTCGGCCACCGCCGCGTCGGGCACGTCGCAGGACCCTCCGGCATGCTCCACGCCCACCGCCGCCGCGATGCCTTCCTCGATGCCGCGGATGCCGCCGGCCTCGACGTCGCCGTCGTGGAGACCGACTTCAGCGCCGCCGACGGCGCGCGCGCCACGGCATCCCTCCTCGAGGAGGCGACCCCGCCGACAGCCATCATCTACGCGAACGACAGCATGGCGGTCGCCGGCATGGGGATCGCCCACCAGCGCGGGCTGAGCGTGCCCGACGACCTCTCGATCACCGGATTCGACGACACCGAGATCGGCCGTTGGGTGCACCCGGCCCTCACGAGCGTGGCGACCGACGCCCGCGGCTGGGGCGTGACCGCCGCCCGCACCCTCCTCGCCGCGATCGCCGGCGACCCGCCCGCACACATCGACCTGCCCGATCCCACCCTCGCCGTCAGGGGTTCGACGGCACCTCCCGCCGGCGCCTGATCGGCGTCGCACGACAGCAAGAGAGCACGACAGACAGACACGACACGAAGGAGAGAGACATGCGACGACGCATCCTCATCACGGCAGCAGCAGCCGCATCCGGTGTGCTCGCCCTCAGCGCCTGCAGCGGCGGAGGCGGCGGGGGCGGTGGTGACGACCTCGAATCCCGAGGCGACATCACCATCTGGTACTCGAACAACGAGGCCGAGATCGGCTGGGGCAAGGCGATGGTCGAGGCCTGGAACGCCGACCACCCCGACGAGCAGATCAAGGCCCAGGAGATCCCCGCCGGCGCCTCGAGCGAAGAGGTCATCGGCGCCGCCATCACGGCGGGCAACGCCCCGTGCCTCGTGTTCAACACCTCGCCCGCGGCGGTCCCCGGGTTCCAGCGGCAGGGCGGACTCGTCAACCTCTCCGAGTTCGAGGACGGCGACGACTACATCACCGCGCGAAGCGGCGACCTCGCCGAGCAGTACCGCTCCGACGACGGCGACTTCTACCAGATGCCGTGGAAGTCGAACCCGGTCATGATCTTCTACAACAAGGACCTCTTCGAGAAGGCGGGCCTCGACCCCGAGAACCCGAAGCTGTCGACCTACGACGAGTTCCTCGACACGGCCCGCACCCTCAAGGAGAAGGGCGTCTCGGAGTACGCGATCAACCCGGCTCCCACGAGCGAGTTCTTCCAGTCGTGGTTCGACTTCTACCCGCTGTACGCCGCACAGACCGGCGGCACCCAACTGCTCGAAGACGGCAAGGCCACGTTCGACGACGAGAACGGCAAGGCCGTCGCCGATTTCTGGCGCACGCTCTACGAGGAGCAGCTGGCCGGCAACGAGCAGTACCAGGGCGACGCGTTCGCCGACGGGTACGCCGCGATGGCGATCGTCGGCCCGTGGGCCATCAGCGTCTACGGCGACGCGATCAACTGGGGCTCCGTCCCCGTCCCCACGCAGGACGGAACCGCTCCCGAGGACACCTGGACCTTCAGCGACGCCAAGAACGTCGGCATGTTCACGGCGTGCGACAACAAGGGCACCGCATGGGACGTCCTGAAGTTCGCCACGAGCGAGGAGCAGGACGGCGCCTGGCTCGAGGCCACCGGACAGATGCCGCTGCGTCAGGACCTGACGGGCACCTACCCGGACTACTTCGCCGACAACCCCGCGTACCAGCAGTTCGGCGACCAGGCGGCCCGCACGGTCGAGGTCCCGAACGTCGTCGGCTCCGTCGAGATCTGGCAGGCGTTCCGCGACGGGTACTCGAAGTCGGTCATCTTCGGTGAGACCCCGGTCGACCAGTTCCTCTCCGACACGGCCGCCGAGGTCGACGAGCTGGCGGCGGGCTGAGATGACCGCCGCGACCCGCGGTGCTCCGCCACAGAAGGACGGGCAGGATGCCGCGGGCCGCCGCGGCATCCTGCTCCGGATCTTCGGCGCGCAACCGCACGGTCTGCTCTTCTCTGCGCCGTACATCGCCTTCGTCCTGGTCGTCTTCGCGTACCCGGTGGTCTTCGCGGTGTGGATGTCGTTCCAGGACTACTTCTTCGCGGCTCCCGGCGCGGAGGTCGACCGTCCGTTCGTGGGGTTCGACAACTACGTCACGGCCCTCACCGACCCCGAGGTCTGGCGGTCGTTCGGCAACGTCGGGATCTTCCTGATCATCAACGTGCCGCTGACGGTGATCCTGTCGATCCTGCTGGCGACGGCGCTCGACCGCGTCACGAAGGCGCGGACCTTCTTCCGGGTGAGCTACTACGTGCCCTACGTCACGGCATCCGTCGCCGTCGTCGCGGTCTGGCTCTTCCTCTTCGCCCGCGGCGGACTCGTCAACAACGTGCTCGGACCGCTCGCGCCCGACCCGTCGTGGCTCGTGAACTCTGCGCTCGCGATGCCGACGATCGCGTTCTTCGTCACGTGGAAGGGCCTCGGGTTCTACATCCTGCTCTACCTCGCGGCGCTGCAGAACGTGCCGCGCGAGCTCTACGAGTCGGTGTCGATGGACGGCGGCGGAAAGCTCCGCCAGTTCTTCTCGGTGACCGTGCCGAGCGTGCGGCCGGCGACCCTGCTCGTCGTGCTCCTCGCCACCATCACCGGTGCGAACCTCTTCACCGAGCCCTATCTGCTGACCGGCGGCGGTGGGCCGAACGGCGCCTCGACGTCACCCGTGCTGCTCATGTACCAGCGCGGCATCGAGCAGCAGAACCCCGATGTCGCCGCCGCGATCGGCGTCGTCCTCATCGTGTTCGTGCTGGCCATCGCGGCGCTGCAGCGCAGGTTCGTGGGAGGTGAGGAGCGATGAAGCGGGCGCTCGGCTCGAAGATCGCGATGTACGTCGCGCTGTCGCTCGGCGCGCTCGCGTTCCTGTTCCCCTTCTTCTACATGATCGTCGGGTCGCTGCAGACGAACGTCGACCCGACGCCGGCGGGCGCGTTCCCGAATCCGGCGAACCTCACCCTCGACAACTACGCCGCCATCAACGGGCGCATCGATCTGCTGCAGGGGCTCGCGAACTCGGGCATCTTCACCGGCGGCGTCATCCTCGGCACGATCGTGTTCGGTGTCCTCGCCGGCTACGCGCTCGCGGTGCTGCGCTGGAGGGGGCGCGGGGCGACGTTCGCGCTCGCTCTGCTCGTGCAGGTCGTGCCGTTCCAGCTGCTGATGATCCCGCTGTACGTCATGATCGCGCGCGACTACGGTCTCGCCGACAGCTACCTCGGCATGATCCTCCCGTTCTTCATCAACTCGACGGCGGTGATCATCTTCCGGCAGTACTTCCTGCAGCTGCCGAAGGAGCTCTTCGACGCGGCGCGCATCGACGGTGCGGGCGAGTTCCGTCTGCTGTGGAGCGTGGCGCTGCCCCTCGTCCGCCCGGCGCTGCTGACGGTCGTGCTGCTGACGTTCATCGGACCGTGGAACGAGTTCCTGTGGCCGTTCCTCATCACGAAGGATGCCGCGATGCAGCCGCTCGCGGTCTCGCTGGCGAACTTCATCTCGAACATCGCGGCATCCACCGCCAACCCGTTCGGGGCGATGATGGCCGGCGCCGTCGTGCTGGCCGCCCCCGCAGTGGCGCTGTTCCTCGTGTTCCAGCGCTACTTCACCTCCAACGACCTCGGATCCGGAGTGAAAGGATGACCATGCCCGCCCAGACCCACGTCCCCTACCGCCTCACCCGAATGGGGGTCGTCATGACCCCCGCAGACGGCGATCCGAACGAGGTCGAGGGGGTGCTCAACCCCGCCTCGGGCAGGGGCCCCGACGGCGAGCTCTACCTCCTGCCCCGGCTGGTCGCCGACGGCAACGTCTCGCGGGTGGGCCTCGCCCGTGTCGTGATCGAGGACGGCGTGCCCGTCGCGGTCGAGCGACAGGGCGTCGTGCTCGAACCCGACCGCGGCTGGGAGCGCGGGGTCGGCAACGCCGGCGTCGAGGACCCCCGTGTCACCTGGGTCGAGACGCTCGGACTGCACGTCATGACCTACGTCGCCTACGGGCCGCTCGGTCCGCGCACCGCCGTCGCGGTGTCGAGCGACCTGCGGGAGTGGCGGCGGCTGGGGCCGGCGCTGTTCCGCTACCAGGACGACCTCGACATGGACCTCAACCTGTTCCACAACAAGGACACGGTGTTCTTCCCCGAGCCGGTCACGGCGCCGGACGGACGCGAGGCTCTCGCCGTGCTGCACCGGCCGATGTGGGACCTCGGCGAGACCAAGCCCGGTCAGGGCGTGCGCGTCCCGGCCGGGGTCGAGGACGAGCGGCAGTCGATCTGGATCAGCTACATCCCCCTCGACGCCGTCCGCGAGGACCTCTCAGCGCTCACCCTCTGGGAGCAGCACCGCTTCGTCGCGGGGCCGGAGTTCCCGTTCGAGGCGCTGAAGATCGGCGGGGGACCGCCGCCCCGCCGCATCCCCGAAGGATGGCTCGTCCTGCACCACGGGGTCACCGGGACGATCGACAGCGCCTTCTCGCAGCAGCAGAAGGTCAACTACGCCGCAGGCGCCATCATCCTCGACGCGAACGACCCGTCGAGGGTCGTCGCCCGCACTCCGGAGCCCCTGTTGGCCCCGGAGACCGACGACGAGCGCAGCGGGATCGTGCCGAACGTCGTCTTCCCGACCGCGATCGAAGAGGTCGACGGTCGCCTGTTCGTGTTCTACGGCATGGCCGATTCGAAGATCGGCGTCGCCCTGCTCGAACGCACCGACTGATCGTGTGCCGAGTGCAGGTTCAGCTGCTCATCGGTCGTCGTGACGGCGGCCCGCACGGCTCCTGACCTGCACTCGGCACCGCACCCGAAAGGAACACCCCCCGTGAACACCTCCGCACAACGACGTGCGCGCACCCTCGGACTCATCGCGCTGGCCGCCGCCGCGCTGATCGTCCCGCTCGGTGCCACCTCCGCCGTCGCGGCCCCGGCATCCGCCGCCGTGACGAACCTCGACCACCTCGACTTCCTGCTCGACGAGGCCACCCCGCCCGCGGACGTCGAGGGTCACAGCACCTACCGCCAGGACGAGGAGCCGACCCTCGTCCTGCCGTGGACCTATGCCGACGCCCGGGACGGCGGCACGTTCGAGCGGGTCGGCGGCGGTCCGGTCGACCCCGAGACCGGCTACTGGGGCCAAGGCGCCTACAACGCCGACGACGTGACCCGCGCCGCCGTTGTCTACACGCGTCACTGGGAGCTCACCGGCGACGACGACAGCCGCGAGAAGGCCTACGAGCTGCTCCGGTCGGTCGCCTACTTCCAGACGACGGAGGGATCGGATGCCGGCAACGTCGTCCTCTGGATGCAGCCCGACGGCACCCTGAACCCGTCGGCGGAACCCGTCGAACTGCCCGATCCGTCCGACAGCGGCCCCAGCTACTGGCTCGCGCGCACCCTGTGGGCGCTCGGCGAGGGGTATGCGGCGTTCGAGGACGAGGATCCCGAGTTCGCCGACTTCCTCGACGAGCGGCTCGACCTCTCGCTCGACGCCCTGAACCGTCAGGTGCTCTCGAACTACGGCCGGTGGACGATGTCGGACGGCAAGCGGGTGCCCGCCTGGCTCATCGCGAACGGGGCGGATGCCTCGGCGGAGGCGGCGCTCGGACTCGCCGCCCGCGTCGAGGCCGGCCCCGACGGTAAGTCCGCGACGGCGCTGCGCCAGCTCGCCAAGGGCATCGCCGCGATGGCCGACGGCGGGGTGCGGGAGTGGCCGTACAGTGCCGTGCTGCCGTGGGTGGAGTCGCCGGCGATCTGGCACGCGTGGGGATCGCAGATGCCCGCGGCGCTGGCCGAGGCATCCGTCGTCCTGCGCGATCGGTCGCTCGTGCGTCCCGCCGTCGCCGACGCGGCGACCTTCACGCCTACGCTGCTGACGGCGGGCGGTCCCGACAACGGCTGGAACCCGAGCCCCGTCGACCCGGTGCAGATCGCGTACGGCGCGGACTCGCGTGTGCAGTCGCTGCTCGCCGTCGCCGAGGCGACCGGATCGGACGGTTTCACGCAGCTCGCCGCGATGCAGGCGGCGTGGTTCTTCGGCGCCAATCACGCCGGGCAGCGCATGTACGACCCCGCGACGGGGGTCACCTACGACGGGCTGCAGCCCGACGGGACGGTCAACCGCAACAGCGGCGCGGAGTCGACGATCCACGGTCTGCTGACGGCGATCGCGCTCGACGCCCATCCCGACGTGCGCGAGCGCGCCGTCGCCCTCACCGAGGTGACCGACCGCGAGGGTCTGTCGTTCGTCGAGGCCGAGGATGCGGTCTCGACCACGGGCGAGATCGACACCCCGGAGTCGTGGAGCGGCGAGTCCAGCTGGTCGGGCGATCGGCTGACGCTGTCGCGAGGTGACTCGGCGGTCTTCGACCTCGCCGGGACCGGCGGCAACCGGTGGGTCGAACCGGTCGTGTGGTCGGAGGTGCGCGAGCGCACCGCGTCGACGTGGCGCGCCGGGCGGCTGCCGCTCGGCTCGCTGCAGCTCACCGGACCGGCGCAGGGCATCTCGCCGACGGCGGGCGCGATGCACCCGCACACGCTCACCCGCGCGCTCCCGAAGGGCGAGGACCGGCTGCGCGTCGACGTGTCGCGGGGCGACCTGCAGCTCGACGGGCTGCTCGTGCGCCCGATCGTCTCGCGCCTCGAACTCGGCGGCGACGGCGAGGGCATGCTGCTCGTACACTCCGCCGCGCGTACGCCGCAGCGGGTCTCGGTCGGCACGGGCGACGTGTCGGTCTACGACGCGCGGGGCCGCGAGGTGCGGGTGCGCCCGGGCGGCGGCACCGTCACGCTTCCGGCCGGAGGGTTCGCGATCGTGGAACGCTGACGACCGCTCAGCGGCGGAACGCCCAGTCGGGCAGGTGCGAGGACTGCACGAAGCTCATGAGGATCTCGGCGAGCCCCAATCGGGGATCCACCTCGAGAGCTGCAGCCGCGTACCTGCCCGCGTGCGTCGAGCGGCCGAGTGCCCACGCGAGCCACCCGGCCGTCGCGCAGGCGCCCGCGCGCTCGTCGGCCGGAAGCCGCGCGGCGACCTGGCGCACGAGCTCGAGCGCTCGCAACAGGCGCTCCGGGTCGGGGCGCGGACCCTCGCCCCACAGGACCTCCGCGAGGTCGACGGGGTACTCGTCGCCGTCCTCCCACCGCCGTTGCGCGTCGAGGGCGTCGTCGCCGCGGTCCTGATCGCCCGACCATTGCACGATGGCGACGTCGCGCAGCGACGGCCGCGACAGGCACCACCCCAGGACGGCGACGCGCATCGGGTCGAGGGCCGCGGCATCCCACTCGAGCATCTCCTCGTAGAGCGCGGGCAGATCGTCGAGCGCGCAGGCGGCCTGCAGAGCGGCCGGATCGACCCGCGTCTCGGCACCGAGGGTCGACGGGATGCCGCACAGCACCGTGAGCGCCGACTCGAGCGATGCCAGCGCGGCCGCCGTACCGGCGACTTCGGACGCGTCGACGAGCGGCAGGTCGGCACCCGACGACTGGTCGGACGCGAGCGCCCGGTGCTCGATCAGCGCGAGCGGATGACCGCCGCGCGGCAGCGTCGGTTCGAGGTGCGACCCCCAGCCGTCGGCGGCGACGGTGAGCGCATCGACGACGTCGAGGCCGCAGGCGCGGGCGGTCCGCCGCAGCGCTCCGATGAGATCCGCGCCGGGCAGCGCGGGGTCGGCGGACTCATCCGTGTAGACGACGGCGACGAAGCCCTCCACGCCGGCGACGCGGCAGGCGAGCCCGACGACGGTCGAGGCGACCGCATCGAGGTCCGCGTCGTCCGGGGGAAGGTCGACGCGCATCACGCCGAGACTGCGCCCGGAGTGCAGGGGGATCACGACGAGGCTCTGCGTGGGCGTGTAGTCGAGCAGGCGCGGAACGAGGCGGAGCAGGTGTGCGGCATCGGCCGCGGCGACGATCGTGGACATGGGCCCAGCGTCGGACCCGAGCGGATGCCGGTGGCCGCCGCCCGCGCGGATTCGGGACGGACCGCGGATCCGGCCGCCTGGGGAGAAGGCCGTGCGCCCTGCCCCCGCCCGCGGCATTACGATGGAGGGGTGGACGAGTACTGGGGTGCGGTGGTCTGGGGTCTGATCCCCACGATCGTCGTCGCGGGCCTGCTCGTCTTCGTGCTGCGCAGCATCCTTCGGATGGATCGCACCGAGCGCAAGGTCTATGCCAAGGTCGAGGCCGAGGAGCGCCGCCGTCGCGGCCTGCCGCGACCCGACGAAAACGCCGGTTGACGGGCCGAACGATAGGCTGAGCCCACAGTTCCGGGGGGCCGCGTGATCAGCATCAGCGTCGACTGGACGTGGACGTGGTGGATCGTCCTCGTCCTCGCGTTCGACATCTCCGTGCGCATCCTCGCGGTCTTCATCATCCCGAGGAACCGGCGCCCCACAGCGGCGATGGCGTGGCTGCTGGCGATCTACTTCATCCCGGTCATCGGCATCCTGCTGTTCCTGCTCATCGGCAACCCGCGCCTGCCGCGCAAGCGCCGCAAGGAGCAGGAGGCGATCAACCGGGCTTTCCGCGAAGCGAGCGAGGACCTCGACTTCGGCACGCTGCGTCCCGACGCGCCGGTCTGGTTCGAGCAGCTCGTGGGCCTCAACCGCAAGCTCGGCGCCTTGCCGATGGCGGGCGACAACGGCGCGCAGATCATCTCGGACTATCAGGGCAGCCTCGACACGATGGCGGCGGAGATCGATCGTGCGAGCCGATACGTGCACGTCGAGTTCTACATCCTGCAGTCCGACGGGGCGACCGACGAGTTCTTCTCGGCTCTCGAGCGGGCGACCGCTCGCGGGGTCACGGTTCGCGTGCTGCTCGATCACTGGGCGAACCGCTGGAAGCCGAACTACAAGGCGACGATCTCGCGCCTCGAGCGGATGGGCGCGCAGTGGCGGCTCATGCTGCCGGTGCAGCCGTTGAAGGGCAAGTACCAGCGCCCCGACCTGCGCAACCACCGCAAGCTCGTCGTGATCGACGGTGTCGTCGGCTTCATCGGGTCGCAGAACGTCACCGATCGCAGTTACAACCTGAAGACGAACCTGCGTCGCGGCCTGCAGTGGGTGGACATGATGGTCCGCGTCGACGGCCCGGTCGTGGCATCCCTCTCCGCGGTCTTCGTGTCGGACTGGTACGGCGAGACCGGTGAGGTGTTCGCGGTCGAATCCGACTTCTCCACGGATGCCGGGACCGGCGACCTCGACTGCCAGATCGTCCCGAGCGGGCCCGGCTTCGAGTACGAGAACAACCTGAAGCTGTTCCTGAGCCTGATCTTCGGCGCCACCCGCAAGATCGTCATGGTCAGCCCGTACTTCGTCCCCGACGAGGGACTGCTGCTCGCGATCCAGACGGCGTGCCACCGCGGCGTCGAGGTCGAACTGTTCGTCTCGGAAGAGGGCGACCAGGCCATGGTCTATCACGCGCAGCGCAGCTATTACGAGCAGCTGCTGGCGACCGGCGTGAAGATCTGGATGTACAAGAAGCCCTACATCCTGCACTCCAAGTCGATGTCGATCGACGACGAGGTTGCCGTCGTCGGGTCGAGCAACATGGACATGCGTTCGTTCGGCCTCAACCTCGAGGTGACGATGCTCGTGCGCGGTGCCGAGTTCGTCCAGCAGTTGCGCACGGTCGAGGACCTATACCGCGGCATGTCCCGCGAACTGACGATCGAGGAGTGGGAGAAGCGCCCCATCCGCTCGGTGATCCTCGACAACCTGGCGCGGTTGACCTCCGCGCTGCAGTGAGACGTTCCGTCGGCTGTGGACACTTCTCGGGTGTCCACAACGGAGGAGGATACCCAGATGCGCATCCGTTCGATGGTCGCTTTGGTCGGAGCACTCACCGTCACCGCCGCGCTCGCCGCGTGCGCCACACCCGCGGCGGGTGATGCGGCCCCCGGAGGAGGAGCGGATGCGGTGGCGCCGGCGCCCCGCGTGGACGCCGGGTGGCTCGATGGGGGAGCGACCATCGGGGTCGTGACGTACGGCAATTCGTCCTGCCGGCCCGAGGTCTCGCAGGTGACGGAGGAAAACGGGGTGATCGTCGTCGCCCTGCGTGAGCCCGCTGCGGATGCGTGCACGGACGACCTGGTGGCGCGCGCCCTCGAGGTGCCCGTGCCCGAGGGTGTCGATGCGAGTACCGACCAGCGGGTCCGCGTCGAACTCGAGGACGTCCGCACCGACATCGACCTGCCCGCGTACGCCGGCGGCCCCGTCGAGGCGTACGCGCCGTCCGCCTCGTGGATCGGCGACCGCGTGATCGCGCTCCGGACGTGGGGGTCGTCGTCGTGCCTGCCCGTCGTCGAGGACACGCGGGTCGCGTCACCGGCATCCGTCGTCGTTCGCTTCGAGACCCCGCCCGCTGATCAGGTCTGCACGATGGACATGGCGCCACAGCTCACGCTCGTGCAGCTCGATCCCGACGCGGTGGTCGACCGCGATGCGACGCTGAGCTTCGGTGTGCTCGACGCGGCCGAGACGGTGCCGATCCGCTGACGCGGCTTCAGTCCGCGCGCACGAGCAGTTCGCCGACCTCGCAGTCGAGGGCGCGGCAGATCGCCGACAGGGTCGAGTACCTGATCGCGCGGGCGCGGTCGTTCTTGAGAATCGACAGGTTCACCACCGAGACCCCGACGATCTCGGACAGCCGTGTCAGCGTCATGTTCCGCTCCGCGAGCAGCTCGTCGAGTCGACAGTGAATGCCGGTGAGCTCGTCCTCTTCGGCGGGTGTCACACGAGTCCCTCGGTGTCGCGCTGCAGACGCTCGCCCTGAGTGAAGGCGCCGGCCAGCACCGCCGCGGCGACGGCGGCGAGCAGGATCGGCAGCAGGGGCAGCAGATCGAGCATCGACAGTGTCTCGAATTGGATGCCGAGAGATTGCACGGCGTGCTGTCGACCCATCCCGTCGACGATCGGCCAGGCGAACACCGCGACCGTCAGGGTCGCGGCGATCACCGTGAGCGCACGTGTCGCGCCGCCCGCGAAGACACGACCCCGGCGCACGGCGAAGGCGACGCGCATGAGCGCTGCGGCCACGATGATCGCGGCGACGGCGGCGATCAGCACCGCGGCGATCATCCAGGCCCGACCGCCCGCACCGAGTTCCGGCGCGCGCACGACGACGGCATCGACCGCTGCGCCGGCCGGGAGTCGGAGGACAGCGGATGCCTCATCCGCCCCGACCGTCACAGCGGGGCCCGCCGGGCTCACGATCTCGGTGATCCGATAGACCGCGACGGCCAGTGCCGTGAGGGAGGCGGCGACGCCGTAGACGATGAGGTCGAGTGCGCCGGCGGTCCGGGATGGCGCCGCCATCACACCAGCCCCTTCACGTCGTTCTGCAGCCGAGAGCCGGAGCGCAGGATCGCTCCCAGGACCGCGAATGCGAGGCCGACCGCGATCGGCCAGAACGGGAAGGAGATCTGGACGGTGGATGCCGGAACCCACGCGTCGAAGACGTTGTCGATCCCGGGGAAGTCGCCCTCCCAACCGCCGCCCTTCGTCCCGAACAGCTGCGTCGAGGCGATACTCCCCGCGATGTCGCCCATCACCTGTGCAGCGACTCCGCCGAAAGCGACGACGGCTCCGGTCGTGGTCGCCATCTTCGCCACGACGGGCGCGAACGCGGCGCCCTCCAACAGGCGCGAGCATGCGATGACCACGAAGAGGGCGATGACCCCGGGGATCGTCCAGACGATCATCTGGCTGATTCCCCAGAGGACACGCGCGACTGGGCTCAGTCCGTCTACGGCCAGCGTGACGCTCGTGAACCCGCCGGTGACCCGGGTGGCCTCGGTTTGCAAGTCGACCGTGCTCGGGAGCTGCGGCCAGAACTCCTGAATCGGCATCGTGATCGAGACTGCCGGCGTCAGCAGCGGGATCAGCAGGTTCGCGATCGCACCGACGGCGGCGAAAACCACCCACAGGAGTCCGATCACCCGGGTGACCCGCACGAGCGACCCGGCGTCGTCGCCCGCCCGTGCGCGGCGAGCAGTTGCGACGGCGAACGCCACGATGGTCCCGATGAGGAGTACGACGACGAGTACCGCCGCGATGACGATCATGATCGCGCCATGTCACACCAACCCTTCGGTCTCGCGCTGCAACCTTGCGCCCTGTCGGAAGATCACGCTCAGTGCGCCCATCCCGAGCGCGACCCCCAGTGGCCAGGCGGGCGGGACGATGCTGAAAGTTCGTCCCGCGGCCACCGCCGCATCCGTCCCCGGTGCGGGGAGCACCTGCTGTGCGACAAGGGTGGAACCGACGTCGGTGAACAGTGCGCCGAGCGTCCCAGCGACGAGCACGATGATCGCGCTGATGAGCAGCCACCGAGACGTCCGCGCGGCGAACGCGGGCCCGTCGATGGCGCGCTGGCTGAGCACGGCGATCACGAGCCCCGGAACTCCGATCACGAGCAGCGAGAGGACGTCGCCGGCGCTGAGGAGTGCGCGCAGCCCGCCATCGAGCCCACCGACGGTGGCGCGCGCGGAGTCCGTTCCCGCGCAGTACAGCTCGGTTGCGCCGGTGGGCTCGTAGTCACCCGTCTGGCAGGGCAGGTTCGTCGGCCACACCGTCTCGATGGGCATCGCAGCGATGTCGTACGTGGCGCTCGACACGCCGCGGACGATCAGGAACACGGCTCCGACGAGCACGATCGCCACCCAGATCCGAGCCATCGCCGCAATCACGTCCAGGAGAACAGACGGCGACTTCCGGCGGCGTGCGTCCCAGACGAGGAGCCCGACGAGCGCGCCGATGATCGCGACCCCGATGCCCGTCGACAGCAGCACCGCTGGCAGATCGGTTCCAGAGACCATTTCCCCCCATAACGAGATTCGTTGTTATCGAGAAACGTTATGCCCGCGGATGCCGCGGCCGCAAGCCCCGGCTTCGGTATGCCCACGGCGAACACGGGCATACCGGCATCCCGCCGTCGTTAGCCTCTACGTAAGACGCCGCCAGTGCGTCGAGTGGAGGTGGACGATGTTCGAGAGATTCACAGACCGTGCACGTCGTGTGGTGGTGCTCGCCCAGGAAGAGGCGAAGATGCTGAACCACAACTACATCGGCACGGAGCACATCCTCCTCGGCCTGATCCACGAGGGCGAAGGCGTCGCCGCCAAGGCCCTCGAGAGCCTCGGCATCTCGCTCGACGCCGTGCGCGAGCAGGTCCAGGACATCATCGGACAGGGGCAGCAGCAGCCGACGGGTCACATCCCGTTCACGCCGCGCGCCAAGAAGGTGCTCGAGCTGTCGCTGCGCGAAGCGCTGCAGCTGGGCCACAACTACATCGGCACCGAGCACATCCTGCTCGGGCTCATCCGCGAGGGTGAGGGTGTCGCCGCGCAGGTTCTCGTGAAGCTCGGCGCCGACCTGAACAAGGTGCGCCAGCAGGTCATCCAGCTGCTCAGCGGCTACCAGGGCAAGGAGCCCGCGGGCGTCGCGACCGGCGCCGGCGAGCAGGCCCAGGCCACCGCTCAGGGCGGCTCGGCCGTGCTCGACCAGTTCGGCCGCAACCTGACGCAGGCCGCGCGCGACAACAAGCTCGACCCCGTCATCGGGCGCGAGAAGGAGATCGAGCGCGTGATGCAGATCCTGTCGCGCCGCTCGAAGAACAACCCCGTCCTCATCGGTGAGCCCGGCGTCGGCAAGACCGCCGTCGTCGAGGGTCTCGCCCAGGCCATCGTCAAGGGCGAGGTGCCCGAGACGCTCAAGGACAAGCAGGTCTACTCGCTCGACCTCGGCTCGCTCATCGCCGGTTCCCGCTACCGCGGCGACTTCGAAGAGCGCCTGAAGAAGGTCACCAAGGAGATCCGCACGCGCGGCGACATCATCGTCTTCATCGACGAGATCCACACCCTCGTGGGTGCGGGTGCCGCCGAGGGTGCGATCGACGCCGCCAGCATCCTCAAGCCGCTGCTCGCCCGTGGTGAGCTGCAGACGATCGGTGCGACGACGCTCGACGAGTACCGCAAGCACTTCGAGAAGGATGCCGCGCTCGAGCGCCGCTTCCAGCCGATCCAGGTGGCCGAGCCGAGCCTGCCCCACGCGATCAACATCCTGAAGGGGCTGCGCGACCGCTACGAGGCGCACCACAAGGTGCAGATCACCGACGGCGCCATCGTCGCTGCGGCGAACCTCTCCGACCGGTACGTCTCCGACCGCTTCCTGCCCGACAAGGCCATCGACCTGATCGACGAGGCCGGCGCCCGCCTGCGCCTGTCGATCCTGTCCAGCCCGCCCGAGCTGCGCGAGTTCGACGAGAAGATCGCCAAGGTCCGCGAGGACAAGGAAGCCGCCAGCGAGGAGCAGGACTTCGAGAAGGCCGCCGCCCTGCGCGACGAGGAGAAGTCGCTCCTGGCCGAGCGTCTGCGCCTCGAGAAGCAGTGGCGCTCGGGTGACGTCGCGTCGCACGCGGTCGTCGACGAGGGTCTGATCGCCGAGGTCCTCGCTCAGGCCACCGGCATCCCGGTCTTCAAGCTCACCGAGGAGGAGACGAGCCGTCTCGTCTTCATGGAGAAGGCCCTGCACCAGCGCGTCATCGGTCAGGAGGAGGCCATCGCGGCTCTCTCCCGCACGATCCGCCGCCAGCGCGCCGGCCTCAAGGACCCGAACCGTCCGTCGGGCTCATTCATCTTCGCCGGCCCCACGGGTGTCGGTAAGACCGAGCTCGCCAAGGCGCTCGCCGAGTTCCTCTTCGACGACGAGGGCGCGCTGATCTCCCTCGACATGTCGGAGTTCGGCGAGAAGCACACGGTCTCGCGACTGTTCGGTGCCCCTCCCGGATTCGTCGGCTTCGAAGAGGGCGGCCAGCTCACCGAGAAGGTGCGCCGCAAGCCGTTCTCCGTGGTCCTCTTCGACGAGATCGAGAAGGCCCACCCGGACATCTTCAACTCGCTGCTGCAGATCCTCGAAGAGGGTCGCCTGACCGACGGTCAGGGCCGCGTGGTCGACTTCAAGAACACCGTGATCATCATGACGACGAACCTCGGTTCGTCGGCGATCGCCGGTGGTCCCGTCGGCTTCCAGGTCGAGGGCAACTCGCAGACGACCTACGAGCGGATGAAGGGCAAGGTCGACGAGGAGCTGAAGCGCCACTTCAAGCCCGAGTTCCTCAACCGCGTCGACGACGTCATCGTCTTCCCGCAGCTCAACAAGGCCGAGCTGCGCCAGATCGTGACGCTGTTCACCAAGCGCCTCAGCGAGCGTCTGCTCGACCGTGACATGACGGTGGAGCTGACCGACGACGCGAAGGACCGCCTCATCGAGATCGGGTTCGACCCGACGCTGGGTGCCCGGCCGCTGCGCCGCGCCATGCAGCGCGAGGTCGAGGACCAGCTCTCCGAGCGGATCCTGCGCGGCGAGCTCAACGCCGGCGACCACGTGAAGGTCGACACCGAGAACGGCCGCTTCGTCTTCGCGACGACCCGCCAGGAAGGCCGCGAAGCGGTCGGCGTGGGTGCCGCGGGCGAGATCACTGCGAGCCCGGACATCATCGCCGGGTCGTAAGCGACACGACTGACAGGGGTCGGATGCCGAGAGGGATCCGACCCCTTCGTCGTTCAGTCTTGGCGCACCAGGAAGACGTCGACCTCGTCCTCGGTGTCGAGCACGAAGCCGTGCCGCTCGTACAGGCGGCGGGCGGGGCTGCCCTGCAGCACATTCAGGCGCCAGGGGAGCGGGTGGGTCTCGGCGAGCGTTGCGTGCAGGACCTCCGTGCCGATCCCGGCGCCCTGGAGGTGCGCGGCGAGGTAGAAGTGCTCGAGCCAGGTGCCGTCAGGGGCCGGGCGGACGGCGACCGACCCGGCATCCGCTCCGTCGACGACGATCACGCGAGTGAGGGTCGGATCGAAGGCGTCAAGGAACCGCTGCCGCACGCGATGCTCGTCGTACCGGCCCAGGCGGTCGAGGTCCGGGCGCATGACCACGGCTCGGAGCTCGGCGATCCACGTCGCGTCGTCGGGCGTCGAGGGGCGGAGGGTCCAGCGCATCCGTCCATTCAACCGCGGGCGCGCGACGTCGGATGCAACGGATGCCGGGCGACACGCGGCATCCGTGGTCCGATCGTCGGCGTGTCGGGCGCGATCCATCGCGTCCGCGAACAGGCAAGGATGGTCGGGTGACCGTCTCCATCCGCTCCGCCCACCTCGACGGTGACGATCGCGGGGCGATCTCGAGGATGCTGGCGGACTATCACCTGCAGACCGAGGGCGAGAAGGTCGCGCACGGGGTCACCGAGCCCGGCGAGCTGCCCGAGCGGTACGCGGTTGAGGTGCGCGAGCCCGCATCGTGCTTCGCCGGCGCAGAAGTCATCGTCGCGGATCGTGACGGCGACGTGATCGGCATGGGGGTACTGCACCGCGCGGGCGCCGATGTCGAGCTCAAGCAACTCTGGGTCGCGCCCGCAGGGCGTCGACCCGGCGCGGGGTCTGCACTGATGGCGGATACCGCGCATCGCGCCCATCTCGCCGGCGCGACCGCCTTGCGGCTGTCCGTGTGGGACTGGCGTGCCGACGCGCTCGCCCTTCACGCGCGGCAGGGTTTCGTCGAGGTCCCGTCGTGATCTTGATCGTCTCGCTGGCAGCTCTGACGCTCGGGGTTGTCCTCGAGGTGGTGGGCGGTCTGTGGGCGGTAGCCGATTATCAGGCGCAGGAGGCAGCGGGGCTCAACGGAGACGGGCCGCGAGCGCCGTTCGTCTTGGTGGCGGCTTACCTTGCACCCGCGCTGATGATCGTCGGCGTGATTGGCACAGTGTTTGCCCTCATCGTTGGACGCCGCAAACGCGTGGCCGCCGTCTGACCTACCCACGGAAGAGGAACCGGAGCCATAGGTTCCGGTCCCTCTTCCGCACCGCTCTCGCGGCTGCACGCGGCCGCGCTGAGAGACCTTCTCGAGGCGGGGTACACGATGGGCCAGGCCGAGAAGATCCTCGGCCTGTCTCGGACGTTCGTGCACCGCATAGCGAGCCAGTCGACCACCCCGAGTGACGGATGCCCCGAGTTCGATGCAATCGATGAGGCTGTCGCTCGGTACGTGCTCGGCTAGCGCGCTGCGCGCCGAGCCGGCTGATCGAGTTTCGCGGTGGACTCTTCCATGGCGCGGATGACGGCCGGATGGACGCCCGCAGCGGCGAAGCCGCACCACGAGCGCCGCGTAAGACCGAACAGAAAGGCCGGAGCCCCGAGGCTCCGGCCTTTCTTGCGATTCAGGCGTCGGCTGAGACGAGGAAGATGTCGCCTCCGCTTGAGCACTCCTCGGGCAGGTCCTGATTGGTTGCTATCCCGCCGGTGAGACTGATCGTGTCTCCAAGTTTGAACGTCTGACCGTTGTAGACGATGCTCTCACCATCGACGGCGATCGCGTCCTCGGGAAAGACGGGCACCGCGGCAGAATCATCTGAGGTAACTGTGAGACAGCCAGCGTCGCTTTGCGTGAGAGAGCCAACAAGCTGGGCGCCGAACCCACCTTCCCCTGTGGGTGTGTAGGTCGCTACCGTCAGTTCATCCACGCTGGTGCATCCCGTCAGGAGCAGGGTGATCAATCCGGGAAGGATCACCGATGTGGTGTGCTTCACTGTCGGCTCCCCTAGTAGTTGTAGCGCAGCCGGGTGCTGGCGGGTGCGGACGAGAGCTTGGAGAACACGCTCCACGTAGACGCGCCGCCCTTATGTATGCCGTAGGCCCGATTGGTTCCGGTCCCATTCGTCCAAAGCCATGGCCCACCGCTGTCTCCGCCTGCTTGGTCCGCCGCGACCCGCACGAATCGGGCCTGGCAGGTCATCAACATGGCAGCTGCCAGCCCCACTCGTCCTAGCCATCGAGAATGAATCTTCATCGGGCCCCAGCCTCTACGATTTGGTCGGAAACTACAGGCGCTGACTAATGCCGTCAATAGGCGCTCTCACCAGTGGTGAGTGCTTGCGCGCCCGCGCGTGGTCTTGAGGCCAGGAGCGCTAACAGTGGGCTGCGTCACCGCTCCTGCCCAGACGCAGCGATCCTCTGCTGCGCCGCGGCCGAGTCCCTAGTGATGCGGGTTGCTTCGGTGTCGTTCGCGGTTCGCGCTGCGGCCTCGGGGCTGCGCACGGCCCCGGTCTCTCGCATCACGGCGCTATCCGGGCTGGTCGTTGCATCGGCCGGCGCACGCTCGGCGGGCCGGTCGATGTCGCCCCCCACCATGCCGCCTGCTCCCTCTGGGTCTCTGTGAGCGTCCGTGTTCCCACGGTGCCGTCGAAATCCCGCCGTGCGGCCTCCCGCTGGACCTCGACGCCCCGGTCGCCGGACTCTCGTGTCATCGCGTTCACGAATAGCTCGCGCGCCTGCAAGGGGGTCTCTGCAAGCATGTGCAGGGTGTTCGCTTCGAGGCCGCGGGTTGCAGACACGTAGAGCGCGGAAGCGTTCGAGGTGTCGGTGACGATGCCGTGGCCGGCTTGCACCGTCGCTCCCTGCACGCCGAACTCTGTTGCGGCGTAGGCGAGGTGCGTGTGCTCGTTCACGTACTCCGCGGGCATCTGCACGGTGCGTTTACCGTCGCTGACGACGACGGGCCGGTCCGAGGTCACATGATCAACGGTCCACACGTCGCGGTTGGCCACGCCCAACTCGCGGTCGTTCTTGCGCGTCATGAGCCGGTCACCGTTGCGGATGCTCAGGAGGTCACTGCCCGAGATCTCCGTGGCCGGCGCCGTCGTGTGGCCCGCTTGGGCGTGGGCCTGCTGGATGAGCGCGTTGAGTGCGGCCGCGTCTTCGTTCGTCGCGGTGGCAATGCCACCGATGCTCCCGCTCGCGCCCGAGCGATCAGGAGTCGCGCGAGCGACTCGTGTGCTTACGCCGTCCGCTCTGAGCGGCCGTCCGCGGATGCAACGGATGCCGGGCGACACCCGGCATCCGCGGTCCGATGGCCGGGGTGTCGCGGCGGATCTGTTGCATCCGCGAGCGGGCGGGGTCAGGTGAAGCCGCCGGGTGCGATCAGCGCGATGCACGGGCCGAGGACGAGGATCCACGCGGCGGCGGTGACGATGAGGATTCCGGTGCCGATCGGGCGGGTGCGCGCGGAGAACATCAGCGCCGCGCCCACGATGGCGATGATCACGAACGGGATGAGGAAACCGACCAGTCCCGTCGAGATCAGCGCGATCGCGAGCAGGCCGCCGAGGACGTAGGCGCCGCATCCGATGCCCGTGCCGATCCCCACACCGGCGCCGAAGCTCCGGGGTCGTGGTCCCGCGGCCTGCGCATAGCCCGGTGGTTCCGGCGAGATGCCCGGTGCGCCGGGGTAGGGCGGGGTCGGATAGGGCGGCCCCTGCGGTGGCGTCGGGGAGGGCGGGCCGGCGGTGGGCTCGCCGGCCGGCGGACCCTGCGGCGCGCCCGCGGGCGGACCCGCTGGCGGGTCGGTAGGCGGCGTCGGGTCGGCGTCGTCGGGACGATCAGGTTCGGGGGACATCGGCGGCCATCCTTCCGATCGGTGGGGTGTCGTGCAGGGTGAGTCGTCCGCGCGCGACCATCCAGGCGAGGCGGGCGAACAGCAGGGGGATCGTCACGGCGAGGAACAGCTGCGGCCTCGTGAGCCCGAGCCACGCGACCTCATTGCCGCGGACGAACTCGACGGCGAAACGGAACAGGGCGTACGCCGCGATGTACAGCGTCAGGGTCTCGCCCGGCGCGATGGGGCGGTGCCGCAGCCAGAACCAGAGCACCGCGAAGGCGGCCGCATGGAAGACGATCTCGTACACGAAGCTCGGGTGCAGCGGCACGCCCGCGGGCGCCCCGACGCGCGCGGCCGCGGCCGGGTCGAGGACGATGCCCCACCCGGCGCCGGTCGGGGTCCCGGGTTGCTCGGTGAGGAGGCATCCGATGCGTCCGATCGCCATGGCCAGCGCCACGGCGGGGGCGAAGAGGTCGCCGGACCGGTCGGCGTAGCGCGCGATCCGCTTGGCGACGTGCACACCGAGCCACGCGCCGACGAGCGCCGACAGCATCGACGCGTTGCCGTAGGCGAGCTGATCGATGAGGGACAGGTTCTTCGATGGATCGAGGTGCTGCGCCCATGTTCCGAGCCGCGAGAGCACGGCGGCGCCGACGAGCGCGCCGAGCACGAGATAGGCGATCCGCGGGTCGCTGACGCCGCGTCGGCGCTTCTCGATGAGGAAGACGACCCCCGCGGCGAGCAGCCCGAGGCCCACGAACACGGCGTGCGTGTCGATCGGCGGCAGCCAGGGTGCGAGGTCGCTCAGCAGTGGGAACACGGGTCAGCCCAGCAGCCGCATCCAGAGCATGACCCACAGCGGGATCGCCGCCAGGGCGAGCACCTCGAGCACGCACAGGTAGGCCAGGACGAGCCGGGTGTCGCCGAGCTTGCAGCGCGAGCGGAGCAGCCCTGCGCGCCGGGCGCGCATGTACCCGGCAATCGCGACACCGGCGAAGAAAGCGACCGCGAGAGGCCCCGTGACGGCAGCGATCACGGCGATCGTCGCGAAGACGCACAGCCTCAGGGGGTCGAACGGCGCGACCGGATCGGCGACGCTCTCGTCGCGCTGGTTGAGGTGCCCGAACCCCGCCGCGCTCACGAGACGCTCACCGGGATCTGCTGTCGACCGCCCATCGCGGTCGACAGGCGAGCGCGGCCCAGGGGCGCCCACGCCTGCACAGCGCAGAACGGAGCGCACTGGTGCGCATCGGTCGACTCGTTGACGGTCGCCACGTGCACGCAGCACTGCGTGAGACGTTCCTCGATCATCGTGTTGATGTCCATGAACGGCTTCACGGTGATCCGCAGCACCCGCTCGCCCATCATCTTTCGCAGACGCGCGTGCTGCCCCGGCAGCTTCGATGCGGCGAGGGTGGCGAGGGTGCCGATCCCGAGGTCGCAGTTCTGGCAGATGTCGCGCCAGATCGAGCTCATGGACGGATGCGACAGCGACGACTGCTCGCTCAGCAGGTCGAGAAGCGACCCCTTCACCACCTTGCGGATCGCCTTGTTGACGTTGCTGTCGGCGATGCGGTTGGCGATCATGTCGGGCTGCAGGTCGAGGAAGTCCTTCAACCGCTCGTGCCCGATGAGCCCGACGAGCGACTTCCAGTCGCCAGCATCGTCCTTGAGGAGGTAGCCGACCGAGCAGCAGTGCGGGTGGCTGCACGGCAGCGCCGTGAGGTCGCGCCACGTGACCTCGCCGTCCGTCTGCGGGCCGAGCCGGTTCAGCACACCCGTGTGCGTGAGACGGTCGTTCGGGTCGATGCCCGACGAGCGCCCCGAGCCGAACACCGGCTGGATCGTCACGCCGCCGACGAACGGCGTCGCCATCGCGCGGCGGATCACCGCGCCGATCTCGCCGTCGTTGACCCCGAGGGTCGCCGTCATCGTGAGGGTGGTGAACACCCCGGCATCCGACAGCCGTTCGATCGCGCGTTCCTTGAACCGGCGGATGTCGGCGCCGCGGTGGAAGGCGGATGCCGCGGCCGACTCGCCGTCGTACTGCAGGTAGACCTCGACCCGCTCACGGTGCTTCTTGAGCACCTCGACGAAAGCGTCGTCCTGCGCGATGCGGAGACCGTTCGAGTTCAGTAGGATGCGGACGATCGGCCGGGCGACGAGATGCTCGAGGAGCTGTTCGAGCCACGGATAGAGGGTCGGCTCACCGCCCGACAGCATCAGCACGTCGATGCGATTGTTCTCCTTCGCGAGCCGCGCGTCGACCGACGCGAGCACCTCGGCCAGCGGCGCAACGGCAGAGGCCGCGGGGCTCGATTCCGCGAAGCAGGTGGGGCACTTGAGGTTGCAGTGGTCGAGTAGATCCTCGAGGAGGATGCAGGTGTGCTGGGTCTGCATCTGCGGCAGACCGTCCTCGTAGGCCGAGGGCACCGGCTTGAAGTTGCCGGTCGTGTCGGGACCGTGCACCTTCGTCGGCGCGGTCCACTGCTCGAGATAGGTGAGGATCTCGGCCGACTCGTCGTAGAGCGTACGCACGAGGCCGTGGTCGGGGCATCCGCGTTCCAGCCAGACCGTGCCGTCTCGGTCGGCGAGCCACCCCGACAGCCGGCGCACCTCGCTCAGCGGACGGTCCGGGTCCTCCTCGTGGCACGTCGGGCAGAACGCGTTGACGTAGCGGTGGACCCGATAGTCGCGCAGGGGCATCCCCGCTCCGGCGTGGCTCATGCCCACACCCTAGCCCCGGGGTCGACCGGGTCCAGCGGTGGCCCGCGTACAACGGCGACCCGCGTCAGCGGATGCAACGGATGCCGGGCGACACCCGGCATCCGTGGGCCCATCGTCGGCGCGTCGCGTCGGATCTGTTGCATCCGTGGACGCGGCCGGACGTGCGAACGGACCGGGTGCGCCCTCAGCAGCACCCGGCCCGTCCGGTCTTTCAGGAGCGGCGGTCTCCGAAGACGTCCTTCTCCATGGCGTCGTAGCCCTCGCGCTGCGGGTCGCGGTGCAGGCCGCCGGAGAGCGCGTACTCCTCCTCGGGCGAGAGGATGAGGCGCTTGCGGCCATAGACGGCGAAGCCGATGAAGATCACGACGTAGACGACGATGATCGCGACGATCGCGAGGAGGAACGTCGGGTTGAACAGCAGACCGACGAACACGATCGCCGCGATGATCGCGGCCGAATAGGCCCCGAACAGTCCCCACGGGCTCTTGTACGGACGTTCGGCGTTCGGGAACTTCCGACGCAGGATGATGAACGACACCATCTGCAGGAAGTACGCGAGCACCGCGCCCCACACGGCGATGTTCAGCACGATCGCGCCTGCCGGGCTCGTATCGCCGCCCGCCGCCTGGAGGATGACGAGCGCGATGAAGCCGAGCACGGCACCGAAGGTGAGCGCCACCCACGGCGTCTGGCGCTTGCCCGTGAGCGAGAGCCACCGGGGGTAGTAGCCCGCCCGCGACAGCGAGTACATGTTGCGCCCGTAGGCGAACATG
Organism: Microbacterium sp. NPDC079356; assembly: GCF_049545465.1. Taxonomy (NCBI): domain Bacteria; kingdom Bacillati; phylum Actinomycetota; class Actinomycetes; order Micrococcales; family Microbacteriaceae; genus Microbacterium; species Microbacterium sp. NPDC079356. Next base: position 567,975 of record NZ_JBMWDN010000002.1, on the reverse strand, counting down.
ATGCCCATGAGCGAGGCGAGCAGACCGATGAGCGCGAGCAGCGAGAGGATCGCGGCGGCCTGCGGCGGCAGGAACGCCTTGAAGCCGTCGAGGAGCGGCTCGACCGACGTGCCGGTCGCCTCCGCGCCGAGGACTCCGGTGTTGAGGAACAGCACGATCAGGCCGGTGACGATGAGGGTGCCGCGCGCCCACAGGCCGGCGCGCGGGATGTCGCGGGCCGGGTGGTGCGACTCCTCCGCAGCCAGGGGCAGCTCCTCGATGCCGAGGAAGAACCACATGGCGAACGGCAGCGCGAACAGGATCGCCCCGATGCCCTCGGGTAGGAACGTCGAGGCGCCGAACGCCTCGGGGTTCGGGGCCATGTCCCACAGCGACGCCCAGGAGAAGGCGCCCGAGACGAGGGCCATGACGCCGAAGACGACGATGATGCCGATCGAGATGATCGACACGATGATCGCGAATCGGAACGAGACCGCCGCGCCCGCGGCGTTCAGGCCGATGAACAGGACGTAGAGGACGACCCACCACAGCCACGCCGGCAGGCTGATCCCGGTCAGCAGCTCGAGCGCCTGATTCGCGTACGAGCCCGAGAAGTAGACGACCACCGCCGTCGTCGCGACGTACTCGATGGTCTCGGCGAGGCCTGTCGCGAGCCCTCCCCAGGGCCCCATGGCCGAGCGGGAGAACGAGTACGCACCGCCGGTGTGCGGCATCGCCGCGGCCATCTCGCCGATCGAGAAGGTCAAGCCGTAGTACATGAGCACGAGGATCGCGAAGGCGATGAGCATGCCGCCGAACCCGGCGAAACCGATGCCGAAGTTCCAGCCCGAGAAGTCGCCCGAGATGACGGCGGCGACCGCGAGACCCCAAAGTCCCCAGACTCCCGCGGAGCGCTTCAGCGTGCGTTTCTCGAAGTAGCCGTCCTCGGCTCGGGCGTAACGGACGCCGCCCGTCGTGGTCGGAGTGGTGCTCGGATTCGTCATGAGACCTCCTGGCTGCGGTCGGCGCGCAGCGCGCCGTCGGGTCGGCGCGCTGGCTCGCGCCTTGCGGATGAGTGTGGCGTCTATTGGTATGCCGTGTCTACCTTTGGCATGTAGCGTTCTCGTTACAGACCCGACCAGCGCACGACGGAAGGATGACGGATGCCCGGAAATCTGACGGCGGACGAGCTCGCCGACGCGATCGCGAAGGACGAGATCGACACGGTGATCGTCGCCTTCCCTGACGCCCAGGGGCGCCTCGTCGGCAAGCGCGTCGCGGGCCGGTTCTGGCTCGACGAGGTCGCCGGGCACGGGGCCGAGGTCTGCGACTACCTACTCTCGGTCGACGTCGACCTCAACACGATCGACGGCTATGCGATGTCGAGCTGGGACAAGGGGTACGGCGATCTCGTGCTCCGCCCCGACATGTCCACCCTCCGCCGCATCCCGTGGCAGGCCGCCACAGCGCTCGTCATGGCGGACCTCGAGTACGTGCGCGGCGGCGCGGTGATCCAGTCGCCCCGGGGCATCCTCAACGCGCAGCGTGAGCGCCTCGCCGACCGCGGCCTCGTCGCCTACTCGGGTACGGAACTCGAGTTCATCGTCTTCGACGACTCGTTCCGGGATGCCTGGGCGAAGCGCTACGCGGGACTGCAGGCATCCACCGACTACAACGTCGACTACAACCTGCTCGCCACGACCCGCCTCGAGCCGTTGCTGCGCGACATCCGCCGCGGCATGGAGGGCGCGGGTCTCTACTGCGAGGGCGTCAAGGGCGAGTGCCACGACGGGCAGCAGGAGATCGCGTTCCGCTTCGCCGAGGTGCTCGAGACCGCCGACCAGCACACGATCTACAAGAACGGGGCGAAGGAGATAGCCGACGCCCACGGCAAGTCGCTGACGTTCATGGCGAAGTTCGACCAGCGCGAGGGCAACAGTTGCCACATCCACCTCTCCGTGCGTGGCGAGGACGGCGCGGCCGTCATGGCCGGCGACGGCGAGCACGGGTTCAGCCCGCTCATGGAGCACTGGATCGCCGGCATTCTCGCGACCCTCCGCGAGTTCACGCTGCTCTACGCACCCACGATCAACTCGTACAAGCGGTTCGCGAAAGGCTCGTTCGCGCCGACGGGCATCGCCTGGGGCGTCGACAACCGCACCTGCGCGCTGCGCGTCGTGGGAAAGGGCTCGTCGCTGCGCGTCGAGAACCGCGTGCCCGGCGGCGACGTGAACCCGTACCTCGCCATCTCGGCGATCATCGCCGGCGGCCTCCACGGCATCGAGAACGAGCTTCCGCTGCCGGCGCCGCTCACCGGCAACGCCTACGACTCCGACGTCGAGCACCTGCCGACGACGCTCCGCGAAGCGGCGGACCTCTTCGAGAAGTCCGAGATCGCGCGCGCGGCGTTCGGCGAGGACGTCGTCGCCCACTACCTGCACCAGGCGCGTGTCGAGGTCCTCGCCTACGACGCCGCCGTGACCGACTGGGAGCGCATCCGTGGCTTCGAACGTCTCTGATCCCGCGGGCGGCCGCCGCCCCGTCATCGGACTCACCACCTACCTCGAGCGCGCGGTGCAGGGGGTGTGGGACGTCCGCGCCAGCTTCCTGCCGCAGCAGTACTTCGACGCCGTGACCGCGTCGGGCGGCGTCGCGGTGCTGCTGCCGCCGCAGCCGTCCGCGAAGGCGGCCGCCGACGTCGTGCTCGACGGCCTCGACGGGCTGATCCTCACCGGCGGGCTCGATGTGCAACCCGAGCTGTACGGCGCGGAGCGGCATCCGCTCACCGATCCTGCCCGCGCCGACCGCGACGAGTGGGAGCTCGCCCTGCTCGCCGGCGCGCGTGAGCGCGGCATGCCCGTGTTCGGCATCTGCCGAGGACTGCAGCTGATCAATGTCGCCTACGGCGGCACGCTGCACCAGCACCTGCCCGAAGCCCTCGGCACCGAGCGGTACAAGATCGGCGGCGGCGTCTTCGCCGAGAACACCGTCGAGGTGGATGCCGAGACGACACTCGCCGGCCTCATCGGCGCCGGTCCGTACACGGTGCACAGCTACCACCACCAGGGCATCGACCGTCTCGGCGACGGACTCGTCGCCACCGCCCGGACGGACGACGGACTCGTGCAGGCCTTCGAGGCGCCTGGCGACGACTACCTCGTCGCGGTGCAGTGGCACCCCGAGGAGAACTCCGCCGATCGGCGCCTGTTCCTCGGTCTCGTCGCCGCGGCCGACGCCTACGCCGCCGCGCACCGGGGGGTTGCCGCGTGAGCGCCTTCACCGTCCTGAACCCCGCCACCGGCGCCGCGGTGCGCGACGTCGACCTCGCCTCGGTGGAGGAGACGGATGCCGCGGTCGCCCGCGCCGTCCGTGCGCAGCGCGCGTGGGCCGAGCTCGCGCCCGTCGCCCGTGCCGACGTGCTGCGGAACTTCGCGCGCGTCGTCGAGGCCCACGTCGAGGAGCTCGCGCAGCTCGAGGTGCTCGAGGCGGGGCATCCGATCTCGTCCGCACGGTGGGAGGCGTCCCACGTCGCGCAGGTCCTGAACTACTACGCGGGAGCACCGGAACGCCTGATCGGCAGCCAGATCCCCGTCGCCGGCGGGCTCGACGTGACCTACCACGAGCCGTACGGCGTGGTGGGGATCATCGTGCCGTGGAACTTCCCGATGACGATCGCGTCGTGGGGGTTCGCGCCCGCGCTCGCCGCCGGCAACGCGGTCGTCCTGAAGCCCGCCGAGCTCACCCCGCTCACCGCGATGCGCCTCGGCGACCTCGCGGTCGAGGCGGGCCTGCCCGAGGGGGTGTTCACCGTCATCCCCGGTGCGGGTCCCGTCGTCGGCGAACGGTTCGTGACGCATCCCGATGTCCACAAGGTCGTCTTCACCGGTTCGACGCGGGTGGGCACCCAGGTCGCCGCGGGCTGCGCGCGCGAGCTGAAGCCCGTGACGCTCGAGCTCGGCGGCAAGAGCGCGAACATCGTCTTCGCCGACGCCGACCTCGAGGCCGCTGCCGCAGCCGTCCCCGGCTCGGTGTTCGACAACGCGGGGCAGGACTGCTGCGCCCGCAGCCGGCTGCTCGTCGAGCGGTCGGTGTACGACCGGTTCCTCGAGCTCGTCGAACCCGCCGTCGCCGCCTGGCGCGTGGGCGATCCGAACGACGAGTCGACCGAGATGGGACCGCTCATCTCCGCCGCGCAGCGCGACCGGGTCGCCGGGTACGTCGACGGGGCCGATGTCGCCTTCCGCGGGACCGCGCCGGAGGGCGACGGATTCTGGTTCGCGCCGACCGTCGTGCTCGCCGGGCGGGGCGACCGCATCGCGAAGGAAGAGGTCTTCGGACCCGTCGTCGCCGTGCTGCCCTTCGACGACGAAGCCGACGCGATCGCCCTCGCCAACGACACCGTCTACGGGCTCGCGGGCTCGATCTGGACGCGCGACCTGGGGCGCGGCATCCGAGTCTCCCGGGGCGTGCGCAGCGGCGTGCTGTCGGTCAACTCGCACTCCTCGGTCCGTTACGCGACCCCGTTCGGCGGCATGAAGGCCTCGGGCCTCGGGCGCGAGCTCGGACCCGACGCGGCCGAGCACTTCACCCAGACCAAGAACGTCTTCTACGCCACCTCCTGACCCGGAAGGACCTCCCCGAATGGACCTCACCCAGCGCCTGCACGACCGCGTCGCCATCATCACCGGCGGTGCCAGCGGCATCGGCCTCGCGACCGCTCGCCGGTTCGCCGCCGAGGGCGCCCGCGTCGTCATCGCCGACCTCGACCCCGAGACCGGGCAGAAGGCCGCCGACGAGGTGGGCGGTGTCTTCCGCCAGGTGAACGTCGCCGACCAGGCATCCGTCGACGCGCTCTTCGACGGCGTCGCCGCCGACCTCGGCTCGGTCGACATCGCCTTCAACAACGCCGGCATCTCGCCCGCCGACGACGACTCGATCGAGACGACCGAACTGCCCGCGTGGGACAAGGTGCAGGACGTCAACCTCAAGAGCGTCTACCTCTGCTCGCGCGCGGCGCTGCGGCACATGGTGCCGGCCGGCAAAGGCTCGATCATCAACACGGCGTCATTCGTCGCGCTGCTCGGTTCGGCCACGTCGCAGATCTCGTACACCGCCTCGAAGGGCGGCGTGCTCGCGATGACCCGCGAGCTGGGGGTGCAGTTCGCGCGGCAGGGCATCCGCGTGAACGCGCTCTGCCCGGGGCCGGTGAACACGCCGCTGCTGCGCGAACTGTTCGCGAAGGACCCCGAGCGCGCGCAGCGCCGCCTCGTGCACGTGCCGATGGGCCGCTTCGCCGAACCCGAGGAGATGGCGGCCGCCGTCGCGTTCCTCGCCTCGGACGACGCCTCGTTCATCACCGCCAACGCCTTCGTCGTCGACGGCGGCATCACCAACGCCTACGTGACACCGCTGTGACCCCCGCCGCGTCGTCGCCGGATCTCGGCCGCACCGTCTACCGACCGGTGCGCGGCGGCAACGCGCTCGAAGACACCGTCGCCCGGCTCGTGCAGACCGTGCGGCTCGGCGTGGTCGCGCCGGGGGAGTCGCTGCCCTCCGAACGCGACCTCGCCGACCGGTACGGCGTGAGCCGCGACACCGTGCGTCAGGCGATCGGCGAGCTCGCCGACGCCGGGTACGTCGTGCGCCGGCGCGGCCGATACGGCGGCACGTTCGTCGCCGACCCGCTCCCCGTGCCGACCGGACCCGTCGACACCGGCGAGCTCGACGACGTCCTGGGCCTGCGGCGTGTGCTCGAAGCGGGGGCCGCGCGGGCGGCGGCCTCGCGGGAGCTGACGGATGCCGCGCGCACCGCGCTCGAGCAGCGGCATCACGCGACCGTGGGAGCCGACGAGGGGGAGTACCGCCGGCTCGACTCGCTGCTGCACCTCGCGATCGCGGAGGCCAGCGGCATCCCGTCACTGCTCCCTCTGATCGTCGAGAACCGGGCGCGCGTGAACGCGTGGCTCGACACGTTCCCCCTGCTGCCGCGCAACATCGAGCACTCCGACGCGCAGCACGAGAGGATCGTGGCCTCGATCCTCGCCGGCAAGCCCGATGCCGCCGAGGCGGCCGTGCTCGATCACCTCGCCGGATCCGAGGCGCTGCTGCGGGGGTTCTTGGGCTGAGGTGCGCGTGCCGGGGCTCGGTTAGCGTTCACGGATGCAATGGATGCCGGCCGACACGCGGCATCCGCCGGTCCCGCGACGGCGTGTCGGGTCGGATCTGTCGCATCCGTGAACGGCAACGACCCTCAGTCGAGCGGGGCGACGTCGACCTGCACGCGCAGGGTCGAGGTCTTGGCCTCGGTGAAGATGATGCCGGTCACGGGCGAGACGTCGCCGTAGTCGCGTCCCCAGGCGACGGTGACGTAGCGGTCGTTCGCCCACTGGTTGTTCGTCGGGTCGATTGCGAGCCACTGGTCGGTGCCGGGCAGCCAGACGGCGAGCCAGGCGTGCGAGGCGTCCGCACCGAACACGCGCTCCTTGCCGGGCGGCGGCTGCGTCGCGAGGTATCCCGACACGTACCGTGCGGCCACGCCGTGACTGCGCAGGCACGCGAGCGCGACGTGCGCGAAGTCCTGGCAGACGCCCGCCCGCTTCGTCATCGCGTCGGCGACCGTGCTCGTCACGGTGGTCGCGGTCTTGTCGTAGTCGAAGTCGCGGAAGATCCGCTGCATCAGGTCCGTCGCCGCCTCGCCGATCGGACGTCCCGGCATCAGCGACTCCGCCCCGTACGCGTGCGCCGCGGAATCGTGCGCGACCCGCGCCGACTCGAGCGCGTACTCGGTGGCCTCGACCGCACCGGGGAGGTCCGGATGCCGCAGCGGCCGCGCGAGCTCCCACGGCTGCGCGAGCGCCTCGGCGTCGTACTCGGGCACGGCGATCGTCACCTCGCTCGCCGCCTCGATCGTCAGCGCCTCGTGCGGATCGGTCACGTGGAAGTAGGTCGACGAGTTGCCGAACCAGTCCGTGCGCGGCGACACGTCGCCGGGCACCGGCTCAACGATGACCTCGGCCTGCGCCACGCTCTGCCAGGGCAGCTCGCGCGGGCGCAGATGGAACTGGCCGATGCTGTCCTGCACGGCATCGCTGTAGGTGTACGCCGTCCGGTGCCACACGCGGTAGCGGGTCATGCGCGCGGGCCCATCAGTTCGACGAGCGACAGCTCGGTCATCGACACGGCCGGGGGACCCGCCTCGAAGTGCAGGTCGGCGATCGCATCCGACAGCTGCTCGAGCTGCGCGCGGATGCTCTCGAGTCCCTCGACGAGGCGCTCCCGGCGCCCGCCGACGACGGCGGTCATCTCGAGCACCTCCACCTCGGCGAGACCCGTCTCGAGCTGATCGAGCAGGCGCTCGGCGCGCGACGACCCGGTCGACGCCGGCAGGGCGGCGAGGTGCTCCCGCAGCGTCTGCAGCGAGAACGCGAGCGAGCGCGGATTGCCGCGGTCGAGCAGCAGTAGCTCGGCGACGTCGGCCGCCCGCATCGCCCCGCGATAGCGGCGACGGTGCGTCACGACGCTCTCGGCCGACAGCAGCAGCGACTCGAGCACCTCGCGGTCGGTGCGCGGACCGCGGCTGGCCGACAGCGCCGACGACAGCAGAGTCGTCAGCTGCAGCCCGCGCTCGAGGTAGCGACCGGCCTCCATCATGTGCCAGCCGGGGTCGCGGATCATGTTCGCCGTCACGCCGTACAGCGACAGCATCGACGCGAGCATGCGTCCGGCGGACTCCGCGGTGCGGTGCGGATGCGGGGCGCTCCGCAGCGCCCGCACGGCGCGGTCGATGTTCGAGAAGACCCGCCACGTGTCGCCCGAGAGCTGATCGCGGACCCCCTCCATCGCATCGCGCAGTCGCGCGATCGAGTGCGCCGCCGAGCCGGGGCGGGAGGCGTCGAGCAGCAGCGACCGGAACTCCGCCTCGGGGTCGGTCCAGCGCGTCCCGGCGAGGCGGTCGAGCGCGGCGAGCAGCACGCGGACGCTCTCGGCCGCCCGCGCGGCCGTGTGCGCGCCGGGCTGGTCGAGCGCCGCCTGCGTCGCGATGATGAGGCGCAGCAGATCCTCGGCGCGCTCGGCGTACCGCCCGGTCCAGAACAGGTCCGACAGTGCGCGCGGCGCGAGGGTCGGGTCGCTGCGCGTCGTCGGGAGGGACGCCACCTCCGCGATCCCCTGGTCGGGATCGGCCTCGTCCGACTTCAGGACCCACACGTCCTTCGTGCGCGGCGCCGCCTCGGGTGCGGTGCGCACCGTCGCGAGCCCGCCGACCAGCGGCCGGTAGGTCGAGCCGAAGCGGATCGCGAAACCCCGCAGGGTGACGGGTCGAGCGGATGCCGCGCCCCCGGCATCCCACACCGGAACCTGCGACAGGTGCAGCCGCTCGACGGCCGCGAAGCGGTGCGGCCCGCGGTCGATCCGGCCGCGGACGGCGGGGTCGGTCGCGGCGAGGGGCCGGCGGGGGTCGTCGATGTCGAACACCTCGAGCGCCGGGTCGGCGGCATCCAGCCGGGGCAGCGCCTCGGCGCGCGCGTCGTCGTCGCCGAGCCACCACGCCGGCACCGACGGGAGCCGCAGCTGCTCGCCGAGCAGCCGCTCGCACACTGCCGGCAGATAGGGGAGGAGTGCCGGGTTCTCGAGCACGCCGGCGCCCAGCCCGTTGACGACGCGCACCCGTCCGCGGCGCACCGCTTCGGCGAGGCCCGCGACACCGAGCCGCGACCCGGCGCGGAGTTCGAGCGGATCGCACCACTCCGCATCGACGCGTCGCAGGATGACGTCGACGCGTTCGCGCGGCGTCCGCGACGGCCACTGGGCGGGCTTCATCCAGACCGCGCCGTCCCGCACGACGAGGTCGCTGCCCTGCACGAGCGGAAAACCGAGCGCGTTCGCGAGGAACGCCTGGTCGAACGCCGTCTCGGACAGCGGGCCGGGGGAGAGGACGACGATCCGCGGCGCGCTGACGCCCTCGGGCGCAGCGGCGATGAGCGCCGCGCGCAGGGCCGCGAAGTACGGGTCCATCCGGTGCAGCGCGCCCTCGTCGAGCAGGCCGGGCAGCACCTGCGAGATCACGCGCCGGTTCTCGGCCGCGTAGCCGAGCCCCGACGGAGCCTGCACACGATCGGCGAGCACATGCCAGTCGCCCGCCGCATCCCGCCCGAGGTCGGTCGCCGACAGCAGCAGATCCGGCGGCGGGGCGTCGTCGCCGGCGCGGGCCATGGCCCGTACGAAACCGGCGTGGCCGAGGATGACCGCGGCCGGCACGATCCGCTCGCGCAGCACGACCTGCGGCCCGTACAGGTCCGCGAGCAGCGCGTTCAACAGCTCGGCGCGCTGCGCGAGTCCGACGTCCAGGCGCGCCCAGCCGGCGGCATCCATGACGAACGGCATCGGGTCGAGCTGCCACGGCTGCAGCTCGGCGCCGGCACGCGCGTACGAGACGCCGTCGTCGGCGAGGAAGCGGGCGATCTCGCCGTCGACGCGGTCGAGCTCTTCGCGGGTCAGACCGAGGGCGAGGGTGGCGAGACCCTGCCAGGCGGGGCGCAGCGTGCCGTCGGCGTCGACGACCTCGTCGAACCGCGGCGCTGCCGAGGCGAACGGCAGCGTCGGCTGCGACACGGCCGCGGCGTAATCACGGAGCACACTCACGCAGGTCCCCTTCCGGGTCCAGCGTAGGGGCACGCGGCGCGGTCGATCCGCGCGTTCCCGCCGGTGCCGGGCGAATACAGTGGAAGGCATGACGGGATCGGACGCCACCTTCACCGTGCGACCCGCGCGGACGTCGGACGTCCCCCGCATCCAGGAACTGCTCGAGCCGTGGGTGCAGCGCCGCATCCTGCTGGGCAAAGAGCGGGTCACGCTGTACGAGACCGTGCAGGAGTTCGTCGTCGCCGAGGCCGGCGACCGGCTCGTCGGCTGCGGCGCCCTGCACGTCATGTGGGAGGACCTCGGCGAGATCCGCACGCTGATCGTCGCCGACGACTGGCTGCATCGGGGCGTCGGCGGTGCGGTCGTCGACCTGCTCGAAGACAACGCCCGCGCGCTGGGACTCAGCCGGCTGTTCTGCCTCACCTTCGAGGTGCCGTTCTTCTCGCGGCGCGGCTTCGCCGAGATCGGTGAACAGGTGGTCGACCCCGACGTCTATTCGCAGCTGCTGCGCAGCCCCGACGAGGGTGTCGCCGAGTTCCTCGACCTCGCGCACGTCAAGCCCAACACCCTGGGCAACACCCGCATGCTCAAGCAGTTGTAGGCGCGCCGGGCGGGCGGGCCGGGGACCCGTGCGTACCCTGGATCCGTGACCAGCCCGACCCGCCGCCGCAAGCCGACACCCGCCGTGTACCGGCGTCGTCGGCTCGCCGTCGTGCTGCTGGCCCTCGTGATCGTGGGCGGCATCGTCGCGGTGGTCGCGTGGCAGCCCTGGCGGGCGTGGGCGGATGCCGCGCCGCAGCCGACGGCCGGGGCCCCGGCATCCGCTTCCCCGACCTCCACTTCTCCGGTCGCCGGCTCCCCGCCGACGCCGAGCGGTTCCGCCGCCGCGTCAGGGACGCCGACGCCGCGCGTCACCTCGTCGGCGGACGGTGACACCGGGGCGAAGCCCGACGGCGAACCCGCGGCCGCCCCGTGCACGACCGGCGACGTCACGGTCAGCGCCGTCGTCGACAAGAGCTCCTACGGGACGGGGGAGCTGCCGCAGCTGTCGATCCGCCTCGTCAACGACACCGCCCTGCCGTGCCTGATCAACGTGGGGACCGCGGCGCAGACGTTCGAGATCACGAGCGGCAGCGACACCTGGTGGCGGTCGACGGACTGCCAGACCGAGCCGAGCGACCAGGTCGTCACCTTGGATGCCGGTCAGACCGTCACGAGCGCGGCGCCGATCGTGTGGGACCGCACCCGTTCGTCCGTCGACACCTGCGACGGCGACCGGCAGAAGGCGCTGCCCGGGTGGTACAACCTCGCGGTCTCGATCGGCGGGATCGGCTCTGTCGAACCCGCCTCGTTCACGATCCGCTGACCCGCTCCGGCCCCGCGCGCGGAGGAGATTCTGAGAGGATTCTCATGATCTCGCGGGGTGGGACCCTGTCGCCGCCTCGCGCTCGCCGCGTACCCTGGGGGCAGCTCCCGGCGGCTTTCCCCGTTGTCCCCAGCAACGGAGCCACACCGACCCCCCAGGGGTGTGGCGATCGGATCCCCCCCCGCCGCCGGTGAGTGCTGGGCCCTCTCGACTTCTCCAGTCCCCAATGGGGAGTTCGAGGGGGCCCTTTGACGTCTCGCCGGGCCGGCCCGCGCCGCCGTAGGCTGGGGGGATGGCCGGGAAGAAGCGCGAGAAGAAGCCGCTCGAGTTCCGCAACACGCAGCTCGCCGATGCGCTCCAGACGCAGGACATGGCGGCGCTGGCGTTCGCACTGCGGCACGGACCGACGGTCGTGCCGCTCCTGCGCCCCGGTGCGCGCGACGATCCCCGCGACGCGGGGGAGGTCTGGACCTACCGCGACCCCGCCACGGGCGACGTCGCGCTGCTGCTGTTCAGTGACGCGGCGAACAAGCCGGCATCCCTGCCGCCGGAGGTCGGGCTGCAGTCCCCGGCGTGGCTGCGCGCGTTCCTCGGCACCCACGGCGAGCAGATCACGACGGTGTTCTTCGACATCGCCGGGCCGCACCCCATGCAGGCCGCTCCCGCGGACGTGATCGCCGCGCTCGAGGCCTGACCGCCGCGCTCGAGGCCTGACCGACGTCAGAAGTCGGGGCGGTCGTCCGATCGTGGGCGGTGGTGGCGCGCCCGCTGAGCCAGGGCGTCGCGCAGCGTGCCCGCGCCGGCGTCGATGACCGCCCGGTACCCGAGGCGGGTGGCCTCGGACCGGCGCTGGTCGTGCTGCGTGACGCGGCGGATCTCGCCCGACAGGCTGAGCTCGCCGATCGCCGCGAACTTCTCGGGGTTCGGGCGCTCGGTGGCGGCGCTCGCGATCGCGAGCGCGATGGCGAGATCGGCGGCGGGCTCGGTCAACCGCACCCCGCCCACGGTCGAGACGTAGACGTCCTGGTCGGACAGCTTGATGCCGGCCCGCTTCTCGAGGACGGCGAGCACCATCGCGACCCGCGCGCCGTCGACGCCGCTCACGATGCGGCGCGGGTTGGGTGCCGACGTGTGGAGCGTGAGCGCCTGCACCTCGACCGGCAGCGCGCGGCGCCCTTCGAGGGCGACGGTCACGCATGTGCCGGGTTCGCTGGGGCGGTTGCTGAGGAAGAGTGCGCTGGGATCGGGCACCTCGGCGATGCCGTCGCCCGCCATGTCGAAACAGCCCACCTCGTCGGTGGCGCCGAAGCGGTTCTTGAGCGCCCGCACGAACCGCAGCGACGTCTGCCGGTCACCCTCGAAGTGGCAGACGACGTCGACGAGGTGCTCGAGGATGCGGGGTCCCGCGACCTGACCGTCCTTGGTCACGTGGCCGACCAGCACGACGGGCAGGTCGCGCTCCTTCGCGACGCGGATGAGGGTGGATGCCACTTCGCGCACCTGGCTCGGCTGCCCGGCGGCGCCGTCGATGAGGCCCGACGACACCGTCTGCACGGAGTCGACGATGAGCAGGTCGGGACGGACGTCGTCGACGTGCCCGAGCGTCGTGGCGAGGTCGGTCTCGCTCGCGAGGTACAGCTCGTCGTGCAGCGCTCCGGTGCGCTCGGCGCGCAGGCGCACCTGGCTGAGCGACTCCTCGGCGCTGACGTAGAGGACGCGACGGCCGGCGCGGGCGCTCTGGGCGGCGACCTCGAGCAGCAGGGTCGACTTGCCGACACCCGGCTCGCCCGAGAGCAGGATCGCGGCGCCGGGGACGATGCCGCCGCCGAGCACCCGGTCGAACTCGCCGACGCCGCTGGTGCGGCGGGGGGTCTCCCGCGTGTCGATCTGCGTGATCGGCCGCGCGCTGCGCGTGGGCATCACGGGGGTGACGGATGCCGTGATCCCGGTCTGCGTGGCGGCCTCGACGACCGTGCCCCACTGCTGGCACTCGCCGCACCGGCCGACCCACTTCGCGGTGGTCCATCCGCACTCCGTGCACCGGAAGGCGGCGGTCGGGGCGGGACGTCGTGAAGCCATGACGACAGGCTAGCCGCGGCATCCGACATCGCCGGCAGGCGTGACCCCGCTCAGCGCAGCGACGTCGCGACGGTCCGCAGCGCCTCCGCCGAGCGGTGGAACAGCGCCAGCTCATCGGCCGAGAACGAGGTCTCGAGGATGGGCCGGGCGCCCGCGCTGCTGACGACCGATGGCACCGAGAGCGCGACGCCGTCGACCCCCTGGAAGTCGCTCAGCACCGTCGAGACCGGCATCACCACGTGCTGGTCGCCGAGGATGGCCTCCACGATCCGCGCGCTCGACAGACCGATCGCGTAGTTGGTCGCTCCCTTGCCCTGGATGACCTTGTAGGCGGCGTCGCGCACGTCGACCGCGATGGCGTCCAGCTCCTCGGTCGTGAACGCGGGCTGGCCGTCGGGCGGCTGCCAGTCGAGGATCGGGACGGTGCCGATCGTCGCCCGCGACCAGTGCGGGAACTCGGTGTCGCCGTGCTCACCGACGATGTAGGCGTGCACGCTGGAGGTCGACACCCCCGCGCGCTGCGCGAGCTTCCACCGCAGGCGCGACGTGTCGAGGACGGTGCCCGAGGCGAAGATCCGCTCGGGCGGAAGGCCCGTGACCTCCTGACCGATGACGGTGAGCACGTCGCACGGGTTGGTGACGATGACGTAGACGGCGTTCGGCGCGACCTCCAGCAGCTGCGGCAGCATCCGTCGCAGGATGCCGGCGTTGACACCGGCGAGCTCAATGCGGGTCTGCCCGGGGTTCTGCTTGGCGCCGGCGGTGATGACGACGACGTGGGAACCCGCGGCGACCGAGATGTCGGCCCCGCCGGAGATGTCGCTCGAGCCGGTGAACTGCGCGCCGTGGGCGAGGTCGAGCACCTCGGCCTCGACCTTCTCGGCGGCGATGTCGTACAGGGCGACGTGGCGGGCCGACCCGCGGATGAGGGCCGCGTAGGCGACGCTCGACCCCACGGCTCCCGCGCCGACGACGGTGAGTTTCGAGTTCTCGATGACGCTCATACCGCCAGTGTGGCAGCCGGCGGATGCCGGCGTCTCGGATCGGGCCGGAGAAATCAGGCGGGCTGCGCCTCGGTCGCCGCAGGCCGGCGGATGCCGAGGAACGAGACCGCCGCACCCGCGGCCATGAGGACCGCGGTGACCCACGCCGCCCGGTGGAACCCGTCGAGGTCGAGCGATCCGCCGATGATCACGGCGAGGATCGCGATGACGACGAGTCCCGCGATGCGGGAGACGGCGTTGTTCGTCGCCGAGGCGATGCCCGAGCGCTCGCCCCCGATCGCGCCGAGGATCGTCGAGGTCAGCGGCGACACCGTGACGCCGAGCCCTAGGCCGAACACGACGAGCCCGGGGAGCACCTGCGTCCCGTAGTCGAAGTCCTCGCGGACGGCGAGCAGCATCAGCGAGCCGACCGCCATCACGAGCGGGCCGACGGCCATGAACAGGCGTGACCCGAAACGGTTGGTCCAGCCGCCGACGACCGAGCTCAGCGCGATGAGCGCGACGGTCACGGGGAGGCTGGCGAGCCCGACGAGGGTGGCGCTGAGCCCCGCGCCCTGCTGCAGGTAGACGCCGACGACGAACCCGTTGAGCGTGAGCGCGGCGTAGATGAAGAGGGTGGCCAGGTTGCCGGTCCAGAAGTTCCGCACGCGGAAGATGTCGAGCGGGAGGATCGGCGAGCGCACCGTCCGCTGCCGCAGCAGGAACGCGGCGAACATGACGATGCCGGCGACCAGCGGCATCCAGATCGCCGGATGACCCCACCCGAGGTTCGGCTGTTCGATGAGGGCGAAGACCACCCCGCCGAGTCCGAGGGTGCAGAGGGTCGCGCTCACGAGGTCGAGGTGTGCGTCGTCGCGGCGGTGGTCGATGTGGCCGAGGCGGGCGAGCAGGACGAAGGTGATCGCGATCGGGATGATCTGCACGAGGAACGCGAACCGCCACGACAGCAGGTCGACGAAGAGTCCGCCCAGAAGGGGGCCCCCGAGGTTCGCGGCGGTCGTCCACGCCGTCCACTGACCGATCGCCCGCGCCTGCGCGGGACCGTTCAAGAGGGAGGTGATGAGTGCGAGCGAACTCGGCACGAGGAACGCCCCCGCCGCGCCCTGCAGCGCCCGCGCGATGATCAGGACGATCGGGTCGGGGGCGAGCCCGACGCCGATCGAAGCGATGCCGAACCCGATGAGTCCGATGCGCAGGACGAGCACGCGGCCGAACGCATCGCTCACCGAACCGGCGAACAGGATGAGCGAGCTCAGGGTGAGGAGGTAGGCATCCACCGTCCACTGCTGCGTCGACAGGCCGCCGCCGAGCTCCTCGCCGATCGCGGGCAGGGCGACGTTCACGATCGTGCCGTCGAGGAAGGCGACGGCGGACGCGAGCGCGGCGATCGCGACGATGAGGCCGAACCGCGGGGTCGTCGATGCGCTCACAGGCTCACCGTAGACCCGCGCGCCGCTGCCGAGCCGACGCGAACGGTCGTCACCCGGGGGTCGAAGCGACGGTTCGCGTCGGGTCGAGGTCGGTGAGGGGGGTCGCGGGTAGGGCGATCCAGCCTTCGCGGCGGGCCTGGGCGGTGTGGGCGGGTGGGACGGGATGCGTCGCGCGCAGCGCGTGTGCGCGGGAGATGAGCGCAGCGACCACGGCGTCGAACGCGTCGTCGGAGGCCTCCATCAGCGCGCGCTGCGCGGGGGAGAGGGTGAGCCACGGCGCCGCGTCGAGGAGGTTCGCCGTCGCGGTGAGGCGGGCCGCGGCATCCGTCTTGTACCCGGTCACGTCGACGCGCCAGGTGACGACCGCGACGGCGGTGCGCGCGGGCTGCGCCGCGAGGTCGACTCCCGTGGTGATCACACGCCGACGCTACCCGTCCGCCGGAGCGCCGAGACGTCCCAGATGGTCGCCATCGCGGACGGGAAGCGACCATCTGCGACGCCTCGGCGAAGCGCGAGGAGGCGCCGGTTCGCGGCATCCGCTCTCGTGTCGTAAACTGGACGACGGTGACGTGTCCGAGCGGCCGAAGGTGCAACTCTCGAAAAGTTGTGTAGGGTAACCCCCTACCGTGGGTTCAAATCCCACCGTCACCGCCATCCGAAACCCCCGCAGAACCCTTGGAAACACAGGGATCGCGGGGGTTTCGTCATGTCTGCGCGACGGGGTGGTGGGAACATCCTGGTAACACTTCGTGCTCGGTGCTCGGTGCTCGGTGCTCGGTGCTCGGTGCTCGGTGCTCGGTGCTCGGTGCTCGGCATCGCGCGGGCGGTGTTGATTCCCGGGCTTGCGGGCCGCTCGTGCACGATCGGGTTCCGTGTCGGTGGTACAGGCTGTAATTTGCGTGACAGGACTGGGAGGTTTCTCATGGGCAAGCACGAAGAGTCACCGGTAACGACTCCGGCGCTGACGGCGCCGGCAGGAGCGGATCCGCGGTGGCGTGAGAAGCGTGACAGTGCGATTCGCGCGCGGGAGATCGCCACATACGCGCGTCGAGGTAAGCCGTCCAGCTTCCGAGCGGGTGTCGGGCGAATCATCCCGTGAGTGGAAGCTCTGACGCGACACACCTGTTTGCGGCGCAACACGCTGACCGCTACGCACGGCAGGACCTCATCCGCCAGCGGTTCCCCGCGGGAACCGCCCGTCAGTGCGGTCGGCCTACAGGCGGATCTTGTCCGTCTTGAAGGTGATCTTCGTGCCGTCCGCGATGGCCTGAGCCCACTCGGTCAGCTCAGGATCGGCGATGCTGCCATCGTTGCCGCGCACGATGCGCTGCAGCTCGAGCTTGATCTCAGCGATGGGGCGGCCGGCGTGCGTCTGCCGGAGACGATCGAACGCCCGGGTGTAGTCCTGAGCGATCTTGTCGATGCCGGCTTGAACCTGCGTCTCGATGAGGCGCTTGAACTCGTGCTCATTGAACTTGAACGAACTTGCCATGGTGGGAAACTGCTTTCTCGCCCACGTGGAGCGATCATGCAGCGGACGAAACGCGCCCAAGGGCTCGCCGTCTTCACGCGAAGTACTGGCAACGAGGGTCGCCGACGAATCGCCGGCGACCCTCGTGCTACTCAGCCCTTGCCGAGCGTCGAGCCAGCCTTCGACTTGGCGACCTTGCTCGAAGACGAGGACGCGAGGACGCGTCCCGCCTTGCTGAGGGCTGCCTTCGAGGGCGTGGACGACCGTGACGACGACTTCGCCATGATGCGCTCCATTCCGATGCAGGATGAAGCAGATCCGCCCAAGATTGGCGTTCAGCCAATCTTGGTGAGAGGCCACGTAGCCTCTAGAGTCGAGTTGTCCTACCAAGACACACGGCCCCGATCTGCTGACTGAGAGTTCCGACTCGACTGGCTGCCGATCGGGGCTCTCTGGTCTCTGGGCAGTCTATCGCTGGAGCCCGACAAACGGGCATACAGGAATCAGAGTCCCATCCGGGTGTTCGGACCTATTTCGGCGCCGAAACGCGCGCCTGTGCGCCTCCTGTGGCCGTTTAGAGCCGGTATTGGGCAACTTGTGCAGTGAAGCTGAATTACATGGGTGTAGTTATCCACAGACTCGCCCACAAGCTATCCACAACGTGGAGCGTTGGCATAACCGGACCTCCTACGAGTGGGGTCCCGCGCCGGTGCTCCTGGCGGGATAGCTAGCCCGAACGCGGCGTACCGCGAGTTCAGGCCTCGTTGCCCGCAGCTGTCCCTTCGAGCGCCATCGCGACGGCTTCGAACTCCGCGAGAGCTGCGGCGAGATCCTCCACGATCTCGCGGGCGATAACCTCGGGCGCCGGCAGGCTGTCGAGGTCATCAAGCGAGTCGTCGCGCAACCAGGTGATGTCGAGGTTCACCTTGTCGCGTGCGATCAATTCCTCGTACGTGAACGACTTCCAGCGGCCACCCTCGGCCGCCTCGACGCGCTCGCTCCGGGGTGCGCCGGGGCGGAACGTTGCGACGAACTCCTCGAGGTGCGCACGGCGGAGCGGGTTCTGCTTGAGCGTGAAGTGCATGTTTGTGCGCAGGTCGTAGACCCAGAGCTTGCGCGTCCACGGTGTCTCGCTGGCGGGCTTTTTGTCGAAGAACAGCACGTTGGCCTTCACGCCCTGGGCGTAGAAGATGCCGGTGGGCAGTCGGAGCATCGTGTGCAGGTCGAAGTCGTCGAGCAGCTTGCGGCGCAGCACCTCGCCTGCGCCACCCTCGAACAGCACGTTGTCGGGCAGCACGACGGCCGCGCGGCCGTTGATGTCGAGAACGGTCATGATGTGCTGCACGAAGTTGAGTTGCTTGTTCGACGTCGTCGCAACGAAGTCGGCGCGCTCGATCTCCGTGTCCTCGCGCGCTTCGCGCCCGTCCGCGCCGACCATGGTCAGCGACGACTTCCTGCCGAAAGGCGGGTTGGAGAGCACGACCGAGTACCGCTCGCCCGTGTCGGCGATCAGCGCATCGCGCACGTCGATCAGCGAATCGCCCTGTGGCGTGCCGATGCCGTGCAGCAGCAGGTTCATCGCGGCGAGGCGCGCTGTCCCGTCTACGAGTTCCGTCCCGTGCGCGAACCCGTCGCGCAGATGATCGCGCTGGGTCGGCGTGAGGTGCTCGGCCGCGCGCGAGGCGTAGTCGTGAGCGACTAGCAGGAATCCTGCGGTACCGCAGGCCGGGTCGAGCACGGTGTCATCCGGCGAGGGCTGGATCACGTCGACGATCGCCTGGATCAGGTCGCGCGGCGTGAAGTACTGGCCGGCGCCGGATCCCTTGTCGGACGCACCCTTGGCCAGCAGCTGCTCGTAGGCGTCGCCTTTGAGGTCAGTGCCCGACGCGGACCACTGCTCGCGGTCGATCAGGTCGACGATGAGTCGTTTGAGCTTCGCGGGGTCCTGGATGCGGTTCTGTGCCTTCCGGAAGATCACGCCGAGTGTGCCGGGCTGCTGCGCGAGGCCGACGAGGATCCGTGTGTACTCGAACTCGAGCTGAGCGCCTTCGGCGTCGAGCAGCTGCTGCCACGAATACTCGTCGGGCACGATCTGCTGAGGACGGAGCTTCCGCATGGCCCGCTCATGCGCCATTTTCAAGAACAGCAGGTATGTGAGTTGCTCGATGTAGTCGAGCACTCCGACGCCGTCATCACGGAGAAGGTTGCGGAACGAATCGAGCTTGTCGACGAGACGGCGTGCGTCAGTCATTGAGGCCTCCTCGACCAGGACGGGTCGTCGAACCAGTGAGCTCGCCCGCGAACGCAGCGTTCAGAAGCGAGTTACGGAGCGCAGCCGATCGGCGTCGCTGGATGCGGAGCTGATCAATCGCGGCGGCAGCTGCCGCATCGATCTCGACGAGACGACCGACAGCCTCGCGCTGGCGGGCGGCATCCGGGACGGGCACCATCGTTTCGGCGACAGCGCGCTGATCGATCTTGGGCATCGAGCCCGCCAGCCCCTTTGCGCGCGTGCGAAGCGCGCGGTGTACTCGCTCAGCACGAAGGGCGGCAACCAGATAGCGTCCGTCGACGAGCGATTCGTCTGGGCGCACTCTGATCAGCAGGTCCGGGAAGATCGCCCAGTTCCGAGGGCCGTCAAAGCGCGCCGCCGTCCCAACGAGTTCGGGCGTATTCGCCCGCTGCACGAATATGTCGCCGGGCTCGAGCCATAGCCCCTGAGCGACCGATGCAGGCGTGACCGTCTCCTTGGTGAACTGGTCCGTGAAGCTGTTCCGCGTGACCGCGGTTAGGGTCAATGTTCGAGTGCCGCCCGCGGCGCCTTTAGCTGCCCGGTCCGAGCGCCCGTTTCGCATCGGCTCGCGGAGCAGACGTCCGACGGCCACCATCGGCGGGTCACCATGCCAGAGTTCATCCGCGCTGGCAGCAGACTGCCACGCCGCGACCCGGCGCTCAGCGGCGCCGAGATAGGCGTCTGCGGCGTCGAGCCTGGACAGGTGGTCCTCGAGGATGGCGACAATGCTGAGCTGCTCCTCGAGTGGCGGGACCGGGACCGGGAGCTGCACGAAACGGTCATGAGTCAGATTGAGGCCGCTATCGGAGATTCCGGTTTTCATCTCGTCGATACGCTTCTGCGCGTCCGGGCTCAACAGATACATCTCGAGAAAGCGGGCGTCGATGCGCTCCTCGGGACGGAGGCGATACATCTTCCCGGACATCATCAGGCGCTCGGGTGTGTGCCGAACGAGCGCCGGAATTCCGCAGCGCGAGCGTGGGCCGGCGCAGGTGATGAGCAGATCGCCGGCTTTCACCTCGATGTTCGATCTCGGACCAAGCGTGTCCGGCAGCGCCTTGTTGTGCTCAGGCTCGAACCTTCCCGCCTGGATGGCGGTGGTCTTCAACACGCCCCACTCCCCAGGCGCTGCCGGATGCGCATGGCACTTAGGGCTCCAGCCTTGCTGGATGACGCGCTTGTTCGACTGGCGCTGCAGGAGGTCTCCGATAGGGTGTCGCTCCCAGCTCACGCGGTCAGCTCCCGGTTCAGCTCTTCCAGCAGGTCGCCCGCGGCGTCGCCGAGGTCGCGGAGCGCGCCGTCAACGCCGCCTCGTTCGTCGAACGGTGCGTTGTCGAGGTCGTCGGCGGTGATGCCCGCCGACGCCGCGATGATCTGCATCATCTTGTCCAGCCACCAGCGCTGACGCTCACTGAATGAGGCTCCTGACTGTTCCTGCCGGGCGAGCCAGTTCGCGTAGCGCGACTCGACAAGGTCGGCGTAAGGGACCAAGGCGTCGTCGATGCCGGTCTCATAGCGCAGCAGCGAGATCAGGTCGGTCGCGGTGTGCCGGTCGCGCGTCTCGGCACGGCCGCGATACTCGACGCCCAGCGAGAGGTATGCGCTCCAGATGTAGTCGACTGTCCAGTTGTGCGGTGGGCGCTTGATCCGTTCGGCGAGTTCCTTCACATCCCCGAACGCGATGCCGCGTCCCTTGGCGTCGAACATCAACTGGATCGCGCTGATCTCGTCGCGGTGTTCGGCGAGGTAGGCCTTCCACGACTCGATGGTCTCTCGTGCCGCACCCGGGTCGACGACACCGTACGCGTCGACGAGCGAGTCGCGGCTGACCTCGTCGATCACCTGATCGTGTGCGCGGCGCAACTCGATGATGCGCGTGCGCAGCTCGGGGTTCGCGGCGAGCGGCTCGATCGCCGCATCGAGCAGATCTTGGATCACGTCGGCCGGCTCTCGTGTCGGCTCGGCGGCGATCGCCGCGGCCTGCGTGT
This sequence comes from Microbacterium sp. NPDC079356, assembly GCF_049545465.1. Taxonomy (NCBI): domain Bacteria; kingdom Bacillati; phylum Actinomycetota; class Actinomycetes; order Micrococcales; family Microbacteriaceae; genus Microbacterium; species Microbacterium sp. NPDC079356. The sequence continues at coordinate 546,726 of NZ_JBMWDN010000002.1, read as the reverse complement.
CGGGGTTCACCGCGTCAACGAGGGCCCGGACAACGGCGCGGAGCGACTGTCCGGCGACGGCATCCAGTTCGGCGCGTTCGGCCGGAGTCACCTGCTGCTCGAGTGCCGCGAGACGGTTCGCCAGCGTGGCAGTCTCGTCCTCAGTGAGGTTGAGCGTCGCGGCCTTGTCGAGCAACTTCTTGAGGCTGATGGAGCGGTCGCGGTTGAGCGGCGGCTCGACGAAGTCATGCTCGGTGACACCAATCGCATCCACCAATACAAAGCGGGTCTTCGCCTCGGCGTCGTCGGTGACGGCTCGGAACGTCGCCGGATCGATCGTGCGCGCGCCGCGACCCTTCATCTGCTCGAAGTACTGGGCCGACCGCACGTCTCGCATGAACAGCACGCACTCGAGCGGCTTCACGTCGGTGCCGGTGGCGATCATGTCGACGGTGACAGCGATGCGCAGGCTGGGGCTGGTGCGGAACGCCTTCAGGTGCCCCTTCGGATCCTTCGCGCTGTAGGTGATCTTCGCGGCGAAGTCGTTGCCCTTGCCGAAGACCTCGCGCACCGTCTGCACGATCTCTTCGGCGTGGTTGTCGTCCTTCGCGAAGATCAGGGTCTTCGGCACGGTGCGACGGCTGGGGAAGATCTCCGTGAACAGCCGATCACGGAAGGTCTCGAGCACGAGGCGGATCTGGTGCTTCGCCGTCACCGCACGGTCGAGTTGGCTCTTCGTGTAGTCGAGGTCGGCGTCGAGCTTCTCGATCTTCACCTCACGCGTATCGCGATTGACCTTCGGCACGAACGTGCCCGCCTCGATCGTCGAGCCGTTCTCGGTGATCTCGGTCTTGATCCGGTAGATGTCGAAGTCGACGTTCACACCATCGGCCACCGACTCGGCGTACGTGTACTCCGAGACAAGGTTCTGCTGGAAGAACCCGAACGTCTGCTTGCCGGGCGTCGCGGTGAGACCGACGACGTGGGCGTCGAAGTACTCGAGCACGCCCCGCCACACGCCGTAGATGCTCCGATGCGCCTCATCAACGATCACGAGATCGAAGGCCTCCGGCGGGAGGTCGGGGTTGTACGCGACCTCGACCGGTGTCTCTGGAGTGAAGTCGTCGAGGCCCGGATCATCGCCCTCTGGAACGTCCTCGTTCTTGATCGCCTTGAAGACCCGCTGAATCGTCGAAATCGCGACCTTCGTCGAGTCGGGCATCCCGCCGCGTGTGAGCTTGGCCACGTTGTAGAGCTCGGTGAATCGGCGACCGTCGTCAGGCGTGCGGTAGTTCTGGAACTCGCCGAGGGTCTGATCCGCGAGGTTGTTGCGGTCGACGAGGAACAGCACTCGGCTGAACCCGCCCCACTTCAGCAGCCGGTATGCCTCGGTGACCGCCGTGTACGTCTTGCCGGCGCCGGTCGCCATCTGCACGAGCGAACGACCGAAGCGCTGCTCGCGCAGGCTGCGCTCGACCCCCTTGACGGCGTCGATCTGCGCGGGGCGCAGGTGTGTCTCGTCGAGTGCCGGCAGACTGTTCACCCGGCCGCGCCAGGTGGGTGCTTCGTCGGGGTGTTCGCTGGCCGCGCGGATCGTGCGACTGAGAGTCTCAGGCTTCGGGAAGTGGAAGATACGCCGCGCGCGCGGGGCCGGGTCGAAGCCGTTGGTAAAGTGCGTCTCGGTGCCGGACGCCTCGAAGACGAACGGCAGCCGTCCTTCCGGGTCGAGAGCCCGCTTGCGTACATCGTCGGGAAGTCCGACCGCGTACATCGCGGACTGCCACTCGACGCCCGAGAGAGGCGTGCCAACCGGCTTTGCTTCGATGACGCCGACGACCGCTTTGTCGACGTACAGGAGGTAGTCGACCCGGCCGTGTCCGGGCTTCATGATGACCTCGCGAACCGCGACCCCGGCAGCGGCGAACAGGTTGAGCGCTTTTCGGTCCTGCACCTTCCAGCCCGCGGCTTCGAGCTGGCGGTCGATCAGCACGCGTGCCCGCTGCTCCGCCGCCAGGCGCTCGTGTTCGTTCGGTGACATCGCCCGAATCCTATCTGCGGCGGGGGACAGCAGAGTTCAACGGGACAGCGGTCACCGGCAGCGCCGCGTGTTCCAACCCTTGACTATGTGGTCGCATCGTCGATCAGGCCGAATGGCGGTTGTTCCGCGCGCCCAGAGAATCGGATAACTACGTGCTCGTCCACGGTGACAGGGGGGCTGTTGTCTACGAAGGTGATTTGCGCTCCGGCTCCGGACGCAGTAAGCCACTGCTCGACATGTTCATAGATGTTGTTCACGAGCCGCGCGTCCGCGAACTCGCTATCGCCGGGGCGAGCAGCGTGGCCGAGGTTCTTCTGAGGGCTGTCGATGATGAGCAGGCCGGAAGTAAGCGCGCCCAGCTCGTACGCGACCTCCCATAGAGCGAACACCCAAGCGAGGGTGATCAGCGTCAGACCTCCGCTGCTGGCCTTCGTATAGCTGCTGCCGCGCACGGTCGGTATCAGCTTGGCGTCGAGCCAGGCATCGCTGAGCTTTGGGTAATCGAAGTCGCGGAGAACCCTGACGAACCGATCCGAGATGGCGCGAACGACGCTGTCCCGGTCGGGACGGTTGGCCTGTTCCTTCCGTTCCTTCCGGAGCTGGGCTAGCTGGCCCACGCGCAGCGCGCTCTCGTTATCTGCCTGCGCCACGCGCTCCCAGAGCCGGACTCCCTGAGCTTGATGCGCGGCTGCCGTCTCGGCTTGCGCGAGTTGGGTGCTGAGCTGGTCGCGGTACGCGAGGAAGGTGATCGCAAGCGGCGCCGACTGTGGATCGAGGAGAACGCCGTCAAGGTGAACGGCCACGTCCAGGTTGGCAGCCCGAAGCCCCACGAGAACCGCTCCGTTCCGTACCCCGCCTTCCTGGACGCCGCGCTCGCTCGTGCATGCAAAGGCAAGACAACGGACGGTCTGCTGTGGCCGGCCGAGCTCGGTGGCTATCTCTCTCAGGGCAACGCGGTGTCGGGCTGGTTCGCCAGCGCCGTCAAGCGGGTGCGGCGTGAGGAGATCGAGGCCAACGCGGCCGCTGAGGAGCGCGGCGAAGAGACCTCGTCGGTGATGCCGCGCGTCACCCCGCACGACCTCCGGCATACCGCCGCGTCGCTCGCGGTCAGTGCCGGCGCCAACGTGAAGGTCGTGCAGCGCATGCTCGGCCACGCCTCGGCGAGCATGACCCTCGACGTCTACACGGACCTGTTCGAGGACGACCTCCACGAGGTTGCCGAGGCGCTCGACAGGACGCGGGCGGCCGCCCTGGGAAGAAGTGATTGGTCCTGAGGCCGGTTCGCGCTCCGGCGAGGCTCGCATTGAGCAGTTCTATGGCCTCCACCGAGCACCGCCGCGCTGCGTCGGCGCGAATGCCGCACAGCGCTTTCACCCAAAGTCAGATTGTGTAACCACCGGAAGGAAAGCAATGCGCCCACCAGGAATCGAACCCTTCAATCCCAACATCCCCATCCGCCTCGTCCCCGACGGTGACACATGGGTCGCCCAGTCGGTCGCCTGCAGTCGATTCGGATCAGGCTCAACACCTGCGGAGGCTCTCGCCGACCTCGCGGCGTCGGAAGGGCTCAACGAAGGCGTTCTCGCTCACATCGAGCGCATGCGCGAGGCTCACATCTGTGACGATGCGATTCTCGAGGAGATCTACCAGGCGAAGCGGGACCACCAGCAGCGCAAGGCCGCCGAACGCAGGATCCCCAACATCACCCCGCTCAGAAGAACACGCTGAGCGGCGAGAGATCAGATCCACGACGAGTGGGAACCCGCTCCTCGTGAAACTCGGCGCCGTCGGTCTACATGGCCGACGGCGCCGATGGTGAAGGGGGGAGATGCGTGGCGGATGGGCTCAGTCCTCGAGAGCGGCGTCGAGCTCCGTGCCGTCATACTCGTCTTCTTCCGCCTTGATTGGCTGCGTCTCGCCGATCGTCGAGGACAGCATGCGACGGATCCGATCGGCGAGCGCCGCCCGACGCGCTTCGAAGAAATCGGCGAAATCGTGGGCATCGCGCGGGAGGGCGGTCAGTTCGTTGAGCGTGAGGTAGCTGCGCATCGCGTCCGAGGTCGCATACGCCTTCGCGGCCCACTCGTGCGGCGCGGTCGCTGACTTGTCGATGTTCTCGGGACCTGGAAGGAGTTGCAAGTTCGCCAGGCGATCCCGTAGGCGCGCGAGCTCGTCGATGTCGTCTCGCGTGAATCCCTGTGTCCGGAGCCGCTTCGGGTCGAGGAGGGCCTGGGGGAATACGTGATCGACGTGGAACTGATTCCGCGTGTCGACGTGGTCGAAGAGCATCGCCAGAACGGCGAAGGTGCGTGCGCCGCCGTACGACAACTCCAGGACGTCGTCGATGAGCTCGTCCGTCACCGCCAGCGACTTTCCACGCAGCGCCATGGTCCGCTCGAGCTCGACCATGGGGAACGCCGTGCCGCCGTGCGTGTCGATCACCGTGCGAAGGTCGCGCAGAAGGGTGTCCAACCCCGATCCCCAGACGCCGCGGACGATCAGCGAACGCAACACCCACGATCGCAGCAACGCACGATCCGGGGCGTGGACGACCGCGGTGCGGTACGAGTCATCCACCCCGCGGGAGTGGAGGTAGTAGGCGACCGGGATGATCACACTCTTCGCGGAAAGGGTCGCGTCGGACAATCCGAAGTCGCTCAGCAGGGCGACGGCGAGCTTCAGGGAGTCTCCGATGCTGTCCCACTCCCGATCGAGCGTGGCCATGTTCTCGGAGTTGAAGTTCTTCACCTTGAACGCGATGTCGTTGATACCGGCCAGCATGAGCCCGGCCTTGAGGACGACGTCCTGGCTGAAGCTGAACCCGGCTCCGGTCTGGTTGAGAGCATCGACGAGACCGTGGATCGCGTCACGCGCGTCGCGCTCCTTCCACTGCGCTGTCGCGATCGACAGCAGCAGGTCACTGTAGGAGAGGACCGTCCCACCGGAGTTCACTCGGATGAAGATGTCGAGAACGCGTTCCACGTCCTGATCGCTCTCCTCGTACATGTGCAGACTCTGGTTCGAGTGCACCTCGTGGTGCAGCTGCCCCAGCACGTCGATCGCGAAGTCGTTGTTGCCCAGCTCTGCCTGCGCGAGGTCGCGCATGAGCTGGATTGCGCTCGGCGCCTCGAAGACTTTGGTCACCGGGAACCAGTGGTACGCGCGATCCTCGGCGGAGTCGCGTACCTGTTCGTCGGTGAGCAGGCGGAAGTCGTACCGGAGGCCCGCGTCATTCGGGGCGGCCTCGCTCAGGACGTTCAGGTACAGGCGCCGCGTCGGGTAGCCGCGCGCAGAGTTGTAGCGCGCGTACTTCTCACGCACGGCGTACGAGCCTCGGAGACCGATGTTCAGCGAGGTCAGCCGCTGCTGGCCGTCCAACACGGCGATCACCTGCCGGCTGATCAGGTCGAGGTCAGGATTGTGCCGCTTGTCGAACTGCGAGTAGTCCTTCAGGAACCCGTAGAACTTGAACCGCTCGACCGTCTCCGGATCGATTCGCCAGGCGAGGAAGCTGCCGATCGGATATCCCCGCAGGATCGAGTCGAAGAGCCTGAGGACCTGCGACGGCTTCCACACGTACTCGCGTTGGATCGCGGGGAGGACCAGCTCGTTCGCTTGAATCCCGCGTAGCGTTTCGGCGATCGTCTTCGGAGGCAAGTGACCCATGGCACCTGACCGTACAGGGTGGCTCAGACGCCGACGGAGTCAGGGTCACCGATGTCGGCTGCGATCTCTAGACTGCGGGAAACGAAAGGCGGCAACCGTGACCTACAACAGTGCCGGCGTTTTCGAGGTGTTGATCAAAGACGGTACACATCTCGCAGACTCCGCGATCTCGGTCGGCGACAAGGCTGCGGTGCTCCTCAACGACGCCACCAATGTCGTCGATGGCGCAGCGATCTTGCGGAAGATTGATCCCGAGAAACTCGTCGAGGACGTCGCGGACCGCATCGAGGTTGGCAAGACTGACGGGGTCGATTCCAAGCTCGCGCTCGGGATCACCCTCGGTGTAGTCATCGGTATTGCTGTCGCCGCCACCGCTGTCGTCGTGTACAACAAGCGCTCAACGCTCAAGGCCTGGTGGATGGACCGCGTCATCCCGACCGTCGCGACAAGGTTGCGCCTCTCGAGCAGGCGCCACGATGACGCGGCGCCTGAAGTGGAGCAGGTCCCTGTGACGGCGATCACCGTCGAGTCGTTCTCCACCGAAATCGCGGAGGCGGTCGGAGACATGCGCGCCACGATGAGCAGCGAGGAGGCGCGCGGCCGGTTCATCACTATGCTCCTTGCCGCTGCCGTCGTCGCCGACGAGCTGCGCACGCTGCAGAGTCACAGGATCGTTGATGATGAGGATCGGGCGGGGCTCGAAGCGGCAATGTCGCAACTCACTACCGAGGAGGTCGCCGCACTCGCCAACCGTGCCCTCGAGCCTGGCGAGTTCGAGTTGGATGAGTCCAAGCGGCAGGCACTCATCGCTCTTCTCGGGGGAGGAGCCCCCATCGACGGTGTCTATGTGCCTGTCACCCGCGAGCGCATCGCCGAAGCACTGCTCCTGCCCGAAGTCGCAGGTAACTCCTACTCCGCGACCCCAGCCGCTGAGTAGGAGTCACCGCTCGATGCACGAATCCGGGACGGAGTATGGATTCATTGCGAGATGAGCGATTTCGTCTCACGGCGTGTAGTCGTCGTGGATCCCGACGCGGCTGAGCTCGATCTTCCCGCCCGGCAGCACCCAATAGTGCAGACGCCTGGCCGATGCCGTCTTCTGCTCGATCGCCACTCGCCAGCTCTTGGCTCCGTCTGCGCGGACGACGGGGGCATCCTCGCCGCCCATGCCGCTACGGAGCTCGTGGAGGTCGAGGCTCGGCACCTCGTGCGCTCGCCTGATCAACACGTACACCGCGGCGCGGAGCATCTTGTCCAGTTGGCCATCGTCCAGGATCTCGAGGGAGCTGACGAAGCTCGGACCGACGAGAAAGCCCTCCTGCAGGGGATACCGGTGCTTCTCGCCGGCCAAGACCCGCTGAACCCACGCACGCCGGATTTCTTCGCGGATCCAAGACTCCCGATCCGGCCAGAGCGACTGCCGCGCTCGAGGAGTATCGCTGTCGTGTGTCACCTGTGTCTTGACACTCCTCGCGTCGCGAACCTCGCGAGTCAGCCGGACGATCATGAGCGATCTCTCGGCGCTCTTCTCCCGCTCCTCGCGCAGCTGCGCTGAGAGGGTGGTGATCTCATCACGCAAACGGTCGAGCGTCTCGAGGTCCGTACCCTCGCGCAGCTCATGCCCCAGGCGCCCGATCGTGCCGCGAAGGCCGGCGAGCTCGTCACGTACCTCTTGCAGGTCGCGCGCGCTCACGGCGCCTACGAAAGGCAGACCCGAGAGCGGTGGGCCCGCAGGATTGTCCGACGGCGAGGTGACTGTCACGACCGGCTCGGAAGGCGCCTGCACGGCGGCCGGGGCAGAAAGCGCCTTCGGCTCCTGGTGAAGACCCTCTTGTAGCCACGCAGGGCCGCCCTTCAGTAACGACTGCGGCTCGACGATCACCGCCTCAGGGTCGACGTTGACCAACGAGAGGGCGAGCCCTTGCGCACTCCGCGTCACGCGGGTCCGCACAGTCTCACCCTCGCGGACGACGTCGGCACACGACACGTCCTCGTTCTCACCGTCATCGACCCCAGGGATCACATCCCGCCGGCGCAGCGGATATTCCGGCGAAAGCGGATGCAGCATGAGGTTCACGCGGCGATCGGTGACCTTGACCACGCGTGCGAGAGTCACGGATCCGTCAACGAGCCGGTCGGGATTGAACCGCTCTGCTTCGGGAGAGAGGTCCTTGCCGAGGAGCCAGCCTTCAACGCTGCTGCCGACCTCGAGTCCTTCGGCGAGGGCGGCCTGCGAGGTAAGGCGGTCCGCGACGATCATCACCCGCTCGCCGTCATCGAGGCGGGCGACGTTACCCGTGGCGCCGGAGACTCGCTCCACTGTCGCCCGTGCCCATCGGGCGCGTTCGACGGGCGCAGCGATCGTAGTCACCACCTGTGCGAGTGCATCCTCGATCAGTTCCTCGACGCTGTGGTGCTTGGGGAAACGTAGGGCGGATCGCCACCAGTCGGGAGCGCTGTGGAAGTCCGGCGGGTAAGAGCGCGCGGCGCCGCCGTACACGTTCGCCTTCTCAGGGAGCACGGACTGCAGGGCGTACGTCGTATCTCCGGTGGAAATCGTGACGACGTCGACGTCAGTACCGATCTCGCGCTCGACGTGCTCCGGGTCGTACAGGAATGCCCCGGACTCGTCCGAGCTGATCAGGATGAGGGGACGGCGCCTCGGGCTCAGAATCTCTGCACCGAGCTCGCGGGCAGCCCCAGGAGAGTCGATGTGTCGCACAGGATCACTATGGTGGGTGCCGCCGACATCCGGGTGAGACATTGGCCGACCCGCGCTTGTACAGTCACGAGCATGACCACATTGGTATCGCCGGGCCACCTTGTCGGAGCCGCGATCGAAGCGCTCAGCGGAGATCGCTGGGCGATCACCGACGCCGTCGAGCATGTGCCGGCGCGCCCTGGCCTGTATGCGATCTACGGTGATGAACCGGCGTGGACTGAGTTGCTGCTCGAGCCGTCTCCCACGCAGCCTCTCTACGTCGGCAAGGCAGAAGACAGCCTCGTGTCTCGAGACCTGAACAGCCACTTCGCGACGAATCCGCGGTCGAAGCCGCGAACCGGAAGCTCCACCGTGCGGCGCTCGTTCGCGGCACTACTCCGCGAATCCCTTCAGCTGGAGGCCGTCCCTCGCAATCTCGCCAATCCGGAGCGGTTCGCGAACTACGCGCTCGCGCCCGGCGGCGACGAGCGGTTGAACGCCTGGATGCACTCGAGATTGACCCTGGCCGTTTGGCCGGCACCCGCCGAAACGCCGATCCGGTTGAAGGATGTCGAGACCCTGGTGATCGAGCACTTCACACCGCCGCTCAACATCGACAAGAACCCTGGGCGGCTGGCACGCCTCAGCCGTGCACGCGCCGAGATGGCAGCCGAAGCTTCGCGCTGGCGACCGGCCTGACGCCCGATGGCGGCTCCGCGACTGCGGGCATTGTGGGAACATCCTGGTAACAGAACACCTGTGCGTACCTGTTTGGAGCTGTCCCGGGATGTTCGCAACTTCCGCGGAAACACGCCGTTTCCGACCCTGATGACCGACCGCGACGCCCCCGATCAGGGTTCAAATCCCACCGTCACCGCCAGAAAAACCCCCGCGAGTCGGGGGTTTTTCCCTTTCCGGAGACGGTTTCAGTAGCCCGCGCGCTCCTCGTCGCCGGCCTGCGACCAGCGCGCCGCCAGCGCCTCGGACCCTCGGGCGAGCATGGCGACGTCGGCCCCCACGAGCACGAAGTCGGCACCGGCGTCGACGTAGGACTGTGCGACCTCGGGGTCGAACGCGTTGACGCCGACGGGAACGCCGGCATCCGTCACCGCGGCGAAGGCGCGGAGCACTGCGGCGGTCACGTCGGGATGCGTCTGCTGGCCGAGCAGACCGAGGGATGCCGCGAGGTCGCTCGGTCCCACGAAGACACCGTCCACGCCGTCCACCGCGGCGATCGCTCCGGCGGCCTCGACGCCCTCGGCCGTCTCTACCTGGACGAACAGCGATACGTGCTCGTCGGCGTCGGCGAGGTATCCCTCGACCCGGTTCCACCGGGCCGACCGCCCGAGCGCCGACCCGACGCCGCGCCGACCGCGCGGGGGATATCGCACCGCCTCGACGACCGCCTCGGCCTGCGGGGCGGACGACACCATCGGCACGAGCAGGTTCTGCGCGCCGAGATCGAGGACCTGCTTGATCACGACCGCATCGTCGGAGGGCACCCGCACGACCGGGGTGACCGGGTAGGCGGCGACGGCCTGCAACTGGGCGAGGACGGATTCGAGCCCGTTCGGGGCGTGCTCCATGTCGATGAGCACCCAGTCGAGGCCGGCGCCCGCGCAGATCTCGGCCACGAGAGGCGAACCCGAGCACACCCACATGCCGGCCAGCGGACGGTCAGCCTGCGCCAGCGCGGCGCGGAAGGTCGGGGTCAGACGAAGCGGCATGTGATCTCCCCCATCGGGCCGTACTCGCACCGTACCTCGTCGCCCGCCGACACCCACATCGGCCGGGTGAACGAGCCGGCGAGGATGATCTCGCCGGCCTCCAGCCGCGCGCCGTGCTGGGCGAACTTGTTGGCGAGCCAGGCGACGCCGGTGGCGGGGTGGCCGAGGACGCCCGCGGCGACGCCGGTCTCCTCGATCTCGCCGTTGCGCGAGAGCACACCGGGCACCCAGCGCAGGTCGATCTCGTCGGGACGCTTGTGCACGTCGCCCAGCACCATCGCGCCGTACGCCGCGTTGTCGGAGATCGTGTCGACGATCGTGCGGCCCTCGAGCTCGATGTGCGAGTTCAGCACCTCGAGCGCCGGGACGGCGTAGTCGATCGCGGCGAGGGCGTCCTCGAGCGTGCAGTCGGGGCCCTCGAGCGGCGCGCGCAGGACGAACGCGAGCTCGACCTCGATCCGCACGTTCGAGAACCGGGCCGCCTCGATCTCGTCGCCCGAGCGGTACACCGTGTCGTCGAACATGACGCCGTAGTCGGGCTCGGTGATGCCGGTCGCCTGCTGCATCGCTTTGCTCGTGAGGCCGATCTTGCGCCCCACGAGCCGGCGCCCGGCGGCGATGTTGCGGTCGCGCCAGACGCCCTGGATCGCGTACGAGTCCTCGACGGTCGCGTCGGGGTACCGGGCCGTGATGCGGGGGATCACCCCGCGCGTGCGCTCGGCCTCGGCCAGCTCGGCGGCGATGGCGGCGATGGTCTCGGGGGGCAGCATCCGATCTCCTCCTCAGAGCTGGTTGCCGAGCTTGAACTCGCCGCCGTCGCCCGCCGATTCCGGGGCGCGCGTGTACGAGAAGCCGTCGGCCCCGATCGTCACCGCCATCTCGGACGAGTCCGTGCGGGCGACGACGGGCTGCGGGTTGCCGTCGAGGTCGAGCACGAGCGAGGCATCCGTGTACCAGCTCGGCACGACGGGGTTGCCCCACCAGTCGCGGCGCTGGTTGTCGTGCACGTCCCACGTGACGACGGGGTTGTCGGGGTCGCCGGTGTAGTAGTCCTGCGTGTAGACCTCGACGCGGTGCCCGTCGGGGTCGCGCAGGTACAGGTAGAACGCGTTCGAGACGCCGTGACGGCCGGGGCCGCGCTCGATCGCGTCCGATCGCCGCAGCGCGCCGAGCTTGTCGCAGATCGCGAGGATGTTGTGCTTCTCGTGCGTCGCGAAGCAGACGTGGTGCATGCGGGGACCGTCGCCGCCGGTCATCGCTGTGTCGTGCACGGTGGGCTTGCGCCGCATCCACGCCGCGTACACCGTGCCCTCCTCGTCCTGGATGTCCTCCGTCACGCGGAAGCCGAGGGACTGCATGAAGTTGACGGCGCGCGGCACGTCGGGCGTCACCTGGTTGAAGTGATCCAGCCGGACGAGCTCGCCGGGGCTGTAGAGGTCGTACCGCCACGACAGCCGCTCGACGTGCTCGGTCGCGAAGAAGAACTCGTACGGAAAGCCGAGCGGGTCGACCACGCGAACCGAGTCGCCGATGCCCTTCGTGAACCCGTTCGGCTCGCGCCGCACGTCGCACCCCAGCTCGGAGTAGAACGCGACCGCCCTGTCGAGGTCCTCGGCGGAGCGCACCCGGTACGAGAACGCCGCGACGGCCGCGATCGGACCCTGCCGCAGGACGAGGTTGTGGTGGATGAACTCCTCGGTCGAGCGCAGGTAGATCGCCTCGTCGTCCTCCTCGGTGACGTGGAGCCCCAGGACGTCGACGTAGAAGACGCGGGATGCCGCGAGGTCGGTGACGACCAGTTCCATGTACGCGCAGCGCAGCACGTCGGGGGCGGGCGAGGAGGGGGTCGGGATCGGGTTGTCGGAGCGGATGGGGGACTCCTGGCTCACCCAGAAGCCGGAGGAGGTGAGGGTCATGTCGTCGCGGTGGCTCATGTCAGCGTCCTTGCGTGAGTGAGGGAGGTCAGTTCTTGCCGAAGGTCGGGTTGTGCACCTTGCCGAGGGTGATGTGCACGGCCTGCTGATCGGTGTAGAAGTCGATCGAGCGGTACCCGCCCTCGTGCCCGAGGCCCGAGGCCTTGACGCCGCCGAACGGGGTGCGGAGGTCGCGCACGTTGTTGGAGTTCAGCCAGACCATGCCGGCCTCGACGGCCTGCGAGAAGTTGTGCGCCCGCTTGAGGTCGTTGGTCCAGATGTAGGCGGCGAGGCCGTACTTCGTGTCGTTCGCGAGTGCGAGGGCCTCGTCGTCGGTGTCGAACGGCGTGATCGCCACGACGGGGCCGAAGATCTCCTCCTGGAAGATCCGCGCCGTCGGCGGCACGTCGGCGAACACGGTCGGCGCGACGAAGTTGCCGTCGTCGAAGCCGTCGGGCCGGCCGCCGCCGGCGACGAGCCGACCCTCGGTCTTGCCGAGCTCGACGTACGACATCACCTTGGCGTAGTGCTCGGGGTGCACGAGCGCGCCGACCTCGGTGGCCGGATCGTGCGGGAATCCGACCTTCACCCGCGCGGCCTGCGCCGCGTAGCGCTCGACGAACTCGTCGTACACCTCGCGCTGCACCAGGATGCGGCTGCCCGCCGTGCAGCGCTCGCCGTTGAGCGAGAACACCCCGAAGATCGTCGCGTCGATCGCGGCCTCCAGGTCCGCGTCGGCGAAGACGACCGCAGGGCTCTTGCCGCCCAGCTCCATCGACAGGCCCTTCAGCCAGGGCGCGGCGTTCGCGAAGATCAGCTGTCCCGTCGAGCTCTCGCCCGTGAACGAGATGAGCGGCACGTCGGGGTGCTTCACGAGCGCGTCGCCGGCCTCTTCGCCGAGACCGTTGACGAGGTTGAAGACGCCCTGCGGCAGTCCCGCCTCTTCGAAGATGCCCGCCCAGAGGGATGCCGACAACGGCGTGAACTCCGCGGGCTTCAGCACGACGGTGTTGCCCGTGGCGAGCGCGGGGCCGAGCTTCCACGACTCGAGCATGAACGGCGTGTTCCAGGGGGTGATGAGCCCTGCGACGCCGATCGGCTTGCGGTTGACGTAGTTGATCTGCCGGCCCGGCACCTTGAACGTGTCGTCGGACTGGGCGACGATCAGGTCGGCGAAGAAGCGGAAGTTCTCGGCCGCTCGGCGGGCCTGCCCGAGCGCCTGCGTGATCGGCAGGCCCGAGTCGAAGGACTCCAACTCCGCGAGGCGCTCGTCGCGCGCCTCGACGAGGTCGGCGATCCGGTGCAGCACGCGCGAGCGCTCGCGCGGCAGCATCCGCGGCCACGGGCCGTCGGTGAACGCGCGACGCGCGGCGGCGACGGCGGCATCCACATCGGCCTTCTTGCCCGCCGCGGCCTGCAGGTACACCCGGTTCGTGACGGGGTCGAGCACGTCGAAGGTGTCGCCGTCCTGCGAGTCGACGAAGGCGCCGTCGATGTAGTGCTGGATGCGGGTGGGGAGGTCCGCGGGCGTGTGCGGGGCCGCGAGGGTGGGATCCGTCATGTCGTGCGTCCTTGCTCGAGGGTCAGAAGTTGGGGAGGCCGAGCGCTTCGCCCGGGTGTTCGTGGATCATGTAGGCGTCGAGCGTCGCGGAGCGGTGTCGCCGGGCCGCCTGCTCGACCTCGCCGAGCGGCGCGCCGCGCTCGATGAGCGCAACGATCTGCTCGTGCTCGCGCACCGACTCCTGCGCGCGGCCCGGCACGAAGCTGAACGTCGAGTCGCGAAGGTGCCCGAGACGCGCCCACTCGGACTCGACGAGCTCCAGCATCCGCGGGTTCGCGCACTTGGCGTAGAGCGTCGCGTGGAACACCTGGTTGAGCCGCGTGAACGAGTGCGGGTCGAAGTCGCTCAGCGACTGGATCATCCGCTCGTTGGTCTCGCGGGCGAGCCGGAGGTCGTCGGCGGTGAGGCGGCGCGCGGCGAGGGCGGTCGCGGTGCCCTCGAGGATCGACAGTGCCTGCATGCTGAAGCGGTACTGCGTGTCGTCGACCATCGAGACGCGGGCGCCGACGTTGCGTTCGAACGTGACGAGCCCCTCGGCCTCGAGTTGGCGGATCGCCTCGCGGACGGGTACGACGCTCATGCCGAGCTCGCCCGCGATCGCGCCGAGCACGAGGCGGTAGCCCGGCGTGAACTCCTGCGAGGCGATGCGCTCCTTCACCCAGTGATAGGCGCGCTGCGACTTGCTGAGGTCCGCCGGCGCCGTCAGTTCGTCGCCCGCCATGCGCGGTACCGGTCCTTCCACTCGCCCGCGAGCGGGAACAGTCCGTCGACCGCGTGGCCCTCGGCGACGCGGTCGGCGATCCAGCCGTCCTCGATCTCCTGCTCCAGGGCCGCGTCGACGACCTCGGCGGCGAGCCCGGGCGGGATCACGATGACACCGTCCACGTCGCCGACGAGGATGTCGCCGGGCTGCACCGTCGTGCCGCCGCACGCGATCGTCACGTCGGCATCCCACGGCACGTGACGGCGGCCGAGGACCGCCGGGTGCGCACCGGCGGTGTACACCGGGATACCGACGGCCGAGACGGCGTCGACGTCGCGGACACCGCCGTCGGTGACGATGCCCGCAGCCCCGCGCGCGTGCGCGCGGATCGCGAGGATGTCGCCGAGCGTGCCCGAGCCGGACTCGCCGCGGGCCTCGATCACGATGACCTCGCCCTCGCCGACGGCGTCGAACGCGCGCTTCTGCGCGTTGTAGCCGCCGCCGTGGGAGTCGAAGAGGTCCTCGCGGTTCGGGACGAAACGCAGGGTGCGGGCGAGCCCGACGAGCTTCGCGCCCGGGTGGAGGGGTCGGACGCCGTCGATCGTGACGTTGTTCAGACCGCGCTTGCGCAGCTGCTGCGACAGCCCGGCGACGGGTGCCCGCTCGAGCTTCGCGCGGAGCTCCGGGTCGAGCCCCGGCGCGGGCAGGCCCGCGGCCTCGCGCGAGCCCCACGCCTCGGCGCGCTGCAGGTCGTCGGCGGCGGGGAGGGAACCCAGGGCGGGGTCGAACGCCCGCTCGCCCTGCACCACCGTCGTGCGCAAGCGGCCGGACGAGGGGGCACCGGCGGCATCCGGGGCATCCACCTCCACCTCGACGACGTCGCCGGGGACGATCACCGACGAGCCGGCGGGGGTGCCGGTGAGGATGACGTCGCCGCGCTCGAGGGTCATGTGCTGCGAGAGGTCGGCGACGATCTGCGCGAGGGGGAAGATCAGGTCGGCGGTCGTGTCGTCCTGCGCGAGCTCGCCGTTCACCCAGGCGCGCACGCGCAGCGCCCCGGGGTCGACTTGGCGGGCGTCGATGAGGTGGGGCCCGATCGGGGTGTACCCGTCGCGGCCCTTGGAGCGGACGTTCGAGCCGCGGTCGTTCGCGCGCAGGTCGTAGAGACCGAAGTCGTCGGATGCCGTGACCCACCCGACGTGCGCCCACGCCTCCGCCGCGCCCACGTGGCGCGCATCGGTGCCGATGATGAGTGCGACCTCGGCCTCGAAGGCGAGGAGTTCGGTCCCGGCGGGGCGCTCGATCTCGTCTCCCGACGCGGCGAGCGAGCTCGACGGCTTCAGGAAATAAGAAGGCGCGGCGGGGCGGCGTCCGCGCTGGTCGGCGCGCGAGGCGTAGCTGAGGTGGACCGCGACGATCTTGCCCGGGCGCTGAGGAAGGGCGGCGAAACGCGGATCGATGGGGGTCGTCGGTTCGATGTCGTGGGTCATGAGCTCCCTCGCTCTTGCGGCATATCCCAAATCGTATATTATCTAACCGACCGCAGGCAACACCCCACCGGGAGCCGCGGCCCCGACAACGTCGTCACCAGGAGTCAATGAAGATGAGCGAATCCTCGCGCACGGGGTTCACCCCCACCGGAACGATCAGCAGCCCCACCGACCGTCGCCGCGTCGTGTTCGCAACCGTCGTCGGCACCACCGTCGAGTGGTACGACTTCTTCATCTACGCCCAGGCGGCGGGGCTCGTCTTCGCGCAGCTGTTCTTCGCGCCGCTCGGCGAGAGCACGGCGACGATCCTGTCGTTCCTCACCGTCGGCATCAGCTTCCTGTTCCGCCCGCTCGGAGCGTTCCTGGCCGGACACTTCGGCGACAAGTACGGCCGCCGCGTGGTGCTGGTGGTGACGCTCATCCTCATGGGTGTCGCGACGACGCTCGTCGGCCTGCTGCCGACCTGGACCGTCATCGGCCTCGCCGCCCCGATCCTGCTGATCTTCCTGCGCATCCTGCAGGGCATCTCGGCCGGCGGCGAGTGGGGCGGCGCGGTGCTCATGGCCGTGGAGCACGCCCCCAAGCAGAAGCGCGGACTGTTCGGCGCCTCGCCGCAGATCGGTGTGCCGATCGGTCTGCTGCTGGCCTCGGGGATGATGGCACTCATGTCGGTGCTCGCCCCGGGCGACGCGTTCCTCGCGTGGGGCTGGCGCGTGCCGTTCCTCTTCTCGATCGTGCTGATCCTCGTCGGGTACTACATCCGCCGTCGCGTCGAGGAGAGCCCCGTGTTCCTCGAGCTCGCCGAGCGCAAGGAGCGCACGCGCACCCCGATCGTGCAGCTGTTCCGCAAGCACGCCCTTCTCGTTGTCATCGCGGCGCTCGTCTTCGCCGGCAACAACGCCGCCGGCTACATGACCACCGGCGGCTACATCCAGAACTACGCCACAAACCCCGAGGGGCCGCTCGCGATGGACCGCAGCGGTGTGCTCCTGGCCGTCACCGGCTCGGCGCTGTTCTGGCTCGCCTCGACCTGGACCGCCGGCTGGATCAGCGACCGCATCGGCCGGCGCTCCACCTACATCGGCGGCTGGATCCTGCAGCTGATCGGCGTGTTCACCCTCTTCCCGCTCGTGAACACCGGGGACCTCGGCCTCCTGTTCACGGCCCTCGCGATCCTCGCGATCGGCCTCGGCTTCACCTACGGGCAGCAGTCCGCGTACTACGCCGAGCTCTTCCCCGCCTCGATCCGGTTCTCGGGCGTCTCGATCTCGTACGCGATCGGCGCGATCCTCGGCGGCGCGTTCGCCCCCACCATCGCGACCGCGCTCGTCCAGGCGACGGGGTCGACCTGGTCGGTCGCGTTCTACCTCGCCGGGATGACGGTGCTCGGCCTGCTGGCGACGCTGCTGCTGCGTGATCGCACCGGCATCCCCCTCGGGCCCGATCACGAGGAGGAGCAGGCGAAGAGCCCGATCTACGGGGTGTCCCGGGCCTGAGATCCCGGATGCCGCATCCGACCGTCCTCCCGAAAGCGAGCACCATGCAGTTCCACCACCACGGCTACGTCTCCGGGGACCCTCGCGTCGAGAACGCCGCCGGCACGGGGATCGACCGACCCGAGGAGCTTCCCGATGAGACCGACGTCCTGATCGTCGGGTCGGGACCGGCCGGGATGCTGCTGGCCGCCCAGATGTCGCAGTTCCCGGCGGTCTCGACGCGCATCATCGAGCGGCGCGGCGGGCGGCTGCCCCTCGGGCAGGCCGACGGCATCCAGCCGCGCAGCGTCGAGACGTTCCAGGCGTTCGGGTTCGCCGAGCGGATCACCGCCGAGGCCTACAACATCGGGTACATGAACTTCTGGGGCCCGGACACGGAGGACCCGTCGCGCATCCGCCGCACCAGCCGCACGGAGGACTACGGGCTGAAGATCAGCGAGTTCCCGCACCTGATCGTCAACCAGGCGCGCGTGCTCGACTACTTCGCCGAGGCGGCGGCGCTCGGCCCCGGCCGCATCCGCCCCGACTACGGCGTCGAGTTCGTCGGACTCACCCGGGACGACGCGGACGAGTACCCGCTCGCGGTGCGGGTGCGCCACGTCGAAGGTGCGCGGGCCGGCGAGGAGCGCACGATCCGCGCGAAGTTCGTCGTCGGGTGCGACGGGGCGCGCAGCGGCGTGCGCGAGGCGATCGGCCGACGGCACGTCGGGCGGTTCGCGGCGCACGCGTGGGGCGTCATGGATGTGCTCGTGAACACGGACTTCCCCGACTGGCGGATCAAGTGCGCGATCACCTCCGAGGCGGGCAACATCCTGCACATCCCGCGCGAGGGCGGGTACCTCTCGCGCATGTACATCGACCTCGGCGAGGTGCCCGACACCGACAACCGGGCGGTGCGCAGCACCCCCATCGAGGAGATCATCCGCCGCGCGAATGAGATCCTGCACCCGTACTCGATCGACGTGAAGCAGGTCGCCTGGCACAGCGTGTACGAGGTCGGGCACCGCGTCACCGACCGGTTCGACGACGTCGAGGACGGCGACGGTCGCACGCCCCGGGTGTTCCTCACCGGCGACGCCTGCCACACGCACAGCGCGAAGGCGGGGCAGGGCATGAACGTGTCGATGCAGGACGGGTTCAACCTCGGCTGGAAGCTCGGCCACGTCCTCACCGGGCTGGCACCGGCATCCCTCCTGTCGACCTACTCGGGCGAGCGTCAGCCGGTCGCGCAGCAGCTCATCGACTTCGACCGCGAGTGGTCCTCGCTCATGGCCCGCAAGCCCCACGAGATCTCGGACCCCGACGACCTCGCGAACTACTACCTCGCGACCGCCGAGTTCCCCTCGGGGTTCATGACGCGCTACGAGCCGTCGGCGATCGTCGCGGACGACCGGCACCAGGCGCTCGCGGAGGGCTACCCCGTCGGCAAGCGTTTCGCGTCGGCCCCGGTGACCCGGGTGGGCGACGGCAACGTCGTGCACCTCGGCCACCATGCCCGCGCCGACGGACGGTGGCGGGTCTACGCCTTCGCCGACCCGGATGCCGCGGCCCTGGGCACGTGGGCGGAGTGGGCGGCATCCGCCGATTCACCGCTGGTGCGGTTCACGCCCGCCGGCGCCGACGACGACGCGGTGTTCGACGTGAAGGTCGTGTACCCGCAGTCGTACGACGAGGTGGATCTGCTCGCGGTGCCGGAGGTCTTCCGCCCGCGGACGGGACCGCTCGGCCTCATGGACTGGGAGAAGGTCTACGCGGCCGGGCCCGGTGCCTGGAACTCCGTGGACATCTTCGCGGAGCGCGGCATCGACCCCCGCGGCGCCGTCGTGGTGGTGCGCCCCGACCAGTACGTCGCCGCCGTCCTGCCGCTCGAGGCCACCGCTGAGCTCGACGCCTTCCTGTCGCGCGCGTTCGCGGGCTGACCTCACGCCACGGGCGGGTGGGCGTCGACCCGACCCGATCGGCGCCCATCCCGCGTGCGAGACCGCACTTCGCGTCGGGTCGCGGCCGCGAGGGGTCGCAGATGGTCGGGCAGGATGCCGGGAAGCGACCATCCGCGACGTCTCGTCGCGCTCGCGCCACGCCCGGGCTTCCCCGCCGACCCGACGCGACGTGCGCCCATTCCGGCCCCGAAGCCGTACTTCCCGTCGGCTCGCGGCGTCGAGACGTCGCAGATGGTCGGGCAGGATGCCGGGAAGCGACCAGCTGCGACGCCTCGGCGTTCGGGCGGGCCGAGCGCGGCATCCATATCGCGGCGAGAAACTCGGCACCACCCCTTCCGGGCGACGGGGCGGAGTTCGTAGCGTGGAGCCATGGCGCGTGACGACGACCGACCCGAGGACCTCTACACCGGACCCATCGACCTGTCGGCGCTCGCCGCGGAGGACGGCGATCTCGAGATGCCCGAGATCAGCTACGACGAGCAGCGGTACCCCGCGCGCCCGCGCCGGCTCCGCCCGCGCGACAACCTGCGCGGCAGCAGCGTGCGCCGGATCCGCACCGACCCGCGTACGGCGAACGGGACGAACCCGTCGTACGTCGAGTGGCTGGTGCGTCAGTCGATGCTGAAGGATGCCGACGTCCTGGCGCGCCAGCTGTCGGGGCAACCCACGATGTGGCGCAACGCCTATGCGCGCCCCGACGCCCGCCGGGCGATCGCGACGAGCGACGTGTGGTTCACCGCGTACCCGATCTCGCTCATCACGCGCCCGGGCCAGTCGTTCCTGTCGGCCCTCGGTGACGACGAGCTCTGGTCGGTGTTCGAGCGGATCGGCATCACCGCCATCCACACGGGGCCCGTCAAGCGCGCCGGCGGCATCGAGGGGTGGGGTGAAACCCCCAGCGTCGACGGGCACTTCGACCGCATCAGCACGGCGATCGACCCCGCGTTCGGCACGGAGGACGAGTTCCGCACGCTGTGCGACGTGGCCGACTCGCACGGCGGCAGCATCATCGACGACATCGTCCCCGGCCACACCGGCAAGGGGGCGGACTTCCGCCTCGCCGAGATGGGGTTCAAGGACTACCCCGGGATCTACCACATGGTCGCGATCCCGCCGGAGGACTGGCACCTGCTGCCCGACGTCCCCGAGGGCTACGACAGCGTCAACCTCGATCCGGCGACCGAGCACACCCTCGCCGAGCACGGGTACATCATCGGCGCCCTGCAGCGCGTCATCTTCTACACGCCCGGGGTGAAGGAGACGAACTGGAGCGCGACCGCTCCCGCCATCGGTCCCGACGGGGTCACGCGCCGCTGGGTGTACCTGCACTACTTCAAGCAGGGACAGCCCTCGATCAACTGGCTCGACCCGACCTTCGCCGGCATGCGCCTCGTGATCGGCGACGCCCTGCATTCGCTTGGCGAGCTCGGCACGAGCGCGCTGCGCCTCGACGCGAACGGCTTCCTCGGGGTGGAGAAGAGCGCCGAGGGTCTGCCCGCGTGGTCGGAGGGGCATCCGCTCTCGCACGCCGCGAACCACATCATCGCGGGCATGGTGCGCAAGGTCGGCGGCTTCACGTTCCAGGAGCTGAATCTCACGATGGAGGACATCCGCGACACGGGCGCCGTCGGCGCCGACCTGTCGTACGACTTCATCGGACGTCCGGGCTACCACCACGCCCTCGCCACCGGGCAGACCGAGTTCCTGCGACTCGCGCTCACCTCATCGCTCGCGCTCGGCGTCGCGCCGGTACAGCTCGTGCACGGGTTGCAGAACCACGACGAGCTCACCTACGAGCTGGTCCACTGGGCGACCCGTCACGCCGACGAGGAGTACGGCTTCCGCGGCGAGACGATCACGGGCGGAGAGCTCGCCGAGGTCGTCCGCGCGGAGCTGACCGAGAACCTGGTGGATGCCGGTGATTACAACCGCGTGTTCACGCAGAACGGCATCGCCTGCACGACGACGTCGCTCATCGCGGCGACCCGCGGCATCCCGTCCCTCGACGACATCACCGACGACGACGTCCCCGCGATCCGCGACGCGCACCTCCTGCTGTGCGCGTACAACGCGTGGCAGCCGGGCGTGTTCGGGCTCTCGGGCTGGGACCTCGTCGGCATGCTGACGCTGCCCGCCGACGAGGTGGCCGACCTGATCGGCGCTGGCGACACCCGGTGGATCGAGCGCGGTGCGCACGACCTGCTCGACGTCGACCCGGGCGCGACCCGTTCGACCTCGGGCATGCCGCGCGGCCGGGCGCTCTACGGTCCGCTGCCCGCGCAGCTCGAGGACCCCGACTCGTTCGCGTCGCGCCTGTCGGCGATCATCGACCTGCGCCGCGCGCACGGGGTGGCGACGGCGACGCAGGTCGACATCCCCGAGGTCGCGCACGCCGGCATGCTCGTCCTGGTCCACCGCCTGGACGAGGGGATGCCGGAGGCCGACGCTCCCATACAGGTGACGGTCCTGAACTTCTCGGCCGAGCCCATCGAGGGCACCGTGCGGTCGGAGCACCTGACGCCGCAGAGCGATGTCCGTGACGCGGCCGCCGACGAGGTCATCGGTCGCGTCGACGACCTGCAGAGCTTCTCGGTGTCGCTGCCCGCCTACGGCGCCCGGTTCCTGCTGCTCGAGCCGCAGGCCGAGGAGGACTGACGGAGCGGATGCCGGGGCGCAAGCCCCCCGGCGATGTCCGGCGCCCTGCGTAGCGTCGTCCCATGAGCGACGAGACCACCCCCATCGAGAACGACACCACCGACCCCGCCGAGGGTCACGCGCTTCCGCCCGAGACCGGGCAGTCGGGCGAAATGCTCGGCGGCCCGAGCGGCGACACCGCCGTCAAGGACCCCGAGGAGGGGGTCACCGGTGACGAGCCGATGACCGGCGCGCAGCGCAGCTACCTCGACACCCTGGCGCGGGAGGCGGGCGAGCAGATCCCCGCCGACCTCACGAAGGCGCAGGCCTCCGAGCACATCGACCGTCTGCAGCAGGCGACCGGGCGCGGCGCTTCGGACTGACCGTGACGGCGTCGCGCCCGCCTCTCAGGCGAGCGCGACGTCGATGCCGGCGAGCGGCACGGCCAGCCAGTCGGGCCGGTTGCGCGCCTCGTAGATCGACTCGTACACCGCCTTGTCGAGCACGAGCGCACGCAGCAGCACCGGGTCGAGGGCGATCGCTCCCGGCGCGTCGGCGTAGGCGGTGAGGAACGCCTCCCGGCATGCGGCCGCCCAGGCCGCGGCATCCGGTCCCGCGCCGACGGCGCCGGCGTAGTCGAAGGAACGCAGCATTCCGGCCACGTCGCGCGGCGGGAGGTCGGGGATCGCCCGCTCGGCCATGGGGCGCAGGGGTTCGCCCTCGAAGTCGACGATCCGCCAGCCGCCGTGCGGCACGGCGAGCACCTGTCCGAGGTGCAGGTCGCCGTGGATGCGCTGCAGTCGCGGCCAGGGGCGGTCGAGCGCGGCGGCGTACACGGCGTCGATCGCCGCGAGCCGGTCGGCGACGGCGGGGACTTCGGCGGAGGCGATCGCCAGGCGTCGACGCCAGGCGCGGCCCACCGCGGCGAGCTGGTCGGGCGAGGCATCCATCGATTCGAGGGCGTCGCTGAGCGCGCCGTGCACCCCGGCGACGGCGACCCCGAGGTCGTGGGCGGCGTCGGTGAAGTCGCGGCCCTCGCGGGCGGCGTCGAGTGCGATCGCCCACCCGTCGCGCACGCCGGGCAGGAACTCCTGCGCGAACCCGAGGGTCCCGCGTGCCGCGCCGGAGTCGCGGCCGACGTCGGGCCATTCGGCATCCGCGCTGCCGTAGAAGCGCGGCACGTACGGCGAGCCGGCTTCGCTCAGCACGCGCTGCACCGTGACGTCGGGGTTCTCGCCGTGGTGCAGCGTCCGGAAGAGTTTGAGGATGATGGCGGGTGCGCCGTCGACGTCGTAGACGATCGAGGTGTTCGACTGCTCGCCGGTGAGCACACGCGAGCCCGTCACGCGGCTCGTGTCGACACCCATGTCCGCGAGGAGGCCGACGGTGAAGGCGGGATGCCGGGTGGCATCCACCATCGCACGCCCTCCCGCGGTCGTGGTGACGACCTCCAGGTCGCCGGGGTCGCTCACCTCGGCGAGCGGCACGTTGTAGAGCGTGGGCACCGCGCCGGCGTCGTCCATGAGGAGGTACCGGGTCGCCCCCGTCATGGACTGCGTGTCGAGCATGCGGAACTGCGGATCGTGGCTCTTGCCCGCATACCAGCGCTGCCGCGCCACCCAGGCACCGAGGTCGTCGTCGAATCCCACACGTCTAGCCTGGCCTGAGCAGCCGCCCCGGGGAAGGGGTGGACGAGGAATCGTCGAGACGTTATGGGACGGCGGTCACGCCAGCGGCAGGCGGAGGGTGAACGCGGTGTGTCCAGGGGTGCTCTCGACCCCGATCGAGCCGTCGTGGGCGGCCACGATCGCTTCGGCGATCGACAGGCCGAGCCCGGTACTCCCGGCATCCCGGTTGCGCGAAACGTCGCCCCGCGCGAACCGTTCGAACAACCTGTCGCGGATGTCGGGCGCGATCCCGGGTCCGTCGTCGGTCACCTCGAGCACCGCATCCTCGCCGTCCAGCCGGAGGGCGAGGACCACGCGGGTACCGGGTGGGGTGTGGGTGCGCGCGTTGCGCAGGAGGTTCGCCACCACCTGCCGGAGCCGATTCTCGTCGCCGGTCACCTCGATCGTGTCGTCGTCGCCGAGGTCGAGCAGCCACGTCCGCGTGGGGTCGGCGGCATGGGCGTCGCTGACCGCGTCGATCGCGAGCATCGTGAGGTCCATGCTCTCGCGGCGCAGCCGCTGACCGGCGTCGAGCCGCGCGAGCAGCAGCAGGTCCTCGACGAGGTCGGCCATGCGGGTGGACTCCGAGGCGATCCGGTCGAAGGCGCGTTGCTGGGTGGGTGTCATCGGCGCGTTCTCGCCGAGGGAGAGTTGCGCGTACCCGCGGATCGACGCGAGAGGCGTGCGCAGCTCGTGACTGGCATCGGCGATGAAGCGCCGGAGCTGATCCTCGCTGTGCTGGCGCGAGGTCAGCGCCGACTCGATGTGGGCCAGCAGGACGTTCAGGGAATGACCCACCCGACCGACCTCGGTCGCGGGATCGGTGTCGCGGTCGGGCACGCGTTCGGGGATCTCGACCTCGCCGATGGCGAGCGGGCGCGCCGCGACGCGGTCGGCCACCGCGGCGACACGGTCGAGAGGGCGCAGCGTCCGGCGCACGACGAGCGACAGCCCGATGAGCACGAGCAGCAGTGCCGTGCCGGCCACGGCGACCTGGATGACGGTGAGGGCGGATGTAGTCGCGGTCACCTCGTCGAGCGAGATGCCGGCGACCACCCGCATCCCGTTCTCCTCCTGAGCCGCGAGGCGGAACTCGCCGAGGCTCCCGCCGAGGTCGACCGTCTCGGGTGTGCGCGAGGGGAGCTCCGCGCGCGTGATCGCCTCGAGCTGACTCTCGTCGAGCGTCGTCTCCTGGCCGTCGTCGCCCGTGTAGCTCGACGACACCACCGAACCGTCCGAGGCGAACACGGCGTGCAGCGACCCGATGCGCGGTGCGGGACCTTCGCGGTCACCGGAGGCGCCGCCGGACGGGAACGAGCCCCCCGGCATCCCTCCGCCGACGCGGACGATCTGCAGGGTTTCCAGCACCTGGCCGTCGAGCCGGTCGTAGACGAAGGTCCGCAGAGCAAGCGAGGTCGCCAGGCCCGTGACGAGCAGGGCGATCGCGACGAGCGCACCGGTGCCGACGACGAGGGTGCGCCGGAGTGTCCAGCGTCTCCGTCCGCTCCGACCCGTTCCCCTCATGAGGCGGACTTGATCGTGTACCCGACGCCCCGCACCGTGTGGATCAGCGGTTCGCCGAGGGTGTCGATCTTCTTCCGGAGGTAGGAGATGTAGATCTCGACGACGCTCGACGTGCCGCCGAAGTCGTAGCTCCACACCTGGTCGAGGATCTGCGCACGGGAGAGCACCCGTCGGGGGTTCTGCATGAGGTAGCGGAGCAGCTCGAACTCCTTCGCCGTCAGCTTGATCGGGATGCCGCCGCGCTCCACCTCGTACGTCTCCTCGTCGAGCGTCAGGTCTCCGACCCGGAGACGGGTCTCGGCCGCGGCGGCCGCGGCCACGTGACGACGCGCCATCGCGCGCAGTCGGACGACGACCTCCTCGAGGTTGAAGGGCTTCGTCAGGTAATCGTCGCCGCCGGCGCTGATGCCGGCGATGCGATCCTCGACCGCATCCTTCGCCGTCAGGAAGAGGACGGGAACATCGTTGCCGGCGGAGCGCAGGCGGCGCAGCACCTCCATGCCATCGATGCCCGGCATCATGATGTCGAGCACGAGGATGTCGGGGCCGAATTCGCGCACCAGGGTGAGGGCCTCCTGGCCGTTCGCGGCGGTGCGGGCGTCCCACCCCTCGTTCTGCAGCGCCATGCGGAGCAGATCGCTGAGGTTCGCCTCGTCGTCGACGACCAGCACGCGGATCGGGGAGCCGTCGATGTGGGTCATCGGGGTCGGGCGGGTGGCGTTCATGGCATCAGCTTTCCGTGTTCGAAGGGGGAATGCGACCGTGCGACGGCCCGGAAAGGCACGCCGCACGGTCGCGCGGGATCAGGAGCGTTCGCCGGCGCCGGCGGCACCGTCGGGGGCGGTGCCGCCGCGGGGGCCGCCGCCCATTCCGCCCCCCATCCCGCCGGTGACGGCTTCTCCCGCCGTCACCGTGACCGACGTCGCGCCCGCCGACACCGTGTAGGTCCCGTCGGCGTCGATGTCGGACGAGGAGAACACCACGGTCTGGAACTCCTTCTCCGCCGTGGTGGAGGAGACGACCGTGCCGTCGGCATCCGTGATCTCGATCTCATCGCCGGCGGATCCGCTGACCGTCGCGGCGATCCATGCCTGCGCGCTGCCGCTGTCGGGCGACTCGGCCATGCCGGAGCTTCCCACGGCGAGGAGGGTGCCGCCGGAGACGTCGAAGCCGCCGTTGCTGTCGAGCGCGCCGTTGCCCGCCGAGGTCGGGCCCCAGACGACGATGTCGCCGCCGGTCACGGTCACGGAGCCGTTCGAGTCGATGCCGTCGCCGCCGGCATCCACCGTCAGGGTGCCTCCCGAGATCGTGATGGTCTCACCGGTGTCGGCCATGCCGCCGCCCATGCCGCCCTGGGCGGAGTCTCCGGAGGCGGTCTCCGAGCCGGCGTCGCCGCTGCCGTTCAGCCCGTCGTCGGAGGAGGTGACCGCGACGTCACCACCGCTGATGGTGATGTCGGTCGCCTCGAGTCCCTCGTTCGACTGTCCGACGGTCACCGTGCCGCCACCGATCTCGAGCGCCGCCTCGGCGTGCGCACCGTCGTCTCCCGCGCTGATCGTGACCGCTCCGCCGAGGATCCCGATCGAGCCGTCGGAGTGCAGGCCATCGTCCGTGGCGGACACGTCGACCGAGCCGTCGCCGATCGCGACGACGACCCCCGCGCTGATGCCCTTCGAGCCGGCGTCCGCCGCCCCCTCGGCGCTGATCGACACCGTCCCGCCCGTGATCACGGCATCGGTGGTTGCGGCGATGCCGTCGTCGCCACTGGTGGCGGTGATGTCACCGCCGGAGATCCAGACGTACCCACGGGTGGCGTCTTCGTCGTCGTCGCTCTTGAGTGCATCGCCGCCGGCAGTGACGTCGAGCGTTCCGCCCGAGATGACGAGGGCGTCCTTGCCGCGGAGGGCGTCGTCGGCGGCATCCACCGTGATCGTCCCGCCGATGATCGCGAGGTCGTCCGTGCTGGCGATGCCGTCGTTGCCGTTCCCCGAGATGACGAGCGAACCGGTTCCACCGATGGTCAGGTCGGCATCGGCATAGATCGCCGCGTTCGCTGCGGCGCTGTCGTCGTAGCTCGTGGCGTCCGAGACCGAGTTCTCGCTGCCGTCGGCGAGGGAGATGGCGACGTCGTCGGCCGTCGTGACCGAGATGGCGGCGCCGTCGTCGTTCGTGATGTCGACGCCGTCGAGGATGAGGACGACCGGCGCGTCGTCGGGTGCGGCGACGACGACAGATCCGGCGAGGTCGCCGCTGAGCCGGTAGACGCCGGCGGCCGAGATGGTGACCGTGCCGCCGTCGACGCTCACGCCGTCGCCGGACGTCGTCGCGGTCGATCCCTCGAGAGTGACGTCGATCGCGTCGCCCGCCGACCACTCGTCGTCGTCCACGACCGTGGCGTCCTCGTTGGCGGCGAGCACGGCCGCGGGGTCGAGGTCGGAGTCGATGTCGGCGACCGCGACGGTGGCGGAGTCGTCCGTCGTGGATGTGGTTCCGCTCGTGCCGGTCGAGGCGACGCCGGTGACGGCGCACCCCGCGAGGACGAGCCCCGCGAGGGCGAGGGGGACGGCAGGAAGGATCAGGCGGCGGCGCATGGCAGCTCCTCGGTGTGGATGGTGGTGGATGCGGGGGAGAAGGGGCCGCGCAGGAGGCGTCCCCAGCGGTTGCGGGGGAGTTCGGGGCTCATCGCGGCGAGTCCGGTCGCGTATTTGCTGACCGAGACGGGACGGTGCCCGGCACGCCACAGCAGTCGGTCGAGGGCGGATGCCGACGACGGCGACTTCGTCTCGACGATCGCCAGATCGGGGAGGGCGAAGCCGGAGCCGTCGGGGCGGTCCCAGCGCAGGTCGGTGTCGATGGTCGCCCGCGACGACTGGTCGGGGGCGAGGAGTGTGGCACGCGCGTACCGGGTGACGAGCGTGGCATCCAGCTCGTCGACGCGACCGCTGTCGACGCCGATCGTGGCGAAGGCGGCGGCGACCTCTTCTTGGGCTTCGGGGGTGAGGATGGCGCGCTGGGCGACGTCGTACTCCGACCGTTCCTTGACCGTCGTCCCACGAGCGCCGCGCGTCTTGATCTCGAGGTAGGCGGCGTGGGTGTCGACGTAGGTGCGGGTACGGAGCTTGAACCGACGACGGCGCGGCTGCGCGGCCATATGGAAGCTCAGCAGGTCGGGGGTGTCGAAGTAGACGGACTCGTAGGCGAATCGGCGGGCGCCGCCGATGTCGAGGACGCGGGTGCGCTCGTCGACCCGCGAGAGCAGGCCGCCCAGTGCGGACTGGGGCACGACGTACTTGCGGTCGACGCGGGCCAGGAGTGCCGCCTCGGCCACCATGTCCTCGAGGCTCACCCCGTCGAAGCGGGCGAGGGCGTCGGGGCTCATCGGACCGCTCCGGCTGCGAGGCGGCCGTCCACCTGCGACCCCGCCGAGTCGGGCGCGGGACGATCGTTGTCCGCGATGCGGTAGCGCACGTCGACGGTGGTCGTGTCGTTCACGAGGTCCAGCTCCTGCACGGTCAGCGAGGTGACCTCTCCGCCGAGCCGCTGCCCGACGAGGGCGCGGAGCGCGGTCTCGTCGGCCTCGGCACGGTCGAGGCGCACCACTTGGTGGCGGCTGCGGGAAAGCAGACGCGGGTGGTCGGCCGCCCACATCACGACGAGGATCAGCGCGATGAGTCCGGTGACGGGCAGGATGTCGGTGGTCGGGAGGCCGGCCATGAGGCCTGTGGCCAGTGCGGCGAAGTAGTAGGCCACCTCGCGCTGCGAGATCTCCGACGACCGGAGCCGGATGATCGAGAGCACACCGAACAGCCCGAGGCCGAGTCCGAGCGCGACCTCGGCGGTGCCGAGGACGGTCGCGACGGCCATCACCCCGACGTTGACCCCGAGGAAGGCGACGACCAGGTCGCGGCGGCGGTGGCGTCGGTAGTAGAGCCCCAGGCTGAGGATGAGGGCGGCGGCGAGGTCGATCGCGATGAGCGAGATCGAGACGATGGTCATGGGTTCCTCCGTGGGGATGTGGTGACGATCTCCATTCGAGTGGCGGCACCTTCACCGTTCCTAAGAGGCGCATTGACCGCCGATTCGAGGCGGGAAACGCGCGGCTTCCGGCCGAACACCACGCTCCGCTGGATGAGGTAGCCGAGCGCGAACAGCGCCGCCTCGGTGACGAGCTTGGCGGCGAGCAGCGGCATCCCGGCCGCGGTGAGCATCGTCATCCAGGCGACGTTCGAGGCCAGCAGTGCGCCGGCGAGGAGCGCGTACCGTGTCGCCTGGCGGCGCAGCGCACCGGTACCGTCGCGACGGAAGACGACGTGCCGATTGACGACGAAGTTCACGGTCGCGCTGACGACCCGGGCGACGACGATGGACGGGATCAAGGCTCCCGTCACCGCGGTCAGGACGAGGAGCAGCAGGGTGTCGACGGCGAACGCGAACAGCGACGAGGCCGCGAACAGCAGCAGCGGCACCCCTACGCGCAGGGTGTCGACCAGGGGGCGGAAGTGGCTCGACGCGTTCCCCGCCACGTAGACGGTCTCGATCGGGACCTCGCACGTCTCCCACCCGTCGCGGTGACAGCGCAGGAGCACGTTCTGCTCGTACTCGAAGCGGTCGCCGCGCTGCGCGAGCAGCCAGGGCAGCATGACGGGCGGGATGCCGCGCAGCCCGGTCTGGGTGTCGGAGAGGGTCCATCCCGCCGCGAGACGGAACGTCGCCCGCGCCGCCGCGTTGCCGAGCCTGCTGCGCATCGGATTGCCGCGTCGGCCGGTGTCGCGGCATCCGAGCACCATCACCGGCGCGCCGGAGTCGACCGCGGCGACGGTGGCGGCGCCGACGTTCAGGATGTCGGCGACCGTGTGCTGGCCGTCGGCATCGGCCGTGACCACGGAATGTCCGGGGAAGGCGCTCATCGCGTGCCGGAACCCTGTGCGCAGCGCTGCGCCCTTCCCCTGGTTCCGCACGTGTCCGAGGACCGTCGCCCCGAGCGACGCGACGTCGTCGAAGACGGCGGCATGGCGGGGTCCGCTGCCGTCGTCGACGACGACGATCGGGATGCCGGGGGCGGAGATCGTCAGCGCGCCGACCAGGTCGGTCAGGGCGACGTCGGGTTCGTAGGCCGGGATGAGGATGATCACGGCTCACTCCGCGATGTAGAGGATGTCGCTCGTGCCGCGCTCGCCGCCGTTGGAGGGCTGGTTCACGACCTCGCCGTCGAAGAACATCGTCGACGACCCGCCGCCGTCGAGGTTGTACGCGGTCTCGGCGCCGAGGTCGATCATGATCTGGGCGAGCTCGGTGAGGGTCGCTCCGCGGCTGTAGCCCTCGCTGCGGCCGTCGACGACGACGAAGACGAGATGGTTGTCGTCGATCACGCCGACGGCGGTGCGGGGCTGCTCGCCCTGGATCGAATGGTTGCCGACGTTGGTGTCGACCTCGACGTCCTCGATCCCGGCCACGACAGCGCCGTCATCGACGAGTGCGGGGCCGAAGCTGAGGGTGTTCCAGACCCCGTCGGCGAGCAGCTGGTCGGCGCTCGCGGCCGTCTCGTCGTAGACCTGCACCGTTCCGTCGGTGTAGAAGGCCAGCCCGGCGCGGGCGGGGGAATCGCGGTAGACGACCCCGTTGCGGATGACGATGCCGGTGTCGCGGAATCCGTAGTAGTCGCCGTTGATCGCGAACACGGCGCCGTTGTCCTCGGCGATCCCGCTCGTGGTCTCGGTGATGTTCTCGCCGAACTGATCCTTCGCGAACGCGGAGCGCAACCGGGTCGCATCCGAGAGGACCACATCGGCGACGTAGTACGTGAGGGTGTCGTCGCCCGAACCGGTGACGACCTGCGACACGGTGACGGTGGTCTCGCCGTCCGAATAGGTGTCGCCCTCGACGACACCCGCCGGGTTCGTCGCCGACGTCGTCGGCTCGATGGCCGAATTCTCGGCCTCGTACGCCGAGACGTCGGAGATCTCGACGTGCTCGATGAGGAAGCGGTCTGCGGCCCACGCCGTGGCCCCTCCGACGGCGAGGGCGACGGTGAGGCCGCCGGCGATGAGGGCGGCCCGAAGGTGGTGCGGTTTCGTGGTGTGAGGCATGCCTCCAGGAGTACGGACGCGAGGTCGGGCGGATGTTGACCGATCCTGAGAACGGGATTAACGACGCCCTCCCGATAGGGCACGGTCAGGCGGTCGCTTCCCCGGAGGATTTCGACGTCTGGTACGACGACGGCCCTCGCAGCGACTGCGAGTGACGCGGGGTATCACATGGGTCCCGCGGGCGCACGCCCCTGGCCGGCACGGCTGCGCGCTGCGAGCGTCGGAGCATGCCGACCACTCCTGAGTCCACGACCGACGCCCCGCAGACCCGCGCTGGGCAGGCAGCGGATCCCACGCTCGGGGTCGTGTCGCGGCCCGCATGGCGCGACGACTCCGCTTCCCTCCTGACCCGCGGCTACCGCTTCGGCGAGGGTATCTGGCGGCGCGTGCCGCGCGGCGCGCGCTCGGCGCCGATGCGGCTGCTGTTCTCGGACGCCCTGCTGGTGCGCGGAACGGAGGGGGTCGCAGCGTTCTACGACGACGCCCGGGTCTCACGGCACGGCGCCATGCCGCCGTTCATCCAGGAGACCCTCTTCGGGCACGACTCGGTGCACAGCCTCGACGGCGACGAGCACCGGCACCGCAAGGCGACGTTCGTCTCCGCGCTGTACGAGGACGAGCAGGTCGCCCGGCTGCGCCCGCACCTCGAGCGGGAGTGGCGGCACGAGGTCGACGCGTGGATCGCCGGCGGAACGCGGTCGGCGTACGACGCCGCCGTCGATGCGCTGGGCCGCGCGATCATGCGGTGGGCGGGGCTCCCCGGCACCGGCGAGGCGAAGACGCGATGGGCCCGCCGGCAGGCGCAGATCGTCGACGGATTCGGTGTGCCGTACTCCCCGGAGTACCTGCTCGCCGCTCTGAACCGGCGGTGGTCCGACCGCCACGCCGAGCGTCTCATCCGCGCCGTGCGCGCAGGCCGCCTCGACGCGCACCCGGGAACCGCGCTGGCCGCCTGGGCAGGGCACCGCGACAGCGCCGGTGAGCTGCTGCCCGCTCGCCTCGCGGGGGTGGAACTGCAGAACAGCTTCCGCCCGATGATCGCCGTCGCCCGGTTCACCGCCTTCGCCGCGAAGCGGCTGCAGGAGCACCCGGAATGGCGCGAGCGCATCGCCGCGGAGGTCGCCGCGCGGGGATCGCTCGTCGACGGCCCGCTCGCGACCGCGTTCGCACAGGAGATCCGGCGCACGTCGCCGTTCGTCCCGATGCTGCCGGCCTTCGCGACGCAGGACATCGAGGTCGACGGTCGTACGGTCCGCGCCGGCGGGCGCATCGTGCTCGACATCCTCGGCACCGACACCGACGAGGGGTCGTGGGAGCGCGCCGACGTCTTCGATCCCGAGCGCTTCGTCGGTGTCGACGACTACGAGGCGATCACCGCGTTCGTGCCGCACGGGGGTGCGGACGTCGCGACAGGGCACCGCTGCCCGGGCGAGAAGCTCGCGATCGCGGGGCTCGCGGCATCCATCAGCGCTCTGAGCGACCCCCGCCTGGCGATCCTGCCCGCAGGACTCGAGGTGAACGAGCGACGGATGCCGACGAAACCCCGCTCGGGCGGCCGCGTCCGGACCGCGGGATCGACGGGCGGCGCGCGCTGCCCGTTCCACCGCTGACGCGATGCCACGAACCGGGGCCGCGTGCAACCCCCTCTGAACCGGACCGTGTCGGCCGCAGGGTGACCTCCGACCGGGAGGACCACCATGGCCGAGCAGAACACCACGCAGACGACACGCACCGACGCGCCCGACCCCGAGGCGTCGCGCAAGCCCGACTCCGTCGGCGACGTGAAGAAGCGGTCGTGGAAGTACGTCCTGGGCAAGACGATCCGCGAGTTCAGCGCGGACCAGTGCACGGATGCCGCAGCGGGCCTCACCTACTACGGGGTGCTCGCGCTCTTCCCGGCCCTCATCGCGATCTTCTCGCTGCTCGGCGTCGTGGGACAGGGGCAGGCGGCCGCCGACGCGGTGCTCGGCATCGTGCGCGACGTCGCGCCCTCCGACACGGCGAGCGCGCTTGAGGGTCCGATCCAGCAGATCGCGTCGTCGCCCGGTGCGGGACTCGCCCTCGTGCTCGGCATCGTCGTGGCGCTGTGGTCGGCTTCGGGGTACGTCGGGGCCTTCTCCCGGGCGATGAACCGGATCTACGAGATCGAGGAGGGGCGCCCGTTCTGGAAGCTGCGCCCGATGCAGCTGCTCGTGACGCTCGTCGCGGTGGTCTCGCTCGCCCTCGTCGCGCTCGGCCTCGTCCTCTCGGGCGACGTCGCCCGAGCGATCGGGGAGACGGTGGGCCTCGGCGACGGCGTGCTGCTCGCGTGGAACATCGCGAAGTGGCCCGTCATGCTCTTCGTCGTCGTGTTCCTCGTCGCGGTCCTGTACTACGCGACACCCAACGCGAAGCAGCCGAAGTTCCGCTGGATCAGCATCGGCGCGCTCATCGCGATCGTCGTGATGATCATCGCCACCGCCGGGTTCGCCTTCTACGTCGTGAACTTCTCGAACTACGACCGGACCTACGGCTCACTCGCCGGCGTCATCGTGTTCCTGCTGTGGCTGTGGATCGCGAACAACGTGCTGCTGTTCGGCGCGGAGTTCGACGCCGAGCTCGAACGGGGCCGCCAACTGCAGGGCGGCATCGCCGCCGAGGAGGACATCCAGCTGCCGGCCCGCGACACGCGGAAGTCCGACAAGCAGGCCGCGAAGGAGCAGAAGGACATCGACGAGGGTCGCCGCATCCGCCTCGCCCACGGTGAGGACGAGAACCGATGACCGGCGCCGAGACCCCCACCCGCCTGAAGCGGGGCATCACCGGTCCGCTGAGGCCGGCGTCAACGGCCGGTGGGCGGGAGCTTCGCCACGCCGTGCCGATTCGGCTCGTCCGGTTCGGCGGCCGTCGCGGGCGACGCGGCGGAACCACCGTGGGAGGAGTCCGTTCCCGGGTAGGACGGCTCCTCGATCTCGACCGCGCGGTCGCGGTCCTCCTTCTTCGGCAGGTGGTCGAGTGGCTGTCGGATGTCGTCGGATTCGCTCATGCCCACACGCTCCGCCGCGAAGGACGGCCGCGGCAGGGGGTTGCGAGCGGCCGGCGACTGTGATGGACGAATCACCTCGCGACGCCGCAGTGTAAGAGACGGATGCCGGGGGCGCGACCCCCCTCGAATCTCGACCGACGGCGGGCACCATCGAGCAATGCTCGAGCTGCACTATTCCGACGGCTACGTCGTCACGACGGGCGCGATCGCCGACGCGGTGCTGCGTTACGCCAAGACCCTCGCCGAGCAGAAGGCCTCCGACCTCATCACGGTGCCCATCGCGACTCCGGAGGGCCCCGCTGTCTCGTCGATGCTCATCGGTCCCGCGAGCCAGCTCTACACGACGCCGCACTCCGGTGCTGCGGCGGACCTCGACGACGAAGCCGCCGTCATGGACCTCCTCAGTCGCAACGACCGTCTCGTGCACCCGCCCGAGACGGTCGGCGAGTACCCGTACGAGGAGGACGACCCCTGGTACGAGGAGTCGTTCTGAGACGCGCACGCCTGCGGGAGCGCAGCCGCCTCGTCCGCGCCTGGCGATTGTGGCGGACGCGGCATCCGGTCACCTTCCGCGACAAGGTCCGCTACAAGATGCTCCGCGACCATCGGCCCCTCGTCGTCACCTTCGCGGACAAGGCGGCGGTGCGCGATCACGTGGCCGACCGTGTCGGCGTGCGGTATCTGCCCGATGCCGCCGTGTTCGATTCGCCGACCGAGCTGCTGACGGCGGAGCTGCCCGACGCGTTCGTCCTGAAACCGACGCATGGCAGCGGGGCGGCGATCATCGTCTCGCCGTCCGCGCCGGTGGACGCGCGTCTGCCCGAGGACGGCAGCTGGGTCTATCGTCACGTCCGGCCCGAGCACGCCCCGCCGGAGCATCTCGTGCGCCTCGCGACGGACTGGCTGTCGCAGCTCTACGGGCAGGGGCCGAACCGGGAGTGGGTGTACGGCCGGGTGCCGCGGCGGATCATCGTCGAGGAGATGCTCGGCGGCGTGACGGACCGCATCCCCGACGACCTCAAGCTCTTCGTGTTCCACGGCCGGGTGCAGTACGTGCAAGTGGATGCCGGGCGCTTCGCCGGTCGCACGCAGGACTTCTTCGACCGCGACTGGACCCATCTGCCGCTGAGCGGCGGTCCGCCGTGGGCCGATCCGACACCGCCGCGGCCGGCGGGCCTCGACGAGATGATCCGCGTCGCCGAGGCGCTCGGCGCGGACACCGACTTCGTGCGCGTCGACCTGTACGACGTCGACGGCCGCATCGTGTTGGGCGAACTGACGAGCTTCCCCGCCCGTGGCGACAGCCCGTTCCACCCGGAGTCCTTCAACACGGAGTTCGGTCGACACTGGACGGTGTCGAGGCGATACCGATGACCGAGCGCTGGCTCGTCGCCACGACCGAGTACGCCGGCGTGACGTCGTACACCGGCGGCATCGGCAGGCACTACGCCGCCCTGCTGCCGGCCCTCGCCGCGCAGGGGGCCGAGATCGACCTCGTGGTGTTCACGGACGGTCCCGAAGAAGCAGCGGGTGCCCCCGGCATCCGTCGGCTCGTCGTCCACCGGACCGGGGGGATGCCGCGGCTCGCAGCGCTCCTGGATCGCCCCCGTGCCCTGCGGCGGGCGTACCTGGCCGACACCTACGCCCGCGTCTTCGTGCCGGAGTGGATGGGGCTCGGTGCGCTGCTGCCGCGCGACGCCCCGCTCGTGACGAACCTCGCAACAGGCGTGGACCTCGCGCACGAGATCTCGGGCCTGCGGCTCGCCGACCTCCCGGCGCCGAGTCGCCCGGCTGTCGTGGTGCAGAGCCGCCTCGAGGCGCGGCAGGTGCGCCGCTCGGCCGGGATCGTCGCGATCTCGCACGCGATGGCCGACCGGGCGGAGCGCATCTGGGGACGGATGCCGCGAGTCGAGGTCGTCCGCAACTGCATCGACGTCGCGGCGGTGCGGCACGCGGCGGCGACGCGCAGGCCGCCGGCGGGCTGGCCGGGTCCGGACGGCCCGATGGTCTTCTTCCTCGGCCGCGCCGAGCGGCGGAAGGGCGTGGTCGACGGCGTCGACGCCTTCGCGCGGGTCGCGCAGCGGCATCCCACCGCCCGCCTCGTGCTGGCCGGTGCCTGGGGAGACGACCGCTTCGAACCGTCGCGGGCGGCCCTCCTCGACCGGGTGCCGTCCGCGGCGCGCGATCGGGTGACGTTCCTCGGCCATGTGTCGGGCGACGAGCTGTACGGCGCGATCGCGGCCGCCGACGTGGTGATGTGTCCCTCTCGGTGGGAGGGCTTCGGAAACGTGGCCGTCGAGGTGATGGCCGCCGGGGCGCCGCTGGTCGTCACCTCCGGCAGCGGATTCGACGACTTCTGCACCGATGGCGCCGACTGCCTCATGGTGCCGCCCGCCGATCCGGAGGCCCTCGCGGCCGCGCTCGCCACCGTGCTCGACGACCCGGGCGCCGCCCGCCGACGGGCGACGCGCGCTGCCGCAGGAGTCGACCGCTTCGCCCCCGCGCCGGTGGCGGCCGACCTCCGGGCGGCCGTCGATCGGATGCTGTCGCGCGCGGCCATCCCGGCGTAGGGTCGCGCTGTGCGCCCCCTCCGGTACTCCAAAGGGGCTGTACACCGCCGGGGTCACCCTCGCGACGACGCTCGCCGGGTGGGGACTGATCGACGAGTACACGTTCGCGTCCGGAGTGGTGGCGGAGACCTACGTGCCACGGCGGTGACGCGCGGCGGCGGCGCGGACCCGCCCTAGGCTGGAACGCCCGGCCTGCCGCCGCACGAGAGGGTGCCCGTGAAGACGACCGACGCGACGATGCTCACCGCCGAGATCCGGGGGTGGGACGCGCCGCGGCGCGTGCATCCGATGACCCCGGACCCGCAGGGCCCCCTCGTCCTCACCGATCGGCACCTGCTGCGGCACGGCCGGCCGCATATCCCGGTGTCCGGCGAGTTCCACTTCACGCGCGTGCCCCGCTCCCAGTGGGATCGACGTCTGCGACTCATGCGCGCCGGCGGACTCACCGCCGTCGCGGCGTACGTCTTCTGGAACCATCACCAGCCCCGGCCGGACGCGCTGCCCGCCTTCGACGACGGGCGCGATGTCGCCGCCTTCGTCGACGCCTGCGTGCGCGCCGACCTCGACGTGATCCTGCGGATCGGCCCGTGGTGCCACGGCGAGGTCAGGAACGGCGGCTTCCCGGATTGGGTGCAGGACGCGGACGTCGCCCACCGGACGGACGACCCCGCCTACCTCGCGCTCGTCCGCCCGTGGTTCGAGGCCCTGGGCGCTCAGCTCGAGGGTCGTCTCGGGGGCACGAGCCGGGTGATCGGCGTCCAGATCGAGAACGAGATCTACGACCAGCCCGACCACATCGCGACGCTGAAGACGATGGCGATCGAGGCCGGTCTCGCCGCGCCGCTGTACATGGCGACCGCGTGGGGCGGGGCGCAGTTGCCCGCGGACGAGGTGCTGCCGATGTTCGGCGGGTACGCCGACGGTTTCTGGGTGGATGCCGACGCGCCCTGGGACGACACGTTCCGCGAGCACTTCTTCTTCCGCCACGTGTGGGACGACCCGGGCATCGGTGCCGACGTCCGCGAAGCGCAGGGCGACGAGGCCGCAGCCTCGCGGGGCTCGCTCCCGGACGGGTTCCCGGCCGTGACCTGCGAGTTGGGCGGGGGCATGGCGACGGCGTACCACCGCCGGCCGGTCCTCGACGCCGAGGACATCGCCGCGGTGGCGAATGTCAAGATCGGCAACGGCTCGGCCTGGCAGGGGTACTACATGTACGCCGGGGGCCTCAACCCCGCGCCCGACCTGCAGGAGTCGCAGGCCACGGGGTACCCCAACGACCTGCCGGAGTTCGACTACGACTTCCACGCGCCCATCGGCGCCGCCGGTGTCCCCACCCGCACCCACGCGCTGCTGCGCACGCAGCACGCGTTCCTCCGCTTCTTCGGAGAGCAGCTCGCGGACATGCCCTCCACCCTTCCCGACGTCGTCCCGTGGGGCGTCCACGACGTGTCGACGCCGCGGTGGGCCGTGCGCTCGGACGGCCGCTCCGGCGTCGTCTTCGTCACCTGGCAGCAGCCGCACGACGCCCTGGAAGACTTGCCCGCCGCGCGCTTCCACCTCTCGCTGCCGGATCGCACCCTCGTCTTCCCGGATGAGCCGATCGCCATCCCGCGAGGCACCGTCGCGCGCTTCCCCTTCGGTGTCGCCGCGGGCGGACTCACCGTCGACTGGGCCACCTCGAGTCCGCTCTCGCGGCTCACCCGGCCCGGGGGCGGCACCGTCCTCGTCCTCCTCGCGTCGGAGGGCATCGCCCCGCGGGTGCAGGTCGCGGGCGAGGTCCGCCAGGCGGAGGGCGACGTGTGGTCCTGGGCCGTCGGCGACGACGCCGTCGTCGTGCTGAGCGCTGCGCACGCGGCCGACGTGTGGGTGATGGGCGACGAGGTGTACGTGAGCGACGACGAGATCGACGTCGACGACACCGGGGTGTCGGCCTGGGCGCGCACCGGCGCTGCCGTGCAGTGGCTCGATCCGGTCGCCCTGGAGTTGCGCACCCTGCCGCCCGAGGGCCCCGACGTCGTCCCGGCTCGCGCGCTGCAGGTCACGCCGGGAGCGACGGGCGCGGGACCCGCCGCCGGCTACGGCGAGCGGAACGGCCGTGCGGCGGCCCCGGGCGCGGCACGCGTCGTGCGCGACGGCGACACGTGGACCGTCGACATCCCGGCGGACCTCCGGGTGCATCCGCTCGAGGCGACCGTCGACTGGATCGGCGACGTGGCGGTGGTCCGGGCCGACGGGGCGATCCTGAGCGACCGGTTCTGGGACGGGACGCCGTGGATCCTCCGCATCCCCGCCGGCACGGCCCGCCTGACCTTCCACGTTCTCGGGATGCACCCCGACGCGCCCGTGTGGCTGCGCCCCGCCGCGCGCGATCGCCTCGCCGCCGGCGGTGCGCAGGGCGTCCGGTCGGTGACGGCGCAGCCGGCCGACCAGCGACGTCGATTCCGCCGGTGACGGCGCCGATCGGGAGCTTCTAGGGCACGCGGCGCCAGCCCGCGGCATCCCGCGTCACCGCGCCGCCCCGCTCGAACGCGTCGAGCCAGCCGGTCATGGGCCACTCGCCCCAGCGCGCGGCGAACAGCGCCCCGTTGCGGAGGATGTCGTCGAGGTGCTGCCAGGGCGGCGAGGTCGTCGGGTGGTACTGGTGGTACGCGTGGGCGCCACCCGTCCACACGAGGGGCACCTCGTGCTCGCGCATCCGGAACGCGAAGTCGGTGTCCTCGCCGCCGTACCCCTCGTACGCCTCGTCGAAGCCCCCGATCCGTCGCCACGTCGCGGGGGAGAGCGCGAACGACAGCGACCAGAACAGCGGGTACTCGCCGGCTGTCGCGGTCCGTTCCGTCTCGTCCGGCGGCATCGGCCGCGCCGGGTGGGGGGAGGTGAGCGCGGCGAGCTGCGTCGAGTCGGATGCCGACACCCCCTCGGCGAGGTACGTCACCGGCCCGCACAGCACGGCGTCCGGGTGGCGGACGGCGGCCTCCCGATAGCGCCGCACGAGATCCGGGCCGGGCACGCAGTCCGCGTCGAGGAAGACGAGCAGGTCGGCGCCGTCGGCGGCGGCCGCTCCCGCGTTCCGGGCGGCGGCGAGGCGCAGTCCGTCCGCGCCGGGCGGGACCCGGAGCACGGTCTCGGCGTCCAGGACGGGCGGATCCTCGTCCCCGATCCACACCACGACACGACGCACGTCGGGTGCCCCGGCGAGGGCCCGCAACTGCACCCGCAGGTGCGCGAGCCGGGGGCTCGAGCACAGGCTCACGACGGCGACGCTCATCGCCGACCGCGCATCGTGTCGGTGATCGCGGCGGCGGCGCGCTGCGGCGCCCCCGCGACCTCCCAGCGCTCCCACTCCGGCCGCGCGGTCGCCGCCCGCTCGATCAGGTCGGGCCACTGCGCCGCGGTCGGCCACGAGTCCTCGACCTGCGCGAGGTTCGCCCGCCGGAGCGCGCGCCCCGTCTCGCGCTGCTCGTCGAACGGCCTGTCCTGCGGGATCACGATCGCCGACGCCCGGGCCGCCGCCAGATCGGCGACCGCGTTCTGGCCGGCCCACGACACGACGACGCCCGCGGTCGCCAGCACCGGCCACGGATCGTCGGCCCACGCGCCGCCCCCGAGCGCCCGCCACGGCCGGCCGGTGGCCTTCTCGGCATCCCGGATCGCGGCCGGTCTGACGGTCCCCCCGCTCGCGAGCAGCACCACCTCGTCCGAGCGCGGCCCGTTCGCGACGCGCGCGGCGAAACGGCTGATCCCGCCCGTGTGCACGACCTTGTCGCCGAGCGCCTCGAGGTGCGGGGGCGAGAGGATGCCGCGGGCCCACGGTGCGATCACGGTGTCGGCGGCGGCGAATCCCAGCAGGTGCGGCCGGTCGATGCGATGCCCCGGCTGCGTGACGACGACGGTCCGCAGCCCCAGCAGGCGCGCGAGCAGGGTCACCTCGACCGAGGTGTCGACGACCATCCCGTCCCAGTGCCGTTCCGCCGCCGCGGCGGCGATGACCGAGAGTCGGGTGCGGTGCCCGACGTGCCCGATCGGGGCCCAGTGCAGCATCCCGTCCACCGTCGGGTCGATCGGCGCGCCGCCGTCGTCGTCGCGGTCGAGCACGGTCCAGGTCCAGCCGGACGGCAGGCCCGCGGGCGCCGCGAGGCTGCTGACGGCGTCGACCTCGGCATCCAAGTGCGGCGCGATCGCGAGCAGCCGGGTCAGGTGCCCGCGGCCGTGGTGATGCACGTACCAGCCGAGCCGGGGCGTCCGCCCGGTCACGCGGCGGTCTCCGTCGCGAGCATCCGGGCGAACGTCGCCTCGAGCGCGTCGATGCGCGCGTCGAGCGAGAATCGGCGCTCCGCCGTCTCGCGCACGACGGCACGGAACGCGGCATCCTTCCCGCTCGGCAGCACGGCCGCGGCCCGCTCGGTCATCGCGAGGACGTCGCCGGGCGCCACGAGCTGCATCCCCATCGTCGCGGCCGCGATCTCGGGAACGCCGCCGACCGCGAACCCCACCACCGGCGTGCCGCACATGAGCGCCTCGGGTCCGACCAGCCCGAACGGCTCGGCCCAGGCGGGGGTCGCCAGGGCGAGCCCGCTCCGCCCGACGAGCTCCGCGAGCGGTCCGGGCGCGAGCTCGCCGGCGTACTCGACCGCGGCGTGGATGCTCGGCAGGAGCACCTCGCGCGCGTACGACTCGTCGCCGATCCGGCCGGCGATCACGAGGCGGCGACCGAGCCGGCGCGCGACCTCGACGGCGACGTGGGGAGCCTTCTCGGGGACGATCCGGCCGAACCACACGAGGTCGTCGCCCCCGGGGCCGAGCGGCCACGCGGCCGGGTCGACGCCGTTCGGCAACAGCTGCGAGGGCACACCCGCGGCATCCCACTGCCCTTTCGTGTGCGAACTCACCGCGAGGAACCGTGACCCCGCCCCTCCCGCGGCGACGTGGGCGGCCACGGCTGCGGCGTCGACCGGCGTGTGCAGGGTCGTCACCATCGGCACGCCGAGGGTGTTCGCGCGGCGCAGCGGCAGGGGGTCGAGGCAGTGGTTCGAGACGACGTCGTACCGCCCGGGATGGCGGGCGATCCCGCTGAGGGCACGGTCGAGCGCCGGGGCGCTCTCGCGGTGGTAGCTCTCGGGCCACGTCTTGTCGGTCGGTGCGGCATCGCCCGGCCACACCACCGGCGGCAGCCGGAAAGCCGCCTCGTCGGGCAGGAAGTCCGACCCCTCGGGGGCGATGAAGGTCACCTCGTGCCCGCGGCGGCGGAGCGCGTCGACCTCGGCCCAGACGGCGGACTCCAGACCGCCCGCGTGCGGGCGCCGGATCGGGAAGCGCAGCGGGGCGATCACGACGATGCGGAGCGGACGGGCGCTCACGCGGTGCGGCTCTCGAGCAGGTGCCGGTAGAGCTCCGCGTGACGCTCGGCGATCGCGGCATCCGTCACGGCGCGCAGCGCCCGGCGCTCGTCGACGAGGGCGTCGCGCGCGGCGCTCGCCGGACGCGCCGACGGGGCGATCCACAGGCCGGCGAGGGCCTGCGCGAGCTTCGCGGCGTCGCCGGGCGCGAACGAGGCGACCGTGTCGTCGGCGTGCTGCTCGGCGAAGAACCCGATTCGCGGGGCGGCGACCGGGACGCCCAGGTCCCAGCACAGCTCGAGCCATCCCGAGTGCGTGCCGTGCCGGTAGGGCAGCACGCACGCGTCGAGGCTCGCGAGGGCCGCGAACAGCTCGTCGTCGGCGAGACGCTCGTGCTCGACGAGGTCGAGGACAGCGGATGCCGCGCACAGCGCGCGCACCTCGGCTGCGGCATCCGCATCCCGCACCCGACGGTGCAGACGCACCTCGCCGCGGACGTCGTGGCCCGCGTCGCGCAGGGCGGTGAGCGCGGCCTCCAGCGCCCGGACCGTGCCCGGTCCGTCGACGCTCGGCCGGAGGTCCTTCAGATGCACGCCGACGACGCGGCCCGCACCGAGCGCCGGTTCGATCGCGGCGGATCGCGGCAGGACCGACGGATGCGGGATGACGGTCGCGTGCCCACCCCAGCGCTCGCGCACCGCGCGGGCGGCGCCGACCGTGAGGGTCGTGACCGCGTCGGCGCCCGTCACGAGCTCGTCGAGCTGGGCGAGGTAGCCGGAGTCGTCGGTCAGCTGCGGGTGCTCGAGGTCGTGCAGCGTGTAGACGACGGGCCAGCCGACGGCGTGGGCGGCCTCGAGGCACGCGGTCAGGTGTCCGGGCGGGAACGACTCGGTGCCGAAGTGGATGTGGAGGAGCGATGCGGCATCGGCGTGCGCACGGATCCAGGTCGGGTCGAGGGCGGCGGGCGGCCACCACACCGCGGGGTCCGCTCCGGGGGCGACGGGGTCGGGGAGCACGCTCACACGCGGATCCGCCGTCGTCTGCCGGACGTACGGGTGGCCGGCGGGGACCGAGACGATCGTGATCGCTCCGGTCCTCTCCGCACCCGCGGGGGCGACGATCGGCGTGCTCGTGTCCACTGTTCTCCTTTTGACGGCGTCGCGCCGACCGAGAAGTGGGTGCGCGGGAACGCCCCGACCGTAGGCGCGTCAGGCGTCGGATCGAGAGGGCTTGACCTCGCTCCCCCGGGCGGATAACCATGCCGGGTGATCTCCGCGCCTCCGCTCCTGCTCGTCCTCGGTCCGGAGGGGCACGGTGTCACGCGGTACGGCGACGATGTCGCCCGCGCCGTCGGGGCCCTCCGTCCCGGCGCGCGGACGGTGCGCGTCGCGGACGTCGCCGCCGGCGACCGGGCGCTCGCCGTGCTCGACGCGGGTGCGCGCGTGCATCTCCACGCCACCGACCGCCTCTTCGGCAGGACACCCGAGGACGCCGCCGACGTCGTCGAACGCTGGGCCGAGCGGGTGCGGCTGACCCTCACGCTCCACGACGTGCCGCAGCCCTCCGACGGCACGATGTTCGAGCGCCGCCGCGCCGCCTACGCGCGGATGGTCGCCGCGTCCGCCCGGGTCGCCGTCAACAGTCGTCACGAGCAACTGCTCATGGACGAGTTCCTGCCCGGCGCCGCCCGTGCCGAGGCGATCGCGCTCGGGGCGCGCACCGGCATCCCGCCGTCGCACCCCGGCGAGGCGACGCGCGACCTGCGCGTCCTCATCGCCGGCTTCGTCTACCCCGGAAAGGGCCACCGTCCCGCCGTGGTCGCGGCGGCCCGGGCCGCCGACGAGCTCCGCCGCCGGGGCGAGGAGGTCAGCGACGTCGCG
Organism: Microbacterium sp. NPDC079356; assembly: GCF_049545465.1. Lineage (NCBI taxonomy): Bacteria > Bacillati > Actinomycetota > Actinomycetes > Micrococcales > Microbacteriaceae > Microbacterium > Microbacterium sp. NPDC079356. The sequence continues at coordinate 502,790 of NZ_JBMWDN010000002.1, read as the reverse complement.
GTGCGCGCGATCGGCGCGCCGTCGCGCGGCCACGAGGAGGACGTCGTCCGGTTGCGGGCGGATGCCGCCGAGCTCGGCGTCGCGTTCGAGGTCACCGGATTCCTGGGCGACGACGCCTTCGCCGCCGAGCTGCTCGCCCCCGGCATCCCCCTCGCGGCGCACGAGCACGTGTCGGCCTCGCGGTCGATGCTGGACTGGGTCGAGGCGGGCCGCCGCCCGCTGGTCGTCGACTCGCGCTACGCCGCCGAGATGGATGCGCTCCGCCCCGGCACGCTCGCCCGCTACGCCCCCGACGAGCTCGCCGCCCGCGTCGTGGACGCCTGGCTCGATCCGACGTCGACGCGGCTGGCTCCCGGTGCCTCGCTCGCGCCGACGCTCGACGACGTCGCCGCGTCGTACCTCGCCTGGTGGGCGGCCTGATGCCGGAGGGCATCGGCCTGCCGGGCAACCGCTGGGACCTGCTGGACGGACGGGAGGCGACACCCACCGTCTCGGTCGTCGTCGCGCACTACGAGCAGCCCGCGCAGCTGGCGCGGTGCCTCGCAGCCCTCGCCGGCCAGGACCACCCCCGCGACCGCCTCGAGGTGATCGTCGCGGACGACGGCTCGGCCGTGCCGCCGCGGGTGCCGGCGGGCGTCCGGCTCGTCCGGCAGGCCGACGAGGGATTCCGCCTCGCCGCGGTGCGCAACCTCGGCGCGGCGCACGCGACGGGGGAGGTGCTCGTCTTCCTCGACGCCGACACGGTCCCCGAGCCGGGCTTCATCCGTGAGCTGACGCGGATGCCGGGGCTCGCCCCGGACGTCGTCGCGGTCGGGCGACGGCGCCACGCCGACCTCGCGAACGCTCCCGCCGTCGCCGACGTGCGCGGGGTCGTCGCGGGGCGGGAGCTCCCCGAGCCCGCATGGCTCGCCGACGCCTACCGGTGGTCGCGCGATCTGCTCGACGCCGACGACCGCAGCTACCGGCATACGATCGGCGCCGTGCTCGCGTGCTCGCGGACGATGTTCGCGGCCGCCGGCGGCTTCGACGAGTCATTCCGGGCCTACGGCGGGGAGGACTGGGAGTGGACATACCGCGCGTGGCTGCGGGGAGCGGTGCTCGCGCACGTGCCGTCCGCGGTGGCGTGGCACGACGGTCCGGATGCGGGTGCGCGCGAGGGGGCGGGCCAGGCGGACCGGAACGCCGAGGCGATGCTGCTGTCGGAGCTGATCCCGGTGCCGGGCTCGCGACCCCGCGGGCTGCCGACCACGCGGGTCGACATCGCCGTGACCGCGCCGGAGGGCGCCTCGGAAGCCGCCGCGTTCGTGAGCGTCGACTCCGTCGTGGCGGCGGTGCCCGGATCCGCCGCCGTCGACGCCGCGGACCTGGCCGCAGGGCGCGGCGTGCTCGATCGGGTGCGGCTGCACCTCGAGATCGTGCGACCGGTCCGCGCGGGCGCGGGCCTTCACGCGGTCGTGGAGCGGGTCGCCCAGGAGGGCCTCGGCGTCGCGAGCCTCACCGGTGAGGACGGCGCGGTGCTCCTCCGCATCCGTTCCCTCCGGGCCGCGGCGCGCGAGGCACGCTGGCAGCGGGACGACCTGTTCCCCCGCACGACGGAGACCACGGACGCGGTGCGCGCGCTGGTCGGCGAGCCCGATGTCGCCGCCTACCTCGGCGGGTGGGGCTGAACACCCACGGGATTCACAGAGCGGGTCGCCTTGTGCCCGCCGCCCCCGTCTGGTTTCATAGCCGCGGGGACACCGGTCGTGCCCGCCTGGGGAGGCGAGCACAACGGCGACGAGTGGGATCGTCGACGGCGCCGGTCTACCGTCCGCACCTCTTGCTCGGGGTGTGGGCGTTGTGGGGGAGAGCATGGGGACTGCGGGGACACTCGGCGTACACCGGACGGGTCCGACGCGCATCGACGCGCGTGCGACCACCGCGCGACCGCGCCGCGCCACGGCCGTCCGGACGCCGTACGCCGCCCCGGTCCTGCGAGCGCCGCGCGTCGCCATCCGACTGACGGAGCGCTCCGAAACACTTCCGCAGCTCTGCGCTCGCTCGGCGACCGCAGTGCGGGTACATGACATCGCGGACGGCCCTCGGAGGGTCGCCGCGAGACGACACCGGTGCGGCGGCGATCGCCCCCACCGGTGGGCGGCGACAGCCGTCGGGGGGCGCTCGTGGGGAGCGTGATCCGTGGGGGGAATCCGGGGGACGAAGTGAAGAGACGACTGAATGTCGCCGTGATCGGCGCGGGATATTGGGGGCCGACCCTGGCGCGCACGCTGCGTGCCAGCCGTGAGTGGAGCCTCGCCGCCATCTGCGACATCGACATCGACCGAGCGCGCCGCGCCGCGGACGCCGTGGGCGGTGCCCGGGTCGTCCCCGAGCTCGATTCCGTGCTGGCCGACCCGCAGATCGACGCCATCGCGATCGCGACGCCCGCATCGACCCATCACGAGATCGCGATGGCCGCGCTCGAGGCCGGCAAGCACGTGCTGGTCGAGAAGCCGCTCGCCGACACCCAGCAGCGCGGCGAGGAGATGGTCGGGCGGGCATCCGAACGCGGCCTCGTGCTGATGGCCGACCACACGTCCTGCTACACGCCCGCGGTGATGAAGATGCGTGAGCTGATCGCGAGCGGCGAGCTCGGCGACATCCTGTTCATCGACAGCGTGCGCATCAACTTCGGTCTGGTCCAGCCCGACGTGGACGTCTTCCGCGACCTCGCTCCGCACGACCTGTCGATCATGGACTTCGTGCTGCCGGGTGGCCTGCGGGCGACCTCGGTGTCGGCGCACGGATCCGACCCGTTGAACACCGGCAAGTCGTGCATCGGCCACCTCGCGATGCCGCTCGCGGGCGGGGCGATGGCGCACGTGCACGTCAATTGGCTGAGCCCGACCCGTACGCGCCGCATGGTGATCGGGGGCACCCGCCACACCCTGGTGTGGGACGGCCTGAACACGCAGCAGCGGCTCACCATGTACGACCGCGGCGCGGACGTCGCATCGATCTCGCGCGCGACCGCGAAGGAGCGACGGGAGGTCAGCATCCCGTACCGGGCGGGCGCGACCCGCGCGCCGGCGCTCGAGGAGCGGGAGGCGCTCACGCTCGTCGTGAGCGAGTTCGCCGCCGCGATCCGTGAGAAGCGCGCCTCGCGCACGAGTGGCGCGTCCGGGCTTCGGGTGCTGTCGATCCTCGACGCCGCCGCGGGCAGCCTGGCGGCCTTCGGTGCGCCGCATCCGATCCCGCACGCCCGCTCCTCTGCCGTGGTGGCGGCATGAGCCGGTCGCGCCGCCACGGGCGGGCCCACCATGGCTGAGTGGGAGATCGGCGTCGACGCCCCCTGGCTGGGCCAGGCCGAGCTGAACGCGGTCGCCGAGGTCATCGCGAGCGGCTGGGTGGGGCAGGGCCCGAGGGTGGCGCGCTTCGAGCAGGACTTCGCCGGTCTCGTCGACGCGAACTACGCCGTTGCGACCGCCAACGGCACCGACGCCCTGCATCTCGCCCTGCTCGTCGCAGGGGTGCGGCCCGGCGAGGACGTCGTCGTCCCGTCGTTGGCATTCATCGCCACCGCGAACGCCGTGCGCTCGGTGGGGGCGACACCGGTGTTCGCCGACGTCGATCCGGTCACCGGGACCGCGACCGCTGCCACGGTCGAGCGTGCCCTCACCCCGACGACGACCGCGGTCATCGTCGCGGACCACGGGGGCTCTCCCGTCGACCTGCAGAGCATCCGCGACGTCACGGACCCGCTCGGGATCGTCGTCATCGAGGACACCGCCGGCGGTGTGGGCTCGACCTGTCACGGCCGCCCCGTCGGTGCCGCGGCCGAGATCGCCACCTGGTCGTTCGACGGCCGCGCGATCCTGACGACGGGTGACGGCGGCATGCTCACCACGACGCACGCTGCCTGGGCGGCGCGGGCGCGGCGGCTGCGCGAGCACGGCATGATCACCCCGTCCGCCGATCCGCGTCCCGGCTCGGTGCCGCCCGCGGAGGAGTACCGGGAGGTGGGTGGGGACTCGCGCCTGACCGACCTGCAGGCCGCCGTGGGGATCGTCCAGCTCGGTCGCCTACCCGAGATCGTGCGCCGCCGTCGGCAGATCGCCGACCGGTACCGCGACGGCCTCCGGGACGTGCGGGGGCTGCATCTCGCGGCGGACCCCGCGTGGGGAACGGGCAACGTCGGATCGTTCTGGGTCGAGGTCGAGGACGCGTATCCGGTCGACCGCGACGGACTGCTCGCCGCGCTCGCCGCCGCCGGCATCGCCGTGCGACGGGGCGGCTCGGCGATCCACCGCCACGCGCCGTACCGTGCGCTGACACCTCCCGACGGGCTTCCCGGGTCGGAGCGGTTCGCCGATCGCACGCTCGCCCTGCCCGTCTCGCGCACGCTCACGGCGGCGCAACAGGATCAGATCGTGGCGATCCTGCGCGACCCGGGCGCACCCGCGCTCGCGAACGCGCAGACGGTGACGCGCTCGGGTCGCTGAGCGAGGCGCTGCCGTCGCTGAGCGAGGCGCTGCGCGCTGCGGTCGCTGAGCTGGGGCATCCCGCTCAGCGCCGGGCGCCGCGGTGCGTCGCGGGCTGACGGTCCGTGGCGCGCCCAGGCGGCAGAGCGGTCGTGGAAGAGCCGGCGCTCGGGCCGCGCCGGCTGATCCACCAGGCGGGCACGGACGGACGGGGGGGAGGTCCGGCCGTGCCCGCGTGCGGGTGACGGTTCACGCATCATGAGGAGCCGAGGATCGGCGGACGGCCTGGGAGGCCGGGGGTCCCTCGACGAGGTACCGCTTCGCCCATCGCTTCGGCTCGAGCGCGAGCCGCCACACTTTGTCGAGTCGTCCGCGCGCGCCGTCGGCGAGGATGCGCGGGACTCGATCGGTCAGAAGATCGCCGAGTGCGTCCACAGCAATCAGGGCGCGTGCGCCCGTCAGTTCGCCGTAGGTGCCGATCCAGTCCGTCTGCCGGTGCGTCTGCAGGCAGACGACCACGAGGTCGGCCTCGGCGTGCCGGATCTGTTCGGCGATGTCGAGGGAGGTCTCCCGCGACCGGATCGCGGGGTGCACCGGCGTCCAGTGGCCGATGAGGGCCACGCCGGGTCGGTCGGCGACCATGCGCCGGTGGAGCTCCTCGCGCTGGGCGGGTGAGCCGCCGACGACGGCGACGCGCCAGTGTGCCGCGTCGGCATGCTCCAGGATGGCGCCGGGCGTCAGACCGCCGGGCGTCGAGCGCTCGCGCAGACCCTCAGCAGGGTACGGGGCGACGGGCGATGCCGGCGACGGGGTGCGGCGCTCAGCGACGGCTGCGGAGTGCGGCGTGGGCGCAACAAGGCGCATGTGCATCAGCGGACCGCCCTCGCGGTCGGGGTGATGCCGCCGGAGACCGTGGTGCGGCCACGGCTCCGGCGGCGATCACGCGGGCCCCGGAGTGCCTCGCGCACCGATGGTCTCGTCGGATCGACGAGCGCGTCACGCAGACGCGCACCCCTGTTCCGTTCTGTCCCCATGAACGTTCCATCCCCCGAAAAACATCGACGCAAGTGTGGCTCGCGTCCCCCGATGTGCGGATCCGATCCGCGATTCCCCGTGTGCGGCGCCGCCCCCCAGCGACACCGCTCGATGCACCGACCCCTCGGCGCACCCTCTTTCTCTTCCCCCAGAAAACCCCGCCCACCGCCCCATACGGTGTGCGGAGTAAGGGCTCTTCGCACGAGTTCGATGCGCGAACGAAGACGTACGAAGAGCCCAGGCAGATATGGGTACGGCCCCCAAGCTCGCCCCCACTCCTTCTGCGGCCGCCATGTGCCGTGTCGACTCCCCAAAGCCTCTGCGGCGGCGATATCGGAGACGCTACAGGTGACGACGGTGTCCACCAATAGGGGGACGAACCTAATCTCCTGTCCCCCAGATGGGGGACAAGTAGGGAGGAGGATTAGGGGGTTGCGGGGCAGAACACGGGAGGTCCGCCGGCGGCACCGGCGGTAACGTGGCGACTGAAGAACGAGCGAGCGCCCATCCGAGGCGCCGCCTCGTCGCCTTTGGGGAGGCAGACATGTGGGGGGAACTTTGGCGTGCCGCGATCGTGGGCGCCGTCATCGTCGGTGCCGGCTCGGCACCGGCATTCGCGGCCGACGGGTCGTACGTCCCGAACACTCCCGACGAGTCGGGACTGAACGGGTCGGTCGTGCAGTCGCTGTGCGTCCACCAGGCACCGGCGATCGACTACTCGATCGTCCGTGTGGATGCATCGGCGGCTGCACGTACCGCGTCGGCGCCGTCCGCCGAGCTCGTCATCTCCGGGGACGGTCACCAGCTCTCGGTGCCGCTCACGGTGGACGACGCCGGTGAAGGGCACGGCACCGTGCTCTGGCCGGGCGTCGAGGTCGACGGCGACGGCACCGTCGAGGCCCTTCCCGGCTGGGTGCGCTCCGGCGATCAGTGGACCCCGCGCGACGACGCAGCCGCGTGGACCACGGGGGCCGTGACTGCCGAGCTGCGCGTCGGCGACGAGAGCATCGCCGTGCCGCTGGCCTACCCGGGCTACTCCGACACGTGCGCCACGCCGACGGGGGTCGCCTCGAACGGCACTCCCGGAACGCTGGCGTTCACGGGCGGGCAGTGGCCCATCGCGGCCGCCGTCGGTGGCGCCGCCGCCGTCGCCGGAGGGCTCTTCCTGATCGCGCGCCGCCGCCGGGTCGAGTCGTGACGAGGCGCCGTCGACTCCTCTGGGTCGCCGGCGCTCTCCTCCTCCTCGGCACCGTGGTCGCCGTCGTCCATGTCGGGCGATCCGCCTGGGACCTGCAGCGGGCCCTGACGGCTGCGACGGAGGATGCCGCCGTCGCCACGACGGCCGTCGCGGAGGGCGACATCGACGGAGCTGAACGCGCGGCATCCCGACTCGTCGCCGAGATCGCGCCGGCGATCCCCGACGATCCGGTCTGGTCCGCCGCCGAGGCGATCCCGGGGGTGGGTGCGAATCTCTCGGCGGCGCGTCGCGCGGCGACCGCGATCGTCCGAACGGGCGAGGAGGTCGCCCCGACGATGTTCGAGACGGCGCGGCGACTGACGGATGCCGACGCCCCCGCCGCGGTCCGAGCCCTGCGCGAGGCCGCCCCGGCGCTGAGTCGGGCGGCCGCCACGCAGGACGACATCGCGCGCGATCTGGCGGGCATCGACCGTACCGCCCTGATCCCCCGGCTCGCCGACGGCGTCGAGCGCGTGACCGATGCCGTCGACGATCTCCGGACGGCGATGGACGGAGCCGCGCAGGCTGCCGAGCTGGTCCCGGCGATGCTCGGGGCCGACGGCGACCGTCGCATCCTCATCGTCCTCCAGAACACCGCCGAACTGCGTACCGGCGGCGGCATCACCGGGACGTTCCTCGAGCTCCGGGCGAGGGACGGCATTCTCTCGCTCGAAGCCCAGCGCGACTCGTCGGACTTCTCGCCGTCCGACAAGCCGCTCGGCACCGTGCCTGCCGCCGAGGTCCGAGCGCTCGGGGACGGCATCGGTCGGTACGTGCAGAACACGTCGATGACCGCTGACTTCCGTGTCACGGCGAACCTCGCCGCCGCGTGGTGGCAGAAGTCGGGCGGGTCGGCCCCGGATGTCGTGGTGTCGATGGACCCCGTCGTCCTCGCAGCGATCCTGAAGGCGGTCGGCCCCGTCGAGACGCGATCGGGTGCGCTCGATCAGTCGAACGCGATCGACCGGCTGCTCGTCGAGCCGTACCGCACCCTCGATCAGGACGCGCAGAGCCGGTACTTCGCGGATGCCGCGGGGGCCGTCTTCGCGGCGGTGACCGAGCGCGCACGCCCGCTGACGCTGGTCACCGCGCTCGCCGGCGTCGTCGAGGAGGGGCGCATCTCGATCTGGAGCCGCGACGCGAAGCAGCAGGCGGTTCTCGCCGGCACGGCGTTCGCCGGTCCGCGCGCCCGCCTCGACGCGGCCGGTCCGGATGCGTTCGCCGTGTACTTCAACGATGCCACCGGAGGCAAGCTCACGCCCTACCTGACCGTCGGGCTGGAGACCCGCTCTGGTGTCTGTCGCGCCGACGGCCTGCGGGAGGTCGAGGTGGCGGTCGACCTGGGGAACACCCTGGCGGCGGCGGATGCGTCGTCGCTGCCCCTCAGCGTCACCGGCGGCGGGGCCTACGGCGTGAAGGCGGGAAACATCGCGCCCACGGTGACGGTGGTGACGCCGCGCGGCTGGTTCGCCGGCGGTGTGACGCTCGACGGCGCGCCCGTCGCATCCGTCGATGCGCAGGACGACGGTCGTCTCTCGGTCACCCATCGTGTCGAGCTGTCGCCGGGAGGATCCGACGTGCTGACCTTCCGATTCGTGGCCGGTTCCGACGTGAAGACGGACGGCGCGGAGCCACGGCTTCTGCACACGCCGCTTCTCGCTCCCGTCGATGTGCGCTCGGGTCGGATCGGTTGTCCGGCCGCCTGATCCACGTCGTTCACCTCAAGATCCGGCGTCATGCCTGGCCCGGCGGTGCGCTTTCCTTTAGCATGTGAGAGCCATCCCCCATCGGTTGCCGAACCGTTCCCCAAGCGGTCTCGACGCGTACTGTCCCCAAACTTGCGCGTCTCCGGCGACCTGGATGGTTTCGCGGACCCTCTCCCGCCGCAGTCCCCACTGAACTGGCCGGAGGGGGTCCGCTCTTCTCGAGCGGTCCTCGTCAGCGGCTGCCGCCCGCGTCGGTTGCGCCGTCGTCGGTGCCGACGATCGCCTGCAGCTTGGCGATGAGGTCGGTGCGCGAGGTCGCGCCCAGTCGGCGGCGAATGCGCGCGATGTGGTGCTCGGCCGTCCGAGGTGAGATGAAGATCGCCTCGCCGATCTCGGCATACGTCATGCCGCTGAGCACCAGGCCGGCGACCTCGCGCTCCCGGGCGCTCAACAGCCCGCTGTCGCCGAGGGCCACGTCGTTGCCCGAGACCCCCGGTCCGGCATTCGGGTGCAGCGCGCGGGCGAAGGTGGCGAGGCGCGTGCCGGCGCGGCGATCGCGGGAACGCTCGGAGAGCGAGATCGCCAACCGTGCGCCCTCCCAGGCGAGCCCCACCTCGGCCAGGCGCGAGGCGACCTGCTCGATGCGATCGATGTCGCCGTCGTCGACGCCGCTGCGCGACCACTCGCCGACCGCCACCGACAGGGTGGCGGCGAAACGGGAGCCGCGTGCCGCGGCTGACAGCGCGCGCGCCGCGTGCGCCTGTCCGTGCGCATCCCGTGCGAGCAGCGCCCGATGGTAGGTCGACCAGTGGAACGGCGTCGACCACATCGACGGGTCGCCGAGACCGCGCAGGATGTCCGTCAGCGCCTCGATCGCGGGCAGGACACGCTCCGAGTCGTCGAACAGCGGGGCGGTCTCGATGAACTCGCGCAGCGGGTGCAGCAGGTAGAGGTCGGGTTCGACATGGCGGACGTCGTCCCGCACCCGCTCCCACAGCGCACGCAGTTCGTCGAGCGACCCGTAGCGCCGCACGTGCGCGAGCATGACCGAGTCGCGGACCAGCACTTCGCGGCTGCTCAACGGCAGGGCCGAGGCGTCGACGTCGGCGAGTCGCGCCGCGGATTCCTCCGGATGCTGCCGGTGCACCGCGACCCACGCGGCCCACAGAAGCAGTCGCGAGCGGGCCCAGGGGCCGCCGTGCTCCTCCATCAGCGCATCGGCGAGGAGGTTGCCGGCCGTATCGAGCTCGCCGATGTTGATCGCGCCGATCGCCGCGATGACGGCGGGCAGCTCGGGCACAGGCCCGTGCTCGTTCGAATCGCCGTACGTCGCGCTGGCCCGGATGAGCTCGTTGAAGGCGGTGCCCGTCGCGGCGGCGAGGGATGCCGCGAGCCCCCGCAGCAGCTTCACGTAGGCGACGTGGAGGGTGGTCGGGATGCCGCTCACTCCGCTGTCGACGATGCCGAGCGTGTCGTGCATCGGCTTCGCGTCGCCGGTGCCGAAGGCCGAGAGCGCCCCCTGCGCGCGCAGGACGAAGTCCGTGGTCGGTTGGGCGCGGTAGGTCGCGGCGCTGGCGCGGAGCAGACCGCGGGCGCTCCACGCCGAGCCGAGGATCCGCAGGGCCTCGTCGCCCTCGTCCCCGGTGGCCCCCCGGACGACGGAGTCGACGAGGGATGCGGCCTCGTCGACATCCCCGCGATGCCAGGCCATCCGAGCCTTGCGGATCGCGATGAGCGGCGCGTCGTCGCCGGCCGCGAGCGCGGCGTCGTAGAGCTCCGTGGCGCGCAGCGGATCGTAGCCGGCCGCCTCGTCGGCCTGGCCGCGGAGGGCGAGAGCCAATCGCGGGTCCAGATGACCACCGAGAGAGGTGGCGATCTCGGGGTCGAGGGGCGAGAGCGGGGCGGTGTCGAGCAGGTCGATGAGCTCGGCGACGGGGGTCGTCCGGGCGACGGTCGTCCGGACGATCGGCACGGGGCGCCCGCCGCGCAGCAACAGTCCCTCGGCGTGGCCGCGGGAGAGCGACTCCGTGGCCGCGCCGTCGATGGTGGGGGGCAGGTCGTCGCCTGCGAGGCTGGCCAGACGCACGATGCGCGCTGTCTCGGGGTCGAGGGTGTCCAGCCGCAGGGCGATGACTTCGCCGACGGCGCGGGCGACCCGTTCGTGGGAGTGGTCGTGGCAGAAGCCGTCGCCGTGCGCGGAGAGGGCCTCCTTCACGAGCCAGGTGACGGATGCCGCCATCTGCACGATCGCGCCGACGCAGCCGGTGTCGATCGTGCGTCCGGCTGCGGACAGCGCGCGGAGGACGTCCTCGGTGTCCACCTGACCGAGGGCGAGGGCGGGGTGCGACTGTTCGATCCGTCGGATCAGCGCCGTCAGGGTCGGCGGCCACGGCGACGGCCGACAGGCGAGGATGAGCCCGGTACGCGGGTCGTCGAGCGAGGCGGTCAGCGCGTGCAGCTCGTCGTCGGCGAGGAGATGGCCGTCGTCGATGATCCGCGTGTGGGGGAGGGTGGGGAGGCGATCGGCGATCTGCGCGAGCAGCGGCGACTTGTCGGACCCCGCAGGACCGATCAGGACCAGGCGCAGCGGTCGGTCCGGCTCCGAGAGGGCCCTCTCGACGTGGCTGAGCGCGAGCTGAGGCCACAGCGGAAGGGTGGGCGGAAGGTCGGCGGACAACGCAGCGAGAGCCATGCGTACCCTTCTCCCTCCGTCGGGACGAGCACGCCGCTTTCTCGCGCCGACCACCTCGCGCCGATGTTCCCCGTCGCCCGCGTCGGGTTTCGCGTCCGATCCGGGCTTTCCGCGCGCTGCGGAATGCAGGGAATCTACCATTTCCGCGCTCCTCGGCGGTGCCGGATGTGGAAGTCGACAGCCTGTGGTAGGCCTCGGCGGACCGTGAGTCACGACCCCGAGAGGCGAGGCTCACCTAACTTCGAAAGGGCGACTGATCGGGCAGATTTCTCGCGACTAAGGCTGTCCAACCTCCGGGGGTCGCGGAATACCCTCGAACCACCACGACCCTGGAGGCCTCCATGAGCATGACCCTCGACGACCTGCCCCGCGTGTCCGAGTGCAACGCCCTCGGCTGCTCCTACAACGACCACTCGCACTGCCACGCCGCGGCGGTGACGATCGGCGGCGCCCCCGGTGATGCCGAGTGCGCGACCTTCATCCCGCTCGGCACGAAGGGCGGACTCGACAAGGTCGTCAGCCACGTCGGCGCCTGTCAGGGCTCGGAGTGCGTCTTCAACTCGTCGCTCGAGTGCACGGCATCCGCTGTCCGCGTCGGACCCGGAGCCGAGTCCGCCGACTGCCTCACCTACCAGGCGGCCTGACGACGTCGGACGGCCGAGGCGGTCAGCTCGTCGCCTCGGCCGTCGGCGCGTCCGCGGAGAACACCTCGATGACACCGTCGCCGGCCACGAACTGCAGGCGCGTCCCCTCGGCGAACCTCTCCCGCAGCGCCGACGGCGCCTCGGGCCCGACGACGAAGGTGGCGGTGACGGAGAACGGCTCGACGCTGCATCCGCCGTATCCGCCCCAGATGCTGCCCTCCTCGCCCGCGGGCTCCCAGGCCTGGGGTGGGAGCAACTGAATGCACCGGGTCACACCCGTACCGGTCGGCATGGATCCGACGACGGGGGTGATCTCGCCGATCGGCTCGAACACGACGCCGTCGGCGGTGCCGCCGAGGTATCCGTCCGGCCATCCGCGGTCCTGATCCTCCGTCAGGGTCGCGACGTGCCGGATGTCGGTCCCGGGCGGGACGGATGCCGCCGTCCACACCGGACGGCTCGTCACGGCCGCCGTCACTCCGACCGCCAGGGTCGACGCCATCGCGAGCGACCCGACCCAGGTGAGACCCCTCAGGCGTCGACGCCGACGCTCGTCGGCTGCGCCCTCGGGCTTGCGCGGGGGCGCCACGAAGGCGCGCGCGGCGTCCGCGGGGGAGACCGGCGGCAGCGGGGGAACCTCGGGGTGCGGCGTCGTCGCACGAACGGATGCGGGCACTTGGTCGACGACGGGCGGGTGATCCCGCTCCCGCCGCGCACGGCCTTCGAGCTCTTCCAGCCGCCGGCGCGCGGCGTCGTCGCCGGCCAGGCCGTCGCCCGGGCCGTAGGCCCGTGCCTGCAGCGCGCGGAGCTCGGACTGCAGGCTCTCGTCCATCAGAGACCGAGCGCTTCGGGATCGACCGAGCCGGCTTCGACCTCGACCTCTGCGAGCGACTTCGTCTGCAGGAACGTGCAGAGGATGGACACCATCGCGAGCTCGGCGGACAGCTCGAGGGTGCGCCCGGCATCCATCTTCAGGTCGGTCTCGCGCGCCTCGAACGTGATGCCCCAGTGAATGGACCCCAGCGGCTCGGGCTGGAGATAGGTCAGGGTCATCGAGTCGAGCAGGTTGAGGGCGATGAGGCCCGTGTCGCGGCCGTCGGCGCCGTCCTGGGGAATGACCTTCACGCGCTCGCTGATCGAGTAACCCAGCGCGGCGAACTCCTCGAGCCACTGCTCGAGCATCTCCTGGCTGTGGAACGGCATGCGCGTGGCTCCTCGCTCTGGATCGCCGGTCGGGATGCGACCATTATGTCCCGTGACCGCGTCGCGGGGCATCCCGGCCTAGGCTCGTCGGATGGCCATCGGATCCACGATGCACACCTTCACCGTGCAGCTCGCCGACGTCGACCGCGGCGTCTACGAGGAACTCTCGCTCCGCCTCGCGCGGCACCCGTCCGAGACGGCGGCGAACGTCCTCCTGCGTGTGCTCGCGTACTCCCTCGAATACGAGGAGGGCATCGCGTTCAGCGAGGGCATCGCCGCGACGGATGAACCGGCCGTCCTCGTCCGCGACGCGACGGGACGCCTGACGGCGTGGATCGAGGTGGGGGCTCCGGATGCCGCGCGACTCCACACCGGCAGCAAGGCGGCCGGCCGCGTGGCCGTGTACACGCACCGCGAGCCGAATCGCCTGGCCCAGGCGTGGGCGGGCAAGACCATCCACCGCGGCGCCGACATCCCGCTCTACAGCTTCGAGAAGGACTTCTTTGAGGATGCGGCATCCGCTCTCGAGCGACGCAACGCCGTGACGGTGTCCGTCACTGAGCGGCAGCTCTACCTCGACGTCAACGGCCGCTCGTCGTCGTCGGCGATCGCCGAGCAGTCGGTCGGCTGACCTCCTCCCCGGTGCTGCCGACCGCGCGGCTGTCAACCCCGGTGAGGGCGGTTCGGGCGCCTCTCCTAGGGTGACGCAGAGGAGGTTCGGATGTCACGTCGAGCGCAGGCGGTCGTCGCCGCATCCCTCATCGTCGCCCTGGGGCTCGTGGGCTGCGGGGTCCGACCCGCGGACACCGACGGCACGCTGGATCGTGTGGCCGAGAGCGGCGTGCTGCGGGCGGGGGTGACCGAGAACCCGCCGTGGACCTCAACCGGCGACGGCCGGGCGTCCGGAAGCGAGGTCGCGCTCCTCGAGCGGTTCGCGGCGCGGCACGGCGCCGCCGTCGAGTGGCGCGCGGGCACCGAAGAGGTCCTCGTCGACGCGCTCCACGCCGGGAGCCTCGATGTCGTCGTGGGCGGACTCACCGACGCGACGCCGTGGAAGGATGACGCGGCAGTCACGGATGTGTATCGCGAGACGACGAGTCCCTCGGGCGAGGTCGAGAAACATGTCATGCTGACGCGAGCGGGCGAGAACGGGTTCCTGATGGAGCTCGAGGTGTTCCTACGCGAGGAGGCCCGCGGATGAGGCGCGACGCGCTCCGGGACGGCCTGGACGACGACGGTCGACGCGCACTGCGCAGCGCTGTGCGCATGGAGTGGGCGACGATCGCCTTCCTCGCCGTCGCGATCCCCGTCGTCGGCGTCGTGACCGGCAGTTCGCAGGCGATGAGCGCCGCGTGGGTCGAGGACATGCTCTCGCTCGCCCCGCCCCTCGCCTTCCTCATCGCCGTGCGGGTGATGGCGCGCGCCGCGAACCCGCGCTACCCCTACGGCTACTTCCGCTCAGTCGGGGTCGCCCACCTCGTGGCCGGAGTGGCGTTGTTCGCCATGGGATCGTTCCTCCTGGTCGACTCCGCGCTGACCCTCGTCCGCGGCGAGCGCCCGCCCATCGGCTCGGTCGAGGTGGTCGGCCAGTCTGTGTGGCTCGGCTGGTTCATGATGGCCGTCATGGCGGCGACGATCCCGCTCCCCATCTGGTTCGGGCGGGTCAAGATGCGGCTCGCGCGGCAGCTGCACAACAAGGTGCTCTATGCCGACGCCGACATGAACAAGGCGGACTGGATGACGGCGGTCGGCTCGATCGTCGGGGTCGGTGGCATCGGTCTCGGGATCTGGTGGGCGGATGCGGCGGCGGCGATCTTCATCTCGGGCAGCATCCTCTGGGACGGCGTGAAGAACACGAAGGGCGCGATCACCGACCTCATGGACACACGGGCGACCACCTTCGACGACGCGAAGCCGCATCCCGACATCGACCGGATCCATGACCACCTGTCGTCGCTGCGCTGGGTCGACGAGGTACGCACCCGCACCCGCGATCAGGGTCAGTTCTTCCACGTCGAGGCCTTCGTCCGGCCGCGGAAGGGGCGGATGCCGCGGCTCGCGGAGATCGAGCAGGCGCAGGCCGAGTGCCGTGAACTGGACTGGAAGATGCACGACGTCGTCATCGTGCCGGTGCGTGGATTCCCCGAGACGGCGTCGGCCCGCTCCGGCGAGAGCTGAGCGGCTGGACCTGGGCGCCCCCTGGCAGTCGCGTGGGTATCGCCGATGCATGCCGCAACCGCGATGCCCTTCCCCGTAGCGTGGCCCTCAAGTGATCGGCATCCGTCAGTTGCTTCCTCTCCGCCGCAGCGGACACCCGATTCCGAGCAGGTGCCCCCATCGCTTCATCCGTCGCCGAGTCACGTCTCGGTCCCGTCCGTCAGACCTATTCCGGAACAGCGCAGTTCCCTCCGATGGCGAAGGCGTTCACCGACGTCTCGCGCATCGTCCGCGAGACGGGGCTGCTGCGCCGCACGCCGATCTTCTACCTCATGGTCGGCGCCGCGCTGGCTCTCGCCTTCGGCGGAGCCGTCACCGGTTTCATCCTTCTCGGCGACAGCTGGTTCCAGCTGCTCATCGCGGGGGCGCTCGGCATCATCTTCACGCAGGTCGCGTTCCTCGCCCACGAGGCCGCGCACCGTCAGATCCTGAGCTCCGGCCCCGGCAACGACCGTCTCGCCCGCATCCTCGCCGCGGGCGTCGTCGGCATCAGCTACGCCTGGTGGACCGGCAAGCACACGCGTCACCACGCCAACCCGAACCGTGTCGGCAAGGACCCCGACATCGAGATCGACACGATCTCGTTCATCGAGACGGATGCCGCATCGGCCCGCGGTCTGCGCCGCGCGATCACGAAGCGTCAGGGGTGGCTCTTCTTCCCGCTGCTCACGCTCGAGGGGCTGAACCTCCACTACCTCGGACTGAAGTACCTGTTCACCGAGAAGGACGTCAAGGGGCGCTGGCTCGAGATCGGCATGATCGCCCTCCGCCTGGCCGTCGTGATCGTCCCGGTGTTCCTGCTGCTGCCGCTCGGCATGGCGTTCGCCTTCCTCGGCGTCCAGCTCGCCGTGTTCGGCGTCTACATGGGGGCGTCCTTCGCCCCGAACCACAAGGGGATGCCGGTGATCGCCCCCGACGCCAAGCTCGACTTCTTCAGCAAGCAGGTGCGCACGTCGCGCAACATCCGCGGCGGCTGGTGGGCGACGTGGCTCATGGGCGGTCTGAACTACCAGGTCGAGCACCACCTCTTCCCGAACATGCCCCGCCCCGCTCTGTCGAAGGCGCGCGAGATCGTTCGCGAGCACTGCGCGACGCTGGGTGTGCCCTACACCGAGACGAGCCTCGGCCGGTCGTACGCGATCGTCATCGATTACCTCAACCGGGTGGGTCTGGCCGCGCGCGACCCGTTCGACTGCCCCGCAGCCGCGACGATGCGTCGCGGCTGACGCCGCACGTCAGCGCGGCAGAGCGCCGAGGAACGGCTCGGGATCGAGCGGTTTCCTCGGCGCTTCGTCGATCCGGGCGCGCAGGTCGGGGTCGATGCTGCCGACGTAGAGCCACCCCATGAGCAGTTCGTCGTCCGCGAGTCCGTGCAGCGCGCGGACCTCGGGGGAGTTCACGAGCAGCCCCGTCCGCCACATGACGCCCCACCCCGCGCGCCAGAGCGCGAGCTCGAGCAGGTGCGCTGCGCCTGCGGCGGTCGCCTGCTGCTCCCAGACGGGGACGGCGGGGTGCGGCTTCGGGCTCGCGACGACGGCGATGAGGAGGTCGGCGCGGAAGGGCTTGCCGTTGCGGTCACCCGGTTCGCGTTCCACTCCGGCGGCGGCGTCGAGCGCCTCGCCCAGGCGTGCGCGGTCGTCGCCGCGGAGGGTGATGAGACGCCAGGGTCGCAGCGCCTTGTGGTCGGCGACGGGGGTGACGGCGGCGAGCAGGTCGCGCAGGTCGTCGTCGGTGGGCGCGCCCGGCCCGACCTTCGCGAGCGACCGCCGCATCGCCATCGCCTGCAGCACGGGGTCGTCGAATGTCGTCATCCGTCCATCCTCGCCGCTCCCGATGCCGGTGTCGCTGGCGCGCGATAACCTCCGGGCATGACCTGGCCCGCGCTCCATCTCTCCCGCTCGATCGAGCGCTCCCCGCGCGAGGTGATCGCCTTCGTCGGCGACCCCGCGAACCTGCCGCGCTGGGCGGCGGGGCTGAGCACCGGCATCCGTCACGAGGGCGGACGCTGGCTCGCCGACTCGCCGATGGGCGACATCGGGGTCGCGTTCCCGGGGCCGGTCGAGGCGGGCATCCTCGATCACGACGTCACCCTGCCGGACGGCACCGTCGTCCACAATCCGATGCGCGTCCTGCGCAACGACGACGGCAGCGAGGTCGTCTTCACGCTCTACCGCCGCGACGGGGTGACCGACGCGGAGTTCGCGGAGGATGCCGCGGCCATCGAGGCCGACCTCGAGTCGCTGCGGGCGATCCTCGAGGCCTGACCCTTCCGAAGCGGCGATCGCGGTGTTATCGTTCCTTCGGTTAGCGAACGTTAACTGAAGCATTCTCTTCGGAGGTGCCGTCGACGATGACAGCCCCCACGTATCCCGACCTGATCGCCGAGCTCGAGCGTCGCCGCGCGGACGCCGCGCGCGGTGGCCCCGAGCGGGCCCGGGAGCGCCACACGGCGCGCGGCAAACTCCTCGCCCGCGACCGCGTCGACACGGTGCTCGATCCGGGCAGCCCGTTCCTCGAGGTCGGGGCGCTCGCGGGGCTCGACCTGTACGACGACGAGTGTCCCGCCGGTGGTGTCGTCGCGGGGGTGGGGCTCGTCCACGGTCGCCACGTCATGGTCGTCGCGAACGACGCGACGGTGAAGGGCGGCACCTACTACCCGATCACCGTCAAGAAGCACCTGCGCGCGCAGGAGATCGCGGCCGAGAACCGGCTGCCGTGCATCTATCTCGTCGACTCGGGCGGCGCGTTCCTGCCGATGCAGGACGAGGTCTTCCCCGACCGCGACCACTTCGGGCGCATCTTCTACAACCAGGCCCGGATGTCGCGCAACGGCATCCCTCAGATCGCCGCCGTGCTCGGCTCGTCGACCGCCGGCGGCGCGTACGTGCCCGCGATGAGCGACGAGACCGTCATCGTGCGCAACCAGGGGACGATCTTCCTCGGCGGACCGCCGCTCGTGAAGGCGGCGACCGGCGAGGTGGTCTCGGCCGAGGACCTCGGCGGCGGCGACCTGCACACGAAGGTCTCGGGCGTCACCGACCACCTCGCCGAGAATGACGAGCACGCGCTGCAGATCGTCCGCGACATCGTCGCGACCCTCCCCGCCCCGGCACCCCTGCGCGAGCAGCCCGAGCCGGTCACCCCACCCGCGGCCGATCCGGCCACGCTCGCGGACGTCGTCCCCGTCGAACTCACGACGCCCTACGACGCCCGCGAGATCGTCGACCGGATCGTCGACGGCGGCTCGTGGCACGAGTTCAAACGCGAGTACGGCGAGACGCTCGTGACCGGGTTCGCGCGCCTGCACGGGCACCGGGTGGGCGTGCTCGCGAACAACGGTGTCCTGTTCGGGGAGTCGGCGCTGAAGGGCGCGCATTTCATCGAGCTGTGCGACCAGCGCGGCATCCCGCTCGTCTTCCTGCAGAACATCACGGGCTTCATGGTCGGCCGCGAGTACGAGTCGGCCGGCATCGCCAAGCACGGCGCGAAGATGGTCAACGCCGTCGCCTGCGCGTCGGTGCCCAAACTCACTGTCGTCGTCGGCGGATCGTTCGGCGCCGGGACCTACTCGATGTGCGGGCGGGCCTATTCACCGCGGTTCCTGTGGCTGTGGCCCGGGGCGCGGGTGTCGGTCATGGGCGGTCCGCAGGCGGCATCCGTCCTCTCCACCGTCCGCCGCGAGCAGATCGAAGCGCGCGGTGAGGAGTGGTCGGCGGACGACGAGGCGGCGTTCCAGGCGCCGATCCGTGCGCAGTACGAGGTGCAGGGCAGCCCGTACTACTCGACGGCGCGCCTCTGGGACGACGGCATCCTCGGCCCCGCCGAGACGCGCGACGCCCTCGGCCTCGCCCTGAACGTCTGCCTGCGGGCCCCCTTCGACGCGCCGGGCTACGGCGTCTTCCGGATGTGATGCGCATGTTCTCCACCGTCCTGGTCGCGAACCGCGGCGAGATCGCCTGCCGCGTCATCCGCACACTGCGGGAGCTCGGCATCCGCTCGGTCGCCGTCTACAGCGACGCGGATGCCGGGGCCCGCCACGTCGCGCTCGCCGACGAGGCCGTGCGGCTCGGGCCCGCGCCCGCCGCGCAGAGCTACCTCGACATCGACGCGGTGATCGCCGCGGCCCGAGCGACGGGGGCCGAGGCGATCCACCCCGGTTACGGGTTCCTATCCGAGAACACCGCCTTCGCGGCGGCGTGCGAGCGGGCCGGGATCGTGTTCATCGGGCCGAGCGCCGACGCGATCCGCACGATGGGCGACAAGATCGCCGCGAAGCACGCCGTCGAAGCGCGCGGCGTACCCACGGTGCCCGGCGTCGCGCGAGCCGGTATGGCCGACGACGAACTCATCGCCGCGGCGCCCGAGGTCGGCTATCCGCTGCTCATCAAGCCGTCCGCGGGCGGCGGGGGCAAGGGGATGCACGTCGTGACGGATGCCGCGGCCCTCCCGGCCGCGCTCGCCGCCGCCCGCCGTGAAGCGGGCGCGAGCTTCGGCGACGACACCCTGTTCCTCGAGCGCTACGTCGACACCCCGCGGCACATCGAGGTGCAGGTGCTCGCCGATGCGCACGGCAACGTCGTGCACCTGGGCGAGCGGGAGTGCTCGCTGCAGCGTCGGCACCAGAAAGTCATCGAAGAGGCGCCGTCGCCGCTGCTCGACGAGGCGACCCGCGCGCGCATCGGGCAGGCCGCGTGCGAGACCGCGCGGAGCGTCGACTACCGAGGTGCGGGGACGGTCGAGTTCATCGTGGCGGCGGACCGCCCCGACGAGTTCTTCTTCATGGAGATGAACACCCGCCTGCAGGTCGAGCACCCCGTCACCGAGGAGGTCACCGGCATCGACCTCGTCGCGGCGCAGCTGCGGATCGCCGCGGGGGAGCCGCTCGGGTTCGGGCAGGACGACGTCGTGCTCACGGGGCACAGCATCGAGGCGCGGGTGTACGCGGAGGATCCCGCGGCGGGCTTCCTGCCGACCGGCGGGCGCGTCGTGCGGGTCGTGCACCCGGTGGGCCCCGGCATCCGGGTCGACAGCGCCCTCGCCGACGGGCTCGACGTGTCGGTCGACTACGACCCCATGCTCGCGAAGGTCATCGCCACGGGCCGGACCCGCGACGAGGCGCGACGCCGGCTCGTCGCCGCCCTCGGCGACACCGCGGTGCTCGGGTTCGAGACGAACCTCTCGTTCCTGCGCGCGCTGCTCGAGCTGCCGGCGGTGGCGGCGGGCGAGCTCGACACGGGGCTCATCGCCCGCGAGCTCGACGGGCTCGTCGCGACGGGCGATCCGGACGACGTGTTCGTCGAGGCGGCGCTGCTGCTCGACGCCGCCGTCCCCCGCGGGGACGATCCGTGGCACCGGGCGGACGGGTGGCGTCTGGGTCCACCCGCGCCGCGGCGGTACCGGCTGGCGGCCGGCGGCGAGGAGCGCGCGGTCGAGCTCGTCGGCGACCGGGTGATCGTCGGCGGGACGGAGGTCGCGGCATCCGTCCGGGACCTCGGCGACCGGTTCGCGGTGCGGGTCGGCGATCGCAGCGCCACGGTCGTCGCGGCCGTCCACGGCGACCGCGTGTGGCTCTCGCGCGGCGGCCGCGCGCGCGAGGTGCGCCGGGTGAGCCTCGACCACCGCCGCGACGCGCATGCGTCGGCCGTGCCCGAGCTCGTCTCGCCCATGCCGGGCGTCGTCGTGATGACGTCGGTCGCCGACGGCGCGGTGGTGTCGGCCGGTGACGCCGTGGTCGTCGTCGAGGCGATGAAGATGGAGCATGTCGTCCGGGCCGAGGTCGCCGGTACGGTGGCGCTGCGGGTCGCGACGGGCGACAGCGTGGGCCGCGGGCAGACGCTCGCCGTCGTGATCCCGACGCAGGAGGAGGACGCATGAGTGAGGACGTGCCCCGGCGCATCGTGCAGCGCGGGCTGTACTTCGACGAGCTGGAGGAGGGCGCCGTCTACGTGCACAGCCCGGGCCGCACCGTGACCGAGGCCGACAACGTGCTGTTCACCACGCTGACGATGAACACGCAGTCGTTGCACCTGGATGCCGCGTGGGCCGAGCAGACCGAGTTCGGCGAGCGGCTGGTCAACAGCATGTTCACCCTGTCGACGCTCGTCGGCCTGTCGGTCGCGCAGCTCACGCAGGGGACGATCGTCGCGAACCTCGGCTTCTCGGAGGTCACCTTCCCCGCCGCCGTGCGGCACGGCGACACGCTCTACGCTGAGACCGTCGTCGCGTCGAAGCGCGCGTCGACGTCGCGCCCCGGGCAGGGGATCGTCGAGTTCGTGCACACGATGCGCAACCAGCACGACCAGGTCGTCGCGACCGCACGTCGGTCGACGCTCATGCGGATGTCGCCGGAGGCCGCGGCATGAGCCTCGGCCCCGCGCTCCTGTTCTGTCCCGCCGACCGTCCCGAGCGGTACGCGAAGGCGCTCGCCGCCGCCGACACCGTGATCCTCGACCTCGAGGACGCCGTCGCGCCGGAGGGCAAAGCGGGCGCGCGGACGGCGCTCGCGGCGGCGGACGTCGACGCCTCACGCGTGATCGTGCGGGTGAACCCGGCATCCACTCCCGAACTCGCGCACGATCTCGCGGCTCTGCAGGGCACGCCGTTCCGTCGGCTGATGCTCGCGAAGGCCGAGGAAACACCCGAGGTCGACGCGCTCGAGGGGTACCGGGTCATCGCGCTGTGCGAGACGCCGCGCGGCGTCGAGAACGCGGGCGCGCTGGCGCGGCATCCGCTCGTCGACGCACTCATGTGGGGCGCCGAGGACCTGGTCGCCGGCATCGGGGGACGCTCGAGCCGATTCGACGATGGGCGCTACCGCGACGTCGCTCGGCACGCGCGCTCGCGGGTGCTGATCGCCGCCGCGGCGGCGGGGATCGACGCGATCGACGCCGTGCACCTCGACATCGCCGACACCGCCGGGCTCGAGGACGAGGCGCGGGATGCCGCGGCCTCGGGGTTCGCGGCGACCGCCTGCATCCATCCCTCCCAGGTCGAGGTCATCCGCCGTGCCTACGCGGCGACCCCCGACGAGGTCGAGTGGGCCGAGGCGGTGCTCGACGAGGCGACGCGGCAGCCCGGGGTGTTCCGGTTCCGCGGACGGATGATCGACGAGCCCGTGCTGAGACAGGCGCGGCGGACCCTGTCGCGATGACGACCTGGCGGGCGACGCAGAAGGCGAACCGGCGGGCCGAGCTGATGGCGTCGGCCGCGCGGCTGTTCGCCGAGCGCGGCTTCGCCGCCGTCTCGACCGCCGACCTCGGCGACGCCGTCGGCATGAGCGGTCCGGCGCTGTATCGGCACTTCGCGAGCAAGGAGGCGCTGCTCTGCGACCTGCTGCTCGACGCGAGCGAGCGGCTGCTCGAGGGTGGGCGCGCGCTGACGGCCTCGGGCGGGGACCCGCGGCAGGTGTTCGAGGCGCTCATCGCGTTCCACCTCGAGTTCGCCACGAGCGACGCGGACGTCATCCGGGTGCAGGACCGGGAGCTCGCCAACCTGCCGGCGGACGTCAACCAGCAGGTGCGGCGGCTGCAGCGCGAGTACGTGCGGGAGTGGGACAGGCCGTTCGCGGCGCTCCGCCCCGACCTCGCCGACGCCGAGCGCGAGACGCGGCTGCTCGCCGCCTTCGGCCTGCTGAACTCGACCCCGCACTCGGCCGCGCCGAGCGCAGACCGGGCGGGCGGCATCCTGGCCGGCATGGCCCGGCGCGCGCTGCTGGGCGACTGAGGCGGCGCGCCGGTTCGTCGGTTCGCCGTGTCGGTTCGCGAGGAGATGACGGTTGTCGAGGAGGTTTTCGGCCCGATCGGTCCTCGGGAAGCCGCATCTCCTCGGGAACGTCCGATGACAGGATGAGGGGATGCCGCACACCATCGTCCTCACCGGTGCCGGATCGGGCATCGGGCAGCTCCTCGCCGAGCGCCTGACCGAGCGGGGCGACCGCCTCGTCCTCGTGGCGCGCGACGCCGACCGGGCGGAGGACCTCGCGGCCGAGCACCCCGGGGCCGCGATGATCGTCGCCGACCTCGCGCAGCCCGCATCGCTCGCCGCGGCCGTTGCGGCATCCGATCTTCCCGATGGGATCGACGCGGTCGTGCACGCGGCGGGGATCGTCGACCTCGGGCACGTCGAGGACCTCACGGTCGACTCGTGGCAGGACCAGCTCGCGGTCAACCTCGTCTCGCCCGCCGAACTCACGCGCCTGCTGCTGCCGCGCGTGCGCGCCGCGCGGGGACAGGTGCTGTTCGTGAACTCCGGTGCCGGCCTCACCGCCCACCCGCAGTGGGCCGCGTACGCCGCGTCGAAGCACGGGCTCAAGGCGCTCGCCGATGCGCTGCGCGGCGAAGAGGCCGCCCACGGCGTCCGCGTCACGACGGTCTACCCGGGTCGCACTGCGACGCCGATGCAGGCCCAGGTCCACGCGCAGGAGGGGAAGGACTACGACGCGGATGCGTGGATCCAGCCGGCATCCGTCGTCACCGCCGTGCTCACCGCCCTCGACCTGCCGCGCGACGCCGCCATCACCGACCTGTCGGTCAGACCCGGCCCCCGCTGACGATGCTCCGGACGGCGACCGTCGAGGATGCCGCGGCGCGCGACCGCGAGCCGATGTGGCGGCGGCTCGTCACCGAGGACGAGAGACCGACGGGGTTCCTGCACGTGCGGCTGGGGGAGACCGTCGAGCTGCTGAGCCTGTACGTCCTGCCCGACCTTTTCGATCGGGGGATCGGGTCGGCCCTCCACGAGCGGTTCGACGAGATACGCGGCGATCGTCCGGCCGAACGCGCGCGCGGTCGGCGGGCGACGGACCGCACGCGCGACGGCGTCGCCGGCATCCCGTTCGTCACCTGGCGTCTCGGCGACTGACGCCGTCGGCGGCGGATCCCGGGCCGTTCTCCGGATGGATCGCCTCGAGGGAGGCATTGCGGGGCACGTTCCTCGCATCCCTCCGGAGAACGGTTCGCCGTTGGTGTGCCGAGCGCAGGTTCAGCGCTGCATACGGGGGTGTCGACGCGCCCCGGCGGCATCTCACCCTGCATCCGGCACACGCGGCGAGGGCCGCGCGCCGCTCAGACGGGCTGCGGGTTCGCCAGCACGCGTTCGAAGACGGCTTCGGCGGCGCCGATGAGCAGGCGGTGATCCGCCAGGCCGGCGGGCAGGATCCGCAGGTCCTCGCCGCAGGCGGGCATCGCCTGCGCGCGCACGGCCTGCTCGAGGGCTGCGACGTCGAGTCCCGCGAGCACCGCGAGGAAGCCGCCGAGCACGACGGCGGAGGGGTTCAGCACGTTCACGGCGTTCGCGAGTGCGGTGGCCAGGATGCGGCGCTGCCGCTCGACCTCTCCCGCGACCGACGGGGTGTCGATCTGCGCCGCGAGCGCGTCGCCGAGCTCGCGGTCGTCGCCGCGGCCCAGTCCCACGACCGACAGCAGTCGGGCGCGGCTGACCTCGTCCTCCAGGACGCCGTCGCGGGCCCGCCGGTCGGCGAGGGTGGCGATGCCGGGGCGGTTCTGCCCGAACTCCCCGGCATAGCCGCCGGCGCCGACCACCGGCATCCCGTTCACGATGATGCCGCCGCCGATGCCGCTCGCGCCGCCGTTGAGGTAGACCGCGTTGTCGATGCCGCTCGCGGCGCCGAAGAGGTGCTCGGCGACGGTGCCGAGGGTGGCGTCGTTGCCGACGACGACGGGGATGCCGGTGGCCGCCGCGACGACGTCGCGCAGGGGCACGTCGACCCAGCCGAGGTGCGGCGCGTCCCGGACGAGACCGTCCTCGACCCGGACGAGCCCGGGCACGGCGAGTCCGACGCCGAGGATGCGGGCGTCCGCCAGCTCGGCCCGGCGCCAGGTCGCGATCTGCGCGGCGACGAGGTCGGCGGTCGCCTCGGGGGTGAGGAGGTGCTCCTGCGGCAGGTCGACGACGGCGCGGATGCCGCGGTCGAGGCCGACGGCGGCGATCTCGAGCGCGTCGACCTCGGGGTTGACGGCGATGGCGACGACGGCGGGGTCGACGCAGACGACGGGGGAGGGGCGGCCGACGCGGTGCGAGGGGTCGGGTGCGCGCTCGACGACGAGGCCGAACGAGACGAGGGTCGCGACGAGGTCGGCGACGGTCGACCGGTTGAGCCCGGTCGACTCGGTGAGCGCGGCGCGGGACTGCGGGCCCTCGCGGTGGACGATCCCCAGGATGCTGCCAAGGTTGGCGCGCCGGACGGATTCGACGGTTCGCCCTTGCTCGGTCACGGACCCACCATAGCCATCACGTGGGGTTTGTGGCGGCGGCGCGCCTGGTATACGTTGCTGCTAACAACAATTAATGGTTCGCGAAGGAGCGACATGGTCACCCCCACCCCCGCAGACAAGTTCAGCTTCGGCCTGTGGACCGTCGGCTACAACGGCACCGACCCCTTCGGCGGACCGACGCGACCCCCGCTCGACACCGTCCACGCCGTCGAGAAGCTCGCCGAGCTCGGCGCCTACGGCCTCACCTTCCACGACGACGACCTGTTCGCCTTCGGGTCGAGCGACGCCGAGCGCCAGCGCGAGATCGACCGCCTCAAGGGCGCACTCGACGCGACCGGGATGATCGTCCCGATGGTCACGACCAACCTCTTCAGCGCGCCCGTCTTCAAGGACGGCGGCTTCACCGCCAACGACCGCGACGTCCGCCGCTTCGCCCTCCGCAAGGTGTTCCGTCAGCTCGACCTCGGGGCCGAGCTCGGCGCCAAGACCTTCGTCATGTGGGGCGGCCGCGAGGGCGCCGAGTACGACTCCGCGAAGGACATCCGCCAGGCGCTCGAGCGGTACCGCGAGGCCGTCAACCTGCTCGGCGACTACGTCACCGACAAGGGCTACGACATCCGCTTCGCGATCGAGCCGAAGCCGAACGAGCCGCGCGGCGACATCCTGCTGCCGACGCTCGGTCACGCGATCGCCTTCATCGACTCGCTCGAGCGGCCCGAGCTCGTCGGCCTCAACCCCGAGGTCGGTCACGAGCAGATGGCGGGTCTGAACTTCGCCGCCGGCATCGCCCAGGCGCTCTACCACCGCAAGCTCTTCCACATCGACCTCAACGGGCAGCGCGGCATCAAGTACGACCAGGACCTCGTGTTCGGCCACGGCGACCTGCACAACGCGTTCGCGCTCGTCGACCTGCTCGAGAACGGCGGCCCCGGCGGCGTCCCCGCCTACGAGGGCCCGCGTCACTTCGACTACAAGCCGAGCCGCACCGAGGACGAGACCGGCGTGTGGGAGTCCGCGGCCGCCAACATGCGCACCTACCTGCTTCTCAAGGAGCGGGCGCAGGCGTTCCGCGCCGACCCCGAGGTGCAGGAGGCCCTCGCGGCCGCCAAGGTCGACGAGCTCGCGACGCCGACCCTGAACCCGGGCGAGACGTACGAGGACTTCCTCGCGGACCGCTCCGCGTATGAGGACTTCGACCCGAGCGTCTACCTCGGCGGCAAGGGCGGCGGCTTCGTGCGGCTGCAGCAGCTGGCGACCGAGCACCTGCTGGGCGCACGCTGACGTGACGCTCGTCATGGGCGTCGACTCGTCGACGCAGTCCTGCAAGGTCGTCATCGTCGACGCCGCGACCGGGGCGGTCGTCCGCTCCGGTCGCGCGTCGCACCCCGAGGGCACGTCGGTCGATCCCGAGGCCTGGTGGACCGCGCTGCAGAGCGCGATCGCGGATGCCGGAGGCATCGACGACGTCGAGGCGTGGTCGATCGGGGGCCAGCAGCACGGCATGGTCGCGCTCGACGCGGCGGGCACGGTGGTGCGCGACGCGCTGCTGTGGAACGACACGCGCTCGGGGCAGGCGGCATCCGATCTCACGGCCGAGTTCGGCGCCGAGACGCTCGCGCAGCGCACGGGTCTGGTGCCGGTCGCCTCGTTCACGATCACGAAGCTCCGCTGGCTGCGCGACGCCGAGCCCGAGAATGCGGCGCGGGTGGCCGCGGTCGCCCTGCCGCACGACTGGCTGACGTGGCGCCTGCGCGGGTTCGGTCCCGGGAATCCGCAGCTCGACGAGCTCGTCACCGATCGCTCGGATGCCTCGGGCACCGGTTACTGGGACCCCGCGTCGGACGGCTACGACCGCGACCTGCTCGCGGCGGCGCTCGGTCACGACGCGGTGCTGCCCCGCGTGCTCGGCCCGCTCGAGTGGGTGACGGATGCCGCCGGCCGCCGCGTCGGGCCGGGTGCGGGCGACAACGCCGGCGCCGCCCTCGGCGTCGGTGCGACGGCGGGCGACGTCGTCGTGTCGATCGGTACGTCGGGCACGGTCTTCGCCGTCAGCGACACCCGGACGATCGACCCGACCGGGACGGCCGCGGGCTTCGCCGATGCGACGGGGCGGTTCCTGCCGCTCGTCGCGACGCTCAACGCGGCCCGGGTTCTCGACGCGATCGCTCGCCTGCTCGGCGTCGACCACGACGGTCTCACCGAGCTGGCGGCCGCCGCCGAGCCCGGAGCGGGCGGTGTCGTGCTCGTGCCCTGGTTCGAGGGGGAGCGCACGCCCAACCTGCCCACGGCGCGCGCGTCGCTCGACGGTCTGTCGCTCGAGAACACGACGCGGGAGAACCTCGCCCGCGCCGCCGTCGAGGGCATGCTCGCAGGCCTCGCGACGGGGCTCGAGGCGATCCGGAGCCTCGGTGTCGCCACCGAGCGGGTGCTGCTCGTGGGCGGCGCGGCGCGCAACCCCGGGGTCGCCGCCGTCGCGGCGCAGGTGTTCGACGTGCCCGTGGCCGTGCCGTCGCCGGGGGAGTACGTGGCCCAGGGCGCGGCCCGCCAGGCGGCGGCCGTGCTCGCCGGGTCGTGGCCGGAGTGGCCGGTCGAGATGGACCGGGATGCGGCATCCGACCCCCGTCCCGAAGTGCGGGAGCGCTACGACCGCGTCGCCGCGCGACGAGCGGCGGAGCTGCGGTGACGGGCCGGCGCGCGCTCATCGTCCGCGGCGGCTGGGACGGGCACCATCCCGTCGCGGCGACGGACATGTTCCGCCCGTTCCTCACCGAGAACGGCTTCGAGGTACGCGTCGAGGAGTCGAACGAGGTCTACGCCGACGCCGCCGTGATGGCCGAGACCGATCTCATCGTCCAGGCGGTCACGATGTCGTCGATCTCGGATGCCGCGGTGAAAGGGCTCCGCGCCGCCGTCGAGGCCGGCACCGGTCTCGCCGGCTGGCACGGCGGGATCGCCGACTCGTACCGCGGCAGCTCGGACTACCTGCAGCTCGTCGGCGGCCAGTTCGCGACCCACCCGGGCCGGCATCCCGACGAACGGCCGGGCGACGAGCGCGACAACTACCTCGACCACACCATCGAGATCACCGACCTCGGCCGACGTCACGAGATCACCGCCGGCGTCGACGACTTCGTGTTGCACTCAGAGCAGTACTGGGTGCTGCACGACGACCTCATCGACGTCCTCGCCACGACGACGCATCCGACGCAGGACTACCACCCGTGGCATCGCCCGATCGTGAGCCCGGCGGTCTGGACCCGCCTCTGGGGCGCCGGTCGCGTCTTCGTCGCCACCCCGGGCCACACCCCCGAGGTGCTGGCCGATCCGCACGTGCGGACCATCGTCGAAAGGGGACTGCTGTGGGCGGCCCGCACTCCGTAGGGATCGTCGGTCTCGGCGTCATCTCCCGTCAATACCTCGACCTGTTCGCGGCGAGCTCGTCGGCGCGGGTCGCCGCGGTGGCGGATCTCGACAGCGAGCGCGCGGCCCAGGTGGCGGCTGCCGTCCCCGGTGCCCGGGCGCTCAGCGTCGATGAGCTCATGGCCGATCCCGAGGTCGAGACGGTGCTGAACCTGACGGTGCCCGCCGCACACGCCGACATCGCCCACGCGGCGATCGCGGCCGGCAAGTCCGTGCACGGCGAGAAGCCGTTGGCCCTGCATGTCGCCGATGGACGGGCGATCCTGGATGCCGCGTCCGCCGCCGGCGTGCGGGTCACCTCGGCCCCCGACACGGTGCTCGGCACCGGCATCCAGACGGCGCGTCGGCTCGTCGACGACGGTGTCATCGGTCGGCCCATGGCGGCCAGTGCGACGTGGGTATCGCCGGGTCACGAGCTGTGGCACCCCGCGCCCGGGTTCTACTACGCGCCCGGGGGAGGACCCCTCTTCGACATGGGACCGTACTACCTCACGAGCCTCGTGCACCTGCTCGGACCGATCGTGGCCGTCACGGGTGCCGCGCGGCGCGCACGCGCGGAACGCACCATCGCGACGGGTCCTCGGGCCGGTGAGCGGATCGAGGTCGAGGTCGACACGCACGTGAGCGGGCTCCTCGAGCATGCTGGCGGCGCGGTGTCGACGATCGTGACGAGCTTCGACGCGGTCGCGACGACATCCCCGCCGATCGAGGTGCACGGCGACCGGGGATCGCTCGTCGTGCCCGACCCGAACATGTTCGACGGCGAGGTCCGGCTGAACGAGCTGGGCGACGACGGGTGGCGTGCGGTCCCCGCCTCGGCCGGGTACGAGGGCTCGGGCCGCGGTATCGGGCTCATCGACGCCGTCGCGGCGGGCGGGCCCGGCCGCGCGAGCGGAGCGCTGGCCCTGCACGTGCTCGATGCGATGGAGAGCCTGCTGCGGTCGTCGGCCGAGGGACGTCGAGTGACCCTCGACACGGCCGTCGAGAGGCCGCCGCTCGTGCCGTTGACACCCGCCGCACAGTGGTCGCGATAGCCGCGCCAACCTGCACTTTCCGCGTGAACTGAACGCCGCCCCGCCGACCGGACGGGGCGGCGTTTTCGCGTGACCGAAACGTGATGTTTGACGCTGCCCCGATCGGGCGTTATCTTCATATCGAAGCGGTTCGACGGGTCTTCGACGGCGAACGAGGGAAGCGCTTCGATCACGAAGGAGTGAGATGTTCCGCCACATGTCCGAGCGTGCGATTCGGCGCGACCGATGACGCAACAGGCGATCGTCACCGAGGCTGCGGCCGCGACGATCGAGGAGAAGGCACCGCACCGGCCCGAGCAGCGGGTCTCGAAGAACCGGCGATCGTTCCGGATGTTCCTGTGCATCGTCCCGTTTCTCGTCCTCGTCTTCCTGTTCTCCTACTTCCCCCTCTACGGGTGGATCTACTCGCTGTACGACTACCGACCGGCCCTCGGGCTCGCGGGCAGCGACTTCGTCGGCCTGCAGTGGTTCCAGCTGCTCGTGGGATCCCCGACCCAGGTCGCCCAGGTCGGGCAGGTCGTCATCAACACGCTGGCGATCAGCTTCCTCGGGATCGCGACGTCGATCCTGCCGCTGGCCTTCGCGATCTTCCTCAACGAGATCAAGGCGCCGTGGTTCCGCAACTCGGTGCAGACGCTGACGACGCTCCCCAACTTCATCTCGTGGGTGCTCGTCTACATGATCGCCTTCTCGCTCTTCTCGAGCTCGGGCCTCGTGAACGGCATCCTCTCGGACGCGGGCCTCATCACGACGCCGGTGAAGTTCCTCGACACCGACCAGAACGTGTGGATCACGATGACGCTCTGGTCGATCTGGAAGGGGCTCGGCTGGGGCGCGATCATCTACCTCGCCGCGATCGCCGGCATCGACCAGTCGCTGTACGAGTCGGCCGAGATCGACGGCGCGGGGCGCTTCCAGAAGATGTGGTACATCACCGTCCCGCAGCTCATGCCGACCTACCTCGTGCTCCTGCTGCTGTCGATCGCGAACCTGCTCAACAACGGGATGGAGCAGTACTTCGTGTTCCAGAACGCCTTCAACAAGGACTACATCCAGGTGCTCGACCTGTACGTCTACAACATCGGCATGACGGGCAACAACCTGTCGATGGCGACGGCGATCGGCATGTTGAAGAGCCTCATCTCCGTCATCCTCCTGTTCACCGTCAACGGGATCGCCAAGCGCGTGCGCGGCGAATCCATCGTCTGAGTCAGGAGCGCACCGTCATGGTCACCACGACTCCCACCCGCCGCGAGATCCGACGGGGCACCGACATGTCGGGCCGCTTCGTCTTCGCGATCGTCAACTACGGCGTCTTCCTCGCGCTCGCCTTCGTCTGCGCATACCCGTTCTACTACCTGATCATCAACTCGATCAGCTCGAACGACCTCGCCGCTCTCGGACAGATCCGGTGGCTGCCCAGCGGCATCCACTTTTCCAACTACGAGCAGGTGTTCCAGCTCGGCGGGCTCACGCAGGCCGCGATCGTCTCGGTCGGTCGAACCGTCATCGGCACCGTCGCGGCGGTGCTCGCCTCGGCGTTCCTCGGCTTCATGTTCACGCAGACCCGCATGTGGGGTCGCAAGTTCTGGTACCGCTTCGTCATCATCACGATGTACTTCAGCGCCGGCCTCATCCCGGTGTTCATCATCGTCCGCAACCTCGGACTGACGAACAACTTCTGGGTCTACGTCCTGCCGTTCGTCGTGCAGCCGTTCTTCATCATCCTCGTGAAGACCTACGTCGAGGCGATGCCGAGCGAACTGCAGGAGGCGGCCGAGATGGACGGAGCGAACATCCTGCAGATCTTCTTCCGGGTCTACCTGCCCAACATGACGCCGATCCTCGCGACCGTGGCGATCTTCTCGGCGGTGGCGCAGTGGAACAGCTTCCAGGACACCCTCATCTACATCACCGACCAGAGTCTCTACACCCTGCAGTACCTGCTCTACATGTTCATCAACCAGGCGAACAGCCTGGCCCTCGCCATGCAGAACGGCGGCAACCTCACCTCGATCGTCGACGCGGCCACGAGCCAGACCCCGACGTCGATCCGGATGACGATCTCGGTGATCGTCATCCTGCCGATCATCTTCGTCTACCCGCTGTTCCAGCGCTTCTTCGTCAAGGGCATCATGCTCGGCGCGGTCAAGGGCTGAATCGACCGATCCCGGTCACACCACCGAGAGGAAAGCAATGAAGCTATCACGCAAGGCCATCGGCCCCGTCGCCGCTCTGGCGACGGTCGGGCTGCTGAGCGCCTGCACCGGCCCCGCCGCGAATCAGGAGCGCGAGGCCATCTCCGAGTTCCCCGACAAATGGGACAAGCCGATCACGATCGACGTGTTCGACGGGCTCGCCAACTACATGGGCATGCAGGAGGGCTGGTTCGGCAAGCTCGTCGAGGACAAGTTCAACATGAAGCTCAACATCATCGCCCCGAACGTCGCGGGCGGCGGTGACACGCTCTTCAACACGCGTGTGACGGCGGGTGACCTCGGCGACCTGATCATCACCGACAAGGGCCAGCGCCTCGAGGAGCTCGCCGAAGGCGGTCTGCTGCTGGACTCCGAGAGCTTCTACCCGGCGATGAAGAACGTCGGCCGCTTCGACGCCGCCGTCGACCGCATCAACGAGGACCTGGGTGCCACGTACGCCTTCCCCTCGCAGGTGTCCTCGCTCAAGCCGACCGAGCCCTCCGAGGGGCTCGACCCGACCTTCGGCCCCTACCTGCGCTGGGACCTTTACAAAGAGGTCGGCTACCCCGAGATCGGCACGCTCGAGGACCTCCTGCCGGTGCTCAAGAAGATGCAGGATGCCGAGCCCACCGCTCCGAACGGACAGAAGACCTACGCGGTCTCGCTGTTCAAGGACTGGGACGGCAACATGCTGAACAACGCGAAGCAGCCCACCACCTACTACGGCTTCGACGAGGTCGGCTTCGCCCTCGCGAAGGGCGACGGCTCGGAGTACCAGGGCATCCTCGACGACGACGGCCAGTACGTCCGTGCGCTGCGCTTCTTCTACGAGGCGAACCAGCTCGGCATCCTCGACCCCGACTCGACGACCCAGAACTACGACACCCTGTGGACGAAGTATCAGAACGGGCAGGTCCTGTACTCGTTCTGGCCCTGGCTCGGTCAGGCGGCCTACAACACGGACGCCAACGTCAACGAGGGCCGCGGCTTCATGATGGCGCCGATGGACGACATGAACATCTTCTCGTACGGGGCTGAGGCGTACGGCGGCAAGCAGGTGTTCGCGATCGGCTCGAAGGCCGAGGACCCCGAGCGCATCGCCGCGTTCATCGACTGGCTGTTCTCGCCCGAGGGTGCGCTGGCCAACAACAGCCAGACGCAGGGCGCCGCGGGACCGCAGGGCCTCACGTGGGAGATCAACGCCGACGGTGAGCCCGAGCTCAACGAGCTGGGTCACAAGGTGTTCTTCGAAGGTGATGCCGAGGTCCCGGCCGAGTGGGGCGGCGGCAGCTACATCGACGGCGCGTCGCAGCTGAACATCAGCGCGGTCCTGCCGATCGACACCGACCCGAACACCGGCTTCCCGTACAGCTACAAGCTGTGGCCGACGTATCAGGCCGAGACGAGCAACCCGGTCACGGACGACTGGTCGGCCAAGATGGGCGCGACGACGACGATGGACTACCTGCGCGAGAACGACCAGCTGTTGGTCGGGCCCGGCGCGAGCTACACCCCGGAGGCCGACTCGTCCGAGATCGAGACGCTGCGCAACCAGGCCAAGGCGGCGATCGTGCAGACCTCGTGGCAGATGGTGTTCGCCGAGAACGACGCGCAGTTCGACTCGCTGTTCGCCTCGCTGCAGGAGACGGCCACGGGCCTCGGTTACGACAAGGTCCTCGAGGTCGACATGAGCCGGGCTGAAGAGCAGGATGCCGCGCGCAAGGCCGTCGCGGCGGAGTTCGGCGGCTGAGCTCAGCCACCGCAGTGACGAAGGGCCCCGTCGGATGATCCGGCGGGGCTTTTCGTCTGGCGAATCTAGACCTCTCCCGAGGGCACGATCTCATTGAGCGCCGATACTCGGCCTTATGTCACGACAGATCTGAGTCGGATACTCGAACGAGGCTGTTGCTCAGTGCCTTTCAGGCATGGCCACGGGAATTTTGTGACCGAGTTGCCCCATATACGGTAGGGGGGTACCGTACCCGTTATGAACGGGTACACGACACACAAGGACGATCTGCTGAAGCGGCTGCGCCGCGCGGAGGGTCAGGTTCGTGGAATCGCGCGGATGGTCGAGGAGGACAAGTACTGCATCGACGTCCTCACGCAGGTCTCCGCGGCCACGAAGGCCCTTGAGTCGGTCGCTCTGTCGCTGTTGGCCGACCACCTGTCGCATTGCGTTGCTGAGGCCAGCGCCGAGGGTGGCGCGTTTGCGGAAGAAAAAGTCCGCGAAGCCAACGAGGCGATCGCCCGTCTGGTCCGTTCCTAACCCACCAACCCACCTCTGAGGAGACGATGATGAACACCGAGAACCGCAACGATCTGGGCTTGAAAGACACCGGGGCTGGCTGTGCCTGCTGCGCGACCGCATCGGTTCCCGAGAGCGCGGATGCGGTGACGGCCGCGGTGACGTCTGACGTGCTGGTGACGGGGATGACCTGCTCACACTGCGTGTCGAGCGTCACGGAGGAGTTGTCCGCGATCGACGGGGTGGAGGGTGTGTCGGTGGACCTGAATGCGGGCGGCACGTCGCGGGTGACGATCCGCAGCTCGACGCCGATCCCTGCCGCTGCTGTGGAGGCGGCGGTGGAGGAGGCTGGCTACGCCGTGGCCGGCAGCACGTCATGAGCGCAGTCGATGTCGAACTCGACATCACCGGGATGACCTGCGCGTCATGTGCGACCCGGATCGAGCGAAAGCTCAACAAGCTGCCGGGTGTGGAAGCGACCGTCAACTACGCCACCGAGAAGGCTCGCGTGCGCGGTGCGGACGTCGACTCGGCCACACTGATCGCCGCAGTCGAATCCGCCGGCTACCAAGCTGCGATTCCGGCGCCGCCGGTTGCCGAGACCTCGGATGAACCGGGTGCGCCAGTGGATCGTGATCTGGTGTCGCTGCGGCACCGGCTGCTGATCAGCAC
This sequence comes from Microbacterium sp. NPDC079356, assembly GCF_049545465.1. Classification (NCBI taxonomy): domain Bacteria; kingdom Bacillati; phylum Actinomycetota; class Actinomycetes; order Micrococcales; family Microbacteriaceae; genus Microbacterium; species Microbacterium sp. NPDC079356. Next base: position 467,792 of record NZ_JBMWDN010000002.1, on the reverse strand, counting down.
TGCTCTGTCGGTGCCCGTTGCGGTGCTGTCGATGATTCCGGTGCTGCAGTTCGAATACTGGCAGTGGCTCGCGCTCACCCTCACCGCCCCAGTGGCGGTGTGGGGCGCGTGGCCGTTCCACCGTGCTGCGGCGGTCAACGCCCGTCACGGTGCCGCCACGATGGATACGCTCATTAGCGTCGGGGTGATCGCCGCGTTCGGTTGGTCGTTGTATGCCCTGTTTTTCGGTGGCGCCGGCATGGCGGGCATGACGATGACGTTCACGCTCATCGGCACCCCGCAGGCGGGCGGGCATGAGATCTACCTCGAGGTCGCCGCGTTGGTGACGGTGTTCATCTTGGCCGGCCGGTACGCCGAGGCTCGCGCCCGCAAGTCATCGTCCGAAGCGCTGCGCGCTTTGCTCGAGCTGGGAGCGAAAGACGCCGTCAAGCTCGTTGACGGTGTGGAACAGCGAGTCCCGGTCAGCCAGCTGATTGTGGGGGATGTCGTTCTGGTCCGGCCTGGGGAGAAGATCCCCTCCGATGGGCTCGTCGTCGACGGGTCCTCGGCGATCGATGCGAGCATGCTCACGGGCGAATCCGCCCCGGTTGAGGTCGGTGTGGGTTCCCGTGTGGTGGGTGCGACGGTCAACGTCGGTGGCCGGCTCACGGTGGAGATCACCCGCGTGGGCGCAGACACCGAACTGTCGCGGATGCGGCGGTTGATGGAGGAGGCGCAGACCGGCAAAGCCCGGGTGCAGCGCCTCGCCGACCGGGTGTCCGGGATCTTTGTCCCCATCGTGATCGTGCTGGCTATCGCCGCGTTCGCGGGCTGGCTGCTGGGCGGCGGGTCCGTGGAGTTGGCGTTCACCGCCGCGGTCGCGACGCTCATCATCGCGTGCCCGTGCGCGCTCGGCCTGGCCACACCGACCGCATTGTTAGTAGGCACCGGTCGGGGCTCTCAGATGGGGATCCTGATTCGGGGACCGCAGGTGCTGGAGCAGACCCGCAAGGTCGACACGATCGTGCTGGATAAGACCGGCACCGTCACCACCGGCACCATGGCCGTGACCGCCGTGCACCCCGCTCCCGGGATCACTCGGGAGGAGCTGCTGGCCGCGGCTGCGGCGGTGGAGTCCGGGTCGGAGCATCCTGTCGCCCGCGCGATCGTCGCTGAAAGCGTCACTGTCACGCCGGCGGAGACGTTCGACTCTCACGCCGGGTTTGGGGTGCAGGGCATCGTCGCAGGCTCTCTCGTCGTCGCCGGCCGTCCGTCCTGGCTGCAGGAGCAGTGGGGCATCCGCCCCGCCACGCAACTACAGCACGACGCAGACGCGCTGCAAACCGCGGGAGCAACCGTCGTCGCCATCGGCCGTGACGGGACACACCTGGGGATCGTCGCGGTCGCCGACACAGTCAAACCCACCAGCGCGGAGGCGATCGCCCGGTTCCGGGCGTTGGGTATGACACCGGTGCTGCTCACCGGCGACAACGATGGTGCTGCTCGGGAGATTGCTCGACAGGTCGGCATCGAACAGGTGCACGCCGGCGTCACCCCCGCTGGGAAGCTCGACGTGGTCCGCCAGCTACAAAGCGACGGGCGTGTGGTGGCGATGGTTGGTGACGGTGTCAACGACGCCGCCGCTCTCGCTGCCGCCGACCTCGGCCTCGCGATGGGTGGCGGCACGGATGCCGCGATCGCTGCGAGCGACATCACTGTTGTCTCCGGTGACCTGTTGGTGGTCGCTGACGCGATCCGGCTGGCACGCCGCACCCTGGGCACCATCAAAGGCAACCTGTTTTGGGCGTTCGCGTACAACGTCGCCGCGATCCCGGTCGCGATGGCCGGGTTGCTTAACCCGCTAGTCGCCGCGGCCGCGATGGCATTGTCTTCGGTGTTCGTTGTCACCAACAGTCTGCGCCTGCGCGGGTTCCGCACCCTCCCGGCAAGCTCGAGGCCCGCTACCTCCGAACCGGCCCGCGTTTCCGTTCGGGCCTGACCTGCATCTGTCCGATGCGAACAGTGGAAGGACGCTCAACATGAGCCAGCACGACCACCACGCACATCACCACCCCACGGCGAGCGGCGAGGGCGGGGATGACACCGCGCAGGGACTGCGCGAAACCGCTGTTGAGCCTGACGCGGTCGATGACCCGCACGCCCACCACACCGCGCGGAACAGTCCTCATGAGGGGCATGCTGGCGGGCACGCGGGGATGCAGCACGGTGGCCATGGTGGTCACGCCGGGCACGGCGCAGACCATGTCGCACGGTTCCGTCGATTGTTCTGGATCAACCTGATCCTCGCTGTTCCGGTGGTGGCCTTCTCGGGCATGTTCTCGATGTTGCTCGGCTACCCGCTGCCCGACACAGCCTGGGTGGGTTGGATCTCCCCGGTTCTCGGCACCGTCATGTACGTGTGGGGTGGTTCCCCGTTCCTGACCGGCGCGGTCAGCGAACTGCGTGCCCGTAAACCCGGCATGATGCTGCTGATCGGGCTGGCGATCACCGTCGCGTTCATCGCGTCGTGGGGGGCGAGTCTCGGGCTGCTGGATCACGAACTGGACTTCTGGTGGGAGCTGGCGCTGCTGATCGTCATCATGCTCCTCGGGCACTGGATCGAAATGCGGTCGCTCGCACAGACCACCTCCGCACTGGACTCCCTTGTCGCGCTCCTCCCGGACGAGGCGGAGAAGGTGGACGGGGACACCACGGTCACCGTCGCGCCCGCTGACCTGCAGGTCGGCGACGTTGTCGTGGTTCGCCCTGGCGGACGGGTTCCGGCTGACGGTCGGGTGGTGCAGGGCTCGGCGAGCATGGACGAGTCGATGATCACCGGCGAATCCAAGCCTGTACGCCGCGGCGACGGGGACGCGGTCGTGGCCGGAACCGTCGCCACCGACTCCGGCATCCGTGTTGAGATCAGCGCCGTCGGAGAGGACACTGCTCTCGCCGGCATCCAACGCCTGGTCACCGAGGCCCAGAATTCCTCCTCGAAGGCGCAGCGCCTCGCCGACCGTGCCGCCGGGTGGCTGTTCTGGTTCGCGTTGGTCGCCGCGGTAATCACCGCCGTTGTGTGGACCATCGTCGGGTTGCCTGATGATGCGGTGATCCGCACCATCACGGTGCTGGTGATCGCCTGCCCGCACGCTCTGGGCCTGGCAATCCCACTGGTGGTGTCCATCGCCACAGAGCGCGCCGCCCGCGGCGGGGTGCTGATCAAAGATCGTCTGGCCCTGGAGAGCATGCGCACCGTCGACACCGTGCTGTTCGACAAGACAGGCACCCTCACCAAGGGCACCCCCGCCGTCACCGCAGTCGAACCTGCCGGTAGCATCGCCCCCGACACGCTGCTCGCCCTGGCCGCCGCGGCCGAGACGGACTCGGAGCATCCACTGGCCCGCGCGATCGTGAACGCCGCGAAAGCCCAGCAGCTCACCGTGCCCGCGGCAGCGGATTTCACCTCGTCCCCAGCGGTAGGAGTCAGCGCACGGGTCGACGGGACGCAAGTGAAGGTTGGTGGCCCGTACCTGCTCGAGCAAGAAGGCGGCAGCGAGCTGCCCGTCGCGGATCAGTGGCGAGAGGAAGGCGCGATCATTCTCCACGTCCTCATCGACGGGCAGGTAGCCGGAGCGCTCCGGTTGGCTGATGAGATCCGGCCCGAGTCCCGCGCGGCCGTGGCCGCGCTGCATGAGCGGAACGTGCAGGTGGTCATGATCACCGGTGACGCGGAAGCGGTCGCAGCCTCGGTCGCGACCGAGCTCGGCATCGACCGGTACTTCGCGGGCGTCCGACCCGAAGACAAAGCCTCGAAGGTGAAGGGGCTGCAGGGCGAGGGCCGCAAGGTCGCGATGGTCGGTGACGGAGTCAACGACGCGCCCGCTCTCGCGCAAGCGGACGTTGGTATCGCGATCGGTGCCGGCACGGATGTCGCGATTGCCTCCGCCGGGGTGATCCTCGCCAGCGACGACCCTCGTTCCGTGCTGTCAGTGAACGAACTGTCTCGCGCGAGCTACCGGAAGATGAAGCAGAACCTGTGGTGGGCGGCCGGCTACAACCTCCTGTCCGTCCCCCTCGCGGCCGGCATCCTCGCCCCGGTCGGGTTCGTGCTACCAATGTCGGTCGGGGCGATCCTGATGTCCTTGTCAACAATCGTGGTGGCCCTCAACGCGCAACTGCTCCGCCGACTGGATCTGTCACCCGACGCGGTCGCCGGGCGCGGCTGATCCGTAGATTCACGTCGTACTCTAGGACCGCGGGAGGTGGAACATGTCGCTGATGAACATCGCTAACAGCGTGGACCGTTCTCATGCGCGCGCCCGCACCCGCACACTGGTCACCCTCCTCGCCGTCACGACCGCCGTGATCGTCGGTCTATTGGCGATGCACTCGCTCGGCTCCGGACAGGGCCACGACGCCGCGCCCATGTCTCATGCTGCCTCGATGGGCGAGACCCACGCGGCAGCGGCCAGCACGAGCGACGGCGCCACAGCGTCGACGGAGTGTGTGGACTGTGGCGGAGGGCATGCGGAGTTGCTGATCATGGCCTGCGTACTGGCGATTCTCGCTCTGGTGATGCTGCTGGCCCCTCGCAGCGCGGCGCTGCTGCGCTTCGTCCGTGACCGAGCACCGACCGTCGCCCCCTTGGCGCCGGGTCGTCGACCTACTCTCGCGGCCCCGTCGTTATCTGTCCTCTGCGTTAGCCGTACGTGAACGGCGGGGGAGTGGGTACCCGGTACCTGCTCGCCTCCGCCTTTTCGCCAGCTCGCCGCTGGCTTCACGTATCGATGCTTGGAGACCCCAGATGAAAATTCGTACAGCGGCCACGGTCGCGCTCACCCTCGCCACCGCTCTCACCCTCGCCGGTTGCGCGGGCGGTGGTAACTCGACGTCTATGCCCGGGATGGACGGCGGAAGCTCTTCGTCAGCTCCCGCCGAGGCTGCGAACTTCAACGACGCGGACGTGATGTTCGCGCAGATGATGATCCCGCACCACACGCAGGCTGTGGAGATGTCGGACATGCTCCTCGGGAAGGACGGTGTCGATGAGCGTGTCACCGCGTTGGCCGAAGAGATCAAAGCCGCCCAGCAGCCCGAGATCGATCAGCTTGAACAGTGGCTGGATCAGTGGGGCGCGGACTCGTCCATGGACGGCATGGGCGACATGGACCAGGGTGGCGGGATGATGACCGAGGACGACATGCAAGCGCTCGAGAGCGCCAGCGGAGACGACGCGTCCCGACTGTTCCTGGAACAGATGACTGTCCACCATGAGGGCGCGATCGACATGGCGCAGGACGAGATCGACAACGGTCAAAACCCCGATGCGATCGAGATGGCGCAGAACATCGTCGACACCCAGACGGCGGAGATCGCGGAGATGGAGAACATCCTCGCGGCACTCTGACCCACACGGTGTGGGGCGCGGTCGCGCCCCACACCGCGGTCAGTGGCCTGCAGGTCCGACATGCAACACCGCTTCTTCCTCGGCGCACCCATGCGCCCACGCACCCCCCGCTCATTCGCCACCCGCCGCGCACTTCCCGCGCTCGGCGTCTTCGCCGCCGCAGTCCTAGTAGTCACCGGCTGCGCAGCGAACCCAGGGCAATCCTCTGGGGCGGAGACACCTCTCACACATGTGCACGGGATCGTCGCCGACCCCGCCGGTGAGGGTTTCCTTATCGGCACACACGCGGGCATCTACCCCACCACCGCAGACGGCGACACCGGTGCCCGGATCGGTCCAGGGTTTGATGCGATGGGGCTTACCGCCGCCGGGGACGCTCTTCTCGCCTCCGGGCACCCTGGCCCCGACACCCCCGCGGAACTTGGCACCCCTCACCTGGGCATCATCCGAAGCACTGACCGGGCCATGACCTGGTCTCCCGTGGTCTTCTCAGGCGAGAAGGACTTCCACGTGCTCGCCGGCACCACCTGGAACGTGGTCTATGGCATCGCCACCGACAACCCTGAACTGCTCACCAGCACCGACGGGGGAGTCACCTGGCAACCCACCGGAGCGGAGGTCCCCGCACGCAACCTCGTCGTGGACGCCACCGAACGGCTCATCGCGTCCACCCCAGACGGGCTGCAAGTGAGCACCGACGCGGGAGCCACCTTCACCGGTTGGACGGACGCTCCCACCATCGCGCTGCTGAACACCTCACCCGACCACCAGCGCATCGTTGGTGTCGACACAGCCGGCACCGTCTGGGTCACTGGCGCCGGCGAGTCGGAATGGGTCGAAGCCGGCACTACCAGCCTGAGCGTGCAGGCAGTCGCGATCACCAACGCGGGAGACGTGCTGACCGTCGACCAGACGGGGATATCTCCTCCCGCCCCACCGGCGTCGACAGGCTCCGAGCAATGAACAGCCCCGACCAGACCCCACCCGCCCGCATCGATGACGTCGATTGCGGCTGCGGCCCGACCCCGGCTGAGGCACGCCGGCTGGGGTCCAGTGTCAGCCGGCGCAGCCTGGTGGGTGCTGCTGCACTGGGAATAGTTCTCAGCGCGACGGGTCTGGGACTAGCGGCACCCGCGTTCGCGGCGAAATACCCCACGTGGGACGACGTCGAGAAAGCGCGCCGCAACCAAGCCAGCAAGAATGCGGAGATCGGCCGCATCGAAACACTGATCCGCTCTCTCACGAACGACGTCGACACCAAACAGGCCGAAGCCGACCGCCTCGGGCAGGAGTACGTGCTCGCTCAAGAGGCATATGAAGACGCAGTCGAACGCGCCGACGCTGTGCAGGCTGAGGCCGATGCCGAAACTGCGCGCGCAGCAGAAGCAGCGGCGAAGCTGGGGGCGCTGGCCGCGGAGCAGTACCGCACCGGGCGAAGCGACCCGACCTTGGAACTGTTCTTCTCCGACACCGCAGCCGACGCGGACGAGCTTCTGGGCCGCTTGGGGGCGATCGACAAGATCGCTGACGCCAACCGAGCCCGATACGCGGACGCTGCCGGTGCCCGCGACAACGCCCGGAACCTGAGCAATCAGGCCGTCGTCGCTCGCGATGAGCGCGATCGCCGCAAGGGCGAAGCGGAACAGAAGATGCGAACCGCGCAAGCAGCCGCGCAAGCCGCGCAAGCGGCGCTCGACGCGCAAACCGAGCACCGGCTCACCCTGGAAGCCCAACTCGACGCACTCCGCGATACGACAGCATCGACACTCGCCGGCTACCAGGCAGGTGTTGAAGCCGAACGCAAACGCCGAGAAGAAGCCCGTCGTAAAGCACGGGAAGCAGCCGCGCGGCAGGCCAGAGAGGAAGAACAACGACGTCGCGAGGAGGAACGGCGGCGACGAGTAACAGGCGGTAAACCCAGCGGGGCCTCCGGCGCGAGCGGCAACACGGGCGGAAGCGGTGGCCAGGTCCAATCGTCGGGATGGGTGCGACCAGCTCACGGCTGGATCAGCTCAGGATTCGGGACCCGAGGGTCGATCTGCCGCAACGGGTACTGCACGAATCGCGGGCACCGCGGGACAGACTTTGCGAGCAGTTGCGGATCCCCCATCTACGCCGCCGCGGCCGGCACCGTCATCTTCGCCGGCTACAGCGGCGCTTGGGGCAACTACATCAAGGTGCAGCACCGCGACGGCACCGTCACCGGGTACGCCCACATCATCGACGGTGGCTACAACGTCCGTTACGGCCAAACCGTCCGCGCAGGCCAAGTCATCGCCTTCATCGGTAGCACCGGCGCCTCAACCGGATGCCACCTCCATTTCGAGGTCTACCTCAGCGGCGTCCGCGTCGACCCCGTCCCGTTCCTCCGTGCCCGCGGGATCGCCGTATGACCCCCCGTATTCAACAGCTGATTCGGATGCGCCCCCTCGATGGGCGACTCACCGTCGCGGAGCGAGCGTCTTACGTCGAATCGTTCCTCGCCTGCGCGGCGACGAAGAAGAGCACTGACGACGTAGCGTGTGCACGCATCGCGGTCCTCCTCGGCCGGGAAGTGAGTTTGGACAGCATGATCATGCGTGTTGCGCTGGAGGACGCTCAGCGGTCCTGTCGGCGATGTCAGCACACATGCACCAGATTGCTCGCCCTTTTCTAGTCCGTTCGCGCGAAGATTCGAGAAGAGCAGATCAGTCCATGCGTGATCCGTCCCGGGGCATGCCGCTGGTGGGCTCGCATCGAGCTCTGGATACCGCTCCAAGGCCCCATCGACGCACACGCCACCGCGCCCTCCTGAGGCAGAGAACCGCACCGGAAGTCGCTACGAAGGGAGCACGGCGAGCTCATAACAGCGGTTGCTACGTTTTCGTCACCATGTTGTCAGGACTGCGCTCTTCAGGTCACCGCCCAGGCGGAAACCGGTGGTCGATGGTGCGCATCCTCGCCGGACTCGTGCTCGCGCTACTGGTGTGCGCCGGGGTGTTTTCCACAACGCACGCGGAGAACTCTGACACCGCAACCACCTCCTCTATGGTCGAATCCGCTTCCACCGGCGTCCCAAGCGTGACCGAAGGTTTCACGTCTGTTGACGCAGCGATCGACACCTCTCACGGAGTCACTGGTGCAGCGGCATGCCTCATCGGTGTGCTGTGCACTTTGCTGCTCGTGGCTCTTCTTCGCGAGTATCTGCTGCACCGCGGTACCGCCAGATCGGCAGCGATGGCTCCCCGCTCGACGCAGGCATCGCTTGCACGCGTCCTCGTGCCACCGATGCCGCTATCGCTTCATCAGCCGTCCATCTCCCGAACCTGAACCGGGTCCCTGTCCTTCTCAGGGGTTCCCCGCTGTCCCGGCGGAGAACCGTGACCTGCCGTTTCTTGTTCTGGAGAGTCCCTATGTCTGTTCTCTTGGCGGCAATCCCGCCGATCGCCGCCGCGCCACGCGGCCAATACCACCGGCGCCTTCGTTCCCGGCCCGAGACCCCGGGGCCCCAGGGAACAGACCGCTCACACCCTGCGACGCTGAATCTGCGGGCCTCCCGCCCCCTGGGAACGGGCCCTCATGCTGCCCGGAAGCGCGGGAGGGGCTGGTGACCTCGGTCGGGCTGTCCCATCGACGAGCCATCATCGTCGGGGCCGGGCAGACGGGTCTCGCCGTCGCCGCTGAACTGATCAGTCGAGGTTTCCGCCCTCAGCAGGATTTCGTGATGATCGACTCTGCTCCGCCAGGTCACCGTAGTTGGAGGACGCGGTGGCACTCGATGGAGCTGCTCAGCTCCGCTCGCCACAGCGGACTCGCTGTCCGGCCACTACCGGGCGATCCCGACCGCCACCCGCGAGCTGACGAGATCGCTGACTACCTGCACACCGTGGAGGGAGAGCTCGGCGTCGCCCCAGTTTGGGGGGTTCGAGCGTTGAAATTGGAGCGCCGCGGGGAAGGTACGGCGCTCACCCTCACCACCACGGCTGGTGAGGTCCAGACACGCAACGTCGTGTGCGCGACCGGCGCAGCCGCGCGTCCCTTGGTTCCCGGATGGGCGGCCCGGTTGCAGTTGCCAGGGGCCCTCCTCCACAGCAGCGACTATCACTACCCCCGGCAGATCCCTCCCGGCCCGGTACTGGTCGTGGGCGGGGGTCACAGCGGCGTGCAGATCGCCCGCGAGCTCGCGGGATCCCACACGGTGACCCTGTCGACTCGCTCGCCTCGACGACTTCGTTGGATCAGCCGCCAACGGACCGCCGCAGGTGCCCCTACTGCGTGGGTTCCCTGGTCCAAAGGACCGGAGCCGGACTCTGCAGAGACCCTTTCCGAACGTGGCGGCTCGCGGGTCAAGGTGACTGCTGCCGTCGCGGACGTGGCCGACCGCACTTCCGTTCAGCTGACAACGGGGGAGCGGCTGCGAGGAATCGAATCGTTGATTCTCGCGACCGGTTATGAGCCGGCGGATCAATGGCTACCGGAAGCAACGCGTTCCGACACGACCCGCCGTACGCGCACCTCAATGCCGGGCCTGTTCGTTGCAGGTGTACCGGCTTACAGCTGGCGTCGGGCCGACACGCTCGCCGGGGTGTGGCGCGACGCCGCCACGATCGCCCGGCAGATCGTCGATCGGCCTTGACCACACCGCATGCGTCCCGCGACCGCAGCGATGTAGCGGCAGTCGCGTGAAAAGGAGAAACAGATGACTGATAAACCGCGACGACAGGACGACCCTGTGCGTCGATACCGGCACCGTCAACGCTGGCTGCGGCTCGGGCAGATCACCATGCTCGCTGGTGTCATCGTCCTGGTCGTGCACTGGCTGACGCATCTTGAAGCGTTTGGTCCAGGCCAACCGGAGGGCTGGGTGGATCTCGTCGCCGGGTACCCGATGGGTGCGCTGCTGCTCTTGGCGGGAGCGATCGCTGCAGGACACAAACCGGCATGACCCTGCGTCCATTGGCGGCCGGCCCGCGCGAACCTCAGCAAAGGATACGCCCCCCGTTGCTGCCGCTGTGGGCGGCGCTGCCGGCGGCAGCCGTCGCCGGCATCCTGATGGATGTGGCGTACCCGGATGTGGGTTGGTGGCCGGCAGCCTTCGTTGCCACCGGTGTCCTGCTGATAGCAGCGGTCGGGCGCAGTGTGATGGGCTCGCTCGCCGTCGGGTTGGTCTTCGGGATCGTGTTCTTCTCCCTGGTCGTGTCCTGGACGTCTCGTTACCTCGGCCCCCTCCCATGGGCCGTGCTCACGATCGTGGAGGGCGTGCTAACGGCCGTGTGGTTGATACCGCTGACGTTGGCGTATCGATGGCTATCCCAGCTGATCCGCTCTGACGGGGCCCGGCTGATCCTGCTGCCCGTCGTCGTTGCATCGCTGTGGACGGGCCGGGAGGTGATGCTGGGTGCCTGGCCGTACGGTGGGTTCCCGTGGGCGCGGCTGGGTATGACGCAGTCGGAAGCACCAGCCGCCTCCCTCGCCTCCTGGGTAGGTGTGAGCGGACTGAGCTTTGCGATGGTGTTTGCTGTTGCAGTCTTCATCGAATGGGTCCGGACGCGCGCGTGGCGCTTTCCCGCGCGTTACGTTGCTCCGCTCCTCACGGTCGGCGTACTCGTTCTCACTCCCGCCTTCTCCACGACACCGGCTGGCACCATGCGTCTCGGTGCTGTGCAAGGGAACGGCCGTCGGGCTATTTCGATGAGCGCGCGCCCGGGGCGATCGCATCCGCTCAGAGCAGAGCTTCCGCTGCGCTCCGCGGAGCCGATCTCGACCTCGTTGTGTGGCCAGAGGGATTGGACGCGGACCCCTTCCAAGACGGCTATCTCGCCTCAAACCTGACGCAAATCAGCACGCAACTGGGCGCCCCCGTGCTAGCTAATGCTGCCACCAGCTCAGGCAACAAGCTGTTCAATACTTCGTTCCTGTGGGACCCGAGCATCAGCCCTGCCCCTACCCGGGAACAGGTGCAGACCCATGCGAAACGCAATCCCGTGCCGTTCGGTGAGTACGTGCCCGATCGCGCGTTCTACGCCATGCTCGCGCCGGACCTCGTCGGGCTCATCCAGCGCGAGTATTCCCCCGGTACCGACAGCCCCGTCGTGTCAGTCGCCGGGATTACCGTCGGTCTCGCGATCTGCTTCGACGTGATCTACGACAACGTCATCGCAGAAAGCATCACCAGCGGCGCAGAAGTGCTCGTGTTCCAGACAAACAACGCCGACTTCCGCGGAACAGATGAGAACCTGCAGCAGCTCGCCTTCGCGCGCATGCGAGCAATCGAGACCGGGCGGGCCGTTGTGAATGTATCTACAGTCGGCACCAGTCAAATCATTCGGCCAGACGGTTCTACACAAGCCTCACTGAACGCCGGTGAAGCTGGCGTACTCGTTGAACAGGTCGAACTGCGGACCGGGGCGACACCTGGAATCATCGTGGGCACTTCCGTGTCGATAGGGGCAGCATGGGGCGGACTCGCGGTCCTGATGATTGCTGGCTGGATCGCCCATCGAAGAGCTCGGCTACGAGGCGAGATGTCGCCCGCCTAGCGGGGTAAGACCTAATGGCGGCGACCGTCACCACAGCAACCTGCGAGCAGACCGATAATCGCTCTTATGTCGGCCCGGCACCCCACCACCTGCTCAGGTTCGTAAACAGGTCATCATCCGGTGTATAGTCACCGCATGCTGACTCGTGCCTCGCGGGTGGACGTAATGAACCGACTCGGCCGCGCAATGGCGGACCCAACTCGTTCCCGCATCTTGTTGTCCCTCTTGGAAGGTCCCGGTTATCCGGCTGAGCTGGCCCGCGAATTGGGTCTGTCTCGGACGAACGTGTCGAATCATCTTGCGTGTCTGCGTGGGTGCGGGCTGGTGGTTGCGTCTCCTGAGGGGAGGCGGACGCGGTACGAGGTCGCCGACCCGCATCTGGCATTCGGGCTGCGACAGCTACTGAAAGCCGTCGTTGCGGTGGATGAAGGTGTCGCGTGTGTGGACGACGGATGTGAGTGCTGCTCCACCAGTACGACGCTGGAGGTAGGACGGTGAGCGAGGAGTGCTGCGGGCAGGCGGAGCGGCCGAAGCAGATCCGCCGGATTACGCTGGCAAACCCGCAGAGGGAGAGCGTGGACGACTTGTGCTGCGCTCCAGCGCAAGCAGCCCTAAGGCCTGAACCTCACGCCGACGCAGACGCGTGCTGCGGCGCCGATGAGCGGGCCGTCGTGGGGGAGGAGCCTGGGGGCCGTCCGGTGTGGTGGCGGGATGCCGGGTTGCTTCCTTCGGTCGTGGCGGGTGTGCTCTTGCTTGCGGGGTACGTCTCAGAGTGGTCAGGGGCAGAACTTCCGGCAGTGGTGCTGCTGTGGGCATCGCTTCTTGTGGGGGCATCAACGTTCGTTCCTGGCGCGGCGCGTCGGCTGATGCACGGTCGTCTGGGCGTGGGGCTGCTGATGACGATCGCTGCTGTTGGCGCTGTCGCCCTTGGACATGTCGGCGAAGCTGCGACGCTGGCGTTCTTGTTCTCTTTGGCCGAGGCGCTCGAGGACCGGGCGATGGATCGGGCGAAGGAGGGACTGCGGGCCCTGTTGTCTTTGATCCCCGACACCGTGCGGGTATCGCGCTTGTCCGGCGTCGAGACCATCTCAGCCTCAGACGTGCGCCAACTCGATGTGCTCATCGTCCGCGCGGGTGAACGTGTTGGGACCGATGGTGTGGTCATCGAGGGCAGATCGAGCCTGGACACGTCCGCGGTCACCGGGGAGTCGATTCCGGTAGAAGTTGGTCCAGGCGCCGTTGTCACGGCTGGGTCGATCAATGGGGCAGCCACTCTCCGGATCGAGGCCACTGCGGACGGTCATGACAACTCGCTCACTCAAATCGTTGGCTTAGTGGAGCAGGCTCATACCCGGAAGGGAGAGCGGGCTCGCCTCGCCGATCGGATTGCTCGGCCTCTTGTCCCCGCGGTTCTGCTCGCCGCGACGTTGGTGGCCTTGTTCGGGCTGCTCATTGGTGACCCGTGGACATGGGTAGAGCGGGCATTGGTCGTCCTCGTCGCAGCGTCACCGTGCGCGCTCGCGATTGCAGTCCCGGTAACGATAATCAGCGCGATCGGATCGGCATCGAAGTTCGGTGTCGTGATCAAGTCCGGGGAGGCGTTCGAGCAGCTCGGCACAATCCGTACCATCGCCTTCGATAAGACAGGCACCCTCACCCGGAACGAACCCACCGTTGTCGACGTGCACCCTGCACCCGGGTACTCGCGCGAGGACGTCCTGGCCTGGGCGGCCGCGGTCGAGAGCTCTAGCACCCACCCCCTCGCCGCGGCCATCTCGTCCGCGTCATCGGCCGCCGCGCCGGCTACCGACGTCGTCGAGTACGCCGGGCTAGGGATCACCGGCCTCGTCGGTGGGCGGCGTGTTCGCGTTGGCAACGTCCGGTGGCTCAACCTCGGCGACTGGGTGCTCTGTGCCGATGACATGGCCGCGCAGGGCATGACGGTCGTTGTTGTAGAAACCGACGGCGTTGTTGCAGGTCTCATCGGGGTTCGCGACGAGCTGCGCCCCGAGTCGGCAGAAACTATTCGACTTCTCCATGAGCAAGGCATTTCCACGGTCATGCTCACGGGGGACAACGCCCGTACCGCTGCTGCTCTCGCCCGCGACGCCGGAATTACCGACATTCGGGCAGAGCAACTCCCAGCCGATAAGGCTGCCGCGATCAGCGAACTGATCGCCTCCCGGCCGACCGCGATGGTAGGCGATGGCATTAACGATGCACCGGGCCTTGCAACTGCCACAGTGGGCATCGCGATGGGAGTGAAGGGATCGGCGGCGGCCGTGGAATCCGCCGACATCGCCTTCTCCGGCCACGACCTCCGCCTGATTCCCGGCGCTCTGGCCCATGCCCGGCGCGGCCATCGCATCATGACCACCAACATTGGCCTCGCACTCGCGGTCATCATCGTGCTGTTCCCGCTCGCCCTATCCGGCCTGCTCGGGCTGGCCGGCGTCGTCCTAGTGCACGAGATCGCGGAGGTCGTCATCATCCTAAACGGTGTCCGCGCCGCCCGCAGGGCAAGTCCCCGGCTGGCGAGTGCACCGACACCGCCTCGGGTGACAGCTGATGATATTTCCCGGTTGGTATAGTTTTCCCGCCATGGTTGAGATGCCGCTGACGCACGCGACATCAGTTACCAGCACCGCCCGACCGATAACGAAACTCATTTCGATCGGAATTGCGGCCCTTCTGCTGGTGGCCGGCATTCTGACGGTGTCCCATATGGATGATGTCGCGGTCGCGCCGGTGACCGTGGCGAGCAGTGCCGCTTTGCCCTCTTTGGAAGCGACCGCATCTTCCACAACCACGTCCGACGACATCGTCGCCGCGGCGGTGGGGGTTTGCGTTTTCGGCGTGGTTTGCTCCCTGATCGCGTTCGCGTGGCTGCGTCGAGCTTTCGTACTGCTTGGACGGCGTCGACTCATTGCTGTGACCAGACGTGTACGGGGGGCGCTCAGGCCACGCCGCACACGCGTTCCAAGGCCGACGACCGTCCTCCTCTGCATCGCCCGGGTTTGAGCCCAGTCTCCATCACCTGATCGGCCGGCGCTCAGCCTCCATAACCCGATCAGCCGGTACCTGCCTAGTCGCCACAGCTTCTGATGCTGCCCGCGAAGTCACCGCAGCTTGCCGTGTGCAACCACTCACCGTGCTCGCTGACGCCGCCGAGGGCGGTGAGTGACGCACGGCCACCAATCATTCATCCCCGTGAGAGGAACGAACGCATGGGATCAGCTCACAGCCACGGAACGGGCGAGGGAACCCCGAGAAAGCGCCTGCTGATCGCTTTCGCAATCACGACCTCGGTCTTTGTGGTTGAGGTCGTGGGCTCAGTGATTACTGGCAGCTTGGCCCTGCTCATCGACGCAGCACACATGCTCACCGATGTGATCGGGTTGGGCCTCGCGGTCACCGCCGCCCACCTGATGAATCGTGCTCCGACTGACCGCCACACGTGGGGGCTCCGTCGCGCCGAGGTACTGGGCGCTCTGACTCAGGCAGCCTTGCTGTTGGGGGTTGGGTTGTTCGCTCTCGTCGAGGGGATTCGGCGCCTGTTTGAACCTCCTGAGATCTCCTCCGGCGCGCTCCTCTTCTTCGGCGTCGTCGGCCTGGTCGCGAATATCGCTTCATTGCTCGTGCTGCTGAGTGGCCGCAAGCAGAACCTCAACATGCGCGCCGCGTTCTTGGAGGTTCTCAATGACGCGTTGGGGTCAGTCGGCGTGATCGCCAGCGCGATCGCGATCACGGCATTCGGGTGGTATCAGGCTGACGCGGTCGCAGGAATTCTGATCGCGTTGCTCATCATTCCTCGCACGTTGCTCTTGCTCCGCACTGCGGGGAGCGTGCTGCTTGAGTCCACCCCGCCGGGCCTGGACCTCCAGGACGTGCGTCGGCACCTGCTCGAGCTACCCCATGTCATCGCCGTCCACGACCTTCATGCGTCGCAGGTGTCGACAGACTTGCCGACCCTGACCGCGCATGTGGTGGTGGATGACGGGCTCAACGGGGAGGAATCCGCGCAGTTGCTGCGGTCACTGCAGGTGTGTGTAAGTGACCACTTCCCGATCAGCATCGAGCACTCCACCTTCCAGATCGAACCCCAATCCCACTTCGGGGAGCACCGCGCCCATGCGTAATGCACACTGCCAGTGGTTCACCGCCACGATGCTCGCCATGATCGTCGCCGGATCGGCGATCCTCGCACCAGCTGCCGTAGCCGACTCCCGCGAGCTCACCACAGTCCCCTCGGGCCCCACCTCGACGAGCACCCCGGAGCCAACACCCAGCCCGTCACTCCCGTCCGCGCCCGCTGAAGATGTACACAACGAACCCAGTTCAACCAGCCAAGCCCTGCCGGTGGTGGGACTTGTCGGTGGGATCGCACTCATCGGCGGCTGTTTGATCGTCGTGGTCATGATGGGCCGGGAACGGCGCCGTCGCGATCTCGCCGAACTGGGCCGTGGGAAGGGATCAGATGAGCGCTAACAGGCTGCGCCTCGTCGCTCTCGCAGGTATCACTGCCGGACTTACCGTCCTCGTCGACCAGGGCACCAAAGCCAACGCACTGAGCGGGTTGAGCCCAAGCGAGCGCATCCCCCTCCTCGGGGATCTCCTCGGCTTGCAGCTGGCTTTCAACCCGGGAGCATTCCTCTCCTTGGGTTCGAACATGACCTGGGTGCTGACGACGCTCGGCGTGGTCGCGACCGCGCTTCTCGGTATTGCCGCGTGGCGCTCGCGAACGCCGGGGTGGGCCGTCGGAATGGGGCTCGTCCTTGGCGGTGCGATCGGGAACCTCATTGACAGGCTCTTCTTCTACCCCGCGTTCGGTCGCGGCTACGTCATCGACTTCTTGGCGTACGGGAACCTCTTCATCGGAAATCTTGCTGATGTCGCACTCGGTGTCGGTGGAGGCGTCTTGCTTCTCACCCTTTGGCGGCAACGTCGGCACCGCCGGGCGACGGCAAAACACGACTCCCACGCACGGGTGCCGGATGAGCGTGCGCTATGACCAAGAAGCAGCGCACCCCCTCCACCTACCAGCGCAACGCTCTGGCGCCGGCACTCATCGCAGCGGCGGTGCTCTTCCTGGCCCCGACGCTGCAGGACAGCGATTGGTTTGCGATCGTGCGGTTCGTGGTTGCCATTCTCGCGGCGATCGCCGCATGGTTCGCGTTCCAAGCCCGACAGTGGTGGTGGATCCCAGTGCTCGCGACGATCGTCGTGCTCTGGAATCCCATCCTCCCGTTCCCCTTCTCAGGGCCCGTGTGGTCGGCGGCGCAACCGGTCGCCGCGGTTGCGTTCCTCATTGCCGGTTCACTCATCAAGGTGCGTCGACCGTGAGATCACGCACACGCAGAGGCACGGCACAGCGCCCCCGAACACCGCCGCCGCTCGCCCCAGTGAGGACGATTGCGGAGCTGTGGCTGCCGGGGTGGGGAGCTATCCGGTGAGTGGCTGGATTCCCGACGCGCCGCCTTCGTTCCTCGCGTTCCTCACCCCCAACCCGCAGCCGTTTCCGGTACTTCCGGTGATGGCGATCGTGCTGGCGGCCGCGTATGTGGCGGGAGTGGTCCGATTGCGGCGCCAGCGGAGACGCTGGTCGATGATGCGGGCGGGGTCGTTCCTGTTGGGGTGTGTGATCCTGTTCGTCATCACCGGTCTGGGTGTCGAGAACTACAGCTACGCACTGTTCTCCGTTTCGATGTTCCAGCAGCTGACCTTGATGTTCACCATCCCGCCGCTGCTGATCCTGGGGTCTCCCGGAACGTTGCTTCTGCGCTCGACACCACACCACGGCCTGGGCCTCATCCTCCTTCGACTGGCGCATGCGGGCCTGCGCAGCAGAGCCGCTCGATGGGCGCTGAGCCCCGCCGTCGCGGTGCCCCTACACCTGTTGGCGTTCTACGGGTTGTACCTCGCCAAACTTGCCGACCCGATCCTCACCGTGCCCGGCGGACATCAGCTCCTCGATGTCGCATTCTTGACGGTCGGGGTCCTGTTCACGGTACCGATTCTTTCCAACGATCCGCTGCCCTCGCGGATGTCCTACCCGGGCAGGGCTCTCGATCTGTTTGCCGAGGCGGCGCTCCACGCGTTCTTCGGGGTGTTTCTCATGATGAGCACCACCCTCCTGGTCGACCGCTTCGCCGCTCCGCCCGCCGCGTGGGGCATCGACCCTCTCGATGATCAGTGGCTGGCAGGTGCACTCGCATGGTCCTACGGCGAAGGTCCCACGCTTCTCATGCTGATCTACGTCGTGCATCGGTGGTTCCGCGACGACACACGACGCGCCGTCGAAGCCGACCGGCACGCTGACGCGTACGGGCACGCCGACCTCGACGCGTACAACGAATACCTCACCGCCCTCGCCCGAAAGGACGCCCAATGAGACGCCGCAACCCGGAGGGACCCCTGCATGTGCCTGACGTTGACTGCGGGTGCGCCCCCACAGCCGACGAGCTGCGATCGCTCCGCACCATTTCCCGCCGTGGCGTCGTCGGCTTGGCCGCGATAGGAGTCGTGGTCGGATCGGTGGGGCTGGGCGTAGCGGTACCGGCGTTCGCGGCGAAGTATCCCACGTGGGACGACGTGGAGAAAGCGCGTGCCAATCAGGCCGCAAAGAGCACTGAGATTGCCCGTATCGAAGGCCTCATCCGCGGCCTCGAACGCGACGTCGACGCGAAACAAGCCGAGGCGGAACGGCTCGGGCAGGAGTATCTGCTCGCTCTTGAAGCGTTCGAGGATGCCGTCGACCGGGCGCAGACCCTCCAGGACCAGGCCGACGCCGAGACTGCTCGTGCTCGTGAAGCAGCGGCGAAGCTCGGCGACCTCGCCGCGTTGCAGTACCGCAACGGGAAAAGTGATCCTACCCTCGAACTGTTCTTCTCGGGATCCGGGGCGGATGCCGACGATCTACTGGCCCGTCTCGGCGCCGTCGACAAGCTCGTCGACGCGAATCGTGACGTGTACGCGGACGCCGTTGGCGCACGTAACAGCGCCCAGAGCCTCACCGACCAGGCCAAGGTCGCGCGCGATGAGCGAGACCGTCTGAAGCTGCAAGCTGAGGAGCGCATGGACGCGGCGCGACAGGCCGCGCAGGCCGCGCAGGCAGCACTCCTCGCGCAGAATGAGCACCGCCTCACCCTCGAAGCGCAGCTCTCGGCGCTGCAAGACACCACCGCCAAAACCACTGCCGGATATCGGGCAGGTGTGGAGGCCGAGCGCAAGCGCCGTGAAGAAGCACAGCGGAAAGCCAGAGAGCAAGCCGCCCAGCGGGCACGCGAGGAAGAACGCCGCCGGCTCGAGGAAGAAGAGCGCCGCCGCCAACAAGCCGCAGCAGGCGGAGGCAACCAGGGAAGACCCAGTGGCGGTAGCTCAGCCGGTGGGCGTCCCGCTCCCTCCGGGTGGGTGCGGCCGGCGCACGGAGGAGTGACATCTCCCTTCGGGTCGCGCGGCACAATCTGCAGTAACGGGTACTGCACATCCAGCGGCCACCGCGGACTCGACTTCTCCGCAGGCTGCGGCGCACCGCTATACGCCGCAGCAGCAGGAACGGTCATCTTTGCCGGATGGAGCGGGTCTTGGGGCAACTACGTCAAGATTCAACACCGCGACGGCAGCGTCACCGCCTACGCGCATATCCTCAACGGTGGGTAGAACGTCAGCTATGGGCAGACGGTGCGCGCCGGGCAGGTCATCGCCTATGCCGGCACCACCGGGGTCTCGACCGGGTGCCATCTCCACTTCGAGGTATACATCGGCGGGGTGCGGGTCGACCCAGCAGCCTTCCTCCGAGCACGCGGCGTCGGCCTCTGACAATGCAACCCTCGACATCGCCAGTTTTACGGAGACTCCGACGCTCAGTGTCGGTTCCTCTCCTCATCAACTACCGAGCCAAACCGGCGATGGTAGGCGGGGCGTATTCCCTCATCGCCCTGCGGCAGCTGCGTGATGGTGCCACGTCGCTGCCCGTTCGGGCAGACCCCGGGCCCTCCGATGGGTCTGCCCGAACCCTTACCCAGCGCCCAAGCACCAGGGGCAAGTAGAACGCACCGCTACCCGAATGATCAGGAGTCTCGTGAAACCCGCAGCCAGAGCCACCATCGTGACCATCGCCGTGGTCGTTGTCCTCGTCGCACTTGTTGCCGCGATCGCACTCATCAACCGTCCGGAAGCACCCACACCCCCGGCCGCGACCGACGGGGCACTCCCCGGGGCTCGTGCCAATTCCCATGTTCTCGATGACGCCGGGCCCGACGCGCCAACCCTGGTCGAGTTCCTCGACTTCGAATGCGAGGCATGCGGAGCGTTCTACCCGGTCGTAGAACAGCTTCGTGAGGAATACGCCGGGGACATCAATTTCGTGGTCCGGTACTTCCCGCTTCCAGGGCACTTCAACTCGATGAACGCCGCCCTCGCGGCAGAAGCGGCCGCTCAACAAGACGAGTTCGAAGCCATGCACAGCCGTCTCTTCGAAACCCAAGCTGAATGGGGGGAACTCCGCGAATCACGCGCGGAGCTGTTCCGCAGCTACGCCGAAGACCTCGGCCTCGACATGGATGCCTATGACGCTGCGGTTGCGGACCCGGCAACGCAGCAGCGGGTAGAGGAGGACGTCAACGACGGGCAGTACCTCAACGTCACCGGCACTCCCACCTTCTTCCTCAACGGCGAGAAGCTACAACTCGAGCAACTCTCCGACCTCACCGACGCGCTCGACCAAGCAACAGGTCGCGCACCGCAGCAATGACGGATTCCTGACGATGCCTCTATGGCGCCAGTACGAGAGTTCCTCAAACTACGTGCCCTCGACGGTCGACTGACCGTCGAGGAACGGGCGTTGTTCGTCGAGAGTTACCTACAGTGCGAGAAGGTTGCCGGCAATCTGATCGTCGATGCATGCGCAGAGGTTGCCCTCATCCTGAGCCGTCATACCGGCGCAGACCGAGCATCGATAAGGAGCGCTCTCCGACAAAGTATCGCCGAATGCGAAGACTGCAGGCTGGTCAGCCTGGAGCTGCTTAGCCGCCTCTAGACAGGGCGTCACTCGGCCCATCAGCCCCTCTCGGGGTCAACCGATAATCTGCGTTATGTCATCTTGGGGTGCTGTCGATGCGCCGACATCGCATGACGTCTCAGGCGGCGGTGCCGGAGCGGCGCCGGTGGATGCTGCGGAACAGGAACGCGCAGCCGTAGGCGCCGACGGAGAAACCGATCGTCGCGACGAGGAAGATCGTCGGCGGGAAGACGATCACGAGGCACAGCACGGTGACCGGGATGACGAGCAGCACGAGGGTGCGCAGGGGCTCCGCCGCGGGCAGCAGGAGCGCGTTCTTGAGCGTCTGACGGAACGGCGCCCGGTACGAGGCGACGAGCGCCATCGCGTGCAGGAACGCGGCGACCGCGTAGGCCGCGGCCGCGAAACCGAGTACCGCGAGACCCGTGAACAGCGGCTCGGGCGAGGACAGCCAGAACACGCCGCTGAAGGCCAGCGCGACGGCGGCCGACAGCAGGATGAGGGTGAGCCCGGTCGCGGCGAGGAAGTTCCGGCCGAAGGCGGGGAGGAAGTCGCGCACCGGCCTTCCGCTCTCCTCGTCCGAGTAGCGTCGGGTCACCTCGAACAGCGCGCTGGTGGCCGCGCCGATCGTCACGATCGGGACGCAGCACACGAGGAACAGGATGTTGAGGGCGACGAACTCGAGGAAACTCGTCAGGCCCTGGACCGCGCGGTTCTCCGGATCGATCCGCATCCGTCAGCCGGTCGCATCGGCGAAACGCGGGGCGATCAGTTCCGCCCCCGGTCCGCGGGTGCCGCCGATGGCGTCGAGCAACGCCCGGGCGCCCCGCGCGCCGAGGGTCTCGGCCGGCAGGTCGATGACGTCCGAGACGCCCGGCACGTGCAGGGCGAGTTCGGCGGGGCTCAGCGCGAGGATCTCGACAGGGCCCGTGTCCCCCGCTCCCATGAGGCGGGCGGCGATGAAGGGGAGGGCCGCCTCGTTGTGGACGAACAGCGCCGTCGTGTCGGGGGACTCCGCGAGCACGGCGTCGACGACCTCGGTCGCACCCGGCCCCGACGGGCAGGGCAGGGCGCGCGCGGTGAGGCCGGCCGCCTCGCTCGCGGCGAGGAACCCGCGCATGAGGCGGTCGGAGTACGACGTGTGCCGGGCCTGCACCTGCGGCGGGGCGCCGAGCAGGGCGACGGACTGATGGCCGCGCTCGGCGAGCCGCTGAGCGGCCAGTCGGCCGGCGGCCTCGAAGTCGAAGTCGACGCAGACGAGGTCGTCGGCAGCATCCGGCAGTCCGATGAGCACGGCCGGGATGCTGAGCTCGGCCAGCGCACCGACGCGCGGGTCGCTCGTCTCGACGTCGAGGATGAGGACGCCGTCGACCATGCCCGCCCGCGCGGCGCGTTCCACCCCCGCGGCGTCGTCGCTGGTCAGCAGGAGGATGTCGTGGTGATGCGCGCGTGCCTCTTTGAGGGCGCCGGCGACGATCTGCATGACGACGTGCACGTCGACGCCCGCGCGGATCGGCGCCTGCAGACCGAGGACGCTCGTGGAGCGCGAGGCGAGCGATCGGGCGCT
Organism: Microbacterium sp. NPDC079356; assembly: GCF_049545465.1. Lineage (NCBI taxonomy): Bacteria > Bacillati > Actinomycetota > Actinomycetes > Micrococcales > Microbacteriaceae > Microbacterium > Microbacterium sp. NPDC079356. Next base: position 445,302 of record NZ_JBMWDN010000002.1, on the reverse strand, counting down.
GGCCTGCGGGCTGTAGGAGAGGTCGGCCATCGCCCGCTCGACGCGCTCGCGCGTCTCCTGCGAGATCGTCCGTTTGCCGCTCATCACGTAGGACACCGTCGAGATCGAGACCCCCGCGGCCTGCGCCACGTCCGCGATCGTGGTCATGAACACTCCTTCTCCGCGGGGTCTGCTCCGACACCCGGGTGGATCGAGCGTATCTGCTCGTCATGAGCCGGGAACGCCGCCCGCCGGACCGATGGACACGGTCCTGATCGCTAGTATAGGTTGGAATCGTTGAAGCGCTTCGACACCGTCGTCCATATCGCTGAAAGGCCCCTCGGTCATGACTCCTGTTGCCGCCGCGGCCTTCGCCGAACTGACGGCCGAGCGCGGCATCCTCTTCGGTGGCGACTACAACCCCGAGCAGTGGCCGCGCGAGGTCTGGCGCGAGGACGTCGAGCTCATGCAGCAGGCGGGGGTGAACCTCGTCACGGTGGGCGTGTTCAGCTGGGCCGAGATCGAGCCGACCCCCAGCTCCCGGCAGTTCGGCTGGCTCGACGAGGTGCTCGACCTGCTCGACGCCGGCGGCATCGCCGTGGACCTCGCAACCCCCACGGCCTCGCCGCCGCCGTGGCTGGGCGTGCGGCATCCCGAGACCCTTCCGGTCGACCGCGACGGTGTGCGACTCGTGGCCGGGTCCCGCAATCAGTTCGCGCCGTCCTCGCGGGTGTACCGCGACGCTGCGCGGGCGATCACGGCCGACCTCGCGGCGCGGTACGCGCAGCATCCCGCCGTCCGGATGTGGCACGTCGGAAACGAGTACGGCCAGATCGACCACGGCGACGAGGCGGCCCGGGCGTTCCGCGCGTGGCTGCTGCGCCGGTACGGGTCGATCGAGGGGATCAACGAGGCGTGGGGCACCGCCTTCTGGGCCCAGCGCTACGCCGACGTGTCCGAGATCCTGCCGCCACGGCGCGCGCCGTACCTCATCAACCCGACGCAGTCGCTGGACTTCCGGCGGTTCACCTCCGACGAGCTGCGCGACTGCTACCGCGAGCTGCGCGACACGATCCGCGAGGCCGGCGCGACGCAGCCCATCACCACCAACTTCATGGGGCCGTTCGCGCACGTCGATTACTGGTCGTGGGCCGACGACGTCGACGTCGTGAGCGACGACCAGTACCCCGACCCCGCCGATCCCGACAGTCCCGCCGACATCGCCTTCGCGCAGGACCTCATGCGCGGTCTCGGCGGCGGCCGGCCGTGGCTGCTCATGGAGCAGGCGATCAGCGCCGTGCAGTGGCGGCCGCACAACCTCCCGAAGACGCCCGCGCGGGCGCGGCTGGATTCGCTGCAGGCCGTCGCGCGCGGTGCCGACGGCGTCTGCTTCTTTCAGTGGCGCCAGTCGACCGCCGGCGCCGAGCGGTTCCACTCGGCGATGCTGCCCCACGCGGGCGCCGACACCGAGGTGTTCGCGGGCGTCCGCCGCCAGGGGAGCGACCTGCACCGGTTGCGGCCCGTCGTCGGCGGGCGCGTCCCGGCCCGTACGGCGCTCCTGTTCGACTGGTCCTCGTGGTGGGCCTCCGACGAACCCGCCCGCCCGACGACCCGGTTCGACGGCCTCGACCAGGTGCGTCGCTGGTACCGCGCGCTGTGGCGGCGCGACGTGCCCGTCGACGTGGTGCGCTTCGACGCGGACCTCACCGGCTACGACGTCGTCGTCCTGCCGCACGGCTACGTCCTGCGCCCCGCCGACGCCGCGCGCCTCGCGGAGGCCGCGGCCGCCGGTGCGCAGGTCGTGATCGGACCGTTCAGCGGCGTCGCCGACGAGCGCGGCCACATCCTGACGGGCCGCTCGCCCGCGCTCCTGCGCGACCTCATCGGCGCGAGCGGCGAGGAGTGGGTCGCCCTCCCCGACGCGGGGCTCGCCCTCGCCTCGGCGGACGGGCGGCACCCGGCATCCGTCGCCTCGGTCCTCGCCGAGAAGCTCCGCTCGGACGGGGCCGAGACGGTCGTGGCCTTCGCCGAGGGAGACCTCGCCGGGCGGCCGGTCGTGACGCGCCACGGCGGCGCGTGGTACGTCGGCGCGGTCGTCGACGACGCGCTGCTCGACGGGATCGTCGGCGACGTCCTCGCGGCGGCCGGGGTCGCCGGTGCGCTCGCCGAGCCCGTGCCCGGAGTCGAGGCGGTGCGCCGCGGCGACGCGCTGTTCCTGCTGAACCGCTCCCTGGAGGATGCGACGATCCCGCTCCCGGGCGCGTGGATCGACCTGTTGACGGATGACGAGATGGACGAGCACGTGACGGTCCCGAGGGGGGACGCGCGGGTCGTGACGGAAAGGCGAAGGACATGAAGTTCACCGACGGCTACTGGCTCATGCGGCCCGGAGTGACCGGGCTGTACGCGAGCACGGTGGACGATGTCCGTGCCGACGCCGAGGCGGGGAGTCTCACGGTCTACGCGCCCACCGCGCAGATCCGCCACCGCGGCGACACGCTCAACCGCCCGCTGATCACGACGACGTTCACGGCGCCGGCGCCCGGGGTGATCCGGGTGCGGGTGCAGCGGCACGCGGGCGCCGCGCACCGCGGGCCCGACTTCGCGCTGACGGCGCAGGAGGGGTACCTGCCGACGGTCTCCGTCGACGACGCCGAGGCGGTGCTGGATGCCGGTGACCTCCGCGTCCGCGTCTCGCGCGAGGGGGCGTGGCGGATGGCGTTCGAGCAGGGCGACCGCGTCCTCACGACATCGCTGCCCCGGTCGATCGGACACATGAGCGGTCCCGACGGCGCCTTCGTGCACCAGCAGCTGTCGATCGAGCCCGGCGAGCGCGTCTACGGCTTCGGCGAGCGGTTCGGCGCGTTCACGAAGAACGGGCAGTCCATCGACACGTGGAACGCCGACGGCGGCACCTCGAGCGAGCAGGCCTACAAGTCGGTGCCGTTCTACCTGACGAGCCGCGGCTACGGCGTCTTCGTCGACAGCCCTGACGCGGTGTCGTTCGAGGTGGGGTCCGAGATCAACTCGCGCGTCCAGTTCTCCGTCCCCGGCGAGACGCTCGACTACTACGTGATCGCCGGCCCCGAGCCGAAGGATGTGCTCCGCCGGTACACGGCGCTCACCGGTCGGCCCGCGCGTGTACCCGCCTGGTCTTTCGGCCTGTGGCTGACGACGTCGTTCACGGCCGCCTACGACGAGGCGAGCGTCACCGAGTTCGTCGACGGGATGCGGGAGCGCGAGCTGCCGCTGTCGGTCTTCCACTTCGACTGCTTCTGGATGCGGGAGTTCCAGTGGACCGACTTCACGTGGGACCCGCGCATGTTCCCCGACCCCGACGGTCAGCTCGCGCGGCTGCGGGAGCGGGGGCTCAAGGTATCGCTGTGGATCAACCCGTACATCGCGCAGCGCTCCGCACTGTTCGCCGAGGCGGCCGAGAAGGGCTACCTGCTCAAGACCACGGACGGCGGCGTCTGGCAGTGGGACATGTGGCAGGCCGGCATGGCGATCGTCGACTTCACCAACCCCGAGGCATCCGAGTGGTTCGGCGAACACCTGCGCCGACTCGTCCGGCAGGGCGCGGACAGCTTCAAGACCGACTTCGGTGAGCGGATCCCCACCGAGGGCGTCGTGTGGCACGACGGCTCCGACCCGCAGCGCATGCACAACTACTATCCGCAGCTCTACAACGCGCTGGTGTTCCGCGTGCTCGAAGAGGAGCGCGGCGTCGGCGAAGCGGTGCTCTACGCGCGCTCGGCGACGGCCGGCGGGCAGCAGTTCCCGGTGCACTGGGGCGGCGACAACGACTCGACCCTCCTGTCGATGGCCGAGACGCTGCGCGGCGGCCTCTCGCTCGCGATGAGCGGGTTCGGCTACTGGAGTCACGACATCGGCGGGTTCGAGGGCACGCCGGATGCCGGTGTCTTCAAGCGCTGGCTGGCGTTCGGTCTGCTCTCGTCGCACTCGCGACTGCACGGATCGGGGACGGTCCGCGTGCCGTGGGCGTTCGACGAGGAGGCGGTCGAGGTCACGCGCCTGTTCACGCGCCTGAAACTGCGCCTGATGCCGTACCTCGCGCGGGTCGCGGAGGAGGCGCACACCGACGGCATCCCGATGATGCGTCCGCTCGTGCTGGAATTCCCCGACGACCGCACGACGCACGACGCCGACGTGCAGTACCTGCTCGGTGACGCCCTGATGGTGGCGCCGGTGTTCGGCGAGGACGGTGACGTCGAGTACTACCTGCCCGACGGGCGATGGACCTCGCTCCTGACCGGCGATGTCGCGGAGGGGCGGCGCTGGCACGCCGAGCGCCACGGGTACGACTCGGTGCCGCTCCGGGTGCGTCCGGGCACGGTGCTGCCGTGGGGTGCTCGCGAGGACCGACCCGACTACGACTGGGCCGACGGGGTCACCCTGCGCTGCTTCGAGCTGCCCGACGGGTACGACGCCGAGACGATCGTGCCGGGCTTCGACGGCGCGCCCGCGACCGTGTTCCGCGTGCGCCGCGAGGGCGGTCGCATCACCGCCGAGTCGAGCGATGCGCGTGCGCCGTGGAGCCTGCAGGTCGGCGACCGCACGGCGTCGGCGACCGGTGCCGGCAGCGTCAGCGTGGAGGCGGCGGGGTGAGCGCCGAGGCCTTCCGCCGCGTCGACCTGCCCCTCGCCGAGCGGGCGCGCGACCTGCTCGACCGGCTGACCCCGGAGGAGCGCCTCGCGATGCTGCACCAGGCGATGCCGGCGGTCGACCGTCTCGGCATCCGTCCCTTCCACACCGGCTGCGAGGCTCTGCACGGGCTGGCCTGGGTGGGGGTCGCGACGGTGTTCCCGCAGCCGGTGGGCCTCGCCGCGACCTGGGACCCCGACCTGATCGAGCGGATCGGCGACCTCGTCGCGACCGAGGTCCGCGCGAAGCGCGCGTCGGGCGCCGACGTCGACCTGAACGTCTGGGCCCCCGTCGTCAACACGCTCCGCCACCCGGCGTGGGGGCGCAACGAGGAGGGGTACTCCGAGGACCCGCACCTCACCGGTCAGCTGGGTGCGGCGTACAGCCGCGGGCTGCGCGGCGACCACCCGCGCGTGTGGAAGACGGTGCCCTCGCTCAAGCACTTCCTCGCCTACAGCAACGAGACTGACCGGTCGGCGACGTCGTCGGAGATGTCGCTGCGCACCCTCCATGAGGAAGAGCTGCCCGCGTTCCGCCCGGCGATCGAGCAGAAGGTCGCGGGCAGCATGATGCTCGCGTACAACCGGGTGAACGGGGTGCCGGCGCACACGCAGCCTGAGCTCGTCGCCGAGGCGCGCCGCTGGAGCGACGAGTCGATCGCGGTCGTGTCGGATGCCGGTGCCCCCACCTTCCTCGTGACCATCCAGCGCGCGCAGCCCGACAAGGTGCACGGCGCCGCGGCGCTCGTGACGAGCGGGATGGACTCGTTCACCGACGACGGCCCCGACGCCGGCCCCACCCTCGAGGCCGTCCGCGGGGCGCTCGCGGCGGGGCTGCTGACCGAGGCGGATGTGGATGCCGCGGTGCTGCGTCTGCTCGAGATGCGGGTGCGGACCGGCGAGTTCGACGGCGACGACGATCCGTACGCCAGGATCGCCCCGGACGAGATCGACATCGCGGAGGCCCGCGAGCTCGCCCGGGTCGCCGCGGCGCGCCAGGTCGTGCTGCTGCGCAACGACGCCGGCATCCTTCCGCTCACGCCGCCCTCGTCGGTCGCGGTCGTCGGACCGCTGGCCGATCTCGTGCTCACCGACTGGTACTCGGGCACGCCGCCCTACGAGGTCGGGATCGCCCAGGGGGTGCGCGACCGGTACCCCGACGCGCACGTCGAGGCGGTCACGGGAGCCGACACCGTCGCCCTGCGCGCCCCCTCCGGCTACGTCGCCGCGACGGCCGACGGCGCGTTCGTCGATGCCGTCACCGCGACCCGCACCGACACGACGCTGTTCGACGTGACCGACTGGGGCGACGGCGTGCTCACGCTGCGGTCGCACGCGAGCGGCCGGCTGCTCACCGGCGCCGGCTGGCCGATGCGCGCCGACGCGACGCGCGTCGGCGGCTGGGTCGTGCAGGAGAGCTTCCGCCGTCACGTCCACGAGGACGGCACGTGGTCGCTCCTGCACCTCGGCTCGGGCCGGTGGGTCCGGGTCGTCCGCGACATCGGGCAGCTCGCCGCCGAGGCGGTCACCCTCGACGAGGCCGCGCGCTTCGAGGTCGAGACGGTCGTCTCGGGCCGCGACGAGGTGGCCCGCGCAGCCGCGGCGGCGGACGTCGTGATCGTCGCCGTCGGCAACGACCCGCACCTTTCGGGGCGCGAGACCGTCGACCGGCCGCACCTGTCGCTGCCGACCGCTGCCACGGATCTCTGGCGCACCGCGCGCGACGCGAACCCGCGCAGCATCCTCACGATCGTCTCGAGCTTCCCCTACGTGCTCGCGGACGCCGCCGACGCCGAGACGGTCGTGTGGTCGAGCCACGCCGGCCAGGAGCTCGGGCACGGTCTGCTCGACGTGCTGAGCGGCGACCGCGAACCGACCGGCCGCCTCGCCCAGTCGTGGCCCGCGCACCCCGCGCAGGCCGGCGACCTGTTCGACTACGACACGCAGCGACAGCAGGCGACCTACCGGCACCAGCCCGACCCGTACGCGTTCGCCTTCGGTCACGGGCTCGGCTACGGCGATGTCGCCTACACGGCGGTGACGGTGGATGCCGCCGAGGTCGCCGCCCCGGCGCCCGGCCACCGGCATCCCGCCCTCGACCCGCGGGTCGACGAGAGCGTCGTCGTCGCGACCGTGACGGTCGCGAACACGTCGGCACGGGCCGTCGAGGAGCTCGTGCAGGTCTACGCGGTCGCGCCCGAGCTGCCCATCGCCGCCCCCCGCCGCCTGCTACTCGGGTACGCCCGCGTGCGGGTGCAGCCCGGCACGACCCGCACGGTGCAGGTCCCCTTCGCCGTCGAGCGCCTCGCGGTCTGGGACGACACGGTCCGGATCGACGGGGCGCCCGAGGGCTGGCTGTACGAGGGCGCGCTGCGGGTGCAGCCGGGCGCGTACCGCATCGCCGCGGGCCCCTCGGCCGACCGGCTCCCGGTCGAGGCGGCCCTCGTCGTCACCGACTGACGACGGCGCCCTCGAGGACGGATGCCGTCGCCAGCCGCGCGTCGTTCGGTCCGATGACGTACGCCTCACCCGTGAACTCGACCGAGGCCGTCGCTTCGCGGTCGGCGCTGGAGGGCCCGACCCACAGGTCGACGCGTCCCGGCTCGACCGCGCGCACCGCGTCGCGGCCGGCGTAGGCGAGGCGGGCGGGCGGCACGCGGAACTCGACGGTCGCCGCCTCGCCCGGGCCCAGCGGCACGCGCTGGTAGGCGAGCAGCTGCGCCGACGGCCGTGTCGTCGTGCCCACGACGTCGTGACCGTACAGCTGCACGATGTCGGTCGCCGGGGCCTCGCCGGTGTTGCGCACCGTGACCGTCGCGGTGAGCCCGTCGCCGGTGGCGGCCTGTGTCGCGACCCGCAGGTCCTCGTACGCGAACGTCGTGTAGGTCAGTCCGAACCCGAACGGCCGCACCGGCGTGGGGTCGGCGCTCGTGATGTCGCTGCGTCCGCCGAGGCGCGGGTGCAGGTAGGTGAACGGCTGCGCACCGGCCGAGCGGGGGAGCGAGACGGGCAGGCGGCCCGACGGGGTGACCCGACCCGAGACGATCCCCGCGAGGGCGTCCGCGCCCTCTTCGCCCGGGAAGAAGGACTGCACGATCGCCGCCGGCGCGGCGGCGCCGTCGAGCGCCCATCCGATCGCGTAGGGCCGCCCCGAGAGGACGAGCACGACGACGGGGGTGCCCGACGCGACGACCTCCTCCACCAGGCGCCGCTGGACACCCGGCAGCTCGAGGTCGTCGACGTCGTTGCCCTCGCCCACGGTGCCGCGGCCGAACAGGCCGGCGCGGTCGCCGACCACGACGATCGCCAGGTCGGACCGGGATGCCGCGGCCACGGCATCCGCGATCCCCGCCGCGTCCTCGCCCTCGACGTCGCACCCGCGCACCGACTCGATCCGCGCCGCCGGGTACTCGGCGCGCAGCGCGTCGAGGACGGTCGGGATCTCGATGCCCGCGGGTGTGCCGGGGTGGTGGGCGAGCACGTGGTTCACGAACGAGTAGCAGCCCATGAGCGCCTCGGACGAGTCGGCGTTCGGGCCGAGGACGGCGATGCGCCCCGGCGCTGCCGCGGGCAGCGTGCCGTCGTTCGAGAGCAGGACGGCGGACTCGGCGGCGAGGCGCCGCGCGAGCTCGCGGTGGCGCGGCCCGTCGAGGTCGACGCTCGCGGGAGGCTCGGCGAAGTCCGCGTCGAGCAGCCCCAGGCGCTCCTTCTGCGCGAGCACGCGGAGCACGGCGTCGTCGAGGACACTCTCGTCGAGCGCCCCCGAGCGGATGCGGTCGCGCAGGGGACCGGCGAACGCGTCGAGCGTCGGCAACTCGACGTCGATCCCGGCGCGCAGCGCGAGCTCCGCCGCTTCGCCCAGGTCGGCGGCGACACCGTGCGTGGAGTGGAGGAACGCGACCGAGAAGTAGTCCGCGACGACCGGCCCCTCGAACCCGAGGCGTCCGCGGAGGACCTCGCTCAGGTAGTACGGGCTCGCGCCGACCGGAGCGCCGTCGATCTCGGCGTAGCTGTTCATGACCGATCGCGCGCCGCCGTCGCGGAGGGCCATCTCGAACGGCGGCAGGAAGACGTCGGCGAGCTCGCGGGGTCCCGCGTGGACCGGCGCATGGTTGCGACCGGACTGCGAGCCGGAGTATCCGACGAAGTGCTTCAGCGTGGCATCCACCCCCGTCGACTGCAGACCGCGGACGTAGGCCGTCCCGATCGTCCCGACGAGGTACGGGTCCTCGCCGATGCACTCGTCGACGCGCCCCCAACGGGGATCGCGGATGACGTCGAGGACGGGAGCGAGCCCCTGATGGATGCCGAGCTCGCGCATCGACTCGCCGATCGCGACGGCCATCTCGGCCACGAGGTCGGGGTCGAACGAGGCGCCCCACGCGAGCGGCGTCGGGTAGGTCGCCGCCTGCCACGCCGCGAGGCCCGTCAGGCACTCCTCGTGGACGATCGCGGGGATACCGAGGCGCGTCTCGGTCTGCAGGCGGCGCTGCTCGCCCCACAGCCACGCCGCCCGCTCGACCGGGTCGACCGGGCGTGTGCCGTAGACCCGGGTGAGGTGGCCGAGGCCGTGGGTCGTGGCATCCGCGTACTTCGTCGTCGTGACCATCTCGTCGGCCAGGGGAGCGACGACCTCGCCGCCCTGGTCGACCCAGTAGCCGACGAGCTGCGCCGTCTTCTCCTCGAGCGTCATCTGCGCGAGCAGGTCGCGTACGCGCGCCGAAGCGCGCACCGTCGTGTCCGTCATGTCAGCCCTTCACGGCTCCGGTGAGGCCGCCGACGATGCGCCGCTCGAACAGGCTGAAGAACAGCAGTGCGGGGAGCATCGACAGCGAGGTGAACGCCAGCACGCGCGCCGTGTCGACGGAGTACTGCGACGAGAACGCCTGCACGCCCAGTGGGAGCGTGAACGACGCCTCGTTGTTGAGGATGAACAGCGGCAGCAGGTACGCGTTCCAACTGCCGATGAAGGCGAGGATGCCGACGGTGATGACGCCGGGCACCGCGAGCGGCAGCACCATCCGCCAGAAGAACCCGAGTCGGCTGCAGCCGTCGATCGACGCCGCCTCCTGGATCTCGTCGGGGATCGCCCGCAGGAACGGCACCAGGATGATGATCGTCGTCGGCAGCGCGAACGCGATCTGCGGGAGGATGATGCCCGGCAGCGAGTTCATGAGCCCGAGCGAGCGGATCACGATGTAGAGCGGCGTGATCGCGACGGTGATGGGGAACATGAGCCCCGAGGCGAACAGGGCGTAGAGCGCGCCGCGGCCGCGGAAGTTGTAGCGCGCGATGACGTAGCTCGCGGCGAGCCCGAGGGCGACGGCGCCGACGGTGGTGGCGAGCGCCACCATGGTCGAGTTGCCGACCTGGCCCCAGAACTGACCGCTCGTGATCACCCCGACGTAGTTCTCGACGTTCCACGGATCGGGGAAGCCCGCCGGGTCGACCGTGATCGCCGAGTTCGACCGGAACCCGCCCAGGATGATGTAGATCACCGGCCCGAGCATGAGGGCGATGACGACGAGGGCGACGAAGTAGACGACGGGGGAGCCCCACGGCAGCGCCTTCTTCGGCGCGCGCCGCGGGCGGGTGTCGACGGGCGGTGCCGTGACGAGGGTCATGGTGGCGCTCACTGCACGCCCCTCTCTGTGATCGCCCCGGCCGTGTCGCGGCGGAGCACGAAGCGCTGGTAGAACAGTGCGACGATGAGCGAGATGACGAAGATCACGACGGCGACGGCGTTGCCGTAGCCGAAGTTCCCGGCGTTGCGACCGGTGACGACCATGTAGATCGCCATCGTGTTGGTGCCGGCGACCGACGAGACGTACTGACCCCAGATGATGTACACGAGGTCGAACAGCTGCAGCGCGCCGATGATCGACAGGAACGCCCAGATGCGCAGGGTCGGAGCCAGCAGGGGCAGCGCGATGCGGCGCTGGATCTGCCAGTAGGACGCGCCGTCGATCGCGGCGGCCTCGTAGAGCTCCTCGGGGATGCCCTGCAGGCCCGCGAGGAAGAGGATGACGGCGAAGCCGACGTACTTCCACGTGAGGATCGCCATGAGGGTCCAGATGGCGATCGCCGGGTCGGCGAGCCAGTCCTGCGCGAGTCCGCCGAGACCGAGCTTCTCGAGCATCCCGTTGGCGGCACCGTTGGTCGAGAGCAGCAGGCTGAACCCGGTGCCGACGACCACCTCGGCGATGACGTACGGCACGAAGATGAGGACGCGGATGACCGACTGCCCCCGCATCTTGCGGTTGAGCAGCAGTGCCAGCAGGATCGCGATCGGTCCCTGCAAGACGATCGACATCACGACGATGAAGGCGTTGTGCAGCAGGGCGCTCTGGAAGTTCGGGTCGCTGAAGATCGTGATGTAGTTCTTCAGCCCGACGAACTCGGTGGCCGGCCCGAACCCGGACCAGCGGAAGAAGCCGTAGTACGCGGCCATCAGCACCGGCAGGATCACGAACCCGACGAAGAAGACGACGGCGGGCCCGGCGAGCAGGAGCACCTCGAGGCGCCCCGACCAGCCGAGGCCCCGCCGGCGGCGGGACCGCGGCCGTGCCGGGGGCGACGAGTCGCCGCCCCCGGCGTGCGCCGCGAGAGCAGGGGTGTCCGAGACGGACATCTCGCGAACGGTCATGCTCAGCCCTGTGCGCCTGCGGCGTTGACGGCGGCGATGAACTTCTCGGGGTCGCTGCCTCCCGCGAGCAGGTCGACGACCGCGACGTTCAGCGCGTTGCCGACGTTCTGGCCGAGGACCGTGTCGAGCCACTGCGAAACGAACGGTGCGTTGTTGTACGCCTCGAGGATCTGCTGCAGGTACGGCTCCTCCACCGCCTCCTGCGCGACCGAGTTGACCGGCGGCGACTGGAAGGCCTCGTAGTACTTCGTCTGCTGCTCGGAGCCTGCGATGAAGTTGAGGAAGTCGGCGCACTCCTTGGGCGCCTGCGCGGCGCACGAGTAGCCGTCGACACCGCCCATCATGGAGCCCGGCTCGCCCTCACCGCCCGAGATCTCCGGGAAGGGGAACCAGGCGAGGTCGGGGAGCGGCTTCTCGTCGGGGGTGAGGGACGCGATCACGCCCGGGTCCCACGCGCCCATGAGTTCCATCGCGGCCTTGCGGTTGGCGATGAGGCCCGCCGAGCTGCCGGCGCCCTGCTGGGCGGCGGTCGTCAGGAAGCCCTCGTTGAACGGCTGGATGGCGGCGAAGTCCGTGAGGTCCTGAGCCGCGCGCGTCCAGCACTCGTCGCTGAAGTCCTTGGAGTCGCCGGTCTCCTCGATCACCTGGGGGCTGCACTCGCGAAGGGCGAAGAAGTAGTACCAGTGAGCGGCGGGCCAGGCATCCTTCGCGCCGAGGGCGATCGGGGCGATCCCGGTGCCCTTCAGGTCCTCGACCGCGGCCTTCAAGTCGTCGATCGTGCTCGGGTTCTCCGCGATGCCGGCCGCGTCGAAGGCGTCCTGGCTGTAGAAGAAGCCGCCGGGGAGGACGGAGAGGGGCATGGCCCACACCTTGTCCTGGTAGGTCTCGGCGGCGAACGAACCCTCCGACACCTCGCTGCGGACGTCGTCCGAGATCAGGTCGGTGAGGTCCATCAGCTGGCCCGCGTTCACCATCGCGGTCATCTTGCCGCCGCCGCGCTGCAGGAAGATGTCGGGCGGGTCGCCGGCGTTGAGCGCGGTCTGGAGCTTGCCGTCCATGTCCTCGTTCTGGACGGACTGCATCGTGATCGTGACGCCCTCGTTCTCGGCCTCGAAAGCTTCGATCGCGTCCTTCCAGAACTGCTGACCGGGGCCGGTGGTCGAGTTCTGCCACAGCGTCATCTCGACGCCGCCGCCGCCGCCGCCGCCGCCTCCTGCCGAACATGCGCTGAGCGCGAGGGTCGCCGCCGCGAAGGCCGCGAGTCCCACTGCGAACCGTCTGGTCCTCATGTGATCACCAATCTCCTCATTGAGTGCACGCTCGGTCGTCGAGGTGCGGGTGGTCCCGGCGGTGCGTGCCGGGCTTGCTCCAGTGTCGGAATTGTTGTGGTCGGCGTCAAACGTTTTCGAAAATGTTTTCCATGGGGCTACGCTTCGAGGCATGCGCAGGCGCACCACCATCCACGATGTCGCCGCGGCGGCCGGTGTGTCGGTCGCCACGGTCTCGAAAGCCGTCAACGGTCGCTACGGTGTCGCGCCGGCGACGGTGCAGCGTGTGCTCGGTGCGGTCGAGGAGCTCGGCTACGAGTCGAGCCTCGTCGCGAGCAGCATGCGCGCGCGTCGGACGGGGGTCGTCGGGGTGCTCGTGGCGGACTTCGAGCCGTTCTCGGCCGAGGTGCTGAAGGGTGTCGGGGCGGCGCTGCGCGACTCGCGGCTGGACCTGCTCGCCTACAGCGGGTCGCGTCAGGTGTCGAGTCAGGGCTGGGAGCGGCGATCGCTCAGCCGGCTGAGCGGCACGCTCGTCGACGGCGTGATCATGGTGACGCCGACCGTCGTCAACGTGACCGCCGAGGTGCCCGTCGTGGCCATCGATCCCCACACGGGACCTGCGGACCTCCCCACCGTCGAATCCGACAGCTTCGCCGGCGCCCGTCACGCGGTCGCCTACCTGATCTCGCTCGGGCACCGGCGCATCGGATTCGTCGCGGGCCGACCGGACCTGCGCTCGTCGATGCTGCGGGAGGGCGGGTACCGCCGCGCGCTGGAGGACGCCCGCATCCCCTTCGACCCGAGCCTCGTCGGGGTCGGAGAGTACGTCGAGGACATCTCCCGCGAAGCCGCGACCCGGCTGCTTCGCCGCGCCGACCGGCCGACGGCAGTGTTCGCCGCGAACGACGTCTCGGCGTTGACCGTCATCCGCGTCGCGCACGAGCACGGGCTGTCGGTGCCGGGCGATCTGTCGGTCGTCGGGTTCGACGACGTGCCCGACGCGTCGCAGTCCGACCCGGCGCTCACGACGGTCCGTCAGCCGATGCAGCGCCTCGGCGCCGAGGCCGTGACGATGCTGCTCGAGCTGATGGGCGGGGCGACCCCGGCCGCGACGCACCTGCGGCTGCCGACGGCGCTCGTGCCGAGGGCGACGACGGCGCCGCCCTCACAGCACGCTCAGAGTGGTTCCCGATAGCGTCGCACCATGTCCACTCCGCTCGACGAGCAGCAGATCACGGTGTCGGCGTCCTCCCTCCGGGCGATGCGCGACGAGTTCCAGCGGTTCCTCATGGAGTACCGGTTCGGGCTGCAGGAGATCGAGACGAAGATCTCGATCCTCCGCGAGGAGTTCCACGAGATGCACGACTACAACCCGATCGAGCACGTCTCGAGCCGGGTGAAGTCGCCTGACAGCATCGTCGAGAAGATCCAGCGTCGCGGCATCGAGCCCGACTTCGACTCGGTGCGCGCGCACATCACCGACATCGCCGGCATCCGCATCACCTGCAGCTTCGTCAGCGACGTGTACCGGCTGTTCGACCTGCTCACGGCGCAGGACGACATCACGGTGCGCGAGGTCGAGGACTACATCGCGACACCCAAGGGCAACGGGTACAAGAGCCTGCACACGATCCTCGAGGTGCCCGTCTACCTCTCGACGGGGCGGGTCGACGTGCCGGTCGAGGTGCAGTTCCGCACGATCGCGATGGACTTCTGGGCGAGCCTCGAGCACAAGATCTACTACAAGTACGAGCGGCAGGTGCCCGAGCACCTGCTGGGCCAGCTGAAGGACGCCGCCGACGCCGCCGCCGAACTCGACGCGCGCATGGCGCGGCTGCATCAGCAGATCCGCGGCGGCGCCGCGGTCGCGCCGACCCGCCTCGTCTGACGACGGTGACGGATGCCTCGACGACCACGGTCGGTCTGCTCGACGCGGCGCGCGCCCGGCTCGCCGGCTCCCCGCGGGAGCGACTAGGGGACTGGGCGGCGAACCGCCGCATCCTCGGCATCGGTCGCGCGCCTCGCATCCTCCCGGTCACCGAGGCGTGGCATGTCGGGGTCCTGCTGATCGGCGACGACCGGGTGTTCGCCACGGGAGAGGTCCTGCGCGCTCGGCACGACGCCGTCCGCGGGTACACGGCCGAAGCGCAGCGGGCACGCTCCGAGCGAGCCGCGGCGGCTTTCCGCGGCGGGTTCGCCGAGGGTGAGGTGCTGCACCTCGGCTGGACCGAGATGGATGCCGCAGCCGTCGACCGCGGGGAGAGCTCCGGCATCCTGTCCCTCGTGGACGGCGTGCCCCACGTCGCGTGGAGCACGACGGGGCCGCCGCGGCCCCTCGCGGCGTACCTCGACGACATGCTGTCGCTGCGCTGACCTGTCAAGGGCCGGAGGGTGGAGACCTCGCCTGGGTACTGTGGCCTTCTACCTAACACGGGAGTACGCATGCAGGTTTGGCCCGGTTCCGCTTACCCCCTGGGAGCGACCTTCGACGGCAATGGGACGAACTTCGCCCTGTTCAGCGAGGGCGCCGAGAAAGTCGAGCTCTGCCTGTTCGACGAGAGCGGTCAGGAGACCCGCGTCGAGCTCATCGACGTGGACGCGTTCGTCTGGCATGCCTACCTGCCGTCGGTGCAGCCGGGGCAGCGGTACGGCTACCGCGTGTACGGCCCGTACGACCCCGCCAACGGATGCCGCTTCAACCCGAACAAGCTCCTCCTCGACCCCTACGCCAAGGCCGTCGACGGCCAGGTCGAGTGGGGGCAGTCGGTGTTCAGCTACACGTTCGGCGACCCCGACTCGACCAACGACGAGGACTCGGCCGCAGCAAACATGAAAGGCGTCGTCGTCAACCCGTTCTTCGACTGGCAGGGTGACCGGCAGCCGAAGACCCCGTACGCCGAGACCGTCATCTACGAGGCGCACGTCAAGGGCCTCACGATGACGCACCCCGACATCCCCGAGGACATCCGCGGCACGTACAGCGCGATCGCGCACCCCGTCGTCATCGAGCACCTCAAGAAGATCGGCGTCACGGCGCTCGAGCTCATGCCGGTGCACCAGTTCGTCAACGATTCGACGCTGCAGGAGAAGGGCCTCTCGAACTACTGGGGCTACAACACGATCGCCTTCTTCGCCCCGCAGAACACGTACTCGGCGGGCGGCGGCGTCGGCCAGCAGGTGCAGGAGTTCAAGGCGATGGTGCGGGCGCTGCACGCCGCGGGCATCGAGGTCATCCTCGACGTGGTCTACAACCACACCGCCGAGGGCAACCACATGGGCCCGACGCTGTCGATGCGCGGCATCGACAACATGGCGTACTACCGGCTCGAAGACGACGACAAGCGGTACTACACCGACTACACCGGCACGGGCAACAGCCTCAACGTCGGCAACCCGCACGCGCTGCAGCTGATCATGGACTCGCTGCGCTACTGGGTGCTCGAGATGCACGTCGACGGCTTCCGTTTCGACCTCGCCTCGACCCTCGCCCGCGAGTTCTACGACGTCGACCGCCTGTCGACGTTCTTCGAGCTCGTGCAGCAGGACCCGGTGGTCAGCCAGGTCAAGCTGATCGCCGAGCCGTGGGACATCGGCCCCGGCGGGTACCAGGTCGGCAACTTCCCCCCGCAGTGGACGGAGTGGAACGGCAAGTACCGCGACACCGTCCGCGACTTCTGGCGCGGCGAGCCCTCGACGCTCGGCGAGTTCGCGCTGCGCCTGACGGGGTCGGCCGACCTGTACGAGCAGGACGGGCGGTGGCCGGTGGCATCCATCAACTTCGTCACGGCGCACGACGGGTTCACGCTGCGCGACCTCGTGTCGTACAACGAGAAGCACAACGACGCCAACGGCGAGGACGGCAACGACGGCGAATCGCACAACCGCTCCTACAATCACGGCGTCGAGGGGCCGACCGACGATCCCGACATCCTGCGGGTGCGGGCGCGGCAGCAGCGGAACTTCCTCGCGACGCTGCTGCTGAGCCAGGGCGTGCCGATGATCGCGCACGGCGACGAGCTCGGCCGCACGCAGGGCGGCAACAACAACGGGTACGCGCAGGACAACGAGATCACCTGGATCGACTGGAGCTCCGTCGACCAGCCGCTCATCGAGTTCACCTCGGTGCTCGCTCGGTTGCGGCGCGACCACCCGACGTTCCGGCGTCGGCGGTTCTTCGACGGCCGGCCGGTGCGGCGCGAGGAGGGGGCTCCGCTCCCGGACATCGCGTGGATCCGCCCCGACGGCTCCGAGATGCAGCCCGAGGACTGGGATTCCGGGTTCGGGCGCGCGGTCGGCGTGTTCCTCAACGGCGACGGCATTCGCGAACGCGACCGTCGCGGTGAGGAGATCCACGACCGGCACTTCTTCGTGTTCTTCAATGCGAGCGACGAGGACATCGACTTCACGGTGCCGACAGCGTCGGCGAGCCCCCGCTGGGAGGTGATCGTCGACACCGCCGGCGGTGCGGCAGACGCCCCCCTCGTCGACCCGGGCGGCACCGTCTCGGTCGGCGGTCGTGCGCTCGTCGTCCTGCGCGACCACGTCCAGGAGACCGTCGAGCCGGATCCGTCCGTCGCGGCCTCGCTCGCCGCCCTGACGGGCGCGATCGACGTGATCCCCGCTGAGGCGCCGCAGATCGAGCTGCCCCACTGATGACCGGGCGACGGAGCACTCCCCGGTCGACGTACCGGCTGCAGATCCGCAAGGGTTTCGACCTGGATGCCGCGGCCGAGCTCGCCGACTATCTGCGCGACCTCGGCGTCGACTGGGCCTACCTGTCGCCGATCCTGCAGGCGACGAGCGGCTCGGACCACGGCTACGACGTGACCGATCCGACCGTCGTCGACCCCGAGCGGGGTGGCGCGGAGGGTCTGGAGCGGTTCGGCGACGCCGCTCGCGCGGCGGACCTCGGCATCCTCATCGACATCGTGCCGAACCATCAGGGCGTGTCCGCCCCGCGGGAGAACCCGTGGTGGTGGGACGTGCTGCGGTGCGGTCAGGACTCGCCGCACGCGGCCGCGTTCGACGTCAACTGGGCGCTCGGCGGGCGGTTGCGGCTGCCGGTGCTGGGCCGTGAGCTCGAGCAGGCGATCGACGACGGCGAGATCGAGGTCGACGCCGCAGCGGGAGTCGTGCGGTACTTCGACCACGAGTTCCCGCTGGCCGACGGCACCGGTGAGGGCGACGTGCGCGACGTGCTCGCCCGGCAGCACTACGAACTGCTGTTCTGGCGGCGCGGCGACGCGGAGCTCAACTACCGGCGCTTCTTCGCCGTGACGACGCTCGCGGGTGTGCGCGTCGAGGACCCGGCGGTCTTCGACGCGTCGCACGTCGAGATCGTGCGGTGGATCCGCGAGGGTCTCGCCGACGGACTGCGGGTCGACCACCCCGACGGTCTGGCCGACCCGGGCGGATACCTCGACCTGTTGGAGGATGCGACCGGCGGCGCGTACGTGCTCGTCGAGAAGATCCTCGAGCACGGCGAGGAGCTGCCCGCGTGGTGGGCGACCGACGGCACGACCGGGTACGACGCGATGGCGGTGCTCGACCGTGTGCTGATCGATCCGGCCGGGGAGCAGGCGCTGACCGAGCTCGACGCCCGGCTGCGGGGCGGCCAGGACGCCGACTACGCCGACATGATGCACGAGGCGAAGCTCGCCTGGGCGACCGACGGGCTGCACGCCGAGGTGCTGCGGCTCGCGGCCCTCGTGCCCGCCGCCGAGCGCGGCGGAGCGTCGGACGAGCAGTGGCTCGACGCGCTCGCCGAGCTGCTCGCAGCCTTCCCGGTGTACCGCGCGTACCTGCCGGCGGGAACCGAGGAACTCGACGCGGCGGTCGCGCTGGCGTCGCGACGGCGCCCCGAGCTCGCCGCCGCCTTCGAGGCGATCGCGGCCCGGCTGGTCGCGGAGCCCGAGGCGGAGTTCACGCGACGGTTCATGCAGACGACCGGCCCCGTCATGGCGAAGGGCGTCGAGGACACGACCTTCTACCGGTTCACCCGGCTGGGCACGCTCACCGAGGTGGGCGGCGACCCGACCGAGTGGGCGGTGGATGCCGACGGGTTCCACGCGGCATCCGCTCACCGTCAGGCGGCGTGGCCCGCGGCGATGACGTCGCTGTCGACGCACGACACGAAGCGCAGCGAGGACGTGCGCGCGCGACTGTCGGTGCTGGCCGAGATGCCGGAGCGGTGGGCCGAGGTGCTCGGCGCGCTGCGCGAGGTCTCGTCCACGGGCGACGGACCGTTCGACAACCTTCTGTGGCAGGCGATCGTGGGGGCGTGGCCCGCGTCGCGCGAGCGGCTGCACGCGTACGCCGAGAAGGCGTCGCGTGAAGCCGGGAACAGCACGACGTGGTCGGAGCCCGACGAGGCGTTCGAAGAGAAGATGCACCACCTCGTCGACGCCGCGTTCGGCGACGCGCGGGCGATCGTCGAAGGGTTCGTCGACGAGATCGCGCCGCTCGGCCGGTCGAACTCGCTGTCGCTGAAGCTGCTGCAGCTGGCGGGACCGGGTGTGCCCGACGTGTACCAGGGCACCGAGCTGTGGGACCACTCGCTCGTCGATCCCGACAATCGCCGCGAGGTCGACTTCGCAGAGCGTCGCCGGCTGCTCGCGCGTCTCGACGAGGGGTGGATGCCGCCCGTCGACGGCTCGGGAGCGGCGAAGCTGCTCGTGGTGTCGCGCGCGCTGCGGCTCAAGCGCGACCACCCGGAGCTGTTCACGCGGTACACGCCGATGACGGCGGCGGGGGACGCCGCCGAGCACGCGGTCGCGTTCGACCGCGGCGGGGCCGTCGCGGTGGCAACGCGCCTGCCCACCGGTCTCGCCGCGCGCGGCGGCTGGGGCGACACCGAGCTGCTGACGCGCGCCGGTGCGATGGTCGACGTGCTGACCGACCGTCGTGTCGAGGGTGGGCGCGTGCGCCTGGCCGATCTGCTGGACACTTATCCCGTCGCGCTGCTGGCGCCGGCGGATGTCATCGAGGGGAACGCATCGTGATCGAGGTCTGGGCTCCGCGGGTCGAGCGGGTGCGTCTGCGCCGTCCCGGGATGGACGACGTGGCGATGGTCGCGGCCGGCGACGGCTGGTGGCGTGCCGACGTCGTGCTCGCGGACGGCGACGAGTACGGCTTCGTGCTGGGCGACGGCGACGACCTGCGGCCGGATCCCCGGTCGCGGCGGCAGCCGCGCGGTGTGCACGAGGCGTCGGCGTGGTTCGACGCGGCATCCTTCTCGTGGACGGATGACGCGTGGACGGGGCGTCAGCTCGGTGGCGGGCTGATCTACGAGCTGCACCTGGGGACGTTCACACCCGAGGGAACGCTGGATGCCGCGATCGCCCGGTTCGACCACCTGATCGACATCGGCGTGACGCACATCGAGCTGCTGCCGGTGAACGCCTTCAACGGCACCCACAACTGGGGCTACGACGGCGTGCTGTGGTACGCCGTGCAGGAGACCTACGGCGGGCCGGCCGCGTATCAGCGGTTCGTGGATGCCGCGCACGCCGCGGGTCTCGCGGTCATCCAGGACGTCGTCTACAACCACCTGGGTCCGAGCGGAAACTACCTGCCGGAGTACGGGCCGTACCTGCGGGACGGGTCGCGGAACACGTGGGGCGACAGCCTGAACCTGGATGAGGCGGCCGTGCGGTCGTTCATCGTGGAGAACGCGCTGATGTGGATGCGGGACTTCCACGTCGACGGTCTGCGTCTGGACGCGGTGCACGCGCTGCACGAGTCGGGCGCGCAGCCGGTGCACATCCTGCAGGAGATCGCGGAGCGGACCGATGCACTGAGCGCGCACGTCGGGCGGCCGTTGACGCTGATCGCCGAGAGCGACATGAACGATCCGGTGATGTTCCTGCCGCGCGAGGCCGGCGGGTACGGTCTGACGGCGCAGTGGTCGGACGACTGGCATCACGCCGTGCACGTTGCTCTGACGGGCGAGACGGTGGGGTACTACGAGGACTTCGCCGATCCGGAAGCGCTGCCGAAGGTGTGGACGAAGGGCTTCTTCCACGACGGGACCTACTCGTCGTTCCGGGAGCGCGATCACGGCAAGCCGGTGCCCGACGAGTCGGCGTCGTGGCGGCTGGTGACGTACGCGCAGGACCACGACCAGATCGGCAACCGCGCGGCGGGCGACCGGTTGACGGCGACGCTGTCGACGGATCGGCTGGCGGTGGCCGCGGTGCTGACGCTGACCGCTCCCGGCACGCCGATGCTGTTCATGGGCGAGGAGTGGGGCGCGTCGACGCCGTGGCAGTTCTTCACGTCGCACCCCGAGCCCGAGCTCGCCGAGGCGACCGCGAAGGGACGCATCGAGGAGTTCGTGAAGATGGGTTGGGACGAGAGCATCGTGCCGCATCCGAACGAGCCCGCGACGTTCGAGCGGTCGAAGCTGGACTGGTCGGAGGTCGAGGTCGGCGATCACGCGCGGCTGCTGGATCTGTACCGGCGGCTGGCCCAGCTGCGGCGTTCGCGCCCCGAGCTGACGCATCCCGGTCCCGGTGGGCGGGATGCCGAGGTGCTGCCGACGGCGTCGGGCAACCGGTACATGCTTCAACGCGGTGGTGCGCGCGTGGTCGTGAACCTGTCGAGCGAGCCGTGGGACGTGCCGGGCGGTGACGTCTGGATCGCGTCGACCGACCCCGGTCGCGAGGGCGACCGGCTGGCCGTCGCGCCGGACTCCGCGGTCGTCATCGGGGAGTAGGTCGCGCCGGCGCCTACCTGCGCCGGATTCGGAGCATGTCCCCGGATTCGGATGCCAACCGCTGGTGTGGTCCGAATCCGGCGCGCACATCCGAATCCGTGACACCCGCGACCGCGCCGGGCGCCCCGGCATCCGACTGTCAAGAGCTCGCTGCGCCGCCGGGGCGCGACGTACCGTCGCGCCATGATGAGCTCCACCGCATCCCGCTCCTCCGACCTGACCCGTCAGATCGTCGTCATCTCGGCGGTGACGTTCATGATCATCGCCGCGCTGTTCGGCTCGGGCGTCTTCGGCGGCACCCCGGTGCAGGATCTGCAGAACGGCGCGCTCTCCGCGACCTCGACCGTGCTGGCGCCGGCGAGCTCCGCGTTCTCGATCTGGAGCGTCATCTACACGTTCATGATCGCGTACACGGTCTGGCAGGCGCTGCCGTCGCAGCGGGGCAGCGATCGTCAGCGTCGCGTCGGCTACCCCATCGCCCTGACGGCCGTCCTCAACGGTCTGTGGCTGCTCGCGGCCCAGTACACGACGCTCCTGCTGACCGTCGTGACCATCGTCGCGCTCCTCGTCGCGCTCGGCTGGACCATGCGTCTCCTCGTCCTGAACCCGCCGCGGACGGTGGCCGAGACGTTCTTCACAGACGTCACCGTGGGGCTTCACCTCGGATGGGTGACGCTGGCGACGGTCGCCAACACGACAGCCTGGCTCACGACCGAGGTCGCCCCCGAGTCGTGGGGTCGGGCGGCGAACGCGTGGGGCGTCGCCGTCCTCATCGTCGTCGCCCTCATCGCCGCGGCCAGCGCGATCGGCGCGGGCGGCCGCCTCGCCCCGGCCCTCGCCTCGGCGTGGGGCCTGCTCTGGATCGGCGTCGGCCGCACCGTGACCGAGCCCCAGTCGACCCCGATCGCCATCGCGGCGTTCATCGCGGCCGCCGTCGTCGTGCTCGTCCCGATCGCGCTCTGGATCCGCGGACGCCGCGGCGAACTCGCCCTCGCCCGCGCCTGACGTCCGCACGACCCGTGGGGTCGGTGTCGCCTCACGCGGCTCGCGTGTGCACACCAGCACCACGCATCGTGCAGATGCCCGGCGACCGGGTCAGAACATGGCAGCGAAACGGCGCAACAGACGCTGCGGCTCGGCGAGGTCGGCCGACAGCACGAGCGCCGCGACGGCGTCGTACTCGTCCGCGTCGAAGTAGCCGTGGTTGCGGTAGATCGTCATCCGCTCGGTGAAGGCGACCCCGGTCGGCTCGGGGTGGAACTGCGTCGCGTACAGCCGCTCGCCCAGCCGGTACGCCTGCACCGGGCAGTCGTCG
This sequence comes from Microbacterium sp. NPDC079356, assembly GCF_049545465.1. Classification (NCBI taxonomy): domain Bacteria; kingdom Bacillati; phylum Actinomycetota; class Actinomycetes; order Micrococcales; family Microbacteriaceae; genus Microbacterium; species Microbacterium sp. NPDC079356. Next base: position 422,714 of record NZ_JBMWDN010000002.1, on the reverse strand, counting down.
TTCGTGGCGAGCAGCACGGCATTCGCGGGCAACCGCGAGGTGCCCTCCTTGTGCGCCGTCAGCGCGCTGAACTCCGGTGCCAGGTCGCCGAACAGCGGATCGCGTCGACCGTCCTCGGTGAGACGGATGCCTGTGGGCCCCGTCCCCTCCGGGTAGTCCCGCGTCACCTCGCCGCCCAACGCGCGCGAGGCGACCCCGATCCCGAAGCACGTGAACAGCGCGGTCGTCCGGCCCGCCGCGGCAGCCTGCGCGACCGCACCGAGGCCCGCCTCGATCCGCCGCTGCTCCACCGGTTTCGTATCGGCGGGATCGGTCGTGTTGTACGGGCTCCCGCCGACCACGAACCCCCGCCACCGGGTGAACGCGTCGGCGGGCAGGTCGTCCTCGACGAGGTTCCACCGCTCGAGCCCGGTCTCGTCGACGCCCATCGCGTGCTGGAACGACGCGTACTCGCCGTCCGCGGCATCCACCTGCGGGCGCACGCAGAGGTAGACGAGCGGGGCCATCCGTCCAGTCTAAATGCCCGGTCGGAGGCCGAACGCCGTGTGTCAGCGGGACGAGTTGGCGGTGCGGCCCCGCACGATGCCCACGAACGCATCGACCAGCTCGGTCGTCCCGTCCGCCGGCCACGCCAGGGCGACAGCGGATGCCGGGGCCCCCGCGAGCGGGCGGAACGTCACGTCCTTGCGGTGATGCAGCCGTGCGAGGGACATCGGCACGACGACCATCCCGACGCCGGCGGCGACGGTCTCGATCGCCTCGCCCGTCGTCGCAGGTGCGGCGAAGCGGGGCGCCTCGGTTCCCGGCAGGTCGACGCCGAGCACATCGTCGCGCGGGACGATCCGCACCTCGCCGGCGAGGTCCTCGACGGTCAGCTCATCGGCGGCGGTCAGGTGCGAGTCCGCGGCGCACACGACGACCGTCGTCTCCTCGTACAGGGGGATGACGTGCAGTCCGTCGCGGTCGATGGGCAGCCGCACGATCGCGGCGTCGACCTCGCCCCGCTCGAACGCCCCGCGCTGCTCCGCGACGAGCAGGGGGACGAGCTCGAGCGGCGTGCGCGGCATCCGCGTCTTCCAGGTGTCAATCCACTTGCCGGGGGTCGCGCCGGGCACGGCGCCCAGCCGGAACGGTCCCGCGGGAGGTGCCGCGACGGTCGCCGGCTCCGGCACGGCCTTCGCGCGCGACTTCGGCTTCGCAGACGTCTTCGCCGAAGCCTTGCCCAGGCCGGGGCGGCCGCCCTTGCGCTGGGGTCCGCCGCGTGTCGCCATGCCTGTCAGCGTAGCCGCGCGGGTCTCAGCACGACCCCCAGCGGCCGAGACCGTCCGCCTCCGCGGTGCGCTGCGCGTCGGCGAACCGCGTCGCGTAGCGCGTGTTCGGAGGGATGCGGAGAGTCTCCGCGTGGCCCTCGGCGACGAGCGTCTCGTTCACGAACACCCCGTCGGGCGTCCAGAGGTAGCGCAGCGCACGGTCGTACCGGTCGACCGGCTCCCGGTCGGCGGTCGCCCAGACCCGGCTCCCGTCGGGGGCGAGTTCCCGCAGCCGGGCGGTCGCGGCATCCGCTCCGCACTCCGGTTCGGGCCGGGCCTCGGGGGTGTCGATGCCGATGAGGCGCACACGCACCTCGCCGTCCGGCCCTCGCGCGACGAGGGTGTCGCCGTCGACCACCCGCTCGACCGTGTAGGCGACCGCGTCCTCGGGAACACCCGCGCCCTCGGGAACACCAGCGGGCTCGGGCGCAGCCGACCACGCCACCCAGAGCCCGGCGAGCACCAGCATCCCGATCACGGCCGCCAGGGCGACACGACGCGACCGGGAAGTACTCACCCGCCGAGGCTAACCCGCGGCACGGACAACGACCCGACCGGGTGAGGGTCGGGTCGTCCGATCAGGTCAGGCCGCCAGTCGCAGCCCGCGACGGTCGGTCGCGACACGCTCGCCGTCGCCGATGCTCTCGTCGTCGCCGATCAGCGACTCGTTCGCCACACGGGCGCCCGCCCCGACGAAGCAGCGCACGCCGATCTTCGCGCCCGCGCCGATCACGGCGCCCGGGCCGATGTGCGCGTGCGGCGCGATCTCGGCGTTCGGGCCGATCATGGCATCGGGTTCGATCCAGACGCCGCGTCCGATCCGCGCCCCGGCCGCGATCTGCGCTCCCGGTTCGACGTAGGCGCCCGCTTCGACGACCGCGCTCGGGTGCACCTTGGCGCCGTTCGCGATCAAGCCACGTCCGTTGGTGTGCTTGCGGTAGCGCAGCGTCTCGCCTCGGTCGTTCTCGATGTCGATGTAGTTCTTGCCCACGGGTCCTCCTCGACGGATACAACGTCCCACAAGGCATTTCATTCCCCCGACAGCACCGAAATCATGGGGTTGACCTCCGCTGGGTAACCTGATTCGGTGACCGTGCCCGCAGATCCGATCGACGCCGACGCCCCCGAGACCGGTCCGTCGCTCGTGTTCGAGCAGAAGGCCGCCCCGCATTCATGGCTCGACGACGTCGTGGGGTTGGCGACGGGCACTTTCACCGTCTCGCTCGGCCTGTTCCTGCTGCACCTCAGCACCGCGGTCACCGGCGGAACCGCCGGGCTCTCCCTGCTTCTCAACTACGCGGTCTCGTGGCCCTTCTGGGCCTTGTTCGCGGTGGTCAACCTGCCCTTCGGCGTCCTCGCCGTCTGGAAGCGCGGCTGGGACTTCGCGCTCCGCACCCTGGTCTGCATCGGCGCCGTCTCGGGGTTCTCGGTGCTCATCGAGCACTTCTTCGTCGTCGAGCGCATCGACCCGATCTTCGGCACCGTCGCCGGGAACCTCCTCGCCGGCATCGGGCTACTCATCGTCTTCCGCCACGGCGCCAGCCTCGGCGGGGTCAACGTCGTGGCGTTGATCGTCCAGGATGCGACCGGCATCCGCGTCGGGTGGACCATGATGGTCTTCGATGTCCTCGTCATCCTGCTCGCCCTCCTCGTGGTCCCGTGGCCGAACGTCCTGCTCAGCGCTGCGGGGGCCGTCGTGCTGAATCTCGTGCTCGCCCTCAACCACCGGCCCGGCCGGTACATCGGTCACTGATGGTCGACATCGGAGGCGTCCGTCTGTCGGGCCGCATGATCTGCCACACGCAGGAAGAAGCGGATGCCGTGCGTCGCCACGTCGACGCGCACATCGAGCGCACGCGGGCCGAGCCCGGATGCCTGCTGTTCGAGATCACCCCGCTCGGCGGGGGGCGCGCGTGGTCGGTGGAGGAGCTCTGGGCCGACGCGCAGGCGTTCCGCGCCCACCAGCGTCGCACGGCGGAGAGCGAGTGGGGCCGCGCGACGGCGGGCATCGAACGCCGCTACCGCATCGAGGGGCTGCCGCCCGAGGAGTGAGCCTCTGTCACGGCTGGCAGACGGGACACCAGAAGACGATCCGCTCGCTCGTGGCGCGCGCCCCGAGCTCGGACCCCTGGATGAGCGTGCCGCACCGGCGGCACGGCTTGCCGCCGCGTCCGTAGACCCACGTCTGCTTGCCGGGTCGGTTGTCGCCCGTGAAGGTCCGCCCTTGCCGGTCGCGGTTCGCGCGGATCATCCGCACCCCGGTGTCGATGAGACCCGCCACGTCGACGTCGCGGGCGAGGGCGGTGGGACGGATGCCGCGCACGAACAGCAGCTCATTGGCGTACTCGTTGCCGAACCCGGCCACGTTCCGCTGATCGAGCAGCGTGACGTGGATCGCCCGCTCGTCGGCGGCGACCCGGCGCACCGCCTCGGCGGCATCCCAGTCGGCGGACAGGGGATCCGGCCCCAGGTGTCCGACGACGCGGCCCTCGTCGGCGGTCGGCAGGACCTCGACCATGGCGAGCTCGAAACCGACGGCATCCGCGGGTCTCGTGCCGACGATCGCCCGCGCCTGGAACGCGGGCGCGCGCCACTTCTGCCCGGGCCGGTAGACGTGCCAGCGGCCCTCCATCTTGAGGTGCGAGTGCAGGGTCTGTGTGCCGATGCGCATGAGCAGGTGCTTGCCGCGGGGGACGACCTCGCGCACGGTCTCGCCGCGCAGGTCGACGGTCGCGCTGCGCGGCACCCGCACCTCGAAACGGGTCACCTCGTGGCCGGCGAGTGCCTCGTGCAGCTTCCGCGCGGCGCGGAAGACGGTGTCGCCCTCGGGCATGCGGCCTCCCTACGCTCGCTGCGGCTCGCGAGCCCCGCGCCGCAGCGTGAGGCCCTTCGGCGATTCGACGAACCCGGCGTCGCGCAGGGCGCGGCCCGCAGCGGTCGTGTAGACGAACGCGCCGCTGACCTGCTCGATCGTGAGGGTGTCGAGCTTCCGCGCGCGGGCGGTGTCGACGAGGCTGCGGGCGGCGGCGGCGAGGATCTCCTCGTCGTCGGTGAAGGCCAGCGCCGTGCGCCCGCCGCGCTCGAGGTACAGCACGAGGGCGCCGTCCACGAGCACGACGAGCCCGCCCGCCTTGCGCCCGGGCCGGTGGTTCACACCCTCGAGCGCGGGCCAGGTGAGCGCCGCACCGTAGGGGTTCGCCGGGTCGGTCGCGGCGAGCGTCCGCGCGGTGAGCGGCGCGGGCTCGGGCACCGACGCGAACTCGCGCAACCGGTCGACGGTGGCGGACGTCGCGAACTGGGCGGCGCCCAGCTTCTCGACGAAGTAGCCGCGGCGGCAGTGCCCGGCATCCTCGAATCCGGCGAGGATCCGGTAGACCTGCGCGAACCCGCCGGGCACGCCCTCGGACTGCACCGAGCCGCGCGTGACGACGCCGTAGCGCTCGAGCAGCAGACCGGCCGTCGCCGTCGCCCGCAGCGTCGCGTCGGTGTCGGGCGTCGGCAGCAGCGACCACCGCCCGCCCACCATCGCGGGACGCTGCGGTGCGGGACGTGCGGCGGCCGCGATCGGCGTGCCGCGGAACATGCGGCTGCGCGGTGTGCGCCGGCTCACGCGGTGAGCCTGCGACCCGCCGCCGAGCAGCCCCCGGACCGGGGCGAACGTGTCGTTGGTCACCCGCCCCGACCAGGTCAGGTTCCACAGCGCGTCGATGACGGACTGCTCGTTCGGCGCCTCGACCATGCCGGCGAGCTGGCCCGCGAAGTACGCGCCGCCCGCGCTGAGCGCGTCGAGGATCGACTGCTCGAACGGCGTGGGCTCGTCGTCGGGCGTCTGCAGGGTGAGGGATGCCGCATCCGCGGGGTGCAGGGCGATCCAGCCGTCCCGACCGGGCAGCGAGCCGTGACCCGACCACAGCACCTCGCCGGTCGCGGTGAGCTCGTCGAGCAGTGCGGGCGAATAGTCGCGGACGCGCGAGGGGAGGATGAGGGACTCCCACGCGCTCGCCGGCAGCGGGACACCCGCCAGCTGCTCGACGACGGCGAGCACCCCGTCGACCCCCTCGAGCGGACGCGTCAGATGCTGCCAGACCGGCAGGAAGCGGCCGAGCGCGTCGGGGGCGACGGGTTCGACGCTGCCGCGGATCGCGGCGAGCGACCGCATCCGGATCCGGCGCAGCACCTCGCTGTCGCACCATTCCAGGTCGTCGGTGTGCGCGGAGTCGGCGGGCAGGAAGAATCCGCTCGCCAGGCGCCCCTGCGCCTCGACTCGCTGCAGCGTCTGGCGCGCGACCGCACCGCCGACGCCGAGGCGGGTCGCGACGTCGGAGGTGCGGAACGGGCCGTGCGTGCGCGCGTAGCGGGCGACGAGGTCGGCGAGCGGATCGGCGACGGGTTCGAGGAAGGCGGTCGGGATGCCGACGGGCAGCGCCGCCCCGAGGGCGTCGCGCAGGCGGCCCGCGTCCTCGATGCCCGCGACGCGTGCGACGCCGCCGAACGTGACGCGGATCGCCCGGCGTGCCTCGACGAGCTCGTCGAGGAGCGCGGCGGCGTCCGCTTCGGTCGCGGCCGGCGCCGGCGCGTCGGGATCGACGGACGCTCCCTCGAGCCGCTCGGCGACCTCGGCGGCCGAGAGCGGACCGAGCAGACGCAGCAGGTCGGCGACACCCTCGACGCCGCGGACCCGCCGCGTCGGGTCGAGCCGCTGCAGTTCGCGCTCGTACTGCTCGATGACCCCCGGGTCGAGCAGCTCGCGCATCTCGATCTTGCCGAGCAGCTCGCTCAGCAGCGCCGGATCGACCGAGAGCGCGGCGGCGCGACGCTCGGCGAGGGGCGAGTCGCCCTCGTACATGAACGCCCCGACATATCCGAAGAGCAGGTCGCGCGCGTACGGCGACGGCGAGCTGGTCGTCGTCTCGACGAGACGGATGCGGCGGTCCGCGATGCTCCGCGCGATGCGGAGAAGGGCGGGCAGGTCGTAGACGTCCTGCAGCACCTCGCGCAGGGTCTCGAGGATGATCGGGAAGGTCGGATGCTCCTTCGCGACCTCGAGCAGTTGCGCGGAGCGCTGCCGCTGCTGCCAGAGCGGCGATCGCTTGTTCGGGTTGAGGCGCGGCAGGAGGAGGGCACGGGCGGCGCACTCGCGGAAGCGCGAGGCGAACAGCGCGGAGCCGCCGACCTCGGAGGTCACGAGCTGCTCGAGCTCGTCGGCGTCGAAGACGAAGAGCTCTGCGCCCGGCGGCTCGGCATCGGTGTCGGGCACGCGCGCGATGATCCCGTCGTCGCTGGCGACGGCGGCGCCCTCGACGCCGAGACGCTCGCGGATGCGCGCGTTCACGGCCAGCGCCCACGGGGCGTGCACGTGCATGCCGTACGGGGAATGGAGGATGACGCGCCAGTCGCCGACCTCGTCGCGCGACCGCTCGACGGTCAGTGTCTTGTCGGTCGGCAGGCTGCCCGTGGCCTCGCGCTGCTCGCCGATGTAGGCGAGCAGGTTGCCGATCGCGTTGTCGTCGAGGCCGGACTCGCGCAGCCGCTCGGTCGCCTTCTCGGGCTTCGCCGTCGACAGCTCGCGCGAGAACTTGCCGAGCGCTTCGCCGAGCTCGGCGGGGCGGCCGAGGCCGTCGCCGTGCCAGAACGGCAGCTTGCCCGGCTGCCCGTACGCGGGCAGGACGTTGACGCGGTCGTGGGTGATCTCGACGATGCGCCAGCTCGTCGTGCCGAGGGTGAAGACGTCGCCGACGCGCGATTCGTAGACCATCTCCTCGTCGAGCTCGCCGACGCGGGCGTTGCGGGCCTCGCCCGAGATGAAGACGCCGAACAGCCCCCGGTCGGGGATCGTGCCGCCGCTGGTGACCGCGATGCGCTGCGCACCGGGCCGCCCGGTGATGGTGCCGGCATCCCGATCCCACACGACGCGGGGGCGCAGTTCGGCGAACGCGTCGGACGGATAGCGCCCTGCGAGCAGGTCGAGCGTCGCCTCGTACGCCGAGCGCGGCAGCGAACGGAACGGGGCCGACCGCTTGACCGTCTCGAACCACCCCTCGACGTCGAGGACGGCCACGGCGGAGGCGGCGATCGTCTGCTGGGCGAGGATGTCGAGCGGGTTCTGCGGCACCGAGATCGCCTCGATCTGGCCCGCCAGCATCCGCTCGGTGACGACCGCGGTGTGCAGGACGTCGCCGCGGTGCTTGGGAAAGAGCGCGGCTCGGCTGACCTCGCCGACCTGGTGGCCCGCGCGCCCGACGCGCTGCAGACCGGAGGCCGCCGAGGGCGGCGCCTCGACCTGGATGACGAGGTCGACGGCGCCCATGTCGATGCCGAGCTCGAGGCTGCTCGTCGCGACGACGCAGCGCAGCGCGCCCGACTTCAGCTCGTCCTCGACCTGCGCGCGCTGCTCCTTCGACACCGAGCCGTGGTGCGCTTTCGCGAGGATCGCCTCGACGCCGGTCGAGGCCCCCGCCTGCGCCGCCCTGACCGCTCCTCCAGACGTCGCATTCGCGACGCCCGGAGCCTCTGCTCCCGGGACCCTCATTGCCGCGGGCACGGTCTGGTCGGGCACGTCGATGCCGACGCGCTCGGCGTAGATCTCGTTCAGTCGGCCGGTCAGCCGTTCGGCGAGCCGGCGCGAGTTCGAGAACACGATCGTCGAGCGGTGCGCGAGGATGCGGTCGACGATCGCCTCTTCGACGTGCGGCCAGACCGACCCCGTCATCTCGGACGACTGCGGCGGCGTGTACCAGTTGCCGCCGTCGCCGTCATCGTCGCCGTCATCGTCGTCATCGGTCGCGACGGGCGCCTCCTCCTCGGGCGCACCCGGCGGCGGGGGCGGGTTCGTGAGGTCGTCGATCGGGACGACCACCGAGAGGTCGAAGGCCTTGCTCGCCTTCGGCGCGACGATGTCCACCGGAGCCGCGCCGCCGAGGAACCGGGCGACCTCGTCGATCGGACGCACCGTCGCCGACAGTCCGATGCGCTGCGCCGGGGTGTCGAGCAGGGCGTCGAGCCGCTCGAGACTGACGGCGAGGTGGGCGCCGCGCTTCGTCGCGGCCACGGCGTGGACCTCGTCCACGATGACGGTGTGGATGCCGCGCAGCGTCTCGGCCGCCTGCGAGGTCAGCATGAGGTACAGCGACTCGGGCGTCGTGATGAGGATGTCCGGCGGATCCGCGAGCAGGCGGCGCCGGTCGGCGGAGGGCGTGTCGCCGGATCGGACGCCGACCGTGACGTCGGGCGCCGGCATCCCCAGCCGCCGGGCCGACTGGCCGATGCCTACCAGCGGGGAACGGAGGTTGCGCTCGACGTCGACGCCGAGCGCTTTGAGTGGGGAGACGTAGAGGACGCGTGTACGGGGGGAAGCGGCATCCGCTCGCTTCTTCGTCGGCTTCGCGTCTTGCCTCGGCGCCTCGGCGACACGGTCGCGGAAGATGCGGTCGAGGGCCCACAGGAATGCCGACAGCGTCTTGCCCGAGCCGGTGGGCGCGACGACGAGGGCGTGCTTGCCCGCCGAGATCGCCTGCCAGGCGCCGGCCTGCGCCGCGGTCGGGGCGTGGAAGGCGCCGCGGAACCAGTCCTGCGTCGCAGGACTGAAGCGCTCGAGCACGTCCGCCATGCTCCTATCATCACGCGGACCACCGACATCGGGCCGGGGCTTGCGCCCCGGCCCGCGCGTCAGAGCTCCGTCATCCGGCCGTCCCGCAGTTCCAGCGTGAGGTCGGGACCGATCCGCTCGAGGAACACGTCGTCGTGGCTGACCACGAGCACGGCGCCCCGATACGCCGCGACGGCGTCGACGAGCTGGTCGACCGTGTCGAGGTCGAGGTTGTTCGTCGGCTCGTCCAACACCAGGAGCTGCGGCGCCGGGTCGGCGAGCAGCAGCCGGGCGAGTGCGACGCGGAACCGTTCGCCGCCCGACAGCGCCGACACCGGCCGCAGCACCGTGTCGCCGCGGATGAGGAACCGGGCAAGCCGGTTCCGCAGCTCGGCGTCGCCGACGCCGGGCGCCCCGGCGCGGACGTTCACCAGCACCGACGCGGCCTCGTCGAGCCCGTCGACCCGCTGCGACAGGTATCCGATCCGGTCGGTGTGCGCCTCGGCGGTGACGTCGTGATGTGCCGAGTGCAGGGCCGAAGCTGCATCCGACCCCGTCTCGCCCCCTTCGCCGCCGGCTGAACCTGCATTCGGCACAGAAAGCGCCCGACCGGGGATCCCGACCGCCCCCGCCGAGGCGACGAGCCGTTCGAGCAGCGTCGTCTTGCCCGCGCCGTTCGGCCCCACGAGCGCCACGCGCTCGGGCCCCTGGATGGTCCAGGAGCGCTCGCCGTCGCCGATCGTCGCGATGCGCCGACCGGTGCCGACGCCGGGGTCGGGCAGGTCGATGTGCACGGTGTCGTCGTCGCGCACGCGTCGGCCGGCGGTGTCGACGGCGGCCCGGGCGGCCTCGACCTTCTCGTTCGCCTCGACGCGCAGCTTGCCGGCGGTGACCTCGGCGGAGCGCTTCATGGCGCCCAGCACGATCTTCGGCGCCGCCTTCTTCGCGGCGAGCTTCTTGCCGTGCGCGTTCCGCATGGCGATCGCCGACTCGACCTGCTGCCGGTCGCGCTTCTCGCGCCGGAGCAGCTGCCGCGCGGCGGTCTCGGCCTGCACGGCCGCGGCCTGCTCGGTGTCGAGCCACGCCTTCCACGCGGAGTACGGGCCGCCGAACACCGAGAGCTCATGCTCGTAGAGTTCGGCGGTGTCGTCGAGCTCCTCGAGCAGCGCGACGTCGTGGCTGACCACGATCAGCGTGCCGCGCCACGTGCGCACGAGTTCGTGCACCCGCGCCCGCGCGTCGCGGTCGAGGTTGTTCGTCGGCTCGTCCAGCAGCGCGATCTCGGCGCCGCGCAGCCGCACGCCGACGAGCGCGGCGAGCACCGCCTCGCCGCCCGACAGCTCGCCGACACGGCGGTCGAGCGCCCCGTCGGGCAGGCCGACCTCGGCGAGGGCCGCCGTCGCACGTGCTTCGACGTCCCAGTCGTCGCCGACGGTGTCGAAGTGCCGCTCGTCGACGTCGCCGCGCTCGATCGCCCGGACGGCGTCGAGCACCGGCGCGATCCCGAGCACGTCGGCGACGCGGCGTCCGGTGTCGAGCGTGAGCTGCTGCGGCAGCAGGTCCACGCGTCCGGCCGTCGAGATGGACCCGGATGCCGGGACGAGGGTCCCCGCGATGAGTTTCAGCAGTGTCGACTTGCCGCTGCCGTTTCGCCCGACGAGGCCGGTGCGGCCGCCGCCGAAGGCGCCGGACACGTCGCTCAGCGCGACGGTGCCGCCGGGCCAGGCGTAGGTGACGCGGTCGAGGGTGACCGCGGAGGTGAGAGTGGTGGGCATGAGCGCCTCCCTGTGAGCGGGGTACGCGGACGCCGGCGTCGACGGTCCGGGTGCAGCGCTGGATGCAGCCGGGCAGCACGAGGTGCTGCGGTCGAAGGGGGACGGTCCGCGCCGGTCGGTGAATCGATCACCGGGCGGACCGTCGGAATCGTCCTCGAGGAGGGTCGACGGGTCAGCGCGGGATCACAGCGCGATCGCGTCGATTGCCTTCAACGGCTCTTCCTCACACTCGGGACAGGGACCGGACCATGGTAGCCGCGACGACGAGCGGATGCCAGGGGCCGATCAGCCCGCGCGCTTCGCGAGCTGCTTCTCGAGGAACACCCGCACGTCGCCGAGCTCCTCCTCCGAGACGCTGTGCGCCAGGTTCGGGTACACGCGTCCGCTGAGCTCGACGTGGCCCGGCAGCCACTGCGCCGTGTGGTCGACGAAGCGCGGCGGGATGACCTCGTCGCGCGCGCCGCGCCCCCAGAACACCGGCGGGCGCACCTCGGCGAGCTCGGCGTCGCCGGGATGCGGCTCGGGGAACGCGTAGCCCGCGAGGTTCACCGCGAACGCCGCGTCGCGGGGCCGCATCCGCAGCATCTGCAGTGCGATGACCCCGCCCTGCGAGAAGCCCAGAAGGCCGACGGATGCCGCGTCCCCTCGCACCTCGTCGACCCAGTCCCAGACCGCCTCGGCACTGGCGAGCACCTCGCCGTGGTCGCGGCTCTCGACGCCATCGATCGTGAACCACGAGTACCCGGGCATCGGGAACCGGGGGGCGAGCGGGGCCCGCACGGCGGCGACGACGAACGCGGAGGGCAGGTGCGGCACGAGCCCGAACAGGTCGCCCTCGTGCGAGCCGTACCCGTGCAGCAGCACGAGCAGCGGGCGGTCGCCGCGCTCCTCGGCGGGCGCGGACCACAGGACGACATCGGGATCGAGCGGTGAGGCGGCGGCCATGCGTCCATCCTGCACCAGGCCGTCGACACCCGTGCGGGCTGCGGGAGGCGCGCGCGGGGCGGCGCGGCATCCGCTCGGGTATACATGGAGGCATGGCCGTCCGCACTCCCGACCCCGACCCGAACGAGCGCGACGACGAGGGGGCCGTGCGCGATCCGCTGCGGGGGCTCGGCTCGTCGATGGGGCGTCCCGGCTCGGCGAGCAATCCGGCCTGGTTGAGCGACGTCGAGCTCGCGGAGGCGCGTCGGCGTCTGCCGATGCTCTACGTCGAGGCGGTGCCGGTGCGCCTGGACGGCATGGGAGCGGTGACCGAGGTCGGCATCCTGCTGCGCGCGACCCCGATGGGGGAGATCTCCCGCACGATCGTGTCGGGCCGTGTGCGGTACGGCGAGACGGTGCGCGACGCGCTGTTCCGTCACCTCGAGAACGACCTCGGCCCGATGGCCTTCCCGCTGCTGCCGCCGCAGCCCGCGCCGTTCACGGTCGCGGAGTACTTCCCGATCCCGGGCGTCAGCGCGTTCCACGACGACCGGCAGCACGCGGTGTCTCTCGCCTTCGTCGTGCCGGTGACGGGAACGTGCGAACCGCGTCAGGACGCCCTCGAGGTGACGTGGATGTCGCCCGAGGAGGCGGCATCCGACGCTCTCGCCGCCGAGATGGAGGGCGGCCGGTCGACGCTCGTGCGGCAGGCGCTGGCCTCGGTCGGCGCCCTGCGCTGAGCTTCAGCCGCGGGTCAGGCGCGAGAGCTCGGCGACGAACGCGTCGACGTCCGACTCGGTCGTGTCGAACGAGCACATCCAGCGCACCTCGTTCTTTGAGGCATCCCAGTCGTAGAAGCGGAACGACTCGCGCAGCCGGTCGGCGACGCCGTCGGGCAGGATCGCGAACACGCCGTTGGCCTGCGTGGGCTGGCTGAAGCGCACCCCGGCGATCGACCCGTCCGTGAGCCCGGCCTCGACGGCGGAGCGCAGGCGCGCGGCCATCGCGTTGGCGTGGCGGGCGTTGCGCAGGTAGAGGTTGTCCTCGTACAGCGCGATCAGCTGCGCCGAGACGAAGCGCATCTTCGACGAGAGCTGCATGTTGAGCTTGCGCAGGAAGGGGAGCCCGGCGGATGCCGCGGGGTCGAGCACGACGATCGCCTCGGCCGCGAGCGCGCCGTTCTTCGTGCCGCCGGCGCTGACGACGTCGACGCCCGCGTCGAGCGTGAACGCGCGGATCGGCAGGTCGAGTGCGGCGGCCGCGTTCGAGAGCCGTGCGCCGTCGAGGTGCAGTCGCATGCCGCGCGCGTGCGCGTGGTCAGCGAGGGCCCGGATCTCGTCGGGCGTGTAGAGGGTGCCGAGCTCGGTCGACTGCGTGATCGAGACGACGAGCGGCTGCGCGCGGTGCTCGTCGCCCCAGCCCCACGCCTCGCGGTCGACGAGCTCGGGGGTGAGCTTGCCGTCGTCGGTGGGCACGTTCAGGATCTTGATGCCCGCGACCTTCTCGGGAGCGCCGCCCTCGTCGACGTTGATGTGGGCGGTGGATGCCGCGACCACGGCGCCCCAGCGCGGGAGCATCGACTGCAGGCCGGTGACGTTCGCCCCGGTGCCGTTGAAGACGGGGAACGCCTGCGCGTCGTCGCCGAAGTGGCGGGCGAAGACGTGCTGCAGGCGCTCGGTGTAGAGGTCCTCGCCGTAGGCGATCTGATGTCCGTCGTTCGCTGCGGCGAGGGCCGCCAGCACCTCGGGGTGCACCCCTGAGTAGTTGTCGCTGGCGAAGGAACGGATCGTCGGATCGTGGAGCGTCGTCACCCCTCCAGCCTAGGTCGCGCGGAGGCTCTTTCCCGTGTCGGAGGCCGGCGATACCCTCGCGGCATGAGCGACGCGACGCCGGCATCCCGCACCGTCCCGCCCGGCGGCGTGCGCACGTTCCTGCACGTGCTGGTGAACACGGCCGTCGCGAACGTCACGACGAGCTTCCTGTGGTTCGCCCTGACCTTCTGGGTGTACCTCGAGACAGAGTCCGTGCTCGCGACGGGCATCATCGGCGGCGCCTACATGCTGCTGCTCGCGATCTTCGGCATGGTCTTCGGCACCCTCGTCGACCGGTTCCGCAAGCACGCCGTCATGGTGTTCTCCGGGGTCTTCACCCTCGCCGCCTTCCTCGCCGCCGGCGCGATCTACCTCGCGCAGCCCGAGTCCGCGATCCTCGACCTCGGCGGCCCCTGGTTCTGGCTCTTCTCGGGCATCATCCTCATCGGCGCGGTGGTCGAGAACCTCCGCAACATCGCCCTGTCGACGACCGTGACGCTGCTGGTCCCCACCGAGCGCCATGCCAACGCGAACGGTCTCGTCGGCACCGTGCAGGGCATCGCGTTCATCGTGACGAGCGCCCTGTCGGGTCTCGCTGTCGGCTTCGTCGGCATGGGTGGCACGCTCGCCGTCGCGATCGCCTTCACCGCGGTCCCGCTCGTCCACCTGTTGTTCGTGCGCATCCCCGAAGACGCGCCGACGCCCGACCCGGGCTCCAAGATCCTCGACATCCGAGGTGCCGCGGCGGCCATCCGCGCCGTCCCCGGGCTGTTCGCGCTCATCCTCTTCTCCACCTTCAACAACCTCATCGGCGGCCTCTACATGGCGCTGATGGACCCCTACGGTCTCGAACTCTTCGACGTGAAGATCTGGGGCGTCGTCCTCGCGGTGACCGCGACCGGCTTCCTCATCGGCGGCGGCATCGTCGCCGCGAAGGGACTCGGCACGAAACCGATCCGCACGCTCCTGCTCGCGGTCGCGGCGATGGGACTGCTCGGTGCGGTCTTCACCCTGCGGGAGTGGTGGTGGCTCTACGCCCTGGGCATCTGGGCGTACATGACGCTCGTCCCCGTGATCGAGTCCGCCGAGCAGACCGTCATCCAGAAGGTCGTGCCGTTCGAGCGCCAGGGGCGGGTGTTCGGCGCCGCGACGGCCCTCGAGGTGTCGACCGGGCCGATCACGTCGTTCGCGATCGCCCCGATCGCCGAGTTCTGGATCATCCCCGCCCTGCGCACCGACGAGGGCCGGCGCACCTGGTCGTGGCTGCTCGGCGAGGGCGAGATGCGCGGGATCGCGCTCATCTTCCTCATCGGCGGGCTCGTCATGGTGGCCGCGGCGCTCGCCGCCTTCCTCACCCGCTCCTACCGGACGCTCTCCGCCGAGTACCGCGAGGCGCCCGAGACGACCGAAGCGGATGCCGCGGCCCCCGGCATCCCGTCGTCGTCCCGCGAAGCGGCGGGCGGCGTCGCGGGCGAGTGAGGCGCACGCGTGCACTGACCCGCGGCGGCCGGCATCCCCCCGGAGCCGGCCGCCGGCGGATCAGGCGTCGGTGGCCCGGATGCCGGCCACGCCCGCGATCACGGGACGCATCTTCTTCTCGAGGGCCTCGAAGAACATCGACAGCGGGAACTCGTCGTCCATCACGGCGTCGGTGTAGCCCTTCGGGGGACCGGCCAGGATCTCGTCCGACAGGCCGCGGGCCCACTGCGAGGCGGGGTGGGGGGTGACCGTCTGGCGGACGAGGTCGTAGGCGGCGAGCCAGTGCGCGACCTTCGGACGGTCGATCGACTCCCAGTAGAGCCGGTCGATCGCGTCGCTCAGGGCGATGACGGCGTCGGCGACACGGTCCCATTCGAACGCCAGCGAGGTATCGGTCCAGTGCAGCACGCCGCGCTGGTGCAACCACGCGAACAGCAGTTGCCCGCCGAGCCCGTCGTAGTTGCGCACGCGCGTGCCGGTGATCGCGAAGCGGAAGATGCGGTCGAAGATGACGGCGAACTGGACGAGGCCGGCGTGCTCGAGCATCTCGGTCTCGGCATCCGTCAGCTGGGCCTTCGCCGACAGGTCCTTCTCGATGGCGACGCACTCGCGGAAGGCGGTGAGGTCGCAGCGCAGCTCCTCGAGCGAGTACAGGAAGAACGGCATCCGCTGCTTGATCATGAACGGGTCGAACGGCAGATCGCCGCGCATGTGCGTGCGGTCGTGGATGAGGTCCCACATCACGAACGTCTTCTCGGCGAGACGCTGGTCGTCGAGCAGCCGCGCGGCGGCGTCGGGCAGGTCGAGCCGGGTGATGTCCGCGGCGGCGCGCACGACGCGGCGGTAGCGGGCCGCCTCGCGGTCCTGGAAGATCGCGCCCCACGTGAAGGTCGGGATCTCGCGCATCGCGACGGTCTCGGGGAAGAGTACGGCCGAGTTCGTGTCGTAGCCGGGCGTGAAGTCGAGCAGGCGGAACGACACGAACAGGCGGTTCGTGTAGGTCTGCTCGAGCTCGGCGATGAACTCGGGCCAGATCGTCTCGACGAGGACGGCCTCGACCTTGCGGTCGCGGGTGCCGTTCTGCGTGTACATCGGGAAGACCACGAGGTGGCGCAGGCCGTCGATGCGGTGCTCCTGCGGCTGGAAGGCGACGAGCGAGTCGAGGAAGTCGGGCACCCCGAACCCCTCCGACACCCAGCGCTCGAAGTCCGCGACGCTCACTTCGAGGTAGGCGGCGTCGTGCGGGAAGGCGGGGGAGAGCGAGCGGATGCCGGCGGTGATCGCCTCGACGTGGCGGCGGGCGGCGTCGTGGTCGGCGGCGTCGGGCACCGAGCCGTCGGTGGTCTGCAGTTCCTGCAGGGCGGTCGCGGCATCCCGCAGCATCGCCCAGGCCGTGGAGGTCTCGGCCGTGCGGGCGTCCTCGACGACCTCGGGCATCCCGATGATCGTCGGCGCAGTGGTGACGGTGCTCATGGTGGACCTCCTGTCGGTTCCTCACGGTTTCCTCGCGCTGTTGCGGGAAGATTTCCGGTCATTTCAGCGTAAGGCCGTAAGGATCTCGTGTGCAACCCGCCTGCGGTACGGTCGGAGCGTGGCCGCAGACGAGACCGACACCGCCGACACCGCGATCATCGCCGCACTCTCGGCCAACGCGCGCGCGACGCTCAACGAGCTGTCCGCGGTCGCCGGGCTCTCGGTCTCGGCGACGCAGGCGCGCGTGCGCCGGCTCGAAGCGCGCGGGCTCATCTCGGGGTACCGCGCCGTCATCGACCCCGAGGTCGCGGGCAAGCCGCTCGCCGCGTTCGTCGAGATCACCCCGCTCGACCCCGGGCAGCCCGACAACGCCCCCGAGCTCATCGCGCACCTCGATGAGATCGAGGCGTGCCACTCGATCGCCGGCGACGCGGCGTACATGCTGTTCGTGCGCGTGGCCACCCCGCGCGACCTCGAGCGGCTGATCCGCGACATCCGCTCGGCCGCCTCGGTGGGCACCCGCACGACCGTCGTCCTGCAGACCTTCTTCGAGCACCGTCCGCTCTCGCCGGCCTGACCCGCCCCCGCCCCTCACCGCCGAGTCACCACTCGGTTGCCGAATCACCATCGCGATGTCGCCAATTCGGTGGTGATTCGGCACAGGGGCGGTGATTCGGCGCCGGGCGGTGCGCGTCGGCGAACCGCGTGCGGGTGTCAAGGGGAGGCGACGGACCCCGAGGCCGCCTACCGTGGCGGCATGAGCGACACCCCGATCGGTTTCGAGGTCCTCGTCGTCGCCAACGCCCGCTCGGGCGCCTCTCTCGGGCGACCCGATCGCGTCCCCGACGTGCAGCGACGGATGCCGGGCGCCACCGTGCACCGCCTGGGTGAGGACGAGACCCTCGACGACGTCGTCGCGGCGGCCGTGGCCGACGACAGTCCGCCGCGGGTCCTCGCGATCCTCGGCGGCGATGGGTCGGTCTCGCGCGCCGCGCACCTCGCGCGCCGCCACGACCTCACCCTCCTGGTGCTGCCGAACGGCACGTTCAACCACTTCGCGCGCTCGGCGGGGATCGAGGACGTCGACGCCGGGCTCGATGCCTACGCGGCGGGACACGTGCGTCCGGTCGCGGTCGCCGAGGTCTCGGTCGACGGCGGCGATCCGATCACGGTCCTTAACGCGGTCTCGCTCGGGGCGTATCCCGAGTTCCTCGCCGAGCGCGAGCGCCGCACGAGCCTCGGCAAGTGGTGGGGCGGCGCGGTCGCCGCCTGGCGCGCGGTTTACGGCGCCCACCCCGTCGACGTCGTCCGCGGCGGCAAGCGCGCCCGCGTGTGGTCGGTGTTCGCGGGCGTCGGGCGCAACGACCCCGACCACATCGCGACGATGCAGCGGGCCACCCTGCACGACGCCGTCATCGACGTCCGCGTCCACCACGCCCGCGGGTCGCGGCTGCGGGCCGTCGCCTCGCTCGCCTTCGGCAAGAACACCGTCAAGCTCCTCCGCGCGCTGCGGGTGATGCCCCCGGCATCCGATCTGGAACGGATCCTCGACGAGGACTTCGAACTCGAGGTGGCCGCCGGCAGCGCGCCCGACATCTGGGTGCACGACGGCGAGCTCGAAGAGGTCGGCGCCGACGGATTCCGGATGCGGGTGCGCGCGGTCGCAGACGGTCTGCGGGTCTACCTTCCCGCCGCCGACGGCTGAGCGCGGGATACATCCCGGGGCGGATGCCGCGCCGCCGCCGACCGCGTAGCGTCGGGGGAGTGTTCCGCAAGCTCCGCCCCTCCCAGGCCGCCGTCGATGCGGCCGTCGCGGTGCTGTTCGCGCTGGTGGCGCTGCCGTACGAGCTGAACACCGGCACGATGTCGTCACCCATCGGCGGGTGGTCGGCGGTCCCGGTCGTCTTCCTCCTGGCGGGCGCCCTCGGCCTGCGACGATTCTCGCCGGGTCTCGCGCTCGCCGTCGCCTGGGTCGGCGCCGTCGTGCAGATGGGTCTGGACCGGGGGCCGAGCTTCGCCGACATCGCGATCTTCGCCGTCCTGTACGCGACGGCGGCCTACGGGTCGCGCCGCGTCTTCTGGTTGGGTCTGTCCTCCGTCGTGCTCGGCGCCGGGACCATCACGGCCTACCTCTTCCGCTGGGCGTTCCTCGGCACGGGCTCGCTGTCCGACATCCCGACCCTGATCTTCGTCCTGCTCGCCGCCCTCTTCGCACTCGGCCTCTCGTGGACCGCCGGCGCACTCGTCCGCACCGCCCTCCGCGCCCGAGCGAACCGCGCGGCGCAGTCGCGGGCCGAGGAGGAGACCGCGGCCGAGCAGGAGCGCACCCGCATCGCCCGCGACATGCACGACATCGTCGCGCACTCGCTGGCCGTCATCATCGCGCAGTCCGACGGCGCCCGGTACGCCGCGGCATCCGATCCCAAGGCGCAGTCCGACGCCCTCGGCACGATCTCGTCAACGGCGCGCGCTGCGCTGTCGGACGTGCGCCTGCTGCTCACGCAGATGCGTCACTCGCAGGCCGAGGGGCCGCAGCCGACGCTCGCCGACCTCGAGCAGCTCTACGCGCAGGTGCGGGCGGCGGGCACGCCGCTGCGCGTCGACGTCGACCCCGCTCCCACCGCCGAGGTCCCCGCCTCGGTGCAGCTCGCCGTGTACCGGATCCTGCAGGAGGCCCTGACCAACGCGATCCGCCACGGCGGCGACGGCGGAGTCGACGTCGCGCTCGCGTGGCATCCGGACCGCGTCGACCTGTCGGTGCGGAACGACCTCGGCGACGTGTCGACGGGTGAGAAGCGCGCCCCCGGTCACGGGCTCATCGGCATGCGCGAGCGGGCGCAGCTGATCGGCGGCCGCCTGGACGCCGCCCCCGCCGGAACGTCCTTCCTCGTGTCGGGATCGCTGCCGATCGGCGCGCCCGCCGCATGATCCCCACTGGAGACCCCGCATGACCCCGATCCGCGTCGTCCTCGTCGACGACCAGGCCCTCTTCCGCGCCGGCATCCGCATGGTCGTCGCCTCGCAGCCCGACCTCGAGGTCGTCGGCGAGGCCTCCGACGGCGCGCAGGCCATCGAGGTCGTCCGCGCGACCCGGCCCGACGTCGTGATGATGGACATCCGGATGCCGGTGATGGACGGACTCGCCGCGACCGAGGCGCTGCTGGCCGACCCCGATCCGCCCAGGGTCGTCATGCTCACGACGTTCGACCTCGACGAGGCCGCCGCGCGGGCGATCCAGCGCGGCGCCAGCGGGTTCCTGCTGAAGGACGCCGACCCCGAGTTCCTGCTCGCGGCGATCCGCACGGTCCACGCCGGGTCGTCGGTCATCGCCGCGTCGGCGACCCGCGACCTGTTCGCCTCGCTCGGCGGGCCGACCCGTCCGATCCCGCCCGCCTTCGACGCCCTCACCGAGCGCGAGCGCGAGATCTTCGGGCTCGCGGCACGGGGCCTGTCCAACGCCGAGATCGCCGCGCGCGAGTTCCTCTCCGAGGCCACCGTGAAGACGCACGTCAGCCGCATCCTCGCCAAGTTGAGCCTGCGCGACCGCGTGCAGCTCGTCGTCTTCGCGTTCGAGCACGGCCTGGCCTGACCCACCGTCGCGACGGGGGATGCCGGATCATCCTCACGATGTACGCGGAGGCACCGTCAGGCCGACGCGGCGCGGGCGGCCTCCTCCGTAGCGTCGAAGACATGGAGATCACGACCACCGACCTGGGCCTCGCCGCCCGCGTCCAGCACCTGACCAAGACCTACGGCGGGGGCGAGTCGATCGTCCGCGCACTCGACGACGTGACCGTCGGCATCCGCCGCGGGGAGTTCACCGCGATCATGGGCCCGTCGGGCTCGGGCAAGTCCACCCTCATGCACATCATGGCGGGACTCGACGCCCCGGCCTCCGGCCGCGTCTGGATCGGCGACACCGACATCACGGGCCTGTCCGACGTCGAGCTGACGATCCTGCGCCGCCGCCGGGTGGGCTTCGTCTTCCAGTCCTTCAACCTGGTCCCGACCCTCGATGCGATCGGCAACATCCTGCTGCCCTTCGACCTCGACGGTCGCCGGCCGACCACGCAGGAGCGCGCCCGCATCGACGGACTCGTCGAGACGCTGGGCCTCGGCCCGCGCCTGCGGCACCGCCCCCACCAGCTCTCGGGCGGGCAGCAGCAGCGCGTCGCGATCGCCCGCGCCCTCGCGACGGCGCCCGACCTCGTCTTCGCCGACGAGCCGACCGGCAACCTCGACTCCCGCAGCGGGCGCGAGGTGCTCTCGCTGCTCGCCGCCGCGAGCACCGAGCACGGTCAGTCCATCGCCATGGTCACGCACGACCCGGTCGCCGCGTCGTACGCCGATCGCGTGCTCTTCCTCGGCGACGGCCGCATCGTCGCCGACAAGCCCCGTCAGAGCGCCGAGCAGATCTCGGCCCACATGCTCAGCGCGGAGGTGACCGCGTGACCGCGCTCGCCGCTCCGGCCGCCCCCGTCACCGCCGTGCCGGAGCCCGCTCGGACCTCTCGGCTCGCCTGGTTGCGGGAACGCGGGATGGGGGCCACGATCCTCGTCTCGGCCATCTCGACCGCGTTCGGTGTCGTTCTGCTCTCGGCCACCGGGTACCTCTCGAACGCGCTTGGGTCGAACCCGGAGTACGGGGACTCCGGCACGATGACCCTCGTGCTGATGCTGCTCAGCGGCATCCTGCTCGCCGTGGCCGTCTACGTCGCCGCGATCGTGACCGCCAACACCTTCTCGACGATCATCGCCGGCCGCACCCGCCGGATCGCGCTCCTGCGTCTGATCGGCGCGACCGCCCGGTCGCAGCGCACCGAGGTCGCCCGCCAGGGTCTCATCGTCGGCGCGATCGGCGCCGTCCTCGGCCTCGTCGTGACGACGATCCTCATGCTCGTCGCCGTCCCGTTCCTCAACCGCGCCCTCGAGGTGACGTCGTCCTGGTCGCCCGTGCAGCCGTCGCTTCTCGTGCCGACCGTCGCCGTCGCCCTCACCACCTGGATCGCGGCCTGGTCCGGGTCGCGTCGGGTGCTCACCGTCACGCCGCTCCAGGCGCTCGGCGGATCGGTCGAGCGCTCGCGGGAGGAGATCGCCGAGAATCGTGGGCGCAAGGTCGCCGCCCTCGTCCTCGGTGTGATCGGCGCCGTCCTGCTGGGCGGGGGACTGTTGCTCGGGCTGCTGAGCCCGATCGGCGTGCTCGTCGCCTTCTTCGGCGGGCTGTGCAGCTTCACCGCCGTCTCGATGAGCGCGGTCTCGATCATGCCGCCGCTGCTGAAGGCCACCGGCCGCTTCTTCGGGAAGTCGGTCACCGCGCGGCTGGCCGCCGAGAACGCCGTCCGGTACCCGGAGCGGTCGAGCCGCATGGCCATCGGCGTCGTCATGGGCGTCGCGCTCGTCGTGATGTTCGCGGTCGCGGCCGAGTCGGCCAAGTCCCTCGTCACCGCCTCGAGCGGCGGCGAACCCGACGCAGCCTTCAACCAGATGATGGACACCTTCTCGACGGTCATGATGTCTCTCGTCGCCGTCAGTGCGGTGATCGCGGCGGTCGGCCTCGTGAACCTCCTCACGATCGGCATCGTGCAGCGCAAGCGTGAGCTCGGGCTCCTGCGGGCGCTGGGTCTCACCTCGGCGCAGATCCGCCGGATGGTCCTCATCGAGGCGGCGCACGTCACGGTCACGGCGCTGCTGTTCGGGCTCGTCCTTGGCGTCCTCTACGGCTGGGTCGCCGCGCAGTCGCTGCTCGGCTCGGTCGCGATGCCGCCGCTGTGGCAGTCGCCGACGTTCGTCGCACCCGCGATCCCGCTGCTGCCGGTGGCGATCGTGATCGTCGCCACCGCCGCCCTCACCCTCGGCGCCGCCGTCGCCCCGACGCGGATCGCGACCCGCACGGTGCCCGTCGAGGCTCTGTCGGAGTAGGCGCTCGCGGAGTGAGACCGTCGCCCCTCCGCGCGACCTGTCCGGGTCGCTAGGAGGGGCGGCATCCGTCGGTCAGGCGTCCTCGGCGGCCGGCGGGTCGTACGACCACGTCGGCGCGAGCGCGCGAAGACGGATGCCGCGGTACTGCCACGCCGCCCACAGCATCGGCCACAGCGGCACCGCCGCGATCCCGCCGATCGTGAGGCGATCGCGCCACAGCGTCCGCGACGGATCGCCCGGCAGCGGGCTGACCGCCATCTGGTGGTCCCAGACGTCGAGCGCCGCGAGGGGACCGGTGAGCGGGATGCCGCTGTCGCGGAAGATTCGCACCGGACCGTTCGCGTCCTCGGTGTAGCGGTCGCTCGCGTGGATCAGCTGCTGACCGACGGGGAGGAGGCCGAGGGCGCGGATCTCGACCGGGACGTCGGCGCCCGGCTCGAACGAGGTCGGGAGCAAGGCGGCCATCGGCGCCATGTCGAGGAGCGGTCCGTACAGTTCGGTGACCGCCCGCGGCGAGTGCAGGGCGCGCCACGCCGCATCCGCGGTGCAGTCGAGTTCGAGTTTCAGCAGGATCCGCATGCCTCCACTCTCGCATTCCGGCGGGGGAGTCGGTACGTTGGGAGCGCTCCCATACTCCCGTCGCCTCGGCGACCCTTGCGAAAGACCGCCATGCCCCTCGAACCCGCCATCGAATCCGGCGACCGCTCGCACACGCTCGCTCCCGTCGAGTCCGTTGCGCAGATCTCGTCGATGCTGCTCGACACCGACCCGACCCTCGATCCCGCCCTCGCCGAGATCGCGCGGGCGACCGCCACCGAGGGTGTCGTGCTGCTGACGAACGACGGCACGCTGCCGCTCGGCGAGCGCACCGTCGCGGTCTTCGGGCGGGTGCAGGTGGACTGGTTCGCCGTCGGCTACGGCTCGGGCGGCGACGTCAAGGTGCCCTACATCTGGAACCTGCTCGCCGGGCTCCGCGACGCGGGTGTCCGCGTCGACGACGACCTCGCGACCCTTTACTCGACGTGGTCCGCCGAGAACCGGCCGGTGTTCACCGCCAACTGGGGCCAGTGGCCGCACCACTTCCCCGAGATGCCCATCGCTGACGCCGAGGTCGCGGCCGCGGCATCCCGTGCCGACACGGCGGTCGTCGCCATCGGCCGCGCGGCGGGCGAGGCGCGCGACAGCATCCTCGAGCCCGGCAGCTACTACCTGACGCCGGAGGAGAGCGCCCTCCTCGACGCCGTGACCGCGCACTTCGAGCGTGTGGTGGTCGTCGTGGACGCGGGTAACGTGATGGACCTGTCGTGGGTCGTCGCGTACGGCGACCGGATCAGCGCCGTGCTGCTGGCCTGGCAGGGCGGCATGGAGGGTGCCCGCGCCGTCGCGGGGGTGCTCGCCGGCGAATCGGCCCCCAGCGGCAAGCTGACCGACACGATCGCCCTCAGCTACGAGGACTACCCCAGTGCGCCGAACTTCGGTCACCTCGACGTCAACGTTTACGCCGAGGACGTCTTCGTCGGCTACCGCTACTTCGAGACGTTCGCCCCCGACCGGGTGCTGTTCCCGTTCGGGCACGGCCTGTCGTACACGACGTTCGAGCTGGCGACGACGGTGAGGACGGATGCCGGTGCCCTGACCCTCGAGGCCGTCGTCACCAACACGGGGGCCGTCACCGGAAAGGAGGTCGTGCAGGTCTACACCGGCGCTCCGGACGGCGCCCTCGGCAAGCCCGCCCGTCAGCTCGCGGCGTTCGGCAAGACCGGGCTGCTCGCGCCCGGGGCGAGCGAGACGGTCCGGCTCACGGTGCGTCTCGACGACCTCGCCTCGTACGACGACGCCGGCGCGACCGGTACCCGCAGCGCCTGGGTCCTCGAAGCCGGCGAGTACCCCGTGTTCGTGGGGACCGACGTGCGCTCGGCGACGCGCGTGGCGGCGTTCGACGTGCCCGAGACGCGGGTCGTGCGCACGGCCGCCGAGGTCGCCGCCCCGGTCCTGCCCTTCGAGCGACTCACGCTCGCGCGAGCGGCGGACGGCTCGGCCGTCGTCGCCCACGAGACCGTCCCCACGCGCACCGTCGCGCGGGCCGACCGGATCCTCACCACCCTGCCCGCCGAGATCCCACACACGGGCGACAGGGGTGTCGACCTCGCCGACGTCGCCGCGGGTGCGGCATCCCTCGACGACTTCGTCGCGCAGCTGAGCGATGAGGAACTGTCGCTCCTCGCCCGCGGCGACGTCACGATGGACAGCCCGCTGGGGGCCGCCGGCAACGCGGGCGTGCTGGGCGGGGTGTCCGAGTCGCTGCGCGCCAAGGGCGTGCCGCCGATCACGACGACCGACGGGCCGAGCGGCATCCGCCTCGCGGCCTACGCCTCGTTGCTGCCCTCGGGGACGGCGTTCGCCTCGACCTGGAACGTCCCGCTCATCGAGGAGCTCGCCGCGCTGCACGGCCAGGAGATGCTGCGCAAGGGCTCGGACGTGCTGCTCAGCCCGGGCATGAACATCCACCGCGACCCCCTGTGCGGGCGCAACTTCGAGTACTTCAGCGAGGACCCGGTCGTCTCGGGACGCATCGCCGCCGCCGTCGTGCGCGGCGTGCAGAGCACCGGACTCGCCGCCTGTCCGAAGCACTTCGCCGCGAACAACCAGGAGACCAACCGCACCCGCAACGACTCGCGGGTCTCCGAACGCGCGCTGCGCGAGATCTACCTGCGCGGCTTCGAGATCTGCGTGCGCGAAGCCGCGCCCCGCGTGATCATGACGTCGTACAACCAGATCAACGGGGTGTGGGCGCACTACCACCACGACCTCGCGACGGTCGTCCTGCGGGGCGAGTGGGGGTACGAGGGCACGGTCATCACCGACTGGTGGATCGAGGAGTCCGCCGACCCCGATTTCCCCGCCCTCGCGGACAACGCCTACCGCGTCCGTGCGCAGGTGGACGTCCTCATGCCCGGCGGGGTCAAGCGCGACGGCGCGCCGCAGGCGTACGCCGACACGTCGATCCTCGACTCGCTCGCCTGCGCGGACGGACTCACCCGCGGTGAACTGCAGCGCACGGCGCGGAACGTCCTCGGCCTCGCGCTCGCGCTGAAGCCGGTCGTCGACGCTCGTACGCTGGAGGGATGACCGCGAGCCCATTCGACCAGTCCCGCTACCAACTGCGTTTCGACTGGGGGCAGGAGGGCCTGCGCCGCCTCGCCCCCGCGGACGTGGTCGTCGTGGTCGACGTCCTGCGGTTCTCGTCGACCGTGTCGGCGCGGATCGTGGGCGGCGAGACCGTGCCGCACGACGACGCGGCCCACGCCGTTTCGCGCAACGGCGCCGCCGTCGCCTCGGCCGCCGCGGACGCGGGCGCGGTCGTCTTCCTGGGGTGCCTGCGCAACGCGACCGCGGTCGCGCACGCCGTGCTGGCCGAGCAGAACCGCCGCGCGGCGCGGACGAGCGTCAACGTGATCGCGGCGGGGGAGCTGTCCGGGCAGGGGGATGCCGCGGTCCTCCGCTTCTCGGTCGAGGACCAGCTGGGCGCGGGCGCGGTGTTCGCCGCCCTCGAGGCGCTCGGCCTCGACCATTCGTCGCCGGAGGCGGCGGCGGCATCCGAGTCCTTCCGCGGGCTCCGTTCCGCCGTCCGTCACCTGCTGACGGCGAGCGGCTCGGGGCAGGAGCTGCTCGAGGCCGACCGCCGCGCCGAGGTGCTCGCCGCCGCGGTCCACGACGCCGACGATGCGGTGCCGGTCCTGCGCGGCGGCGTGTGGCGGGCGTACGAGGCGATCAGCGCGGAGTGAGGGCGGCCCGCCGCGTCTCGGCGGTGATCTCGCGCCGCCGCCAGGTGATGAGGTGGCGCGGATCGAACGTCGGTGCGCAGCGTGCGCACGAGGTCGCCCGCGTGGCCTTGCGGTGCCGGTAGGCGACGTGCCCCGCGGGGCAGACCCCGACCCAGGGGGCGAGCTCGGTCGCCGTCTCACCGCGGTGCGTCACGCCGCCGGTGTAGCCGAGCGAGCGCGCGATGCGCTTCCAGTCCGCGCCGTGACCGGCGGCGGCGCCCGCGATCGCGTGGGCGATCTCGTGCAGGATCGTCTGCCGGTTGGTCTCGGCGTCGTACCGCGCGGCGAGGTAGCGCGAGAGCGTGATGCGCTTGCGCAGGTAGTCGCACGCGCCCGCGCGCCGTTTGGCGTTGTCGAACGCGAAGCTCCACGAGTCGTCGAGCAGCTGCCGCAGCAGGGACTCCGCCTCGCGGCGGACGTCGATCAGATCGCTCATGCCAGCACGATAGAACGGATGTACGACACTCGCCGGGAACGGCTCAGCTGGCGACCGTGGAACGGTTGCGGCGCCGGTCGACGGCGTCGATCGCGAGCAGCGTCGACTCGAGCTGCTCCTCGGGCGCCCCGGCCTCCTGCCGCAGGAAGAGCGCCTTCTTGAAGTCCGCGCGCGCCGACGCATCGTCGCCGGCGTCGAAGTGCACCTTCCCGCGGTGCTGGCAGCCGAACGCGGCCACCGCCGCCCAGCCCTGGCCCTCGGCCTCTTCGACGCACGTGTTGAGTTCGTGGATCGCGGCCGCGTAGGCGCCGCGGAACTGCTGGACGGTGGCGTGCAGCATCCGTGCGCGCAGCAGGTCCTTGCGTGTCCCGGCCATCCGCGCGAGACGGACCGACTCCTCCGACACCACGAGCGCGTCGTCGAGACGGCCGGTCACCTTGAGGAGCCACACCTTCTCGAGCATCGCCGCGAGGCTGCGCTGCTCGCCGAGCTCGACGAGCCGTGCCTGGCATTCGTCGAGGTCGACGATCTCTCGGAGTGTCTCCGGGTCGTATCCCTTGATGAAGCCCACGGCCAATCCTTCCCACCCAGCGACGTGTGCCTCCAGTGTCGCCGGGCGGGACCCGGAATCGGCTGAGGGCGCGCCGCGCGTCGTGGCCTCAGCGGTCGAAGACGGATGCGGCGGGCTTCGGCGACGGGGTGGCGTCGGCATCCGTCATGATCCGCGCATCGCGCGCGAACGCCTCGAGCTCGGCGCCGTGGGCGACCTTCGCGGGGTGCGGCCCCGCCGCCATGAGCCGCGGCAGCCAGTCCATCGGCAGCGGAGCGGGAGAGGCGGCGATGACGATGTTGCCGAACCGACCGCTCTTGAGTGTGCCGACCTCGGCGAGGATCACGACGTGCTCGAGCACCGAGCGCACGGTCGCGACCTGACGGCGCGCGAAGGCCAGCCCGCTGCCGTCGGCGATGTTGACGAGCAGGATGCCGGTGGGTGCGAGCAGCCCCGCGAGGATGCGGTAGTACTCCACGCTCGTGATGTGGGCGGGGGTCTGGGCGCCCGCGAACACGTCGGAGACGACGAGGTCGACGTTGCCGACGAGCCCCGCGGGCAGGCGCGCCGCGACGTCGCGCGCGTCGCCGATGCGTACCCGGAGCTGTCCCGTGCGGGGGAGCGGCAGGTGCGCGCGGACCAGGTCGACGAGCGCCTGCTCCAGCTCGATCACCTGCTGCCGCGACCCCGGCCGGGTGTGCTCGACGTACCGCGGCAGGGTCATGGCGCCCGCACCGAGGTGCACGGCCGTGAGGGGCTCGCCCGGCATCCCGACCTGGTCGATCACCGCACCCATCCGGGCGACGTACTCGAAGTGGAGGTGCGACGGATCGTCGAGGTCCACGTGCGACTGGGGGGTCGTGTCGACGATCAGTTCCCAGCCGCCGGCGAAACGACCCGGCACGATGCGCGCCTGCCGGCCGTCGGACAGTCTCGCGACAGGCGGGTCGATCGGGTCGCGGGAGCGGGCCATTCGTCTACGGTAGCCCGCAGGAAGAAACACGATCGAGATGCAGATGTAACCGCTTGCCCGCAGTGCGGCAGGTAGCGTCAGCGGCATCCCTTCGGCAACGTCGCCCTCCAGGCGCATCGCCGACGAGCCTCATCGGAAGGTGCACAGCAATGCTCCCCATGTCCAGGAAGCGGGTGGTCGCGGGCGCCGCGGCCCTCGTCATCGGTGCGCTCGCGCTCAGCGCGTGCGCCAGTCAGCGCGGCGGCGAGACCGAAGGCGAAGGCTCGGCCGACGTCGACGGCACGTTCGTCTTCGGCGCCTCGGCCGACCCGGCCAGCCTCGACCCCGCCTTCGCCCAGGACGGCGAGACGTTCCGCGTCTCGCGTCAGATCTTCGAGGGTCTCGTCGGCACCAAGCCCGGCACTGCCGACCCGGCGCCGCTCCTCGCGGAGTCGTGGGAGGTCTCGGACGACTCGCTGAGCTACACGTTCGCCCTCAAGAAGGACGTCACGTTCCACGACGGCACGCCGTTCAACGCGGAGGCCGTCTGCGCCAACTTCGACCGTTGGTACAACTGGGAGGGCCTGGCCGCCAGCGAGGCGCTCGGCTACTACTACAACAAGCTCTTCAAGGGTTACGCGTCGAGCCCCGACACCGCGGTCTACGACTCCTGCACGCCCGACGGCGACGACTCGGTCACCATCGCGCTGAAGAAGCCCTTCGCCGGTTTCGTCGCGGCGCTGTCGCTCCCCGCCTTCGGGATGCAGTCGCCGACCGCCCTCGAGGAGTACAAGGCCGACGAGGTCGGCGGCACCGCCGAGGCTCCGACGCTCAGCGAGTACGCGATGGGTCACCCCGTCGGCACCGGTCCCTACAAGTTCGACGAGTGGTCGCCGGGCGAGCAGCTGACGCTGAGCTCGTACGAGGACTACTGGGGCGACGCCGGCCAGATCGACGAGATCATCTTCCGCGTGATCGACGACCCGACCGCCCGCCGTCAGGCGCTCGAGTCGGGCTCCATCGACGGGTACGACCTCGTCGGCCCCGCCGATACGGCCGCTCTCGAGGAGGACGGCTACAAGATGGTGTCGCGTCCTCCCTTCACGATCCTCTACCTCGCCTTCAACCAGGCGGTCCCGGAGCTGCAGGACCCGAAGGTCCGTGAGGCTCTCTCGTACGCCGTCGACAAGGACGCGCTCATCTCGCAGGTCCTCCCCGAGGGCACCGAGAAGGCGACGCAGTTCATGCCGCCGACCGTCAACGGCTGGAACGCCGACGTCACGACGTACGACTACGACCCCGAGAAGGCGAAGCAGCTGCTCGCCGAGGCCGGCTACGACGAGGCCAACCCGCTGGCGCTGACCTTCAACTACCCGGTCAACGTCTCGCGTCCGTACATGCCGGACCCCGAGCAGATCTTCACGGTGCTGTCGAAGCAGCTGAACGAGGTCGGCGTCGAGACCACGCCGCAGTCGAACGAGTGGGGCGAGTACCTCGACCTCATCACCGGCGGCACGGACCACGGCATCCACCTGCTCGGCTGGACCGGCGACTACAACGACACCGACAACTTCCTCGGCGTCTTCTTCGGCCAGAAGTCGGCGGAGTGGGGCTTCGACAACCCCGAGCTGTTCTCCGCGCTGACCGACGCCCGCGGCATCGCGGACCTCGACGAGCAGACGCAGGTGTACTCCGACATCAACGAGCAGGTCGCCGAGTTCATCCCCGGTGTCCCGCTCGCCCACCCGGCTCCCACCCTGGCCTTCGACCCCCGCGTCGAGAGCTACCCGGCGAGCCCCGTGAACGATGAGGTGTTCAGCGAGATCGTCCTCACGAAGTAAGCCGATCGAGGCGGCCCCGGCCGCCTGACCGGTGCGGGGCGGGACACCCTCCCGCCCCGCACCGACCTCCCCGAAAGCGACACCCGTGCTGCGAACCATCGGCAAAAGGCTCCTGCTGCTGATCCCCACCCTCCTCGGCCTGAGCATCCTGCTCTTCTGGTGGGTGAGAACCCTCCCCGGTGGGCCCGCCCAGGCCCTGCTCGGCGAGAAGTCCACCCCCGAAGCGGTCGCCCGCATCAACGAGCTCTACGGCTTCGACCGCCCGCTCCTCGAGCAGTACTTCACGTGGATCGGCAGGCTCCTCTCGGGCGACTTCGGCAGCTCGCTGCAGACGAGCCGTCCCGTGCTCGACGAGTTCCTGCGCCGCTTCCCCGCGACGATCGAGCTCTCGCTCGCCGCGCTCATCATCGCCGTCGGCGTCGGCGTGCCCCTCGGGTACTGGGCCGCCCGCCGCCACGGCAAGGCGGCCGACAGCGCCGCCGTCGTCTTCAGCCTGCTCGGCATCGTCGTGCCGGTGTTCTTCCTGGCCTTCATCCTCAAGTACGTCTTCGCGGTGCAGCTGGGATGGCTGCCCTCGGACGGCCGCCAGAGCCCCCGGATCGACGCGACGCACTACACGAACTTCTACGTCCTCGACGGCCTCATCACAGGGGAGTTCGACGCGGCATGGGATGCCGTCCTCCACCTGATCCTGCCGGCGGTGGCGCTCGGCACGATCCCCCTCGCGATCATCGTGCGCATCACCCGGGCATCCGTCCTCGAGGTCCAGAACGCGGACTACGTCCGCACCGGCAAGGCCAAGGGCGTGCCCGGAGCGCTGCTGCGCAACCGCTTCATCCTCCGCAACGCGATGCTGCCGGTCATCACGACGATCGGCCTGCAGGCGGGTCTGCTGCTGTCGGGAGCGATCCTCACCGAGACGGTGTTCGCCTTCCCCGGCATCGGATCGTTCCTCGCCGGCGCCATCTTCAACCGCGACTTCCCGGTCCTGCAGGGCTTCATCATCTTCATCGCCGTCGTCTACGCGCTGATCAACCTGCTCGTCGACGTCTCGTACAGCCTGATCGACCCGAGAGTGAGGGTCTCATGAGCACCGTCCTTCCCCCCGCCGCCGGCGGGAGCCCCGCCGAGGACGCCACGGCCGTCGACCTGAAGGCCGGCAGCGGTGGAGCGCCGCGCGGCGGCTTCTGGCACGACGTCTTCCGCCGCCTGCGGCGCAGCCCCGTCGCGTGGACCGGCCTCGTCATCGTGCTGCTGTTCGTGCTCGTCGCGATCCTCGCGCCGCTGCTCGCCCCCTACCCCGAGACCGACCTCCCGGGTGCGCGCGAGATCACCCCGACCTACATCCCCGGTCCCGGCGAGATCGCGGCGTTCCCGCTCGGCCTCGACCGGTTCGGCGGCGACGTGCTGTCCAAGCTCATCTGGGGAGCGCAGTCGTCGCTGCTCATCGGTGTCATCTCGACCGCCTACGGACTCGTCGGCGGGATGCTGCTGGGCCTCATCGCCGGCACCTTCGGCGGCTGGGTCGACAACGTCATCATGCGACTCGTCGACATCCTGCTCTCGGTGCCGAGCCTCCTGCTCGCCGTCTCGATCGCAGCGATCCTCGGCCAGAACCAGAACTCCGTCATGATCGCCATCGGTGTCGCGCAGGTGCCCATCTTCGCGCGCCTGCTCCGCGCCTCGATGCTGCAGCAGCGGTCGGCCGACTACGTCCTCTCGGCGCAGACCCTCGGCCTCGGTCGCGGCCGCATCACGATGACCCACGTCCTGCCGAACGCGGTCGGACCGGTCATCGTGCAGGGCACCCTGTCGCTCGCGACCGCCGTCATCGACGCCGCGGCGCTGTCGTTCCTCGGCCTCGGCGGCGGACGCCCCGAGACCGCGGAGTGGGGCCGCATGCTCACCTACGCGCAGGCGGAACTCGCCATCGCGCCGTGGTTGGCGTTCCTCCCCGGCATCTGCATCGCCATCACCGCGCTCGGCTTCACGCTCTTCGGTGAGGCGCTGCGCGAAGCCATGGACCCCCGGACGCGCGGGCGCTGATCGTGAGCCGGCGGGCGCTGCTCGTCGTCGTCGGGCTCGCCGTCGTCGTGGTCGTGGGGCTGGCCGCGCTGTACACGCTCGGCGGGCTCGGCAACGCGGTCGTGCCGTAGTCGCGCCGGGGTACGGCTGCGCGATCCCGGCGGGGCGGCTGGTACCGCTGCGCGATCCCGGCGGGGCGGCTGGTACCGCTGCGCGATCCCGGCGGGTCGGACAACAGGGCCCCTTCCCCGACTGTCCGGCCCACCGGGATCGCTTCGCTGCCCGTGCGTGCTGGGGCTGTTCGCCTGTCGCGTTGTGCGGCGTGGGGCGGCAGTTCGCGACAGGGGAGGGATGCGGGGGCGCGGCATCCGCTGTTCGTCTGTCGCGTTGTGCGGCGTGGGGCGGCGTGTTGTGACAGGGGAGGGTTGCGGAGGCGCGGCATCCGCTGTTCGCCTGTCGCGTCGTGCCGCGTCGGGCGGCGTTTTGTGACAGGGGAGGGATGCCGGAAGGAGGGTCAGACGGCGATGTCGAGCTCGTTGCCGGGGATCGAGGCGAGGAGGTTGCGTGTGTAGGGGTCGCGCGGGTTCGTGAAGATCTCCTCGCTCGAGGCGGCCTCGACGAGTGCGCCGTCCTTCATGACGCAGACGTAGTCGCTGATCAGGCGCACGACGGCGAGGTCGTGCGAGATGAACAGGTAGCTCAGGCCGTACTCGTTCTGCAGGTCGCGCAGCAGCGACAGGATCTGGTCCTGCACGAGAACGTCGAGCGCCGACACCGGCTCGTCGCAGACGATCAGTTCCGGCGACAGGGCGAGGGCCCGCGCGATCGCGACGCGCTGACGCTGACCGCCGGACAGCTCCGACGGGTAGCGCCGCAGCATCGACTCGGGCAGGGCGACGTCGTCGAGCAGCTTGCGCACCCGCGCGGCACGGTCCTTCGCGGAGCCGCGGTTGTAGAAGTCGAGCGGTTCCTGCACGATCCGCTCGATCGTGAACATGGGGTTCAGCGACGAGTACGGGTCCTGGAAGATCGGCTGCACCTTCTGCCGGAACTCGCGCAGCTGCCGTCCTTTGAGGGATGCCACGTCCGCACCGTCGTAGCGGATGACACCCTCCGTCGGGTCGACGACCTTCAGCAGCATCCGTGCCGTCGTCGTCTTGCCCGACCCGGATTCGCCGACGATCGCGACCGTCTCGCCGCGGGGGATCGCGAACGAGACGTCGCGAACGGCGGCGAAGTCCTCCTTCTGCCCGCGGACCTTGTAGAGCTTGGTGAGCCCCTCGACCTCGACGATGTTGTCGACCGGCTTCGGCGCGGCATCCGGTGTCGGGGCCGTGAACGCCTCGGGGCGCAACCGTGCGACGGCGACCGAGGGCGCCGCCTGCACGAGGGACTGGGTGTAGGGATGCTGCGGGTCCTCGAGGATCTGCCGCGCGGGGCCCTGCTCGACGATGCGGCCCCGGTGCATGACGACGACCCGGGCGGCGCGCTCGGCCGCGAGACCCAGGTCGTGCGTGATCAGCAGGACGGACGTGCCGAGCTCGGTCGTCATGCGGCCGAGCTGGTCGAGGATCGTCTTCTGCACCGTCACGTCGAGCGCGCTCGTGGGCTCGTCGGCGATGAGTAGGCGCGGGTTGCAGGCGAGCCCGATGGCGATGAGCGCGCGCTGGCGCATGCCGCCCGAGAACTCGTGCGGGTACTGCTTCGCGCGCTCCTCGGCGTTCGGCAGGCCGGCCGCCGCGAGGGTCTCGACGACCTTCCGGTCGACGTCCTTCTTCGTCGCGAGCCCATGCGCGAGCAGGGTCTCGGCGACCTGCGTGCCGATCTTCGACGTCGGGTTGAGGTTCGACATCGGGTCCTGCGGCACGAGTCCGATCTGCGCCCCGCGGATGCCGCGCATCGTCGCTTCGGACGCCCCGACGAGCTCCTGGCCGTCGAGGCGGATGCTGCCGTCGGCGATGCGTCCGTTGCCGGCCAGCAGGCCGATCACGGCCATCGCGGTCGTCGACTTGCCCGAGCCCGACTCGCCCACGATCGCGACCGTCTCACCCGCGGCGAGGTCGAGGTCGACGCCCTCCACGGCGCGCACCGATCCGTCGATGGTCTGGAACTCGACGGCGAGGTCGCGCACCTGCAGGAGGGGCGTGCCGGCGGCGGGGGTGGTGGCGAAGGGCATGGGTCCATCCTGCCCTCCGCCCGCCGCGGGCGCACGGGCGGATCGCCGGCTTTACCGAGCCGTAACGGGATCAGCCGTCGCGGCGGGCGCCCTCGGACGGTCGCACCGTGAAGACGTGCGGCTCGGTGTGCCCCGCCGCGGCGAAGGCTGCCCGCACCGCGTCGCGCACGGCCGGGACGGCGGCGCGGTCGATGAGCGCGATCGCCGACCCGCCGAATCCGCCGCCCGTCATCCGCGCCCCGACCGCGCCGTTCTCGCGGGCGGTCTCGACGGCGAGGTCGAGCTCGGGCACCGAGATCTCGAAGTCGTCGCGCATCGAGGCGTGCGAGGCGTAGAGCAGGTCGCCGATGGCGCGGGGGCCCTGTTCGCGCAGCGTACGCACGGTGTCGAGCACCCGCTGGTTCTCGGTGACGACGTGACGCACCCGCCGGTAGGTCACCTCGTCGACGAGCTGCTCGACCTGCGGCAGCTGGTCGACGCGCACGTCGCGCAGGGCCGGGACGCCCATCGCCTCCGCACCGCGCTCGCACGCGGCGCGGCGCTCGCCGTAGCCGCCGGTCGAGTGCGCGTGGGCGACACGCGTGTCGATCACCATGAGCTCGAGCCCCGCGGCGTCGAAGCCGAGGGCGACCACCTGCGCGTCGAGGCTGCGGCAGTCGAGGAAGGTGCCGGCATCCGTCTCGCCGAGCATCGACGCCATCTGGTCCATGATCCCGGTCGGAGCGCCGACGGCCTCGTTCTCGGCGCGGCGTCCCGCCTGCGCGAGTGCGACGCGGTCGAGGCCGAGCCCCCACACGTCGTTGAGCGCCGAGCCGGTCGCACCCTCGATGGCCGCCGACGACGAGAGCCCGGCGCCGACGGGGACGTCCGAGGCGAACGCGAGGTCGACACCGGTGACGGATGCGGCATCCGTCCCGGTCGCCTGCAGCAGCGCCCACGCGACACCGAGCGGGTACCGGGCCCACTCGACGACCTCGTCGCGGCGCTCGGGGAACAGCGCGTCGAGGTCGGCGAGCGCCACCTCGACCGGCGCCTCGTCGAAGGTGGAGACGACGCGGATGCGGCCGTCCGAGCGCCGGCCGAGCGCGACGTGCGTCCGGTGGGGCGTCGCGAACGGGAAGACGAACCCGTCGTTGTAGTCGGTGTGCTCGCCGATCAGGTTGACGCGCCCGGGCGCCGACCAGAGTCCGACCGGCTCGTTGCCGGTGAGGGTGGAGAAGAGGCCGTGGGCCTCGCCGGCAGCGGTCACAGGGTGACTCCTTCGATGGCGGTGCGGAGGCGCGCGGCGGCGTCCTCCGGGGGGACGTCGCCGATCCAGGCGCCCATGGCGGCCTCGGATCCGGCGAGGAACTTGAGCTTGTCGGCGGCGCGACGGGGACTCGTGAGCTGCAGGCTCAGGCGCACGGTGTCGCGGCCGACGTGGACCGGCGCCTGATGCCAGGCGGCGATGTAGGGAGTCTCGGACTCGTAGAGGGCGTCGACGCCGCGCAGCAGTCGCAGGTAGAGCGGGGCGAGCTCGTCCTTCTCGGGCTCCGAGAGCGCCGCGAAGTCGGCGACGTGACGGTGCGGGAGCAGGTGGATCTCCAGGGGCCAGCGGGCGGCGAACGGCACGAAGGCGGTCCAGTGCTCGCCGCGCAGCAGGACGCGGGGGCCGGCCTGCTCGAACTCGAGGATGCGCTGGAACAGGTCGGGGGCGGTGCGGTCGATCGAGTCGAGCAGACGGGTCGTGCGCGGAGTGACGTACGGGTAGGCGTAGATCTGGCCGTGCGGATGCTGCAGCGTCACCCCGATCGCTTCGCCGCGATTCTCGAAGGGGAACACCTGCTCGATGCCGGGGAGGGCGGAGAGGGCGGCGGTGCGGTCGGCCCACGCCTCGATGACGGTGCGGGCACGGGTGACGGACTGCGTGCCGAACGAGCCGGTGCGCTCGGGCGAGAAGCAGACGACCTCGGTGCGGCCGACGCTCGTGCGGGTGCGGCCGAGCTCGAGGTGGGCGAGGTCGTCGAGCCCGCGCGGCGGGTCGACCGCGGCGGGAACGTCGTCGGTCGCCTCGGCCAGGGCGGGGCCGAACGAGGGCGACTTGTTCTCGAAGACGGCGACGTCGTAGAGCGACGGGATCTCGGACGGGTTCGTCGGGGTCTGCGGCGCGAGCGGGTCGAGCTCGGCGGGCGGCAGGAACGCGCGGTTCTGCCGGTTCGCGGCGACGGAGACCCAGTCGCCGGTGAGGACGTCCTGCCGCATCGTGGCGGTCTCGGGGCGGGCGTCGAGATCGCGGGTGTCGACGGCGCGCTCCGGGCCGAGCGTCGTGCCGGGGTCGTCGAAGTAGATCAGCTCGCGGCCGTCGGCGAGGCGGGTGCTGCGCTTGACGACGCCGGCGCCGAGGTCGGATGTCTCGGTGGGGGTGGGCTCGAACTGCGGCGTGTTCACGTCAACACGGTAGCCGAAAGGCTGTGTTATCGTCAACATCGCGCGGATCTCCGCAGATCGTGCCGGGGCCGCGCCGGGGAGGATGCCGTGCAGCGACGCGTCTCGATGGCCGACGTGGCCGCGGCGGCGGGCGTCTCCGGCCAGACCGTCTCGCGCGTCGTCAACGGCAGTCCGCGGGTCGACCCCGAGACGCGGGCCCGCATCGAGGCGGCGATGGCCGAGCTCGGCTACCGCCCGCACCGCGCCGCCCGGGCCCTGCGCACGGGCCGCTCCGGCACGATCGGTGTCATCGTCGCGACCCTCGCGACGGTCGGCAACTCGCGGATGCTCGAGGCCGTGGCATCCGCTGCGGCCCGGCGCGACCTGGCGGTCACCCTGATCTCCCTCGCCGAGCGGACCGGCATCGCCGATGCGTTCGACCGCCTGCACGACCTCGGCGTCGACGGCGCGATCGTCCTCAACGAGGCGACGGCCATCGCGGAGGGCGTCGCGCCGCCCGCGGGTCTCGCGCTGGTCGCAGTCGACTCGCCCGGCGGGGCGTTTGCGACGGTCCAGTCCGACCACGCCGGCGGCGCCGAGGCGGCCACACGCAGGCTGACGGATGCCGGGCGTCGCGCGATCGCGCACGTCGCCGGGCCCGCCGGGTCGTTCGCGGCGGCCGAGCGCGAGCGCGGTTGGCGGGCGGCGCACGACGGGCCGCCGCCCCGGGAACCGTTGCGCGGGGACTGGGGTGCGGCATCCGGTCACGCGGCGGGAGTCGTCCTCGCCGCCGACCCGGGCGTCGACGCGGTGTTCGCCGCGAACGACCAGATGGCGCTCGGCGTGCTGCGCGCGCTCGCCGAGGCGGGACGGGAGGACGTCGCCGTCATCGGGTTCGACGACGTGGCGGATGCCGCGGACTACCGCCCGCCGCTGACCACCGTGCGGCAGGACTTCGACGCCCTCGGCGAGGCCGCCGTCGCCGCCCTCGCGGCGACGCTCGACGGCGAGCCCGCGACACGGACAGTCGTCCCGACGACGCTCATCGCCCGCGCGTCGGGCTGACGCGCCGCCCGCTCGCTCACGGTTGTCCGCGCGAAAGCGCCCCCTGCTGCCGAGAGCGCCCGTCCGAGCGTGTCAGCAGGCGGCGCTGTCGGCACGGACGCGCGCTCTCGCGCGTGACCGGGGGCTCTCAGCCGGCGGTGCGGCGGGCGTCCCAGCCGGTGCGCACCATCTCGTCGACGGTGTACCGCATCTTCCAGTCGAGGTCGCGGGCGGCGAGCTCCCCGGTGGCGACGATGCGGTCGGGATCGCCGGCGCGACGCGGGCCGATCTCGGGGCTGAACGCGATGCCGGTGACCCGGGCGACGGCATCCATGATCTCGCGCACCGACAGACCGTTCTGCGAACCGAGATTGTAGGCGGGCTCGACCGGTTCGCCCGCGCGCAGACGCTGCGCCGCGACGACGTGCGCGGCGGCGATGTCGGCGACGTGCACGTAGTCGCGCACGTTCGTGCCGTCGGGGGTGTCGTAGTCGTCGCCGTTGATGCGCGGCGTCTCACCCTTCAGCAGCATCTCGAAGACGATCGGGAACAGGTTGTGGGGGCTCGTGTCGTAGACCGACGGGTCACCCGAGCCGACGACGTTGAAGTACCGCAGCGAGGTGTGACGCAGGGGTGCATCGGATGCCGCCGTCGCGACGCCCTGCGCCGCGATCAGCCACTCGCCGATGAGCTTCGATTCGCCGTACGGCGAGGCGGGACGCTTGG
Organism: Microbacterium sp. NPDC079356; assembly: GCF_049545465.1. Lineage (NCBI taxonomy): Bacteria > Bacillati > Actinomycetota > Actinomycetes > Micrococcales > Microbacteriaceae > Microbacterium > Microbacterium sp. NPDC079356. The sequence continues at coordinate 384,459 of NZ_JBMWDN010000002.1, read as the reverse complement.
GCAGGTCCTCGGTCACGAGGGGCACGTCGGGGGTGCCGTACACGGCGGCGCTGGAGGAGAACACGATGTTCGTGACCCCGGCATCCGCCATCGCCGCGAGCACCACGCGGGTGCCCTCGACGTTCTGCTCGTAGGTGTGGAGGGGGCGCTGCACCGAGACACCGGCGTACTTGAACCCGGCGACGTGGATGACGCCCTCGACGCCGTGCGTGCGCAGGGTGTCGGCGACGAGCTGCTGGTCGAGGATCGTGCCCTGCACGAAGGGGACCCCCTCGGGCACGAACGCGGCGTGTCCGCTGGAGAGGTCGTCGAGGACGATCGGGTCGAGACCCGCCTCGGCGAGAGCGCGGACGATGTGCGCGCCGATGTACCCGGCGCCTCCGGTGACGAGCCAACTCATGGTCCCGAGCCTACTGGCGCGGAACCGGGCCGCCGGACCTCAGGGACCGGGCCGCCGGACCCCAGGAACCCGGCGCCCGCGGACTCAGGAACCCAGCGCCCGCGGCCTCAAGAACCCAGCGCGGCGGCGACGACCTTGCGCGCCTCCTCCTGCACCTGCGCGAGGTGCTCGGGACCCTTGAGGCTCTCGGCGTACAGCTTGTAGACGTCCTCGGTGCCCGAAGGGCGCGCCGCGAACCAGGCGTACTCGGTCTGCACCTTGAGCCCGCCGATCGCCGCACCGTTGCCGGGCGCGTGCGAGAGCTTCGCCGTGACGGGGTCGCCGGCCAGTTCGCTCGCCGACACGGCGTCGCCCGAGAGCTTCGACAGGGCCGCCTTCTGCTCGGGCGAGGCGGGCGCGTCGACGCGCTGATACGCGGATGCCCCGAACTCGGCCTCGAGCTCGGCGTACCGCTGCGAGGGGGTCTTGCCGGTGACGGCGAGGATCTCGGCGGCCAGCAGGCAGAGGAGGATGCCGTCCTTGTCCGTCGTCCAGACGGTACCGTCCTTGCGCAGGAACGACGCACCGGCGGACTCCTCGCCGCCGAAGGCGAAGGAGCCGTCGAGCAGGCCCGGGACGAACCACTTGAACCCGACGGGGACCTCGAGGAGGGTGCGGTCGAGCGAGGCGGCGACGCGGTCGATGATCATCGACGACACGAGGGTCTTGCCGATGGCGGCATCCTGCGGCCAGCCCTCGCGGTGGCGGTAGAGGTAGTCGATCGCGACGGCGAGGAAGTGGTTCGGGTTCATGAGCCCGGCGTCGGGCGTCACGATGCCGTGACGGTCGGCATCGGCGTCGTTGCCGGTGAGGATGTCGAACTCGTCGCGCCGGGCGACGAGGGCGGCCATCGCCGAGGGGGAGGAGGGATCCATACGGATCTTCTCGTCCCAGTCGAGCGTCATGAACCGCCACGTCGGGTCGACCTCGGGGTTCACGACCGTGAGGTCGAGGCCGTAGCGCTCGCCGATGAGAGCCCAGTACTCGACCGACGCACCGCCGAGCGGGTCGGCGCCGATCCGAACGCCCGAGCGGGCGATCGCCTCGACGTCGATGATGGATGCCAGGTCGGCGACGTACCCCTCGCGGAAGTCGTACTGGCCGAGGGTCGCGTCGTCGATGTCCGCGTGGCGGATGCGTCGGACGCCCTCCAGGCCCGCCTCGATGAGCGCGTTCGCGCGGTCGGCGATCCAGCCGGTCGCGTCGGTGTCGGCCGGTCCGCCGTGGGGCGGGTTGTACTTGAATCCGCCGTCGCGCGGCGGGTTGTGCGAGGGGGTGACGACGATGCCGTCGGCGCGACCGGCATCCGATTCGTCCCGGCCCTTGTTGTAGGTGAGGATCGCGTGGCTGAGGGCGGGTGTCGGCACCCACGAGTCGCGGCTGTCGACGCGGACGTCGACGCCGTTCGCGACGAGGACCTCGATGGCGGTGTGCTCGGCGGGCAGCGAGAGTCCGTGCGTGTCGCGGCCGAGGAACAGCGGGCCGGTGATGCCCTGCGCTGCGCGGTAGTCGACGATCGCCTGGGTGGTGGCGAGGATGTGGTCCTCGTTGAAGCTGCGTGACAGCGACGAGCCGCGGTGGCCGCTCGTCCCGAACGCGACCCGCTGCGCGGCGACCGACGGGTCGGGCTTCAGGTCGTAGTAGGCGCCGATGAGGGCGTCCACGTCGACGAGGTCAGAGGCTTCGGCTGGCTGTCCTGCGCGGCTCATTCGCCCAGTCTGCCAGGGAAGTCGGACGGGAGCGCCTGCGTGTCGCGGATCCGCAGCGAGCTCACGCCGGAAGGCGGCCCGCCTCGGTGACCATCGCCGCCGCCCGTTCCGACAGGGCGTCGAGCACGGTCCGCAGGGCGGGCGAGTCCGACATGGTCCGGCGGTGTATCGCCGACACCTCGCGGATGGACTCCGGCGACACGGTCGGGATCGCGACCAGGTCGGGGCCGAGCGGCGGGCGGCCCAGGCGCGGCACCAGCGCGACGGCGATGCCCGCGCGGGCGATTTCGAGGTGGTTCTCGAACTCCATCGACTCGTGCACGATCCGCGGCGCGCCGCCGACGCCGTCGAACAGCCGCCGCAGCCATTGCCGGCAGATCGTCGACTCGAACGTCGCGACCCACGGCTCGCCGCCGAGGTCCTCGGGGCGCAGTTCGGTGCGGCCGGCGAGCGGGTGGTCGCGGCGCAGGATGATGTCGGCGACGTCGGTGAACAGCGGGGTCTCGACGAGGTGGTCGGGGATCGCGAGCGCGACGTTGCCCCAGCGGTGCACGAGTCCCAGGTCCCGTTGACCCGACGCGACGAGGGCGACCGTTTCCCACGGTTCGCTCTCGCGCAGCGGCAGTCGCAGATCCGGATGCCGCCGGCCGAGGTCCGCGATGAGGGACACCATGACCCCGCGCACCACCGTCGAGAACGCCCCGATGCGGATATCGCCGGCGACCCGGTCGGGCTCGCCGCCCCCGTGGAGGTCGGCGCGAACGCGCTCGAGGTCGGCGAGGATCGGCGTCGCCGAGACGACGAGGCGCGTCGCGGACTCGGTGAGCACGACCCCTCGCCCCACCCGCTCGAGCAGCGTCACGCCGGTGTTGCGCTCGAGCCGCTTGATCTGCTGCGAGACGGCCGAGGGGGTGAAGCCGAGAGCGGTCGCCGCGGCGGCGACGCTCCCCTCCGTGGCCACGGCGCGCAGGGACACGACGGCCTCGAGATCGATCATGAAGCGATGCTACCGATTCACGTCGCGGAATGATCGCTTGTCCTTCACGGATGCCGCGGATGGACTGGTCCCGTGACCCGCCGTGACATGCTCCTCGCCGCCCTCGTCGCCTCGCTGTGGGGCCTGAACTTCGTCGTCATCGACTGGGGGATGAGCGGCATCCCGCCCCTGCTGTTCGCGGCGATCCGGTTCGCCGTCGTCGCACTCGCCGTCCTCGTCGTGCCGCGGCCGCAGACCGGGTGGCGCGTGATCGTCGGAGTCGGCCTGTTCATGAGCCTCGGCCAGTTCGCGCTCCTCTACACGTCGCTCGCGCTGGGGCTGAGCCCGGGCCTCGCCGCGCTCCTCATGCAGGCGCAGGCGGTCTTCACGATCGTGATCGCCGCGATCGCCCTGCGCGAGCGCCCCTCAGCGACGCAGGTCACCGGTGTCGGCCTCGGCGTCGTCGGTCTCGCGATCGTGGCGCTCTTCCGCGGCGGCGACGCTCCCGTGCTCGCGGTCTGCCTCGCGCTCGCGGCCGCGCTGTCGTGGGCCGTCGGCAACGTGATCTCGCGCCGCGCGGGCGTCGTCACCGGGATCGGCCGCGGCGGCACGCTGTCACTGACGGTCTGGTCGTCGCTGGTCGTGCCGATCCCCGCCCTGGCCCTGTCGTTCGTCATCGACGGTCCTGCGGCGATCGTCGCGGGGCTCGCCGCCATCGGACCCCAGGCCGTCGTCTCGACCCTCTACACCGCGGGCCTGTGCACCCTGTTCGCGTACGCCGTCTTCAACGGACTGCTCGGCCGCAATCCGTCCGCGGCCGTCGTGCCGTGGATCCTGCTCGCGCCCGTCGTCGCGATGGCCTCGGCCGCACTGCTGCGCGGTGAGGCTCCGAGCGTCGGAGAGGTGGTCGGCGGGGCGGTTCTCGTCGCGGGTGTACTGATCAGCGGCATCCGTCGTCGACAGCCGATGCCGCGGACGGTGGGGCTCATGGGGGTGCCCACTAGGCTGTCCGCGTGACATCCGAGCCCCCGGCTTCCCCCACCCGTCGCACGTACAGCTTCCTCGGCCCCGCCGGCACCTTCACCGAAGCCGCCCTCGCGCAGGTCCCCGAAGCACGCGACCAGACCTGGCGCCCCGTCCGCAACGTCGGCGAGGCGCTCGCCGACGTCACCGACGGCCGGTCGGATGCCGCGATGATCGCGATCGAGAACTCCGTCGACGGCGGCGTCTCGACGACGCAGGACGCGCTGGCGACCGTGCCGGGACTCCGCATCGTGGGGGAGTACCTCGTGCCGGTCGAGTTCGTGCTGGTCGCCCGGCCCGGCGTGCGGCTCGAGGACGTCTCGGTCGTCGCAGCCCACCCCGTCGCCTACGCACAGTGCCTCACGTGGCTGACGGCCGCGCTGCCCGAGCACTCGCACATCCCCGCCACGAGCAACGTCGCCGCCGCCGTGGGACTCGTCGACGGCGGGATCTCCGCGGATGCCGCGATCGCCCCGCCCGGCATCCTCAAGCTCTACGACCTCGACCTGCTGGCCGAGAAGATCGGCGACAATCCGCACGCCGTGACGCGGTTCGTGCTGGTGAGCCGCACGGCTCCGCCGCCCGCGCCGACGGGGGCCGACAAGACGTCGCTCATCGTCGAGCTGCCCGAGGACCACCCTGGTGCCCTCCTCGAGCTGCTCGAGCAGTTCGCGACCCGGGGCATCAACCTGTCGCTGCTCGCCTCGCGCCCCATCGGCGACGAGCTCGGCCGGTACCGCTTCGTCATCGACGCCGACGGGCACATCGAGGACGAGCGCATGGCCGACGCGTTGCTGGGCCTGCGCCGCTTCTCGCCGCGGGTGCTCTACCTCGGCTCGTACCCGCGGGCCGACCGCGCGATCGTCCGCTACCCCGAGCGGTACTCCGACGAGGTGTTCGTCGAGGCGCGCGACTGGCTGCGCGGCCTCGTCTCGGGCGAGCCCGAGGCCTGATCCGCCCGCCTGCGCGGCACCAACCGCGGAGATGTGCCGCTGCGCGGCGGGTGGAACCGGTTACCACCGCGTCTCTGTGACGGATCTCCTCGGTTGTCGCCGCCCGAGAGGCGGCACACGCCTCAGGCCGCGAGCAGCTCCAGCGTGCGGAGGCGCGAGGGCGCGGCATCCATCGGCTCGTCCTCGGTCGCGGCGGACACGGGCGACACCATGACCTCGTCGACGCCGTGGCCGGCGGCGAACTCCGCGAGCCGGCTGCGGACCTCGGGGCCGGTCCCGACGAACCAGCGCGACATCATCGCGTCGAACACGGGGGCGGCGAGCCCGTCCGAGGCCTCGGCCGCCGCGGCCTGCTCGACGGTCTCGAGCGCCGTGAGGGGCTTGCCGCCGCGCAGACGCGCCATCATGCGCGCCTGCGGCAGCGCGGCGGCGCGGGCCTGCGCGTCGGTGTCGGCGACGACGGCGTTGGCCGTGACGAAGGTGCGGGGCTCGGCGAGCGTCTCGGACGGCTGGAACTGCCCGCGGTAGAGGTCGAGCGCCCGCTCGAGGCCGTCGCCCGAGAAGTGATTCGCGAACACGTACGGCAGGCCCATCCCCGCGGCGAGCTGGGCCGAGTAGTCGCTCGAGCCGAGCAGCCACACCTCGGGGGTGCTGGTCGACGCGGGCGTCGCCCGCACGTCGTACGTGCCGCCCGAGGTGAACCGCAGCGTCGCGCCCTCGGCCGAGACGAGGGAACGGATGTCGGTGACGTGGTTCGGGAACCGCTCGACGTCGCTCGTGGTCCCCGACTGGCGCAGCAGCTGCGTGATGACGGGGTCCGAGCCGGGGGCGCGGCCGATGCCGAGGTCGATGCGACCGGGGGCGAGGGCTTCGAGGGCGGCGAACTGCTCTGCCACGACGAGCGGGGAGTGGTTCGGCAGCATGACGCCGCCGGAGCCGACACGGATGCGGCGGGTCCGCGCCGCCGCGGCGGCGATCAGCACCGGGGGAGTGGTCGAGGCGACGGCCGGCATGTTGTGGTGCTCCGCGAACCAGTAGCGCCGGTAGCCGAGCTCGTCGGCGCGCTGCGCGAGGGAGAGCGAGGCGGCGATCGCCTGGCTGCTGGTCTGCCCCGTGCGGACGGGGACGAGGTCGAGAACGGAGAGGGCCGGGGTCGCAATGCTCATATCCTGGGCTGCAACCGGCGCGGGTCGCCCGGCATTCCGTGCCGACGCCGATCAGGCGGAGCCGCGCCAGACGACGGGGCATTCGAGGACGTGCCCGCCCGCGTCGGGGGCCTCGCCGCGGAGCTGTCGCAGCACGGACTCCGCGGCCGCACGGCCCAGTCGATCGGCCGGCTGGTGCACGGTCGACAGGGGCGGATCGCAGCGCAGCGCCCACGAGCTGTCGTCGAAGCCGACGATGCCGATGTCCTCGGGGATGCGCCGACCCGCGGCCTGGAGGACGTCCATCGCCCCGGCGGCGACGGCGTCGCTCGAGGCGAAGACGCCGTCGATGTCGGGCGCGCGCTCGAGGAGCGCCCGCATCCCGGCCTGCCCGTCGGAGTACGAGTACAGCGGCACGGATTCGACGAGGCTCGGTTCGAACCGAGACCCGAGGGCGTCGACGAATCCCGCGAGGCGGTCCGATCCCGAGTCGCGGTCGAGAGCGGAGGCGATCATGCCGATCCGGCGGCGGCCCGTCGCGGCGAGCCGGTTCGTGATCTCGCGCGCCGCGCCGCGGTTGTCGATGGCGACGAAGGCGGCGTCGCCGATGTCGCGCGGGTGTCCGACGAACGCGGCGGGCAGGCCGAGGTCGGCGACGGCGCGGGTGATGGGGTCGCCGACGCGGGCCGAGACGATGATGACGCCGTCGATGAGGCCTCCGCTCAGATAGCGGGCGAGGCGCTCGATGTCGCGGGTCGTGTCGGCGATCATGAACGTCAGCTGGTAGTCCGCCTCCGACAGGGCGGCATTGGCCCCGAGGAGGATCGAGCCGATGTTCGGGTCCTCGACGAAGAGCGAGTGCGGCTCGTGGACGATGAGGCCGATCGCCTGCGAGCTCTGCATGACGAGGCTCCGGGCGGCGCGGTTCGGGACGAAGCCGACCTTGGCGATGGCGGCCTCGATGGCCTCGCGTGCCTCATCCGAGACGTAGGGCTGCCCGTTGAGCACCCGGCTGACGGTGCCCCGCGAGACGCCGGCTTCCGTGGCCACGTCCTTGACGGTCGCGCGACGGCGGCGGCCCATGACATCCGTGCGATCGCTGCTCACGCGTTCATCGTATGTGCACGCACACACCGCGCACCGAGATTCCCTATCAATGATTGACAGCCAGCGACGTCCCACCTAGTCTGTACACGTTCACAGAGCCTCAACGCGGAGGGCCTCCGCTCGGACCTGTGCACGTTCACAGGATCCAGAGGAGAACATGTCGGTCCCCGCCCGCCCCTTCGAGCACGACGGCATCGCGTTCGGGTGCGATTACAACCCCGAACAGTGGACGCCGGACGTCTGGGACGAGGACATCGCGCTCATGCGCGAGGCCGGCGTCGACCTCGTCGCGATCAACATCTTCGGCTGGGCCCACCTCGAGCCGCGCGCGGGGCAGTACGACTTCGCCCGCCTCGACGACATCATCGGCCGGCTGCACGCCGCCGGCATCCGGGTGAACCTCGGCACCGGCACCGCGTCGACGCCCGCGTGGCTGACGACGGCGCACCCCGAGATCCTCCCCATCGTCGACGACGGCACCCGACGCTACCCCGGCGGACGCCAGGCGTGGTGCCCGAGCTCGCCCGTCTACCGTGAGGCCGCCCTCGCCCTCGTCGACGCCGTCGCCGCCCGCTACGGCGCGCACCCGGCCGTCGCGCTCTGGCACGTCTCGAACGAGCTCGGATGCCACAACGCGCTGTGCCACTGCGACGAGAGCGCCGCCGCCTTCCGCGCCTGGCTGCAGGCCCGCTACGGCACGGTCGCCGAGGTGAACCGCGCATGGGGCACCGCCTTCTGGAGTCAGACCTATTACGAGTGGGACGAGATCCTCACCCCGAAGGCGACGCTGTCCAGCCGCAACCCGGGTCAGGTCCTCGACTTCCACCGCTTCAGCAGCGACGCGCTGCTCGAGCACTACTGCGCCGAGGCCGAGGCCATCCGCGCGCACAGCGACGTGCCGGTCACGACCAACTTCATGGTCACGGCCCACATCGAGAACCTCGACTACTGGTCGTGGGCGGGAGAGATGGACGTCATCGCGAACGACCACTACCTCGACCACCGCCTCGGCGACCCCCGGTCGGAGCTCGCCTTCGCGGCCGACCTCTCCCGCGGTCTCGCGCAGGGCGCCCCGTGGATCCTCATGGAGCACTCGACCGGCGCCGTCAACTGGCAGCCGCTCAACAAGCCCAAGGCGCCGGGCGAGATGATCCGCAACTCCCTCACCCACGTCGCCCGCGGCGCCGACGGCGTCTGCTTCTTCCAGTGGCGGGCCTCGGTGCAGGGCAGCGAGAAGTTCCACTCCGCGATGCTGCCGCACGCCGGCACCGACTCGGCCGTCTGGCGCGAGGTCGTCGAGCTCGGCGGCATCGTCGACCGCCTCGGCGAGGTCGCCGGCTCGCGCGTCGAGACCGACGTGGCGCTCCTCTTCTCGTGGGAGTCGTGGTGGGCGAGCCAGAGCGAGACCCGCCCGAGCCAGTCGCTCGGCTACCTCGACCAGGTCCACGCCGCCTACCGGGCGCTCCACGCGAACGGTCTGACCGTCGACGTCGTCGCCCCCGGCGCCGACCTGTCGGCCTACCGGTTCGTCGTCGTGCCGGGTCTGCACCTCATGACCGAGGCGGATGCCGGGGTCCTCACCGCGTGGATCGCGGCGGGCGGCACCGCGCTCATCACCTTCTCGACCGCCATCGTCGACGAGAACGACCGCGTCTACACCGGCGGGTACGCCGGTCCGCTGCGCGAGGCGCTGGGCCTCCACATCGAGGAGTTCGCCCCCGTCGCCCCCGACGCCGCGCTCACCCTGAGCGACGGGTCCACCGCGCGGCTGTGGTCCGAGCGTTCGCGCCCGACGACGGCCCGGGTCGAGGCATCCTTCACCGACGGACCCGCCCAGGGGATGCCGGCCGTCACCCGCAACGCGTGGGGTGACGGGACGGCGCACTATCTCGCGACGCTTCTCAGCGACGCCGACTACCGTGACCTGGCGGCGCGCCTCGCCGCCGAGGCGGGGGTCGCCCCCGCCGCCCACGCGCAGCCCGGCACCGGCGATCTCGAGATCGTCCGCCGACGCGGCGAGGGGGCGTCGTATCTCTTCGTGATCAACCACGGCGAGACCGAGGTCCACGTCGATTCCGACGGCGTCGACCTCGTGACCGGCGCATCCGTCGCCGGCCACGTCGCCGTTCCTGCGGGAGCGGTGCGCATCATCAGAGAGGAGGCGGCCGCATGACCGCCACGGAAGTCCTCGTGACGCGTTCGTCGGCGAAGTTGCCGCGCGCGAAGCGGATCCCGCGGGCCAAGACCCCGCACAAGGGGGCGATCGCGGTCTTCACCGGACCGTTCGGCATCCTCTTCCTGCTCTTCTACCTGATCCCCATCGGGTACGCGATCTGGCAGTCGCTCCTGGTCGTCCAGCGCGACGGGCTGTACGGCGAGCCGACCGAGGTGTTCGGCGGGCTCACCCAGTACATCCAGGTGTTCCAGAACGCGCCGTTCTGGGAGTCGGTCGGGCGCGTGCTGCTGTTCGGCGTCGTGCAGGTTCCGGTCATGCTCGGGCTCGCACTGCTGTTCGCGCTGCTGCTGGACTCTCCGGCCCTGAAGGGCAAGCGGTTCTTCCGCCTCGCCTTCTTCGCGCCCTACGCCGTGCCCGGCGTCATCGCCGCGATCATGTGGGGCTTCCTGTACTCGCCCAACCTGTCGCCCTTCACCGACGTCACCCGCACGGTCGACTTCCTCTCGCCCGAGATGGTGCTCTGGTCGATCGCGAACGTCGTGACGTGGGTCTTCGTCGGCTACAACATGCTGATCATCTACTCCGCGCTGCTCGCGATCCCCGCCGAGGTGTACGAGGCGGCACGCCTCGACGGCGCCGGTCAGATCCGCATCGCCTGGTCGATCAAGATCCCGATGGTCGCCCCCGCGATCATCCTCACGGCCGTGTTCTCGATCATCGGGACGCTGCAGCTGCTCGCCGAGCCGCAGGTGTTCCGCTCGTTCAGCTCGGCGGTCTCGTCGACGTACACCCCGAACATGACGATCTACGCGACCAGCGCGGTGCCGAACCCCTATCTGGCGGCGGCGTTCTCGGTCGTGCTGGCCCTGGCCACCTGCGTCCTGTCGTTCGCGTTCTTGAAGCTCACCCAGCGGAAGGCCGAGCAATGAGCCTCCTCACCCGTACGAACGGCGCCCTCGCGACCGACCTGCCGAAGACGCGCGGACCGCGCGAGAGCATCCTGTCGCGCACCGCCGCCCTGCTGGTCATGGGCGTGTTCACGCTCTACTTCCTCGTGCCGATCTGGTGGCTGTTCATCGCCTCGACGAAGGACCGCGGCCAGCTCCTGACCACCAACGCGCTGTGGTTCGCCGACTGGAACCTGTTCGCCAACATCGGCGACCTCGTCTCGTACAACAACGGCATCTACTTCCGCTGGCTGCTCAACAGCCTCGCCTACGCCGGCCTCGGGGCGCTGCTCGCGACCGTCTTCGCCGGCATGGCGGGCTACGCCCTGGGCAAGTACAACTTCCGCGGCCGCGAGGCGTTCTTCAACATCGTCCTCGGCGGCGTGCTGGTCCCCGCGACCGCCCTCGCCCTGCCGCTGTTCCTGCTGTTCAGCCAGGTGAACCTGACGAACACGTTCTGGTCGGTGCTGCTCCCCAGCATCGTCAGCCCGTTCGGCGTCTACCTCGCCCGCATCTACGCGTCGTCGTCGGTGCCCGACGAGCTCATCGAGGCGGCGCGCCTCGATGGCTCGGGCGAGGTGCGCACGTTCTTCACGGTGTCGACGCGTCTCATGGCGCCGGCGCTCGTGACGATCTTCCTCTTCCAGTTCGTCTCGATCTGGAACAACTTCTTCCTGCCGCTGATCATGCTGCGCAGCCAGGAGCTGTTCCCGGTCACGTACGGCCTCTACACGTGGAACACGCAGCTCAACCAGATCCCCGAGCTGCGCACCTACGTGCTGGTCGGCGCGTTCCTGTCGATCGTGCCGCTCATCGTCGCTTTCCTCTTGCTTCAGCGCTTCTGGCGAGGCGGACTCGGCACCGGTTCCGTGAAGTGAGTTCCCGCCGCGGGCGGACCCCGCGGCATCCCTGCAGTACCCGTTCCTGTCACACCCGATCAATGATCAGATTGGAAATCCCATGCAGCACACCAAGAAGGCAGTCGTCGCCGGCGTCGCACTGCTCACGGCGTTCACCCTGGCCGGCTGCGCCGGCGGCAACGGCGGCACCGGCAACGGCAGCGGCGGCGCAGCCGACCCCGCGGCCTGCGCCCCGTCGGACGGCGAGGTCACCCTCGACTTCACCTCGTGGATCCCCGGCATCGAGGACGTCGTGAAGATGTGGAACGACGAGAACCCCGACATCCAGGTCAAGGTCCAGACCGGCCCCAACGGCAACTCCGGCACCTACTCGAGCTTCTTCAGCCAGCTCGAGGCCGGCAACGCGCCCGACCTCGGCCAGATCGAGTACGACGCGCTGTCGAGCTTCCGCGTGCAGGACGGTCTCGAGGACCTGGCCGCCTGCGAGGACGTCGTCGCCGCCAAGGACGAGTTCATCCCGTGGACCTGGAACCAGGTCACGCTCGGCACCGACGGCGTCTACGGCATCCCGCAGGACTCCGGCCCCATGGCGCTGTTCTACCGCTCCGACCTGTTCGAGCAGAACGGCATCGACGTCCCCACCACGTGGGACGAGTACAAGGAGGCCGCCGAGAAGGTGCGCGAGGCCGGTGGGTACATCACCAACTTCTCGACCGCCGACATCAACCAGTTCGCCGGGTTCGTCTGGCAGACCGGTGGCGACTGGTTCTCCAACGACGGCAGCGCCTGGAAGGTCAACCTGACCGGAGACCAGTCCAAGACGGTCGCGGACTACTGGCAGGAGCTCATCGACGAGGACCTCGTCTCCACCTACCCGGCCTGGACCGAGGAGTGGAACAACGCCTACAACTCGGGTGAGGTCTGGACCTGGAACTCGGCCGTGTGGGGTGCCAACTCCATCTCGTCCGGTGCTCCCGACACCGCCAGCAAGTGGTCGGTCGCGCCGTCGCCGCAGTGGAAGGCGGGCGAGAAGGCCGCCGGCAACTGGGGCGGATCGTCGATCGCCGTCTTCAAGGGCACCGACCACCCGTACGAGGCCGCGAAGTTCGCGCTGTGGCTGAACACGTCCGACGAGGCCCTCACCGCCCTCAACGAGTCGGCGAACATCTACCCCGCCACGACCGAGGGTCTGACCCTGCCGTCGCTGCAGGAGGGTGTCGAGTTCTACGGCGGGCAGAAGATCTACGACGTCTTCGCCGAGGCCGCTGCGCAGGTCAACCCTGACTTCGTCTGGGGCCCGACCATGACGCAGACCTACGCCGACGTGTCGGACGGCTTCCAGAAGGCCGCCACCGGCCAGGGCACGCTGTTCGAGGCGCTCGAGGCGGCGCAGACCAAGACGGTCGACGCCCTCAAGGCGCAGTCCATCCCCGTCTCCGAGTGACCGCTCGCTGACACCACGCATCCGCGCCGCGGGTCGGGCCTCCGGGCTCCGATCCGCGGCGCGGCCGCGTTCGGTCAGGACTCGCGCGAGGCCTGCTTGACCTTCTCGTAGGCGTCGAGCGCGTTCTGCCGGGTCGCCTTCAGGTCGACGATCGGCAGGGGCGGCTGCCCGTCGGCATCCCGGTACTCCGGAGCCCACCGCCCGATGTACTCGCGGTTCTTGTCGAACTTGTCGGCCTGCAGCTCCGGGTTGAAGACGCGGAAGTACGGTGCGGCGTCGGCGCCCGACCCGGCGACCCACTGCCAGTTGAACGGGTTGCTCGCCCCGTCGGCGTCGACGAGGCAGTCCCAGAACCACTCCTCGCCACGGCGCCAGTCGATGAGAAGGTTCTTGATGACGAAGGATGCCGTGATCATCCGCACGCGGTTGTGCATGTAGCCGGTCTCCCAGAGCTCCCGCATCCCGGCATCCACCATGGCGTACCCGGTGCGCCCCTTCTGCCAGGCCTCGAGTGCGGAGGGCTTCACGCGCGGCCAGGGGAACGCGTCGAACTCCCGCCGGAGGTTCTTCGTCGCGAGGTCGGGGAAGTGGTACAGGGTGTGCCAGGCGAACTCGCGCCAGCCGATCTCGGACAGGAACTGCGAGGCTCCCGTCGCCTCGACCGCAGCGTGCCAGACGGTGTGCGGGCTCAGCTCGCCCCACCGCAGGCGCGGCGAGAGCATCGAGGTCGCCCCGGCGGCGGGACGGTCGCGGGCGTCGCCGTAGTGGCCGAGGTCCTCGTCGAGGAACTCGCGCAGGCGACGGCGGGCCGCTGGTTCGCCCGGCTCCCACGTGTCGCGCAGGCCCTGCGCCCAGTCCGGTGCGGTCGGCAGCAGACCCCAGTCGTCGAGGTCGTCCGACGCCGGGTAGCGCGAGGGCCCGCTCACCTCCCGCGGTTCGGGCAGCGGCGCGCGCGGAGCGGGCTGCGCGAGGCACGCCCGCCAGAACGGGCTGTAGACCGAGAAGTGCGTGCCCGACCCCGTCTGGATGGTCCAGGGTTCGAAGAGAACGGATGCCGCGAACGACGCGACCTCGACGCCGCCCTCCCGCAGGCCCGCCTTCAGCTGCGCGTCGATCTCGCGCTCAGGCCCGCCGTAGCGGCGGTTCCAGAACACGGCGCCCGCGTCGGTGTCGTCGACCACGTCGCGCACGACCCGGGCGGCGGGTCCGCGGCGCAGGATCAGCCGCGAACCGCGCTCCGCGAGCCGTTCGGCGAGCGAGGCGAGCGAGTGGTGCAGCCACCACCGGGCCGCCCCGCCGAGCGGGCGGATGCCCTCGGACTCCTCGTCGAGGACGTAGAGACCGATGACGGGCTCGCCGCGGTCCACGGCCGCGCGCAGGGCGGGGTGGTCGGCGAGGCGCAGGTCGTCGCGGAACCAGACGATCGAAGGGGACGGCATCCCCTCATCCTCGTCACCCGACGATGCCGGCGCCGCCCCTTGCAATCCGGCGCGGAATCCCTCAGACGGCCTCGACGGAGTGCCCGCGCGGGATCGCGAGGGTGAGTCCGCCGGCGATGACGCGGACGGCGATGCGGGTCGCCTCGCCAAACTCGTCGCCGTCGAGCTGCACGGGGTGCGCCTCCTCGGCGGCGAGGTCGATGCCCTTGCCGCGCGAGTAGCGCACGGAGTTGTCGGCGGTGCGGAGCGAGAGGATCTTGCGTCCGGTGCGGAACTTGCGCAGCACGCTGTTGTCCCACGCGAGGCGCCGCCAGACGAGCAGCCAGCCGAACGCGGAGCGCGGCTGCAGGATCGCGACGTCGAGTTCGCCGTCGGTGATGGATGCCTCGGGGATCAGCTCGAGCCCCGCCTGGAGCGACCCGCAGTTGGCGAAGAGCACACTCTGCACGTCGGCCCGGTGGATGCGGTGACCCGGCACCTGGTAGACGACCGGGAACGGCTTGGCCTGGGCGATCGACCGGGCGGCGCCGTCGACGTAGGCGACCCAGCCGACCTTCTTCTTCAGGTCGCTGTTCGTGTTGGCGATCATCGCGGCGTCGAGCCCCATCCCGCCCATGACGACGAACGCGTGCTCGGCGGTCTCGCCGTCGGGACGACGCAGCTGCGCGAGGCCCACGTCGATCGCGAGGGTGTCGCCGTCGAAGGTGGCGGCGATCATCGCCTCCGGGTCGTCGAGCGGGAGCCGGAGGTTGCGAGCGAGCAGGTTGCCGGTGCCGCTCGGCACGATCGTGAGGGGGACGGGCGAGCCCGTCATCGCCTCGCTCACGGCGCGGACGGTGCCGTCGCCGCCGGCGACGAGGACGGCATCCACCCCTTCGTTCAGGGCCTGGCGGGCGACGTCGTCGCCGAGGTCGTCGACGGTGGTCTCGTAGAAGAGGGGCTCGGACCAGCCGGCCGCCTTCGCGGCGGTCGCGACCTGCTCGCGCAGCGCGTCGCCGTCGACCTTGATGGGGTTGTAGACGAGGGCGGCCTTCGGGCTCGGCCGACCGTCCTCGTCGGGCATCGGCTCGGTCGATCCGCTGCGGTCGACCCGGCGGGCCGCGCCCGTCTCGCCGTCCTCCGTGTCGGGCGCGATGTCGTCGGGCTCGCGGATGACGCCGTCGGGTTCTGCGGCAGCAGCCGGGTCGTGCGCGTCGTCGGAGCCGTGCGTCGTGCCGGGGTCGGTCGCCATGCGTACAGGATAGGGCCCGGCATCCGTCTCCCGGGGCCCCTTGCGCGGCTGCGCGATCCGCACCAGGGGAGGGGGCCGGGAGGCCCGCGACTAGACTCGACGGGTGATCGATCTCGCCCTCCTCCGTGACGACCCGGCCCTCGTGAAGCGCTCGCAGGAAGCCCGCGGCGAGTCGCCCGACACCGTCGACGCCGCCCTGGCCGCGGACCGTGAGCGGCGCGCGGCGATCACCGCCTTCGAGGAGCTCCGCGCCGAGCAGAACGCGCACGGCAAACGCGTCGCGAAGGCGCCGAAGGACGAGAAGGCGGCGCTCGTCGCCGAGGCGAAGGACCTCAGCGAGCGCGTCAAGGCCGCCCAGCAGGCGGTCACCGTGGCCGAGGAGGCCGCCTCGGCGGCCCTCGCGCGCATCGAGAACATCGTCATCGACGGCGTGCCCGCCGGTGGCGAGGACGACTTCATCACGCTGCGCACGCACGGCGAGCCCGCGACGTTCGACTTCGAACCCCGCGACCACCTCGCCCTGGGCGAGATGCTCGGGGCGATCGACACCGAGCGCGGGGCGAAGGTCTCGGGCGCGCGGTTCACCTTCCTCACCGGGATCGGTGCCCGACTCGAGCTCGCCCTCATGAACCTCGGGATGCAGCGGGCGCTCGAGGCCGGCTTCATCCCCATGATCCCGCCGACCCTCGTCCGCGCCGAGGTCATGCGCGGCACCGGCTTCCTCGGCCAGCACGCGGACGAGGTCTACCATCTCGACGACGACGACCTGTACCTCGTCGGCACGAGCGAGGTCCCTCTCGCCGGCTACCACATGGACGAGATCCTCGACCTCGAGGCGGGCGCGAAGCGCTACGTCGGCTGGTCGACGTGCTACCGCCGCGAGGCCGGCTCTTACGGTAAGGACACCCGCGGCATCATCCGCCTGCACCAGTTCAACAAGCTGGAGATGTTCGTCTACACGACGCCCGACGACGCCGAGGCCGAGCACCTGCGCCTCGTCGAGATGCAGGAGCGCATGCTCCAGGACCTCGGTCTCGCGTACCGCGTGATCGACGTGGCCGCCGGCGACCTGGGGTCGTCCGCCGCGCGCAAGTACGACGTCGAGGCCTGGGTCCCGACGCAGGGCGCGTACCGCGAGCTCACGTCGACGTCGAACTGCACCACCTACCAGGCCCGCCGCCTCGACATCCGGTACCGCCCCGAGGGCGGTCGCACGGCTCCCGTCGCGACGCTGAACGGCACGCTCGCGACGACCCGCTGGATCGTCGCCCTGCTCGAGACGCACCAGCGCGAAGACGGCTCGGTCGTCATCCCCGAGGTCCTGCGCCCCTACCTGGGCGGCCTCGAGGTGGCGGAGCCGATCGCGTGAGTCCCGAGGGAGCGCCCGCGACCGGCGAGGTCCGCGCCGTCTCGCCCGACGATGCCGCCGAGGTGGTCGACGAGATCGCGACGGATGCCGCCGAGCCCCCGCGCGAGCGACTGCTCATCGCGCTCGACGTCGACGGCACGATCCTGCTCGAGGACGAGAGCTACAGTCCCGGTGTCGTGGACGCGATCGCCGACGCGCAGCGGGCCGGGCACGAGGTCATGCTCGCGACGGGTCGCTCGTGGGAGGGGACGCGCCACATCCTCGAAGGGCTGGCGCTCACCCCCGAGTACGTCGTGTGCTCGAACGGCGCCGTGATCCTGCGGCGCACCGGCCCAGCCGGCACCCGCGAGTACGAGCGGTTCCACACCGAGCAGTTCGACGCGTCCGAGGTGCTGACCCTGCTGCGCGACCACCTCCCCTCGGCGCGGTACATGGTCGAACTGCCCGACGGGCGTCGCCTCTACACCGACGACATGGACGAGTGGAACGTGTCGCGCGCAGACCGCGTCCCGTTCGAGGACCTCTCCGCGCAGCCGGTGTCGCGCGTCGTCGTGGTGTCGGAGGAGGGCACCGATCAGGACTTCGTCGACCTCGTGTCGCGGATCGGCCTGAACGAGGTCTCGTACGCGGTGGGCTGGTCGGCGTGGCTCGACATCGCGCCGCAGGGCGTCGACAAGGCGACCGGCCTCGAGAAGGTGCGCGACTGGCTGGGCATCGACCCCGCCCACGTCGTCGTCATCGGCGACGGACGCAACGACATCGGGATGTTCCGATGGGCGCGCGCGAACGGCGGACGGGCGATCGCCATGGGCCAGGGGCCCGATGAGGTGACCTCCGAGGCGTCGGAGCTCACGGCATCCGTCACCGAGGGCGGCGTCACGGCGGTGCTGAAGGCCCTCTGACCGGGCCCGTTCAGGCCGCCCACAGGCGCTGCCGCGAGAATGGACGGGTTCTGGGGTCGGCTAGACTCGGCCTGTTCGACCGGGGCTGTCTGCGCGGTCGGGAGGGTTGTCCGAGCGGCCGAAGGATCCGGTCTTGAAAACCGGTGGGCAGCAATGTCCCGTGGGTTCGAATCCCACACCCTCCGCACTGTCCGAAAGGTGATCCGTGAGCGCAAGGCATGACGCGAAGGCGACGAAGTTCCGCCGTCAACCCGTCGCCCGCCACGGAGCGCTGACCTCGCCGCATCCGCTGCGTCAGGTCTTCACGATTCTCGCGGCGGTCCTCGCCGTCGCGCTGGTCAGCACGGTCGCCATCGGCGGGTTCTACGTGTGGGATGCTGCGCGCAGCCTCGACGAGAACGGTGTGGCGATCGGCGACGACGCCCCCCTGCCGCCGCACATCGGCGAGATCGAGGGCGGCGTCAACATGCTCGTCGTCGGCACCGACTCGTGCGAGGGTCAGGACCTCACGCTCTTCCCGCGCTGCGCGGACGACGACGGCGGCGAGCGCAATGACGTGACGATGCTCGTGCACATCAGCGACACGCCCCGCCGCGTGACCGTCGTCTCGTTCCCGCGCGACATGATCGTGCCCATCCCGTCGTGCACCTCGCCGGACGGCACGACGTCCGCCGCGATGAGCGCGCAGATGATCAACACCTCGTACAGTTACGGGGGCCTCGGCTGCTCGGTCGCGACCGTCGAGGAGTTGACGGGGATCGACATCCAGTTCGCCGCGGCGATTCGCTGGACGGGCGTCATCAACATGTCCGACGCGATCGGCGGTGTCGACGTCTGCCTCAGCGACGACATCAAGGACCGGCACACGGGTCTCGACCTCAAGAAGGGCAACCAGACGCTCGTGGGCGCCGAGGCGCTGCAGTTCCTCCGCATCCGCCACGGCATCGGCGACGGGTCCGACCTCGGCCGCATCTCGAACCAGCAGCAGTTCATGAGCTCGCTCGTGCGCAAGCTGCAGTCGGGCGAGGTGCTCTCGAACTACCCCGCGCTGCTGAACCTCGCCAATACGGCACTCCGTCAGGTGAACGAGAAGCAGCTGGTCCTCAGCGAGTCGCTCACCAACCCGCAGCGGATGGTGCAGATCGCGATGGCCGTCGCGGACGTCCCGTACAAGGACATCGTCTTCGTGCAGTACCCGACGTACTACGCCCCCGGTGGTGCCCGCGTGCTGCCGGTCACGTCGGCGGCCGACGTGCTCTTCACGGCTCTGGCCGAGAACAAGCCGATCCGCGTGACCGGTGCTGCGAGCGGCGGCAACGGCGTCGAGGTCGTCGGCGAGGCCGACGACCCGAACGCGACGCCCGATCCGACCGGATCCGCGACGCCCGACCCGAGCGGGACCCCCGGGGCCACGGCGACCCCGCCGGCGGGCGAGGAGGGCACCGTCGACCTGCCGGGCGAGATCACGGGCCAGTCGGCCAACGAGGTCACCTGCACCGTCGCGCAGCGCTGAGCCCCGGTTCGGTGAGGCGCCGCAGAGCGGTTATGCTTGCGTGGTGTATCCGCGCCGTCCGCGGCTGGATGCCTGGAGACGTCGCATAGTCAGGCCTAGTGCACCACCCTGCTAAGGTGGAGTCCCCGTAAGGGGACCGAGGGTTCAAATCCCTCCGTCTCCGCGGAAAATCCCAGATCAACGGCGGTTTATTTCGCATCTGCCACGAAATCCGCCATTTCTGCCACGTTTGCGAAGCGTTCCGTTCTGGGCGCTCTGAGCTCGATCATGAGTTCCCGCTCATCAACCTGCTCGGTTGCGGCTGGACCGGGCGAAGGTTCAGTGCCGCTGCCCGCGAGACCGCGAGCGCATATCCCTCGATCTCCAGGGGCGGGGCCATGCGAAGGCCTCCGGTCCTCCACAGCGGCGGATTCGGGCGCGTTCTCCCCACGGCGTCGGATGCGGTGATCGTGGCTGCGCCTGCATCGGGATGCTGGCCGCATGGGAATCCGCTACTACGCCTATGCCTTCGATGCCGACCTTGCTCAGCAGGCGGTCGATGACCCGCACAGCATCCTCTCCAGCGACCCGCTCGCTGACGCGTGGGGCCTGGAGCCGCACGCGAGCGTGAGTGTCGCGACGTTCGAGCAGGTCTCACCGAAGCGCGACATGCTCTATCTCGACAAGGTATGGTCCGCATTGCAGTCCCTCACGCGCTCGGGGCCCGGAAGTCCCGCCGCCGGCTCGTGCTACCGGATGTTCGAGGGGAACGTGACGATGCACGACATGGGCTGGGACCCGTGGGTGAGGACGATCCTCCCGGAGGAGGTGCCAGCGATTCGGGACGACCTCTGTGCGATCGACGAGGACCAGGCGCGAACGTGGGCGCGCACTTGGCGAAGCCGGCACGGAGTCGACGACGACGACGACGAGCTCCGCTACGTCCTCGACTACCTCACGTGGGCACAGGAATTCGTCGAGGCGCTCGCGACAGACGGTCGCGGGATGGTCTACCTCATCGGGTGACTCAGCCCGAGCTATCCGCCGCCGCCGCGTCAACGGATGTCGGTGTGTTCCTTCAGAATGGACGCGTGCCCGCCGTCGCCCAGGTTCTCGAGCTCCTCCAGCTTGCGGAGCGCGATGCGGCGTGGAAGCTGCTTCGAGCCGACAGCGCACCCGTGGTCGCCGGTCTTCTCGGCACCCACCTGGGCGGAGACGAGCGCCGAGTCGACGCTGAGGAGCTGTACGAGCGGATCGATGCCGACCTCGAGCGGCTCCGTGCGCAGGGGCTGATCTTGCCGCTGACTGCGAGGGGGTACTGCGGGGAGTGGCGATCGGCCGGCTTCCTGGTGCGTCGGCCGTCATCGGAAGCGCGGGGTGAGACGCTCGAGCTTTCCCCGGATGCGATCGCCGGGATCCGCTTCTTGCAGGGGCGTGCCGCCCCGCGTTCGAGTGTGACCGAGTCTCGGCTTGCGAGTCTTGCGGCGCAGGTCCGTCGCCTCGCGATCGACACCGATCCTGACGTGTCAGCGCGCATCGCGCTACTCGAGGAAGAGATCGAGTCGATTGAGCGGCGGATCGAGAGCCTGCGTTCCGGTGACGAGTCCGCGATCGATGAAGACCGGGCGCTCGAGCGCGTTCGCGACGTGCTGGCGCAGGCGGCGGACGTGCCGGACGACTTTGCTCGGGTGCGTGCCGAGTTCGAGACGCTGAATGCGTCGCTGAGGGCGAAGATCGTCGAGTCCGATGTTTCTCAGGCGTCAGTCGTCGACGAAGTCTTCCGCGGAATCGACCACATCTCCGACTCGGATGCAGGCCGCAGTTTCGCTGCCTTCTCCCAGCTCGTGCTCGACCCTGCACTCGGTGCCGCATTCGAGGCCGACATCCGTCGCATCCTCGACCGCAGATTCGCTCGTGATCTCACCTCGGATGAGCGCCGGGCACTGCGCGCCTTCCTCGCAACGCTCAAGGGACGAAGCGCGGAGATCCACGATGTCATCACATTGTTCGCCCGGGCGCTCCGCCGCTACGTGCAGTCGCAGGACTACCAGCGCGACCGGGTCCTGCGGACTCTTCTGCGGGAGGCTCAGCACGCGGGGGTGGAAGCCGCCGCACACACGCGTCCGTGGCATCCGACGTTTCTCACGCTGGATCTCTCGGCCGTTGCGCTGTCGAGCGTCGGGGCGATCGACCTTCACGACCCCGCCGAATTCGCCGCCACCGAAGAGATCGTCACGCAGACGACATCCCTCGCGAGCCTCGAGGAGCTGCGGGCGATCGCTCGCGAAACCGAGATCGACTTCGACGAACTCACCCGGAACGTCAACGACCTGCTCGCCGAGGTGCCCTCGTGCACCGTCGCAGATGTCCTTGCTCGATACCCCGCGACGCAGGGGGTCGGCAGCGTGATCGGACTTCTCTCGATCGCCGCCGAGCAGGGCACCGTTGACGATGAGCCCGAGGTACTCGCTTGGCAGGGCGCCGACGGAGTCCCGCGTGCGGCGATTGTGGCCGCGCACCGATTCACAGGAGCGGTGGCATGACCGAGTCGACCACGGCGGATGTCGCCCCCGACGAGCACGGAGGCCTCTGGCGTGGCGACGCCGGCGAACTCCCTGATCGCACGAGGCGCGTCTTGCTGCGTCTGGTGCGTGGCCCGTATCTTTCCGGAGCGCGCGAGGCGCAGCTGTGGGCGGTGCTGCTCGCCGACGAGGCTGTCCTCCGCTCCCGGCTCGCCGATTTGTTCCTCGAATTGGTTATCGATCGGGACAACGAGTTCGCCTTCGTCCGCAACGCTCCGTCCGAGGACGCCCCGAAGGCAGTGCGGTCTGAGGCGTTGACGTTCCTCGACACCGCAATGCTGCTTGTCTTGCGCCAGACGCTGCTGAGCGAGGAGGGTCGCGGTCGGGTGATCGTCGGGCAGGCGGAGGTGTTCGAGCAGCTCGCCGTGTTCCGCACCCCGGACCGTGATGAGAAGGACTTCGCGAGCCGCGTCAACTCGTCGTGGAACAAGATGCAGAACAAGCTCCGCGTGTTGCACGCCGTTGGCGATGACCGTGCCGAGATTTCGCCCGTGCTCCGACTGCTCGTCGATGCCGACCAGATCCGCGCGATCACATCGGAGTACCACCGGATCGCCCGAGAGGGCGGAGGAGAATCCGCTGCCCCGTCGACGGATGCCGAGGATGACACAGAATGACGATGCTGAGCTTCCCCACCGACGAGCCGGAGGTCGATCCGACCAGGCCCGGCCAGTGGCGACTCGCCCAAATCGAACTCGTCAACTGGGGCACGTTCGCCGGCCACGTCTCCGTGGATGTCGCGCGCGCCGGCCACCTGTTCACCGGCGCATCCGGATCGGGCAAGTCGTCGCTACTCGACGCGATTGCCGCCGTCCTCACCCCCGACAGGTGGCTGCGCCTCAACGCGGCGGCTCAGGATGGCGCTTCCCGGCAGAGCGATCGGACGCTGATGAGCTATGTGCGTGGCGCCTGGAGCAAGGAAGCTGACGAGACTGCCGATCGGGCCACCACGACCTACCTGCGCTCGAAGGCAACCTGGAGCGGCATCCTGCTGCGCTACGAGAATCTCCGCGATGAACCGGTCGTCCTGCTGCGGGTGTTCCACGCATCGGGCACGCGCACCGAACCGACCGCGTTGAAGGACGCACGGATCTTCACCCGCGGTCACGTGAAGCTTCTCGACGTGAAGCCGCACGTCGAAGGCGGAATTGACGCGCGTCGCATGTCGAAGGCCTTCCCCGACGCGCTGATCACCACCGGCGGGAGACACGGACGCTTTCACGAGCGGATCATCCGTCAGTTCGGCTTCCGCGGAGATGCGACGCTTCAGCTTCTCCACAAGACACAGTCAGCGAAGAACCTCGGCACCCTCGACGCGTTGTTCCGCGGGTTCATGCTCGACCAGCCAGGGACCTTCGCGCGGGCCGAGACCGCCGTTGAGCAGTTCACGGAGCTCGATGCCGCGCACAAGCACGTGGTCGACCTGAGGAAGCAGGCTGATGCGCTCCGCAAGGTCGACGAGGCGATCACCGCGTTCGACTTGGCGGGCGCTGAGATGGCGGCGATCTCCGATCTGCACGACGGGGTCGAGCCCTTCACAGCGGGACTCAAGTTGCGGCTCGCGAAGGAAGCTGCGGGCCCCGCACGCGCCGCGCTGGCGCGCGCCGAGAGCGACCTGAGTGACGCCGCGCGAGAGCAGCAGTTGGCGGCAGAGGCGCTGGAAACCGCGAAGGCGCGGGTCCGGGACGAGGGCGGCGCGCGCGTCGAGCTTCTGCAGGAGCGGATCGACAGTGCGCAGCGTGCCGAGGACGTCACTAGGCAATATCGAGCTCAGTTGACCGCAGAGCTGATGCGCATCGGCGCACCAACGCCCGAAGACCCCGAGCAGTTTGCGGAGCTCCTTGCCGCGGCCGTCACCGAGGTTGCGCGCGACATCCCCGCTGTGTCGTATGAGGTCCGTGACGCCGCGAGTCAGGCGCGTAAGGCGCTGGACGAAGTCACCAGGCAGATTCAGGCGCTGAGAGATC
Organism: Microbacterium sp. NPDC079356; assembly: GCF_049545465.1. Lineage (NCBI taxonomy): Bacteria > Bacillati > Actinomycetota > Actinomycetes > Micrococcales > Microbacteriaceae > Microbacterium > Microbacterium sp. NPDC079356. Next base: position 360,698 of record NZ_JBMWDN010000002.1, on the reverse strand, counting down.
ACCGGAGCAACCTCGACGAGAAGCTTCTGAGCGCACGACGATTCCTCGCGGACGCTGTCGGTGTGCCGGCATCGACATTCCCCTTTGCGGGCGAGCTGATCTCGGTTGCCGAGCAGCACTCCGCCTGGCGCGGCGCGGCAGAGCGAGTGCTCGCTCCGTTTGCGTCGACGCTCCTCGTGCGGGACGAACATCTTGTCGCCGCACGTCGGGCAGCCGACTCGCGGACACTCGGTGTCCGGCTCGTCATCGAAGCGGTCCCGCACGCCGTCGACGAGCCGCGTCGCCCCAAGGATGCCCGCTCGCTCGTTCATCGCCTCGCGGTGAGCGATGGGCCCTTCGCGTCCTACGTCCGCAAGCGCATGGCCTCCGAGTTCGACTACGCCTGCGTTTCGCACCCCGACGAGCTTGATGACGTCGAGCGTGGCGTCACGATCGGCGGCCTGGTCAAGCGCAACTCACGCAGGTATGAGAAGGACGACCGTCACGAGGTCGGTGATGCCACTCGATGGGTGCTGGGCGGCGACACCCACGCGCGGCTCGAGGCATTGCTTGAGCGTCGGCGGGACGCGATGGCGGCGATGGAGGAAGCATCCGCCCGCGACGCCGAGGCCGACTCGTTTCGTCAGGACGCGGTCAGTCGGCGCGACGTCTTCACACGCGTGTCGACGTTCAGCTGGGACCAAGTGGACCTCGCAACTGCGATGGCGGTCACCGCGGCCCAGCGCGACGATCTCCGGGTGCTCACCAGCGAGTCGGGGACTCTCCGCGAAGCACAGGAGGCCGCGGAGCGAGCGACCCGGCGACTGGACGAAACGAACGCGAAGCACGCACGAGCGCTCGGAGCCCACGCTGTCGCCCGCAGTCACGTCGAAAGCATCGCGGCACACGTCGCCGAACTCGAGGCCACCCCATATGCACCGGTCGAGGAGCGGATCGCCGACGCCCTCGAAGGCCGGTTCCGAGCCGAGCGACGCTCCGTGAGCCTGGAGACGGTGGACGAAGTCGCGCGAAAGGTGCAGTCGGCACTCTCGAAGGAGAAGGACGCCTCGGCCAGTCGCGCAGCGGATGCTGAGGCCAGCTTCGCCGGGCGCGCCGCCGAGTTTCGGCTCGGGTGGCCCGCTGCATCCGCAGAGCTGACTGCCGACATCCGCGACCGCTACAGCTACCGGGAACTGCGCGAAGGCATCATCGCCCGCGGCCTGCCCGAGAAGGAGTCCGAGTTCCGCAAGCTGTTGCGGGAACGATCGCAGGACGTCGTCGCACACTTGCTCAGCGACCTCCGCGACGCCCCGGGTCTCATCCGTGAGCGAATCCTCCCCGTCAACGCATCCCTGGGGCGGTCCCCGTTCGAGGGAGCGGACCGCTTCCTCGAGATCGATGTGAAGACGACGCGGACCCCGGAGGTCGACGAGTTCCTGACGGACCTCCGTCGCATCGTTGAAGGCAACTGGGCCGACGAGTCGGCCGCCGGTGCCGAGCAACGATTCGCCGTGCTGCAGCGCGTAATCGGTCGACTCGGATCTAAGGACCGCGTCGACATCGATTGGCGCAACCGGGTGCTCGACACGAGGCTTCACGTGAGCTTCCTCGCGCGGGAGAAGGACGTCGCCGGCCGCGTTGTGCGGGTGTATGACTCCGCAGAGGGCTTGTCGGGTGGTCAGCGACAGAAGCTCGTCATCTTCTGCCTCGCGGCAGCGCTGCGGTACCAGCTGACTGAAGAAGAGGACGAGGTTCCGAGGTTCGGGTCGATCGTGCTCGATGAGGCGTTCGACAAGGCTGACAGCCGATACACGCGCAACGCGATGGAGGTGTTCCGCGAGTTCGGATTCCACATGATCCTCGCGACACCGCAGAAGCTGCTGCAGACGCTCGAGCCGTACGTGGGTGCGATCACGTCGGTATCGAACCCCGACCGCGACGCCTCACGGCTGGCGAACGTGGTGTTCTCGGTCGGTGAACCTGAGGTCGCCACCCCGCCGCACGCGGAGTCGCGCGTGTGACCACGCTTGTCACACCGTCTGACCTGCGCGCGCGGGCGAAGAAGCTCTTCGACCGCGATGCACGCACCTGGGCCGCCGAGCAGCAGACCGATGTCGTGCTCGACGTTCCGCTACGCCCGCCGACGGAGCGGGAGGCGCTGGACGATCTCAATCTGGTTCGACGGTGGGTCGACGCCTGGCGCGGTGTGAGCGAGGATTCGGGTATCGAGCTCGAGTGGGTCGTCCGCCATTGGTCACGCATCGGGTCGCAGGAAGTCCCCATTCGCGCGGTGCTGCGCGGTTCGGATTCGATCGCTCGAGCGGCGGGCGAGGCGGAGGGTTGGCGACGTCTGATGGCGCGACTTGACGAGTTGAGGGGCCTGGCCGGTTCCGACGCCAGCGGCGTGCTCCGCGCCCATGGCCGCGCGATCAGCGATCTCGATGGTGCCGATTTCGACAGGCTCGTCCATGTGCTGGCCTGGTTGCGCGAGAACCCGGAATCGGGCCACCTGGTGCGGGAACTGCCGATCCGCGGCATCCACACCAAATGGATCGAATCTCGCCGCGGACTCGTCGAGGCGTTGCATCGGGCGGGAACCGGAGCGCCCGGACTGGGCCTTCGCGAGCCGTCACCGCTCATACGGATCCGTGCTCTCGATCCGTCGCTCTCGTTCCAGGGGCTCACCGATGTGTCGGCGCCCGTCGACGACCTTGCGGCAAGCACGATCCGACCCGAGCGCGTGTTCGTGTTCGAGAACCTCGCCACCCTGCTCGCGATGCCGGATGTGCCCCGAGCTGTAGCAGTGCACGGTGGTGGTCACCGCGTCGATCTCGTCGCCCGCCTCCCGTGGGCGCAGACGGTCACCTACTGGGGCGATCTCGATTCGCACGGATTCGCCATACTCAACCGACTTCGAGCCAGGGGTGTGGACGCAACGTCGGCGTTGATGGATATGGATACTCTGTTCGCTCACCGTGATCTGTGGGGGACCGATCCGGATCCGAACGTCGGCGTGTTCGAGCTGCTCAAGCCTGATGAGCGCGCGACTCTTCAGTCGCTGAGCGCGGAGGGCAACATACGCCTCGAGCAGGAGCGCCTCCCGTGGAGTTACGCGCTCGAACGGCTCGGGGTGTCCTGACGAGGCATCTGGTCGTTGCCCCAGCGCGCTCCTATTGGCCTGTCAGCGACGCGTGCTACCGTAGTCGCAACAAACGCAACCTCCTGCGTTTACGTGTATTGAGGTGATTTCCGTGTCTCGCGCTGCCGTCGTTGAAGAGACGTACCTTCCCAGCAGGGAAGTCGAGCTTGCCCCTGTGCTGGACTTCCTCACCGCCCATGAGGCCGCCGGCCGGGCTCTTCCCGAGCCAAGGTACTTCCTTGCGGGCGCGCGTCCAGGCGACCAGGTCGAGCTTCCGGAAGAGGTCTACCTCGCTCTCCGCAAGATCGTGGACGCGATGCAGAGCGGGCTTGCCGTGTCAGTTGTACCCCAGGCAACACGGCTCACCACCCAGCAGGCAGCGGATCTCCTGAACGTGAGCCGCCCGACCATTGTGAAGCTCCTCGACGAGGGTGAGATCCCATTCGAGAAGGCGGGAACGCACCGACGCATTCTCCTCGCGGATCTGCTCGAGTACCGAGAGCGCCGTCGGGAGCGTCAGTACGACATGCTCGCCGCCACGCGCGACGCCGTCGACGAAGACAACATCGAGCAGACGCTCGAGGACCTCAGAGCGGCGAGGAAGGCGGTCGCCGCAAGGCGGGCAGCCCGACTCTGACCTCGCAGACTGACAGGATGGGGTCGTGTTCACGGCGACCCTTGACACCAGCGTGCTGTGGCCGAGCCTGCAACGCGACTTCCTCCTTTCGCTCGCGGTCGAGGGCGCGTATCGACCGACCTGGAGCTCGGCGATCCTCGACGAACTCGAGTTCCACGAGGAAGTCAAGCTTGTGAAGCGGGGGATACCCGTAGCGGAGGCTGCCAGCCGCGCAGCAACCCTCATCGCCGCGATGCGGCGAGAGTTCGCCGACGCGGAGGTCGAAGGCTGGGAACCGCTGGAAGGTACCTTCGGGCTTCCCGATCCGGATGACGAGCATGTGGTCGCTGCGGCCGTAGCGATCGTCACCGAGAACCTGAAGGACTTCCCTGCAGCCAAGATTCCGCCGGGCATCCAGGTGCTCAGCGCCAGGGAGTTCGCGAAGAACACTGTCGCGCTCAACCCCGGGCATGCGCTCGCCGCGGTGCGGGAGATCGCGAGTCGTTCCGGCCGCTACGGTGCAGCGCTCACCGTCGAGGAGATCCTGGACACGTTGCGCGACCGATACGGCATGATCGAACCCGTCGAGATGATGGTCGAAGCGGCGTCCGCGTAGTCTCCAGATCGCGTGACTGAAGGGTGGGTGCAGCCACCTGATTTCGCGCCGAACACCCGCCACGTTTCTGCCACGAATCGAACCCGGCCCATCTGATCCAGGAGTACGTCGGCGACGTCAGAATCCGCGGAATCATGCGGATTCAACCCGTCTCGGTTGCCATCGGCGCGATTTCAAATCCCTCCGTCTCCGCCACGAGAAGCCCCGGTTCGCCGGGGCTTCCGGCGTTTCGGATGCCGAGTGTTACGACCCGATTTGCACGGCCGCCGCGCACCCCGCATCGTCGGGGGATGAGCGTCATCCCCCCGATCGGATCCCACCCGTTCGACCGGATCGATCGGTCGCGGTTCGATCGTCCCGAGAGCCGCAAGTGGAGCCTGCACCCGGGGTCCGTCGGCGCGTGGGTGGCCGAGATGGACTTCGGCATCGCGCCGCCGGTCTCGGAGGCGTTGCAGCGAGCGGTGACCGACGGCATCCTCGGCTATCTGTCCCCGCCGCTCGCGGCCGAACTCGGGCACGCGACGGCGGCCTGGATGCGGACGGGATACGGGTGGCAGGTCGACCCCGAGCGGGTGCACCCGGTGTCGGACGTCATGGCCGCCCTCGGCGTCGCGATCACGGAGTACGCGCCGGCGGGGTCGGCGGTCATCGTGCCCACCCCCGCGTACATGCCCTTCCTCACCTACCTGCCGACCATCGGACACCCCGTCGTGGAGGTACCCGGAGTCGTGGTGGACGGCCGCTGGCAGCACGACCTCGACGGCATCGACGCGGCCTTCGCCGCCGGGGCGCGGACGCTCGTGCTGTGCAACCCGCACAACCCGACCGGCACCGTTCTGAACCGCGAGGAGTTGACCGCGCTCGCCGAGGTCGTCGAACGGCACGGCGGCCGGGTGTTCGCCGACGAGATCCACGCACCGCTGCGGTACGACGGCGCACCCCACGTGCCGTACGCGTCGCTGTCCGAGGCGACGGCGGCCCACACGATCACCGGCACGAGCGCGTCGAAGGCGTGGAACCTCGCCGGGGTGAAGACCGCGCAGCTCATCACCTCGAACGACGCCGACCAGGCCGCGTACCGCCGCTTCGGATTCGCGGTGCAGCACGGCGCGGCGACCGTCGGCGTCGTCGCGGCGATCGCCGCCTACCGCGACGGGCGGCCGTGGCTCGACGATGTGATCGCGTACCTGGATGCCGAGCGGCACGAGCTCGAGCGACTGCTCGCCGAGCACCTCCCCGGCGCGCGGTACACCCCGCCGCAGGCGACCTACATCGGGTGGATCGACGCGGCCGGCCTCGACCTGCCGACATCGCCGGCGACCTTCTTCCGCGAGGAGGCGGGAGTCGTCCTCACCGACGGCGCATTGCTCGGCCGTGGCTACGAGGACTTCGTCCGCATCGTGTTCGCGACGCCGCGCCCGGTCCTGCGCGAAGCCGTCCACGCGATGGGGGATGCCGCCCGCCGCGTCGCGGGCGCCTGATCACCGGCTCTCAGAGACCGGCGACCTGCTCCTCTTCGTCGGGCTCCGGCACGATGCGGAGTCCGCCGGGGGAGTTCGCGGTGGCCATGAGGCTCTCGATCCACGCGGGGTTCAGCGGACCGCTGGAACGGCTCTGGTAGCGAATGTCCCAACTGGTGGACACGCCCACCCAGCGCGAGACGCGGCCGCTTCCGAGGCTCGGGTCGACCGTCCACGTGAGGATGAACGGCTCGCGACGCCGCAGTTTCGTCACCATCACGACTTCGAGGTGAGCGAGGAGGCGGTCATCGAGCGTGACCGTCTCGGAGCCGAATGCCAAACGTCCCATCAGCGCAAGCTTACGCTGTAAGCATGCGGATCCGCCGAGAAAAGGGGAGGATCGGCGTGGAGGCTCCTCATGAGCAGACAGACCGATCGTGCGACGACGCCGCGACTGAGTCGCGCAGGTATCGTCGACGCGGCGCTCGAGCTGGTCGATCGCTCGGGTCCCGTAGGACTGTCGATGCGCGCCCTGGGCAATCACCTGGGTGTTGAAGCGATGTCGCTGTACCGCCACGTCCACGGCAAAGAGGACCTCCTCGAAGGCGTCGTCGACCTGCTGACGTCGGAGCTCACCGAGGTGATGGAGCGCGAGGCCGAGGAGCATTGGCAGACGTTCCTGCAGAACGTGGCCCACGCCGTGCGCGAGATCGCGATCACGCATCCGCTCGCCTTCCCCCTGATCGTGACCCGCCACCCCGCCGCGCCGTGGTTGCGCCCGCCGCTGCGCAGCATCGAGGCCGTCGACATCCTTCTGCGCGTCCTGCTGGCGCACGGGTTCTCCGACGAGCAGGCGGTCCGTGCCTATCGCGGCTTCAGCAGCTTCCTGCTCGGTCAGCTGCTCCTCGAGACCGCCGTCCGCGGTGCCGACGTCGGTGGGGTGGGGGCCGCGTCCGGGACGGGGGAGCCTTCCTTCTCGGGCGAGGACGACCTGGAAGACGCGCCGCAGGTGCGCCGATTACGCCCCCTCCTGAGCGAGGACCACAGCAAGGAGGAGTTCGAGACCGCCCTCGAGGTCCTCCTCGACAGGCTCGAAGCCGAGCTGTCGCCGTAGCGCGCAGATCGTTTTCGCCGGGTGCATCCGCGGCGGTCCTTCGACGGGAATACACAGTGGCGCCCGACATGTCCGCCGGCACCATCGTCGACGTCGCCGTGAACGCCTCCGGCGGCGGCACCCCCGACGGCAACGCGTCCGGCTACGACATCCTGGTCCGGGCCCTCCGCGCGACCGGGCTCGACGAGACCCTCGCCGAGCCCGGGCTCGACCTACACCGTGTTCGCGCGGAACGATCGGGCCTTCCTGCGCCTCGTCACCGACCTGACCGGCACGGCGCCGGCGTCCGAGGCCGCCGCCCTCGAGGCGATCACGACCGCTCGGGGGGTGTCGTCGGCCACGCCTGGTCGCCCGACCTCGACACCTGGACCGCTCAGCCGCACCTCGGGGCGGTGTCGACGCGCTTCCCCCACCTCGAGGTCCTGCAGACGGTCCTGGTGGGGGAGGAGCACCTCACGTTGTTCTGCGCCACGCGCTCCGACGGCGTCGACGGCGTCTGGGCGATGCCGACGGGGCAGGTCCCGATCGACGCGCGCCCCGACGACGCCCGGCTGATCGCCGCCGCCCCCGCCTATGCGGGTCGGGTGGTCCGCGGCCGTGACGGTTCGCCGGTGCTCCTCGCCTTCACGCGGGATGCCGGGGGCGCCCCTCTCGGCATCAGCGACCCGATCGAGGTCGCGTCGCTCTGGCGCGACGCGGTGCGTCTGGGATGATGGCGGCATGGTCATCGCCGGGTTGGTGTTCGCGGCGCTCGGCGCCGCCATCCACGTCTACATCTTCTATCTGGAGTCGATCGCCTGGACGGGGGCAGCGGCGCGGCGCACCTTCGGCACGACGGACGAGACCGTGCACGTCACGAAGCCGTTCGCCTACAACCAGGGCTTCTACAACCTGTTCCTCGCGGTCGCCGTCTTCCTCGGCATCGTCTTCGTCGCGACCGGGTCGACCGCGATCGGCGCGACCCTCGTCTTCGTCGGCGCCGGGTCGATGGTGGCTGCCGGTCTCGTGCTGCTGCTGTCGGATCGCTCCAAGGCGCGCGCCGCGATGATTCAGCTGACGGCGCCGCTGCTCGGTGTCGTCCTGCTCGCGATCGGACTGGCGCTCTGAGACTCGCGGTCGTCGGCGCCGGCAAGATCGTCGCCGAGTTCCTGCCCCACGCCCGGCAGATCCCGGGCGTCACCCTCGCCGCGATCGTCGGCACCGAGCGCAGCAGGGCGAAGCTCGAGCAGACGGCGGCGACCCACGGCATCCCGTTTGTCTTCAGCGACCTCGACGCGTGTCTCGCCGACCCTGCCGTCGACACCGTGTGGGTCGCGGTGCCGAACGTGCTGCACGCCGACGTCGCGCGGCGGGCGCTGCTCGCCGGAAAGAACGTCGTCTGCGAGAAGCCGTTCGTGCTGCGTGCCGAGGACCTTGCCGAGCTCCGCACGCTCGCCGAGGAGCGCGGGCTGATCCTCGTGGAGGCCATCAGTACGCAATACCTCGCGAACGTCGAGTGGATGCGGCGGAACCTCGGCCGCCTCGGCGACCTGCGGCTCGTGCAGAGCGAGTACTCGCAGTACTCCTCGCGGTACGACGCGTTCCGCGCGGGGGACGTCGCGCCCGCCTTCGACCCGTCGGCCGGCGGCGGCGCCCTCATGGACCTCGGGATCTACGCGATCCACCTGGTCGTCGGTCTCGTGGGCGCCCCCGACTCTGTCGTCTACACGCCCCGAATGGAGCGCGGTGTCGACACGTCGGGTGTCGCCGTCCTCGGCTACCCCGACCTGACGGCCGTGTGCCTCGCGGCGAAGGATTCGCCGGGCCCCTCGCGCACGAAGATCCAGGGGACGCAGGGCGTCATGATCGTCGACGGACCGCCCAACGAGATCGCCGCCGTCGAGCTGCAGCTGCGGGACGGGACGATCGAGCGCATCGCCCTCGACGACGACCCGCATCGGATGACCGCGGAGTTCCGGGCCTTCGTGCGGATGATCGCCGAGCACGATCTCGCCGAGCGCGACCGGCGGCTCGACCACAGCGCGGCGGTGCTCGACGTCGCCCTCCGCGCCGTCGCGTCCGCGGGCCTCCGCCTCGGCTGAGGCGTCCGATAGCCTGACGGGATGAGCGCCGCCACCCGAGCAGAAGAGCCCGTCACCTGGTCGGACGGGACCTGGACGACCCCGCCGCACGCGGCTGTGGAGCAGGACGGGATGCTGCGCGTCACCGCCGTCGAGGGCAGCGACGCGTGGCGGATCACCTCCTACGGGTTCGTCCACGACACCGAGCACGCGCTGCTCGCGCCGATCCCCGACGGCACCGCGATGGAGGTCGCCTTCGACGCGACCTTCGAGGCCCAGTTCGACCAGGCCGGGCTGTTCGTCCGGGTGGACGAGACGCGGTGGGTGAAGGCCGGTGTCGAGTTCTCGGACGGCGACCTGCAGCTGGGCGCCGTCGTGACCGACAGGATGTCGGACTGGTCGCTCGCTCCCGTGCCGGAGTGGCTCGGCCGCCGCATCACGGTGCGCGTGAGCCGGGACGGGAACGCGCTCACCGTGCGGGCGGGCGCCGACGACGAGCCGCTGCGGCTGGTCCGCGTGATCCCCTTCGCAGCCGACCTGGATGCCACGGCGGGCCCGTTCGTCTGCGCCCCGACCCGTGCCGGGCTGACCGTCGCCTTCGCGTCGTGGCGGCGGGGCTCCGCCGACGCGGAGCTGCACTGACGGCCCGAGGCAGGGCGCCGACGCGGTAGCCTCCCGGCATGACCGTGCGCACCGTGATCCTGTCGGGTGCCGGCCGGTACGCCGACCCGTGGCATCCCTTCGCCGAGACCTCCGCCCGACTCGCGGCGATCCTGCAGGGAATCGGTCACGACGTGACCGGCCGCGAGGACGTCGATGCCGCGATGGCGTCGCTCGCGGACGCCGACCTCGTCGTCGTCAACGCGGGCGATCCGTGGCGCGGCGGGGAGCGGGGAGTGGATGCCGCGGCCGTCGCCGCGTTCGATGCGGCACTCGACCGCGGAGTCGGCGTCCTCGCGATGCACTGCGCGGTCGCCTCGCTGCGCGACTACCCGCGCTGGGCGGGTGCGATCGGGGCGGTCTGGCTGCCGACGCTGTCGTTCCATCCGCCGTTCGGCCGGGTTGTGGTCGACGCCCGGGACGGGGTGCCCTTCACCGTCGAGGACGAGCGGTACTGCGCGCTTCAGGCCACCGGCGACCGGGACGTCATCGCGTGGCACGAGGGCGACGCCGGTCACCGCGAGCCGACGGCGTGGCGGCGCACGGTCGGCCCCTCCCGCGTCGCGGTGGACGTGCTCGGTCACGACGCGCGCTCGTACGACGCGCCCGGGCACGCCGCGCTCGTCGCGGACCTGGCCGCCTGGGCCGCTGGCATGCGCTGAACACCATGGGGTACCGCTTCGAGCTCGGCGCCTCGGACTGACACGTCCCCGCGACGGGCGCAACCCCCTCGCTCGCGTGCTCTCCTCCGACCACGCTCGCCCGGAACCTGAGGAGGATCGATGAAGGCGATGACCTATCGCGGACCGTACAAGATCCGCGTCGACCGCAAGAGCGACCCGGTGATCGCTCACCCGAACGACGCCATCGTGCGCGTCGAGCTGGCGTCGATCTGCGGCTCCGATCTGCACCTGTACCACGGCATGATGCCCGATACCCGGGTCGGCCACACGTTCGGGCACGAGTTCATCGGCTGGGTCGAGGAGGTCGGCTCGTCGGTGCGGAACCTGAAGCCCGGTGACCGGGTCATGGTCCCCTTCAACATCTACTGCGGATCATGCTTCTTCTGCGCCCGCGGCCTCTTCTCCAACTGCCACAACGTCAACGCCAATGCGACGGCGATCGGCGGCATCTACGGATACTCGCACTCGACCGGCGGGTTCGACGGCGGTCAGGCCGAGCTGGTGCGCGTGCCGTTCGCCGACGTCGGCCCTCAGGTGATCCCCGACGACATCGCGTCCGAGGATGCGCTTTTGCTGACCGACGCGTTCTCGACCGGGTACTTCGGCTCGCAGCTCGCCGACATCGTCGAGGGCGACACTGTGGTCGTGCTGGGAGCCGGTCCCGTCGGGCTGGCCGCGGCGCGCTCGTGCTGGCTCATGGGGGCCGGCCGCGTGATCGTCGTCGACCACCTCGACTACCGGCTGCAGAAGGCGCGCGAGTTCGCCTTCGCCGAGACCGTGCACTTCGGTCAGGTCGACGACATCGTGCTGACGCTCAAGAAGATGACCGACGGTCTCGGCGCGGATGCCGTGATCGACGCCGTCGGGGCCGAGGCGGACGGCCACGTCCTACAGCACGTCACGGCCGCGAAGCTCAAGCTCCAGGGCGGCTCGCCCATCGCTCTCAACTGGGCGATCGACGCGGTCCGCAAGGGCGGGACTGTCTCAGTCATGGGCGCCTACGGGCCGCTGTTCAGCGCGATCAAGTTCGGCGACGCCATGAACAAGGGACTGACGATCCGCGCCAACCAAGCGCCGGTCAAGCGGCAGTGGCCGCGCCTGCTCGAGCACATCCGCGCCGGACACATCGCCCCGCGGGAGCTCATCACCCACCGCTTCGACCTCGACGACATCGCCGAGGGTTACCACGTCTTCTCGTCGAAGCTCGACGGCATCATCAAGCCCGTCGTGACGTTCGGCGCCTGAGCGAGGAGGAACCATGCCGTACCGCGCAGACAAGCCCGGCCAGACCCCCGACCCCGAAGACCTCCGCCGCCGCATCCCCGGCTGGGGCGCCGACCTCGACCCCGCCGACCGCCCCGCCTTCCCGCGCGAACAGCCCGGGATCGAGACCGGCGCCCACTGGGACCTGCCCGAGCAGCAGCCGCACGGGTCCGGTCGCGAGCGCTCGATCGAGCACGAGCGCCTCACCCCGGTGTTCGGGACCGCGCAGCCGCTCCACGGCGTCTCGGGGGCGATCCGGCGACTGGCCTACGCGAGGTTCAGCGAGGGGCAGACACCGCACTGGATGCTGCTGATCCTGGGCGACCGGGTCGAGTCGGCGGGCGCTCACGCGAGGTCCCTGTTCTCCCGCCGCCCCGACGACCCGGTGACGCAGTCGGGCATCCTCGGCGAACGCGGACGCGGCCCGATCTCCTCGCGTGTCGGGCGGGGCCGCGTGGACGTGCGCCACACCTGGATGGACCCCGTCCTCGTCCTGGGGCCGTGGGTGGTGGCCGCGGTGGTCGTCTTCCGGATCGTCCGCGCGGCGGTGGCCCCGGCATCCCGCCGCTGACGCGGTCTTCCGACACGCCCGGGACGACATCGACCCCCGGCGCACCGCGCGCCGGGGGTTGCGCGGCGCGGGCGGGGAGAGGATCGTGGCACGGCTACGGAGATGCACCGCCCTGCGGATCCGCAGCGCCGTCACGCACGGCGTGTCCGCGGGTGACGGTGCGGTCTCGGCCGGAGGGCCGCCCCATGGGTCGATTCAACTACAGCAGTCAGGTCAAGACCGAGGTCGAGGACCGAGCGCTCGCGCATCTGCAGGTCGTCATCGGCAACAAGCTGCGCCGCGGAGAGTCCTTCTTCTTCACGTGGCGCGACAACGCGACCGTCGGCGACGGTCGACGATCGGTCTGGATCCACCCGTCCGCGGACCTCGACTTCAAGTACTACGGGTCCCGCGCGCCGGCGATGAACCGGACGTGGCTCGAGAAGCTCGCGTACGCCGCGAACTCATCGGGCGGACTGTTCGTCATGTCCGAGCCGCCCGATGAGCCTCAGACGGGGACCATCGAGTCGATCTGAGCGGATGCCGGGCGTCGCCGCCCGGCATCCGACTCGTCTCAGGACAGCTTGTCCTTGATGACGCCCTCGGCCTTGTCGATCAGATTTCGCTTGGCGTCGGTGCCGTAGAAGCGCGGATCCGGCTGCGTCGGCGGGGGCATCGGCGCCGAGGTGTCGGGCCCGTCGAGGGAGGTGAACTCGCCCTTGCCGTCGGGGGTCGGGCCGCTCGCCCACGAGCCTTCCGCCGCGGCCTGACCGTCGGAGAAGTTGATGTACTTGTAAGAGTGATCCCGCGCCTCGTTCGACAGCGGGAAGTTGAGGGGCACGGGGATGTCCTCGACGCCCTCCTCGCGCAACTCCTGGGCGGCGCGGATCCACTGGTTCTGGTGCATCGTGTCGCGGGCCAGCAGGAACGACAGCATCTCGCGGACGCCGTGGTCGTCGGTCATGTTGTAGATGCGGGCCACCTGCACGCGCCCCTGCATCTCGGCGTTCGCGTTCGCCGTGAAGTCGGCGAGCATGTTGCCGCTCGCGGTGATGTACGACCCCTGCCACGGGTTGCCGTTGCTGTCGACCGGGCGCACGCCCGCGCCCGCGACGATCGCCGCCTGCACGTCCATGCCGCCCATCACCGCACCGAGGACGGGGTCGGATGCCGCCGCCGCCTCGCTCTGCTCGACGGGAGCCTTCTCGAGCAGCTGGGCGATCATGATCGCGAGCATCTCGACGTGACCGAACTCCCGGATGCATCCGAGCCGTGTCCGGGGACCGTAGGCAGTGCTCTTCCGGTCGGTGAGGGGCCTTGACGAGCTGACCGCGACGTGCGACACGGGCAGCCCGCAGCGGGCCCTCACGCCGACGGGTTAGCGTGGTGCGGGCAGTCGGACCGGGGAGGCGCAGATGGCGGCACGCCGCAGGCGATCCCCGGCGCGCGCGCGGCGCGGCCGGCTCGCGGCGCTCGCCGTCGGGATCGGTGTCGCCCCCGCCGCCGTCGTGATCCTCCTCGCCGCGTGCCTGCCGGCGGCGCTGCATCCCGCCGAGCCCGAGGGCGCGCCCCTGCCGCCGGTTTCGTCGCGCTGGGCCGACACCCCGCCACCCGCCCTCGCCGTCGCGGGAGCCGACCCCGCCCGCGCGGCGGCGGTCGATCTCGTCGACGCCGAGTGGGCGTCGCGGGTGGCGGCGGCCACCGGCATCCCCCGTCGCGCCGTCATCGCCTACGCGGCGGCGGACCTCACGGTCGCGCACGAGCAGCCGTCCTGCGCGATCGGCTGGAACACCCTCGCCGGGATCGGGTGGGTGGAGTCCCGGCACGGGTCGTACGGCGGGTCGCACCTCGACGAGAGCGGCCTGGTGACACCCCGCATCCTGGGGCCGCGGCTGGACGGGGACGGTGTGGCGGCCATCGCCGACACGGACGGCGGGGACCTCGACGGTGACGACCGGTGGGACCGCGCGGTCGGGCCGCTGCAGTTCATCCCCGAGACCTGGCGGCGATGGGGCGCGGACGGAGACGCCGACGGCACCCGCGACCCGAACCACATCGACGACGCCGCCCTCGCGGCTGGGCGTTACCTCTGCCGGTCCGGCCCGATGGTGACCGAGACCGCCTGGCGCGACGCCGTGTTCACCTACAACCCGCTCACCCGGTACATCGACGACGTCGCGACCCGCGCGAACGAGTACGCGCAGATGGCGCCGGCGGGCTGACACGACGAAGGCCGCACACCGGGTGCGGCCTTCGCGATCAATGGTCGGTGCGCTTCAGCGACCTGCTGGAATCCGCCGAGTCCGGATCGACGCCCGGCTCGACCTTCTCGATGGGCACCGCCGCATCGTCCTCGACCGCCTTCTTGACCGCATCCATCGGGTCCTCGTCCGGGAGTGCACCTCCGGGAATCGACTTGTCCGACTCGGTGTGCTGCGCGTCGTGGTCCATGACTGCTCCTCTCGTCGAGGTCCCGACGTTACGGAGACGCCGGGCCGCAGGGCAGGGGCTTGCACAGGTGAGGCCCCGGCGATAAGCCCGATCGCCGGGGCCCGGTGTAAGCGCGGGAGAAAAATCGGTGACCCGAACACCTCTCGTCTCGACCGTCCGCCTACGTACCTTGCACCGTCAACGCTAGGCGAGCGCACGTGACGTACCGGGGGCATTGACGCCGCATCCCGGCGTCTGCTACCCACCCCGGCTAACCCTCGGTCCCGGCGGTGTCAAGCCCCTCGGTGCGCGCCCTGCTCGGAGCGATGGTGAAACCCGCGAGGCGGTCAGCTCGCGGCAGATCGACGAAGACCTGCGAACACGCTACATCCGGAGGTGCGACCGTGAGTGAGGATCCCCGCGGGCGATTGATCCTCGAGCCGCTGTCCGCGTCGGCATGGCGGCTCTGCGACGCGACGGCGGCGGCGTCCGACGCCGCCCATCTGATCGCGTACGTCGAGGCCGCCGACGACGGCGGGTACGACGTCACCTGGGTCTTCTGCGGTCGTGGGACGGGGTGGTACCCCACCGTGGACGAACTGCTGCGCGGGGCGATCCATCACCTCGCGGCAGCCGCGCCCCGCCGCGCCAAGCCGAAGCCGATCGCGCACCGTCCGCCGCTGGCGGCCCTGTAGGGGCTAATCGTCTCATCGCCGACTGTCAAGATCGTGACTCCGTGGGCGATCCGGCGCATGCTGGGTCTCCGATGTCCGTCCGAGGCCGAGGAGAACCGATGAACCGCATCGACATCTCGTACGGCGGCCAGTGGTACAGCATCGGCAACCGCACCCTCGACGAGGTCCATCAGGAGATCCAGGAGGGGGTGGCCGCAGGGCAGCATTGGCTCGCCGTCAACGACGGGGAGGGCAGCCCCCGGCCCGCCTACCTCTTCATCACCCCGGGTGTCCCGATCGCCGTCATTCCCGTACCGGAGCCGCAGGATCCGCCCACCGACCGCCAGGCGCCGGCGTTCGACGACCCCGACCCCGACGGCTTGCCGCCGTTCTGGCGCGGCCCCCGCATCCACCCGGACCGGCAGCGGTCCGTCTGAGGTCTATCCCCGGTGCCCGTGGCGGTCAAGGGGATGACACCTGCGCCACCCGGCGCGCAGACTGTCCTGCATGAGCGACGCCATTGACCCCCGTGAAGGGGTCCAGTCCGGCCCCTCGATGTCACAGAACCCCGCGGATGCCGCGCAGAAGATCGACGGCATCATCGTCCAGTGCCAGGCCGACCTCGCCGGCAAGGAGGGCGCGGACGTGCGCCTGCTGCTGGAGCGCCGACTGCAGGATGCGGGTTTGACGCTCTCCGACGAGGAGATGACCGCCGCCGTGGCGCGCCTGGGCGCGTGAGCCCGGCCGCCCGGCTATCACCGGGGCCGCCGGCGGCGCAACCCGATGTCGTCTGCGACGACGCCGACGTAGCGTCACACACGACCCTGTTCCGAGAAAGAAGGATGTGTCATGACGACAACCCAGACGAAGTCCGCGACCTCGGCGACCCGCAACAAGCGTCGCCCCGCCAAGTCGGGTGCGCAGCTGACGGAGGAGCAGAACGCGGAGCGCGGCTTCACCGCGTCGCAGAAGCTCAGTGACAACCTGCAGGCGGTCCTCGTCGACCTCCTGGAGCTGTCGATCCAGGGCAAGCAGGCGCACTGGAACGTGGTCGGCAAGAACTTCCGCGACACGCACCTGCAGCTCGACGAGATCATCGACGCCGCCCGGGAGTTCAGCGACACCGTGGCCGAGCGCATGCGCGCCCTGCACGCCGTCCCCGACGGCCGCAGCGACACCGTCGCCGAGACCACGACGCTGCCCGAGTTCCCCCACGGCGAGGTGTTGACCTCGGACGTCATCGACCTCGTCACCGAGCGTCTCGAGGCGACCATCTCGACGTGCCGCGACGTGCACGACGAGGTCGACGAGGAGGACCCGACGAGCGCCGACATCCTGCACGGCATCCTCGAGAGCCTCGAGCAGTTCGCCTGGATGATCAGTGCGGAGAACCGCACTCCTCGGTGACCCTTCGACGAAAGCTTCCGCCGACGGCCGCGTCACTCCGTGACGTGGCCGTCGCGGTCGTCGTGGAACATCTCCGGCATGAGTTGGATGCCGCCGGAGGAGTTGGCGGATGCCGCCAGTTCCTCGATCCACTCGCGGCTGAGCGCGGGCGGCTCGGGCTCGTCGAACACGAAACGCAGGGGGATGGCGGGGTGCAGCCAGATGGTGGTGCGTCCCTGCGGCGAGTCCTCGGGGTGCTGCCACGAGACGGTGAAGCTCTCGGAACGCCGGAGCTTGGTCGCGATCACGATCTTCAGGTGAGCGAGTGCGCGATCCGCGATCCGGATGGGCATCGCCGAGCTGCCGTAGTAGATCACACCCATGGGGCCACCATAATGGGAGATGTCCGTCGCGACTCCGCGATGACACGACGAGGGGGCCGCAGTGGGCAAGTTCATCTATGAGGATTCCATCAAGGTGGACTTCGAAGACCGCACCCTGGCTCACCTGCAGCAGGTCATCGGCAACAAGCTGCGGCGCGGCGAGTCCTTCCACTTCACGTGGCGCGACGACAGGAGCATCGGCGAGGGCCGCACGTCCGTCTGGCTCCACCCCCACGCGTCGCTCGTCTTCAAGTACTACGGCAGCCGTCAGTCGCGCATCAATCGCGCGTGGTCCGAGGCCCTGATGTACGCCGCCAACTCGCCGGCCGGTCTGCACCTGGTCCCCGAGCCCGCCGATCCCGGTGAGGCGGAGAGCTCTGCCTGATCTCGTCGAACGCATCGCCGACGCGGCAGGCCGCGTCGGGGTGGTCTGCGCGGTCGCCGAATCCCTCACGAGCGGGCGTCTGGCGGCCGAGGTCGGGCGCGGCTCGTCCGCCCAGGACTGGTTCGCGGGCGGGGTCGTCGCGTATCAGGTGCGCGTCAAGGAGGAGGTCCTGGGCCTCGGACCCGGAACCGATCCCTGCTCGCCCGAGTGCGCAGAGCAGCTCGCACGCGGGGTCCGGGCCCTGCTGGGCGCGGACGTCGCCGTGTCGACGACGGGCGTCGGCGGACCGGACGCCCAGGACGGGCACGCTCCGGGCACCGTCTACCTCGGCTGGGCGACGGCGGATGCCGCCGGCCACGAGCTCGTGCGGTTCGACGGGGATCCCGTCGAGGTGATCGACCAGGCGGTCGGGGCTGCGCTGGCCCTGCTGCTGCAGACCGTGGAGGCGACGCGCGCGGGCGGGTGACGGGCGGGGCCATCCGTGGCGTCCGCACAAGAAGCCGCCCCGCGCCGTGGGGGGTCGGCGAGCGGGGCGGCAGGGGGGAGCCTGTGGGGTCACACCAGCAGGGGCGGACTCCCGAAGCGTTCGGTGAAGTCGGCAGCGAGGGCGTCCTCGTAGGCGTCCGCCTCGTCGATCAAGTCGGGGTGACTCATGCGGCGGCCACCGGGCGACGAGTCTCAGGACGGGCGGCGGTGATCTCGGGGATGTCGAGATCGGCATCGAGGACGAGTCCTCCGTTGGAGGTGGACTGGTCGGCCATTTCACGCAGCGTCGCGGGGTTCAGGGGGATCGCCGCGGCCTGGTCGTAGACGAAGCGCAGCGGGATCGCGGGCTGGAACCAGAGGGTCGTGCGGCCCTCGCCCTCCTCTCCGGTGCCCTTCCACGAGACGACGAAGCTCTCGCTGCGCCGCAGCTTGGTCGTCGCCACGGCGGCGAGGTGAGCGAGGATGCGGTCCGGCATGACGATGGGGGAATCGACGTTCCCGTAGTAGAGGCTTCCCATGACGTTCTCCTGGTGTGGGTCGTGGTGAGGGGGTCAGTGGTGGGCCGGCCGGGCCGTAGACCGGTGGGGCCGCTGTCGTGAGAGCGAATCGAGGATGAGCGCCCTCCAGCCCGTCCGCTGCTCGGGGATGAGAGCGACCCCGAGTGCCGTGAAGGGCGCCGGGATGGGGTGTGAGGGTGTGGGTGTCATCGTTCCGTTCCTGAATTACTAGCTAAACAATACATCTAGTAGATTTCACATCTCTTGTCTATCATTGATTCCGAGAAGGACAAGAACTGTCACAGATTCGGACATGTAAGGTGGTGAAGTCGATGGAGGTGCTCGACTCGTACGGCTCCGTGGACGTCAGCGACAGCGTCGCGACGTGGCACGAGGTCGAGGCGGGCTTCTGGGTCGGCAACACCCACGGCGCGTTCCTCGGAACCGTCGAACAGAACTCCGCGGGATGGATCGCCCGAGATCACACCGGCGGGTTCGTGGGGAAGTATCCGGACGCGGCTGAGGCTCGGGCGGCGATCGGATGATGTTGGACACCCGTCACGAGCCGAGGAGTTGACATGCCTCAGTCCATCGTGCGACACGAGCACACGCACCTCTACGCCGCGCAGCCCAAGACCGACGCGGGGCGCGAGCTGATCAGCGCCATCCTCGAGCTCCGTCATGCCGAGCAGGTCCAGGCGGACCGTTCCCAGCGCATCTCCGGCCTCGGCGGCATCGACCTCGCCGCCCTCCGCTATCTCGTGCAGGCGCGGCGTGAGGAGCGGGAGGTCAGCCCGAAGGACCTCATCGTGATGCTCGGGACCTCCAGTGCCACCGTCACCAACGTGATCGAGCGACTCGTGAGCAAGGGCTACGTCATCCGGGAGCAGCACCCTTCGGACCGGCGTGCCCACTATCTCGTGCCGACGGAGACCGCAGCCGATCTCGTCGACGAGGTCTACGGCGCCCACCACGGCGCCGTCGTCTCGGTCATCGACAGTCTCGACGAGCAGGCCGCGACCGTGACGGCCGACACCATCCGCCGCATCGCCGCAGCGCTCGACGATCTCGCCCGTCGCGGCTGACCGCGACCCTCGAGGGGGTCGCGGCTCTTCTCAGATGACGGTGTCCGGCCCCAGCCGGTGCCACGTGCGGTTGTGGTAGACGAGCGGCGACGTCGAGTCGCGCGCGATGTTCGCCTGCAGGGCGTGCGCGGCGATGACCGTCGAACCGCCGGCATCCATCCGGTCGATCACGGCGCACCGCACCCAGGCCCGCACCCCGTGATAGACCGCTTCACCGGTGACCAGGCGCAACCACGGCAGCTCCGCGAAGCGGTCGATTCCGCTCGTCGCGCCGATCTCGGCGAGGCGCAGGTCGTCGGCGTCCAGCAGGTGGACGACGAGCGTCTCGGCCGCGGCGAGCACGGGCGCCGCCGACGACTGCGACGACACCGAGAAGATCAGGAGCGGGGGATCGGCGCTCACCGACGACACGGACGTCGCCGTGAGCGCGACCGGGCCGTTCCCGGCATCCGCGGTGATCACGGCGACACCGCCCGGGTGCCCCCGGAAGACGGCCTTGAACTCCTCGGGCGAGAGCGACTCGCCGAGCCCGGACGCGGCGAGTCCGTGATCGTTCGAAGTGGCGTGTGCGGGAGAAGTCATACCTCGAACCTACGATCACGCGGACGGGGGGAGGGTCATGTGTCCGAACCTTTCGTCCTGTTGCGCCGGATGACGACGAGCGCGGACGGACACGGATGCCGGGTGTCCGGTATCATGGCCGGGTGCTGACCCTTCGCTGTTGTCGTCGCTGACCGCCGGTTACCCGGCGACTCCCGCGACCCCATCAGCTTCCGCGCCTCTGTGAGCGCGGCATCCCGTCAGGAAGAACCCGTGCGTTACGCCAGCTCCATCGCCGACCTCGTCGGCAACACCCCTCTCGTCCGTCTGAACTCCGTCACCGAGGGCCTCGCCGCCACGGTCCTCGCCAAGGTGGAGTACTTCAACCCGGGCAGCTCGGCAAAGGACCGCATCGCGCGGAACATCATCGACGCCGCGGAGCGCGACGGGCACCTGAAGCCCGGGGGCACGATCGTCGAGCCCACGAGCGGCAACACCGGTGTGGGGCTCGCACTCGTCGCGCTGCAGCGCGGGTACCGCATGGTCTTCGTCGTGCCCGACAAGTTCGCCGGCGAGAAGGTCGCGGTGCTGAAGGCGTACGGGGCCGAGATCGTCATGACGCCCACGAGCGTCCCGCCCGAGCATCCGGATTCCTACTACAGCGTGTCGGACCGGCTCGCCGCCGAGATCCCCGGCGCCTTCAAGCCCAACCAGTTCGCGAACCTCCACGGTCCTCGCGGCCACTACGAGACCACCGGCCCCGAGATCTGGCGCGACACCGACGGTCGGGTCACGCACTTCGTGGCGGGCGTGGGCACCGGCGGCACCATCAGCGGGGCGGGGCGGTTCCTCAAGGAGGCGAGCTCGGGAGCGGTCACCGTTGTCGGCGCCGACCCGGAGGGCTCGATCTACTCCGGCGGCGACATCCACGGCTACCTCGTCGAAGGGGTCGGCGAGGACTTCATGCCCGCGACCTTCGACCCGACCGTCGTCGACCGTTACGAGAGGGTGGGCGACGCCGAGTCGTTCGCGATGACCCGTCGCCTCGCGCGCGAGGAGGGTCTGCTTGTCGGCGGCTCGTCGGGGATGGCGGTCGTCGCGGCGCTCCGCGTCGCACGGGACCTCCCGGCCGACGCCGTGCTCGTCGTGCTGCTACCCGACCACGGGCGCGGCTACCTCAGCAAGATCTACGACGACGGCTGGATGACCGACCACGGCTTCACCGTCGACACCGAAACCGAGACCACCACCGGGAGCCTCGCATGAGTGCACAGTCCTCCGCTCGCGGCTTCGCGAGCCTCGCCGTCCACGCAGGTCAGGAGCCCGACGAGGCGACGGGTGCCGTCATCCCGCCCGTCCACTTCTCGACGACGTACGCGCAGGACGGCATCGGCGGCCTCCGCGGCGGCTACGAGTACGGCCGCAGCGGCAACCCGACCCGCACCGCCCTGCAGACCCAGCTCGCCGCGATCGAGGGCGGCGCGCACGCGCTCTCGTTCGCCTCGGGGCTCGCCGCCGAGGACGCGCTGCTGCGCGCCGTGCTGCGCCCCGGCGACGAGGTGCTGCTCGGCAACGACGTCTACGGCGGCACGTTCCGGCTCATCTCCCGCGTCCTCGGCGACTGGGGCGTGAAGCTGCGCGTCGTCGACATGAGCGACCCCGAGAAGGTTCGGGCCGCCGTCACCGAGCGCGCGCCCCGCATCCTCTGGGTCGAGACGCCCTCGAACCCGCTGCTGCGCATCACCGACATCGCCGGCCTCGCCGAGATCGGCCACGGCGTCGGCGCGCTCGTCGTCGTCGACAACACCTTCGCGACCCCCGCGCTGCAGCGCCCGCTGTCGTTCGGCGCCGACGTCGTGGTGCACTCGACGACCAAGTACCTCGGCGGTCACTCGGACGTCGTGGGCGGTGCGCTCGTGCTGAACGACGACGAGCTCGCCGAGAAGATCGGCTTCCTGCAGTTCGCCGTCGGCGCCGTGTCGGGACCCCTCGACGCGTGGCTGACGACGCGCGGCATCAAGACGCTCGCCGTGCGGATGCGTCAGCACAGCGAGAACGGCCTCGCCGTGGCATCCTTCCTCGACGGACACGACCGGGTCGCGCGGGTCTACTACCCGGGCCTCGCGTCGCACCCCGGTCACGAGCTCGCGTCGCGGCAGATGGCGGGCTTCGGCGGCATCGTCTCGCTGGCGCTCGAATCGGGCGAGGCGGCGCGCCGGTTCGCCGAGTCGCTGCGGCTGTTCACGCTCGCCGAGTCGCTCGGCGGCGTCGAGTCGCTCGTCAACTACCCCGACGCGATGACCCACGCCTCGGTCCGCGGCACCGAGGCGGCCGTCCCCGTCGAGGTCGTGCGCCTGTCGGTCGGCATCGAGGACGCCGCCGACCTGCTCGCCGACATCGAGCAGGCGCTGCAGGCCTGACGCCGACGGGGCGCGGGCGCGTGCCCGGTGCAGGAAGAACGATGCGATCGGGCCTCTAGGGGGCAACCTTCGCCTCGCTGAACCTGCATCCGGTCCGCCTGCGGGCGATAGCGTGGCCGGATGACACACGCACGATGGGCCATCCTCGGTGCCGGCGCGATCAGCGGCGACTTCGCGCACGCGCTGCCCGACTCCGACCTCGGCCGGCTGTACGCGGTCGGCGCGCGGGACGTCTCGCGGGCGGAGGAGTTCGCCGCCGCGCACGGCGCCCCCGTGGTGGGGACGTACGACGAGATCCTCGACCGCGACGACATCGACGCCGTCTACGTCGGCACGGTGCACACGACGCACACGGACCTCGTGCAGCAGGCGCTGGCCGCGGGCAAGGCCGTGCTGTGCGAGAAGCCGCTCGGCGTCGATCCTGCCGAGACGGATGCCGCGATCGCGGCCGCTCGCGCTGCCGGACTGCCCCTCGTCGAGGCCTTCAAGTACCGCTTCGGGCCGTTCGCCGACCGCCTCCGCGAGCTGGTGGGCGGGGGAGCCCTGGGCGACCTGGTCGAGATCGAGTCCTCGCTCGGCTTCGCCGCGGGCAGCCGCACCGGACGCCTGTTCGACCCGGCGACGGCGGGTGGCGCGATCCTCGACGTCGGGTGCTACCCGTTGTCGCTCGTCGTCGGCGTTGCGGCGTGGGCGGGGCACGACCTCGACGGACTCGAGGTGCAGGCGGTGGCCGGCACGATCGGGGCGACCGGCGTCGACGAGAGCGCAGCGGCATCCGTCGATCTCGGTGGTGCGTCGGCGAACATCCGCACCGCGATCGTCCACGACCTGCCGCGCCTCACCCGCATCGTCGGGCGCGAGGCGAGCCTGGAGATCCCGAACGTGTGGGGCAGCCGGACCGACAGCACCGCGGCGGCGACGCTGATCCGCACGGACGGCACCCGTGAGGAGATCGAGGTGCCGACCGTGCAGCCGATGGCAGCGGAGGCGGACGCCACGATCCGCGCCCTCCGCGAGGGGCGGACCGAGGCGCCCGAGATCCCGTGGGCCGAGACCCGCACGATCGCGCGGCTGCTCGCAGAGTGGCGCGGCGGCATCGCCTGAGCGTCAGCGGGTCCGCCACCACCGGCGACGGTGCGGTTTCTCGGGCTCGGCCGGGGGAGCGGATGCCGCGGCCCGCGCCGCGCGCCGGGCGCGCCACGCGGCGACCTCCGCGTCGGGGTCCCGAGTCGGGGTGACGACGGGCGGTCCGCCGAGCAGTTGACGGCGCGCCTCGACCACGCGGCGGGAGAAGTCCGCGGTGTACTCACGGACGTCCTCCTCGCGGTGGAAGGCGTCGACGCGCTGCTCGAACTCGGCGTGCTCGATGCGCAGCCGCAGGGCGGGCGGTCCGAGCCCGGACAGCTGCTCCGTCTGGATCTTGCGCTTGATCCACCAGTCCGGGTCGTGCGACCCGCCGAGCCCGTCGAGGGGCTTGCCCGCGCCGGGCAGGTCGTCGAAGTCGCCGCGGCGTATCGCCTGCTGGATGGCGGTCTCGACGTACATCGCGCGTTCGGTGCCGGTCGGTGTGCCCGCGTGGCGCTCGGGTTCGGTGGGCCGCTCGTCGCCGTGCTCTCGCGCGGCCTGCTCCACGCGGTATCGCGCGGCCCTCACTCGGGGGTCATCGTCCGCGCCGCGGTCCTCGGCCATTCCTCCAGCGTACGGCGCGGCGTTCTTGCGGCGGCGTTGCCGAGTATGCATATACTCAGAAAACACATACCCGGTATGCAGTGAGGAGTCCCGATGTCGGTACGTTCGAGCCTGTTGGCGATCCTGGATCAGGGTCCCTGCTACGGCTACCAGCTGCGGGCGGAGTTCGACCGCCGCACCGGATCGACCTGGCCCCTCAACGTGGGCCAGATCTACAACACCCTCGACCGCCTCGAGCGCGACGGCCTGGTCGAGAAGGGTGACGTCGACGAGCAGGGTCACGTCTACTGGCAGATCACGGACGCCGGATCCGCCGAGGTCCGCGCGTGGCTCGACGCTCCCGTGGAGCGCTCGCAGGGCACCCGCGACGAGCTGGCGATCAAGCTCGCCGTCGCCGCCACCCTGCCGGGGGTCGACCTGGCCGCCGTGATCCAGCGGCAGCGCTCCGCGTCGCTGCGGCAGCTGCAGGAACTGAACCGCGCCAAGTATGCGGGCGCGAACCCCGACGGCCCCGAGGAACTCGCGTGGTCGCTCGTGGTCGATTCGATGATCTTCTCCGCCGAGGCCGAGGTGCGATGGCTCGACCACACCGAGCAGCGGCTCGCGCGGCATCCTCATCACACGATGGGTTTGGAGCTGTCCACCGAGACACCCAAGCGGGGGAGGCCTGCCAGATCCGAGGCGGGCAACGCCGAGGCGGTCGTGCGGTGAGCGCCGCCGTCCTGCAGCTGGTGGGGGTCACACAGCAGTACGGCGAGGGCGAGACGAGCGTCTCGGCACTGTCGGGCGTCGACCTGACGGTCGACAAGGGCGAGCTCGTCGCGATCATGGGAGCGTCCGGTTCGGGCAAATCCACGCTCCTGTCGATCGCGGGCGGGCTGCAGAAGCCCACCAGCGGCGAGGTCGTCGTCGAGGGGACCTACCTCTCGACGGCGACGCGTCGCGATCTGGCGCAGCTGCGGCGGCGCTCGCTGGGATTCGTGTTCCAGGACTTCAATCTCATCCCGACCCTCACGGCCGTCGAGAACGTGACGCTGCCGCTCGAGCTCGACGGCTTCCGAGCCCGGGTGGCGCGCCGTGCGGGTCGGGATGCGCTCGCCTCGGTCGGTCTCGAGGACAAGGTGGACGCCTACCCCGACGACCTGTCGGGTGGTCAGCAGCAGCGCGTCGCGATCGCCCGCGCGGTGGTCGGCGGCCGCCGGCTGATCCTCGCCGACGAGCCGACCGGCGCGCTCGACTCGGTCACGGGCGAGGCGGTCATGAAGATGATCCGCCACCGCGTCGACCAGGGGGCCGCCGGCATCCTCGTCACCCACGAGCCGCGCCATGCGGCGTGGGCGGACCGCATCGTGTTCCTGCGCGACGGCCGCATCGTCGACGAGTCGCAGCGTCGCGGCGCCGACGCGCTCCTGTCGGACGCGCGATGACCGCCGTGCAGGACCGGCCCCGAGCGGATGCCGGTACCCGCCGTCGCGTCGAGCGCCCGAAGCCCTCGCGCACAGCCCGCCTGCGCGTCTCGGCGCGCATCGCACGTCGTCAGGTGCGCCGCACGTGGGTGTCGTCGCTGTTGATCTTGTCGCTCATCGCCCTGCCGATCGCCGGGATGGCGGGGGTCGCGGTGATGGTCTCGAGCACGTTCGCCACACCCGCCGAGCGGGTCGCCGTGGAGCTCGGGAAGATGTCGGCGTGGGTCGAGCCGCTGTGGCCGGCGGAGTCCGGCTTCTGGCAGACGCCGGACGACCCGTACGAGTACGGGAACGCCTCGCAGTGGGGTGGTTCCGACGGGTCGAGTACGGCGGACCTTCCCTCGGATCCGACGTCTGCGCTCGCACCCGGGACCGAGATCGTGCCGCTCTCGTTCGGAGAGGAACGCATCGAGACGGTCGCTGGCAACGCCCGCGCGCGCGCCGTGGCGGGGAACGTGTCAGACGAACGGTTCGCGGGGGCGTACGCGCTCGTCGCGGGGCGCGCGCCGTCGAACGGCGGCGAGGTCCTGGTGACGCCTGCCGTGCTCGAACGGGCGGGGCTGACGATCGGCGGCACACTGTCCCTCGTCGACGGCGAGGCATTCACCGTCACGGGGACCTTCGACGATGCCACCGCCGCGGACGCCGACCTCGTCGTCGCCTTTTTCGACGCAGACAGGTACAGCCCGATCCGCTCCTTCCTGCCGGATGCCGCCATCGATGCGGATCGGCTCAGCGCGCTCAACGCGGCGGGGTTCGGGGTGTATGCGCGAGAGCTGGTGCTCGATCCGCCCCCCTTCGATCGGCCGTTCGACGACTTCTCCATCCCTACCTCCGCGGAGCGGGATCTGCAGCGCGAGCTCGCCCTCGCGGCGGGGATCGGCGGCGGTGGTCTGGCGGCGGGCTACATGGTCGTCATGCTCGCCGGTGCGGCCTTCGCGGTCAGCGCCCGCCGCCAGCAGCGCGCTCTTGCGATCGCCGCGAGCGTGGGCGCCGAGCCTCGCGATCTGCGTCGCATCGTCCTCTTCCAGGGAGCCGTGCTGGGCCTCGTTGCCGGCGTCCTGGGCCTCGCTGTCGGTGTCGGTGGGGCCGCGATCCTCATGCGCCTCCTCGACAACGGATCCGCGACGTCGTTCTGGGGATTCCACGTGCCCTGGCTGCTGCTCCTCGGTGTGCTGGCCTTCGCCGTCCTCGTCGGTTCGGCCTCGGCGTGGCTGCCGGCTCGGGCCGTCGGCAAGTCCGACACCATCTCCGCGCTGCGCGGGGCGCGGCGACCGATGACGGTCACCGCCGCAAGGCCGCTGTGGGGGTCCCTCCTCATCATCATCGGAGTGGCGGTGACGATCCTCTCCGGGATCGCCGCGGGCGCGGTCGCCATCAGCGACACGAATCCGTGGGACTCGCCACTGCGGTGGCTCCCCACCGCGGGGATCGTCGGCGGCCCGATCCTGGCTCAAGTCGGCATCCTCGTGTCGGGACGGTGGCTGCTCTGGCTCGCGTCGCGTCTGCTCTCCCGCATCAGCCTCGCCGCGCGGCTCGCGTCGCGGGATGCCGTCGCCAACGGTGCACGTACCGTCCCCGCGTTCGCGGCCATCGGCGCGACCGTGTTCGTCGGTGTCTTCGCTGTCGGGATGGGGATGATGACGGCCGAGCAGTCCGCCCGCAACTACGGCTACAGCGCGCCGGTGGGGACCGTCGTCGCCGACATCTCGACGATGAGTGATCCCTTCTTGACCGGTGAGCAGGTGCAGGAAGCGGTGGAGGCGACCGATCGCCTCTTCGCATCCTCGGGGGCGACGGCCATCGGCGTCGTGGGCGGCGAGCAACCGCTGTACTTCGCCGAAACGGTGGCCGACATCCCGACTGATGTGCAGCACGTGATGCTCATCGCACCACCCCGGTCACTCGTCTCTACGGATGTCGCAGGTTCGCAGGGCTTCACCTACCGCGGAAGCGCGACCGACAACCTCTCCGTCGTGGCGGCGGACGACCTCGAGGTGACGACGGGGATCACGCTCACCGAGGACCAGCGCGCCGCGTACGCGGCGGGGGCCGTCATCGTCGTCGACCACCGCTACGTCATGGACGGTCAGGTCGAGGTGGGCGCGTGGAGTGCCCGCGATGCCTACGAGGGCAGGATGCCCAGCAACGTCTGGTCGGGCGACGATGTCGCCGACCCGAAGTGGGAGCGCACCGCGCCCGCGATCGAGGTGACTGCACCCCACCAGAACATCGTCGCCGCAGTCGCACCCGCGACGGCTGCGGAATGGGGGATGACCGTGGTTCCCCGACAGGTGCTCGCGGTCTTTCCCGAGGGATCCGACATGAACTCCCAGGACCGGCTGAACGCGTTGTCGGGCAGTCTCGACACGGACGAGTATCAGGTCGGGATCTGGCGGGAGACCGGCCCGACCAGCGCCGCGGTCTGGCTCGTCCCCCTCCTTGCCGCGGTGGCCGTCCTCGTCCTCGGTGCGAGCGCGGTCGCCCTCGGGCTGGCGCGGTTCGAGCGGCGCCCCGACGATGCGACGCTCGCCGCGGTCGGGGGGACGCCGGGGCTCCGCCGTCGAATCGGGCTGTGGCAGGGGCTCGTGATCGCCGGGTTCGGGACCTTCGCCGGCGCGACCGCCGGCATCCTGCCCCCGGTCGGGTTCTGGCTGCAGTCGCAGACCGGATTCGAGCCGATGAACCTCGCCGACATCCCGTGGTGGCTGCTCGGGGCGCTGGCGCTCGCCCTGCCGCTCGGCATCGCGCTCGTCAACTGGCTCGTGCCGCCGCGCGAGCCCGAGCTCACACGGCGCAACGTCATCGCGTGAGCCCCGCTCGCCGATTCAGAGCCAAGCGGATGCCTCGGTCAGCACGCTGCGAAGGATCCCCTCGATCTCGTCGAACTCCGTCGGCCCCATCGTGAGCGGCGGGGCGAGTTGGATGACGGGGTCTCCGCGGTCGTCGGCGCGGCAGTAGAGCCCCGCCTCGAAGAGGGCCTTCGAGAGGAATCCGCGCAGCAGCCGCTCGGACTCGGCGTCGTCGAAGGTCTCCTTGGTCGCCTTGTCCTTCACGAGCTCGATGCCGAAGAAATAGCCGTCGCCGCGGACGTCGCCGACGATCGGCAGGTCGAGCAGGCGCTCGAGCGACGCGCGGAACGCGGGGGAGTTCTCCCGCACGTTCTGCAGCAGCCCCTCCTCTTCGAAGATGTCGAGGTTCTCGAGCGCGACCGCCGTCGACACCGGGTGCCCGCCGAAGGTGTAGCCGTGCGGGAACGAGGTCGTCCCGTGCGCGAACGGCTCGTGGATCCGGTCGCTGATGATCGTGCCGCCGAGCGGCGAGTACCCGCTGGTGACCGCCTTCGCGAAGGTGATCATGTCGGGCTGGTAGCCGTAGCGGTCGGCGCCGAACCACTCGCCGAGGCGGCCGAACGCGCAGATGACCTCGTCCGAGACGAGCAGCACATCGTGCCGGTCGCAGATCTCGCGGACGCGCGCGAAGTAGCCGGGCGGCGGCGGGAAGCATCCACCCGAGTTCTGCACCGGTTCGAGGAAGACCGCCGCGACAGTGTCGGCTCCCTCGAACAGGATCGCCTCCTCGATGCGGTCGGCCGCCCAGGTCCCGTACTCCTCGGGGGTCGTGCCGGTGAAGCCCTGCTCAGCCGCGCGGTACCAGTTCGTGTTCGGCACGCGGAAGCCGCCCGGTGTCACCGGCTCGAACATCGACTTCATGCCCGGCAGACCCGTGATCGCGAGAGCGCCCTGCGGGGTGCCGTGGTAGGCGACGAAACGCGAGATCACCTTATGCTTCGTGGGCTTGCCCTGCAGCCGCCAGTACTGCTTGGCCAGCTTGAACGCCGTCTCGACCGCTTCGCCGCCGCCGGTAGAGAAGAAGACGCGGTTGAGGTCGCCGGGAGCGAGGTGCGCGAGTCGGTCCGCGAGCTCGATCGCGGACGGATGAGCGTACGACCAGATCGGGAAGAACGCGAGCTCCTCGGCCTGCCGGGCGGCCGCCTGCGCGAGGCGGGTGCGGCCGTGGCCGGCGGCGACGACGAACAGCCCCGAGAGCCCGTCGATGTACTTCTTGCCGCTCGCATCCCAGATGTGGTGGCCGTCGCCCTTCACGATGATGGGGACGCCCGATCCCTCGGTCATCGACGATTGCCGCGCGAAGTGCAGCCACAGATGGTCGCGGGCCATCGCCTGCAGGTCGGTCTCGGATGGTGCCATGGGTTCCTCCGGTGCGTCGATGTGGGTGGTGGGCGGATGCCGGGTGTCAGCGCATCGTGTCAGCGCATGGTGTCCAGGATCCCGACGAGGTCCTCGAACGTCGTGCGGGGGTTGAGGATCGCGAAGCGGGCGTTCGTGCGGCCGGCGTGGCTGGAGGGCGTGACGAAGGCGTGCTGGTCGTCGAGCAGGCGGTTCGACCAGGCCGTGTAGTCTTCCTTGCTCCAGCCGCGGCGCTCGAAGACGACGACGCTCAACTGCGGACGGCGCACGAGTTCGAGCTCCTCGCGGGACTCGATCTCGGCGGCGATGCGCTCGGCGAGCGAGATGGAGCACGTGATCGCCTCGCGGTAGACCTCGGCGCCGTAGGTGGCGAGCGAGAACCACAGCGGCAGTCCGCGGGCCCGTCGCGTGAGGTGCGCGGCGAAGTCCGACGGGCTCCAGTCGCTCGTCTCGGTGAGGGTGTCGAGGTACTCCGCGTGCTGCGTGTGCGCGCGGCGGCCGAGCTCGGGGTCGCGGTACAGCAGCGCACACGCGTCGAACGGGGCGAACAGCCACTTGTGCGGGTCGACGATGAGCGAGTCGGCGTGCTCGATGCCGGCGAAGTAGTGCCGGGCCTCGGGTGAGAGTGCAGCCGCGAGGCCGTAGGCGCCGTCGACGTGCAGCCACACCCCGAACTCGCGGGTCACCTCGGCGACCGAGGCGACGTCGTCGACGATCCCGAAGTTCGTCGAGCCCGCGGTCGCCGCGACGGCGAAGACGCTGTCGCCGTGCTCCTCGAGGGCGGCTCGCACCGCGTCGCCGTGGAGCACACCCCCGGCATCCGGAGCCACGGGCACGACCTCGACGTCCATCACGCGGGCCGCCGACGCGATCGACGAGTGCGCCTCGGCCGAGCAGACGACGCGCCAACGGTCGGGACGGATGCCGCGGTCCCGCGCGGTCTCGCGTGCGGCCACGAGCGCCGACAGGTTGCCGAGGGTGCCGCCCTGCACGAACACGCCGCCGGCCGTCGCGGGCAGTCCGAACTCGCCGGCGAGCCACCGGAGCACCTCGTTCTCGGCGTGGACGGCGCCCGCGCCCTCGAGCCAGGAGCCGCCGTAGAGCGCGCTCGCCGAGACGACGAGGTCGAACGCGGCAGCCGCCTTCGACGGCGCGCTCGGGATGAACGACAGGTACCGCGGGTCGTCGGTCGTGATGCACGCGGGAGCGAGCACGTGCTCGAAGACGCCGAGCGCCTTGCGCGCCCCGATGCCCTGCTCGGTGATCGTCACGCCGGCCAGGCGGGCGAGCTCGGCGGGCGGCAACGGCTTGTCGAGCGGGTTGTCGTCCGTCAGCAGCCGCTGCCGCGAGTAGTCGAGGACGAGGTCGACGATCTGACGGGTCTCGTCGGTCACGTCGTGCATACGGGCGGGCTGGGTCATCGGTTCTCCGAGGTCGTGCGGGGGAGCGCGGGTGTGCGCGGCGGTCGGGTCCGGCGGGTGCCCAGACGTTCGAAGGCTACGCCCAGGCGCAGCAGCGCGGTGTCGTCGTAGGCGCGGCCCGCGATTGTGAGGCCCACCGGCATCCCGATGTCGCTCATCGTGCCCAGCGGCACGGTCACGGTCGGGATGCCGAGATGCCGGATGGCGAGGTTGCCGTTGGCGATCCAGACGCCGTTGCGCCAGCCGAGGTCGGCCGAGGCCGGGTTCACGTCCATGTCGGCGGGACCCACGTCGGCGACGGCGGGGAAGACGACGGCGTCGAGGCCGGCGGCATCCATCCACTCCTCCAGGTCGGTGCGGCGGACGCGTTCGAGGGCACGGAGGCCGTCGGCCAGTTCGGGCATGTCGTCGAGGCCCGCGCCCGGGTGGGCGCGCACCCAGTCGGGGTACTCGGCGATGTCGTCGTCGAACCCGGTGTAGCGGTCGGGGAGCGCACCCGGCGGGTGGGGGAAGATCGCGGCGCCGTCGACGTCGGCGAGCGTCGAGAGCGCGGGGTCGCCGTTGGCGTCGAGGAAGTCGTCCCACGCCCACGCCGACAGGTCGACGATCTCGCGCTGCAGGTAGCCCTCGGGGACGCGGTCGCGGATGGTCGAGGCTCCCGCGCGGTCGCCCTCGTACTCGCTCACGACGGGGAAGTCGACCTCGACGACGGTCGCGCCCGCGGCCTCGAGGTCGGCGCGGGCCGCGCGCCACAGCGCGAGAATCGACGGGCGGGTCTCGATCCGCTGACCCGTCGGACCGCCGATGCCGGTGCCGGTGCCGGCATCCGGGTCCTCGCCGATGTACATCCGCGGGATGCCGAACCGCACCCCCGCGAGCGACGCACCCTCCGCGAGTGCCAGGTACGACGCGGGCCGCACCTCCGACGCCGCGGGGAGCTCGACCCACGGCTGCACCCGCCAGAAGTCGCCGCGGGTCTCGGTGTCGTCGGCGACGATGACGTCGAGCACCTCGAGCAGGTCGGCCATGGTGCGGGTGTGCGGCACGACGACGTCCATCGTCGGGACGAGCGGCCAGTTGCCGCGCACCGAGATGACACCGCGCGAGGGCGTGTAGGCGCAGAGCGCGTTGTTCGACGCGGGCCCGCGGCCCGACGACCACGTCTCCTCGCCGAGGCCGAACGCGGCGAAGCTCGCGGCGGTCGCCGTGCCGGACCCGTTCGACGAGCCGGAGGCGAACGGGGCGGTCAGCCACTCGGCGTTGTACGGACTCTCGGCGCGGCCGTACACGCCGCGCTGCATGCCGCCGTTCGCCATCGGCGGCATGTTCGTGAGACCGAGGCAGATCGCGCCGCCCGCGCGCAGGCGCTCGATCGTGAACGCGTCGCGCTGGGCGACGAGCTCCGCGAACGCGGGGGAGCCGGCCGCGGCGGTCAGCCCACGCACGAGGTAGCTGTCCTTCGCCGTGTAGGGGATGCCGTCGAGGGGGCCGAGGGTCTCACCGCGGGCGCGACGCGCATCGGATGCCGCGGCCTCGGCTCGCGCGTCGGGATTGCGGACCACGACGGCGTTCAGCGCCGTCTCGGTGTCGGGCCCGTCGTACGCGTCGATGCGCGCGAGGTAGGCGTCGACGAGCTCGACCGCCGTGGCTTCTCCGGACTCGAGGGCGGCGCGCAGGTCGGCGATCGGCGCCTCGACGACGTCGATCATGCCGTCACCGCCGGCTGCTGCTGGGTGATGCAGTGGATGCCGCCGCCTCGGGCGAACAGGCCGCGGGCGTCGACCGTGACGACCTCGCGGCCCGGGTACGCCTCGGCCAGGGTCGCGCGGGCCTGCGCGTCGGCCTTCTCCTCGCCGAAGCCGCACGCGATCACGCCGCCGTTGACGACGAGATGGTTGACGTAGCTCCAGTCGACCGGCCCGTGGGCGTCGGTCAGGGTCTCGGGGGCGGGGAGCGACACGATCTCGAAGCGGCGACCGGCGGCATCCGTCTGGCCCTCGAGCTCGGTGCGCAGCTGCGCGGTGACGGCGTGGTCGGGGTGCGCCGGGTCGCGCTGATCGTGCAGCAGGATGCGGCCGGGCGAGGGGATCGTCGCCACGATGTCGACGTGCCCGTTCGTGCCGAACTCGTCGTAGTCGCGGGTCAGGCCGCGGCTCAGCCAGACCGCCTTCGCGGCACCGAGCGTGCGGGCCATCTCGGCCTCGACGCGGGCGCGGTCGGCGAACGGGTTGCGCCGCGGGTCGAGCTGCACGGTCTCGGTGAGCAGCACGGTTCCTTCGCCGTCGACGTGGATGCCGCCGCCCTCGTTCACGAGGACGGACGAGACGAGCTCGGCCCCTACCTCGGCGGCGATGAGGCGCGCGTGCGCCGCGGAATCCTGCCACTGCGCCCAGTCGGGCGCGCCCCAGCCGTTGAAGATCCAGTCGACCGCGCCGAGGACGCCGGGGCGCTCGTCGTCGACGACGAAGGTGGGGCCGTGGTCCCGCATCCAGTACTCGTCGACGGGGGCCTCGAGGAGCGTCACCTCGCCGGGGAGCATGCGGCGTGCGCGCGCCGTCTCGGTCGGATCGACGACCATCGTGACCGGCTCGAACCGCGCGACGGCGGCCGCGACGGCGATCCAGGTGGCGTACCCCTCTTCGCGTTCGGCGTCGGTGTCGCCGAGGGTGAGACCCTCTCGGGGGAACGCCATCCACGTGCGCTCGTGCGGGGCGGTCTCGCTCGGCATCCGCCAGGCCATGGCGTCTCCCTCGGGTGTCGGGTAGCTTATTGATCGTTTGATCAACAAGGGGAGGGTATCGAGTCCATGACGCAGGCGTCAACCGTCCGCCGGCGGCGTAAGACCCCCGCCGAACGCCGCGACGAGATCGCGGCCGCGGCGCGCGGGATCGCGCTCGCCGACGGTCTCGACGCCGTCACGCTGCGTGCCGTCGCCGCGCGCGTCGGCGTGGCCCCCGGACTCGTCGCGCACCACGCCGACGGCATGGACGCGCTCGTCGCCGAGGCGTTCGGCGCCGTCGTCGCGGACGAGCTGCGCGCCGTCGTGGCCGCGATGAGGGTGACGGATGCCGCGACGGCGCGGCTCGGCATCCTGCTCGACACCGTCCTCGGCGACGAGCCGAGCGCCGTCACGCTCGTCTGGGTCCAGGGCTGGGCGCTCGGCGCGCGCAACGAGGCGCTCGCTGCACGCGTGCGCGCCGAGATGGACGCGTGGCAGCGGGCGCTCGCCGCCGAGATCGTGCGCGGAACCGGGCGGGGCGAGTTCGCGGAGGTCGATGCGGATGCCGTCGCCTGGCACCTGCTCGCGATGATCGACGGCCTCGGAGCCCATGGCCTCGTCCGCTGGCGCGACGATCCCTCGCGCGCCGACCTCACCCGCCGCGCGCTCGCCGCGCTGCTCGGCGTCGCGCCCGGCGCGCTGCACGGCTGACTCGCCGCCGAGACGTCGAGACGTCGAGACGTCGAGACGTCGCAGATGGTCGCCCCGCCGCACCCGCCGCGACCATCTGCGACGCCTCGAGCCGACGGGAAGGGCGGTCATCCACCGTGAACGGATGCCGGTGGCGTCGGCTCGAGGTCGGCGTCAGCTGTCGGGGCGCGAGATGTCGAGGGTGACGAAGTTCGTGCCGGGGACGGGGCGGACCTCGAACGTCGCGCCGTCGAGCGTGCCGGGTGGGAGGTCGAAGCGCTGCTCGAGGGCGCCCCGGCTCAGGCGGCGCAGCTCGGCCGCCTCGCCGGCGGGGGCGAGGAACTCCATGTCCCCACTGCTGGTCTGCCCGTAGGCATCCGGGTTGTCCTGCCCGATGGCGTCCTCGTACAGCTCCTCGACGATCTGACCGGGGATCTTCTTCGGCGTGCCGAGCACCTCCTTGCCCACCTCGCCGGGGGTCTCGCGCACCGCCTTGCCGATCGAGGTCCCGAGGTCGTTCGCGACGTTGTAGTCGGGCGCGGCGTGGCGTCCGGTGTGGCCGAGCTGTTGACGGCCGCGGGTGACGTCGGTGAGCAGGTCGTACTTCTTGGCGTGGCTGGCCACTGGGGCGTCGCGACGGTGCTTGCCCGCGTCGGCGGCGTTTCGTCGATCCGTGCCGCGGATGCGGGCGGCGTCGGCGCGGTGCTTGCCGCCGCGCTTGCGGAACGCGCTGCCGAACCCCTTCTTGAACTCGCGGCCGGCGCCGTCGACGGCGTCGACGATCTCGCGCATGAGGCTCTTCATCGTCATGTCAGTCTCCCGAGATCTGCAGGTTGGCAAGGTCCGCGAGCAGCCGATCGGTGCGGTCCTCGATGTCGAGGGCCTGCGCATCCATCTCGTCGGCGGCCGCCTCGAGCGCCTCGATGTCGGCCTCGAACTCGTCCACGTCTCCGACGGCGCCCTCCACGACGGGCGCGTCCATGAGAGCCATGACGATCACCGGGACCTGCTCGACGAGCGGCTCGACGGCGAGGGGCAGCACCTCGTTGATGACCTGCTCGATCGTCGCCTCCATCGCCATGGCGAGCAGCTTCTTGCGCGCGAGCAGCAGCACCGCCGCGCCGCCGGCGCCGAAGGGACCCGCGGCGAGCAGGGGGACGAGCTGCATGAGCGTCAGGGTCACCTCGGCGATGACCTTGATCTTCATCGCGAGGACGATGCCGCCCGCGATGTCGATGCCCGTCGCGGCGGGGCCGAGCACGTCGAGCAGCTTCTGCATGTTGTCGGAACGGTTGCGGTTCCATCCCTCGACCTGCGCCGTGCCCGCGTTGCCCTGCAGCGCCGTGGCCAGGTCGCCGTTCACGCGGCTGTCGACGGCCTGGATGATCGACTCCATGTCGTCGCGGTAGCCGCGCACGAGGTCAGCCGCCTTGTGGACCTCGTCCTCGTCGATGTCGGGCCATTCCAGCCCCATCTTGTCCATGATCCAGATCAGCTCATTCGGCAACATCATCCCCACGGGTACCACCTCCGCCGTCGACAGTAGCGAGCGGTCACCCCGACGGCGATGGGGAGAAGGCCCCATTCCGCCGCGCTCGCGAGGCGTCGCAGATGGTCGCCTCCCCGCCCGTCGCGCGACCATCTGCGACGTCTCGACCCGACGGGAACGGTGGTCATCGGGTGGCGATGGATGCCGGTGGCGTCGGCTCGGCGTCGGTCAGATCTCGCGCAGGGTGTGGTGGGAGGGCACGTGGTTGTCGCGATAGTAGGCGACGAAGAGGTCGGCGGCCTCGTCGAGGGTGAAGACCTCGTGCGGGTGCACTTTCCTGCTGTGTCGCCCCTCGTCCCAGCGGATCGTCTCAGTCGGCTCCGACTCGTCGCCGCCGGTCGGCTTGCCGACGGTGTACTGGTGGACGGTGCCTGCCTCGTCGACCGCGCGGACCTCGACGGTCACACCCGCGGCATCCCCGGCGCACTGGATGTACTCGTCCGAGTGGGGCAGGCTCGCGCGCAGGTTGGCCCCGTCGGGCGCACGCCACAGACTGAGCGCCCAGAAGGAGGTGCCGTCCATCTGCGTCAGGGTGAACCGGATCTGGTCCTCGAAGGAACGGACAGCGTCGATCAGAGGGAACCTGCTCGAGCCGTTCTCCTGCAGGATGTGCGTCGGCGTGGTCACGGGTCCTTCTTTCGTCTCGACCCGACAGGAACGGCGGTCATCGGGTGGCGATGGATGCCGGTGGCGTCGGCTCGGCGACGATCAGATCTCGCGCAGGGTGTGGTCGGAGGGCACGTGGTTGTCGCGATAGTAGGCGACGAAGAGCTCGGCCGCCTCGTCGAGGGTGAAGACCTCGTGCGGGTGCACCTTCGCGCTGTGTCGCCCCTCGTCCCAGCGGATCGTCTCGGTCGGCTCCGACTCGTCGCCGCCGGTCGGCTTGCCAACGGTGTACTGGTGGGCCGTGCCCGCCTCGTCGACCACGCGGACCTCGACGGTCACCCCCTCGGCATCCCCGGCGCACTGGATGTACCCCTCGGAGAACGGAATCTCCGCCAACAGGTCGGCCCCGTCCGGTGCACGCCAGAGGCTGTACGCCCACAGCTTCGCGCCGTCCATCCGCCGGACGGAGAACCGAATCTGGTCCTCGTACGGACGGGCCACGTCCACCAGGGGAGAGCGCGCGAACCCGTTGAGCTGCACGATGTGCGTCGGCGTCGTCACGGAACCTCCTGCAGGAGCACTCGCACGATCCTAATCTCGGAGCCATGCAACTTCGCGATCGCGGGGGTGTCCGGACCGACCGTAGACCTGCGCGCGAGGTGCGAGAGGGGAAGGGGGAGAACTCCCCATTCGCTTCGCGACCCGACGGAAGCGGCGGTCACCCGCGCCGGATGGATGCCGTTCGCGTCGGCTCGCCGACGGGGTGGCGGCGCGGGCGGTCGTAGGGTCGAGCCATGACTCGCGCGCGACTGATCGACCCCCACGAGCTCGAGCGGATGATGCGGGATGCCGCGCCGCTGACGGTCCTCGACGTCCGGTGGCGGCTCGACCGGCCCGACGGCCGGGCCGACTACGAGGCGGGTCACATCCCCGGCGCGGTGTACGTGAGTCTCGACGACGAGCTCGCCGCCCATGGCGCGCCGGAGGACGGCCGGCATCCGCTCCCCGACATCGCCGACCTGCAGACCGCCGCCCGGCGCTGGGGCGTCGACACGGGCGACACCGTCGTGGTCTACGACGACTGGCAGACGTTCGGCGCCGCGCGCGCCTGGTGGGTGCTGACGGATGCCGGTGTGCCCGACGTCCGGGTGCTCGACGGCGGCCTCGGGGCGTGGCGCGACGCCGGGCTCCCGCTCGAGTCGGGCCCCGTGCACGC
Source organism: Microbacterium sp. NPDC079356 (assembly GCF_049545465.1). Lineage (NCBI taxonomy): Bacteria > Bacillati > Actinomycetota > Actinomycetes > Micrococcales > Microbacteriaceae > Microbacterium > Microbacterium sp. NPDC079356. The sequence continues at coordinate 322,705 of NZ_JBMWDN010000002.1, read as the reverse complement.
GGCTCGCGGCGACGTCGCGCTGACGCCGGGGCACCTGCCGCGCCTGGACATCGACGAGGCGGCGGCACTGCCGGCGTCCGGGATCCTCTTCGACGTGCGTGCGCCCGAGCGCTACCGCGGCGACGTCGAGCCGATGGACCCGCGGGCGGGGCACATCCCCGGCGCGGTCAACGCGCCGACGGGCGGCAACGTCGACGAGCGCGGGCGCTTCCTCTCGCCCGAGCACCTGCGCGAGCGCTACGCGGCGCTCGGCGTCACGGACGACACGACCGTCGGCGTCAGCTGCGGCTCGGGGGTGTCGGCCGCGCAGGCCGCGTTCGCGCTGAGCCTCGCCGGCATCGACGCGGCGCTCTACGGCGGATCGTGGAGCCAGTGGGCGAACCACCCCGACCGCCCGGTCGCGACCGGCGACCGCCCGTAACGCTCAGCCGAGGACGGCCCGGGCCGCGCGCTCAGCCGAGACGAGCGCGCCCGCGATCGACGGCGTCTCGCGGTGATCGCCGGCGACGATGACCCGCTCGGACAGCCGCACCGGCGACGCGTGCCGCAGCGGCGGAGGCAGAGCCGGCAGCGCGTGGGGGATGTCGTCGCGACGCAGCAGCTCCCAGCTCCGCGCCTCGCCGCCCCACATCCGCTCCATGTGGGCGCGCACGGCACGCTCGTCGGCACCGCTGCCCAGCAGGCAGCTCGCCGCCACGAGGTGCCGGCCGGCCGGCGCGTAGGCGGGGGCCGTCCGTGACATCACGACGCTGTTGACGATCGGGCCAGAGCGCTCGCCGTCCACCGCGAGCAGAGCGGATGCCGGTGCCTCCGGCCCCGTGCCGAACCACCACGTCTGCAGTCCGCGCATCGGCGGTGCGGGAAGGTCTACGAGCTTCGCCACCGCCTCGCCTCCCACGGCGACGACGACCTCGCGTGCCGCGATCGTCTCCGCGCCGGTGACCGTCACCTCGACGCGGTCGCCCCTCGCGTCCACGCCGGTGACGGCATGCGAGAGGCGGACCTGCGCGCCGGCCTCCCGAGCGAGTTCGGCGAGACGCCGGGGGAGCGCCGCGATACCCGCTGCGGGCACGCCCGGACGCCCGAGCGCGAACAGGCGTGCGAGCAGCGTCGCGTACGCCGCTGAGGTGGCGCGACCGTCGTCGGCGAGCACGCCCGACAGGAACGGCTCGAGGACCGATCGTCGCAACCGCCCGGTCAGCCCGACGCGGTCCCAGGCCTCGTGCAGCGTCTCGTCGGGGCCGTCCGCGATCGACGTGGGATCGACGAGGGCGGGCACCAGCCACCGCGCCGCGGCCACGAGATCCCGCGCCGGGACGAGTCCCGACAGCGCACCCGCGACGGTGGCCGGCAGGAGCTCGGGATGCCGCAGCGGATGCGCGAGGACGTCCGACCGTCCGCCGCGCACGACACGCACCCCGACGGGGAACGGGCGCAGGTCGAGGCTCGCGGGGTCGAGCGCGCGGGCGAGCGCGTCGTAGCGGGGGTTCACGACCTGGAACCCCCGGTCGAGCAGGAACCCGTCGACGCGGTCGGTGCGCTGCCGACCGCCGACGTCGTCGGCCGCGTCGAGGACGACGACGTCGCGTCCGGCGCGGGCGAGCAGCGTCGCGCAGCGGAGCCCGGCGAGGCCCGCGCCGATGACGGCGACATCGTGGAGTGCGGCCATGGCGACAGCCTCGCACAGCGCGTCGCCCCGGCATCCGTAGTTGAATTCAAGGATGCGAGCTGCGTATATGTACGGTCCCGGTGACGTCCGCGTGATCGACGCCCCCGAGCCCCGGATCGAACAGCCCACCGACGCGGTCCTCCGCACCGTCGTCGCGTGCGTGTGCGGCAGCGACCTGCATCCGTACCACTCGATGACCCCGTCCGAACGGGGTCGCTCGATGGGGCACGAGATGATCGGCGTCGTCGAGGAGGTCGGCGCCGACGTCCGCACGGTCGCGCCCGGTGACGTCGTCATCGTGCCGTTCGTCTTCTCGTGCGGCGCGTGCGAGTTCTGCCGCGCCGGTCTGCAGACCTCGTGCCGCTTCGCGGGCCTCTCGGTGCCCACGGGCGCCGGCGGTGCGCAGGCCGAGCGTCGGCGCGCCCCGTTCGCCGACGGCACCCTGTATCGGGTCGACGTCGCCGAGGACGACCCGCGGATGCCGGGCCTCCTGACCCTCAGCGACGTCTACGGCACGGGCTGGCACGCCGCTGTGACCGGCGGTGTCGCACCCGGAAAGGACGTCGTCGTGATCGGCGACGGCGCCGTCGGGCTGCTCGCCGTGCTGTCTGCGCAGAGGCTCGGGGCGGAGCGCATCATCCTCATGGGGCGTCACGAGGCGCGCACCGACCTGGGCCGCCGCTACGGCGCGACCGACGTCGTCGCGGCCCGCGGCGACGAGGGCGTCGCCGCCGTCCGCGAGCTGACCGGCGGCCTCGGCGCGCACGTCGTCATCGACGCGGTCGGTCACCTGCCGGCGTACGAGCAAGCGCTCGGCGCCGTGCGCGCGGGCGGCACCGTGACCCGCGTCGGCGTGCCCCAGTACGCCGACGCGCCGCTGCAGCGGGTGCAGTTCGAGAAGAACGTCACGGTCACCGGCGGCGTCGCACCGGTGCGGGCCTACATCGACGACCTCCTGCCGGGCGTCCTCGACGGTACAGTCGACCCCGGGGCCGTCTTCGATCGCGAACTGAGCCTCGGCGAAGCCGCCGACGGCTACCGCCTGATGGATGACCGCGCCGCCCTGAAAGTGATGCTCCGCCCGTGACCTCCGCCCTGCCGCTCTCCGGCACCCAGCACACCCTTCGCTTCGGCCCGTACGAGGCGGTCATCGCCTCGACCGGCGCCTCGCTGCGCGTCCTCCGCCACGACGGCCGCGACCTCATCGTCCCGTTCGACGCCGACGAGGTGCGCCCCGACTACCGCGGCACGACGCTCGCCCCCTGGCCGAACCGCATCGTCGACGGCACGTACACCTTCGACGGCCAGGAGCTCGTGGCGGCGCTGACCGAACCCGAGCGCTCGCACGCCCTCCACGGCCTGCTCTCGTGGGCCGACTTCGAGCGCGTCTCGGGCACCGAGAGCGCGGTGACCCTCGGCGCGACCGTCGTCCCGCAGTCGGGGTACCCGTGGCGTGTGCGCGTCGAGACGACGTACGCCCTCGGCGAGGACGGGCTCACGCAGACGGTGCGTGCACGCAACCTCAGCGACCGGCCCGCACCGTTCGGCACCGGCCCGCACCCGTACCTGAAGGCCGGCCCCGCGCCGCTCGACGAATGGACGCTCGCGCTGCCCGCGGCATCCGTCCTCGAAGTCACGCCCGACCGGCTCAGCCCCGTCGCGCTGCACCCGGTGACCGACCACGACCCCGAGCGGTTCGATCGGCGCGCGCCCCGTCCGCTCGGCGACGTGCAGCTCGACCACGCGTTCACCGACCTCGAGACGGATGCCGCCGGGACGGCCGTCCTGCGCCTGACCGACCCGTCGGGTGTCGGCGTCGAGGTCACCTGGGGTGCGGAGTGCCCGTGGGTGCAGGTCTACACGGGCGACAAGCCCGACGGGCCGGCGAACCCGGCGCACCGCAACGGTGTCGCCGTCGAGCCGATGACGTGCGCGCCCGACGCGTTCAACGCGGCCTCGTACGACTACGACGCGGGCCTGCTGGTGCTCGAGCCGGGCGCCGAGTTCTCGGCGTCGTGGCGCATCGTCGCGATCTGACCCTGCGTCGTCATCCCTAGGATGGCGACATGACGTCGACGTCCTCCTCCCTGCCCCGGTCCACCCCGTCCGCGCAGGGGGTGGATGCTGCCGGTGTCGAGCGCCTGCTCGACGCCGTCGGGCAGACCGAGGCCGAGATGCACAGCCTCATGGTGCTGCGCCACGGCAACGTGATCGCCGAGGGATGGTGGGCGCCGTTCGCGCCCGATCTGAAGCACCTCGTGTACTCGCTGTCGAAGACATTCACGTCCGCCGCTGCCGGTCTCGCCGTCGCGGAGGGGCGTTTCGGACTCGACGACGTCATGATCGACCACTTCCCCGAGCTGGTTCCCGACGACGTCGACGACAAGTACCGCCGATACCTCGTGCGTCACGCGCTGACGATGTCGAGCGGGCACGAGAGCGAGGCGCTCGACCGTGCCGCAGCCGCGGCGGAGGGTGCGGGCGGCGACGTGCTCGCCGGATTCTTCCGCGTTCCGCCCGAGCGCGAGCCGGGCAGCGTCTTCGCCTACAGTCAGCCGACCATCTACGGCGTCGGGCGCCTGGTCGCCAAGACGACGGGCGGGACGATCCTCGACTACCTGCGTCCGCGTCTGCTCGAGCCGCTCGGCATCCACGAGGCGCAGTGGATGATGCTCGGCGACGTCGAGATGGGCTTCAGCGGCATCCACGTCTTCACCGAATCGCTCGCCAAGACGGGGCAGCTCGTCCTCGACGGCGGCCGCTGGCAGGGTGAGCAGATCCTCGACCCCGAGTGGGTCGCCACCGCCACGTCGAAGCAGATGGACAACGACACCGCGCACCGCGGCCCCGGCGCACCCGAGCCGATCGACTGGCAGCAGGGGTACGGGTTCCAGTATTGGATGAACCGGCACGGCTTCCGCGGCGACGGGGCGTACGGCCAGTTCATCATCGTGTGGCCCGAAGAGGATGCCGTGATCGTCACGACCGGCGAGACGATCGACATGCAGGAGCTGCTGAGCCTCATCACGACGCACCTGCGCCCCGCGATGACGGGGGCGGGCACCGCCGAGGCCGATGCGGCACTCGCGGCGCGGCTCTCGTCGCTGGCGCTCCCGCTGCCGGACGACACCGGCGCGGGCTTCGCGGGGACTTTCGACGCCGACGTGTCGTCGCCGGTCGTGGGCCCGTTCTCATTCGGTGAGGCCGTGCCGGGTGCCGAGCGCGTCGAGGTCGCCGAGACGGGCGACGGGTGGACTCTCCGGTTCCTCGGAGACGCTCTCGATGTGACTCTTCCCGTCGGTCGCGGAACGTGGGCGGAGGGGGAGTGGCCGGCGCCCGCCGACGGGCTCGATGCGGTGCCCTTCCGCGCCGTCGCGGGTGTCGACGCGGACGGTGCGTGGCACGCCCGGTTGCGCATGATCCAGACACCGCATTCGCTCCTCGTCGACATCGCCCCCGGCGGCCCGGCCTCGATCGCGTGGCGGTTCCCGCCGCTGCGCGGCGACGGGCCGGCCGGTCACGCGCTGCCGTCGCTCGGCTGACCGGCATCCGCTGCGCCTGCCTCGGTAGAATCGTCGGTGAGGGGTGAGCGTGACGGACAATGAGCGGGTCAGGACCCGGGACGTCGTCGCCGAGGGGCTCTACATCGCGTCCGCGGCGACGCGTTTGGCGTTGAAGAACCGCATCCTCGTCGACATCCTCGTCGACGGTGACGACTTCGATCCGGAGCGCTTTCTCGGCGATGCCCGCGACATCCTGGTCTCTCTCGCCGAAGAGGCTGAAGCGGATGCCGCCCGCACCGACCGTGAGCGCAAGGCGGCGCGCACGCGCTACTCCGACTCGAGCGGGACCCACGACTACCGCAGTCGCGACGTCCGCAACCTCCGTCGCCGCCGCAAGCAGTCGCTGCACGTCGCGAAGGAGTTGCGCGCCCGGGCCGAGGACGAGGAGGAGCTGCGCAAGCTCGTCGTCGACGCGCGGGACGCGGCATGGGCAGAGGTGTCGAAGAACATCGACCGTTCGTTGCGGATCACGGCGGCGCGCCCCGACCTCGACGCCGACTACGAGCGGATGCGGGTGGCCCGCATGCAGGCGCTGCGCCTGGTCGACCTGCCCAAACTCCGCGCGCACCGACGCAGCGTCGCCAAGCAGCAGGCGCTGCGCGACGAGGGCGTCGAACCCGAGCCGATCCTCGAGGCGGGCCCCGGCGGGATCGATCCGGGCGAGCTCGAGTAGGCCTCGATTTCGGATGCGGCCCGCGGTGACGTATGCTGTTCCTCGGCCCGGAAACAGGCCATGCGCCCGTAGCTCAATGGATAGAGCATCTGACTACGGATCAGAAGGTTAGGGGTTCGAGTCCCTTCGGGCGCACACTGTGTTGAGACAGTCCAGGTAAGGCCCCGCTTCGGCGGGGCCTTTCTTCTCTCCCGCCGACCGTGCCCGGTGCCCGGTGCCCTGCGCTCTGCAGGAGATCTGCACTCTGCAGAAGATCTGCGTTCTGTAGGGCGGATGCCGCTGATCGGCCCTGGGACGTGCCGATCTCCTGCGCTGCAGAGCAAGAGCTGCCTGCGGTGCCGATCCCATCCGAGCTGATGGTCGCGGTTGGCCTGCCCGGACTGGGCATCGGTTAGGGCCGGCTCCGGCATCCACCTAAACATCATCGAGCGTGCTGAAGATGAGGACTTTACGCGTGGCGGGCAGGCGACCCGAAGATCAGGTCCGTCGAGCATCGAGATCATGTTCTGGCGATGCGGGGCCAGTTGAACGCGGTCTTCGCAGCGAGCGCTTAAGTTCGAGCGTCCGTCAGCGTGAGTGGCTCTGACCGAACCGTGTCCACACTCACATCTCCCGGTGAACATGGGCAACGGAAGTTCTGAGCGCACCACCCGTGGCAACGTCCGCGTGACCCCTCGAGCCGCCATTCGATTGCGGCATGCGCACTGCCCGCTCCGACCTGCCACGGACCGAACGCAAACCATGGGGCCGCTCGAACGTTAGGGTGTGGCTCTGAGCACGCCGACGGGCGGGACCCCACGCATATCGGTCGGGTGGCCGACAACGGCGAACGAAGTCCACCGCGACAGTTCGATCACTCGGACGGAGCCTTCGCGCCGTCAGGGCTGGATCCGGGTGCGGAATCCCATCCGGGAAAGTCGAATGGGGGTGGCACATCGAAGACCATGACCCCAACCGACCAGGACAGCGCGACCAGCGCGACAACGGCAAGGATCATCGAAATGGACAGGAACCATCCGCTGATCCGAACCTCACGCTCCTCCCACGCGCGCAAGGTGCCAGTGCGCCCGACCGCCGCCGGGCGCACCCAGCCGAAGGATGAGTACATTGCCAGTGCCAGGGACACGAACGTGAGCAATGCGCCGATCCCGAGCAGCCAGCCGGTGTTGAACCGGGCCTGAGCGTCGAGTTGTGCGACTGCGTCGGGGGCAGCGACGGTGGTGAGCACCAGTGCGAGCACACCACCGAGCCCGACGCTGTTGCGCCAGTTCGTGGCAGCGGCGCGGACGAACGGGAGCTGGTGCCGAGCGACCTCTGCCAGCCGCTTGGCTTCCTGGACTTCAGCATCAGTCGCCGCTCGTCCGCCGGTGGACCGCCAGCCCCGGTTCATTTCACGGCCGTCGCAACCCACGAGCGGCCACAGCCACGTTCACCCTCAGGACGATTCGGATGATCCAACGCGCAGGTGCAGGTCACCGTGATATCCATCGTTCTTCTTCCGCTGCCCTGACCGGTGGTACCGCCGGGGCTTGCCGGCAGCAACTTCAGCTTGCGGTGAAACTCGATTTCTCCGTAGCAATACGGGCAGTGACCGGAGATGTGCGCCTCCTTGGACACCACGCCCTTCAGAGTGAACTTGTTGCCCTGCAGCACTTCGTCGTCGCACACCTCGACAGCTAACTCGTTCCACACCAGGTCCTTATGTGTGTAGCCCATCACGCCCCTCCGACGCGTGCCGCCACGCGCTGCTGCAGCAGCAATTGCGCCTCGGTGTACAGGTCCAGATCGAGTCGGCCGTGATCGCAGATCTCGACCGCCACCGCGAATTCCTGCGCAGTGTACGCCTTCTTCTGCGCCGGGGTCCACCGACTGTGCTCATGGGTGATCACCAGGAAGTAGTCTTCGTCGTTCGGGTCCCAGCCGCTGCTAGGACTGAAGTAGGACCTTCGCATCAATGTGTCGCTGTAGAACGTGGTCTTCGCCGGGAACAGCTTGCGTCCGGGCAGGCTGTCGGTGAGCGTCAAGGTCGGGTCCGCGTCTCGTTCCGCCTTCTTCGGCTGCCGGGCATACGCTGCCCGGATATCGTCTAGGCCTTCGCGCTGGATGAACGCGAACTCCATCCGGCCCGCGATGTAGTCCTTGCGGCTGCGGCGCAAGGGCGGATCGAATGCGAGCGCGACCCGGATCTCCCGGGAGGATGCTCCCCGTGCGAACACCTCGGGGATGGGCAGTTCGAGGATCACATGGCTATTGGTCGCCATCACCCCCTCGAAGGTGAAGAAGACGCGGTTGCCAACGCTCTCGAGGACGTCGCTGGCGTCGGGGACGCCGTAGGTGGAGGAGTGGAACGGCGCCGCCGGATCGCCCGGGCGTGGCCGGTGTCCGCCGCTGAGTGCGGTGAGGGCACGCAGTAGGTTGGGGCCAGCGTCGGGGTAGCGGGTCGCGATCCGGGCGACCTCGTGTGCGACCTTCGGTGCGGAAAGGCTCGTGCCGGTAGCCGATCCAAACAAACGGCCGTTCAGTGGCGGGATGAGGGTGGTGACGGCTAACTCGGCCGCATCGGAGATGATATTGCCGGTGGCTTGATCAATGGCCCAGTTGCCGCCGTTCGCGGCGACCTCGGGCTTCTGCCGGCCGGCCGCCTTAGACGACGGTACCGGCCCGATCCGGCCGAACGGGGCGTGACCGCCGGCCTTGGCCACAGCCACCGCATGCGGTCGGGCGATTCGGTCGACGACATCGTCGTCAGCGATCGCGGTCGCCGTCAGGGATAGGGCGGCGGTGCCTGGCGCGGAGACCTTCGCCTCGTCGGCCTGCAGGAACGACGGGTAGGTGGCGAGCTCGACAGCGTCGGCGGCACGGAAGTTGCCGGCGCTGGTGACGATCACCATCCGGTGCTCCCGGGCCTTCTCGTCGATGGTGGCCGACAGGTCCGAGGTGAGCGGGCCGTTGTCCGCATAAGACTCCCCCAAGGCGAGCACGACCACCCTTACCTGGTGCGAGGCGAGCCAGTCCAAGGCCTCGGCGAACTGCTCGGAGGCGTTGCCGTAGACCTGCGCGTCGAAGTCTTCGTTGGCTTGCGCGACGCGTGCGACATACAGCGGGTGAGGCTGCCCGTCGAAATCGGGGTCCAGCAGTTTGCGGACGTTCCCCCATGCGGCGACCCCTGCGACCTGCGTGCCGTGCCGAGTCGGCTCCCCGAGGGTGTGCTCGTCGGGAAACGAGCGCTGCTCGACGACGACGTCCTTAAGCCACGGGTGGGACTCGACGACCAGGTCGTCGATGATGCCGATCGCCGCGCCTTCCGGCAGCAGCGGGTCGGCAGGCAAGACGACCGCCTGCAGGTCCTGACTGGTGACCGCTACGTGTAGCGGCCCCCGGATTCGTTCGACCAAATGATGACTTGCGAGCGCCTCGAGAGTGCGCGCGTCTACGCGGGCATGCACCAGCAGCCGGTCCGGGTCGCGGTCGTCAACTGCCAGTACGCGGACCCGTGGGTCCCGTTGCGCATGCGTTTCGACGAACTCGACCAGTCGCGCTACCCGCTCCTGCCCGCGACGGCTGTCGCTTTGACGTTCCAGTGACGTCGGCCACACCGCCACGTCGACGTCGATCAGCTCAGCGTCCTCACCCGACCAGCCGGCCACATCGGGCGCCAGCCGATCCTCCGCCCCGTACAGTTCAATGCCCTCGATCTTGGCGAGCTCCGCCTGAAGGTTCTTGGCGACCTCATCGAGGTCATCGTTCAGGTCGGCGTAGCGTCCCACCAGCCGCGCCAGCGCGATTCGTGCGTCTGCGTCGGTAAGCGCAAAATACCGCTTGTCGTCGGTGACTGCCAGCGGGACCAGCCCAAGGCTCTTGAACGCAGTGTTGTCGAACGGCTGCACCCCAGTGAACTTGATGACCAGCTCGCCGACATCCCACTCCTCGTCGGGGTCGACTCTCCCGTACTCGTCGATGCGGGACGGAAACGCCCCTACCGACTCGAGGCCTTCGAGGACGCCGCGCAACGTTGTGGCATGCTGTCCACGATCGCGGGGTTCGTCGTCGGGATCGAATTGTACGTTGACCCGTTTGGTCGGCAGAGGGATGAGCCCAGGCAGTTGGAGATGGTCGGCCATGGGCTGACTTTATCGCCTGGCCGGGTGCCCAAGCACCGGTGCTCTCAGGCCCAGGGCCGCGACAGCACCTCGTGGGCAGCGAACGCCAAGTCCGATGACTTGACCGCCGTGCGCTCGTCGAGCAAGGCGTGGCGTTTCGCAGAGTTCGCGAAGAACTCTGTCGCTGCATGCGGGAATGTCGCCAGTTCGTCGGCGTATTGCATCGCATCAGCCAGTCCGTTGCCGAGCAACTGTCGGCGAAGGAGCTCGACGACCTGATCACGGCTGGGCAGTCCGAGCTCCACAACAGAGTCGAACCGTCGCCACAGTGCCGCGTCAAGGATCTGCGAATGATTGGTTGCCGCGACGATTAGAGAAGGTCCGCTGTACGCGTCGATCTGCTGGAGCACCGCGTTCACCACGCGGCGTAGTTCACCGTGATCGGAGAGGTCCTCCCGCATCTTTCCGAGACTGTCGAATTCGTCCAGAAACAGCACGTACGCGCCGGTCGACGCGAACGCGAAGAGGTTAGCAAGGTTCGCGGCGGTCTCACCGAGGTAGCTCGAGATCAACCCCTCAACACGAGCCGTGACCAATGGTCGTCCCAGCTCATGGGCCAGGGCTGCGGCTGCCGACGTCTTCCCGCACCCGGGAGGCCCTGACAAGAGGATCCGGTTGCGTCGCGGCAAACCGGCGCGGTCCAGAGTCGGCCAGTTCCGCACCTCTCTCACGATCTGCCCGAGCGCTGCCCTGGTCGGCTCCGCGAGCACGAGATCGCCTAGCAGTCGATCCGGGTGCGTCACCCGAGCTAGCGGCAGTGAACTGTCACGGTCGACGGGCGGGTCCGGGGTGACGAGCACCTCGTTGGCGCCGACGCCGGCGTTCGCGGCGAGCACCGCGCGTAGCTCTTTCGCGAGAACGGTGTGCCGTTTGGCCTCCTCTTCCTGGATGATCGCCTGGGCTGCGCGGCGGAACTTCAGATCGTCCCTCTCCCCGTACGCCGCGATCATGTCGCGCAGGTGCCTACCAGCCATGGACCGACCCTAACACACCAGTGATAGGCGAATTAATATTTCTTTGATAAGTTTGAGCGGTGGCTGGAAGAGCAAGGCGCGAGGACTTCGTACTGTCCGAGAGGTCCCGACAGCTCCGTGAACTTCTCAAGAAGCAGCGCACAGAAGTACTAAAAATTTCACGTGCCGAGCTGGCCCGACGGTCCCGGGTGTCCGCATCGAACATCCAAGCCATCGAGGACGGTCGAACCCTTGATCCTGGATTGTTCACCGTGGTGCAACTGGCGGTCGCGATGCACCTGGACCTGAGCGCAGTGATGAGGTCCCTTGACGGCCCACTGTCGACGGCGCCCCTCCACCCCCACGGATGATCCGACAATTGTCCCCCTTCTGAGCCCCTATGCGCGCCGCCGGAAGAATGGCTTGGTGCGAGAGCTGGCGATCGTCAACTGTGGCTCATGCTGCCCACGGCCAGGGACATTCCCCGTTGTTCGCCCTCGGCATCGCACGCTGAAGCCGTCCACGCCCGCTCGACGTTTTCAGTGACCGCCGCACCGTGGTGGAGTGGGACGCGCCGGCTCCTTGAGACCGCGCTCCCGGGCTGTGCTCGCATGGGATCCCTCCGTGCCGCAGAGTGGCGGACCAGGGAAGGCTCTTCACCCAGGTCGCGAATGTGTGCACGGATGTGTGCACCTGCATCCGCCGGCCTCGCAATAGCGCGAGTCGAGTCTGTGACCGTCCGGTCTACGGATCAGAAGGGTAGGGGTTCGAGTCCCTTCGGGCGCACACTGTGTTGAGACAGTCCAGGTAAGGCCCCGCTTCGGCGGGGCCTTACCTGTTTAGGCGGTCCGGGATCACGGCCCGCTCGTGGCCAGGCTGATCAGCCCGGTCACGCCGATGAGGACGAAGGCGACGGATGCCGCCCCCTTCACCGCGGCTGCTCGCCGATTGCGGTCGAGCCAGCTCGCGACCGCGAACGCCGCGAACGACACGCCCCACGCGAGCGCCGTCAAGCGAGACGAAAGGTGTGCGACGAACGGTGCCACGGACGCCCAGAACGTCACGGCGGCGAAGGTCGCGACCAGGGCGACCAACAGGGAAGCCAGCCCGATGAACATTGCTGTCTCGCCGCGGTCCGCCCATCGCTCCGCGGGCGTCATCCGGACGTTGCCTGACGAGAGGTCCGCCGCGAAGCCGTCGGGAAGGGTGGCGTCGTCGTCCAGCAGACTGAACTCCCGCACGCGCTTCTCGTCCGCGCCCTGCGCGATCGCCCAACGCAGGTAGGCCGTGACATCCCTCGGGTCGGCGTCCGGGGTTGCGACGGCGTACCGCCCGGCCTGATCGCGTGCGCCCCCTTCGCGGTAGAGCTCGATGAGAGTCGATCGCAGCGCGGTGTCGTGAGGAGAGCGCTCCAGGGCATGCCGGAGGGGGCGCGCAGCGCTGCTGAGGCGACCCGGCTTCTCCGGGCGACCCGCGGCATCCGTCGTCGTCATCCGATCAGTATTGCGGTGACTGACTCTGCAGCAGTCAAGTTGTGCACAACTCAATTGCGTGCAACCATTGTCGTATGAGAGCGATCGAGCAGATGGTGTGCTTCGGGGTGTACTCGGCCAGCCACGCGTTCACGCAGGCCTATCGGCGTGTGCTCGCGCCGTGGAAGCTGACGTACCCGCAGTACCTCGTCATCGTCGCCCTCGGCGAGCAGGAGCCCCGGTCGGTCAAGGAACTGGGCGAAGAGCTCTTCCTCGACTCGGGCACCCTCTCGCCGCTGATCCGCCGCCTCGAAGCGCGCGGTGTCGTCTCCCGTTCGCGCAGCCCCCACGACGAGCGTGTCGTCGAGGTCGCGCTGACGGACGACGGCCGCACTCTCCGCTCGGAGCTGTCCGTCGTCGGCGCGGAGATCGCGCGCTGCACCGGGCTGAACGAAGAGAAGGCGCGGATGCTGCTCGACGTGGTCCACGACCTGAACCGCGTCATGCGCACCACCGACGAGGCGATCGCCTCCTGACGAAAGGACCCCCATGGAAGCCCTCTACACCGCAGAAGCCCTCGCGACCGGAGGCGGCCGCAACGGGCACGTCCGCACCGTCGACGGCCTCGTCGACACCGACGTGCGTGTGCCCAAGGAGATGGGCGGTGCCGGTGGCGCTCCGAACCCCGAGCTCTTCTTCGCCGCCGGTTACGCGGCGTGCTTCCACAGCGCCCTGCAGTCCGTCGCGCGCCAGCAGAAGGTGACGCTCGAGGACACCAGCGTCGGTTCGCGCGTCAGCATCGGCTCGAACGGCCAGGGCGGATTCGGCCTCGCCGTCGAGCTCGAGGTCGTCATCCCCAACCTCCCGCACGACCAGGCGCAGGCGCTCGCGGATGCCGCGCACCAGGTCTGCCCCTACTCCAACGCCACCCGGGGCAACATCGAGGTCACCGTCACGGTCGTCGAGGACTGAGCTCCGCCGGTCCCAGAGGGCCGGCCTCAGAGGGCGAGACTCAGGCGACAGGGCTCACGCGCAGCCAGCGGAATCCGCAGGCGGGCAGCGTGAGCCCTTCGTCGATTCCGACGTCGACACCCTCGACGAGATCGTGGGCGGTCGGCGCGAAGCCCGACAGCGTCACGGCCGGTACGTGCACCGGTTCCGCGGCGACGTTCGCCAGCACCAGCACGACGGTCCCTTCGCCGGGTCGCTGGTAGCCCACCACCGACGGCGCCGGCACGTCGAAACCGATCAGGCGCGCCCCGTCGAATTCCGGCGTCGTGTGACGCACCGCGATGAGCTTCGTGATGTCGCGCCGGAGCCGGCCGGCCGAGGTGGCGGCATCCGTCATCTGGGCGTAGCGGTCCCGCGGCTTCTGGCCCCGGTGCGTCCACCGTGCGTCGTCGCGTCGCTCCGGATCGTCGCGGAACGTCGGGTCGTTGAGCTGGCCCACCTCGTCGCCGAGCCACAGCATCGGCAGCCCCGGCAGGCTCAGCAGGAGCGCGTGGGCCAGCACCACTCGCGCCTCGCCGAGCGGGTCGCCGGCCTCGACGCCGGCGAGCGAGGCCGTGGTCCCCGCGACGCCGCCGTCGGTCGCGATCCCCCGGCCGAAGCCGGAGCCGTCGGTGTAACGCGCGGTGAGCTCGGCGGCATCCGTCTGCCACGCGACTGCGTCGGCGTCGCGGAGGGCGACGACGTCGCTGCGTCCGTCACGCCGCTCGAGCGCGTGCTGCAGGGGAGCGGCGTCCCCCGTGGCGAACGCCTGCCACAGCGGCGCGGACCCGGGGGATGCCGGCAGCACCTCGACCCCGGGCGCACCGATCGCGAGCACCGGGGCGATGACCGCCGCCGTCTCGCGGTCGGGGACGAGGAAGACCTCGACGCCGCGGCCGGCCAGGAACAGCAGATCGTCGACGAACACGCGCAGATCCGAGGCGGCGGGGACGTCGACGGCCAGGGCGATCCCCGACAGGCGCAGTTCGGCCGCCAGGTCGGAGAGTCGGTCGATCGAGCCGAGTCCGGGGTCGCCGCGGCGCAGGTCGGCGGTGCCGTCCTCGCGCCGGGCGAACGGCGACTGCACGTGCAGCACGCTCACGCCGAGTTCGCGCAGCGCCGGGATCTCGTCGCGGAGCCCGGCGAGGTTGCCGGCGTAGCGATCCGCGAAGCACACCGCGCCGAGGGCGTAGCGCGAGCGGGACATCGGCGCGTGCGCCGCGCGCTGCTCACCGTGCACCTTGAGCTCGAGCGAGCGACCGTTCGCCGCCACCACCGCTGCCGTCACGAGGTCGGCCAGCAGCGACGACGAGGAGTCCGCCCGCTCGGCGAGGGCGTCGTGCAGCGCGGGAAGGTGCCGACGGATGCGGTCCGCCGCGGCCTCGTCGACGCGGGTGCGCTCCGCGACGGTCGACAGCGTGGCCGCGAGTTCGTCCTCGACGGCCCCCATGGTGCTCATGCGGTGGACCTCCCGCTCCCAGCGTAGAGGGCGGGCGTTCCCGCCTCAGCCGGCGCGGCCCACCGTGCTGTCGAGGAACGCGTGGATCGTCGCATGCAGCGCCGCGGTGGCCGCCGCGTCGATGGTGCCCGCATGACCGCCTTCGACGGGCTCGAGGTAGTGCACCTCGGCATCCGTCTCGTTCGCCAACCGCGCCGCCATCTTGCGCGCCTGCACCGGCCCGACCCGGTCGTCGCTGGCCGCCGCGTAGATGAGGGATGCCGGGTACCGCCGCCCGGGCTCGATGAGGTGGTACGGCGAGAAGGTCTTCACGAACTCCCAGTCGGCGGGGTCGTCGGGGTCGCCGTACTCGGCGATCCAGCTCGCGCCGGCCGACAGGCGCGTGTACCGGCGCATGTCGAGGAGCGGGACGCCGCAGACGATCGCCCCGAAGTCGTCGGGGTACCGGGTCAGCATGTTGCCGACGAGCAGCCCGCCGTTGCTGCGCCCGTGGCAGGCGATGCGGTCGGGGGTCGAGACGCCGCGGGCGACGAGGTCACGCGAGACAGCGGCGAAGTCCTCGTACGCGCGGTGGCGGTTCTCACGGAGGGCCGCGAGGTGCCATTCCGGGCCGAACTCGCCGCCGCCCCGGATGTTCGCGACGACGTACACCCGGCCCTGCTCGAGCCAGGCCGGGCCCACGATCGTCGGGTACTCCGGCGTCAGCGCGTGCTCGAAGCCGCCGTAGCCGTTCATCAGCACGGGCAGTGCGCCGTGCCGCTCGCGGGGGCCGACCTCGAAGTACGGCACCCGGGTGCCGTCGGCCGACGTCGCCCAGTGCTGCTCGGCGACGAGACCCGTCGCGTCGAAGGTCGCGCGGCTGCGGTCGACGACCCGCGGCTCCGCGCCCGGGTCGAGGACGAGCAGGGTGGGCGGTGTGAGGAAGCCGCGCGCGACGACCCAGAGCTGGTCGTCCTCGTCGTCGTCCGCCGTCGCGACGTTCGCGCTGAAGAGGTCGTCGTCGCCGAGCCCGAGGTCGAGCTCGACACCGGTCAGCGTCGCCGGGTCGAGCGACACCAGCCGGCTCTGCACGCGGTCGAGGATCGTCAGCACGAGGCGGGTCTTCGTCCACGCCCAGGACTCGAGCACCGCGGTGTCGGTCGGCGCGAACGCGACGCGCAGGTCCGACCCGTCCCCGCTCGTCACGGTCTCGAGGGGGCCGAGCAGGAGGGTGCCCGACGGATGCGTCGTGTCGCCGATGCGCCACGGCGTCGTCGTCCGGACGGCGACCAGGTCGCCGTGCACGTCGGCGTGCGCGTCCTGCGGCACGGCGATCAGGTGCGGTTCGGCGCCGTCCCACACCCACGCCTCGGAGTGGAAGAAGTCGTGCGCGATGACGACGATCGGCGTCGCCGCGCCGCCGGTGTGGTCGACGTGCGCGAAGACGCCGACGTCCGACGGGACACCCGTGAGGATCGGCGGCGCGTCCTCGAGCGATTCGCCGCGGCGCCAGGCACGGGCGGTGATCGGATAGCCCGAGTCCGTGACGCCGCCGCCGTGCAGGGCCGTGGCGACGAGCAGCGTGTCGCGGTCGACCCACGCGATCATGGACTTCTCCGCGTCGAGGGCGAAGGGGGAGTCCTCGACGAAGCGGCGGGTCTCCAGATCGAACTCGCGCACCACGGCGGCGTCTCCGCCGTCGGGGCTCAGGCGCACGAGCGCGCGGCTGCTGCCGGCCGGCCCGTGCGTCGCGCCGGCGAAGGCCCAGGTCCTTCCCTCCTCGCGGCCCAGTGCGTCGACGTCGAGCAGGACCTCCCAGTCCGGAGTGCCCGCCGTGAAGGCGGCGAGGGACGTCCGGCGCCAGAGGCCGCGCGGGTTGTCGGCATCCCGCCACAGGTCGTACATGAGGTCGCCGTGACGACTCGGGACGACGAGGCGGTCGGGGTCCTGCAGGATGCCGGTGAGCCTGGTCTCGAGCGCGTCGCGGGCAGCGCCCGCATAGGCGCCTTCGGTCTCGGCGGTGCGCTCCGCGGCCCACGCGCGAGCCGCGGATCCGTCGATCTCCTCCAGCCAGAGGAACGGGTCGGCGGGCTCGGGGGCGATCTCGTGGGCGCTCATGCGGTCAGCCTACGGGGCACCTCCGCCGCGTCGTTCGCCGTGCGAGAACCATTGGCACTCTCCATGCGGGAGTGCTAATCTGGACGTACTTGAGCCGCAGGGGCTCAACTTTCAGACCACTTGGACAAAGGAGAGAATCATGGCGACCTACGACCCGTTCCGTGAAATCGACCGCCTGGCGTCGACGCTCTTCGACACGCGCCGCGGCCCGCGACGGATGCCGATGGACCTGTACCGCGACGGCGACCACTACGTGCTGAACGCCGACCTCCCCGGCATCGACCCGGGCTCGGTCGACATCGACGTCGACGGCCAGCTGCTGACCATCCGCGCCGAGCGCACGCTGTCGTCGGGCGAGGGGGTCAAGTGGATCACGCGCGAGCGTGAGACCGCGAGCTTCCTCCGCCAGCTGAACCTCGGCCAGGGCATCGACACCGACGCGATCACCGCGACCTACAACAACGGTGTGCTGACCGTCACCATCCCAGTGAGCGAGAAGGCCAAGCCGCGCAAGGTCGAGGTCGTCGCCGACGGTTCGTCCCCGACCATCACCACCCGCGAGAGCGAGCCGCAGCCGATCGACCAGTGATCGGCGCACCGCTCCGGCGATGAGACGACGATCGCCCCGCACCCCGTCTCGGGTGCGGGGCGATTTTTGTGTCGTCAGACGCCGCGCAGGCGAGCGGTGAGCCGCTCGAGCTCAGCGAGTTCGTCGTCGGTGAGCACCGACATCCGCTCGGCGATGGTGCGGCCGTGCGTCGTCGCGAGCCGGCGGAACATCGCCGCGCCCTGCTCCGTGGCGCGCAGCACGGCGCCGCGGCCGTCGTTGGGGTCGGGGCACTTCGCGACGAGCCCGCGCGCCACCATCCGGTCGACCAGGCGCGACACGCTCGGCTGGCTGATGAGCATGTTCGCCGTCACGTCGCGCAGTCGCGCGGTGTGACCCTCGCAGCGCGTGACGGTCAGGAGCACGTCGTATTCGGCGCTCGAGAGATCGTCGTCCTCGAAGTCCCGTGAGATCTCCGCCAGGACCTCGTGCTGCGCGCGGAAGAGGCTCTCCCAGGCAGCGATGGCGAGGCGGCGGTCGGTCATGGCGTCAACTGTAGCGTCGCTCGTAGGGTTGACCGCGTGCAGCCCTGGTCCCGTCGTCTCGCCCGTGCCGGAGCCGTCGTCGCCGTCGCGCTCGGCGTCCTCGTCGGCGCTCCCTCGGCGGCGAACGCCGACGTCGAGGACTTCTCTTTCGACAGTCTGACCGTCGACTACGCGCTGACCCGCGCCGAGGACGGCACGAGTCGGATGCGGGTGGTCGAGGAGCTCGTGGCGCGGTTCCCCGAGACCGACCAGAACCGCGGCATCCGACGGGTGATCCCCGACGAGTACGACGGTCAGCCGCTGCGGCCGAGCCTCGAATCGGCGGTGGACGCGGAGGGCGACCCGTGGGAGGTCGTCGAGACCGACGATGGCGAGGACGGACTGGTCGTGACGGCGAGATCCGAGGACTACGTCCATGGTCGCCAGACCTTCGTCCTCACCTACACCCTCGACAACGTGACGCGCGAGTTCCCCGACACGGGGCTCGAGCTCTACTGGGACGTGAACGGGTTCGATTGGGCGCAGCCGTTCGGTGAGGTGACGGTGAGGCTGCATCTGGACGGCGAGATCGCGGATGCCGCCGGCTCCCTCGCCTGCTATGCCGGACCGTTCGGGGCCGAGACGCCGTGCGACGCCATCGACATCGACACGTCCTCCTCGGGCGCGACGATCGTCGCGCGGCAGGCCGAGCTCGGCCCCCGCGAATCTCTGACCTTCGCGGTCGGGTTCGCCGACGGCACCTTCGAGCCGCTCGACACCTCATACCTCGGCACACCGCTGGGCTGGGGGCACGCCGCTGCCGGTGCGGGCCTCGTCGGGGTCGCGGGGTGGACGCTGTGGCTGCGGCGCCGCCACCTCTCCGACGAAGCCGGCAGGCCGACGGTGATCGCGGAATCCGAACCGCCCGCGGGGGTCGACGCGCTGCACGCGGCGGTGCTGCTGCAGAAGACCGGCAAGGCCATCCCCGCCGAGGTGCTCGAGCAGGCCATCGTCGGCTCCATCCGCATCACCGAGGGGGAGAAGCCCCGGTGGGGGTCCGCGAAGCTCGTCGCCGAACTGGTGGACCCCGGGCGCGCCGACGCCGACGGTCGCGCGCTCCTGACGGGACTGTTCCCCGACGGCCGGACGGGCGACCGTTTCGAGTTCGGCACCTCGGACACGCGCCTCTCCTCGACGGCGCAGCGGATCCTGAAGGATGCCGAGTCGGCGCTCTACGATCGCGGTTTCCGACGCGAGGTCCCCGCCTGGGTGCGAGCGGTCCCGGCTGTCGTCGCGGCGGTGCTCGTGGCCCTCCTCGTCATCGCGACGATCGCGCTGTCCGATCGGGCGGTCGATCCGCTGTGGCCGCTCATCGGGCTGTTCGGCGGAATCGCGGTGGCCGTCGTGGTGATCGGGATGATCGCCCGCAAACCGCTCACGGAGAGCGGCGCCGAGGTGAGGGACCATCTCGCGGGGCTGCGTCAGTTCATCGAATGGGCGGAGGCGGACCGCATCCGGATGCTGCAATCGCCCCGAGGTGCGGAGCGCCGTCCCGTCGACACCGGGGATCCGCGCGTGATGCTCGACCTCTACGAGCGCCTGCTTCCGTACGCGGTCGTGTTCGGGCAGGAGAAGCAGTGGGCGGTTCACCTCGCGGTGCTCTACGCCTCCGCGGGCGTCGCGGCGCCCGTCTGGTACGCGGGCACCGGCGGTTTCGATGCGGCCTCGTTCTCGTCGAGCATCGGGTCGCTGTCGGCGGCATCGACCTCGTCCGCGTCGACGGGCGGGTCCAGCGGCGGCGGGAGTGCCGGCGGCGGAGGAGGCGGCGGCGGTGGCGGCGGGGTCTGATCGATCCGACGTCGGACGGTAACCACGCCGTCACGCTGCGTTCGAGCGCTCCGGTCGCGAACGGTGACGATCTGCCGGCTGCGGCGGAAGGTGGCATCCAGGCATCCGTCCGCGGCGATCGCGTCGTCTCGGGCCTGACCGCGGGGGAGCGCTACGACGGCTTCCTCTACTCGACTCCCACCGCGCTCGGCTGGGTGACGGCGGATGCCGCCGGCTCGGCGAGCTTCGCGCTGCAGGCCGACCTCGACGAGGGCCGTCACCGGGTGGCCGTCGTCGACGAGTCGGGTGAGCTGGTCGGCTGGGCCTCTGTCACTGTGGCCGCGGAAGAGGTCGTCGCCGTCGGCGACGAGCTCGCGTCGGCCGGCGGTCAGTCGGGTCCGGTGTGGATCGCAGGCGGTGCAGGTGCGGCGCTGCTCGCGCTCGGCGCCCTGCTGGTGATGCGCCGCCGTCGGAGCGCGACCGTCTGACACGTCACGCAGTAAGGGCCGGCTGGAGAGGCATCCAGCCGGCCCTTGTCCCTTTGCACCAAGAGTGTCCTGCAATCACATGTCGGTAGCTGCCACAGCAAAACATCTACCGTGCAACGAATGTATAACGACGAGATAACGGTGGCAAGGGTTTCTTGTTATCAATTTGTGATGGGCGGGCAAGGGGTGCGCTGGTGTCCGATTGTCCTTAGTCAATGAGAGACTCGGCGAGACTCATCGTCTGTCATCAGAACCGCTGGATCAGCGTGTGATCGCAACTTGCCCCGCAAATCGCCTCTGCCACGGTGTCTCCACGGCGCCGGATCGATAGTGCGTGCGCACCCATTCCACGGCTTCCTCTGCGGGGACACCGCTGTAGCGCGCGAGGATTGCAATAGCCGTTCCTGTTCGTCCCCGTCCACCTCCGCACGCGATTTCGACCTTCATTCGGGCTGATCGGGTGAACGCCTCCTCGATCGCTGCAACCGCATCGGTCGCGCTTCGCGGCACACGGAAGTCCGGCCAGGCAACCCATCGGGATTCCCAAGCCTCAGCGTGCGGCTTCGCGGTCAGATAGATCCCGAAGTCGGGCACCTCATCGCCAACCGGTGGGCCTGCCCTCAGGGATCGACCCCGCACGGTGCGACCGTTTGGAAGCTCGACAACCCCAGCCATCATCGGATCCCACGTATGCATGCGTCCATCCTGCCGGGCGGCCGTTTGGTTGCGTGCGGGCTGCGCACACTGCTCGTCGACTACTGACAAGTTGTCTGGCATAACGAGTGCCGGTGGCGGATCGAGGGGTGCGGACATCGCCACCGAAGCGGATGCGGCTCGCGTCTACCACGCGGTGACCCGCCGCCTGCTCGAGTGGCTCGCCGGGCGCCGCGACCTCTACCGCGCCCTGCTCGAGTCCTCAGCCCGCGGCGCGCTGCATGCCGCGCTCAGCGACAGCCTGCGCCGACGCGCCCACATCGCCCTGGAGAAACTCGCCGAGGCGGGTGTCCGCGACGCACCGCGGTCCCCGCGCGACCGCGACGAGGCCGCGGCTTTCATCGCCGGGGGCCTGGTCGGCGTGATAGACGTCTGGATCCGCGAGGACGACACGGATGCCGCAGCCGCCGAGGCCCGCATCTTCCGGCTGATGCCGGAGTGGTGGCCCGGCGTGCACTGAGGCCATCGCGCCTCGGACGCCGTCGAGGGCTCGCACCCGGAGCGGGTGCGAGCCCTGGTGCGCTGCGGCGGAGCCTAGGCCGGGTAGACCTGCACGACCGACGGGCGCGGCACGTTCGGGACGTCGCCCCGTCGCGTCGACCCGTAGTCGGGGAACAGTGACGTGGGAGCCGCGACCGTCCCGTCCTCGCCGGGATGCTGCACCGCGACGAAGACGAGCTTCTCGCGTGCGTGGATGACGGGTCCGCACGTCTCGGCCTCGCGGGGGACCGCGAGGAACTGCTGCACGTGCCCGCGCTCCCGACCCTCGAGCGGCACGCGGAACAGTCCGTCGTTGAACCCGATCGTGCTGGGGGCGCCGTCGGTGGAGATCCAGAGCGTGCCGTCCTCATCGAAGGCGAGGTTGTCGGGGCACGAGATCGGCGACACCTTGTCCTTCGGGTAGCCCGCGAAGTAGGTGCTCGGATCGGACGGGTTGCCGCACTGCAGCAGGATGCTCCAGCCGAAGCTCGTCCCGGCCTGGCCGCGGCGCTCCGTGATCTCGATCACGTGACCGTACCGGTTGCCCGTGCGGGGGTTCGCCTCATCCACCATCGAGGTCTTGCCGCGGTCGGTGTTGTTCGTCAGCGCGACGTAGACCTTGCCGGTGCGCGGGCTCGGCTGCACGTCCTCGGGGCGGTCCATCTTCGTCGCGCCGACCTTGTCGGCGGCCAGCCGCGTGTAGACCAGCACCTCCTCGATCGTCATGCCCGGGACGACGCTCTTGCCGTTGCGGGTGAGGGCGACCCACTCGCCGGTGCCGTCGAAGGCGCCGTCGGAGGGCAGCGTGCCCGAGCCGTCGATCTGGCCCGCCGGCGAGTCGCCGCGGAAGCGGGCGACGAACAGGTCGCCCTCCGACAGCAGCGTCATGTTCTTCTTGCGTGATGAGCTGATGCGGTTCTTCGAGACGAACTTGTAGAGGTAGTCGTTGCGCTCGTCGTCGCCCATGTAGGCCACCACGCGGCGGTCCTCGGCCACGGTGACGTTCGCGCCCTCGTGCTTGAAGCGCCCCATCGCGGTGTGCTTCTTCGGCGTCGACGTCGGGTCCTCGGGGTCGATCTCGACGATGTATCCGAAGCGGTTGGGCTCGTTGACGTAGCCGGCGTCGAACGAGTTGAAGCGGGGGTCGTACTGCTCCCAGCCCGTCGACGTCGTGCGCGAGGAGCTCGCCTGGTAGCGCTTCTGGCCCGCCGTGTCGGCGGCCCAGGCGAAGTACCCGTTGAAGTTCTCCTCGCCCGAGAGGATCGTGCCCCACGGCGTCGTGCCGCCGGCGCAGTTGCCGAGCGTGCCCTTGATCCATCGGCCCTCGGGGTCGGCTGCCGTGGTCACGAGGTCCGAACCGGCGGCGGGACCGGTCAGCTCGAACACCGTCTCGACCGTGATCCGACGGTTGCGGCGGCCGTCGACGACGTAGCGCCAGGGGGCACCGCGACGACGGCGCGTGATCTCGACGACGGACATGCCCTGCGCCGCCTTGTAGACCTCGCCGCGACGGCGGAGCTCGGCGGCATCCGTCGTCGGCGGGAACATGATGTTCGGGTTCACGTACTCGTGGTTGTTGACGAGCACACCCGTCTTGCCGCTGCGGTCGGCGAGGATGTCGAGGTAGTCGCTGTTGTAGCCGAACTGGCGCTCCTGCGCGGCCGGGCTCTGCGCGTCGAGCGAGAACGTGGGCGCGTCGGAGAACAGCGGGTCGCCCCAGCGGATGATCGGCGACCAGGTCCAGCCCTTCGGGACCGTCAGCGCGTCGACGGATGCCGGGACCGGAGCGATCGGCTGGAACGGCAGGCTGTGGTGATTCCAGCCCCAGTGGGACTCGACCGCCCCGCCCGTCGTGGCGGCGGATGCGGCCTGGGGGGTGAGGACGCCGAACGCGTCGGTGGCGACGACGACCGCGCTCGCGGCGGCGGCGCCGATCAGCATGCGACGCGACAGCGCGATCTCGGCGATGCTGCGGAACGTCGGGTTGTCGGACCCGTTGCATTCCGGGCCGACGCACGCGTTCGCGCATTTGAACTGGCAGGT
Source organism: Microbacterium sp. NPDC079356 (assembly GCF_049545465.1). Classification (NCBI taxonomy): domain Bacteria; kingdom Bacillati; phylum Actinomycetota; class Actinomycetes; order Micrococcales; family Microbacteriaceae; genus Microbacterium; species Microbacterium sp. NPDC079356. Next base: position 299,046 of record NZ_JBMWDN010000002.1, on the reverse strand, counting down.
CACCGCCGAGCGCTTGCCGACGGCGTGGGCCGCGAGGGGGAGCGTCGTGCGGGAGGTGGGGGGTTCCACAGTGGTCACAGGGGGTCCTCTCGTGCAGATCCGTTCCAGGATCCGTCGGCGTCCCTGCGTCGGAGTGAATCGCCGGTGAACACCGGGTGACGGCCGCGCGGATGCCACGATGAGGTCATGCCCGCCTCGTTCCGGCCCCTCCCGAAACTGCGCCGGGGCGACCGCGTCGCTGTACTGTCGCCGTCGTTCGCCGCCCCCGGCTTCGCGCCCGCAGTGCACGAGCAGGCGCTCCGCCGCATCCGAGACGAGCTGGAACTCGAGCCCGTCGAGTTCTCGACGACGCGGATGCTGGGTGCCGACCCGCGCACCCGCGCGGCCGACGTCATGGCGGCGTTCGCGGCATCCGACGTCCGTGCCGTGTTCGCGAGCATCGGCGGCGACGACCAGATCACCGTCGTGCCGCACGTCGACCTCGCGGGCGCGCTCGCCGACCCGAAGCCCTTCGTCGGGTACAGCGACAACACGCACCTGCTGAATGCCCTCTGGCAGGCGGGCATCCCCGGCTGCTACGGCGGATCGACGCAGGTTCACATCGGCGCAGGACCGGGAATCGACGGCATCCATCTGCAGTCGCTGCGCGCCGCGCTGTTCGACGGCGGCGAACTCGAGCTGACCGAGCCGGGCGAGTCCGAGGACACCGGCGTCGACTGGCTCGACCCGCGGGCGCTGACTTCGTTCGGCGATCGCGTCCCGACCGAGCCGTGGTCGTGGTCCGGACCGGCGCGGGTCGTGGAAGGTCGCACGTGGGGCGGGTGCCTCGACGTGCTCGACGAGATCGCCCTGGCGGGGCGGATGCCGGAGCTCGACGACGTGAGCGGCGGCATCCTCCTGCTGGAGACGAGCGAGGAACTGCCCTCGCCCCGTCTCGTCTCGCGCTGGGTCCGCGCGCTGGGGGAGCGCGGAGTCCTGGACGCGGTTGCCGGTGTCCTCGTCGCGCGTCCGCCCGTGAGCACGTTCGGCGACGAGCCGGATGCCGAGACGCGCCGCGCGCGCCGCGAGGCGCAGCGCGAGGTGGTCACCAGGCTGGTTGCCCGGTACAACCCCGACGCCGTCGTCTGCGTCGGCGTGCCGTTCGGGCACACCCGTCCGCAATGGATCGTGCCGTACGGCGGAACGATGCGCCTCGACGGTGTCGAGCGGCGTGTGTTCGCGTCGTACGACTGAGCCTGGGTCAGCCCGAGGCGACGGCGAACAGTCCGGCGATCCCCACGGCGTAGAGCACGAGGACCGTCAGCGAATCGACGCCCATCCCGAGCACCCGCCGCGAAGGGCGGAGGATGAGCCCGATGACGTAGAGCAGGGTCAGAAGGGCGGCGAGGGCGGTGAGGTAGATGTCCGTCGCACCCGCGCGCGGCAGGACCGCCTGCCCCGAGATGACTGTCGCGATGAGGAAGAGAACCGGGAGAAACGCGTTGCCGCCGAAGATGTCGCTCATCGCGAGGTTGTCGTCGCCTTGGCGAATCGCCTGCAAACCGGTCGAGATCTCGGGCAGCGCGGTCGCGAGAGCCAGGAACGTGGCGCCGAACAGGACGCCCGAGAGCCCGATGTCCTCCGCGATGGCGTCGCCGGCGCGCTCGAGGACGACGCCGGCGCCGAGGGTCGCGGCCGCGGCGACGAGGAAGATCGTGACGACGAGCCACGTCGGCCGGCTCTTGTGGGGGTGCTGCGGCTTCGAGCGCCTATGCCCGGGGGTGTGCGGTGAGGCGCCGTCGGCGGTTCCGCTGCCGCTCCAGGGCAGGTGGCGGCCCGCGCGCTGCACGAGCAGCAGACCCGCGATCCAGAGCGCGGTGATGAGGACCACGTCCGGGGTGAGGCGCAGGGCCACGAGCCCTTCCGGCAGCTGACTGCCGGCCACGACGGCGGCGAGCACGGCCACCAAGACGAGCCCCTCGAGCACGAGGACGAGGGATGCCGCGCGGTAGGTCAACGGCTTCACTCCGCGGCCCCGGCGGCCGAACGCGTCGAGCACGACGAGGACGACGGTCTGCAGTGCGATGCCACCGAGGATGTTGCCGACCGCCACCCCGAGGTTGCCCGCCGCGGCGGCGCTGACCGTGATGGCGATCTCGGGCAGGTTCGTCGCGACGGCGAGGATGATCAGTCCGCCGAAGGCGCTGCCGATGTGCCAGCGCGCGTCGAGCACGTCGGTGGTCTTCGAGAGTTGGATGCCGGCGACCCACACGACGGCGGCGGCCGCGACGAAGATGACGACGACCAGCCAGAACGGAAGCGAGTTCACCGCATCAGTGAACACCCGGAGCGCGCCGTCGGCATGCCGGTTGACGGCACCGGCGGGGCGACTGCTACGACGGCGGGTCGACGACCAGCGCGTACTCGGTGCCCGACCGGGTGCGCTCGACGAGGTCGTGGTCGACGAGGTGCCGGCGGAGGGCGGCGACGTCGTCGGTGACCGCCTCGAGCCGCTCGTTGATCCCGCGTTCGTCCAGGACCTCGCCTGGGGCGAGGATGCGGGCGGCGAGCAGCGTCAGCAGTTCGCGGCGTTCGTCCGTATTCGACGGGTACCCGGTCAGGCGTCCCTCGCGCGAGAGGTAGCGGGAGATGCCCGTCGGCCTCGGCGGGGCCGGAGCGGAAGCGAGGACGCGAGCGAACGCTCCGCTGTCGGCGCGCAGGTCGTCGGTGATGAGACCGGCGCGTCGCATCGTCTCGACGACGTGACGCCGGCGCGACGGCGGCAGACCCTCGAGCGCCTCGTCCGCGTCGGCGCCGAGCGTCAGCCGCGCGAACACCTCACGGACGCGGTCGTTTGCGAGCGCCGCCACGAGGGGACGCCAGGCATCCTCACGTCGTTCGTCCGTCCCCATGCTCAGAACGCTACCTCGCCCGGTGAGCGTTCTCGCGCGTAGCAGACGCACAGGAGACCCACCGAAAACCCGCCCTACGCTGGCGGAACACCGAGGAGGACACGACGATGACTTCGACACCGCCGGCATCCGATCTGCAGGACCGCCCCTGGCTGGCCGCGTACGCGCCCGGCGTCCCGAACGACATCGACCCCGTCGACGAGACGCTCGTGGATCTGCTCGACCATGCGGTGGAGCGTTACGGCAACAAGGTCGCGACGGAGTTCTTCGGATCCGAGACCACCTACGCCGAACTCGGCGAACAGGTCGCCCGCGCCGCCAACGCGCTGCGCAAGCTCGGGGTCGGGCCCGGTGACCGCGTCGCGCTCGTGCTGCCCAACTGCCCCCAGCACATCGTCGCGTTCTACGCCGCGCTGCGGATCGGCGCGATCGTCGTCGAGCACAACCCGACGTACACCGCCCGCGAGCTGCGGCATCAGTTCGAGGTGCACGAGGCGGTCGTCGCGATCGTCTGGGACAAGGTCGCCGACATCGTTGCGGAGTTCCCGAGCGACGTCGCCCCCGCCGCCATCGTCGCGGTCGACATGACCGACGCGCTGCCGTGGGCGATGCGCACGGCCCTGCGGGTGCCGGTGCCGGCGCTGCGGGAGCGGCGCGAGGCGATGACCTCGAAGCCCACCGCGCGCGGCGTCATCCGGTGGTCGCAGTTCACCAAGGCGCGTCGCCTCTCGCATAAGCACCCGCGCCCCGTCCTCGACGACACGGCGCTCCTTCAGCTGACGAGCGGGACGACCGGGATGCCGAAGGCCGCCGTCCTGTCGCACCGCAACCTCCGCTCCAACGCGGCGCAGGGGCGCGCGTGGGTGCCGGGGCTCCGCGAAGGCGAGGAGACCTTCTACGCCGTCCTGCCGATGTTCCACGCCTATGGGCTGACGCTCTGCCTCACCTTCGCGGTGTCGATCGGCGCGCGCATCGTGCTGTTCCCGAAGTTCGACGTCGACCTCGTCGTCGGCGCGCTCAAGAAGTCGCCGCCGACCTTCCTGCCCGGCGTCCCGCCGATCTACGACGCGCTGTCGCGCGCGAGCACCCGCAAGGGCGTCGACCTCTCGACGATCCGCTTCGCGATCTCGGGCGCCATGAGCCTGCCCGTCCCGACGGTGACGCGGTGGGAGGAGGCGACGGGCGGTCTGCTCGTCGAGGGCTACGGCATGACCGAGACCTCGCCCGTCGCGCTCGGCAACCCGATCGGCCCGACGCGGCGCCCCGGCACCGTCGGCGTGCCCTTCCCGAGCACCTTCATACGCGTCGTCGACCCCGACGATCCGACCGTCGACCGTCCGGCGGGCGAAGCGGGCGAGCTCCTCATCCGCGGACCCCAGGTGTTCCAGGGGTACTGGCGCCGGCCCGAGGACACCGCCGCGGTCCTCCTCGACGGCGGGTGGCTGCGCACCGGCGACATCGTCACGGTCTCGGAGGACGGTTTCGTCACCGTCGTCGACCGCGTCAAGGAGCTCATCATCACCGGCGGCTTCAACGTCAGCCCGAGCGAGGTCGAGCAGGTGCTCACCCTCCACCCCGACGTCGAGTCCGCCGCGGTCGTCGGCGTGCCGCGGCCGACCGGCGGCGAGGACGTGGTCGCCGCGGTCGTGATGAAGGAGGGGGCGGCGTTCGAGGCATCCGCTCTCAAGGACTTCGCCCGCTCGCACCTCGCGTCGTACAAGGTGCCGCGCAAGGTCGTGCAGCTCGACGACCTGCCGCGGTCGCAGATCGGCAAGGTGCTGCGTCGTCAGGTGCGCGAGCAGCTGACCGCGCGCTGATCTGTCAAGGCCTCTCGCCGCCGGCATCCGTGGATGGCAGGGTGGATGCCGCACCCCCACCACCCCGTCGAAGGAGACCCATGTCGCAGCGCACTCTCGGACCGTTCACCGTCTCGGCCATCGGACTCGGCGCCATGCCGGTCTCGATGAACGGCAACGGCATCCCGTCGCACGACGACGCGGTCGCGACCGTGCGGGCGGCGCTGGACGCCGGCGTCACCCTGATCGACACCGCCGACATCTACGCGCCCAGCTGGGACGAGATGGGCCACAACGAGCGCATCGTCGCCGACGCGCTCGCCGGCTGGGACGGCGACCGGTCGTCGATCGTCGTCGCCACGAAGGGTGGCATCACGCGCACCGCGGAGAAGGACTTCGGGCGCGACGGCTCGCTCGACTACCTCCGCCGCGCCGTGCAGAAGTCGCTGCAGAACCTGCAGGTCGACGTCATCGACCTGTACCAGTACCACCGGCCCGACCGGTGGATGGTCTACGGCGAGATCATGCAGAACCTGAAGACCCTGCAGGAGGAGGGCCTCGTCCGCACGGTCGGGATCTCGAACGCGAGCGTCGAGGAGATCCAGATCGCGCAGGAGGTGCTCGGCGAGGGAGGTCTCACGAGCGTGCAGAACGAGTTCTCGCCGCGGCACCCGGGCAGCTACGGCGAGCTGAAGTACTGCGTCGAGCACGGCATCGCTTTCCTGCCGTGGAGCCCCCTCGGCGGCATCGGTGGCGCGGGCACGGTCGGCGAGCGGTTCACCGCGTTCGCCGAGATCGGCCGCGACCACGGCGTCAGCCCGCAGCAGGTCGTCCTCGCGTGGGAGCTGTCGCTCGGCGAGACCGTCATCCCCATCCCCGGGGCGAGCCGCCCGGCATCCATCACCGACTCGTTCCAGGCGCGGAACCTCGAGCTTTCGGCCGACGAGCTCGCCCGCTGCTCCGCCGCGGTCGGCATCGACATCTGAGGCGGGCTTCGACCTCCGGGGTCCGGTCGGGTGTGCCGGGTGCAGGTTCAGCGTGCGTTGCGGGGCCCGTACGGGCCTGATGCGGCCGCCTGACCTGTACTCGGCACGCGTCGGCCGCGGTGAGCCGCGGTGGTTGTGCCGAGTGCAGGTTCAGGGCGAGAAGTGGCGACCGTGGCGGCCCGAAGCCGCCGGCTGACCTGCACTCGGGACGTCAGCCGGCCTTGAGCAGGTGTTCCCGCTCGACGATCTCGAGCGACAGCACCTTGTAACCCTCGCTGTCGAAGAACACCCGCATCCGGTCGTCGTCGATCGAGACGACGGTGCCGGCACCCCACTCGCGGTGCGAGACCTTCTCGTCAATCTCGAAGCCCGAGTCGGAGGCGGATGCCGCGGCCCGCGCGGCGTCGGCGGCTCCCGCCGCGCACGTGTCGCAGTTGCCGCACGGCTCATCGAGGTCCTGCCCGAAGTAGCCGAGCAGCACCTGCCGTCGGCAGCGCCGCGTCTCGGCGTACTCCCGCATCGTCTCGATGCGGGAGCGTTCAATGCGCTCGCGCTCCTCGACCCGTTCCAGCGCGGCCTTCACGGCGGCGCGCTCGTCGAGGTTGCGCCGCAGCGAGACACCTGACTTCGACGTGCGCGCCGACCCGGTGTCGACGAGCAGCGTCAGCAGTCCGGTGACGCGCCGGGGTGACAGGCCCGCGTCCGTCGCGAGGGCGGACTTCGTGCGGGCCCGGGTCGACATGGCGCGCATGAGGGTGCGCAGCTCCGCGGCATCCGGGTTCTTCGTCGCGAAGTAGCGGCGCAGGGCGAGGTCTTCGGCGCGGTAGTGCAGGGTGCCGTGGGCCTCTTCGCCGTCGCGGCCGGCGCGGCCGAGCTCCTGGAAGTAGGCGTCGATGGACTCGGGGACGTCGGCGTGGATGACGAAGCGCACGTTCTCCTTGTCGATCCCCATGCCGAAAGCGCTCGTCGCGACGACGACGTCGAGGTCGTCGCAGAGGAACTGCCGGTGCACCTCGGCGCGCTCCTTCGCCGGCAGGCCCGCGTGGTACGCGCGCGCCCGCTTGCCGCGGCCGACGAGCTCGTCGGCGTAGAGCTCCGCCGAGCGTCGCGTCGAGGTGTAGAGCAGCCCGGGGACCGGCAGCGACGCGACCTCGTCGACGACGGCGGCGCGCTTCTCGCGGTCGTCGCCGTGACGGCGCACACCGAGGCGGATCGACGGCCGGTCGACGTCGCCGAGGTGCACGGAGGGGTCGTCGAGCCCGAGACGGGCGGCGATCTCCTCCCGGACGGGAGTGGATGCCGTCGCCGTCAGCGCGAGGATCGGGGGCCGCCCGAGCCGCGCCGCGACCTCTCCGAGGGCCAGGTAGTCGGGGCGGAAGTCGTGCCCCCACGAGGCGATGCAGTGCGCCTCGTCGACGGCCAGCAGGGCGATGTCGAGTTTCGCGAGCTCGGCGACGACCTCGTCGTTGGCGAGCTGCTCGGGAGCGAGCAGGACGTAGGTCGCCTCGCCCGCGCGCAGGCGGCGCCACGCGTCGGCGCGGGCCTTCTCGCCGCGACCCGAGTGGAGGGCGACCGCTTTCGGGGCGTCGGGTGCGTGCTCGAGCCCCGCGAGCTGGTCCTCCTGCAGGGCGATGAGCGGGGAGACCACGACGGTCACGCCCGGGCGCAGGGCCGCGGTCACCTGGTAGACGGCGGACTTGCCCGATCCCGTCGCCCAGACCACGAGCACGTCGCGCCCGCCGGCGGCCGCCTCGATCGCGTCGAGCTGGGCCGGGCGCAGGTGCGTCAGTCCGAACCGCTCGGCGGCGACGCGCTCGACCTCGGCGCGATCGGGGGCGGACGGTGCAGAGGTGGAGCGGCGTGGCATCCCTCCACGGTCGTCGAGGATGCGGCATCCGGGGACACCCTTGACACCCGCTGCCGCGGGCACCAGTCCTGGCAGGATCCCGCCGCATCCCGACCGCCGTTCGGTGACACCCCATGTCAGGCTCGGAGCGTGCAGATCCCGCCGCGAGACCTCGCCCTCGACCGTGCCGCCCTCCTCGTCGTCGACGTGCAGCGCGGGTTCGACGACACCGCCCACTGGGGCGAGCGTGACAATCCGGCGTGCGAGGCGAACATCGCCGCGCTCCTGGCCCGGTGGCGCGAGCGGGGGTGGCCGGTCGTGTTCGTCCGGCACGATTCGACGTCGGATGCCTCGCCGTTGCGGCCCGGGCAGCCGGGCAACGACCTCAAGCCCGAGGTCACCGGCACGCCGGATCTGCTCGTCACGAAGAGCGTCAACTCCTCGTTCCACGGGTCGCCCGACCTCGACGCGTGGCTGCGCGCGAATGACATCGCGCAGCTCGTCGTGACCGGCATCTCGACGAACCACTGCTGCGAGACCACGGCGCGCGTGGGCGGCAACCTCGGGTACGACGTGTACTTCGCCCTCGACGCGACCCACTCGTTCGACCGCACGGCGCCCGACGGCACGGTCGTCCCGGCCGCGACACTGGCGGCGGTCACCGCGACGAACCTCGACGGCGAGTTCGCGACGGTCGTGACCACCGCCCACCTGCTGCGCTGAGCCGGGTCCTGTCGCCCCGGCGGGTGCGCGGTTAGCGTGGAGGGATGCCGCATACCCCCTTCGCCTCGCTCGAGGACTACATCGCCCTGCCCCGCGTCGACGCCGTCGCGCTGTCGCCCGACGGCACCCGCGCCGTCCTCACCGTCGCGACGCTGAACAAGGACAAGACCGGGTACGACCGCGCACTGTGGGAGGTCCCCGCGACAGGCGGCGGCTCGGCGCGGCGGCTCACGCGGTCGGCGAAGGGCGAGCAGGGCGCCGCGTTCGCGGCGGACGGCGACCTGCTGTTCGTGAGCGCCCGCCCCGACGCCGAGGGCGACGGCGACGACGACGCGGCGCAGCTCTGGCTGCTGCCCGCGGGCGGGGGTGACGCGCGAGCGATCACACGGCTGGCCGGGGGAGTGTCGGCGATCGCGGCCGTCGCGGATGCGGCATCCGTCGCCGTCCTGTCGGCCGACCTGCTGCCCTCGGCCGACTCGTTCGAGGCCGACGCGACGCTGCGCGCCGAGCGCAAGAAGCGCAAGCTGTCGGCGATCCTGCACACGACCTACCCGGTGCGGTACTGGGATCACGACCTGGGCCCCGCCGAGCCGCACCTGCTCTCGCTCGACCTCGGCGACCTCTCCGACTCGGTCCGTTCGTTCGCCGCCTCGGACGCGGCGGAGGACGAACCGGATGCCACGACCCCGTATCCCGCGTCCCTCCCGCGCCCGCGCGACTTGACGCCCGCGCCCGGCCGCACGGCCGACACCGCCGGCGCCGCGCTCACCCCCGACGGGCGCACGCTCATCGCCGCGATGCGCTTTCCGCAGGGGCGCGCCGAGCGCTTCGCGATCGTCTCGATCGACGTTGCCTCGGGCGAGCGCACGACCCTGTTCGAGGAGCGCTCGACGTACTTCGAGTCGCCCGCGATCAGCCACGACGGCCGACTGATCGCCTACGGCCGCGCCGCGTTCTCGGACCCGACCGGTCCGGCCGATCAGGAGCTGTGGGTCGCCGGCATCGACGGCTCCGAGCCGCGCCGCCTCGCCGAGGGCTGGGACCGCTGGCCGACGAGCATCGCATGGGCGCACGACGACACCGCGCTCATCGTGACGGCCGACCAGGACGGGCGCGGCCCGGTGTTCCGCGTGCCGCTCGACGGCGGCGCCCCCGTGCAGCTGACGACCGACGACCACGCGTACTCGAACGTGTCGGTCGACCGCGCGACGGGTGCGCTCGTGGCGCTCCGCTCGTCGTGGATGGTGCCGCCGCATCCGGTCCGCATCGACCCCGACGGCACCGTGACCGCTCTCGCGACCCCGGCTCCGCTGCCGACACCGGCCGGCACGATGACCGAGGTCGAGACGACGGCCGAGGACGGTGCGCGGGTGCGCGGCTGGCTGCTCCTGCCCGAGGGGGCGGATGCGGCATCCCCCGCTCCGCTGCTGCTCTGGATCCACGGCGGGCCGCTGAACAGCTGGAACGCGTGGAGCTGGCGCTGGAACCCGCAGCTCGCCCTCGCCCGCGGCTACGCCGTTCTGCTGCCCGACCCCGCCCTGTCGACCGGGTACGGCCTCGAGTTCATCGCGCGCGGCTGGAACAGCTGGGGCGCCAAGCCGTACACCGACCTCATGTCGATCACCGACGAGGTCGTGGCACGGGCCGACATCGACGAGACGAAGACCGCCGCGATGGGCGGCTCGTTCGGCGGGTACATGGCGAACTGGGTCGCCGGCCACACCGATCGGTTCCGCGCGATCGTCACGCACGCGAGCCTGTGGGCGCTCGACCAGTTCGCCGGCACGACCGACAGCTCGTCGTACTGGCAGGAGATCTTCACGCCCGAGGGAATGATCGAGAACTCACCGCACCGCTTCGTGCAGGACATCTCGACACCGCTGCTCGTGATCCACGGCGACCGCGACTACCGCGTGCCGATCGGCGAGAGCCTGCGCCTCTGGTCGGAGCTCAACGAGCACTTCGGCGAGGACGACGGCACGACGGTGCACCGGTTCCTGTACTTCCCCGACGAGAACCACTGGGTGCTCAAGCCCCAGCACGCCGTCGTCTGGTACGAGACGGTGTTCGGCTTCCTCGGCGAGCACGTGCACGGCGAGCCCGCGCCGAAGGTCGCCGGGCTCGGCTGACGCGAGGGCGCCGCGGCGGGGGCGTGTTCCGGGGGCGCAACTGGTCGCGTCGGATGCCGGGGCGCGGCATCCCGGGTCCCCGGAACGCCGGCGGCGTCGGTTCCGGGGACGCAACTGGTCGCTTGGACGGCCGGCACGCGGCGCCCCGGGTCCCCGGATCGTCGGACCCCTCCAGCGTGTCAGCGCAGTCGACGCACGGCGTCCCACAGGGCGTCGGCCACGGCGCGCTTGGATCCCGACGCCTCCGCGACGACCTCGTCGGTCCCGTCGATGAACAGCGCCGCGTTCTCGGTGGCCTCGAAGCCCTGCTCCCAGCCGACGCGGTTGACGGTCAGCAGGTCGACGCCCTTCCGCGCCCGCTTGCGGACGCCGCGTTGGCGCAGTTCGTCGTCGGAGTCGGCCGTCTCGGCGGCGAAGCCCACGATCGTCTGCCCGGGCCGGCGGCGCTCGACCAGGCCCGCGAGGATGTCGGGGTTCTCGACGAGGTGGAGGGTGACGGCGCCGTCCTCCTTGCGGATCTTGACGTCCGAGACTTCGGGCACCGAGAAGTCCGCGACGGCTGCGGCCATGACGACGACGTCCGCCTCGGGCGCCGCAGCCCGGACGGCCGTGTCGAGCTCCGCCGCCGTCCCGGCGCGCTCGATCGTGATGCCGGGATGCTGCTCCGCATCGCCGAGCACGCCGTCGTCGACGTGCGCCGCGACGAGGTGCACCCGTGCGCCGCGGTCGGCCGCCGCGACCGCCACGGCCACGCCCTGTCGTCCGCTCGAGCGGTTGCCGAGGTAGCGCACCGGATCGATCGGCTCGCGCGTGCCACCCGCCGACACGACGGCGCGGAGGCCGTCGAGGTCGCGGAGGTCATCGCGGTCGTGGGGGGCACCGGCATCCGTCGTCTGCTCGTCGACGGCCGCGAGGGCGGCCGCGACGATCTCGTCGGGCTCGACCATGCGGCCGAGGCCGCTGTCGCCGCCGGTCAGCGGTCCGTCGGCGGGCCCGACGATGTGCACGCCGCGCTCGCGGAGGGTGGCGATGTTCGCCTGCGTCGCGGCGTGGTCCCACATGGCCGTGTGCATCGCGGGGGCGACGACGACCGGAGCCGTCGTGGCGAGGAGGGTGACGCCGAGCAGGTTGTCGGAGATCCCGGCGGCCATCTTCGCGAGCGTGTTGGCGGTCGCCGGCGCGACGATCACGAGGTCCGCGCTGGTGCCGAGGGTGACGTGGCGCACCTCGGCGACGTCGTCGTGCACACTCGTCGTGACAGGATGGCGGCTGATCGCCTCCCACGTGGCGGTCCCCACGAAGCGGAGCGCGTCCTCGGTGGGAACAACGTGCACCTCGTGCCCGTTGGTCACCAGCGCACGGACCACCTGCACCGTCTTGTACGCGGCGATGCCGCCCGAGACGCCCACGACGACGAACATGGTCCGATCCTCCCACGGGGTCGGACGCGAAAGGCCGGAACGATGTGCACCGTCATCGTCCACGTCCCGGAGGATCCCGCCGCGGCGATCCGCCTGCTCGCCGTGCGTGACGAGGACCCGGGGCGCGCATGGGATCCGCTCGGCGCCTGGTGGCCGAACCGTCCCGGTGTCATCGGGGTGCGCGACACCCGCGCGGGCGGCGCCTGGCTCGCGGCCGAACCGTCGTCCTCGCGACTCGCCGTCGTGCTCAACCGTGCGGACCTCATCGACGACTCGCTCGCGACCGGCTCGCGCGGGCACATCGTGCTCGACGCCGCGGCCGGACGCGGGCTGCCCGAGGTGCCGCCGACGCACGGCTTCAACCTGCTGACGGTGACCCCCGGTCGTGCGCGCGTCGCGATGTGGGACGGCGCCGCCGTCCGCACCGTCGACCTCGCCCCGGGCGTGCACATGATCGCGCACGACGACGTGGACGACCCGAAGACGGCGCGGATCGTCGCGTGGCGCGACGCCTTCGCCGCGCCGGCGGACGACGACTGGGTGGCGGACTGGCTGGGTGCCCTCGAGCGCACGACGGCGCTGCCCCCGACCGACGACCGCGCGATCATCCGCGACAACCGGCCGCACGGGTATCCGACGCTGTCGCTGCTCGTGTGCGCCGCATCCGTCTCCGCAGGCGGCGCCGAGGTCATCTACGGCGAGCTCGACGAGCCCGGCGCCTGGAACAGCCTGCAGCTGCGCTGAGCGGCGTCGGATGCCGGTGGTAGCTTCGCGGGCATGGTGGAACCGGCATCCGAACCGATCTTCTTCGCCTCGGCGACGGAGTTCGGCGACTGGCTCGAGGCGCACCACGCGACCGCTCCCGAGGTGTGGACGGTGTTCTACAAGAAGGGTGACCCGCGTCAGGGGCTGACGTGGGCCGACGCGGTGCCCGAGGCGCTGCGCTTCGGGTGGATCGACTCGATCAGCCGCGGCATCGGCGACGGCGCCCGCATCCAGCGGTGGACGCCGCGGAAACCTCGCTCGGTGTGGAGCGCCGTCAACATCGCGCACGTCGAACGCCTGCACGCCGAGGGACGGATGCATCCGGCCGGGCTGGCCGCCTACGAAAAGCGGACGGCCGACATCACCGGGGTCTACTCGCACGAGCAACGCAACGAGCTGACCGCGGAGCAGGCGGCATCCCTCGCCGCGAACCCCGCCGCCCAGGCGTTCTGGGACGCCGCGACACCGTCGTACCGGCGGGCGGTCGCGAACTGGGTGCAGAGCGCCAAGCGCGAGCAGACGCGCGCCGACCGGCTCGCGACGCTCGTCGAGGACTGCGCGGCCGGGCGGCTCGTGCCGTTCCAGCGGTACGGCGAGCCACCCGCGTGGCTGGCACGTGCCGCCGCCGCCGCGTCAGCCGCGCGCGAGTGACGCGACCGCGGCATCCTCCGTCACGAGCGCCGCGTTGAGCCCGGCGCCCGCCATCGATCCCTGCCCCATTGACAGCGGCACGTTGCCGAACGGCGTGACGACGTTGCCGGCGGCGAATACGCGCGGGTGGCTGGTGGCGCCGCGCATGTCGACACGGAGCCCCTCGCCCGGGGTGTCGGACACGGCGAGGGCCAGGTTCTCGGCGAAGGCGAGGCTCAGCCGGGGCGTCGGCGCGGTGAGCAAGGCGTCGATCGGGTGCGCGGTCCCGTCCGCCGTCACGGCTGCGACGATCGCGTCGTCCTCGGTGCGCAGTCGGGTGACGGGGGAGGTGACGATCCGGATGCCGCGCGCCGAGAGGCGGCCCGCGACCGTCTCGTCGAGCTCGCCCATCGCGGCCGTGAACGCCGTCACGTCATCGCTCCACTGCCGGATGAGCTCGATCTGATGCAGGCTCGCGGGCGACGTCGCGAGCACGCCGAGGCGGCGGCCCGCGACCTCGTAGCCGTGGCAATACGGGCAGTGGAAGACGCCGCGCCCCCACTGCTCGCGGAGCCCGGGGATCTCGGGCAGGTCGTCGACGACACCCGTCGTGAGCACGACGCCCCGGGCGGAGACCTCCCCGCGCTCGTGGGTGACAGTGATCCGGTCACCGTCGTCGGCGAGCGACAGGACGGCCCCGTCGAGGAACTCGACCCCGTAGGCGCGTGCTTCGGCGCGTCCGGTCTCGAGGAGGTCGGCGGGGGAGCGGCCGTCGTGACCGAGGACGCCGTGCATGTGCGCGGCGAAACGGTTGCGGGGTGCACCGGCGTCGATCACGAGGGTGCGGCGTCGGGCGCGCCCGAGCATCTGGGCGGCGCTGAGGCCGGCGGTGCCGCCGCCCACGATGACGGCGTCGTAGCGGATGTCTGTCATGACTCCACCCTGTGTCGGTGGCGGTGCTTTCGGCAAACGGTCTTGCGGAAATGGCAAACTGATCCGCATGGTGATGGATCTTAGCCGGGTCGGTGCGCGGCTGCGCGCGGCGCGGCAGCAGCGCGGATGGACCTTGGCCGACCTCGCGTCGAAGGCGGGGATGTCGACGAGCACGCTCTCTCGGCTGGAGTCCGGGCGACGCCGGGCATCCCTCGAACTGCTGCTTCCGCTCGTCTCGGTCCTCGATCTGCGTCTCGACGACCTCGTGCGCGGGGAGCCCGCCGACCCGCGGGTGCGGCGGGCGACCGAGCGGCGGCACGGCAGAGTGGTCGCGCCGCTCACGCTCGAGCACTCGCCGGTGCAGACGTACAAGATCCGCTTCCCCGCCTCCGGTACCGCGCCGTCGCCGAAGGTCCACGACGGGGTGGAGTGGTTCTACGTCCTGAGCGGCACGATCCGGCTCGTGCTCGACGGGCGGGAGCATCTCATCGGGGCGGGCGAGGCGGCGGAGTTCGACACGCGCCTGCCGCACAGCATCAGCGCCAGCTCGGACGGCCCGGCCGAGGTGGTGAGCATCTTCAGCGCGTCGGGCGAGCGCATCCACGTGCACGGGGCATGACGGTGTCGGGGGCCGGTCGTACGGTGTCGCCATGAAAGCCGATGAGCTGTTCCTCCAGGCGGATGCCGCGTTGCGCTCCGTCATCGATCGCATCGACCCGGCCGACCTGTCGAAGCCGGCGCCGCAGGAGTGGACGTCCACCCCTGACCCCACCTTCCGCGACATCCTCTTCGCGCACGCGTACGACGAGGCGTGGGTCCCCGATGTCCTCGCCGGGAAGTCGGTCGCCGACGGCGACGAGTTCCGGGACGCGGATCTGCTCGGCGACGACCCGATCGCGTCGTACGACCGGCTGAACGACACCGCGACCGCTGCGGTGCGCGACGGTGCCGAGCCCGGGACGGTGTTCCGCTTCCAGTACGGCGACTATCCCGCCGACGAGGGGTACGCGCACCTGGCGACCTACCGCGCGTTCCAGGCGTGGCTGATCGCGAAACGGCTCGGCATCCCGTTCCACCTGTCGCCCGAGCTCATCGCGGTTGAACGAGCACGTCGTGCCGCACGCCGACGAGTGGCGTCAGTGGGGTGTGTTCCCGCCGGCGATCGAACCGCCCGCGGGTGCCGACGACGAAACGCGGCTGCTGTGCGCGGTGGGGTACTGGGAGGCCTGATCCTCAGCGCTCGTGCACGGCGAGCACGTTGCCGGCCGGGTCGCGAAACCATGCGATCACCGGGCCGCCCGTCTCGCGCATGATGCCCTTCGAGTCGGTGGGCATGTCGTCGTAGATCGCGGTCTCGACCCCCTTCGCGTTGAGCTCGTCGACGGCGGCGTCGACGTCGTCGACGGGGAAGTTGAGGATCGTGAAGCCGGCCGGCTCGTGGTGCGGCTTCGCGTAGATGAGCACAGCGGCTCCCGACGCCAGGTGGAGCTGCAGGAAGCCGTTGTCGAGCGTGACGACCTTCAGGCCGAGGGTGTCGGCATAGAACTCTCGCGCCGCATCGATGTCGTCGACCGCGAAGCCGCTGTACGCGCCGTCTACCTGGAACATGGTCGTCTCCTTCGCCGAGGTGTGCGACCAGGGTCCCGCTGCGGCTGGGAGTTGTCCGGGGTCAGTCGTTAGGTGAGTCGTTCGGCGACGAGAACACGGGCACGGATGCCGGTCGTTCTGAGGCGACAGCGAGGAGCGCGACGATGCCGAGACCGAGGGTGCCGGCGAGGAAGCCGATCATCCCGAGGGCGGAGGCGAGTCCGACGGTCTGCATCGCGGTCGCCTGATCCATCATGAGGAGCTGGCCGAGGGCGACCGATGCCACCTGCACACCGAGGGCGATGGCCGGCATCCACCGCCACCGGCGCGGGACGACGCCCGCGCGTGCGATCTGAACGACGGCGACGAGGCTGAGCGCGAGGGGGACGAGGATCGTGACCTCCCACGGGACGATCGGCGTCGGGTTCGTCGGGTCCTGGAACAGGCCGACGACCCGCATCGAGGGCGACCAGAGCGCGAGGAGGATGAGCGCGATCGTGCCGAGCGGCCTCCGCGCGGTGACGCTGTCGTGCGACGACGAGCCGATCGCGAACACGAGGACCGACGCTGCCCACAGGATGTCGACGAGGAGGGCGAGCGTGTCGGTGAGGGGCGTTCCCAGGGTGGCACCCTGCAGCATCCCGGCGACACCCGCGCCGATCAGTCCGACGCCGCCGATCGTCCAGGTGAGTCTGCGTCCGCGCATGCCTGCACGCTAGCGCGTCCCGCCGCGGTGTGGTGTGGTTCGGGCAGGGGCGGCGTTCCCCTGTCGCAACACGCCGCGGTGGCCTGCGCTTCGTGACAGGGGAGCGGTGGAGGCGAAGTCCGCTGCCGATCGGGGGAAGGGGATGCCGGGGGTGGCGTTCCCCTGTCGCAACACGCCGTCGCCTGCGGCACTTTGCGACGGGGGAGAGAGGGTGGCGTGAGGCGAGGTTCGCTCGCCTGTCGTAACGTGCCGCGGTGGCCTGCACTTCGTGACAGGGGCGCGGTGGCGGCGAGGTCCGCTGCCGATCCGGGGAAGGAGATGCCGGGGGTGGCGTTCCCCTGTCGCAACACGCCGTCGCCTGCGGCACTTTGCGACGGGTGAGGGAGGGTGGCGTGGCGCGAGTTTTGCTCGCCTGTCGCAACGTGCCGCGGTCGCCTGCAGTTCGTGACAGGGGACGGGGATGCCGGGGTGGCGAGGCGGTCGGTTCGAGGTATCGGGCGCGAGGCTACGGTGCCGAAAGCGATGTCGGAACCCCCTCCTAGTCTGGGACTATGTCCAGTTCAGTCGATCGTCGCGATGAGGTCCCGGAGGGGATCCCGACGACGCTGGACTGGGTGGTGATGTGCGCCGACATGGCCACCGTGCACGCCGCGCAGCGGTACGCGTGCATTGTCGAGTTGTGGGATGACGCGATCGCCGACGCGCGCCGCCGGGACGAGCCGGTCGCGTTCGTGGAACGGTCGGTGCGGCTCGAGGTCGCAGCCGCGTTGCGGATCACCGAGCACGCCGCGGGCAGGTTGATGGGTGTCGGGCACGCGCTGCTGCGTCGGTACCCGAAGGTGTGGGAGGCGATGAGCCGTGCGGACATCACCGACACCCACGCGACGATCATCGTCGACGGTTTGGATCAGCTCGACGACGTGACCGCGGGGCTGGTTGCGGAGGTTCTGTCGCTCGCGGAAGAGCTCCCGACGGGTCCGTTCCGGCGCGCGATGAAACGGATCGTCGACCGGGAGCAGGAAGCGACCCTCGCCGAACAGCACGCCGCCGCCGTCGCGCACCGGTACGTGCGTGTGGATGCGGGGGTGGATGGGATGGCGTGGCTGACCGCGCACCTGCCCGCAGTCGAAGCACACGCGATCACCGGCAGGCTCACCGCGATCGCGAAAACCTTTGATTCCGCCGACGACGAGCGCACTTTGGACCAGAAGCGGGCGGACGTGTTCGGGGATTTGCTCCTCGACGACGAAACCGACGCGCTCCCCGATACCGCGCGAGGCATCCGGCCCACCGTCGCGATCACCGTCCCCGCCCTGACGCTTCTCACCGGTGACGGCCCGGCCGCCCAGGTCGACGGTGTCGGTCCGATCCCCCTCGACCGCGCCCGCGAACTGTGCGGAGCGGCAACCGGGTGGATGCGGGTGCTCACCCACCCCGAAACCGGTGTCGTCCTCTCCATCGGACGCGAGCAGTACCGGCCACCCGCCGACCTCCGACGGCTCGTCACCTGGCGGGCCGCCCGGTGCATGGCACCCGGCTGCGGCATCCCCGCGGACAGGTGCGACCTCGACCACACCATCGACTGGCACCACGGCGGGACCACCGCCGCCGACAACCTCGCCCCGCTGTGCCGCGGGCATCACACTCTCAAACACCACTCCGACTGGCAGATCAAAGCGAAACCCGGCGGCGCACTCGAATGGACCTCACCCGCAGGCCGGGTCTACCTCGTGAGGCCCGAACGCCGCATCCCGCAATTCACCACCGACCCACCCGGACCACCACCGTTCTAGTGATCAGCGGACGCACCGAAGCCAGGGGCCTCCCAGGCCACCAGGCCACGGAGCCACCGAGCCACCACGCCACCGGGCCGGCGAACGACGCTGCCCGCCCTGCGGTGCGACCTCAGTCCGCGACGTCGACCGTCACGATGAAGCCGGACCCTCAGGCCCGGTGGTCGCGGTAGTACTCCAGCAGCGCCTTGGTCGAGGCATCCTGCGACTCGAACGCGTCGCTGTCGCCCTCGATCGCCGGTGCGATCTGCATGGCGAGCTGCTTGCCGAGCTCCACACCCCACTGGTCGAACGAGTTGATGCCCCAGATCACGCCCTGCGTGAAGGTGATGTGCTCGTACAGCGCGACGAGCTCGCCGAGCACCCGCGGCGTCAACGACGGCGCGAAGATCGACGTCGTCGGACGGTTGCCCGGGAACGTCCGCGCGGCGACGAGCGCGCCGGTCGTGCCCTCGGCCTCGACCTCCTCGGCCGTTTTGCCGAACGCCAGCGCCTTCGTCTGCGCCAGGAAGTTCGCCAGGAACAGCCCGTGCACGTCCCGGTCGCCGTCCGTCAGCGCGTAGGCGGGGTTCGCGAACGCGATGAAGTCCGCCGGGATCAGCCGCGTCCCCTGGTGGATCAGCTGGTAGAACGCGTGCTGCCCGTTCGTCCCCGGCTCACCCCAGAACACCTCGCCGGTGTCGGTCGTGACGGGGGAGCCGTCCCACCGCACCGACTTGCCGTTCGACTCCATCGTCAGCTGCTGCAGGTACGCGGCGAACCGACTCAGCTGCTGCGCGTACGGCAGCACCGCGTGCGACTGCGCGCCCAGGAAGTTCGTGTACCAGACGTTCAGCAGCCCCATCAGGACCGGGACGTTCTGCGTCAGCGGCGTCGTCCGCACGTGCTCGTCCACGGCGTGGAACCCGGCGAGCAGCTCGCGGAAGGTGTCGGGTCCGAACTCGATCACGAGCGACAGCCCGATCGCCGAATCGACCGAGTAGCGGCCGCCCACCCAGTCCCAGAAGCCGAACGCGTTGGCCGTGTCGATCCCGAACTCCGCGACCTTGTCGAGCGCCGTCGACACCGCGACGAAATGGTGGGCAACGGCATCCTTCTTCTGCTCGTCGCTGCCGTCGATCGCCCCCGTCGACGCGAGGCCCTCCCACAGCCAATCCCGTGCCAAGCGTGCGTTCGTCAGCGTCTCGAGCGTCGTGAACGTCTTCGACGCGACGATGAACAGCGTCGTCTCGGGGTCGAGGTCCTTCGTCTTCGACGCGATGTCGAACGGGTCGATGTTCGAGACGAAGCGCGCCGAGATGCCGGCATCCGCATACGGCTCCAGCGCCGCCGAGATCATCACCGGACCGAGGTCCGACCCGCCGATGCCGATGTTGACGACCGTCTCGACCTTCTTGCCCGTGATGCCGGTGAACTCACCCGACCGCACCCGTCCGGCGAACTCCGCCATCGCGTCGAGCACGCCCTGCACGTCGGCGTCCACATCCTGGCCGTCGACCGTCAGCGACGGCACGGCGTCTGCCGGACGGCGGAGCGCCGTGTGCAGCACGGCGCGGTCCTCGGTCGTGTTGATGTGCTCGCCCGCCAGCATCGCGGCGTACCGCTCGGCGACACCGGTCTGCTCGGCGAGACGCACCAGCGCGGCGACGACCTCGTCGGTCACGAGGTTCTTCGACAGGTCGACGTGCAGATCCGCGACGTCGTGCGTCAGCTTGGCGACGCGCTCCGGGTCCGACGCGAACCAGCCGCGGAGGTCCGGGGTGAAGCCCGCCTTCAGCGATTCGAGTTCAGCCCAGGCGGAGGTGGTGGTGGCATCGATCGGAGCGTTGGTCACCCCTCAACGCTACTCACGTTCTCGAGGCTCCGTCCACGCATGACAGACTCCCCGCGGCGCCCGCCGATCCGGCCCTCCGCCAGGGTCACCACCTCATCGACCTCCCCGAGTTCGCCGAGGTCGTGCGTCACGACGACGACCGCCGCGCCCCTGCCCGTCGCGACGCGCAGAGCGGATGCCGCGGCCCGCCGCGACGCGTCGTCGAGACCGCTCGTCGGCTCGTCGAGCAGCAGCAGAGCCGCGTCCTGCGCGAGGGCCTCGTCGTCGTCGACCTCGAGACGGACGAGATCGTGCACACCGTCGCCCTCGACCACGTCCCCAACGAGATCGCCGTCGTGGGCTGACCCGCACAGCGTCGAGCCGACGCGAAGTGCTGCCTCCACGGGGTGTGGAGCGCACGTCGCGTCGGCTCGTGGCGCGAAGCGGGTCAGTCGGCGGGGCGGAAGGTGGCGGAGCCGGCCGAGACCTGCACGTCGACGGTGCGGGTGGCGCCGTCGGACGTGTCGAGCTGGTTGTCGAACGAGCCCGCCGAGACGTCGGAGCTCACGTCGTACGGCTCGTTCGGGACGGTCGCAACGAGGGTGCCGGCGCTGACGTCGGCCCGGATCTCGGCGAGCGCAGTGCCCGTCAGGTCGGCGATGATCTGGCCCGCGCCGATCGTGAGGTTCGCGCGCGCGGCGCCGTCGACGCGCACATCCGCCTCGCCGGCGCTCACGTCGACCCGCACGTCGTCGGCGGTGCCCGAGACGTCCGCATCGCCCGCGCCGACGTGCAGCTCCAGGCGCCCGTAGGTGCCATCGGCGGTGAGCGAGCCCGCCGAGACGTCGAAGTCCGCGTCGAGCCGCTGCTGCTCCATCGCGGCGGGGAGGGTCAGGGTGGCCCGGTTGTCGTCCCAGCCGAACCCGACCTGGAACGCCCACCAGGGGCGGTCGTTGCTGAGGCTGAGGGTTGCGTCGCGACGCTCGAGTCTCCAGTTCCCGTCGCCGCCGGCGACGTCGAGGATCGCCTGGTCGACGTCGGCGTACTGCACCACCACGTGGCCCGCCGAGACGTCGAGCGACAGGGCGTCCACCCCGCTCGTGTCGGCGGTTCCGCCGCCGGTGCCGCGAACGGACGCGGCGTAGGCGATCGAGCCGATTCCCGACACCAGCGCGCCGAGCAGCAGCACGCCGCCCAGGCACATCGCGATGATGGCGACGATCTGCGCCGACGGGCGCGGCGGCTGGGGCTGCGGCGGCTGCGTGCCGGTGGGTGCCGACGCGGTGGGCGGGGGAGTGAGGTCGATGCTCATCGAAGTGTTCCGTTCTGATCGGGATGCCCGGGGGCGGGCGGTGCGCTGTGTTCGAGGTGGACGAGCGCCGCGAGCACCCGTCGGTTGCCGTGCTCGTCCTGTTCGAGGCCGAGCTTCTGGAAGAGGGAGGTGATGTACTTCTCGACGCTCGCCTCCGAGACGAACAGCGCCGCCGCGATCGCGGCGTTGCTCTTGCCCTCGGCGATGAGCGCGAGCACCGAGCGTTCGCGATCGGTGAGGCGCGACATCCTCTCATCCCGGGCGCGGCGCGTCAGCAGTTGCGCCACCACCTCTGGGTCGAGGACCGTCGCGCCGGCGGCGATCCGATCGATCGAGTCGAGGAAGTCCCGCACATCGGCGACACGGTCCTTCAGCAGGTACCCGAGGGCGGCGTTCTGGCCGGTGATGAGGTCGCTCGCGTACCGTTCCTCGACGTACTGGCTGAGCACCAGGACGGGGAGGGTCGGATGCTGCGCCCGCAGCGTCAGCGCGGCCCGGATGCCCTCGTCGGTGAAGGTCGGCGGCAGCCGCACGTCGAGGATGCAGAGCTCGGGCCCGGTCTCGGTCACCGTGTCGACGAGGGCGTCGGCGTGGGGGAGGGCTGCGACGACGGTGTGACCGGCGTCCTCGAGCACGCGCACCAGGCCTTCGCGCAGCAGCGTGGAGTCCTCGCAGATCAGGATGCGCACGGGACCGTCACCTCCAGGGACGTCGGCCCACCGGCCGGGCTGTCGAGTGTCGCGGTGCCGCCGGCGGCGAGCACCCGGTTCATGATCCCGTCGAGGCCGCCGCCGGGGAGCACACGCGCTCCGCCGATGCCGTTGTCCTCGACGCGCGCCCAGATGAGCCGGCCGGTCTGGGCGTCGCCGCGGCTGCGGACCACGACGCGCACCTCGGTGGCGCGGGCGTGCTTGGCGGCGTTGGTGAGGGACTCGGCGATGACGAAGTAGACCGCGGCCTCCGAGGTGGCGCTGCACCTCTCGTCGAGGCGGACGTCGAGGGCGACGGGCACGTGCGACCGTGCCGCGAGGGCCGAGAGGGCGGCATCCAGTCCCCGGTCGTCGAGGACAGACGCATGGATGCCGCGGGCCAACTGTCGCAGCTCGGTGATGGCGGCCTTCGTCGAGGTGTGTGCCTCGTCGATCAGCGCCTTCGCGGCGACCGGGTCGGAGTCGATCTTCTGCTGCGCGAGCCCCAAGGTCATCCCGACCGAGACGAGCCGCGGCTGGACGCCGTCGTGCAGGTCGCGTTCGATGCGGGTGCGCTCGACCTCGCTGGCGCGCACCGCGCCGGCACGCTGCGCGCCGGCGGCACGCGCCTGCTCGGCGAGGACGGCCTCGCGCGAGGGGACGAGGATCGACCGGGTCAGCAGGTCGTCGAGGAGGGAGATCCCGAACAGGATGCCGAGGCTCACCAGGGCCGCGACGACGCCCCCGGCGACGGCCCAGCCGTCCGCGACGGCGATCCCGGTGAGGGGCAGCGTGCCGCCCGCATCCCCGGTCAGCGGCGAGAACGCGAGGCCGACGGAGCCGATGACCGCCCACGTCGCCCCGATGACGATCCAGCCGAGGACGGTGGCGATCGCGAGACTGCCGATGCCGCGCCACATGCCGCCGTCGGTGAACTGCAGCCACAGGGTGCGCATGAGCCCGCGGAACCCGGGCTCCCCGCTCGTGCGGATCCGCAGCTGCGGGATGCCGTGCCGGTACAGGCCCTCGGCGCGTTCGTGCTCGAGCCACGACGCCGCCCACGCGAGGTACAGCGCCGCGACGAGGAAGAGGATGCCGATGCCGAGGACGAGCACTGTGCCGATCCCCGTGCTGACCAGGGTGACGACGGTGGTGAGGATGCCGGTGCCCGCCACCGCGACGGCGGCCAGCTGCGCGAAGGCGCCGAGGCGCCGCAGCGGCCGCAGCCGTCGGGGCGGGACGGAGGTGTCGGAAGTCATGTCACCACGCTAGGGGCGGGGTCCGCGGGCCACATCGGGGCCGTCCGGAGACCTCCGTTCGGGTTATCCCCCGGAGTCGCTGCCCTCGGGTGCGGGATCCGGCGTACGGTGGCGGAATGGTCAGCATCCCCACCGTCTCTCTGAACGACGGCACCGCGTTCCCGCAGCTCGGTCTCGGCACGTACAACCTCCGCGGCGAGGACGGCACGAATGCCATCGTCGCGGCGATCGAGGGCGGGTACCGCCTGCTCGACTCGGCCGTGAACTACGAGAACGAGCGCGAGGTCGGCGAGGCCGTGCGGCAGAGCGGCATCCGTGACGACCTCATCGTCACGACGAAGGTCCCCGGACGCGACCACGGGTACGACGAGACGCGTCGCAGCGCCGAGGGCTCGCTCGAACGCCTCGGACTCGACCGCATCGACCTGTACCTCATTCACTGGCCCAACCCGAGCGTCGACAAGTACGTCGACACCTACCGTGCGATGGTCGACCTGCAGAAGGAGGGTCGCGTCGGATCGGTCGGCGTCTCGAACTTCACCGAGCCCATGCTCGCCCGCATCATCGAGGCGACCGGTGTCGTTCCCGCCGTGAACCAGGTCGAGCTGCACCCGTACTTTCCGCAGGCGCACCTGCGCGCGTTCCACGCGTCGCAGGGGATCCGCACCGAGAGCTGGAGCCCGCTCGCGCGGCGCTCCGAATTGTTGAGCGAGCAGATCGTGCTCGACGTCGCCGCCGCCCACGGGGTGACGCCGACGCAGGCGGTGCTGCGCTGGCACGTGCAGCTCGGCAGCACCCCGATCCCGAAGTCCGCCGATCCCGTCCGCCAGATCGAGAACGCCGACGTCTTCGGTTTCTCGCTCACGGACGACGAGGTGGCGGCGATCTCGGCGCCGCCCGGAGAGAGCGCCGGTCAGTCGCCCTTCACGTTGACGAGCTGGCGCAGCGTGTGCCGGATCTCGACGAGGTCGGCCGCGTCGGCCATGACCCGGTCGATCGGCTTGTACGCCTGCGGGATCTCGTCGATGAACGCGTCCGTGTCACGGAACTCGATGCCCGACATGGCTTCCCGCAGCTGCTCGTGCGTGAACGTCCGACGGGCTGCCGACCGCGAGTACTCCCGCCCTGCGCCGTGCGGTGAGGAGTTCAGCGAGAGCGGGTTGCCGAGTCCGGAGACGACGTACGAGGCCGTGCCCATCGACCCCGGGATGAGCCCGGGCCGTCCCTTGTCCGCCTGGATGGCGCCCTTCCGCGACACCCACACCTCCTTGCCGAAGTGCTTCTCGCGCTCGGTGAAGTTGTGGTGGCAGTTGATCCGCTCGTGCTCGACGACGTCCTCTCCCATCACCTCGGAGAGTTGCCGCGAGACCCGGTCCATCATCTCCTCCCGGTTGAGGAGGGCGAAGCGCTGGGCCCACCGCAGCTGGCGGATGTACTCCCAGAACTCGTCCGTCCCCTCTACGAGGTAGGCGAGGTCGCGATCGGGCAGGTCGATCCACCACTGCGTCGCCAGCCGCTGCGCGACGGCGATGTGATGCGTGGCGATCTTGTTGCCGACGCCCCGCGAGCCGGAATGCAGGAACATCCACACCGCGTCGGTCTCGTCGACCGAGATCTCGATGAAGTGGTTCCCCGACCCGAGCGACCCGAGCTGGTTCCGCCAGTGCCCTGCGTAGGATGCCGGGTCGAACCCGTTCTTCGCAGCGAGCTCCTCCAGCTCGGCGACGCGCGGCTCGGCGGTGGCGACGATCTTGCGGTTGTCGCGGCCTGCCGACAGCGGGACCGCGCGTTCGATCTGCTCCCGCAGGCCCGCGAGGTCGCGCTCCACGAGCTGCGCCTTCGTGAACTGCGTGCGGACGGCGATCATGCCGCATCCGATGTCGACGCCGACGGCCGCCGGCATGATGGCGCCCAGCGTCGGGATGACCGAGCCGACGGTCGCCCCCTTGCCGAGGTGCGCATCCGGCATGAGCGCCAGGTGCGGGTGGATGAACGGCATGCGTGACGAGGTGCGAGCCTGTTCGACGGTCTTGTCGTCGATGATGCTCGCCCACGACAGCAGCCTGTTCGTGAGCTTCTCCATGGTTCCTTTCCTTCGTGGAGGGCCCGGGAGCCTTCGTGTGGAGAGGAACACACGAGAAGACGCCCCGGACCTGTGCGGTGCGGGGCGTCGGACGGTGATGGCGTCAGACGGCGCGCGCCGGAGGGTACGGCTCGTAGCGGAACGGGACCTTGGTCTCGTTCCGCTGGAGCAGATCACGCTGCTGCGTGGTCATGGCGTCCTCCGGGTTCTCGCCGTGCCGGTCGGCACAGCCCTGCTACGTTAGCGGCCCGGGCGTGTCGCGTCAAAGGTCGATCGTGCGCATGCCTGCGACGTGTGGCAGGGTGGCCGCATGGACCGTCGCTCCCGCGTGGGGTAGGTCTTGAGCGCGGTAGCCCCAGCATCCGTCACGGAGGCTGACCGCCCCGCACGTGCTCACCGTGGGCGTCGTCAGTGGGGCGCGTGGTACTCGGCCTCGCCGCTCTTCCAGTATCCCTTCACGACCACCTGGTCGGATGCCAGGCCCCACCGCTCGAGCAGCAGGCGTCGCCCGGACTTCACGATCCCCTGTTCGGCGGCGACGAAGCCGAACACGTCGCCGTCGGGGCGATCCTGCTCCGCGAAGCGGTCGAGTTCGGCGGCGAGGGCCACACCCGGGAACGCGTCGCCACGGTGCACGAAGCCGACGTCCACCCCGCGCGGCGCCGCCACCGGCAGCTCGTGGGCGGCATCCGTCACCTCGATGAGGATGCGGCCGACCGCGTCCGCGTCCATCAGCCCGGCGAACCGACGGATCGCGGGCACGGCGGTCTCGTCGCCGGCGAGGAACCAGGCGTCGGGACGGCCCGCGATCACTATCGAGCCGCGAGGCCCACCGACCCCGATCGTCGAGCCGAGGGGAGCGGATGCCGCCCACGGCGCCGCGATGCCTTGGTCCCCATGCACGGCGAACTCGACCTCGAGCCATCCGGCCTCGGCATCCCACGCCAGCGGCGTGTACTCGCGGCTGGGTGACTGTCGGATCGCGTCGAGGTCGACGGCGGACTCGGCGGGGAAGAACAGGCGCATGTGATCGTCGCTGCCGAGCGACGTGAAACCGCGCAGGTCGTCACCCTCGAGCCGGACGCGCACGTACGTCGATGTCTCCCACGTCCGTGCCGCGAGGGCGGCGCGGCGGAAGCGGAGGTCGAGCGGCTGTCGCTCCAGCCGGAAAGAGGGGGCGGATTTGACGAAGCTCACACAGGTAAGGCTAACCTAAAAACTGCCTGGCACTCGCCGGCGATCCCCTTCCGACCGACGGCGCCAGCGTGCTCATACACGCCCGCTCCGTCGACGACAGGAGCAGTCACATGCGCAGCATCCGTCCCCTGACCGCCACTCCGCTGGTCGCCCTTGCGGCACTCGCCCTTGCGGGGTGCGCCGGCACCGCCGCCGACGCCGAGCCGGCCGTCGAGACCGACACCGAGACGGTCACCGTCGAGGACAACCACGGCGAGCAGACCGTCACCACCCCGCCGCAGCGGGTCGTCGCCACCGACAACCGCACGATCTCGATGCTCGACTCCTGGGGGGTCCCGGTCGTCGGGGCGCCGCTCGAAATCTTCCCCGACGGTCTGTCGTTCAAGGACGACCCCGCCGTCGCGAACCTCGGCAACCACAACGAACCCGACCTCGAGGCGGTCGTGGCCGCCGACCCCGACCTCATCGTCAACGGGCAGCGCTTCTCGAGCTACTACGCCGACTTCGAGACGCTCGTCCCAGACGCCACCATCGTCGAGCTCGATCCGCGCGACGGTGAGCCTCTCGATGAGGAGCTGCGTCGCCAGGTCACGACCCTCGGCGAGATCTTCGGCAAGCAGGAGGAGGCCGCCGCCCTCGTCGCCGACTTCGACGCTGCCATCGAACGGGTCCTGGCCGCCTACGACGACAGCGAGACCGTCATGGGTGTGATCACGTCCGGAGGTGAGATCAACTACGCCGCGCCGACCACGGGTCGCACGCTCGGACCCGTCTACGACATCCTCGGGCTGACGCCGGCGCTGGAGTCCGACGGCTCGACCGATCACCAGGGCGACGACATCTCGGTCGAAGCGCTCGCCGCCGCAGACCCCGACTGGTTCCTGGTGATGGATCGGGATGCCGCGGTCAGCGTCAACACCGATGAGGCCTACACCCCGGCGAACGACATCCTCGCCGGATCCGAAGCGCTGCAGAACGTGACCGCCGTCCGCGAGGGCAACATCGTCTACATGCCGCAGGGCACCTACCTGAACGAGGGGATCGAGACGTACACGACGTTCTTCGAGGACCTCGCGGACGCCCTCGAGAGCCGGTGACCCTCACTCTCGAGCACCCGGTGAACAGGCGCCCGCGCGGGCGCCTGTTCACCTGGCAGCTTCTGCTCGGCGCTGTCGTCGTCGCCGGGCTCGTGGCGCTCTCCCTCTTCGTCGGCGTCTACGACGTGATCGGCGAGGAGGATGGCGCGGAGATGTTCGCGATCACGCGCATCCCTCGGACCGTCGGCCTCGTCCTCGCCGGCGCAGCGCTCGCCATGTGCGGACTGGTCATGCAGCTGCTGACCCAGAACCGGTTCGTCGAACCGACCACCACCGGGACCACCGAGTGGGCGGGCCTGGGACTCCTGCTGGTCATGCTGCTCGTCCCCGACGCGCCCCTTGTGGTGCGCATGATCGGCGCTGTCGCGATGGCCTTCGTCGGGACCATGCTCTTCTTCCTGTTCCTGCGCCGGGTCATGTTGACCTCCTCGATCATCGTGCCGATCGTGGGGATGATGCTCGGCGCTGTCGTGGGCGCGGTCTCGACCTTCCTCGCGCTGTCGACGAACCTGCTGCAGAGCATGGCGATCTGGTTCACGGGCTCGTTCACCTCCGTCCTCCGGGGGCAGTACGAACCGCTGTGGATCGTGCTCGTCGTCGTCATCGCCGTCTTCATCGCGGCCGACCGCTTCACGATCGCCGGGCTCGGCGAGGACGTCGCGACCAACGTCGGACTGGACTACCGGCGCATCGTTCTGCTGGGCACGGTGCTCATCGCCCTCGCCGCCGGCGTCGTCACCGTCGTCGTCGGCAACCTGCCCTTCCTCGGACTCATCGTCCCGAACGTCGTCTCGCTGATCCGGGGGGATGATCTGCGGTCGAACCTCCCGTGGGTCGCGCTCGGCGGCATCGCACTGATCACTGCCTGCGACATCCTCGCCCGCGTCGTCAACGCACCCTTCGAAGTACCCGTCTCGCTGATCCTCGCGATGGTCGGCGCCGTCGTGTTCATCGGCCTTCTGCTGAGGCAGCGTCGCCGTGGCTGAGGTCGTCGCCCTCTCCGGTGCCTTCCCGACGGCGACCCGCGCGCGCCGCTACGCCGTGACCGTGGCGGTGCTCTGTGTCCTCGCCGTGGCGGTGGCGGCCGGCATTCTGCTCTGGGACAACCCTGCCTCCACGGGCAGCGACGGCTTCTGGCGCATCGCACAGTTGCGCGTCACGAGTGTGATCGTGATCGCGATCGTCGCCGTGTGCCAGGGGATCGCCACCATCACCTTCCAGACCGTCACCGCGAACCGCATCGTCACGCCGTCGATCATGGGCTTCGAGTCCCTCTACACCGCGATCTCGACGGCGGCGATCTTCTTCTTCGGGGCCGCCGGTGCGCTCCTCGTGCAGGGGCCCGGTCCCTACCTGCTGCAGGTCGCGGCCATGCTCGCTTTCTCGGGAGCCCTGTATGGATGGCTGCTGTCGGGGCGCTATGCCAACGTGCAGATCATGCTCCTCGTGGGCATCATCCTCGGAGGCGCGCTCGCCGCCTTCTCGACGTTCCTGCAACGGTTGCTGACGCCCACCGAGTTCGACCTGCTGACGGCGCGACTGATCGGCAGCGTCGCGAACGCCGACGCGACCGACCTCCCCATCGCGCTGCCGCTCGTCGTCACCGCCGGTGGCCTCCTGGCCTTCGGTGGCGGGCGACTCAACCTCCTCGGCCTGGGGCGCGAGGTCGCGCTGAGCCTCGGGTCGTCCCAGCGGCGCGACTCGATCCTGGCCCTCCTGCTCGTCTCGGTTCTGATGGCCGTGTCGACCTCGCTCATCGGTCCGATGACGTTCTTCGGATTCCTCGTCGCGATGCTCACGTATCAGCTGGCCGACACCTTCGACCATCGGCGGATGTTCGCCCTCTCCGGACTCGTCGGCTTCGTCGTGCTCGGCGGCGCCTACGTCGTGCTCAAGCACGTCTTCTACGCCGCCGGCTCGGTCGGGATCATCGTCGAGATCGTCGGCGGCACGCTCTTCCTCATCCACCTGCTCCGAAAGGGACGCCTGTGATCTCGCTCACCGCCGTCGAGAAGCGCTACAGCACCGAGGTCGCGATCGGCCCGGTCACCCTCGACCTGCCCGCCGGCGGCATCACCGCCCTCATCGGACCCAACGGCGCCGGGAAGTCGACGCTCCTCACGATGGTCGGACGCCTCCTCGCCGCAGACAAGGGATCGATCTCGGTAGGCGGACACGACGTCGCCGCGACGAAGTCCCGTGAGCTCGCGAAGGTCATCGCGATCCTGCGGCAGGAGAACCATTTCGTCACCCGGCTCACGGTGCGTCAGCTCGTCGGCTTCGGACGCTATCCGCACTCGCAGGGTCGCCTCACCGTCGTCGACGAGGAGATCATCGATCGGTCGATCGACTTCCTCGGCCTGCGCGGGCTGGAAGGCAGGTACCTCGATGAGCTCTCGGGCGGACAGCGCCAACGGGCGTACGTCGCGATGGTCCTCGCGCAGGACACCGAGTACGTCCTGCTCGACGAGCCGCTCAACAACCTCGACATCCAGCATGCCGTGCAGATGATGAGCCACCTGCAGCGGGCGGCGACCGAGCTCGGACGCACGATCGTCGTCGTCCTGCACGACATCAACTTCGCCGGCCACTACGCCGACCGCGTCTGCGCGATGAAGGACGGCCGGGTCGCCGCCTTCGGCACGCCGGGCGAGATCATCCGCGCCGACGTGCTCACCGACATCTTCGAGACACCGGTCGATGTCGTGGATGGCCCGCGCGGGCCCCTCGCCGTCTACTACTAGAGCTGCGCGCCGTCGTCGTCGCGGTCGTAGATGCCCTCGTTGCGCCCGCGGCGCGACTCGTAGGCGATGAGCCAGCCGATCGAGATCGCGGCGGCCAGGACGAGGCCGATCCACACGTTCTGCAGGATCAGTCCGAACAGGATGCCGCCGACGAACAGCAGCACCGTGCCGATCACCCAGAACCGTCGTCCCCGCTGCCGCTGCGCCATGCGCCCAGCCTACGGGCGGGGTCCTCAGCGGGCCCGGTGATCCTCCGGCGCGAGGCGCGGACCGCGCCGCGGCTCCACGACGCCGCTCGCGCCGATCAGGCGGATCACCCGCTGCCGGTGGCCCTTCCACGGTTCGAGCAGCTCCCGCATCCCGTCGTCGTCGACGCGAGATCCGGTCAGCGCGTACCCGACCTGGTGGGCGACGTGATAGTCCCCGAAGCTCACGGCGTCGGGGTCGCCGAAGGCGCGGATGCGGGTCTCGGCGCTCGTCCAGACGCCGACGCCGGTCAGGCTCGTGAACACCCGGTCGCGTTCGTCGCCCGTGGTCGCCGCGACGGCGGCGCGTTCGATCGAGGTGCGGCGGCGGGCGGCATCCACGATCGTTCGGGACTGCGGTGGCTCGAGCCCCGCACGATGCCACGACCAGCTCGGGATCATGCGCCAGTCCGCCGGCGGCGCGTACATCGGCCGCGGCGTCGGGCCGGGGGCGGGCTCGCCGTGGCGCGTCAGGATCCAGCGCCACGCGCCGAACGCCTGCAGCCCCGTCACCTTCTGCTCGAAGACACTGCTCGCGAGCGCGTCGAAGACGAGGTCGGTGGCGCCGATCCGCAGGTCGGGTCGCCTATGGTGGGTCGCCGCGATGAGCGGATGCCGCGACGCGTCGAACCCCTCGGGGTCGTCGTCCGCGCCGCACAGCCGCGGCAACTGATTCAGCGTCCACGCCGCGCCGGGACCCCACGCCGCCGCACGCACCGTCCGGAGCCCGGGCCGGATCGCGATCGTGGCGATGCCCTCCGGTGTCCGCGTCGCGCGCCAGATCACGCCGTCGACCGTGGTCTGCGACGGGTCGTGCGCGCCCCGCTGTTGATAGCGGATCGCGCCCGCCGCATCGGTCGGGACCTTCGGTCGGTACTCGGCCTCGAGCGGCTTCACCGACGAGGGCGGCGGCGGATGCGGCATCCGTTCGCGCAGTCCCGTCCTCATGCCGACACCCTACGTCCGGGTGCTGACAGCGCACCCGGCGCGGCGGTCAGAAGCGGTCGGGCGAAGGGGTGCCGTGGCCGTAGCGGATGACGACGTCGGCGTGGCGGTCGAACCGGTAGCCGATGCCGCGCACGGTGCGGACGATGTCCTCGTAGCGGCCGAGCTTCGAGCGCAGGCGGCGCACGTGCACGTCGATCGTGCGCTCGCCGGGAGCGTCGTCGCCGTCGGCGTGGCTCCACAGCGACGAGACGAGCTCGGTGCGCTCGATCGTGCGGCCTTCGCGCAGCACGAGGTACTGCAGCAGCTCGAACTCCTTGAACGTGAGCGCGGCGGTCTCACCGTCGATGTGCACGCGACGACGGGAGATGTCGATCGTGACGCCACCGGGGACGTGCTCGTCGAGCGGCTCCTCGGGCTTCGTGCGGGCCACGGCGGCCGGCTCGTGCAGCGCGAGCCGTACGACGTCGACGTCGCGGCCGCCGGCGCCGACGGGGGCGAGGGCGACGGTCGCGTGCGTCTCGGCGGAGGGCGCGAGCTCGGCGATGGTGCGGCGGAGCGCGTCGACGATGACCGAGAGGCTGACGCCGTCGGCGGCGGCCTTCAGCTCGTCGAGGCCGACGTAGAGGGCGAAGCCGCGCGGCGCGGTGCCGGCGGGCAGTCCGCTCGCGGACGGCGCGGGGCGGGGAGCGGCGGGACGGGCCGGCGCGATGTCCTCGACGGCGCGGAGGTGGCGGGGGGCGGTGGGAGCGGAGAGGAGAGCGGAGGTCGACATGGCGATGTCCTTCGAAGGGGGAACCCGGAGCGGGACGCGGGTTCGGGAGTGTTGCGCGGATGGCCTCACTGGGGCCGATGTGCGAGGCCACCGGCATCCGCGTTGTGGGCGGAGGAGCCGGAGCCTCGGGGGTCGGACGACGCCGTGTTCAGAAACGGCGGCGCGACCCGGCGGGGATCACCGTGTCAGCGACACATTCGGCAACACATGACAGCACGCTGCGGCATCATGATGCCGGCAGTTCCGTTCGCCTCCCGGGCGGACAGAGTGCGTGCGAAGTCAGTCATGTGGCCGATTATGACGAAGCGCGTCGCCATGTGTCAAACCGCCCGCCCCGGGCGACGTCCGCATGACGGAATGTGACAGATTGCTCAATCCGCTGGGCGTTGTCCGCACGTCGCCGGATCGGCGTAGCGTGATCGCATGAGCGACCTGATCTTCACCGATGAGAAGGATGCCGCGCGCTACACCCTGCACCGCGGCAAAGACCTCGTCAGCGCCCTCGACTACAACGACGACGGCCGCACCGTGGCCCTCACGCGCGCCTACACGATCCCCACGTTCCGGGGGTCGGGCTACGCCGGCGAGCTGGTGCGCCGCGCGGTCGACGACCTCGAGCGACGCGGCGACCGTCGTGTCATCCCGGTCTGCTGGTACGTCGCCGACTGGTTCGAGGCGAACCCCGGCCACGAGACGCTCCTGCAGGAGCGTCGCACCGCCTGAGTGATCAGGCCTCGCCGGGTCGTGGATCGCGGATCCGCCACCCGACCCGCTCGAGTGCGCCCTTCAGGCGGTCGGCCGCGGCCCGTGCGACCTCGCCCGACTCGTCTGAGCACACGTCGACCGCGAGGGGCGGCGGATCGCCGAACTTCGGGATCTGCACCTCGGCCCATGCCCCCGGCGACAGGCTGACGCGCGGGTAGGCGGTGCGCGCATGCTCGACGACACCGTCGCACGCGAACGCGATCGTCTCGAGGGCATCCGGCTTCGCGATCGGCAGATCGACGACGAGGGTCACCACGAAGGGCCCTCCCGCCGTGTCGCGCCCGTGTCCCGACATCCTGCTCCCTTTCCGTGTCCTCCTCGTTCGTAGCCGTCCCGCGGCGACGAGGTCAAGCCCGTCGACGGCGACGCCGCCGCACCGGACGATGGCTGCACCAGATGACGGAGGAGACGGCCATGGAACACGACGCGGACGACCGGACGAGCGAGGCCGCCCCGGTCGGCGGCTGGTCGGAGGACGAGTCCTCCATCATCGCCGCAGGCGCGGTGACGAACGAGGAGAAGGAACAGCAGGATGCCGCCGACCGCGGTCGCGGCGAGGGTGCGCCCATGCCGGATGCCGCCCCCGACCCGTTCGTCGAGAGCGCCGAGATCCAGCAGGGGCTCGACCCCGATGTGCTGACCGACGAGCAGGCGGAGCGTCGCGCCGAGTGACCCTGGTGGCGGGGGCGGGCGCGCCGCGGCATCCTGAGTGCGCCCGCCTCGGGCCACCGCCGGGCCGGTAGCGTGGGACGGTCATGACGTCCCCTGCCACCGCCAGCATCCCCCTCTCCTCCTCGCAGCGCTGGCGGGCCTTCTGGGTCTGCGTCTCGGTGGCGGCGTTCACGATTCTCGACCTCAGCAAGGTCAACGTCGGTCTCCCGGCGATCGAGGCGTCGCTGGGCGCGACGTCCACGCAGCTGCAGCTGGTGGTCTCGGGCTACATCCTCACGTTCGGGCTCGCGCTCGTGCCCTTCGGCCGGCTCGGCGACCAGCGGTCCCGCAAGGTGCTGTTCATCGTCGGGCTGAGCCTGTTCACCGTGACGAGCGCGGTCTGCGCGCTCGCCCCGAGCATCGAGGTGCTCATGGCCGCGCGGCTCGTCCAGGGCATCGCCGCGGGCATCCAGATGCCGCAGGTCATGGGCACGATCCAGCAGCTCTTCACCGGCAAGGAGCGCGGCCGCGCGTTCGATTTGTTCGGCGCGACGATCGGCATCGCGACGGCTTTCGGGCCGACGCTCGGCGGACTCATGATCGCGATCGGCGGCGAGACCGACGGCTGGCGCGGCATCTTCTGGTTCAACGTGCCGCTGTGCCTGCTCGTGCTCGCCGGGGTGATCTGGATCCTGCCGCAGACCCGTCAGGCCAGCGGCCGGCCCCTCCAGCTCGACCCCGTCGGCATCGTGCTCTTCGGCCTGATGATCGTTTCGCTGATGTGGCCGTTCCTGTTCACGACCGGCTCACCCGAGGACGACCCGAACCGGTGGTGGCTGCTGACCGCGTTCGTCCTGTTCGCGGCACTGTTCTTCTGGTGGGAGCGGCGGTACGCGGCATCCGGTCGTCAGCCCCTCATCCCGTTCCGGATGTTCCGCATCCGGTCGTTCCGCAACGGCACGCTCGTGGTCGTCGCCTACTTCACGGCGATCCCGCCCATGTTCCGGCTCGGCACGCTGTTCCTGCAGCTCGGGGTGGGCCTCGAGCCGGTGTTCGCCGGCATGGTCTCCATCGGATTCGCCGTCGCGAGCGCGGCGAGCTCGTACTACGGCGGTCTGCTCGTGAACCGACTCGGCCGGCAGCTCGTGACGATCGGGCTCGTGACGGTGCTCGTGAGCGTCGTCGCGCTGACCATCGTCGCCTACACGATGCCACGCGAGACCGTCGCCTACGGCATGGCCGCGGCGCTGCTCGTCGCCGGGGCGGGCGGCGGGCTCGTCGTCTCGCCCAACCAGACGTTGACGCTGTCCGAGATCGCCGTGCGCGAGGGCGGCCTCGCCGGCTCGGTCGGACAGCTCGGGCAGCGCGTCGGGACGGCGGTGGGCACGGCGATCGGTCTGTCGCTGTTCTACGCGTCGATCTACCGCGAGAAGGATGCCGGGCTCGACTCCCTCGCGGTGTACCACGACGCGTACGCCTACGGCATGGCCGCGGTCGGCGTCTTCCTGGCGATCGCGACGCTCGTCTCGGTCGTCGACCTCATCGGGCTGCGACGCCGCGGCACCCTCGTCCCGGGCACCGACTGACGCGGTCCCGGCACGCCTCGGGGGCGATGTCCGAGGCCCGATCTACCGTGTGAGCATGCGCATCCTGCACACCTCCGACTGGCACATCGGGCGGACCTTCCACGGTCACTCCACGCTCGACGCCCTCCGCGGCGTGCTCGACGAGCTGACCGCCCAGGTGCGCGCGCACGACGTCGACGTCGTCATCGTCGCGGGCGACGTGTTCGACTCCGCGACTCCCGCCGCCGCGTGCTACACCCTGCTCTCCGACGCGCTCCGCGGCATCGCCGACGCCGGCGCCCGGGTCGTCGTCACGAGCGGCAACCACGACTCCGCCGCGCGGCTGGGTTTCCAGGCGGGGCTGCTGCGCGACGGCATCCACGTCCTGACCGATCCGGATGCCGTCGGCACCCCGCTCACGATCGACGACGCCCACGGGCCGGTGCACTTCTACGGCATCCCGTACCTCGAGCCCGCGCTGCTGCGGCACCGGTGGGAGGGGGTCCGCACCCAGGCCGCGGTCCTCGGCCGGGCGATGGACCTCGTCCGCGCCGACCTCGCCGAGCGGGGTGGCCGCTCGGTGGCGATCGCGCACTGCTTCGCTGCGGGCGTCGAGCCGACGCCGCACCTCGAGCGCGACATCCAGCAGGGCGGGCTCGACGTGGTGCCGCTGTCGACCTTCGACGGGGTCGACTACATGGCGCTGGGACACATCCACGGCCGTCAGCGACTGGCCGAGAACGTCCGCTACGCCGGGGCGCCGCTGCACTACAGCTTCGGCGAGGGCGACAAGCCCCGCGGGTCGTGGCTCGTCGACCTCGACGCCGACGGACTCTCGACCGTCGAGTGGCTGGCGCTGCCGGTGCCGCGCGGGCTCGTGACCCTCCGCGGCCCGTTCGCCGACATCCTGGCGGACGAGGCGTACGCCGACGCCGAGGACGCCTGGGTGTGCGTCGAGTACACCGACGACCTCCCCGAAGCCGACCCGCTGCGTCGTCTGCAGCAGCGCTTCCCGTTCTGCGCCAAGGTCGTGCACGCCCCCGCCGTGGTGCGACAGGGCGACCGGCAGAGCTACGTCGAGCGGGTGCGCGCGGCGCGCACCGACCGCGAGCTCGTCGAGGCCTTCCTCTCGCACGTGCGCGAGGGTCAGGGGGCGACCGAGCGCGAGGCCGAGATCCTCGAGGACGTGCTCGACGAGCGGGTGCGCCAGGAGGCGCTCGCGTGAAGCTGCATCGCCTCGAACTGACCGGCTTCGGGCCGTTCCGCGAGCGCCAGAGCGTCGACTTCGACGCGTTCGACGACGACGGACTCTTCCTCATCTCGGGGCGGACCGGCGCCGGCAAGTCCAGCATCCTCGACGGGGTCAGCTTCGCGCTCTACGGCTCGGTGCCCCGGTACGACGGCGGCGACCGCCGGCTGCGCAGCGACCACAGCTTCCTGACCGACCCGACCGAGGTGCGGCTCGAGTTCACCGTCGGCGGCACGCGGTGGCGCGTCACGCGTGCGCCGGAGTACGAGCGTCCCGCCAAACGCGGCGGCGGTCTCACCCTCGAGCCGGCGCGTGCCGAACTCGAGGAGTGGGTCGACGGCGCGTGGGTGGGGCGTGCGGCGAAGCAGCGCGAGGTCGGGCTCGCCCTCGACGAGGTGCTCGGGCTCAGCGCGCAGCAGTTCCAGCAGGTGATCCTGCTCGCGCAGAACAAGTTCTCGCGGTTCCTCCTCGCGCCCAATGCCGAGCGGCAGCAGCTGTTGCGCACCCTGTTCGGCACGCGGCGGTTCGAGGCCTACAAGGAGGCACTCGAGGAGCGCCGCCGCGACGCGCAGAAGCGGCTCGACGAGAGCAGCACCCGCGTCCGGACGCTGCTCGACGTCGCCGAGCGCGAGATCACCGAGCACGGACTCCATCCCGCCGACGGCGGCGAGCCGCCGGCCGAGGCGGACGTGATCGCGCGGACGTCTGCGGTCGAGCGCGCGCTCGTCCGGGCGGAGTACCGGGTCGAGGCCCGCGGCAACGAACGAGCGCTCGCGACCACACGCGCCGACGCCGCGGTCGCCGAACACCGACGACTCGTCGAGGTCGCCCGGCGGCTCGCCGACCTGCAGACGGCGCGGGACGACCTCGCCGCCCGCGAGGCGGAGACCCCCGAGGTCGCTGCCCTCCGCGCCCGGGTCGAGCGGGCCCGCGCCGCCGATGCGCTGCGGGCTCCCGTCGAATCTGCCGTCCGTGCCGCGGGCGAATGGTCCGCCGCGCAGGAATCGCGCCGTGCGGCCGAGGCCGAGTGGGTCGCTGCGGGCGGCTCCGCGGACGACGACCTGCCCGCCGTGATCGAGGACCTCACCGGCCGCATCGCCCGCGCGCAGGCCGCCGCCGAGGAAGAGCGGGATGCCGCGGCCCTCGCCGACGCGCAGCGGCTGCGCCGCGAGGAGCTGGCCGAGGTCGACGCGGCACTCGACGCCCTCGACGCCGCGCTCGCCGCCGTGCCCGAGCGCCGCCAGCGCGTGGCGACCGACCTCGCCGAGGCCCGTGCCGTCGCGGGCCGGCACGACGACCTCGCCGCAGCGCGGGCCGAGCTCGCCTCCCGCCTCGACGCGGCACGGTCCCTCGAACGATTGACGCCCAGCGCCGCGGCCGCCGACGCGGCCTACGCCGAGGCCAACGCACGATCCGCGGCGGCCTCCGCGCACGTGGGCGAGCTGCTCCGCCGCCGCCTGCGGGGGTACGCGGGCGAGCTCGCGGCATCGCTTGTCGACGGCGAGCCGTGCGCCGTCTGCGGCGCCACCGCGCACCCCCGACTCGCGGCGCTCGACACCGCGCACGTCACCGACGACGACCTCGCCGCCGCCGAGCGCGCCCGCGACGACGCCGCCGCCGCGGAGCGGGATGCCGCGCAGGCGGCCACCGCCGCGCGGGAGGCCGTTGCGGCCGCCGCGGCCGCCGCCGGCGAGCGGGACGTCGACGCCCTCGCGACCGCGCTGGCCGACCTCGACGCCGAGCTCACCGCGGCCCGCGCCGCCCGTGACCGTCTCGACGGCCTCGAGAAGGCCGCCGCCGAGATCGATGCGCTCGAGGCCGCCGCCCAGGGCGAGGCGGTGCAGCTGCGACAGCGCGCCGGCGCACTCCGTGAGGAGATCGCCGCGGCCGAGGGCACGCTCGCCTCGGCACGGCGGGCCGTCGACGCGGCCCGGGGCGAGTACGACAGCGTCGCCGCGCGGATCGCGGCGGACGACGGCCACCGTCGGCTCGCCGGTCGTCTGCTCGAGGCCCGACGCCACGAGCAGACGCGTCGCGAGGCCGCGGACGCCGCCGATCGCGACCGCGACGAACGCCTCGCGGACTCCGCGTTCGCCGGCCCGGCCGACGTCCTCGACGCGCTCCTTGCCGCCGCCGAGCTGACCCGGCTCTCGGAGCGCATCGACGCGCACGCCGCCGCCCTCGCCGCCGCGAAGGCACGCGCGTTCGAGCTCGAGCTCGCCGCCGTCGACGAGACCCTCGACCCCGGGGCGGTCGAGGCCGCAGCGGATGCGGCTGCGGCGGCCGACGAGGCGCGCACCGCCGCCATCGCCGCTGAGGCCGATGCCGCGGGTGTCGTGACGGGGCTGCGCGAC
This sequence comes from Microbacterium sp. NPDC079356, assembly GCF_049545465.1. Classification (NCBI taxonomy): domain Bacteria; kingdom Bacillati; phylum Actinomycetota; class Actinomycetes; order Micrococcales; family Microbacteriaceae; genus Microbacterium; species Microbacterium sp. NPDC079356. The sequence continues at coordinate 260,097 of NZ_JBMWDN010000002.1, read as the reverse complement.
CTCCTCCAGCGCATCGAGACGGCCATCGGTGCCGTCGCGACGCAGGCCGAGGAGGCCGCGGCGGTCACACGTCTGGCCGACACCGTCGCGGGCCGCGCGCCGAACACGATGAAGATGGACCTCGAGACGTTCGTGCTGGCTGCGGAGCTCGAGGAGATCGTCGCCGCCGCGAACCTCCGGCTCGCCGAGATGTCGTCGGGCCGGTACACGCTGCGGCACTCCGACGCGAAGCAGGCCCGGGGCGCGGCATCCGGTCTGTCCATCGAGGTCCTCGACGCGCACACCGGTCGACTCCGCTCGCCGCAGTCGCTGTCGGGCGGCGAGACCTTCCTCGCCTCCCTCGCCCTCGCGCTCGGCCTGGCGGAAGTGGTCACCTCGCGCGCCGGCGGCATCCGGCTCGACACCCTGTTCATCGACGAGGGGTTCGGCTCGCTCGACCCCGAGACCCTCGAGCTCGCGATGCGCACGCTCGACGAGCTGCGCGCCGGTGGGCGGGTCGTGGGGGTCATCAGCCACGTCGAGGCGATGAAGGACCAGATCCCCGCGCAACTCGTCGTCGAGGCGACACCGGAAGGACCCAGCGTCGTGCGGCAGGAGGCGCTGAGCCCTGCCGCCGGATGAGCGCCACGCCCCCTAGGCTGGAACCATGAAGAAGGGCATGATGTGGACGGTCCTGGGCGTCATCGTCGCGATCGTCATCGCGTGGATCGTCGTCGACGTCGTGCTGAAGCTCGTCTTCTTTGCGGCGAAGCTGGTCGTCGTGGCGATCGTCGCGCTCATCGTCTTCTTCGTGCTGCGCTCGCTCTTCGCGCGCCGCGACGCCTGACGACCGCGGGGCTCAGACGCCGTAGAGCTCGGTGATGCGCTCGCGCAGCTGGACGCTGCACGCGGCGACGGCCTCCCGCCAGTCGGTGATCGCGTCGTCCTGCGCGCTGTCGGACACGGCCTTCAGCACCCGGATCGGGACGCCGAACTGCTGCGCCACCCAGATGTACGCGTAGGCCTCCATGTCGACCAGCGTGCCGCCGAGGGAGCGGATCGCCTCGACCGTGTCGGCGTCGTCGACGAAGTGGTCGCCCGTGGCGATCGTCGTCCCCTCGCGGCCCGCGATCGACACCGTCGTCGGGAGCGACACGTGCTGACCGGCGATGCCGTCGACGTCCGACACGTCGTGCTGCAGTGCGGTGGTCACATCGTGCACGCCGACGGCGGCGGCATCCACCGAACCCGCCGTCCCCACGACGACGATCTCGTCGTAGCCGGCCCGGTCGAGCGCGCGCGTCAGGGCGTACGTCGCCTGCAGCTTGCCGGGGCCCGTCACGAGCCGGTCGAAGCCGGGGAGCTCCTCGGGGAAGGCGACGAGTTCGGAATCGAGAGCGGCGACGAGGAGCTTCACCGATCCATCATCCCATCCGGCGATCAGTCCGAAGGGCGGGGGAAGGCGGCATCCAGCTCGGCGAGCCAGGCCGCGGCGTTCCCGTCGGACGGCGCCCGCCAGTCGCCGCGCGGCGACAGCGAGCCCGCGGGCGACACCTTCGGCGCGTTCGGCACCGCGCTGCGCTTGAACTGCGCGAAGCCGAAGTAGCGCTGCAGGAACACCCGCAGCCAGCGCACGATCGTCTCGCGGTCGAAGGCGTACCGCTCGTCCTCGGGGAAGCCCGGCGGCCACGCCCCGGCATCCGCGTCCGCCCAGGCCTGCTCGGCCAGGAACACGATCTTCGAGGGGCGGAACCCGTAGCGCAGCACGTGGAACAGGGTGAAGTCGTGCAGCGCGTACGGTCCGATGGTGCTCTCGGTCGACTGCACCTTGCCGTCGGCGTCCGCCGGCACCAGCTCGGGGCTGATCTCGGTGTCGAGGACGGCCTGCAGCACCTCCTTCGCCCGGTCGGTGAGGGTCGTGCCGGATTCGTCGCTGTGCGCGATGACCCACCGGATGAGGTGCTGGATGAGGGTCTTCGGCACGCCGGCGTTGACGCCGTAGTGCGCCATGTGGTCGCCGACGCCGTAGGTCGCCCACCCGAGGGCGAGCTCGGAGAGGTCGGAGGTGCCGATGACGATGCCGCCGCGCTGGTTCGCGAGGCGGAACAGGAAGTCGGTGCGGGCGCCCGCCTGCACGTTCTCGAACGTCACGTCGTACACCGGCTCGCCCTTCGCGAAGGGGTGACCGAGGCCGGCCAGCAGCTCGGTCGCCATCGGCCGGATGTCGATCGTCTCGATCGTCGCGCCGATCGCCTCGGCGAGGGCGATCGCGTTCGACTTCGTGTGGTCGCCGGTCGCGAAGCCCGGCATCGTGAAGGCGAGGATGTCGCTGCGGGGACGTCCCATGCGGTCCATCGCGCGGGCGGTGACGAGCAGCGCATGCGTCGAGTCGAGACCGCCCGAGACCCCGATGACGGGCTTCGGCTGTCCGATCGCCCGCAGGCGCTGCTCGAGGCCGGACACCTGGATGTTGAACGCCTCGTAGCAGTCGAGGTCGAGTCGGGCGGGGTCGTCGGGGACGAACGGGAACCGGTCCAGGGGGCGGCGCAGGCCCCGGACCGACGCCGACGGGGCGACGGTGAAGGGGATGCGGCGCACCTGCGCCCCGGTCGTGCGCAGGTTGTCTTCGAAGGTGCCCTGGCGCAGCCGGTCCTGGCGCAGCCGGTCGAGGTCGACGTCGGCGATGGCCCGACGCGGACCGTCGGGGAAGCGCTCGGTCTCAGCGAGGAGGGTGCCGTTCTCGTAGATGATCGTCTGCCCGTCCCACGAGACGTCGTTGGTCGACTCGCCCTGTCCGGCGGCGGCGTAGACGTAGGCGGCCAGGCACCGGAAGGACTGCGACTGCACGAGGATGCGGCGGTCCTCGGCACGGGCGATCGTGATCGGGCTGCCCGAGAGATTGGCGAGCACGGTCGCCCCGGCGAGGGCCGCGTGCGAGGACGGCGGCACGGGCACCCAGAAGTCCTCGCAGATCTCCGCGTGCACGACGAGCCCGGGCACGTCGGTCGCCTCGAACAGCAGGTCGGTGCCGACCGGCACCGCGTCGCCCGCCAGGGTCACGGTCGCGGGCGCGTCATCGCCGCGCGCATACCAGCGCGACTCGTAGAACTCGCGGTAGGTGGGCAGGTGGGACTTGGGGGCGACGCCGAGCACCCGGCCCCGGTGGATGACGACGGCGCAGTTGTAGAGCCGGTTCTCGATCCGCAGGGGCGCGCCGACGATGAGCAGGGGGGAGAGGTCGGCGGATGCCGCGGCGAGCCGCTCGATCGCGACGAGGACCGCGTCGAGGACGACGTCCTGCATCACGAGGTCCTCGATCGCGTATCCGGTGAGGCCCAGCTCGGGGAAGACGGCGACCGCGACGCCGTCGTCGTGGCAGGCGCGCGCGCTCGCCAGGATCGCGTCGGCGTTCGCGGCGGGGTCGGCGATGACGACCGGCACCGTGCACGCCGCGACGCGCGCGTACCCGTGCCGGTACGGGTTCTCGAAGGGCAGGTCCTGGGTCACGCGTCCAGTCTGTCAGGTGGCCCGTCGGCCGCCACGGGGCTTGTGCGCGTGCGGGAGGCGTGTCGGTGACCGCGGATAGTGTCGATTCCGAGAGGGGATCATGCGATACATCGAAGACGACGGCCGGATCGTCTGGAGCGCGAGCGACCTGAAGGCCGCGGCCGAGTGCGAGTTCGCCTGGCTGCGGGCGATCGACGCGAAGCTCGGCCGGATCGCGGCGGTCGAGGACCCCGAGGACCTCACGCTCGAGCGGGCGGGTCGGCTGGGCACGCAGCACGAGCGTCGCGTGTATGAGGCGTACCGTGCCGCGCACCCCGGAGCGGTGGTCGAGATCCCCGAGACGCGATCGTCGGATGCCGCGGGCCTCGCCGCGGCGGTGGCGGCGACGGATGCGGCGCTCGCCGACCCCGCCGTGCACGTCGTCTACCAGGCGGCGTTCTCGACCGACGAGTTCGTCGGATTCGCGGACTTCCTCGTGCGTGCCGACGACGGCCGGTGGATCGTGCAGGACACGAAGCTCGCCCGGCACGCCCGGGTGACCGCTCTCATGCAGCTGGCGGCATACGTGGACCAGCTCGATCGGCTCGGTGTCCCCCGCGCCGACGAGGTGCAGCTGCTGCTGGGTGACGGCACCGTGTCGACCCACGCGGTCCGCGACCTCCTTCCCGTGTTCGGGCTGCGCCGCGCCCGCCTCCGGGCCCTCATCGCCGACCGCGACGTCGCCGCCGGGTCCGCGGGGTCGCCCATCCCGTGGGGCGACGACCGGGGCGACCTGCGCGTCGTGGCGTGCGGACGGTGCGCGACGTGCGACCTCGAGGTCGTCGCGCACCGCGACCTGCTGCTGGTGGCGGGGATGCGGCCGGTCCAGCGCGACCGGCTGCGGGCTGCCGACGTCACGACGATCGACGCGCTCGCCGCCTCCCGCGAGGCACCGCCGCGGATGTCGTGGGACACCTTCTCGGGGCTGCGCACCCAGGCGCGGCTGCAGCTCGAGAGCCCCGCCGGCGGCGTCGACGACGCCCCCGCGCAGACGGGGCCCGCGATCCCGACCTTCGACGTCGTCTTCCCGAAGGCGCTGGGTGCCCTTCCCCGACCCGACCACGGCGACCTGTTCTTCGACTTCGAGGGCGATCCGCTCTACACCGAAGGGGCGGCGGTGCAGTGGGGGATCGACTACCTCTTCGGCTGGGTAGACGAGACCGAGCAGTATTCCGCGCTCTGGGCGCACTCGTTCGCCGACGAGAAGCGGGCGCTCGAGGACTTCCTCGAGTTCGTCGCCGTCCGCCGGCGAGCACACCCGGGCATGCACATCTACCACTACGCCCCCTACGAGCCCACGCACCTGCTCGCGATGGCGGCCCGGCACGGTGTGGGCGAGGCTGCCGTCGACCGGCTGCTGCGCGACGGCGTCTTCGTCGACCTCTACCCGATCGTGCGCCGCGCGCTGCGGGTCGGGTCGCGCTCGTACTCGATCAAGAAGCTCGAGCCGCTGTACATGGGCGACGAGGTCCGCACGAGCGACGTGCAGCGCGGCGACGACTCGATCGTCCGCTACGTCGAGGCGCGGGCGCTGCAGGACGCCGGCGACGACGCGGCGGCCCGTCGCATCCTCGACGACCTCGCCGATTACAACCGGTACGACTGCGTGTCGACGCGGCGCCTGCGCGACTGGCTCGTCGACCGCGCGCGCGAGGCGAACCTCGTGCCCTCCCGCGAGCCGGAGGCGGGCGAGGCGGTGTACGAGCCGTCGCCGCGCGCCGAGGCGCTCTCGCGGTTCGCCGCGGATGCCGAGGACGAGGTCACCGCGCAGGCGCTGCGCCTGGGCGCGGCGGCCATCGACTACTACCCGCGCGAGGCGAAGACCTTCTGGGCGACGCACTTCCTCCGCCTGCGCGAACCGGTGTCGGTCTGGGAGGACACCCGCGACGTCGTCGTCGTCGACCGCGACCGGTGCCGCGTGCTGACGGACTGGCACCGTCCTGAGGGGCTCACGGCCGTCCGCCGGGTCGTCGAGATCCGCGGCGAGTTCGCCCCCGGCACCCGGCTGACGGTGGGGCAGAACCCGTACGCCGTCTACGAGCTGCCGGCGCCGTTCCCGATCGAGACCAGCCCGCGGTGGATCCACGCCGCGCGCTCCGTGTCCGTCATCGACGTCCTCGACGACGGCGTCGTGATCGAGGAGAACGCCTTCCAGGGCTTCACGTGGCAGGAGCTCCCGGTCGCCCTGACACCGCCCGCACCGCCGCGCGCCGGCAGTCAGCAAGCGGCGATCGACGAGTGGGCGGATGCGGTCCTCGCCGCCGCTCCCGCGCTGCCCGCCGATCCCGCCACCGACCTCCTGCTGCGTCGCCCGCCGCGGCGCGAGACACCGCTGCCGCGCACGGGCGACGACGTCGCCGACATCGCGGCGGCGCTCGCCGGCCTCGACGACGGCTACCTCGCCGTGCAGGGTCCGCCCGGCACGGGCAAGACCTATGTCGGATCGCACGTCGTGGCTCGGCTGGTCCGCGAGCGCGGGTTCCGGGTCGGCATCGTCGCGCAGTCGCACAACGTCGTCGAGCACATGCTCGATCGCATCGTCGAGGCGGGGCTGGATGCGGCCCAGGTCGCCAAGGCACCCAAGGGTGCGGCAACAGGGGCCGAGCGCTTCACCGCGATCGCGAAGAACCAGCTCGCGGCCTACATCGGGTCGCAGCCCGCCGGCTTCGTCGTGGGCGGTACGGCGTGGGACCTGACCCACACCGGGCGGGTGGGCCGCCGCTCGCTCGACCTGCTCGTCATCGACGAGGCGGGGCAGTTCTCGCTCGCCTCCACGATCGCCGTCGCCGCCTCCGCTCGCCGTCTGCTCCTGCTCGGCGACCCGCAGCAGTTGCCGCAGGTCAGCCAGGGCACCCACCCCGAGCCGGTCGACACGTCGGCGCTCGGCTGGGTGATGGACGACCACGCGGTGATCCCCGCCGACCGCGGCTACTTCCTCGCGCGCACCCGCCGGATGCGCCCGGAGGTCGCCGAGCCGGTGTCGCAGTTGGCCTACGAGGGGCAGCTCGAGGCGCACCCCGACACAGCGCTGCGCCGCCTCGACGGCGTCCCCGCCGGGGTCGTGCCCGTGCCGCTCGCGCACACCCGCAACGCGACGCAGTCGCCCGAGGAGGCGGACGAGGTCCTGCGGATCGTCCGCGACATCGTCGGCACCCCGTGGACCGACGGCGCGACCTCACGCCCGCTCGGGCCGGAGGACGTCATCGTCGTGACGCCGTACAACGCGCAGCAGGTGCTCGTCGAGGAGGTCCTCACCGCGGCCGGGTTCTCGGGCGTCCGCGTGGGCACGGTCGACCGGTTCCAGGGGCAGGAGGCGGCCGTCGTGATCGTCTCGCTCGCCGCCTCGTCGGGGCGGGATGCGCCACGCGGGCTCGAGTTCCTGCTGCTGCAGAACCGCATCAACGTCGCGGTCTCGCGCGCGATGCACACCGCGTTCGTCGTCTACGGCACCGGCGTGCTCGACGACCTGCCGCGCACCCCCGACGGCGTCGCGCGGCTCAGCGCGTTCGCCCGCCTCGTCGGAGCCACCGGCATCCCATCGGAGGCCGTCGCGGTCCCGCGATAGGCCGCGCGGTGTCAGACCGTGCCGTACAAGCGGTCGCCGGCGTCGCCGAGACCGGGGACGATGTAGCCCTTCTCGTTCAGGCGCTCGTCGAGAGCGCCCAAGACGAGGGTGACGTCGCGGTCGCCGACCTGCTTCTCGATCGCCGCGAGACCCTCGGGCGCTGCGAGGATGCAGACCGCCGTGACGTCCTGCGCGCCGCGCGCGAAGAGGAAGTCGATCGCCGCGCCGAGCGAACCGCCCGTGGCGAGCATCGGGTCGAGGACGAAGCACTGGCGGTCGCTGAGGTCGTCGGGCAGACGCTCGGCGTACGTGTACGGCTCGAAGGTCTCCTCGTTGCGCGCCATGCCGAGGAAGCCGACCTCGGCCGTCGGCAGCAGCGTCGTCATGCCGTCGAGCATGCCGAGGCCCGCGCGCAGGATCGGGACGACGAGCGGCCGCGGCTCGCTGATCTTGAGCCCGGTCGTGCGGGTGACGGGCGTGTCGATCTCGATCTCCTCGACACGCACGCCGCGGGTCGCCTCGTAGGCGAGGAGGGTGATGAGCTCGGCCGTCAGCTGGCGGAACACCGGCGACGTCGTGCGCTTGTCGCGCAGCACCGTGAGCTTGTGGGTGATGAGGGGGTGATCGGCGACGTGCACACGCATGGGTCCAGGCTACCGGGGCTACGCTGACGACGTGAGCCTGCCCGTCCCCGCCGCCGACGACGCGGCGATGGTGCGGGCGCTGGAGCTCGCCGCCCTCGCGTCGGGCCACGGCGACGTCCCCGTCGGCGCGGTCGTCACGCAGGCGGGCCGGATCGTCGGGGAGGGACGCAACCTCCGCGAACGCGACGGCGACCCCCTCGCGCACGCGGAGGTCGTGGCGCTGCGAGCCGCGGCATCCGCCCTCGGATCGTGGAACCTCGACGACTGCACCCTCGTCGTCACTCTCGAGCCGTGCGTCATGTGCGCGGGTGCGATCCTGCAGACGCGGGTGGCGCGCGTCGTGTTCGGCGCGTGGGACGAGAAGGCGGGTGCGGCCGGTTCCGTCCACGACCTGCTCCGCGACAGACGGATGCCGCACCGCGCAGAGGTCCTCGGCGGGGTCCGTGCGGGCGAGGCCGCGACCCTCCTGCGCGGCTTCTTCGACGCGAAGCGCTGAGGTGCCCCTCGCTCGTCAGTCGGACGAGCTGAGGATGATCGCCTCGGTGGGCGGCGCGGGGGACGCGGGCGAGCCGATGTACCCCGTCAGTTCGAGCAGCGCGCGCCGGAACACGGCGGGCCGCTCGAGGTGGGGGGTGTGCCCCACGCCGGGCAGGGCGAGCTCGGTCGCGATGCCCCCGGCATCCGTGTAGCGACGGAGCACCTCGCGGGTCTGCGACACCATCGGCTGGGCCGGGGCGACGTCGGCGCCGGGCCAGTCGGGGAGGATCCCGAGCGACCCCAGGTGACCCGGGTCCGAGAAGGACGTGTCGGAGATGAGCGGGTCGAGCACGCCGCGGATCCAGAGGATCGACGGCTTCTCGGGCAGGTCGACGATGCCCGAGACGTCGAAGTTGCGCGGCGCGAGGGCGTTGAGCACACCGAACCGGCCGGGCGCGTAGCCGGGCCAGTGCGGGCTCGGGACGGATTCGCCGGGATAGTTGCCGGTCGCGGTGGAGGTGGAGAGCATGGCCTCGACCCAGAGGTCTTCGTGCTCGGTCTCGAAACCCTCGGCGACGAAGGAGGCCCGGAAGACGCTCCGCGGCGAGGTGGATGCCTCCGCGCCCGCCTCGCGCGCGGTCAAGCGGCGCACGAACTCGGGGTTCGCGGTCCCCGCGCCGCAGCCGGCGTCGTCGTCGGTCAGGCGCGACCCGTCGAGCCGCGTGCCGCCGAGGCCGAACGGCGAGACGGGGGACTCGAGCAGGATCGTGCGCACCGGGTGGTCGAGCGCGAACTGCAAGGCGACCGCTCCGCCGAGGTCCCATCCGACGAGGTGCGGCGCCTCGATGCCGAGCTCGGTGAGCGTGAGCGCCACGTCGTCGCTCAGGTCGCGGACCCCGCGGGAGGCGTCGACGGGCATGTGCTCGGTGCCGCCGAAACCGCGCAGATCGACGGCGACGACCCGGAACTCCGCGGGGAGGTCCTGCATGAGCTCCTGCCAGACGAGGGCGGAGGACAGGGCGCCGTGCAGCAGGACGACGGTGCGCTCGGGGGCGGCGTCGACCGTATCTCCGGCGCGCTCGAGGATGTTGACGCTCAGCCGGTCCGTGTCGATGATGCGGGACGTGATTCCGTCGAGGAGGGTCATGAGCCGATGATAAGCCGCGGGGGTGGATGACAGGATGGGGGCATGACGCACCACCTCCCTCCCGTCGCCATCCTCGGAGCCGGTTCGATGGGGGGTGCGATCGCGCAGGGGATCTCCCGCTCGGGCCGGGCCTCGTCCGTCGTGGTGACCAACCGCACGGCCGCGAAGGCCGCCGAGCTCGAGGGGCTCGACGCCGTCTCGAGTGCGGCGCTCGCGGAGGTGCCGTCGGCGAACACGGATGCCGCGGCATCCGCCGACATCGTCCTCATCGGCGTCAAGCCTGCGATGGTCCCCGACCTGCTGCGCGAGATCGCCGGCGCCCTGCGCCCCGGGACGATCGTCGTCAGTCTGGCGGCGGGCGTCACGATCGAGACGTTCGAGTCGATCGTCGGGCCCGAGATCCCCGTCATCCGCTCGATGCCGAACACGCCGGCCGTGGTCGGCAAGGCCGTCACCGGTCTCGCCGCCGGGTCGACCGCGACCGCGGAGCACGTCGCGCTCGTCCGGGCGCTGTTCGAGACCTGCGGCGTCGTCATCGAGGTGCCCGAGGCGCAGATCGACGCGCTCTCGACCATCTCGGGATCCGGCCCCGCTTACGTGTTCCTGCTCGTCGAGGCGCTGACCGAGGCCGCCCGCGGCAAGGGCTTCGACGAGGCCGACGCGCGCCTCATGGCCGAGCAGACCTTCATCGGTGCGACGGCTCTGCTCGCCGCCACCGGCGACGACCCCGCCGAGCTCCGCCGCCGCGTGACCAGTCCCAAGGGCACGACCGAGCGCGCGATCGGCGTCCTTCAGACCGCGAACCTCGACGGGCTGTTCTCGCAGGCGACGGATGCCGCGCTGGCCCGCGCCCGCGAACTCGCGACCGGCGTCTGAGGCATCCGCTCAGGCGTCGCCGAGCGTCAGGTCCTCGGCGGTCGTCCGTTCGGTGAGCCGGGCGGTGTGGTCGGCGCGGCCGATGAGCCCCCGGAACGCGAACAGGAGCACGGCGCCGGCGGCCGCCGACAGGGCCGCAGCGGCGTACGGGGCGCCGACGCCGAAGACGGCCAGGGCGGTGCCGACCGGGGCGCCGATCGCGCCGCCGAAGAACCGGAAGCCGGAGTAGGCGGAACTGGCGACGGCGCGGGGGAGCACGGTCGCCTCCATCGCGGCCTCGGTGAGGATCGTGTTCACAGCACCGATCTCGATGCCGAGCAGCACGACGCAGACCACGAGCAGCGGCCGGGATCCGGCGCTCAGCGCCGCCAGCACGTGCGTCACGGCGAACGCGACGAGGAACCAGAGCAGCACGGTCACGACCGAGAAGCGCCGGGTCAGCCGCGGAGCGATGAGGACGCCCGCGATCGCGAGACCGACGCCGAAGCCCATCATGACCAGGCCGATGCCGACCGCCGGCAGTTCCAGGGCGTAGGGCGTGTACGACAGCGTCACGAAGAAGCCGGCGTTGTAGAGGAAAGCCACGACGCTGATCGCGAGCAGTCCGCGATCGGCGAAGGCACGGAAGGGGGCGCTGACCCGGCTGCGCTCCGCCGCGTGACCCGGATCGCGGACGAGGGTGAGGAGGGCGGCGACCCCCACGGCGAACAGCGACGCCGTGCCCCAGAAGGGCGCGAACCACCCGATCTGGCCCAGCAGGCCGCCCAGCAGCGGGCCGACCGCCAGCCCGATTCCGAGCGCCGCCTCGTAGAAGATCACGGCGTGCTCGCTGCGCCCGCCCGAGGCGGAGACGATCGAGGCGAGCGCCGTCGAGAGGAACAGCGCGTTCCCGAGGCCCCAGACGGCGCGGAAGCCGATGAGGGCGCCGATGCTGGGGGACAGTGCGCAGCCGATCGCGGCGAGGGCGATGACGACGAGGCCGAGGATCATGACCGCGCGGGTGCCGATGCGGGTGGACAGCCAGCTCGTGAAGAACATCGCCGAGGCCGTCACCGTCAGGTAGCTCGTGAACAGCAGCGAGGTCTGCACGGGGCTCGCCTGCAGTGCGGCGGCGACCGTCGGGAGGATCGGACCGACGAGGCCGATCCCCATGAACGCGACCATCGCGGCGAAGGCAATGGCCCAGACGGCGGGCGGCTGCGAGAGCAGCCGCGGTCCGCGTGTCGACGCGGCGCGGACGGTGGGGCGGGTTCCGGTGTCGAGCGCGGTCATTCCTCCGATTATACACAGATGCTTCACCAGTGAAATAAAGGGTTCGCCTCGCTACAGTGGAGCGGTGACCGAGCGCGCCGACTTCATCGCCCGCATCCGTGCCGCGTGGGCGGAGCAGATGCCGGCGATCGACACGTCGCCGATCGACGTGTGGGGCAGGCTCAACCGCGCCTCCGCGTTGGCGACCGCGCAGATCGAGCGGCTGCTGGCCGACAGCGGCGTCTCGCGATCGGAGTTCGACGTCCTCTGCGCGCTGGCCCGCACCGGTCGGCCCCTGCGTGCCAGCGAGGTCACCGCCGAGACGATGCTCAGCGGTGCGGCCACCACGAAGCTCACGAGCAGGCTCGAATCCGCCGGGCTCCTGCGCCGGGAGCGGTCGACGCGCGACGGTCGGGCGGTGGAGCTCTCGTTGACGGATGCCGGTCGTGCCGTCGTCGAGCGGGAGATGCCGCGCGCGCTCGCGCACGACGCCCGCCTGCTCGACGGGCTCAGCGAGGCCGAGCAGCAGACGCTCGCCGACCTGCTCGCCCGGCTGCTGGCGAACGCGCAGCGCGAGGCCTGAGGTCGGGCGGCGGCCGGGCGCTGCGACCTCAGGCGGAGGCGCGGAACCTCAGACGTGGCGGGTCGAACAGCAGCGCGTCGGCGCCGCGCCCTCGGCGATGCGAGTCGATCCGGTGGATGAGCGACGAACCCACGGTGAGCGCGATGAATCCGGAGATCATTTTGTCGATGAGCGAGGAGATCAGGTTCGCGGACAGCACCGCGGTCCAGAGGGCATCGCCGAGGTGGAGCAACTGATCCGTGAACGTGACGGTCGCGACATGTGCGGAGTAGCCGCCGTAGACGGCGAGGGTGATCGGTGTCGCCACCAGGGTGCTGGCCAGCGCGACCATCACCGTCAGGACGAAGAACCGCAGGGGCGTCCGTCCGAGGCCCCACGAGTGCGTGCCGTACCCCCACAGCAGCGCACCGACGATCCCGACGGCGGTGAACGGCAATCCGATGGGGCTCGAATGGTAGGCCGCGCCGGTCAGCTGGGTCGCGATCGCGACCAGCACCCCGTACCAGGGACCGAGGACGATCGATGCGACCGCAGTGCCCACCATGTCGAGGAACAGCGGGAGAGACGACCACAGCACGAGCTGGCCCCCGACGACGTTCGCGAGGGTGCAGAGGGCGATGATGATCGCCATCACCCCGACGCGCGAGGCCAGCGTGCGCGGCGGGCGCGGATCGAGCGTCCGTGGCTCGTCGGCGTCGCGCCGCGTCGCGGTGTGACTGCGCGATGGTGTGGGATCGTGCGGCGGCGGCTCCGGGGTCTCCGGGGCGGCAGCGGGCGGGGCCGGTGCCTCGGCGGCCTGCTCCGGTCGGTGTCGGAGGGCGTTCGCGACCGCGGCGTGGCGACGCCAGTGGGCGGCGTCGTGCTCCGCTCCACCGAGGGCGAGGATCACGTCGGCGACGAGGGCGGGGTCGACTCTCGTACGGTCGGGCCGGAAGAGGTCGTAGACGGTCGAACGAGCGACCGTGACGCTGCGGGCGCCACCGACGCGGCTCGCGCGCAGCCGTGTGACACGTGCGGCTATCTCGGCGTACGACGGCCCGCCGGCGGCGAATCGCATCGACTGCAGCGCCTCATGGAGCCGCGCGTCGTGCGGCGGGGTCGCCCGCTCGGCGTCATCGGATGATGCCATCGATGTGTCCTGGTGTCGCCTGAGCGGGCTCAGCGGTCGAGCGAGGCGAAGCGTTCGATGTCGGAGTTCGTCCCCGACACGATGATGAGGTCGTGGTTGGTCACGACGGTCGTCGCTTCGGCGTAGCGGAACGGCTTGCCGGGGCTCTTCACGCCGACGACCGTCACGTTGTACTTCGAGCGGACGCCCGACTCGTTGAGGCCGACGCCCCGAATGAACCGCGGCGGGTACATCTTGGCGAGGACGAAGTCGTCGTCGAAACGGATGAAGTCGAGCATGCGCCCGCTGACGAGGTGCGCGACGCGCTCGCCGGCTTCGCGCTCGGGGTAGATGACGTGGTTGGCGCCGACGCGGGCGAGGATCTTGCCGTGCGACTGCGAGACCGCCTTCGCCCAGATCTGCGGAACCTTCAGGTCGACGAGGTTGGCCGTGATGAGGACGGATGCCTCGATCAAGGACCCCACGGCCACGACGGCGACCTGGAAGTCCTGCGCACCGATCTGCTTCAGCGCCTCGATGTTGCGCGCATCGGCCTGGACGGCGTGCGTGACGCGCTCGGACCATTTCTGCACGAGGTCGAGGTTGTCGTCGATCGCGAGGACGTCGCGGTCGAGGCGGTCGAGTTCGCCCGCGCACGCGGCGCCGAAGCGACCGAGTCCGATGACGAGGACGGGCGAATCGCTGCGCAACTGCTCAACCAACGATGGGCCTTTCCACGGGCAGCGCGTAGTGCTGCGTTCGGCTGGTCGCGGCCACCGCCGCGGCGAGTGTCACTGTACCAACGCGGCCCATGAACATCGTCAGCGCCATGACGAAGACGGCGGGGTCGGGGAGCTCCTGCGTCAGCCCGGTCGACAGCCCCACGGTGGCGAAGCCCGACACGACGTCGAAGAGGACCTCGTCGAGGGGCGCCTTCGTCAGGTGCGCGATCGTGATGGTCGACAGCGCCACGATCGTCGCGCCCCACGCGACGACCGAGAGGGCGACGCGCTGGACGTCGCTCGGGATGCGGCGCCCGAACGCCGAGACGCTCGGCCGGCCCTTCGCCTCGGACCACACCGCGAGGGCGAGGACGGCGAGGGTTGTGACCTTGATGCCGCCCGCCGTCGAGGCGGATCCGCCGCCGACGAACATGAGCATCGACCCGACGACGATCGAGGATTCGTGCAGCTCGCCGATGTCGATGATCGAGAAGCCGCCGGAACGGGTCATCGCGGACAGGAACAGGGCCTGGAACGTCGTGTCCCAGGCATCCATCGTCCCGAAGGTCTGGGGGTTGCCGTACTCCAGGATCACGAACGCGATCGCGCCCGCAAAGAACAGGACGACCGTCGTGATGAGCGTCAGCTTGACGTGGATCGACCACCGACGGACGTGCCAGTGATGCTTCCAGAGGGCGTAGATGACCGGGAAGCCGATCGAGCCGAGGAAGACGCCCGCCATGAGGACGCTGAGCAGCAGGTAGTTCTGCGCGAACGGCGCCAGGCCCTCGGAGTTGGGCGCGAAGCCCGTGTTCGTGAACGCCATGGCCGCGTAGTACGGGGCCTCCCACAGTGCGGTCAGGGGGTCGATGCCGCTGGCGAGCAGCATGGGGTACAGCAGGACGGCGAGGGCGGCCTCGATGACGAGGGTGGACAGGGCGACGGTCGCCAGCAGCTGACCCACCTCGCCGAGCCGGACGGCCTGGCCCTCGTTGACCGGCCCGCCGTGGGCGCGCATCGGGTTGCTGTCGCCGGCGGCGAGCAGCTTGGCGCGGAGCCCCAGACGCTTGGAGATCACGAGGCCGAGGATCGAGGCGAGGGTCAGGACGCCGAGGGCGCCGACGTTGACACCGATGAAGACCACCACCTGACCGAGGGGCGACCAGTGCGTGGCCATGTCGACGGTCGCGAGGCCCGTGACGCAGATCGTGGAGACCGCCGTGAACAGGGCGTCGGGCAGGGGCGTCACCTGCCCGTCCGAGGCCATCACCGGCAGCGAGAAGATCGCTGTGAACAGCAGGATGAGAACCGAGAAGATGAGCACGGCGAAGCGCGAGGGCGACGCGGTCGCGAGATCGCGCATCGCGGAGAACGCGCGGCGATGCCACGCCGGTCCGCGCCGGGGGGCGCGCTCATCGACGGCAAGGCCCGTCATTCGCGCCCCTTCCTCGTTCGGATCGTTGTCATGGTACTCCCGCGCGCGGGCGGGCTAACCTAATGCCATGGCGGACATCTTCGACGTGATCGCCGACGGGACCCGTCGGGACATCCTCCAGCTGCTCCGTGAACGAGGGGCGTCGGGGGAGAAGGGGACCAGCGTCTCGCAGATCGTCTCCGCCCTCGGGGTCAGCCAGCCGACGGTCTCGAAGCACCTGAAGGTACTGCGGGAGGCATCCCTCGTCTCCGTGCGCGAAGAGGGCCAGCACCGCTACTACAGCCTGTCGCCCGCGCCGCTGGACGCCGTGGACGACTGGCTGTTCCCGTTCTTCGCGGTCGACGAGGACGACGCGCCGGCGGCGCACGCCCTGCCGGACGGCGCAGCGCATGCCGCCGAGGTCGTGGGTCGCGCGGCCGCCGCGGCGAAGCATGCCGTGACGAGCGTGTTCAACAAACTGCCGGGCCGCTGACCCGCCTTCCGCCCCACGAGTCACACAGGTTTACACGCGTCTCATCCACCCCCTAATGTGGAGGGATTCACGGGGGCTGATAACCACAAAGGGGACACGATGTCGGACATCTCGGATGTGCGCTTTCTCACAGTCGCGGAGGTCGCCGACCTCATGCGCGTCTCGAAGATGACCGTCTATCGCCTCGTCCACTCGGGGGAACTCCCCGCCGTGCGCTTCGGTCGCAGCTACCGGGTGCCCGAAAACGCGGTCACAGCCGCTCTGCAACGTCCCATCGCCGACGTCGGCTAGACTGATCCGAGGCATTTTTCCGTCTTGCCGTTCCCGGACGCCGACACCGCGCGTCCAGACCCCGACTTAGTGAGGTTTACCGTGGGTTCAGTCATCAAGAAGCGCCGCAAGCGCATGGCGAAGAAGAAGCACCGCAAGCTGCTTCGCAAGACTCGCCACCAGCGCCGCAACAAGAAGTAAGCGGCATCGCACACAAGCGCCCCCGTCCGGTCCGCCGGACGTCGGGGCGCTTCGTGTTGCGTCCGCGGCGTGGATGAGCGGGGGAGAATGGATGCCGTGACCGCACTCACCCTCATCTCCAAACCCGACTGCCACCTCTGCGACGTCGCCCGCGAGATCGTCGACGCTGTCGTCGCCGAGCTCCCCGAGGGGCGGGTCGACGTCGAGGAGCTGTCGATCACCGACGACCCGGCCCTGTACGCGACATGGTGGGAGAAGATCCCCGTGGTCCTCATCGACGGCGACCTGCACGCGCACTGGCGCGTGTCCGCCGACCGGCTGCGCGCTGCGCTCGTCGAGAAGGCCTCCGCATGATCCGCCACGTCGTGATCTGGAAGATGGCGGCCACCGACGCGGACACCCGTGCCGAGCACGCCGCCGAGGTGGTGCGCCTGCTGCGGAGTCTCGAGACCGCCGTGCCCGTCATCCGCTCCCTCAGCGTGGGGACCAACGTCGCCGTCCCCGAGGCGAACGCCGACGTCTCGCTCGTGATGGACGTCGACGACCTCGACGCGCTCGAGGCGTACCAGACGCATCCCGCGCATCAGGAGGTCGCCGCGTACATCCGCAGCGTCGCCGGCGGACGCATGGCCGTCGACTTCGAGGTCTGAGAGCCTCAGCCGCGGGGCCGGACGGGCACCGGTACCGGCGCCACGGCGATGCGGACCCGTTCGCCGTACTCGAGTCGGTCGTCGGCGGGATGCTGCAGCCGCACCAGCGCGCCGTCGTCGGTGCGTACCAGGGTGCGGCGGATGCTGCCGAGGAACGTGCTCTCCTCGACGACGGCGCTGATGCCCTCGCCCGCGCCCACCAGGCGCACGTTCTCGGGACGGATGAGCGCCTCGACGGGGCCGTCGGGAGCGTCGCCGAGGATCGGGACGGACGTGCCCCAGACCTCGACCGCTCGGGCCGCGGCGGTCCCCGGGACGGCGCTGGAGAGCCCGACGAACCCGGCGACCTCGGGGGTGGCGGGTCGGAGGTACAGGTCCTCGGGGGTGCCGATCTGCGCGATGCGGCCCGCTGCCATGACGGCGATGCGGTCCGAGACCGCGAGCGCCTCCTCCTGGTCGTGCGTGACGAACACGGTCGTGATCCCGAGGCGCAGCTGGATGCGGCGGATCTCGTCGCGGAGCTGGACCCGCACCTTGGCGTCGAGCGCCGAGAGCGGCTCGTCGAGGAGGAGCACCCGCGGCTCGGTCACCAAGGCGCGAGCGAGGGCGACGCGCTGCTGCTGTCCGCCGGAGAGCTGGTGCGGGAAGCGGTCGGCGAGGTGGTCGAGGCCGACGAGCTCGAGCGCCTCGCCCGATCGGCGGCGCGCGGTGGCGGTGTCGACGCGCCGCCGGCGCAGCCCGAAGGCGACGTTGTCGACGACGCGCAGGTGCGGGAAGAGCGAGTACGCCTGGAACACCATCCCGATGTCGCGCTTGTTCGTCGGCGTCCGTGAGACGTCCGTTCCGCCGAACGCGACGATCCCGCCGGTCGCGTCCTCCAGACCGGCGATGACACGCAGCGCGGTGGTCTTGCCGCATCCGGACGGCCCCAGCAACGACACGAACTCGCCGGGAGCGACGTCCAGGTCGACGCCGTGCAGCACGCGGGTCGGGCCGTAGTCCTTCACGATGCCGCGCAGCTCGACCCGCGTCCCCTCGCTCGCGCCGGCGAGCAGGGTGTTGTCGGCGGTGCGGGGGAGGATCCGGGCGGTGGGGGCGGATTCGAGGGTCACGGGGTCTTCCTTCCGGTGCCGACGCGTCCCGCGCGGCCGATGACGAGGAGCAGGACGAAGGCGAACGCGAGGGCCAGCAGCGTGAAGATCGCGGAGGCCCAGGCATCCTGCTTGTTGATGACGACGAGCCCGGTCTGCAGCACCTGCCGGTTCAGCAGCGAGGCGATGGTGAACTCGCCGAGGACGACCGCGACGGAGATGAGGGATGCCGCGAGCAGCCCCTGTCGCAGGTTCGGAGCGACCACGCGCACCAGCACGGTGCCCCACCCCGCGCCGAGGGTGCGGGCGGCCTCGGTCAGCGTCGCGAGGTCGACGGCGTCGATCGCGGCCTGGATCGAGCGGTACGCGAACGGCAGGACGAGCACCCCGTAGGCGAAGGCGAGGGTCCAGGCGCCCGTCCCGAAGGTGCGGCCGATCTCCAGGTAGATGGGGGCCAAGCCGACCACGAGGACGATCGCGGGGATCGTGATGGGAAGGAGGGCGAGGAACTCGAAAGCGCGGCGCAGGCGCGGGAACCGCAGGTTCACCAGCACCATCGTCGGCGCGAACACCAGCAGGACGATCGCCACCGTCACCGCTGCGAGGATGAGCGAGTTGACGAGGCCCGTCCACACCGGCCGGTACTTCGCCGAGAGCGCCGGGTCGAACAGGGCCGCCCAGCGGTCGAGGGTGAGCGAGCCGTCGGCGGCGGTCAGGGTGAACAGGGCCGTCGCGACGAAGGGGACGGCGAAGACCGCCCCGACGAGGAGCCCGATCGCCCAGCGCGTCGCCGCCGACGGGGCGAGGGTCGCGCGGCTCACGACTGCCACCGGGCGGCGCGGCGCTGGATGAGGGTGTACGCGACCATGACGACGGCGACCACGACGATCATCCCCAGGGCGAGCGCACCGGCGAGGTTCTCGCGTCCGAGCACGGTCTCGCTCGTGAGGGCGGTACGGATCTGCAGCGGGACGATCTGCGAACCCTGGCTGGCGAGGGCGGCCGCCGTCGCATACGACGAGAACGCGTTCGCGAACAGCAGCAGGAAGCTGGCGAGGAAGGACGGGGCGAGGACCGGCATCCCGATCTGCGGCCAGAACCCGCGCCGGGTGCCGCCGAGGGTGAGGTGCGCCTCGAGCCACTGGGGTTTGAGCGCCGACAGCGCCGGCATGAAGGTGATGACCATGAGGGGCACCTGGAAGATGATGTAGGCCGGGATGAGCCCCGGCAGCGCGTAGATCCACGCCCCGCCGGCGAAGATGTGCAGCCCGAAGAGGTCGCTGAGCAGGCGGGTCACGACGCCCTGCGTCCCGATGGTCGCGATGAGGACGAAGGCGAGCATCACGCCGCCGAACTGCGCGAGGACCCCGGATGCCGCATCCACCGTCGTCCGCACGATCCCGGTCTCGGGGAGCCCCAGCATCGCGAGGCAGACGAGGGCGCCGATCACCGCGCCGATCAGGGCGGTCAGGAGGGACACCCAGGTCGAGTTCGCGAAGGTGGCGAGGACGACCGGATCGACGAGCGCCGCGAGGTTGTCCCCCGTGAGGGCTCCCGCCCCGTCGACGAACCCGGTCGCGAGGGCGAGGACGGTGGGCAGGACGAGGAAGGCCGCCAGGTAGACGGCGAACGGCACGAGGCCGAGCCACGACCAGTCGATGCGGCGCCGCCCGCGAGGGGCCGGAGCGTGCTGCTCCGACCCCTCGGGGGCGCCGTGCGGGACGCCCGTCGCCGGGATCCCCGCCGGTGCCGTGGCGGTCACTGGACCGCGGCGGCCCAGTTCGCGCCCAGCAGCTCGCCCGCGTCGGTCGACTGCGCCTCGGTCGGTACGACGGTCTCGGCCGGGGCTTCGGGGAGCGCGGCGGCCAGCTCGGCGTCGATCGTGCCGGCATCCGTCATCGCCTCCATGCGGACGGGGCGCGCCCCGCCCTTCAGCCACAGGTTCTGCACCTCGTCGCTGTAGAGGAACTCCTGCCAGAGCCGAGCGGCGGCCGGGTTCGGGGCGTCGACGTTGATGGCCTGGTTGTAGTACCCGGCGTAGCCCACACCGTCGAAGACCACCGTCTCCCAGGTGGGGACGTCGGCCTTGTGCGCGGCGTTGAGGTAGTCCCAGTCGAAGACGACGGGGGTCTCGCCGCTCGCGACCGTGGCGCTCGTGACGTCGAGCTTGAGCATGTTGCCGGCCTTGTTCAGCTCGCTGAAGAAGTCGATGCCGGGCTGGAAGTCGTCGAGCGTCCCGCCCGATTGCACGGCGGCCAGGCCCACGGCGGCGAAGGCCGCGCCCGCCTGCGTGGGGTCGCCGTTGATGGCGACCGAGCCGCGGAACCCGTCGCCGAGCAGGTCGTCGAGCTCGGCGGGGGCGTCGAACTTCGCCGAGTCGTAGCCGACCGACATGTACCCGCCGTAGTCGCCCACGAACAGACCCGTCGGCTCCTTGAGCGCGTCGGGGATCTCGTCCCACGTCTGCACCTTGTAGGGGGCGAAGCGGTCGGTGTTCTGCAGGGCGACGGTGAGGCCCAGGTCGAAGACGTCTGGAGCGGTGTCGAGGCCCTCGTTCGTCTCGGCGGCGGTGATCTCCTCGGCGCTCGAGATGTCGGGCGACTGCTCGTTGATCGTGATCTCGGGGTAGCGCTCGGCGAAGAGGTCGAGGATCTCGCCGTAGTTCGCCCAGTCGCGGGGGAGCGCGATGACGTTCAGGTTGCCCTCGGCCTTGGCCGCGGCCTCCAGGTCGGCGAACGAGCCGAAGTCGGTGACGCTCGTCGCGGTGGCGGCCACCGACGTCTCGCCGGCGGCGTTCTCGGCGTCGGGGCTGCCGGCGCAGGCCGCCAGTGACAGCGCGGCGATGGTGGTGAGGCCGACGGCGACGGACGCGCGGCGCGGGAAGGGACGGGACATGCGGTTCCTCTCGGGTGATCCTGCGCGCGCTGATGAGCGCGGCGCACGGGGGGACGAGGGGAAGCTACGACCGCCGGATGGATGGCGGGCCCACGGCGGATGAACGGACGGTGACGCCCAGGCGACGGATGCCCGTTCAGCGCTCGGCGTCGGACTCGCGCACGATCTGGATCGCGTTCGTGAAGGTCGATGCGCGGCGCTCGGCCTCGACGCTGCCCGTGAAAAGACCGTCGTGGGGGCGTGCCGCGGGGTCGTCGGCCGGTGCCGCACCGGCGGTATCCGTCATCCGCACCCGCTGCACGGGCACGGCGTCGGGCAGGGTGCGCTGCACCCAGGTGACCATCGCCTCGCGGACCAGGCAGCGCAGGTCGAAGAGCGTCGGAGCGTCTTTCGCCGTCACGAGGATGCGGACGCGCACGTAGCCGGCGACCGCGTCGGTCACCTGCAGCACGGCCGTGCGCCCGTCCCAGAGCTCGGTCGCCCCCACGACGTCGTGCAGGTGCTCCCGCATCCGGTCGGGGGAGACGTTCCAGTCGAGGTCCATCTCGACGGCGCCGAGGAGCTCCGAGCCCCTCCGGGTCCAGTTCTCGAACGGGGTCGTCGTGAAGTAGGTGCACGGCAGGACGAGGCGGCGGTCGTCCCACAGATCGAGCACGACGTAGCTGAGGGTGATCTCGCCCACGCGCCCCCACTCGCCGTCGGCGACGACGACGTCGTCGACACGCAGCGCATCGCTGAAGACGATCTGCAGCCCCGCGAAGACGTTCGCGAGGACGGACTGTGCGGCGAGGCCCGCGACGATCGACGCGATCCCCGCCGACGCGAGCACACTCGCCCCGATCGCCCGGACCGCGTCGAAGGTCAGAAGGACCGCCCCGATGCCCATGATGACGATGATCGCGATGGCGAGGCGTCGCACGACGAGGGTCTGGGTGCGGATGCGGCGGGCCACCCGGTTGTCGGGCACATCGATGCGGTAGCGACCGAGCGCGACGTCGGTGGCGACCACGACGAGCGAGGCCAGCAGCCACGCGCTCGCCGCGATGATGAGGATCGTGAGGAGCTGATCCAGGATGCCGCGCCACGTGTCATCGGGGAACGCCGCACGCACGGCGGCCCAGAGGGCGACGACGAGCAGCAGCATCCGGAACGGTGCCCGGGACTGCCGGCTCAGGACCCCCGCCCACCGGCGACGGCGCGCGACGATCGCCAGCACGATCGTCGCGACGACGGCGACGACGATCCCGACCGCGATCCCGACGAGGGTCGCGATCGCGAAGTCCATCCATCCATCCCACATGCAGCTGATCCTTCCATCGGGGAATCAGCCACGATACGACGAGCGCCCGGCCGAAGCCGAGCGCTTGCCGAACGTGCGGGTCTCGCCTTACGGCGCCAGACGGGTGGGTCCGCGGAAGAGGTAGGTGACCTCGCGGATCGAGTCCTGCCCGAGCAGCAGCATGAGGACACGGGCCAGGCCCATGCCGAAGCCGCCGTGGGGCGGGGCGCCGAAGCGGAAGAAGTCGAGGTAGAAGTCGAGGTGCTCGGGGTCGAGACCCTTCTCCTTCGCCTGCTCGATGAGGACGTCGACGCGGTGCTCGCGCTGCGCGCCGGTCGTGATCTCGACGCCGTTGAAGAGCAGGTCGTACGACTTCGTCAGCCCGGTCTCGTCGTCGCGCATGTGGTAGAACGCGCGGATCTCGGGGTGGTAGTCGGTGATGAACACGAACTGGTGACCGTAGGTCTCCTGCACGTGCGCGGCGATCTGACGCTCGCCCTCGGGGTCGAGGTCGCCGTCGGTGCGGGGGATCTCGTAGCCGCGGGCGGCGACGATCTCGCGCGCCTCGGCGAGCGGGATGCGGGGGAACGGCAGCTCGGGGACGACCACGTCGATGTCGAAGAGCGCCTTGATCTCGTCGCCGTGCTTCTCGGCGACGGCGCGGATCGCGGTCTGCAGGAGCTCCTCCTGCATGCGGGCGACGTCCTCGTGCGAGTCGATCCAGCTGATCTCGGCGTCGATCGAGGTGAACTCGGTCGCGTGGCGCGAGGTGAAGGAGGGGTCGGCGCGGAACGCGGGGGCGATCTCGAAGATCTTGCCGAAGCCGGCGACCTGGGCCATCTGCTTGAAGAACTGCGGGCTCTGCGCGAGGTAGGCCGTCTTCTCCTCGAAGTAGGGAACCTCGAACAGCTCGGCGTTGGACTCCGAGGGCGACGCCATGAGCTTGGGGGAGTGGACCTCGATGTAGTCGCGCTCGATCCAGTACGAGCGCATCGCGTGCTCGAGGGTCGTCTGCACCCGGAACACCAGGTTGTTGCGGCGCTGGCGCAGGTCGATGAAGCGCCAGTCCATGCGCTTGTCGAGACCCGAGTCGGCCGCGATCGGCGTCTCGGGGAGGGCGGCGGCCGCGATCTCGAGTCCGCTGATCTTGATCTCGACACCGCCGAGCTTGACCCGCTCGTCGTGCTTGAGCTCGCCCGCCGCGGTCAGGAAGGTGCCGGTCGACAGGTTCGAGATCAGGTCGGTGAGCGCCAGGGCCGTGGCATCCTGCTCCGTGCCGTCCTCGGCCGGACGGGTCGCGGGGTTCACGAGCTGCACCGCGCCGGTCTCGTCGCGGAGGATGACGAACTGCACCTTCTTCTGATCACGGACGGTCTCGACCCATCCGGAGACCGAGACGGGACCGTCTTCACGGGACTGCAGCTGCTGGACGAGGGTGCGTTCACTCACGAGGGACGAGTCTACGCGGCACCCAGCCGGCGCCCATGCCCGCCCGCCTAGGCTGGAGCACCACAGGGGGCCCGGCCGGGCATCCGATCACCGAGCGCGAGAGAGCACCCGATGACCGACATGTTTAACGCCGCGTCCGGCTCCGGCTCCGGCGGCGGCTCCTGGCTCTCCGCGCTGGCCGACTGGCTCGTGACGCTGATGGAGACGATCGGTCCGATCGGCGCGGCGATCGCGGTCGGTCTCGAGAGCCTGTTCCCGCCGATCCCGAGCGAAGCGGTGCTGCCGGTCGCCGGTCTCGCCGCGTCGCGCGGCTCGTTCACCCTCGCCGAGGCGATCGGCTGGACAACGTTCGGGTCGGTCGCCGGCGCCTACCTCCTGTATGGGCTCGGCCGCGTGCTCGGCGCCGAGCGCCTCACGCGCGTCGCCGAGAAGATGCCGCTCATGAAGGGCGAGGACGTCACGAAGACGGTCGCCTGGTTCGACCGTCATGGGTCCGCGGCCGTCTTCTTCGGCCGGATGGTGCCCCTCTTCCGCAGCCTCATCTCGATCCCGGCGGGCGTCTCGAAGATGCCCTGGTGGAAGTTCGGCCTCCTCACCGCGGCGGGCAGCCTCATCTGGAACTCGATCTTCGTGCTCGCAGGCTTCTTCCTCGGCGAGAACTGGCACATCGTCGAGCAGTACGCGGGGGTGTTCCAGAACATCGTCATCGTCATCGTCGTCCTGCTGGTGGCGTGGTTCCTGTTCGTCCGCATCCGCGCCGCCGTGCGCGACCGGCACTCAGGCCCCGCATAGGAGGGCCGCACGTATACTGGGGGGGTGCCCGCCGCCCGCCTTCATCTCGTGCGCCACGGGGAGGTCCATAACCCCGAGCGCGTGCTGTACGGACGCCTCCCGGGTTTCCATCTGAGCGACGACGGCCGCGACATGGCACGCTCCGCCGCCGAGCACCTCAAGGCGCAGGGGCGACCGGTCACGTCGCTCGTGTCCTCGCCCCTCGAACGGACACGCGAGTCCGCGGCGCCGATCGCGGAGCTGTTCGGCCTCACGCCCGTCATCGACGCCCGCGTCCTCGAGCCGACGAACGTCTTCGAGGGCGAGCGGATGCAGCGTGCCCTGCGCAACCCGCTCAACTGGTGGCACCTGCGCACCCCCGCCCTCCCCAGCTGGGGCGAGGCCTACCTCGACGTGGTCGAGCGCATGCAGGCCGCGATGCGCGACGCGTGGAACCGGACCCCGTCGGGCGACGCCGTCATCGTCTCGCACCAGCTGCCGATCTGGATCACGCACCTCTCGGTCGCGGGCCTGCCGCTGCGGCACGACCCGCGCCGACGCCGGTGCGACCTGTCGAGCATCACGAGCTTCGAGCTCGCGGGCGACGTGTGGCGCGAGGTCGACTACGTCGAGCCCGCCCCGACCGCTGGCGCCGTGGACGTGGGTGCCGTATGAGGCGCCGCATCCTCGCCGCCGTCGCGGCGATCGCGCTCACCACCGGCCTGGCCGCCTGCTCGGGGCAGAACGACGACCTCGCGAACCTCTACCGCGAAGGCAACACGCAGGGTTTCATCTCCAGCGACGGGCGGGTCGAGACGATCCCCGCCGACAAGCGCGGCGAGGCGCTCTCGTTCTCGGGGACCGCCGTCGACGGGTCGACGATCTCGAGCGACGACTTCGCGGGCGACGTCGTCGTGCTGAACTTCTGGTACGCCGCCTGCGGCCCCTGCCGCGCCGAGGCGCCCGTCCTCGAGGAGACGTTCCAGGGCACGAAGGCCGACGGCGCCCAGTTCCTCGGCGTCAACATCTACGACGGCCCCGAGCAGGCCACCTCGTTCGACGAGACCTACGGCATCACCTACCCGTCGATCCTCGCCCGCGGCGACGTCGACCTGAAGCTCGCGTTCGCCGAGTGGACCTCGCTGCAGGCGGCGCCGACGACCCTCGTCGTCGACCGCGAGGGGCGCGTGGCCGCGCGCGTGTTCGGCGAGCTGCCGGATGCCACGACCCTCCGCGACCTCGTCGAGGACACCCTGGCGGAGACGCCGTGAACCCCGGCGCGGTCGTCGCTGACGGGGCGCTCTGGATCGCGATCCTGATCGCCGCGCTCGCCGGTCTGGTCTCGTTCCTCTCGCCCTGCGTCCTCCCGCTCGTCCCCGGCTATCTCGGCTTCCTCGGCGGCGCGATGACCCCGAAGGAGGGACGACGGATGCCGGTGGCCCGGGCCGCGGCATCCGGCACCGGCGTCGCCACGGCGACCGCGGCACCCGCCCGCCCCGCCATCGGACGTGGCCGACTCGTCGTCGGCGTGCTGCTGTTCATCGCCGGGTTCACCGTCGTGTTCCTGTCGATGGGAGTGTTCGCGGGAAGCCTCGGACGCCTCTTCCTGCAGTACGAAGAGGTCATCACGCGGGTGCTCGGCGCCGTGGTGATCGTCATGGGCCTGATCTTCGTCGGGGTGTTCGGGCTCGCCCAGCGCACCTACCGTCCGCCGCTCACGCAGAACCTCGGACTCGTCGGGGCGCCGCTGCTCGGGGTGGCGATGGGCGTCGGCTGGGCGCCGTGCATCGGCCCGACCCTCGCGACGATCCTGAGCATGGCCTACAGCCAGGCCGATCCGACGCGCGCGGGTCTGCTCGCCGTCGCGTACTCGCTGGGCCTCGGCATCCCCTTCGTCCTGCTCGCCCTCGGTGCGTCGTGGGCGACGCGGTCGGTCGCGTTCATCCGCCGCCACATCCGCGTCGTCAACATCATCGGCGGTGCGATGCTCGTCCTCCTCGGCCTCCTCATGGTGACGGGGATCTGGACGACCCTGATGGCCTCGTTCCAGGGGGTGGTGGCCGGTGTCCCGACGTTCCTCTGACCCGCGCGCCGACGTCGTCGACGGCCCGCTCCGACCGGGCGACCACCTCGACCGCACCGAGGACCGCCTCGACCCCGCCGTGCGCGGGCGCGAGGAGTCCGACGGCATCACCCAGCCCGCGCTGGGTTTCGTCGGGTGGCTCCGGTGGGGCTGGCGTCAACTGACGAGCATGCGGACGGCCCTCGTCCTCCTGCTGCTGCTCGCGATCGCCGCAATCCCCGGATCGCTCGTGCCCCAGCGCAGCGCCGACCCGAACGGCGTCACGCAGTGGCGCGCCACGAACCCCGATCTGTACCCGACGTTCGACGCGCTGCAGCTGTTCGACGTGTACATTTCGGTGTGGTTCTCGGCGATCTACATCCTGCTGTTCATCTCGCTGATCGGATGCGTCCTCCCGCGCACGAAGCACCACTGGAAGGCGCTGCGGGCCCGCCCGCCGCGGACCCCCGTGCGGCTCTCGCGGCTCGCCGACCACAGCGAGACGACGGTCGCGGTGCCCGAGGGAAAGGATGCCGCGGGGCACGCCGCGCACGCCGTCGACCTCGCCGAGGCGCAGCTGCGCTCGGCCCGCTACCGCGTCGAGCGCTACGACCGGAACGGCGTCGCCTCGGTCTCGGCCGAGCGCGGCTACCTGCGCGAGACGGGCAACCTGATCTTCCACGGCGCCCTCGTCGGCGTGCTCCTGTCCGTCGGCATCGGCGGCGGCTTCACCTACACGGGGCAGACCGTGATCACCGAGGGCGACGGCTTTGTCAACTCGCTCGGCCTCGGCTACACGTCGTTCAACCCCGGCCGGTTCGTCGACACCGAGGCGCTGACGCCGTACTCGATCACCCTCGATCGGTTCGACGTGACCTACGCGCCCGGCTCGGGGCAGGCGGGCGACTTCGCCGCCCACGTCACGACCCGCTTCCCGGGTCAGGACCCCGAAGACCAGGTGATCGAGGTGAACCACCCGATCACGATGGCTGGCGACCGGGTCTACCTCATGGGCAACGGCTACGCGCCGACGATCACGGTGCGCAACGGCGCCGGCGACGTCGTGTTCAGCGAGTCGGTCCCG
Source organism: Microbacterium sp. NPDC079356 (assembly GCF_049545465.1). Taxonomy (NCBI): domain Bacteria; kingdom Bacillati; phylum Actinomycetota; class Actinomycetes; order Micrococcales; family Microbacteriaceae; genus Microbacterium; species Microbacterium sp. NPDC079356. The sequence continues at coordinate 232,540 of NZ_JBMWDN010000002.1, read as the reverse complement.
TTCCTGCCGCAGAGCGCGACGATGACCTCGCAGGGCGTCGTGAAGATCCCCGACACGGGCGGCGAGCAGCTCGGCATGGTCGGCTTCTTCTACCCGACGGTCGCCGAGCTCGACACCGGTGCGCTGACGTCGGCGTACGGCGACCTCCTCGACCCGCGGCTGACCTTCTTCGTGTACGAGGGTGACCTCGGCATCGACGACGGCACGCCGCGCTCGGTGTACGCGCTCGACACCGGCGGCATGACCGAGATCGCGGGCCGCAACGCCGACGCCCCCTCGCTCGAGCTCTCACCCGGGCAGACGATCGACCTGCCCGGCGGCCGCGGCACGGTGACCTTCGAGGATGAGCGCAGCGCCGGCGCACCCGAGTCGGTCAAGCGGTACGTCTCGCTGTCGATCAACAACGACTCGAGCGCCACGTGGGTGCTCGTGTTCGCGATCCTCGCCATGCTCGGGCTGTTCACGGCGCTGTTCGTGCCGCGCCGCCGGATGTGGGTGAAGGCGACCCCGGTCGGCGACGACGAGGTGCGCATCGAGTACGCGGGCTTGGCCCGCGGCGAGGACCCGGCCATCGCCGTCGCGGTCGCCGACCTCGCCCGCCGCCACGGCACCGCGTTGGGTGAGCAACCGGCATCCGCCCCGGTCAGCCCGGCGAACGTAGACTGAAACCACCCATCTCCTCTGGAGGACCCCATGTCGTTCGATGACATCTCCGTCCTGCTGTTGTGGACCGCGATCGCGATCTACACGCTCGGCTTCCTCGCCTTCACCGTCGACCTCGCGCGCCGGTCCGAGCTCGCGATCGCCGCCCAGGACGCCAAGGCCAAGACGCAGGCGCGCGCGCTCGTCGCCGCCGGCGGCGGGCAGACGATCGACGAGATCCGCGCGGAGGAGGCCGCCGCGAAGATCGCGCTCGAGGCCGCGCCGTCGCAGCGCGGACGCTACCTGTTCGCGCGACTGGGTGTCGTGCTCACCACGATCGCGTGGCTGTTCCACCTCGGCGCCGACGTGACGCGCGGCATCGCGGCGGGCCGGGTGCCGTGGTCGAACAACTACGAGTTCGCCCTTACCGGCACGCTCCTCGTCGTCGCCGTCTTCCTCACGGTGCTCGTCAGGTACGACCTGCGCTTCCTCGGCGCGTTCATCAACGGCCTCATCGTCGTCCTCCTCGGCGGCGCCGCCCTCGCGTACTACGTCGAGGTCGTGCCGCTGTCCGACCCGCTCAAGAGCGTCTGGCTCGTCATCCACGTCTTCGTCGCGTCGCTGGCGTCGGCGTTCTTCGCGATCGCGTTCGCGCTCTCGGTCGTGCAGTTGCTGCAGTCGCGCCGCGAGCGCCTCGCGCTGGCCGCGGTGGGGTCGGATGCCGCGCCCCGCACCCGCCTGCCGTTCCTGCGCACCCTGCCGAGCGCCGACGTCCTCGAATCCCTCGCCTACCGCTTCGCGATCATCGGGTTCGTGCTCTGGACCTTCACCCTCATCGCCGGCGCCATCTGGGCCAATGAAGCGTGGGGCCGCTACTGGGGCTTCGACACGAAGGAGGTCTGGACCTTCGTGATCTGGGTCGTCTACGCCGGGTACATCCACGCCCGCGCGACGCGCGGCTGGCGCGGCACCCGGTCGGCGTGGCTGTCGATCGTGGGCTTCACGTCGGTGCTGTTCAACTTCACGATCGTGAACCAGTTCTTCAAGGGCCTGCACTCCTACAGCGGCCTGTCCAGCTGAGCCTCGTGACGCAGATCCCCGCCACCGTCGTGACCTACCCCGACGGGGACGTCACCGGAACGGCGACCGTCGTGCACGCGGTGCTACTCGCCGACGGGCGGACGGGCATCGTCCTCGATCGCACTCCGTTCCACCCCGTCGACACCGCCTGGCCCGATCAGCCCGCCGACGTCGGCGTGCTGCGAAGCTCGTCCGGCGAGTTCCCCGTCGTCACCGCCCTGACCGGGGGAGTCCGCGAGGGCGACCTCGTCATCGGTTCGGACCTCCCGGTGCGCATGGGCGCCGAGGGCTGGACGTTCGTCGTCGTCCACGTCGTCGACGCGCCTGCCCCCGCCGTCGGCGAGAGCGTAGAGGCGTACGTCGATCCCGAGCTGCGCGCTGCGCTGTCCGCCGGGCACACCGCCTGCCACCTGGCATCCCTCGCCCTCGACGCAGCCCTCGCGGACGCCTGGAAGAAGGACGCCCCGACGGATGCCGCGGGTCACCCCGCGTTCGACATGCTCGCGATCCAGACGTCCCGCATCACGGCGTACGGCTCGACCGACGTCTACCGCATCGGCAAGTCGCTGCGCCGGAAGGGCTTCGACCCCGCTGCGCTCGACGACCTGCGCGCCGTCGAGGAGCGCGCGAACGCGACGCTCGCCGGCTGGGCCGAGACGCCCGGAGCCATCGGCGTCCATCGCGAGGATCGCACCCTCGCCGGTCGGCGCACGTGGCGCTGCGAGCTGCCCGAAGGTGCCGTCGAGCTGCCGTGCGGCGGCACGCACCTGACCTCGCTCGCCGAGGTCGAGGCCATCACGGTCGCCCTGGCCTCGGCCGAGGTCCCCGGTGGCGTCGAGCTGACGATGACCACCGGCATCCGCCTCGCCCACTGACCCGCGCGTCGCGCCCGCGCCCCGCGCCCGCGCCCGCGCCCCGCGCTCCGCGCGCTCGAGCCGGCCTGTGCGCCGAATCACCACTCGAGCGCCGAATCACCACCGGCCTGCCCGCAATCCGGTGGTGATTCGGCAGCCCGTTGGTGATTCGGCGGATGTGAGCGAGGAGGCTCGCAGTCGCAGTCGCAGTGGCAGTGGCAGGCGCGCGGGCCGGCGCCGCCGCTCAGGCGGGCTGGGCGAGCACCGCGCGGGCGGACGTGGAGCGGTGGCGTGTGACGGCGAGCACGCTCGCGGCGATTGCGAGCACCGTCCAGACGACGAGGGCGATCGCTGCGGGGGCGCCGCCCCCGGCATCCGTCAATGCGGCCAGCATCGCCGTGTAGGCGGGGGCCGTCGGCAGGAGCCCGGCCACGTCGAGGAGCGTGCCCGGAACGGTGGAGACGATGCCCGTCGCAACCGCAAGGACACCCACGAGCACCGAGACCCAGCGCCCGATGCCGCCGAGGAGGGCGACCAGCGCGTGGTTCACCGCGGCGAACGCGACACCGGCGAGGACGCACATCGCCGCGAACAGCGCCCACGCGCCGAGGTCGTACCCGGCGGCGAGCTGGACGACACCCGCGACGAGCACGCCCTGCAGCGCGCCGACCGCGGCGCCCGGGGCGAGCGCGCGCAGCGCGAGCGCCGCGGACGACCGCCGCGACGAGAGCGCCGTGCGCGGGATCGCCTGCAGCACGACGAAGGACGCGAGGCCGCCGAACCAGAGGGCGAGCGTCGCGAGGAGCGGGACGGCCGAGGCCCCGAACAGCGACGTGCCGGTGCCGTCGGCGACGACGGGCTCGGCCACGACCGCGGCGAGGTCCTTCGCCTGCGCGTCGGTGTAGGAGGGTACGCCGTCGACCGCCTGGTCGAGGCCGCCGGCGAGGTCACCGGTGCCGTCGGCGAGCTTGCCGACGCCGGTCGACAGCTCGCCGGCCCCGGTCGCCAGCGCGCCGACGCCGTCGGCGAGCTGGTCCGTTCCGTCGGCGGCGGTCCCCGCGCCGCTGGCGAGGGCCTGAGCCCCGGTCGACAGCTGCCCCGCGCCCGAAGCGAGCTGGTCTGCGCCGCCCGCCAGCTGGTCGGCGCCGCCCGCGAGCTGGCGCACACCCGTCGCGGCTTGCCCTGCCCCGTCGGCGAGCCCGGCGGCTCCGGTGGACAGTTGGCCCGCCCCGCCGGCGAGCTGATCGGCGCCGTCGGCGAGCTGCCCCATCCCGGTCGCGAGCTGCTGGGCCGCGGCGGCGGAGGTCTGCAGCCCCTGCGTCAGGGTCGGTCCGAAGTTCGCGAGGGTGTCGATGTCCTTCGCGAGCTGCTCCGCGTCGCCGACGGTGGCCTGCAGGCCGGGGAGCGCCGTCGTCGCCTGGGCCGCGGCATCCGTCAGCGAATCGCACAACTCGGCCCCCGCCACCGCGGGATCGCAGGCCTCGGCGGCGGCCGAGATCGCCTCGACGGCGGCCGTGACCGCCTCGCGGTTCTGCGCGCCGTCGGCGGTGAGCGCCTTGATCCCGTCGACGATGCCGCTCGGGACCGCGGGGATGGCCGCGGTCTGCTCGGCCGCCTTCGTGAGCCCGTCGGCGAGTTCCTGCGTGCCGGAGGCGATCGGCCGCGCACCGGCGGCCCACTCGTCGAGGCCCGTCGAGGTCTTCGCCGCGCCGTCCGCGAGCTGGTCGGCGCCGTCCGCGAGCCGGTCGATGCCGTCCGCCGCGGTACCGGCCCCGTCGGTGAGGCCGCGGGCGCCGTCGGCGATGCCGCTCGCGCCGGTGGAGAGCGCCCCCGCGCCCGACGCGATGCCGGACGCGCCGGACGACAGCTGCCGCACGCCGTCGGCGAGCGAGTAGCCGCCGTCGGCCGCGGTCGTCGCGCCGTCGGCGAGCTGCGTGGCACCGTCGGCGGCGCTCGTCGCGCCGTCGGCGAGCTGGGTCGCACCGTCGGCGGCCTTGCCGAGCTGCTCGTTCAGGGTGGTGAAGCCGAGGAACACGTTCTCGAGGTAGGTCGTGGTCAGCTGTTCGCCGAGGACGGATGCCGCGGTGCTCGTCACCTGGTTGGTGATGGCGTCGTCGACGATGCGCGCGTCGGGGGAGGGCGTCAGCTCGATCGTCGCGCGCTCGGGCGTGCCGCCGGGGGCGGTCGAGGTGGCGGCGGCCGAGAAGTTCTCCGGGATGGTGACGATCGCGTCGTACGTGCCGTCCTCGAGGCCCTCCGTGGCGTCGTCCTCGTTGGAGATCGTCCACGTCAGGTTGCTGTCGAGGTCGTCGGAGCCTTCGACGAGTCCGGCCGTCAGGAGGCGCCCGAGGGGTGTCGTCTGCCCGTTCACCTCCACCGGCTCGTCGTTGTTGACGATGGCGGTGTTCATCGCGTCGAGCCGCTCGGTCGGGTTGTAGAGCGCCGCGACGAGGATGCCGCCGATCACGGCCGGCAGCAGGAGCACGCCGAGCAGCGTGAGCCACGAGACGGGCCGTCGGGTCTGTGCGCGTTCGAAGGGGAGAGTCATGAGGGGATCACCTGGGTGTCGGCGTCGGTCGTGCGGAGGGTGGGGGCGGTGAGGCGCAGGAGCTCGGGCCTCGGCCGGTAGGCGTCGCGGAGGAGGGCCCGCGCCGCGTCGAGGTCGCGCGCCGAGGCGACGATCGTCAGCGCACCGGCCTTCGCGGCGACCGCGTTGGCGGCGTCGCGGAGGAGCGCGGCGGCCTGATCGCGGGATGCCCCGGTCAGGGTGTCGAGCCCGGCGATCACGACGAAGCGCGTGCGCCCGGCGAGGGCGCTGCGCAGCTCGCTGAGGGGGGCGTCGGCGCCGGCGAGGTCGGCGACCGAGACGTGGGCGCGGACCCACGGCGCGCGCCCGGGCAGCAGGTGCCCGGAGACCCGGAGCAGTCCGGCCGCCGGCTCGATGCGCCCGGCGACGGTCAGCAGGAACGCCCGCGAGACGTGCGGGTCGTCGGCGGTCACGAGGAGCGTGCCGCCGTCGTCGAGCCGGACGCTCGCGCCGGAGAACAGCACGAGGTCGGTGTCGGCGGTCTCAGCGCGGACCTCGAGGTCGTCGGCCGCCAGAGCGCCGCGGTAGTCCGGCTCGGGCCAGTCGGCGTGGCTGCGCTCGTGCTCGACCGCCTCGCCCTCGATGTCGACCTTGGGAAGCAGGCGTTCGAGCCAGCGCGGCATCCACCACGCCTTCTCGCCCAGCAGGGCCATGACGGCGGGGGTGAGGGTCATGCGCACGAGGAAGGCGTCGACGGCGATGCCGACGGCCAGCCCGAGGGCGATCGGTTTGATCGAGCTGTCGCCTTCGGGGACGAACGCCGCGAAGACGGCGAACATGATGACGGCCGCGGCCACGACGACGCGCGCCGAGGCGGTGAAGCCGGAGCGGACGGCGGCGACGGCGGTCGCGCGGTCGGCGCGGCCCCCGCGGGCGCGCACGGCGTGGACGAAGTCCTCCCGCATGCGCGAGACGAGGAAGACCTCGTAGTCCATCGCCAGGCCGAAGAGCACGCCCATGAGGATGATCGGCATGAAGCTGATGACGGGGCCCGTCCGCGTGACGTGGAGGAGGTCGGCGAGCCAGCCCCACTCGAACACCGCGGCGACCGCGCCGAAGGCGGCGAGGATCGACAGCAGGTAGCCCAGGGTCGCCTTGAGCGGCACCCAGATGGACCGGAAGACGATCATCAGGAGGATGAAGGAGAGCCCGACGACGAAGACCCCGAAGGGCAGCAGGGCCGCGCCCAGACGATCGGAGACGTCGATGCCGACGGCGGTGTAGCCGGTCACCTTGAGGTCGACGCCGTACTCCTTCTCCCACTCGTCGTGGTGAGACCGCAGTTCGCGCACGAGGTCGGCGGTCGCGGGATCGTCGGGAGCCGTCGTCGGAACGATCTGGATGAGGCCCGTGTCGGCGGTCCCGTTCGGCGTGGCGAGCGCGACCCGCTCGACGCCGGGGATCGCCTCGACCTCCTTCTTCAGGTCTTCCATGAGGCCGAGCGGATCGGTGGAGGTCACGATCGTCCCGGTCATGACGAGGGGGCCGTTCGACCCCGCGCCGAAGTACTCCGCGTTCAGGTCGTAGGCCTGACGCGCCTGGCTCGACGGCGGCTGGACGCCCGCGTTGGGCAGGGCGAGGTGCAGGCTCGCCGAGGGGATCGCCATCACGCCGAGTCCGACGATGACGGCGACCGTCGCGATGATCGGATGCCGCGTCACGAGCATCACCCAGCGGTTGGGCGGCATGACGGCCGGGGCCGCGGGCGCGGCATCCGTCGTGTCGGCCTCGGTCTCGTCGGCCTCCTTCTTCCGGCGTCGCGTCGGGACGCCGCGCTGCAGCACCCGTCCGCCCCAGCCGACCACGCGGCCCTTCGCGAACCCGAGGAGGGCCGGTGTCAGGCTGACGGCGACCGCGACGGCCACCGCCACGGCGACGGCGGCGGCGATGCCCATGGTCGACAGGAACGGGATGCCGGCGATGCTGAGGCCCACGAGGGCGATCATGACCGTCACGCCGGCGAACATGACCGCCGAGCCAGCGGTGCCCACGGCGCGGGCGGCGGACTCCTCGGGGTCCATGCCGGCGCGCACCTGATCCTGGTGGCGCGACACGATGAACAGGGCGTAGTCGATGCCCACCGCGAGCCCGAGCATCACGGCGAGCATGGGGGTGGTCGACGAGATCGTCGTGACGGCGGTCGAGAGGAAGATGAGGGCGATCGCGAGGGCGACGCCGATGAGCGCGCTGACGAGGGGGAACCAGGCGACGGCGAACGAGCGGAACGTCACGATGAGGACGAAGAGCGCGACGAGCACACCGATCACCTCGACGATCGAGAGGGCGGGGATCGACGCAGCGAACAGGTCTCCGCCGAGCGCCGACTGCGCCCCGGCGGGCAGCTGGTCGTGGAAGTCGGTCGCGGCCTTCTCGACCGCGGCGATCGTCGCGTCGGACACCTCGGTGGACTGACCGTCGAACTGCATCTGGACGAGCGCCGCGCGGGCGTCGTCGGAGACGAGGCCGTCGACCATCTCGTCGAACGGCGAGGTCGCCGAGGTGACGCCGTCGATGTCGCCGAGCGTCGTCACCAGGTCGTCGATCTCTCCCCGGAGCGGCTGGTCCTCGACGGTGTCACCCGCGGGCGCGACGACGATGAGCTGCGCGCTCGCGCCGCTCGCCTGCGGGAACGTGCGGTTGAGCAGCTCGAGACCCTGCTGCGCCTCGGTGCCCGGGATCGTGAAGGAGTTGTCGGTGCTCTTGGCGAAGAGGGCCACACCGCCGCCGACGATCCCGAGCAGGACGAGCCACGCGATGAGCACGCGCCAAGAGTGGCGGTAAGCCCATCGGCCGAGGGTGAAGAGGATGGTGGACACGGGCGCTCCTGGTCAGAGTCGGACGGGTTCGATACAGCGCTGTATCCGATACACATGTGTATCGTAGACCCGCATTCCGGTGCCGAGCCTGAGGGGTGGGTGTGAGATGACGCGAAGCCGAGAGAACACGCGAGCGCGCCTGCTCGAGGCCGCGCACGAGGTGTTCGCCGAGGTCGGACTGGATGCGGCATCCGTCGAGGCGATCTGCGAGCGCGCCGGGTTCACCCGCGGCGCGTTCTACTCGAACTTCGAGTCCAAGGACGAGCTGTTCCTCGCCCTCATCACCCGCCTCTCGGAGGACAAGCTCGACGAGGTGTCGGTGCGTGTCCGGCGGCTCTCCGGCACCGACAGCCCGCTCGACCTCGTCCGCCAGATCGCCGACATGTCGCTTGCGGAACGCATGGAGCCGCAGCTGCTCAGCGAGGTGCGGACGCAGGCGCTGCGCGACCCGCGACTGGCGGAGGCGTTCCTGGCGTGGCGGGCGCAGATGCTGGGCCGCATCGAGACGATCGTCCGCGACGTGAGCGAGCGCCACGGACTGCCGCTGCGGATGCCGGTGGCCGACGCGGCGTCGCTGCTGCTGGACGTGTCGGAGCAGTGCAGCGTGCAGGCGGCCCTCGAGCGGCTGTCGGAGCGCCAGGCGAACCGGGCGATGCAGTCGCGCCTCGAGCAGCTCGTGCCGCTGCTGGTCGGCGAGGCCTGACGCCTACTCGGCGAGGATCGCGTGGCAGCGCTCGAGGCGAGCGAGCCACCAGTCCCGCCGCTCGGGCTCTGCGGCGTGGCCGTCGAGCAGCGCGGCGTCGGGGGTGACGCGACCGACCGGCAGCGCGCCGGACCGCGGCCGCAGCGGCTCCGCCGCGACGTCGGCGGCGAGCAGCGACGCGGTGCCCAGCCCGCAGTCGAAGGCGAGGTCGGGCAGGGCCGCGGCGAGGGCCGTGCCCATCGCCAGGCCCACCGAGGTGTCGAGGGCGCTCGAGACGACGGCCGGCAGCCCCGCCTCGGCGACGATCTCGAGCGCACGACGCACGCCGCCGAGGGGCTGCACCTTGATCACGAGGAGGTCCGCCGCGCCCGCGCGGGCGACGGCGACCGGGTCGTCCGCCTTGCGCACGCTCTCGTCGGCGGCGATCGGGATGTCCATCCAGCGGATGCGGGTGCGCAGCTCGGCGAGCTCGGGCACCGTCGCGCACGGCTGCTCGACGTACTCGAGGTCGAAGCCGGCGAGGGCGTGCACGGCGTGCTCGGCCTCGTCGACGTTCCACGCGCCGTTGGCGTCGATGCGGATGCGGCCCTCGGGTCCCATCGCGGCGCGCACCTCCCGCACGCGCGCCACGTCGTCGGCGAGGGTCTGCCCGGGCTCGGCGACCTTGACCTTCGCGGTGCGGCATCCGTCGAACCGGGCGAGCACCTCGGGGACGGATGCCGCGGCCACCGCCGGCACCGTCGCGTTCACCGGGACCGTGTCGCGCACCGCCGCGGGCGTGCGCTCCCAGCCGTACTCGATCGCGGCCTCGAGCCACGCCGCCGACTCGCGGTCGTCGTACTCGAGGAAGGGCGAGAACTCGGCCCACCCCTCCGGTCCCTCGAGCAGCAGCGCCTCGCGGACGTCGATGCCGCGGAAGCGGGTGTGGAGCGGGAGGGCGACCACCCGCGCGCTCGCGCGCAGGTCGGCCAGCGGAGGCAGGTGCATGCCCCCATCCTGGCCCTCGTCGCGGTCGTGACGCCCGTGGTCGGCGGGCGGGTCCGCGATGCCGCGCCGGAAGTAGACTCGCGCGGGTGAGCAGCCCCCTCGCCCTCCGTCACCCGCTCGACGTCGAGTCCGTCCCGCGCCCCGCCCGGGCGCAGGCGCTACTGGACGCGCTCGCCGAGCGGGTCGTGATCGCCGACGGCGCGATGGGCACGATGCTGCAGCGGCACGACCCGACGCTCGAGGACTACCGGCAGCTCGAGGGGTGCAACGAGATCCTCAACGTCTCGCGCCCCGACATGATCGCCGCCATCCACGACGAGTACCTCGCCACCGGGATCGACGCCATCGAGACCAACACGTTCGGGGCGAACTGGTCGAACCTGTCGGACTACGGCATCGACGACCGCATCCACGAGCTCGCCGCCGCCGGGGCGCGCATCGCGCGGGAACGCGTCGACGCCGCCGAGGCGCGCGACGGCCGCCTCCGCTGGGTGCTCGGATCCCTGGGCCCCGGCACGAAGCTCCCGAGCCTCGGTCACACGACCTACGACCACCTCAAGCAGACCTTCGCGCTGCAGGCGGAGGGCCTCATCGACGGGGGCGCCGACGCGCTGCTGATCGAGACGTCGCAGGACCTCCTGCAGACCAAGGCCGCCGTCAACGGTTGCAAGCAGGCGATCGTGAGTCGCGGCATCCGTCTGCCGATCCTCGTCGAGGTGACGGTCGAGACGACCGGCACGATGCTCATGGGGTCGGAGATCGGTGCGGCGCTCACGGCGCTCGAGCCCCTCGGTGTCGACGCGATCGGTCTCAACTGCGCGACCGGTCCCACCGAGATGAGCGAGCACCTGCGGCACCTGTCGAAGCACGCGACGGTGCCGGTCGTGTGCATGCCGAACGCCGGACTCCCGGTGCTGACCGCCGACGGGGCGCACTACCCGCTCACCCCGGACGAGCTCGCGACGGCGCACGAGCAGTTCGTCCGCGAGTTCGGGCTGGGACTGGTCGGCGGATGCTGCGGCACGACCCCCGAGCACATGGCCGCCGTCGTCGAGCGCCTGCGCCCGGTCGCCGCGCCCGCACCGCGGTCGCCCGTGACCGAGCCGGGGGTCGCGTCGCTGTACCAGCACGTGCCGTTCGACCAGGACACCGCCTACCTCGCGATCGGGGAGCGCACGAACGCGAACGGGTCGAAGGCCTTCCGCGAGGCGATGCTCGAGGGGCGGTGGGACGACTGCGTCGAGATCGCGCGGAACCAGATCCGCGTCGGCGCGCACCTGCTCGACGTCTGCGTCGACTACGTCGGTCGCGAGGGGGTCGCGGACGTGCGCGAGATCGTGTCGCGGTTCGCCTCGGCATCCACTCTTCCGCTCGTCATCGACTCCACCGAGCCCGCTGTCCTGCAGGCGGGTCTCGAACTGATCGGCGGGCGTCCGGTCGTGAACTCGGTGAACTACGAGGACGGCGACGGGCCCACCAGCCGGTTCGGGCGGATCATGCCGCTCGTGAAGGAGCACGGCAGCGCGGTCATCGCCCTCACGATCGACGAGCAGGGGCAGGCGCGCACCGCCGTCGACAAGCTGCGCATCGCGTCGCGGCTCGTCGACGAGCTGGTCGGCGAGTGGGGGATGCGGGTCTCGGACATCGTCGTGGACTGTCTCACCTTCCCGATCGCGACCGGTCAGGAGGAGACGCGGCGCGACGCGATCGAGACGATCGAGGCGATCCGCGGACTCGTCGAGAAGTACCCGGGCATCAACACGACCCTCGGCGTCTCGAACGTGTCGTTCGGGCTCAACCCGGCGGCGCGGTCGGTGCTCAACTCGGTCTTCCTGCACGAGGCGACGCAGGCGGGTCTCACGTCGGCGATCGTCGATGCGGCCAAGATCGTGCCGCTCGCCTCGATCCCCGAGGAGCAGAGGAAAGTCGCGCTCGACCTCGTGTGGGACCGGCGCGAGACGGATGCCGAGGGGAACGTCACCTACGATCCGCTCGCCGTCATGCTCGACATGTTCGCCGGGGTCGACACCACCGCCCTGCGCGACCAGCGCGCCGCCGAGCTCGCCGCCCTGCCCGTGGGGGAGCGGCTCGAGCGTCGCATCATCGACGGAGAGCTGAAGGGCCTCGAGGACGACCTCGACCTCGCGCGCGAGGGCGGCATCGCCCCGCTCGAGATCATCAACGACCACCTGCTCGAGGGAATGAAGGTCGTCGGCGAGCGGTTCGGCGCCGGCCAGATGCAGCTGCCGTTCGTCCTGCAGTCCGCCGAGGTGATGAAGACCGCCGTCGCGCTGCTCGAACCCCACATGGAGCGCACCGACGCGTCGGGCAAGGGCACGATCGTGCTCGCGACCGTCCGCGGCGACGTGCACGACATCGGCAAGAACCTCGTCGACATCATCCTGACCAACAACGGCTACACCGTCGTGAACCTCGGCATCAAGCAGCCCATCGCCGACATCATCGCCGCCGCCGAGGAGCACGACGCCGACGTCATCGGCATGAGCGGCCTGCTCGTGAAGTCCACGGTCGTCATGAAGGAGAACCTCGAGGAGCTCGCCTCGCGCGGGCTCGCCCGCCGGTGGCCGGTGATCCTCGGCGGCGCGGCGCTGACCCGCGCCTACGTCGAGGACGACCTCGCCGGGATCTTCCCGGGCGAGGTCCGCTACGCGAAGGATGCCTTCGAGGGCCTCGCGCTCATGGAGCCCCTCGTGAAGATCGCGCGCGGGGCGGACCCGGCATCCGTCGGCCTCCCGCCGCTGAAGAAACGCCTCCACTCCGCGGGGTCGAAGCTCACCCTGACCGAGCCCGAGGCGATGCCCGGGCGGTCGGACGTGGCATCCGACAACCCCGTCCCGGCCCCGCCGTTCTGGGGCACCCGGATCGTGCGCGGTGTCGCGCTCGCCGACTACGCCGCCTTCCTCGACGAACGCGCGACGTTCATGGGACAGTGGGGGCTGAAGCCCGGGCGCGGCGACGACGGCCTCACGTACGAGCAGCTCGTCGAGACCGAGGGGCGGCCGCGGCTGCGGTACTGGCTCGACCGCATCCTCGCCGAGGGCATGCTCGACGCGTCGGTCGCCTACGGCTACTTCCCCGTCGTCAGCGAGGGCGACGACGTCGTCGTGCTGCACCACGGCGCGGATGCCGCCGGTCGCCTCGGGGTGCCGGGGTTGCTCGCCCCCGACGGCGGGTCTGGGGGCGAGGTCGGCACTGAGCGGCTGCGGTTCTCGTTCCCGCGCCAGCGGCGCGACCGGCACCTCTGCCTCGCGGACTTCGTGCGCTCCCGCGAGTCGGGGCAGGTCGACGTGCTGCCCGTGCAGCTCGTGACGGCGGGAGCCCGGATCGATCAGGTCACCGCGAAGCTGTTCGCCGAGGACCGGTACCGCGACTACTACGAGCTCAACGGGCTCGTGATGCAGCTGACCGAGGCGCTCGCCGAGTTCTGGCACGCCCGCATCCGTGCCGAGCTCGGCTTCGCCGGCGAGGATCCCGCCGACACGGCCGGGCTGTTCAAGCTCGAGTACCGCGGCGCGCGCTTCTCGCTGGGGTACCCGGCGTGCCCCGACATGGAGGACCGGCGGAAGGTCGTCGAGCTGCTGCATCCCGAACGGATGGGGGTCGAGCTCAGCGAGGAACTGCAGCTGCATCCCGAGCAGTCGACGGATGCCTTCGTGTTCCACCACCCCGAGGCGAAGTACTTCTCGGTCTGACGGGCGCCCGGTGAGCGGGCCTCACAGGCGCGTGTAGCGGGCGCGGAAGAAGGCGTAGACGCCGTACGCGATCCAGCCGGCGCCCACGAGGACGAGCAGGATCTTGCCGGCGGGGAGGTCGGCGATCGTGCGCAGGGCTCCGTCGAGTCCACTGGACTTCTCGGGGTCGTTGGTCGCCGCGGCGAAGAGGAACAGGACGCCGACACCCGCCATCGCGACGCCGCGGGCGATGTAGCCGACGGTGCCGAGGATCCGCACGCCGCGGCCCGCGGTCCCGCCCGGCACGCTCAGGTCGCGCTCGAATCGACGCGTGACGCCCTTGACCACGAGGTACCCCGCGATGGCGATCAGCACGATCCCGATGGCGACGACGAGGAACACACCGCCGGGCGTCGAGAGCAGGCCCGCGGTGAGCGAGGTCGTCGAGCCCGAAGAGCTCGACGACCCGCCGACGGCGAACGTGCCCGCCGTGACGGCGAGGGCGAGGTAGACGAGCCCCTTCGCGCCGTTCTTGACGATGTGCACGGCGCGGTCCTTGCCGGAGTCGGCGCTGCGGTCGAGGACGGCGCTCAGCAGATGCCACAGCCCGAGGGCGGCCAGCCCGATCGTGACGGCCCACAGCAGGAAGACGCCGCCCGGGGCTGCGGCGAGCTGCGCGAGGGCGCCCGACTGGTCGGCCTCCTGTCCGCCGGCGCCGCCGAGGGCGATCGAGATGGCGATCACGCCGATGAGGATGTGGACGATCCCGCTCGCGGCGAAGCCCGCCCGGGCGAGGACGTGGACCGCCCGGCTGTTCTTGGCGTCGTGGGCCGCGCTCTTGGCTGTCGAGGTCATGGCGTCAGCCTAGGGATTGCGACCGCCGGCCACGCAGGGGTTGCGCTCCGCTGTACAGTGACGCGCGGGAGGGCGGATGACACCGACGGTGCACGACGTGGCGCGGCTGGCCGGCGTCTCGATCAAGACGGTGTCGAACGTCATCAACGGCCACCCTCATGTGCGGGCGTCGACGCGGGAGAAGGTGCAGCGGGCGATCGCGGAGCTCGGGTACACCCCCAACCTGACCGCCCGGAGCCTCCGCAGCGGACGGACGGGCGTCATCGCCCTCGCCGTGCCGGATCTCTCGTTCAGCTACTTCGCCGAGCTCGCGGGGATGGTCATCGCCCGCGCCGAGGAGCGCGGCGTCGTCGTGCTCGTCGAGCAGACCGGCGGGGAGCGCGACCGGGAACGCGAGCTGCTGCGCAGTCCCCGGCTCGGGCTGACGGACGGGCTCATCCTCAGTCCGCTGGGCCTGGAGGCATCCGACCTCGCCGACCGCCCGCGGACGTACCCGACGGTGCTGCTCGGCGAACGGGTCTACGAGGCGGCCATCGATCACGTGACCATGCGCAACACCGAGGCGGCGCAGGCGGCGACGGCGCATCTTCTGACCGCGGGCCGTCAGCGCATCGCCGTGCTCGGCGCGCACGACGACGCAGGCGCGGCGGGGCTGCGCCTGCGGGGATACCGCGCCGCGCTCGCGGACGCCGACGTCCCCCTCGATCTCGAGCTCGTCGTCGAGACCCGGTTCTGGGACCGGGCGGGCGGCGCCGACGCCGTCCGCGACCTGCTCGCGCGCGGCGTGGACTTCGACGCGGTGTTCGGACTGAACGACACCCTCGCGCTCGGTGCGATCCGCGCGCTGCAGGAGGCGGGGCGACGCGTGCCCGACGAGGTGGCCGTCGTGGGGTTCGACGACCTCGACGAGGCGGCGTACGCGATTCCGTCGCTCACGACGATCGACCCGGGTCGGCGGTGGATCGCGCAGACCGCGGTCGACACGCTGCTGGGCCGGGTGGGGGATGCCGCGGGCGAAGCGCGCGTGGTGTCGGCACCCTTCGAGCTGCGCGTGCGGGAGTCCGCGCCGGCGCGCTGACGCTCGACCGAGACCTTGACGACCGGCATCCGCGCCGTCATCATGAATTACAACGTTTACCGGTCTGACCAAGAGAGCCCTACATGACCTCTGCACGCCTCATCGTCGACGCCGCAGCCCCCATCGGGGAGGTCCGCCGCAAGATCTTCGGCGGCTTCGTCGAGCACCTCGGCCGGCACATCTACGACGGCATCTTCGAGCCGGGTCATGAGACGGCGGATGCCGAGGGGTTCCGCACCGACGTCATCGACCTCGTCAAGGAGCTCGGGGTCGACACGATCCGCTACCCGGGCGGCAACTTCGTGTCGGGCTTCCGCTGGGAGGACTCGGTCGGTCCCGTCGCCGAGCGCCCGCGCCGCCTCGACCTGGCCTGGCACTCGACCGAGACCAACGAGGTCGGCCTGCACGAATTCTCGTCGTGGCTCGACAAGGTCGGCAGCGACCTGATGATGGCCGTGAACCTCGGCACGCGCGGCACGCTCGAGGCGATCGACCTGCTCGAGTACTGCAACATCCGCTCGGGCACGACCCTCAGCGACCAGCGCGTCGCGAACGGTGCGACCGAGCCCTTCGACGTGCGCATGTGGTGCCTCGGCAACGAGATGGACGGCCCTTGGCAGCTGGGTCACCGCTCGGCGGAGGACTACGGCAAGCTCGCGTCCCGCACCGCGAAGGGGATGCGGCAGCTCGACCCGTCGATCCAGCTCGTCGTCTGCGGCTCGTCGGGTGCGACGATGCCGACGTTCGGCGAATGGGAGCGGGTCGTCCTGACGCACACGTACGACGACGTCGACCTGATCTCGTGCCACGCCTACTACGAGGAGAAGGACGGCGACATCGGCAGCTTCCTCGCCTCGGCGGTCGACATGGACCGCTTCATCGAGTCGGTCGTCGCGACCGCCGACCACGTCGCGGCCGTCAAGCGGTCGTCGAAGAGGATCGACATCTCGTTCGACGAGTGGAACGTCTGGTACCTGTCGCGGTGGGAGAACGTCGAGAAGATCGACGGCATCGACAACTGGCCGGTCGCGCCGCGCCTGCTCGAGGACGTCTACTCGGTGGTGGATGCCGTGGTGTTCGGCAGCCTCATGATCTCGCTGCTCAAGCACGCCGACCGCGTCGCGAGCGCCTCGCTCGCGCAGCTCGTGAACGTCATCGCGCCGATCATGACCGAGCCGGGCGGACCGGCGTGGCGCCAGACGACGTTCTTCCCGTTCTCGCTCACGTCGCGCCTCGCGCAGGGCGAGGCGATGCGGGTGCTCGTCGACGCGCCGTCGTACGAGACCGCCGTGTTCGGCGAGGTGCCGCTCGTCGACGCCGTCGCCACGCACGAAGACGCCACGGGGCGGAGCGCCGTGTTCCTCGTCAACCGCAGCACGACCGAGTCGATCGAGGTCACCGTCGACGTGTCGGGCCTCGGTGCCACCTCGATCGCCGAGACGCACACGCTCTCGGACGACGACGTGTACGCGAAGAACACGCTCGACGACCGGGAGCGCGTCGCGCCGCGCGCGAACGACTCCGCCGCCCTCGACGGCGGCACCCTGACGATCACGCTGCCCCCGGTGTCGTGGACGGCGGTCGCGCTCGCCTGAGACGGGGGTCGTCGCAACGTGGTGTCGTGAACCTCGTCTTCCACCAGCGGGTCGACCTCGTCGGGGACGCGCTCGTCCCGGCATCCGATCTGGCGGCGCTCGACCCGGCGGGGTATGCGCAGGCGATAGCGAAGTACGACGACACTCCGGAGCGGCAGCGGCTGCGGGCGACGGAGATCCCGGGGCTCGCGCGCACGTGGACCGAGGTCGTGTTCCTCAGCCCGGTGCACCCGCACGCGATCTGGCGGACGTGGCGGGAGATCCGCGGCAAGGAGCTTCCGCGCGCGGAGTTCTGGGCGATTCCGGTCGACGACCTGCCCGCGGGCACCGTCGTTCTCGACCGGACGGTCACTTCGACGGGGGATCCGATCGACGTGTCGGAGGTGGCGCCGTTCCACCCGGCATCGTTCATCACGGCGACCGAGGTTCCGCCGGCCAACCGTGCGTGGCTCGAGGAGATGGTGCGGCGAGGCGTGAGCGGGGCGTGGTTCCATGGCATCCCGCAGGTGCTCGCACCGGGCACGGTGCCGCTCGGCAACGCCCGGGTGATCAGTTGGGACGAGCCGACCTGACTCAGCGCCGGTAGGCGTCGACGACCAGGTCGCCGCGGATCCCACGCAGCGCGTCGATGATCGCCGGAACCGTCTTCGTGCCCGCCGTCCGCAGTACGACATCGTGCGGGCCGAGGGGCTCGAGCCCGCCGGTGCGCACCCGCACGACCTCCCAGCGCGCGGCGCGCAGCAGGGCGTCTTTCCGACGATCGGATGCCTCCCGCCGCCCCACGTGCTCGAGCCCGTGACGGCCCGGAGTGTCGTACTCGATCGCGACTCGCAGTTCGGGCAGCAGGATGTCGGGCCACACCTCGCGGTGCCGGAAGAACGGTCGCCCGACGCGCACCGCCGTCATCCCCTCGGTGAAGAGCAGGGCTTCGGTGAGCTGCAGGCGCAGTCGCCCTTCGGCAGCGGATGACGGTCGCGGCGCGCACGCGCTGACGAACGGCTCGCCAACGGGCAGGTCGGGGGTCTTCTCGCAAACGGTCGACACCGCACGCTTCGGTACCGCCTTCACCGGTCGCGGCGCCGCGAGGGCGGTGCACTCGGGGCACCAAGCCGACCGCCGCCGGACGCGTCCCGGCCGCTCACGCTGCTCGGTGGGTGTCGCGGCGAACCGGTGGCCGGCCGTGCACTCCCAGCACAGCAGCACGTCGGCAGCGGGCGGGATCTGCGACAGCGAGATCCCCTCGTTGAGGTCGGGGTGGTACTGCCGCACGAGCTCGGGGTAGGCGGCCCACGCCGACCGGTAGGTGCCGACGGGGTAGGGCACGTCGACGCCGCGCGAGAACTGGCGCCGCTGCCACCACCACCGCACCGGTTCCGTCACCGTGCCGACGGTAGGCGGGGGCTCGGACACGGCATACTGCGAGGATGCGTCCCCTCCGCCTCGCGTTCGTGCTGCTCGCCTCGGTCGCTCTCACCGGGTGCGTGTCGACGGCGAGCCTCGAGTCGGAGCAGACCCCGACACCCACCGCCGAGCGGACACCCGCCGCGGCGGCGGAGGAGGTCACCGAGCCGCCGCGGTGCGCGGAATGGGCCGGCGACACGACGATGCTCATCACCCTCGACGAGGTGCTCGGTGTGATCGAGCCGGCGGACCCGATGGCGGGGTGGATGGTGTCCGGCGACGACACCGTGAGGGGAGAGGGCGCCTGCGCGCCGGTCTCCACGCAGCCGGTCGGCACCGTCGAGACCTGCGCCGCGCCGGATGCCCCGCTCGACGACGTGTCGCGGGCCGTTTCCAGCGTTCCCGTCGAGTACATGTTCGCCGCCGGGGCGGAGCGCCAGATCGCCGGCTACGTGGAAGGGCGCACGACGGCCGAGGAGTACATGGTCCTCGGGATGCAGGCGTGGCGGTTCGCGACGCCCGCGGAGGCTCAGGCCGCGCCGATCCTCGACGCGCTCGCCGCGTGCGGAGGGTCGCAGGCCGGCGACGGTCGAGTGCGGGTCTTCGAGGGGACCGAACCCGCGGTCGTGGCGTCGGTCAAGGGCCGGGATGTCTTCGTCGTCCGCAGCGCGCGGCCGGTCACCACGGAGGGCGAGGATGCGGGGCTGACCGCCACGGAATCGTCGCTGCTCCCGGAAGCGAGCGTGAACGCGGCCGAGGAGTGGTGGCAGGCGCAGGCTGCCGCAGCGTTGAGCCGCGAGCCTCGAGGGTGACCATGCAGCTGTTCCGGGGGCTGTCCGTCATCGCCGCCGTCGCCGTCCTCGCGCTCACCGGGTGCGTCTCGACGGCGGAGCTGGAATCCGAAACGTCGCCGACGCCGACACGGACGGTCGACCGCCCGCCCGTGGAGCCCGCATCCTGCACGCGCGAACGCAGCGTCGATCTTCCGGTCGCGAACTCGACGGGCGGGCTGCCGGGCGTCGATGAGGTGGCGTCGATGGAGTGGACCCTGGCGGGATACGAGCGAGGCGAGGGAGCGTGTGCCCCGGAGGGGACCTCGGAGGGCGCGACGACAGTCTGCTCGCCCGTGATCGGGGACTCCCCGGCGTTGTCGGCACCCTTCGATGACATGTTCGCGGCGGGGGCGCTCCGCCAGACCTCGGCTCGCGTGCGGGTCGACATGACGACCGGCGCGGAGTTCGCCTATGCCGCGTCGACCTGGCGGTTCCCCTCGGCGGCGGATGCCGCTGCCGCACCGTTCGTGGGCCTGATCGCCGCGTGCGACGACGTCGTCGCATCGACGGACGACGACCGTCGCCGATGGGAGCTGTACGACGGCGACGAGCCGCACCTCCGACTGACCGTCGACGGCGCCGACGTCCTGCTGTTCCGGAGCCTCTCCGTCGCCGCCGAGGGCGAGAAGGGTGAGATCATCGGTCTTCCGTCCACACGCTCGGGTCTGCTGTCGCTCGCGGCGGTCGACGACCTCGAGGAGTGGTGGCTGTCGAACACCGCGCCCACCGAGCCCTGATCCGCGGTCAGGCGACCTGCTGGCCGCACATCCCGCACACGCCGGTCGCGGAGACCTCGACGAAGCAGTCCGGGCACATCGCCCGCACCACGTCGAGCGACGCCGCGGGCCGCTTGGGGGCGACGGTGCGCTCGGGCCCTGCCTTGGCCGCCGAACCGCGGGCCCGCCCGGGGCTCGCGATCGACGGCGGGGGCGGCGGGGCGGTCTTCGGGGCGTGCTCGGCGCAGTAGTACCGCACGAAGCCGGCGTGATTGTTGGGATGCCGGTGCTTCACGACCCACAGTTCGGTGCGGTCGCGCGGCTCGCTGCCGGCGGGGCAGCTCACGCAGCGGGTCGGTTCGCCGGGCACGGCCTCGGCCGCGAGCACGGGCGTCTCGAACGGAAGAGCGTCCCGCCAATCGGATGATCTCGTGATCTTCATGCGGGGGTCCCTCCGCGGCGCTCGTCGGGGGTGAGGGCCGCCCTACAAGCTTCGCACGACGGCGACGGGTTCGGGCGTCCCGGGCACTGCGACGGGCGCCGAGACCGGCTTCACGCGGCGCAGCGAGCGCAGCAGGGGGCGTCCCCCGAGCGCGATCCCGACGACGGTGGTGACCGCGCGCACGGTGTCCCATCCTGCCGTCGAAGTGACGAGCGAGTAGAGCAGGAAGCTCGCGAGGTTCTCGGTCAGCGGCGCGCCGGGGACGTAGGAGATCGACGTCCCCGCCCCGACGGCGAACGGCCAGAACCAGAGGTTCATGACCAGGCCGAACAGGTACGACGCGATCACCCCGTACCCCGCCAGCATCACGACTTCGCCGCGCCCCCGCACCCGCGCCGGCAGGAGAGCGGCGCCTGCCGCCACCCAGCCGCACGCGAACATCTGGAACGGCAGCCACGGCCCGACCCCGCCCCACACGAGCGACGACAGCAGCAGCGACGCGGCGCCCAGCAGCATCCCGAACCGTGCGCCGTAGGCGCGGCCGGCGAGGATCAGCAGGACGAACAGCGCCTCGACGCCGCCGACCCCGGTCGACGCGAGCCGGATCGCGCCGCCGATCGCGGCGAGCGTCGCCAGCAGCGCCAGCGTGTGGGCCGAGCGGATCGACGCGTCGACCGCCGTCGCGACGAGCACGACCGCGAGAGGGGCGAGCGCGAGGGCGATGACGGGCGCCGCGGCCTGCGCCTGCGACGGTAGCGCGGCCGCGACGAGCGGCCACGCGAACGCGCCGGCCGCAAGCAGGTTGGCGGCGAGCAGGACGAGGCCGCGCGAGCGCGGGCGGGCGGGCGCGGCATCCGCGTGGCTGCGGATTCGGACGACGTCGCGGGATTCGGATGCCGGGGGCACGTTCGATCCGAATCCCGCGACGATCTCCGAATCCGACGGCAGGCCGCCCGGGCGCAGCACGCCGCCGTCGATCCGCACCGCGCGATCGGCCAGCACGCCCGCGAGCTCCGCGTCGTGCGTCGCGAACACGACCGCGGCACTCGAAGCGGCTGTCCGCACGAGCGCCGCGGCGACGAGCGCGCGGGCGGCGGGGTCGAGGCCGCGCGTCGGCTCGTCGACGAGCAGGGCCGCGGGCCGCCGGGCGCTCTGAATCGCGATCGCGAGACACCGTCGCTGGCCGGCGGACAGATCGAGCGGATGCCGCCGGCTCAGCGCCGTTGCCGCGGGGGACTCCGCGGGCACCCCGATCAGGCCGAAGAACACCGCGGCGGTGCCGGTCGTGCGGGCCCGACGGTCGGCATGACGGCACTCGGCCTCGACCGTGTCGCGCACGAAGAGGTCGTCCGAGCCGTCGGGCACGAGCGCGACGCGGCCCGTCGCCCTGACTCCCGGCGCGCCGAGGGCGAGCGCCGTGAGGAGACTCGACTTGCCCGCGCCGTTCGGTCCCTGCACGGCGACGATTTCGCCCGCCGCGACGCGGAGGTCCGCGGCGTCGACCGCGGTCCGCGGGCCGTGGCGGACGGTCACCGCGTGTGCCTCGAGGACGGTCGCCCCGACCTGCCGCGCGCCCGCACGGGGCAGCGGCACCTCCTCCCGCCGCCCGACGCCGACGACGCCGTCCGCGACGCCCGCGAACTCGTCCGCGCGGTGCTCGGCGACGACGACGCACACGCCCGACCGGCGAGCGAGATCCGTGAGCAGCGCGACGATCCGGGCGCGGGCGGCGGTGTCGAGATCCGCGAGCGGCTCGTCGACGAGCAGCAGTGCCGGGGCGTCGACGACCGCGGCCGCGATCGCGACGAGGGTCGTCTCGCCGGCTGACAGTTCGCGCACGCGGCGGTCGAGGAGCGCCGTCACCCCGACGCGCTCCGCGACCTCGGCGACCCGCGCATCGATCTCGGGGGTCGCCGCGCCGCGCAGGTCGAGCGCCAGTCCGATCTCGTCGCGGACGCTCTCGGCGGCGAACCCCTGACGCGGGTCCTGCAGCACGACCCCGACGGACCGGGCGGTGTCCCTCGGCAGCCGCGCGGCGCGCGGCATCCCGACCACGTCGATCGTCCCGGCGCTCCATCCGCCGTCGGTCGTCGAGTGCAGACCGGCGAGTCCGCGCAGGAGGGTGCTCTTGCCGGCGCCCGTGGGACCGACGACGAGGGTGAGCGTGCCGGCGGTCAGGTCGAGCCGGTCGACGGCCGCGACCGTCCGGTCGCCGAAGCCCCACGCGGCGCCGTCGAGGTGCACGACCGGGTCGGCCTGCACGACCGCGCCCGAGCCGGCGTAGCCGCGCAGCTCCAGCGCCGTCCCGAGGGCGACGGCCCGCTCGAGCGTGCGCTCGAGCATCGGGGCGAGCAGCCGCACGCCGGCGCGCTCGCCGCGAAGGCGCGCGGCCCGTCGCGCGGCGCGCACCGCGTCGGCCAGCGCCGGGAGCGTCGCCCACGCGAGCGCGAGGGCGCGGGCGAGGCCCTGCACCGGGCCGCGACGTGCGCCGCGCGCGAGAAGTCGCGGCACGTCGAGCACCGCGACGAGCGCGCCGACGATCAGGAGCGGCACCGCGATGGGCAGAGCGGATGCCGCGGCCTCCGCGATCCCGCCGGCGGTCACCGGGCCGAGCACCTCGACATGCGCGAA
Organism: Microbacterium sp. NPDC079356; assembly: GCF_049545465.1. Taxonomy (NCBI): domain Bacteria; kingdom Bacillati; phylum Actinomycetota; class Actinomycetes; order Micrococcales; family Microbacteriaceae; genus Microbacterium; species Microbacterium sp. NPDC079356. The sequence goes on along the minus strand of NZ_JBMWDN010000002.1, from coordinate 209,628 downwards.
CGGCGCGGGCAGGCGCCAGGACGGCAGGTCGAGGAGGAGCGTCCCGCCGCCGTCGGCACCGCCGAACAGGACGCGGTACAGCACCCGGACCACGACGAACCCGGCCGCGACGGCGGTCGCGGCCCGCAGCGGTCCGGGTCGGACGGTCACGGCGTCGGCGCCGCCGGTTCGCCGTCGAGCGAGAAGAGCAGTTCGAGGCTCTCGCCAGGGGAGAGCTGCAGGGTCGCGATGCCCTCCTGCGCGAAGCCCCACTCCGCGTCGGCGGACGGGCGCACCCACAGACCCCAGTACGCGAAGCCGGCGGGCATGCTCTCGCAGGACTCGACGTAGTCGGGGTCCTCGGTCGATCCGACGGGCTCGTCGGCTGCGGGCAGGCCGTTCACGCGGCAGACGATGGCGTCACCGTACTCGGTCGTCCCCTCGAGCTCGACCCCGGCGGCGGCGAGGGCGTCGGTCGCGGCGATCGGCTCGTCGGCCGGCACGCACGTGTCGAGCGCGACCTCGTCCGCGCCCGGCAGGTTCCCGCCATCGACGATGACGGTCACCCCGGAGTCGGCGGTGCACGTCGCGGTGGACGGCGTCGGCGACGGCGAGCCGGGATCGGCCTTCGGCGCGGCGGGCGCGCAGGCGGACAGGGTGAGCGCCAGCACGGCGGCGGCGAGGGTGGGGAGGGCACGGGACATCACCGCTCCAGGGTAGGGGTGTGGGGCTCCTCGCGACGGCGCGTGTGACGCTGCGCGGCATCCGCTCGGCTCGGCCCCGCGCGTAGGCTGGCCGGGTGACCGTCTCCGAGCTCTTCGACCCGGCGGAGTGGACTGCGGCGCCCGGCGCCGAGGCCTACACCGACATCACCGCGCACGTCTCGACGGACGGGCGGATCGCGCGTATCGCGTTCGACCGGCCGGAGGTGCGCAACGCCTTCCGCCCGCACACCGTCGACGAGCTGTACCGCGCCCTCGACACGGCGCGGCAGGACCCGAGGATCGGCGTCGTGCTGCTGACCGGCAACGGTCCGAGCCCGAAGGACGGCGGGTGGGCGTTCTGCTCCGGCGGCGACCAGCGCATCCGCGGTCGCGACGGTTACAAGTACTCAGATGACGAGAGGGCGGTCCACGACCCCGCGCGGGCGGGACGCCTGCACATCCTCGAGGTGCAGCGCCTCATCCGGTTCATGCCGAAGGTCGTCATCGCCGTCATCCCCGGCTGGGCGGCCGGCGGCGGGCACTCGCTGCACATCGTCTGCGACCTCTCGATCGCCAGCGCCGAACACGCGCGTTTCAAGCAGACCGATGCGGATGTCGGGTCGTTCGACGCGGGCTACGGCTCGGCGTACATGGCGCGTCAGGTCGGCCAGAAGGTCGCGCGCGAGGTGTTCTTCCTCGCCGAGGAGTACTCGGCGCAGCGCGCGTACGAGATGGGCGCCGTCAACCGCGTCGTGCCGCACGCCGACCTCGAGCGCGAGGCGATCTCGATGGCCCGGACGATCCTCGGCAAGTCGCCGACCGCGATCCGCATGCTGAAGTTCGCGTTCAATGCGATCGACGACGGGATGGTCGGCCAGCAGGTGTTCGCCGGTGAGGCGACGCGGCTCGCCTACGGTACCGACGAGGCCGTCGAGGGCCGCGACGCGTTCCTCGAGAAGCGCGACCCGGACTGGTCGCCGTACCCGTACCACTTCTGAGTCCCGCGATGCAGCTGCGCCCGCTCGACTCCGCCGATCCCCGCGACGTGCTGCGCGCGCTGCGCTCCGCGGTGCTCGGTGCGGGGCCCGCGGTCGCGCTCGGCGCGGCATCCGATCTTCCGACCGACGTCCCCGCGGGCACGGCCGTCGTCGTCACGACGAGCGGATCGACGGGCTACCCCAAGTCGGTCGCGCTCAGCCGGTCGGCGCTGACCTCGTCGGCGCTCGCGACCGCCGAGCGGATCGGCAGCGGCGCCTGGCTGCTCGCCCTGCCCGCGACCTACGTCGCCGGCGTGCAGGTCATGGTGCGCGCGCTCGTCGCCGGGCGCGACCCGGCGATCCTCGCAGGCTCGTTCACGGCGCAGACCTTCACCGCCGCCGCATCGGCGATGGCCGCGAGCGAGGGCGGGCGCCGCATCCCGACGTACACGTCACTCGTGCCGGCGCAGGTGCAGACGCTGGTCGAGGCGGGGGAGAGGGATGCCGCGGTCGCCCGCGCGTTCGCCTCGTTCGAGGCCGTGCTCGTCGGCGGGCAGGCCCTACCGCCCGCGCTCTCCGAACGGGCCGCGGCCCTCGGCGCCCGGGTCGTCCGCACCTACGGGTCGACCGAGACGAGCGGCGGCTGCGTCTACGACGGGCGGCCGCTCGAGGGCGTGCGCATGCGGATCGCAGACGGCGAGGTGCAGCTGAGCGGCCCGACGCTCGCCGACGGCTACCTCGGCGAGCCCGAGCTCACTGCCGAGGTGTTCGTGCGCGACGCGGACGGGACCCGCTGGTACCGCACGGGCGACACCGGGTCCGTCGAGGACGGCGTGCTGCGGGTGACGGGGCGCCGCGACAACGTCATCGTCTCCGGCGGGGTGAACGTCTCGCTCGACCGGGTCGAGCAGGCCGTGCGCACCGTGCCGGGGCTCGAGGGCGCCGTGATCGTGCCGACGACGGACGAGCGGTGGGGCGCGGCATCCGTCGTCGTCCTCTCGCGGGCGGCGCTCGCCGACCGAACCGAGCCCGACGTGCTCGACGAGGCGCGCCGCGTCGTCGCCGCGGCGATCGGTGCGCCGGCGCGACCGCGCGAGCTGCTCGTGCTCGGCGCGGTGCCGTTGACGACGAGCGGCAAGCCCGACCGGGCACTGCTCCGACGGCTGCTGGCGGAGGACGAATAGGATCCTTGCTCGTGGCCGCATCCCGAAAGACCTCCCGTAAGCCCGCCGCGAAGCGCTCCGGTTCGCGCGGCAACCCGGCGAAGGCGCGCGTCTCGTCCGCCCCGCCGAAGCCCGCCCCGGTGACGGCGCGCGACTGGATCGGCGCCGCGCGACTGCGCACCCTGCCGCTCGCGATCAGCCCGATCCTCGTCGGCACGGGTGCGGCGATCGCCGTCGGCGCCGGGTTCCACTGGGTGCTCGCGCTGAGCTGCCTCGTGGTGGCCGTGTCGCTGCAGATCGCGGTCAACTTCGCGAACGACTACAGCGACGGCGTCCGCGGCACCGACGACCACCGGGTCGGCCCCACCCGCCTCACCGCCTCGGGACGCGTCGCGCCCCGCGCCGTCCTGATCGCGGCTCTCCTCTTCTTCGGGATCGCGGCCGTCACGGGCCTCGCGATCGTCATCCGCACGCAGTTCTGGTGGCTGCTCGCCGTGGGCGCGGTCTGCATCGTCGCGGCGTGGTTCTACACCGGCGGCAAGCGTCCGTACGGCTACTTCGGCCTCGGCGAGCTGTTCGTCTTCGTCTTCTTCGGCCCCGTCGCGGTCATCGGGACGACGCTCGTGCAGGCGGGGTCCGTGCCGCAGGAGTCCTGGGTGCCCTCGATCGCCGTCGGCGCCCTCGCGTGCGGTGTGCTCGTGACGAACAACCTGCGCGACATCGATCAGGACCGCGTCGCCGGCAAGCGCACGCTGACCGTGCTCATCGGCAAGCGCGCGTCGCAGGTGCTCTACACCGTGTTCATGCTCGTGCCGTTCGCCATCGTGCCGGTGCTGGCGGTCTTCTACCCGGTGGCGTGGCTGTCGCTCATCGTGCTGCTCGCGACGCTGTCGGCGACGCTCATCGTCTGGACGTACCGCACCCCGCGGGAGCTCATCGTCGCGCTGCAGCTCAGCTCGCTCGCGTCGCTCGCGTGGAGCGCGTTCATCCTCTGGGCGTACGTCGCCTGAGCGTCAGTTCGCGGCGTCCTCGACGGCTTCGTCGCCCGCGGCACGCTTGCGCGCCGCGCGGGTCTCGGCGATGCCGGTCGAGACCTCGTCGAGAGGGCGACGCAGGAAGAGCATCGAGAGGCTCAGTCCGATCAGGGCCGCGAAGATCGCCGCGAGCCAGTACTGCTCGCGCAGCACCGGGAAGAGCATCATGATCCCGAACGGGACGAAGAAGGCGAGCAGCCGCAGCAGCGCGTAGACGAAGGCTGACCGGGCGCGCATACCGCCATTCTACGGCCGTGCACCCGGGGGTTCGCCCCGGCCGCCTCGGGCCGCGGGCGCGCGCCTAGGATGGAGGAATGGCGCGCGTGTACCTCGTTCTGGCGCTGCTGCTGGCCGCGTTCTGGGTCTACAGCATCGTCGATTGCGCCGTGCAGTCCCCGACCCGTCACCGCGGGGTCAGCAAGCCGATCTGGCTGCTCATCGTGATCCTGCTGCCGGTCGTGGGCGGCATCCTCTGGTTCGTCATCGGTCGCTCGCGCGCTTCGTCGAACCGGGTGGTCTTCCGCGCCCCCGACGACGACCCCGACTTCCTCGGTCGCCTCAACACCACGAGCGATCAGGACGAGCGCATCCGCCGCCTCGAGGAGGAGCTCGCCGCCCTCGACTCCGAGGCGCCCGACCCGCGCGAGCGCCCCGTCGACCCGCCGGCGGACGACGACTCCGACGAGCAGTCGCGCGGGTCGCGTTCCTGACATGACGCGCGACGGATCCGGCCGCGCGCCCGCGACCGACGCTGCGGCGGCGCTGCTCGGCCGGTTGATCGAGCGCGGGCTGCGCCACGTCGTCCTCTCGCCGGGCTCCCGGTCGCAGGCCCTCGCGCTGGTCGCGGCCGAACTCGAGTCGCGCGGCCTCATCCGGCTGCACGTCCGCATCGATGAGCGCGTCGCCGGGTTCACCGCGGTCGGCATCGGACGCGAGGACCGGATGCCGGCGGCCGTGATCTGCACGTCCGGCACCGCGGTCGCGAACCTCCTCCCCGCCGTGCTCGAAGCGCACCACTCCGGTGTGCCGCTGCTGCTGCTGACCGCGGACCGCCCGCCCGAGCTGCGCGGGGTCGGCGCGAACCAGGCCACGCGCCAGCCGGGGATGTTCTCGGGCTTCGTCCGACTCGAATCCGACCTGCCGGTCGCCGAGGCGCTCGCGGACGCGATCGACGGCGACGAGGTGGCGCCGTTCCGCGCCGCCGCCGACGAGGGGTGGGATGCCGCGGTGGGCGCCGGATCCCGCGTCGCCGGGCCCGTGCACCTCAACGTCCCGTTCCGCGATCCGCTCGCCGGTGCGCTGCCGGAGTGGCTGCCGTCGTCGACCGGTGTCGTCGCGGCATCCGACCCTGCGGACGCCGCCGACGAGACCGCCGAAACGGAGTGGGGCGCCCACTACCAGGGCGGCGGGGGCGTCGGTGCGGCGCTCCAGGTCGCCGGTGCGGAGCCGGTCGTGCTCGCGGCGGGGCCGCGGACGGTCGTCGTCGCGGGCGCCGATGCGGGAACTGATGCCGAGCAGTTGGCGCACGAGGGCGGGTACCCGCTCATCGCCGAGATCGTGAGCGGCGCGCGGTTCGGTCGGCATCTCGTGCACGGGTACCGGCGGCTGCTGTCCGACCCCGAGCTCGGCGGCCGCGTCGAACGGGCGGTCGTGTTCGGGCACCCGACGCTGAGCCGCGAGGTCGCCCGGCTGCTGAGTCGCGCGGACGTCGAGGTGCTCGCGGTGCGCGGTCCGGGCGAGCAGCTGAACCTCAACGGCACGACGGTCGCCGTGGACGGCGTGACCGCTCCGTCGGCGGCCGCGGACCGGGAGTGGCTTGGAGCGTGGATGAGGGCGTCGCGGGAGCAGATCGTCGACCTCAGTCCCGCCGCGCCCGATGCCGATGCGCTGTCGTCGGCGGTGCCGGCCGAGCGGTTGGGGGCGATCTCCGCCGAGCTCGGCGCGATCCGCGCGCCCGTCGATCGGGCGGTTCTGGTGGATGCCGTGTGGCGGGCCACGTGGCCGCACGACCGGCTGCTGTTCGGGTCGTCGCGGCTGGTCCGGGTGGCGGACGAGATCCTCGGCGGCAAGAAGGTGCCGGTGCACGCGAACCGCGGGCTCGCCGGCATCGACGGCACGGTCGCGACAGGGCTCGGGATCGCGGCCGCCTCGCAGCGCGGTGCGACGCCGGGGGTCACGCGGGTGCTGCTGGGCGACCTGGCGTTCCTGCACGACGTGGGGGCGCTGCTGCATCCTCCGGCCGAGGGGGAGCCGCGGATCCAGGTCATCGTCGGCAACGACGGCGGCGGGACGATCTTCGACGGTCTGGAGGTTGCCGGGATCGCCGGTGCCGAGGCGTTCGACCGGGTGCAGTTCACGCCGCAGACGGCACGTGTCGAAGAGATCGCCCGCGCGTACGGGTGGGAGTACCGCCGGGTGACGACGCGCGGCGCGCTCGACCAGGCGTTGACGTCGCCGCCCGGGGGACGCCAGATCATCGAGGTCCCGCTGACGCGGTAGCCGCCGCATCCGCAAGACCGTCGCGCGCAGGTCTCCGGCAGGGCAGGATATGCCGCATGAGTGCTGACGATCACTGGACCGGGTCACCGTCGACGCTGTTGCGGGTGGGGGCGGGGTTCCGCCTCGCCGACGTCGACCCGGCGTCGACGCCCGGGTACGACGGCGACAAGAAGTCGGGGCAGGCGGATCTCGCCGCCGCGGCGGAGGAGTTCGATCAGTTGCAGGAGCGGCTGTACGCGCAGAGTCGCACACAGTCGGATGCGCCGTCGGTGCTGCTCGTGCTGCAGGCGATGGATTCGGCGGGCAAGGGCGGGATCGTCCGGCACGTGATCGGGGCGACGGATCCGCAGGGCGTGCATCTGAAGGCGTTCAAGAAGCCGACGCCCGAGGAGCTGGCGCACGACTTCCTGTGGCGGATCGAGCGGGAGGTTCCCGAGCCCGGGTACATCGGGGTGTTCGACCGGTCGCATTACGAGGACGTGCTGATCGGCCGGGTGCGGCAGCTCGCGGCTCCCGAGGAGATCCAGCGACGGTATGGCGCCATCGTCGACTTCGAGGACCGGCTGGCGGAGCGCGGTGTGCACCTCGTGAAGGTCATGCTGCACATCTCAGGCGATGAGCAGAAGGCGCGTCTGACGGAGCGGCTCGAGCGGCCGGACAAGCACTGGAAGTACAACCCCGGCGACGTCGACGAGCGGGAGCTGTGGCCGGCGTACATGGACGCGTATCAGGCGGTGTTCGATCGGACGTCGACGGATCGTGCGCCGTGGTTGGTGGTGCCGGCGAACCACAAGTGGTACGCCCGGTTGGCGGTGCAGGCGCTGCTGATCGAGGTCTTGGAGCGGATCGATCCGCAGTGGCCGGCGGCGGACTTCGACGTCGAGGTCGAGAAGGCGCGGCTCGCGGCGACCTGAGCGGTCAGTCGAGGTGCGAGCGGATGGCGCGGACGACGGCGTCGGGCCGCTCGACAGGGATGAAGTGCCCGCATCTAGGGATGACGTCGAGGCGGACGTCGGTGAAGTGGTCGGGCAGCCTGTCGGTCCAGTCGGTCGAGAACAGCGGGTCGGCGCCGGGCCACAGCATCGTCGTCGGAACGGTGACGGGGGCCGTGTCGGCGGTGTAGCCGCGGTTGGCGACGTACCACTGCAGGCTGGCGGCGAACGCGCCCGGCCGTGCGTAGGCGGCGATGATCTCGTCGAGGTGCGGCGGGGGTGCGGCATCCGCTCGCCAACTGTTCCAGGTGTGGGTGAGGTAGGTGCGGACGGCGCGTTCGTCGCCGTCGATGAGCTGGGTGGCGACGGGGTCGCGGTGGAAGTGCTGGTACCAGAACACGGAGGCGAGGGCGGGGGATGCGGCGCGGTCGCCGACGCCCGGGTAGGCCGGGGTGAGGACGGCGCCGTGGAACCGGCTCGGGTCTGCGCGGAGGGCGGCTTGGGCGATGCGGCTGCCGATGTCGTAGCCGGCGATGATGACGCCGCTCGTGATCCCGGCGTCGTCGAGCTGCCCGAGGACGCGTTCGGCGTGCGATTCGGCGGTGGATGCCTCGACGCTCGGGATGCCGTCGAACCCGGTCCCCATGCCGAGGAGGTCGGGGGTGAGGGTGCGGAGGTCGGTCAGGTCGGCGATGACCGCGTCGTAGTCGGAGGGGAGTCCCGGCCAGCCGTGCAGGAGGACGACGGTGCGGTCGTCGCGGATGTCGGTCGTCATGGCGGCACCCTACAGATCGTCGCGGACGTCGCCGATGACGCGGTCGATCCAGTCGCGGCGGGGGAGGGTGGGGATCGCGTCGCGGGGGAACCAGGCGATCTCGAACAGCTCGTCGCCGTCGGGGGTGGCGTCGCTCGTGAGTTCGCCGTCGTAAGCGGTGGTGACGTATCCGACCTGGTCGCCGTTGGGGGCGGGCGTCAGAAGGGTGCGGGTTCCGCTGGTGTGGTCGGTGGTGGTGGTGGTGGTGGTGCGGCAGGGGTGAAGGCGACGGCCGGGGTGGGTGCGTCTTCGCGATAGGTCCTGCCGAGGGGTGAGGTCCATTCCAGGACGCCACCCTTGAGTTGTCGCACTCTCCACGCGGTGAACTGCTTCATCGAGTGATGCCGTTGGCACAAATGGGCGAGGTTCGATAGTTCTGTCCGTCCGCCGAGGGCGTGATCGTGCGTGTGATCGACCTCACACCGGATCGCCGCGACGCGGCATCCGGGGAACCGGCAGTGCTGGTCCCGGGCTTGCAGGAACCGGCGCATCCCGGAGGGGACACGGTAGGAGTCGGTTGAGACGGTGACCCCGGTGGTGGGGTCGTGGAACAGCCGCTCCCAGGTGTGGGTGCCGCCCGCGAGGGTGCGGGCGGTCGCGGGGTCGATGGGGGACCGCCCGGTCAGGTCGCAGGGCCCGTCGTCCTCGCCGGTGAGTGTCGCTGCGGGGATGAGTACCTGCACACGTGCGCGGATCGCGCCCAGCGGACCGGCGGTGGTGTCGCGGGTGTCGTCGAGCGCTGGTGTTCCCGCGAGGAGCAAATCCGCGAACACGTCCGCCCGGACCTGGTCGATGGAGCGCTGGTCAGTGGCGACGATGGCTGCGGCATCGTCGCTGTCGCTGTGCGCCGTGGCTGCTTCCCCGAACGCGACACCATCCCCGCCGTGCGCAGCGGCGCGCTCGTCGCGGGTGTCGATGATCGCCCTCGCTTGCTGGGTGAGTCGGTCGTGGATGCCCTCGGCGATCACCGTCGAGACGGTCGCGACCACGTCGGACATTCCGTCCCTTCCCGGCACGATCCGGACGCACCGCGTCGCGGCGGCATCCTCGTGCCGCTCCGCGAACGAGCGGGGATGCATCCGGTGGGCGAGGATCTCGAGCTCTCCTCGCACACGGTTCGGGGTGTCCTTCTCGCATCGGCTGATCGCGAGCTGTTCGAACTCGGACCACATCTCCGCCGGCAGACTCGTCCCGGTCTCCACGATCGCGATCGCGTGCCCGCGGACGAGACGCCCCTGCTCCCACGCCTCGACCGTCGCGGGAAACCCTTCGATCAGGGTCCGTGCTTCACCGATCCGCCGTTGCACGGTCCGGTCGGTGAAACGCATGACGCCGCCGACCTCCGCCGCGATCGATCGCAACGCCATGTCGTGGACCTGCACACGCGCGTTGCGTTGCGCGGTCTGCGCTTCCGCCAACTGGCCCGCCGCAGCCAGCGCCCGAAGCTCCCGGACCTGCACCCGAGCGAGTTCGACAGCAACGTCGCCAACCTCAGCGACGATGCCCGCCAGGGCGGCGAGATAGTCCTCGCCACCGGGGGTTTCCGCCGCATCCGTCATACCTGCACTCTGCCAGGGGCCACCGACATCCATCTCGGCAAACCGGGCCCAGAACTCACGTTATGCACAACCTAGAAATGAGAGTCCTCTCATTCTTCGCGGATTCGATGTGCGGCAGAGCTCTCGCACCCTCCGTACCGGCGCAGCCTCGGCATCCAACCGTCAGCGCACTCCGTAATCGCGCCGGATTCGGACACTGTCACCGGATTCGGACCGGAGGCCGCCACCGCATCCGAATCCGCGCCCACCCTCCGAATCCCCACCCGCCGGGCACCCGCCCCACACCCAACCCCACACCGCCAGGTCAACCCCCGCACCACATCTCCCGCACCGGGTTACCGTGAACCTCTCCGGCGACGAAAGGCATCGCGTGAGGGCACGTCCAGACGGGCCGTCGATCCAGGAGGTCACGGTCGGCGGCACCACCTTCCGCGTCGTCCTCTCGCCGCGCGCCGACGCGGCGCACACGTACCTCCTGGTGCACGGCATCGGCATGTCGCACCGCTATCTGCGCCGCCTCCACGCCGAGCTGGCGCACGACCACGCCGTCGTCTCGGTCGATCTGCCCGGGTTCGGCGGGCTCCCTCAGCCCCCGCGGGAGCTCGACGTCCCGGCGATGGCCGCCGCGATCGCCCGCCTCCTCGCGCACCTCGAACTCCCGCCGGTCGTCGCGGTCGGCCACTCGATGGGCAGTCAGTGGGTGATCGAACTCGCCGCGCAGCGTCCCGAACTGGTCACGCACGTCGTCGCGATGGGTCCCGTCGCCGACGACCGGCACCGCACACCCACAGCCCAGGCACTCGCGCTGGCGCTCGACATCTTCCGCGAGCCGCCGCTCGCGAACTGGCTCGTCCTCAGCGACTACGTGCGGTGCGGCATCCCCTGGTACCTGCGGCAACTGCGCCACATGCTCGCCTACCGCATCGAGGACCGGGTGCGAGCGCTCGCACGCCCTCTGCTCGTGATCCGCGGTGCGCGCGACCCCATCGCGGGGGCGGCGTGGTGTCGACGGCTGTCCGCCGGTGCCGCGGATGCCGAGACGTCGGAGATCCCCGGCAGTGGACACGTCGTCCAGCACAGCGCCCCGCGAGTGGTCGCCGACGCGATCGTTGCGTTCCGCGCACGGCAGGAGTCGCGATGACCTCTCTCGTCCGCAACGCGGCGTGGTGGGCGCGCGACTACCTCTACGCGCTGCGCTGGCAGGTCGCCGCGACCCTGACGCGCACCCATCCGCGACAGTTCCTGGCGGGTGAGCTCACGCCCATCGTCATCCTCCCCGGCGGGTACGAGACCTGGCGGTTCATGACGCCGCTCATCCGCGCGATGCACGACCGCGGGCATCCCGTGCACGTCCTGCCGGTGCTCCGGCGCAACCGGCGACCCGTCGACGACGCCGCGGCCCGGGTCGTCGGCTACCTCGCCGAGCACGACCTGCGCGGCTGCGTGCTGCTCGCGCACAGCAAGGGCGGACTGGTCGGCAAACGCGCCATGGTCGTCGACGCGCCCACCGGCCGCGTGGACGGCATGCTCGCCGTCGCGACGCCCTTCGGCGGATCGCGGTACGGCCGACTCATGGTCCTCCCGTCTCTGCGGATCTTCTCGCCCCGCAGCGCGACGATCCTCGCTCTGTCGCGGGAGCACGAGGTCAACGGGCGCATCGTGTCGGTCTACGGCCGGTTCGATCCGCACATCCCGGAAGGCAGTGAGCTCCCGGGCGCCGCGAAGAACGTGCGCCTCGACACGGGCGGCCACTTCCGGGTGCTCGCCCACCCGCGCGTCATCCCGGAGCTGATCGGTCTCTCCGAGGATTCACGATCGGCCGGAGAGTAAGGCCTCTCCTCGCGGACGTCTGACCGCCCTCAGGCGAGCGCGTCGACGATCGGGCGGAACTTCACCCGGGTCTCGAGCATCTCGGTCTCCGGGTCGCTCCCCGCGACGATGCCGGCGCCGGCGTGGGCGATGAGCGCGATGTCGCCCTCGCCGTGCACGTCGAACTGCGCGCAACGCAACGCGATGGCCCACTCGCCGTCGCCGTTCGCGTCGATCCAGCCGACCGGCCCGGCGTAGCGGCCGCGGTCGAACGGCTCGACCCGACGGATCACCTCGAGCGCCGCCTGCGTCGGAGTTCCGGCGACCGCCGCCGTCGGGTGCAGCACCTCGACGAGGTCGAGCGCCGACGCGTGGCCCGAGAGCGTGCCCTCGACATCCGTCGCGAGGTGCCACACGTTCGGCAGTTTCAGCATGAACGGCTCAGGCTCGGCCACCAGCGCGGTCGTGTGCTCGCGCAGCGCGGTCAGCACACTCTGCACCGCGTACCGGTGCTCGTCGAGGTCTTTCGCACTGGTGGCGAGGGCGACGGATGCCGCGGTGTCCGCGTCGGCGTCGGCACCGCGCGCGGCGGTCCCCGCCAGCACACGCGCCGTGACCGTACCGCCCGAGACGGTGACGAGGGTCTCGGGGCTCGCGCCGATCGCGCCGTCGACGGCGAAGGTCCACGTGTCGGGGTAGGCCGAGGCGAGGGCGCGGACGAGTCGTCGCAGGTCCGACCCGGCGGGCACCGACCCGACCAGGTCGCGCGCCAGCACCACCTTGGCGACCTCGCCCGAGGCGATCGCCTCGAGCCCGGCCCGCACCTCCGCCTGGTAACCGTCGGGTGTGCAGGCCCCCGGCCCCACGACCGCCGACCAATGCGGCCCGAAGGGGATGGACTGCGGCTCGGGACGCTCGGGCTCACCGCCGGTGAAGACATGCGTGACCCAGCTCGTGTCGCCCCGACGGCCGATGATCATCTTCGGCACCGTCAGCGTTGCGCTCGACGAGCTGTGGGCGGGGTCGAACGGCAGGGCCCCGAACGCGACGAGGCCGGACCCCGGCATCCGTACCTTGTCGTCGACCTCGGCCGCGGCGCTGACGGCCCGCCACCAGGCGACGGCGGACTCTCCCGCCGGAAGCTCGGCGGCGCGGCCCCAGCCGACGAGCATGTCGCCGCGACGCGACCAGACCGTCGGGTCGTCGGGCGCGGCGTAGGAGAGGGGGTCGTCGACCGGCTCGATGCGGCGGGTGACGGCGCGCAGCCGGGGAGCGCCGAGCGCAGTCGAAGTCACGCTCTCAGCCTAATCCGGCAGCACCCACCCGAGCCTCGCGCGCAGCCCCGCGGCATCCCGCCCCGATTAGGCTCGACACGTGACCGAACAGCCCTCCCGCACCCCGTCCACCCGCGCGGACCTCGGCAAGGATCCCGCGCGCGTCAGCGGCATGTTCGACGAGGTCGCGGCGGGCTACGACCGCACCAACACGATCCTCAGCCTCGGCAACGACAAGCTGTGGCGCATCGCGACGACGCGCGCCATCGCACCGCGGCGCGGGCAGAGGATCCTCGACCTCGCCGCCGGCACCGGCGCGAGCTCGGTCTCGCTCGCCCGCTCGGGTGCCGAGGTCGTCGCGGGCGACTTCTCGGCGGGGATGATCGCCGAGGGCAAGCGGCGGCACGGCGGCATCCCGAACCTGTCCTTCGTCGAGGCGGACGCGACGGCCCTGCCGTTCGGCGACGAGGAGTTCGACACCGTGACGATCTCGTTCGGGCTGCGCAACGTCAACGACCCCGAAAAGGCGCTGCGCGAGTTGCTCCGCGTCACCAAGCCCGGCGGGAGCCTCGTCATCTGCGAGTTCTCGCACCCGCCGGCAGCGCTCATGCGTGGGCTGTACCGCTTCTACAACGACCGCGTCCTGCCCGTCGTCGCGCGGGCGTTCAGCTCGAACGCCGACGCCTACGACTACCTCAACGAGTCGATCCGCGACTGGCCCGATCAGCGCACTCTGGCCGGCCGCATCCGCGCCGCCGGGTGGGGGCAGGTCGCCTGGCGCGACCTGAGCTTCGGGATCGTCGCACTGCACCGCGCGCGCAAGCCCGCAACCCCGGGCCGGGCCTGAGGCGCGACGGGTACGCTGGAGGCATGACCCCCCGTCCCGGTACTCCGGGCTCGCAGATCGCGAGCCGTCTCGGCGTCACCGAGCGCATCTTCGTGGGCCCGCGCATGCGCAAGCTGCTCGCCACGGTCGAAGAGGGGCTCGACCTCGTCGAAGCCCGCCTCGCCGGTGAGCTGAAGGTCGGGGACTCGCTCGCCGACGTCACCTCGCGCTACCTCTACGAGGCGGGCGGAAAGCGGATGCGGCCGATGCTCGCCATCCTCACGGCGCAGCTCGGCTCCGGGGTCACCGACGACGTCCTCGCGGGCGCGACGGCTCTCGAGATGACCCACCTCGGCTCGCTGTACCACGACGACGTCATGGACGAGGCCGACCGTCGCCGCGGCGTTCCCAGCGCCCACGCGGTGTGGGGCAACAGCGTCGCGATCCTCACCGGCGACCTGCTCTTCTCGCGGGCCAGCCAGCTCATGGCGCAGGTGGGCGAGCGCGCCATCCGGCTGCAGGCCGACACCTTCGAGCGCCTCGTGCTCGGTCAGATGCACGAGACCGTGGGGGCGCAGCCGGGCGACGACCCGGTCGACTTCTACCTGCAGGTGCTCAGCGACAAGACCGGTTCGCTGATCGCCGCCGCCGCCGAGACCGGTGTCGTCTTCTCCGACGCCTCCGACGAGTACGCCGCGCCGGTGCGCGAGTTCGGCGAGCGCGTGGGTGTCGCCTTCCAGCTGCTCGATGACGTCATCGACCTGTCGGCCGACGCCGAGGAGACCGGCAAGGTCCCCGGCACCGACCTGCGCGCCGGCGTGCCGACGATGCCCTACCTGCTCCTCGGCCGTGCGACCGACCCGGCCTCGCAGGCGCTCAAGGTCACGATCGACGAGGGTGTCGCCCGCATCTCCGACGGCGCCGATCCCGTCATCCTCGACGCCCCGCTCGCGCAGCTGCGCGACCACCCCGCGACCGAGGCCACCCGCCGTCTCGCGCACGAATGGTCGGACCGCGCCGTCGCCGCCCTCTCGCCCCTCCCGGACGGCCTCGTCCGTGAGGCGCTCACGCGCTTCGCGCAGGTCGTCGTCGACCGCTCCAGCTGATCACCGGCGGAACCGCCGCTTCTTCGTCACGCCCGCGCGCGGGCTCTCGGAAAGGACACCCATGACCAAGCTCCGGCTGGCCATCGTCGGCGCAGGACCCGCCGGCATCTACGCGGCGGACATCCTCCTGAAGGCGGAGCGCAAGTTCGACGTGTCGATCGACCTCTTCGACCACCTTCCGGCGCCCTACGGCCTCGTGCGCTACGGCGTCGCCCCCGACCACCCGCGCATCAAGGGCATCATCAACGCCCTGCGCGACGTCCTCGACCGTGGTGACATCCGCATCTTCGGCAACGTCCGGTTCGGCGTGGACATCACCCTCGCCGACCTGAAGAAGCACTACAACGCCGTCATCTTCGCGACCGGCGCGATCAAGGACGCCGACCTCGACATCCCCGGCATCGACGCCGAGGGCTCCTTCGGCGCGGCGGATTTCGTCAGCTGGTACGACGGCCACCCGGACTTCCCGCGCGAGTGGCCGCTGGATGCGGCATCCGTCGCGGTCCTCGGCAACGGCAACGTCGCGCTCGACGTGGCGCGCGTGCTCGCCAAGCACGCCGACGACCTGCTGCCCACCGAGATCCCCGCGAACGTCTACGAGGGTCTGAAGGCCTCACCCGTCACCGACGTGCACGTGTTCGGCCGTCGCGGTCCCGCGCAAGTGAAATTCACCCCGCTCGAGCTGCGCGAGCTCGGCGAGCTGCGCGACGTCGACATGGTCGTCTACGACGAGGACTTCGACTACGACGAGGCCTCGAAGGCGGCAATCGCCTCGAACAAGCAGGTCATGGTCATCGACCGCGTCCTGCAGTCGTGGCGCCAGCGGCCGAGCGTCAACAACGCCGGCGGCGAGGCGAGTCGCCGGCTGCACCTGCACTTCTGGGCGCGTCCCGTCGAGATCAAGAAGGATGCCGACGGCCGCGTCGCGGCGATCGTCACCGAGCGCACCCGTCCCGACGGCTCCGGCGGGGTCGAGGGCACGGGCGAGCTCCGCGAGATCCCGGTCGGCCAGGTCTACCGTGCCGTGGGCTACTTCGGTTCGCCGCTGCCGGACGTGCCGTTCGACAAGCGACACGGTGTGATCCCGAACCACGAGGGTCAGGTGCTGAAGAAGGGGTCGAACGAGCGGGTCCCCGGCGTGTACGCGACCGGCTGGATCAAGCGCGGCCCGGTCGGCCTCATCGGTCACACGAAGTCCGACGCCATGGAGACGATCCGCCACCTCATCAACGACCAGGCGTCGTGGTGGACCCCCGAGGACCCGTCCGACGAGGCGATCATCGCGCTCCTCGCCGAGCGGCAGGTCGCATGGACGGACCTCGACGGCTGGCACCGGCTCGACGAGCACGAGGTCACCCTCGGTGCACCGCACGAGCGCGAGCGGATCAAGGTCGTCGACCGCGACGAGATGGTGCGGGTCTCGCGCGGCGAGTGAGGCTCCGATGAGCGGCGAGTGGGAGACAGATGTCCTCGGGCGTCCGTTCCAGTCCCTGACGCTGCCCCTCGGCACCGACCAGGAGGGCGAGGTCGTCGCGACGCTCGTCCGCCTCGAGCCGCCGACGCTCGCGCGGCTGACGGGGCCGCTGCGCGACGTCGACGTCCTCTATCTGCACGGCTGGTCCGACTACTTCTTCCAGGTCGAGCTCGCCCGGTTCTGGACTTCGCACGGAGCGCGCTTCCACGCGCTCGACTTGCGCAAGTACGGCCGCAGCCTGCGCACCGGTCAGACGCCCGGGTTCGTGACGTCGCTCGAGGTGTACGACGCCGACATCGCCACGGCCCTCGAAGCGATGGGCCACGGCCTCGAGGGTGCGCCGTCGCGGCGTCGGCTCGTGATGATGGGGCATTCGACGGGCGGCCTCACCGCCACGCTCTGGGCATCGCGGCACCACGGGCGCCTCGCGGGGCTGGTCCTCAACAGCCCGTGGCTCGAGCTGCAGATCGGCACCCTCGGTCGCCAGGCGCTGTCGCCCCTCGTGCAGATGCGGGCGCGCGTCGATCCGTTGGGTGCGCACCCCGTCGTCGACCTCGGCTTCTACACCCGCGCGCAGACCGAGATGGGCGCGCTGCCCGTCCGCGGCTACCGGCGGGAGTGGCGGCCCGAGCGCGGGTTCCCGACGCACCCGGGCTGGCTCGCCGCGATCGTCGAAGGGCACCGTCGGGTGTCGGCGGGCATCGACGTGGGTGTTCCGACCCTCGTGATGCTGTCGACCGCGTCGACGAATCCGTTCGCGTGGAACGCCGAGATGACCGGCAGCGACTCGGTGCTCGTCGTCGACGACATCGCCCGCGCCGCCACCCGGATCGGGCGCGACATCACGCTCGCGCGGATCGAGGGCGGCATCCACGACCTCTTCCTGTCGCGTCCGGGCCCGCGCGAGCAGGCCTACCGTGCGCTCGAAAGGTGGCTCACGACGGGTGCGATCGGGCGCTCGCGCGGTTCGAGGCGATCCCGAGCGTCAGGCTGAGCAGCGCGCCGACGAGCATGACGCACGCCATCGGCACCGCGGTCTCCTCGCCCCACAGGCCCACCACGGGGGTGATGAGCGCGCCGACCGGTGGCGAAGGCGCAGCCGATGAAGAGCGGGATCGACAGGATGCCGGTGGCCGCCGAGATCGCGAACGGACCGACCGCCGAGAGGAAGCCGAGGACGACGACGAGCCGGCGCGTGAGGTGCGGCCCGGTCATGCGGGCGGGCGCAGGAGCGCGCCGAGGGTGCGCAGGGTCGATTCCAGCCCGACCGCCGGATCGAGCAGCCACTGGATCTGCAGACCGTCGGATGCCGCGATCAGAAGCGACGCGAGGTGTTCGGCCGAGACGTCGTCGCGCACCAGGCCCTCGGCCTGCTGTCGCTGCAGGCTCTCGGTCATCGTGGCGCGGAGCCCGGTGAAACGGGCCGTGAAGAACTCGCGCCCGACGCCGGAGTCCGTCTCGAGCGAGGCGGCGAGCAGGGTGGAGTACAGGGTGACGAGACCGGGCACCTCGACGTTCTTGATCGCCGCCTCGATCATGGTGTCGATGCCGGGGCGGAGGTCGGGGGAGTCGACGCGACTGTCCTCGGCGTGCTTGTAGACGGCGACGAGCAGCTGTTCGCGCGAGTCGAAGTAGTGCAGCAGGGCGGCGTGCGAGACGCCGATGGCCTCGGCGATCTTGCGGAGCGACGTGCCGTGCGCCCCGCGCTCGCGGAAGACCTCG
This sequence comes from Microbacterium sp. NPDC079356, assembly GCF_049545465.1. Taxonomy (NCBI): domain Bacteria; kingdom Bacillati; phylum Actinomycetota; class Actinomycetes; order Micrococcales; family Microbacteriaceae; genus Microbacterium; species Microbacterium sp. NPDC079356. The sequence continues at coordinate 191,756 of NZ_JBMWDN010000002.1, read as the reverse complement.
ATCGCGCGATCGAGGATCTCCTGCCGCCGGGCGACGCCCTTCGGCTGCGATCCGCGGCGGCCGATCACGCCCTCGTCGTCCTGACCCATGGGGACAGAGTAGGGCCGTCGACGAAAAACCTCCAACTGGAGGTTTTTCTGCTATCGTCGTGGCCACGCCGCCCCGCGGCATCCGACAACGACGTACGAAGGAAGGCCCATGGCTCTGCCACTCGCCTCTGTCCAGCTCTACACACTCGCGAAAGAGTTCAGCGAGGACATGTCCGGATCGCTCGACAAGCTGGCTGCGATCGGCCTGCGCAACGTGGAGGCGTTCGATTTCGTGCGGCGTCCCGACGAGATCCGCGCGGCCCTCGACGCCAGCGGCCTCGCCTCTCCCACCGGCCACGCGCCGCTGCTCTCGGACGAGCTCTGGACCCCGGACGGCTCGATCCCGACCCCCGCTCCCGAGGTCGTCTTCGAGGCGGCCGCGAAGATCGGCATGACGACGGTCATCGACCCGTTCGTGCCCGCCGAGCGCTGGCTCACCGAAGAGGGTGTCGCCGACATCGCCGAGCGCATGAACCGCGCCGCCGAGAAGGCCGCGGAGTTCGGCCTGACGGTCGGATACCACAACCACGCGCAGGAGTTCGTGGCGGACTTCGGCGGTCAGACCGCCTACGAGCGCTTCCTCGAGCTGACCGACGACCGCGTCGAGATCGAGCTCGACCTGTTCTGGGCGCTCACCGGCGGCCAGGACGTGCCGGCGCTCGTGAAGAGCCTCGGCGACCGGCTCGTCGCCGTGCACGTCAAGGACGGCATCGCCCCGGCATCCAACCCGTGGGCGCCCGGCGCCGACGCGTTCGGTTCCGACTCGCTCGAGCAGCTGCGCGCCGGCACGGGCGACGTGCCCCTCGCCGAGTCGCTGCAGGCGGGCACGGGCATCAAGTTCGCCGTCATCGAGTACGACAAGGCTCCCGGCGACGTCTTCGAGGACATCGCGGCCTCGTACGCCTTCCTGAAGGACGGCGGGTTCATCGCATGACCGGTCCCGTCGGAGTCGGCATCGTCGGTGCCGGTGTCATCAGCCAGACCTACCTCGAGAACCTCACGTCGTTCCCCGACGTGAAGGTGGTCGCGATCGGCGACCTGATCCCCGAGCGCGCGAAGGCGAAGGCCGAGGAGCACGGGGTGCCCTCGTGGGGCACGCTCGAGGACGTCCTCGCCAACCCCGAGGTCGAGCTCGTCGTCAACCTCACGATCCCCGAGTCGCACATCGCGGTCTCGGCGCAGGCGGTCGCCGCCGGCAAGCACGTGTGGACCGAGAAGCCGCTGGGCCTCGACCGCGAGGGTGCTCGTCAGCTGCTGAAGGATGCCGAGGCCGCGGGTGTCCGCGTCGGTTCGGCGCCCGACACGATCCTCGGCCCGGGTTTCCAGACCGCGAAGCGCGCGATCGCCGAGGGTGTCATCGGCACCCCGCTGTTCGTGCAGACCGCATTCCAGACGCAGGGCCCCGACCTGTGGCATCCCGAGCCCGCGTTCCTGTTCGCGAAGGGTGCCGGCCCGCTGCTCGACATGGGTCCGTACTACTTCTCGGCCCTCGTCAGCCTGCTGGGGCCCATCGCCGGCGTCGCCGCGCGCGGGTCGCGGTTCCGCACGGAGCGTCACATCCACACCGGTCCCCGCGCGGGCGAGACCTTCCCCGTCGAGGTGCCCTCGTCGGTGCAGGTCCTCTCGACCTTCGAGGGCGGCCAGCACGGCACGCACCTGCTGAGCTTCGACTCGGCGCTCGAGCGTCACGGCGTCGTGGAGATCCACGGCACCGAGGGCTCCATCGTGCTGCCCGACCCCAACCGCTTCGAGGGGCGCACGGCGTACGTCAAGCCGCTCGGTGTGTTCCGCGACGGTATGAAGACCGAGCAGGAGTGGATCGAGGTCGAGCAGCAGGGCACGGTCGTCGGCCGCGGCCTCGGCGTGCTCGACATGGTGCGCGCCGTGGCAGAGAACCGGCCGCACGTCGCGACCGGCGAGCTCGGCTTCCACGTGCTCGACGTGCTGCTCTCGGCGCAGGACTCGGCCGAGACCGGGCAGTACCTCGAGATCGACAGCACGGTCGCACCGGTCCCGCCGGTGCCGGTCGACTTCGACCCCTTCGCCCGCACGCTCTGAGCCGCTGACGCGACGACGGCCCGGACCCTTCAGGGGGTCCGGGCCGTTCGTCGTCCGGTCAGCGCGGCTGAGTCGCGCGGACGCGGAACCAGAGGCTCAACTCGCGTGCCGCCCGCAGGGTGGCCGACGGGTCGCCGTGCGCTTCGAGGTCGTCGAACGTGTCACGGAAGCCTTCCGGCGCCTCGGCGTCCGGGGTCGTGATGGGTTCGAAGCCCATGGTCCACTCGGCGAAGTTGCGCTCGTCGATGAACTCGTCGATCAGCACCCGGAGGTGGTCGTGGCGGGGGTCCCGTTCGATCTTCGCCATCGTGTCGCGGACGGCCTGTTCGGGGCCCTCGAGGATCTGGATGAAGCGGCCGTTCCGGTACAGCAGCATCCCCGTCACGAAGCCGTCCTCGACGCGCGCCCAGACCGTGCCGGGGGTGGGATGGTGGTGCTCAGGCACAGCGGGGACCTCACAAGCTCGTGGTGCTGACCTGCCACGCTAGGTGAGGGCTCCGACGCTCGCGCGGGCTTGACAACCCGCCCGCGCTCCCGTGGTGCTCGGGCGCTGTGCTCAGCGGTAGTTGACGAACTGGAGGTCGACGTCGAGGTCGGCGGCCTTCAGCATCCGCTGCACTTCCTGCAGGTCGTCGCGGGACTTCGACTGCACTCGCAGCTCGTCGCCCTGGATCTGCGCCTTCACCGACTTGGGGCCCTCGTCGCGGATCATCTTGCTGATCTTCTTCGCGTCCTCGGAGGAGATGCCCTCCTTGAGGGTCGAGACGATGCGGAACTCCTTGCCTGAGGGCTGGGGCTCGCCGGAGTCGAGGCTCTTCAGCGAGATGCCGCGCTTGATCAGCTTCGACTGGAAGACGTCGAGCACCGCCTTGGCGCGCTCGTCGCTGTTCGCCTTGATGAGGATCGACTCGCCGCTCCACTCGATCGAGGCGCCGGTGCCCTTGAAGTCGTAGCGCTGCTCGACCTCCTTGCGCGCCTGGTTGAGCGCGTTGTCCGCCTCCTGGCGATCGATCTTGCTGACGATGTCGAATGAGCTGTCGCTGGCCATGCGTTCGAGGGTACCGCCGGAGGATCGTTGCGCGCCCGTGACCCGGGACGGATAGCGTCGAGGTATGGATCGTCGGGGGAAGATCATGCTCGGTATCGCCGTGGGGTCGGTGGTGGGCCTGCTGGCTCTCGCTGCGCCCGCTGTCATCGGGATGATCCCGACCGACGAGGTGGTCGCCGAGGCGCCGTCCACGTCGGCGGCACCGCCGCGGACGGCGACACCCACGCCCACGCCAACGCCAACGCGGCTCGCGCCGCTTCCCACGCCCGTCGAGACGACCCCGGCGCCCGAGAGCAAGTGCCTGGGCGTGCCGGCGGGCACGGACCGCGGCGACATCTCGCCTGGAGCGACCGGCGTGGTCGAGCGCTCCAATGGGAAGGGCCTCGCGACGGTCTACCGGGTGGTCTCGGGCGACTCGTACTGGGCGATCGTCGAGCGCTTCTGCCTCGCCAGCGCGGACTTCAACAGCGCGAACAACTTCGGCGGTGCGGGCGACATCTACGCCGGCGACTACCTCGCCGTCCTCGCCGAGGGGCAGCCCGAGGCGCTGGCGCTCAACGAGGCGGCCAAGGGCGGCTACCGCACGCATCAGGACTGCGACGCGATCGCGCGCATCTCGCTCGCAGAGCCCAACGCGGAAGGGCGGATCCCGGTCAGCATGTCGGGCACGGTCGTCGACACCGGGAAGGGTGAGTACGCCGAAGGCCCGGTCGAGAAGGTCGACGGCAAGCCCACCTTCTACACCGTGCAGCCGGGGGACACCTACCGCGGCATCGGCGACCGTTTCTGTGTCGACGCGATCACCGTGCAGGCGTTCAACGAGGCGGGCGGACCGGAGCACGTCCTGCAGCCCGGCGACCGCGTGCAGTTGCGGCCGACGAGCCGCACGATCGCGGCGCAGGGCTGACGTTCCGCGCGTCGCCGCATCCGTCGTCGCGTCCAGCCGTAGCCTGACGGGGTGACCACGCCCGCCGTTCCACTCCTCGCCCAGCGCGCGTGGGGCATCGCCGCCGTCGCGCTCGTCGTGCTCTCGGTGCTGCCGACCCTGTTCGTCCTGCTGCTCGCCGCGACCGTCGACGAGCAGTACGGCTGGCTCCTGATCCCGGCCTTCGCCCTCCTGGTCGGCGGCGGGTCGGTCGCGATGCTCACCGGCATCGTCGGTCTCGTCTTCGCTGCCATCCGCCGCCGCGGGTTCCTGTGGCCCGCGATCGGCACGGCAGCGGGGATCGGTCTCGTCGGCACCGCCTCGCTCATCCTGAGCCTCGGCGCCTGACGTCGGCGGAGCCGCGGCATCCGCCCCTTCGTACAATGGGCTGATGCGGCCGCTGACAGAGGACCAGTTGCGCGACGTGCTGGTGAATGCGACGAAGGACGAGCGGGAACGCCTCGAGCCGCCCCACGACTTCCCGCTGCTCGAGTGGGATCACCTCGACTTCCTCGCGTGGCGCGATCCCACGACGCGCAGCCGCGGCTACGTCGTCGCCGAGATCGACGGGCACCCGACCGGCATCGTGCTGCGCGCCGCGAACGGCGCGACGCAAGGTCGCTCCGCCATGTGCAACATCTGCCACACGATGCAGCCGGGCAATCAGGTCACGATGTTCACCGCTCGACGGACCGGGGATGCCGGTGACCGCGGCGACAGCGTCGGCACCTACGTGTGCGCCGACCTGACCTGCCACGACAACGTCCGCATCGCGGGGCCGCTGGCTCCGAGCGAGATCCGGGCGAGCGTGGATCGCCGCATCGACGGCACGCGCCACCGCCTCGAATCCTTCGTCGAGCGCGTCGCGTCGGCCGCCTGACGCCGCGGTTTTCGTCACGCCCGCGGGGAGGGTAGAGTAGGGGATCGCGCCTCCGGTCGACTGCACAAGCCGGGCGGGTGCGCATCTGGCGAGTTACCCAAGCGGCCAAAGGGATCTGACTGTAAATCAGACTGCATTGCATTCGGGGGTTCGAATCCCTCACTCGCCACCACGAAGGGCTGCGGAGATCTCCGCAGCCCTTTCCCGTTCCCGCGGGGGATGCCGCGCGATAGCCTGCGGGCAGGATCACCACGCACCGGTCGATCCGCGCCGCCGCCGCGACAGCCGCCGCTCTCGCCGTCGCGTTCGCGGGATGCGCGCCGGTCGCGGAACGCTCGATCGCCGTCGCCCCCGACCAGGTCGCCGCCATCGAGTTCTTCGAGTGCCCCTCGACCGACGTGCCCGACACCGTCGATCGGCTCACGGTGCGCGACCCCGCGATCATCACGGAGTGGATGCGGGCCTTCACCGACATGCCGCTGAGCGCGTACACCCCCGACGAGCCGGATGAGTTCGACGGCGCGCAGACCCAGTCCAGTCGGCTGATCCTCACCGACGGCCGCGAGATCGAGATCACGACGATCTGGATCGGCCCGCACGACAACGTCGTCCTGTGGCCCTGCGCCACCGTGTGGCGCACCGAGTGGGGGTCGCCCCGCGTGGTGGAGGCGTACGCCGACGTCGCGCAGATCGACCAGGTGAGCGCCGACGAGCTGCCGGTGGTCGTCCTCCCCGGGTGATCCTCCACACCCCGGTGGCGCGCCGCCACCCCTGTGGACATCCGACCTGCTCATCGGCCGGTCTGACAGGATGGGGGCGAGTGCGGGGGAGGCCTCCGCCGAAGGGATGTCGAGGATGAGCGAACCGATCACCGCCCCCCGTTCGAACAGGATCTTCCGCGCAGCGATCTGGGTCGCGATCGGCGCCCTGATCGCCGCCGCGATCGTCTGCGTCGTGTGGGTGCTCCTCGGCGACTCGAACGGCATCGTCGGGCGAGCGTTCCTGACGATCCTGCTGCTCGCGGCCTTCGCCGGGATCTCGATCCTCGAGGCATCCCTCGCCAGCCGTCGCCCCGCGTGGTTCGCTCTCGCGAGTATCGTGTCGTGGGTCGTCGCGCTCATCATCGGCGCGTTCATGATCTGGATGCCGGAGGCCGCCGGCGACTACGGCGTCGGCGCCGAGCGCTTCTTCAAGTTCCTGCTGATCCTGCTGATCCTGCAGGGCGCGCTGCTGCACATCCGCCTCTACGCGAAGGCCTTCGCCCGTTACCAGACCACCTTCACGAGCATCGTCACCTACGTGACGATGGGCCTCGTCGTGATCCTCGCGGTCATGCTGATCATCCCGCTGATGCTCGAGGAGTTCATCGAGTTCCGCGAGATCTACTGGCGCGTGCTCGTGTCGGTCGCGATCCTCGCCGCCGTGGGCACGGCGCTCGTCCCGCTCGTGAACGCCCTCTTCGCCCCGAAGAAGGAGCGTCCGCAGGTCGCGGCGCCCTACGGCGCGCAGGCGTACGCCTCGTCGGGTCAGCCCGATGGTGGTGCGTACACGGCGTCGGCCACGGCGCCCGCGCAGGCGTGGCCCACGTACGCCGACGGTCGCACGCCCCTGCCGGTCATGCCCGACGGCAGCCCCGACTGGAACGCGTACTACACCGGGTGGCCCACCTACCCGCAGCAGCCCTACGGCGCCACGACGCCCGACGGGGCGTCGGCTCCCGAGGCGGCTCCGACGGCCCCGGCAGCTCCCGCTGCTCCGCCGGTGCCCGCATCCGCGCCGGACGCGCCCGCTGCTCCGGATGCTCCCTCGCCGCAGGTCCCGCCCGTGCCGCCCCTCCCGGGCGCGCCCGACGCGCCCCCGGCGCCGCCCGTCCCGCCGCAGCAGCACTGAGCCTCAGCGCGACAGCATCTCCAGGGCCGCCATCGCGGCGTTGTGGCCGCCGATCCCGCTGACGGCGCCGCCGCGCCGGGCGCTCGACCCGCACAGCAGAACACCCTCGACACCGCTCGAGACCCCCCACCGATCCGCGGGGGTCTCGAGCGGTTCGTCGTCCGCGGCCCACGGCCACGACAGGTCGCCGTGGAAGATGTCGCCGCCCAGCATCCCGAGATCCCGCTCGAGGTCGGCCGTCGTCCGCGCCTCCACGCACGGCGAGCCGTCCGGCGCCCGATGGAGCACGTCGACGATCGGTTCGGCGAGCACCGCGTCGAGTGAACGCTGCGCGGCGGTCCACAGGGCGTCCCGGTCGACGGCGCCGTCCGTGACGAGCCGGTGCGGCACCTGCAGTCCGAACAGGGTCAGCGTCTGCGCACCCGAGGCGCGCAGCTCCGGCCCGAGGATCGACGGGTCGGTCAGGGAATGGCAGTAGATCTCGGCCGGCAGCGGATCCGGGATGCCGCCGCCTGCCGCCCGGTCGTAGGCGGCATCCAGCTGCGACAGCGTCTCGTTGATGTGGAACGTCCCCGCGAACGCGGCGCGGGGATCCACCGCCGTGTCGCGCAGACGCGGGAGTCGCGAGAGGAGCATGTTGACCTTGATCTGCGCGCCCTCGGGCGTCGGGGATGCCGTTCCCGCGGCGCCGCCCGCGCGGAGGAGGCGGTCGAGGACCGCCGCACCGACGCCGCTGAGGAGCACGCGGGCACCGAGCCGCTCGCCGTCGGCGAGGACGACCTCGCCGTCCGGCGACGCCGCGATGACCTCGGCGCCGGTGCGGATCTCGGCGCCGGCAGCACGTGCGGCCCGCTCGAGCTCGCCGCTGACCGCACCCATGCCGCCGACCGGGACGTCCCAGTCCCCGGTCCCGCCGCCGATGACGTGGTACAGGAAACACCGGTTCTGGCGCAGGGACGTGTCGTCCGAGCGCGCGAACGTGCCGATCAGTCCGTCGGTGAAGGCGATACCGCGGGCGACGTCGGTCTGCAGGCCGTCGCGCAGGAACTCCGCGAGCGGACGGGCGGTCACGGCCTCCCACAGGGCGTCGTCGCCGACGGCCGCGCGGGCGTCGCGTTCCCGCTGCAGCGGCGCGGTCACGGTGGGGAACAGCGCCGCGCCGAGCGGGGCGAGACGCTCCGAGAAGCGCGCGAACCGGCCCGCTTCGTCGGCGTCGCCGGTGGCCCGCGCGAAGCTCGCGGCGGTGGCCGCGGCATCCGCGTTGTCGATGAGGATGCCGCGGCTCGGGTCGTCCGGCAGGGGCGTGTACGACGAGTAGCGGCGGCGTTCGAGGCGGATGCGCAGCCCCAGGTCGTCGATGACGGTGCGGGGGAGCAGGCTCACGAGGTACGAGTAGCGCGAGAGGCGCGCGTCGACGCCCGCCCACGGCCGTTCCGACACGGCGGCGCCGCCGACGTGGTCCTGTCGCTCCAGCACCGTGACGGTTCGTCCTGCTCGGGCGAGGTACGCGGCGACGACGAGGGCGTTGTGGCCTCCGCCGATGATGACGACGTCGCGGCTGGCGCTCATAGTGCCCAACCTAGCGGCGTAGCGTGGAGGGATGGATGCCGCTGCGCTCGCCGACCTCGCCCTCGACATCGCCCGCGAAGCCGGCGCCCTCGCCCGGCAGCGCCGCGAGGAAGGTGTGGCCATCGCCGCGACGAAGTCCGCGATCGCCGACATCGTGACCGAGGCCGACCGCGAGGTCGAGGCGCTCATCCGTGCGCGGCTCGCCGCCGAGCGCCCGGACGACGGCTTCCTCGGCGAGGAGTCCGGTGCCGAGCGGGGCACCTCCGACATCACGTGGGTGGTCGACCCGATCGACGGCACGGTGAACTACGCCTATGGGATGCCGCACTACGCCGTCAGCATCGCCGCGGTCTCCGGTGAGCCGACACCGCCCACCTGGACGGCGCTCGCGGGCGTCGTGCACAACCCGGCGGTGGGGGAGACGTTCCACGCCGTCCGCGGCGGCGGCGCCTGGCGGGGCGAGCAGCGCCTCGCGGTGTCGCAGGTCGGCGAAGCCGGCGGGCTGGTGGCGACCGGATTCGGGTACGACCCGAAGCACCACGAGGGCGACCTCGCCCGCGTCGCGGCGGTCATGCCGCTCGTGCGGGACCTCCGCCGTGCCGGCGCGGCCTCGCTCGACCTCGCGTACGTCGCGGCGGGGCGCCTGGACGGCTATTTCGAGCGCGGTCTGCATCCGTGGGACCACGCCGCGGGTGCGCTGCTGGTGACCGAGGCGGGCGGCCTCGTAACCGGTGCGCCGGACGGATTCCCCGGCCGCGAGATGACGGTCGCCGCCGGACCGGACCTCCTCCACAGGATCGTCGCTGCGATCGGGTTGTGAACGGACATGCCATTCTCAGCCCCGTCGTGTAGCGTGTTTATCTGATCGTTACCTTCGCTGCCCGAGCGGAGGATTCTGACCTTGCAGCCCGCGGCCCCCGCCGCTCTACCCGAGAGCCCGCACGTTTGACTTTCGAGAACTCCCCCACCGACGCGCCCGCAACGCATCGCGACCGGCATTCCCCTGTGTCCGGCGCCACGCCGCTGACCCGTGCGGAGCTTCGGCGCCGCGCCGCCGCCGCTCCGGCTGCGAGCGAGGCCGAGGTCGCCGCGGCGCAGGCTGTCGCGGCGATGGGCGAGGTCATCGCAATGGTCCAGGCGAGCGAGACCCCGGCGCTGCGCCGTCGTCGCGACCGTGCCGCCGCGTCGGCGGAGTCCACCGTCGCCGAGTCGGAATCCGCGAGCCGCGAGTCCGCGTCCCCCTCGATCGTCGAGTCGGTCGTCGCTGAGACCCTCGCCGAGGCGCTCTCGGATACCTCCGCCGCCACCCTTCCTCTTCGTCGCCGTACGCGCACCCCGCGGACGGCGACGGTCGTTTCGCCCGTCCCCGAAGCTCCGCGGGTGCCCCAGTTCCTCGACGAGACGATCGTCCTGCCGTCGGCGTCCTCGACCCACACCTCGCCGCAGGATGCGGGCCCCGCCGTCGACGAGTTCGAGTTGGCGGCGAAGGTGTTCTCCTTCACCGGTGAGACGCCCGTCCAGGTCGCCCGGGCCGCCGTCGACGCCGAGGAGCACGCACGGCGCACGACCCGCGTCCGCATGGCCGAGCAGCCGCGCCGCCCGCGACGTGGTCGCGTGCTGCTGAAGCGGGCTGCTGCGGCATCCTTCTCGATCAGCGTCGTGGGTGTCGTCGGTCTCCTCGCCATCGGGACGACCACTCCCGTCACCGCCGTCGGTGCGTTCGGTCAGGACGTGAGCGGCGACATCTCGCTCGCCGCCCAGGCCACGGACGCCGACGCCCCCGAGATCCAGGCGTACGTCGCCGGCTCAGACGCCGGTGAGACGACGCTCGCCCGGTCGGGGGAGTACGACATCGAGTCCATGGCCGACGTGGCCGCCCAGTCCGGTGTGACGCAGTTCGCCGGCACGTGGGTGAACGACGAGACGGCCGCCGTGCAGTGGCCGTTCCCGGTGGGTGTGCCGATCTCGGCGCAGTTCGGTTCGAAGTCGTACCTGTCGAAGTTCTCGCGCCCGCACCGCGGCACGGACCTCACGTCGGGCGCCGGCGCCGAAGTCCACGCCGTCGCCGCGGGCACCGTCCGCATCGCGACCGAGGCCGGCGGCGACTACGGCGTCACCGTCGTCATCGACCACATCATCGACGGCAAGCTCGTCTCGACCCGGTACGGCCACATGCAGTACGGATCGCTGCGGGTCTCGCCCGGCGAGACGGTCGACGCCGGTGACGTTATCGGGCGGGTGGGGAGCACGGGCAAGTCGACGGGTGCCCACCTGCACCTCGAGGTGCTGCTCGGCGGCACCACCCGGATCGACCCCATGCCGTGGCTGGAGGAGCACACGGAGGGCTGACCCGTGACATCGGGGATGCCGCGACTCTGGTATCCTCTTCTAGTTGCCCGCGTGCGGGCAGCACGCCCCGATAGCTCAGTGGCAGAGCACTTCCATGGTAAGGAAGGGGTCGTCAGTTCAATCCTGACTCGGGGCTCGCAGCATCTCTCGGATGCTCGTGGCGGGGTAGCTCAGTTGGTGAGAGCGCACGACTCATAATCGTGAGGTCGCGGGTTCAAGCCCCGCTCCCGCTACGCAAAACCCCCGGCTCCACCCGGGGGTTTTGTTGTTCTCGTGTGCCGGGTGCGCGGGCCGATATGCTCGCCGCATGCTGCCAGGGCGCGCTCCACGAGCACTGGGTCTTCCCGGCCACGGCGCGGGTGATCGAACGCGCGAGGTGACGACATAGTTAGCCGGCGATCGTCGCTGTCCGTTGCGGCCACGGTCCTCACGGTCACGGTTCTCTCCGCATGCAGCGCCGGCTCCCCGCCGACGGGTCCTCTGTTCGAGGACGTCCCGGACGGGGCGCACGCCTATGTGTATGTGGCCAAGGGGCAGCCCATGGAGTTCACCGACGGCTTCGACACCTTCGCCGCACCCGAGGATTCCGACGTCGTCATCGAGTCGGTCCGATCGATCGGTGACTCCGACGAGGTCACTGTGATCGGCACGCTGCTCTCCGGTCCTCTGGGCGAGAACGGCATCTGGCAATCGTTCGACGCCTATCCGCCGGTCGAGGGACTCGATGGCGACACGTTCGAGGCGGCCGGGGCACGCATCCCCGCGGGGTCGGGGCACTATCAAATCCTGATCGGGTATCGCGGCGACCTCACGAGGATGTCCGTCCGGCGAGGAGTCGAGGTCACCTACCGGATCGGGGACACGACATACCGGGACACGTTGCGGGCAGGCATCGTCATGTGCCCACCCGATGAGGAACAGGCATGCGGCGACGAGATGGACCAGCTCGTGGACGAGCTCGCCGACACCAGCTGAGCAGAGACTCGGGGTGTCGTGTCCGGGGTCAGCCCGCGGTGGACGCCCGCACCACCAACTCGGGCGGGAACACGGTCTTCGGGACCGCGTGCAGACCGTCATCAACGCGGGCGCCGGGCTCGGCGTGCTCGTGTCGGACCGGTTGCGCTGTTCGCGGACGAGCAGCGGGTCGGCATCGTCGCGGCGTGGCGCGCGCAGTGACGGGCGTGCTGCTCGTGTGGAGCACCCGCGTCTTCGTCGACAGCCCCGCGGCCGGCGTCCTCGCGAGTCCTGACCGGCCTCGCGTACGCAGATGCAACAGATCTGGCGCGACACGCCGCTCCGCCGGGGCGGGCGTCGGCGTGTCGGGCCGGATCCCTTGCATTCGTGAACGGGTCAGAGGTCCTCGGGCGACAGGTCGCCCTCGCCCTCCTCGCCCAGTTCGACGACCACGGGGTCCTCACCCTGCGATTCGGGCTGGATGTCGCTCGCGGCATACGTCTCTTCGGGGTCCTCCGCCGGGGCGTCGTCGAGGGGGCGCCCCTCGAACTCCGCGTCGGCCGCAGCGGTGTCGCCGACGGTCGTGTCGCCGAGCGGCGCATCGGCCGGGTCGAGGCGGATGCCGTCGTTGTCGCCGGTCTCGGGTGTGCTCATGTCGCGGTCCTTCCTCGCGTGCCCGGGCGGTCGCACCGGGGCATCCACTCTGCGCTTCCTCGCCATCGGTCCGCAGGGGCTGTCGCCCACCGGGCGCCTCGGCTACCCTGCCGCGATGACCACCCGGCTGCTCCTGATCTCCGACACGCACATCCCCGGCCGCGCCCGGCGCCTGCCCGACGCAGTGCTGCGAGAAGCGGATGCCGCAGATCTCATCGTCCATGCCGGGGACTGGGTCGCGGCATCCGTGCTCGACGACCTGCGGCAGCACGGCGACGTCCTCGGGGTCTTCGGCAACAACGACGGCGAGGACCTGCGCGCCGTTCTGCCGGAGGTCGCGCGCCGCGAGGTCGACGGCGTGCGGATCGCGGTCGTGCACGAGACGGGACAGAAGCAGCGTCGGGAGGAACGGATGGACGCCGCGTACCCGGATGCCGACGTGCTGATCTTCGGCCACAGTCACATCCCGTGGGACACGACGACGCCGCGCGGCATGCGGCTACTGAATCCCGGTTCGCCGACGGATCGCCGCCGGCAGCCCGACCACACTTTCATGACGCTGGAGCTCGCGGACGGCGACATCCGCTCTGTCCGACTCCACAGCATCTGACGAGGTGCCCTCTGCCGCCGGAGGAGTACTATCGCTGTCGGATTGCTAGAAAAGCGAGGTAAATCTCATGGCGAAGGGCTCCCGGCGGTGGTTCGGTCTCGTCTTCATCAGCGTCGCGGTCTCGCTCATCATCGTCGACTCGACGATCGTGAACGTCGCGGTGCCCTCGATCGTCGAAGAGCTGAAGATCAGCTCGACCGAGGTGCAGTGGGTGCAGGAGGTCTACACCCTCGTCTTCGCCTCGCTGCTGCTGCTGTTCGGCGCCTTCGCGGACCGGTTCGGGCGACGGCGGATCATGCTGCTCGGCGTCGCGATCTTCGCCGCGTCGTCGGTGCTCGCGAGCTTCGCGCCGACGGGTGAGCTGCTGATCCTCGCCCGTTTCGTGCAGGGGATCGGCGGCGCCATGATCCTGCCGACGACCCTGTCGCTCATCAACTCGACCTTCCGCGGCCGCGAGCGCGGCATCGCCTTCGCTGTCTGGGGCTCCACGATCGGCGGGATGGCCGCCGTCGGGCCGCTGCTCGGCGGCTGGCTGACGACGGCGTTCTCGTGGCGGTGGGCGTTCGGCATCAACGTGCCGCTGGGGATCATCATCGTGATCGGCGTCCTGCTGACCGTCGCGGAATCCCGCGAGGCCCGCAAGCGGTCGATCGACGGCGTCGGGGCGCTCCTGTCCGTCATCCTCTTCGGCTCGCTTGTCTTCGGTCTCATCGAGGGGCGCACGTTCGGGTGGTGGACGGCCGAGGACGGCCTGACGATCGGCGGGTGGGACTGGCCGTTGACGATCTCGCCGATCCCGTTCGCCTTCGCGATCACCCTCGTCGCGCTCGCGCTCTTCGTCTGGTGGGGCCTGCGCCGTGCCCGCCGCGGCCAGGACCCGCTCATCGACTTCTCGCTGCTGAGCATCTCCTCGTTCCGGAACGGCAACATCGCCGCCCTCGTCGTCTCGCTCGGCGAGTTCGGACTCATCCTCGCCCTGCCGCTGTGGCTGCAGTTCGTCCTCGGCTTCGACGCCCTGCAGGTGGGCTTCCTGCTGCTCGCCCTGGCGGGCGGCTCGTTCGTCGCGAGCGGGGCCGCGGGCGCGTTCAGCGGCAAGGTCCCGGCGGTCGTCGTGGTACGCGTCGGCATCCTGGCCGAGATCGTCGGCATCGCGTGGGCCGGGTTCATCATCGGACCGGATGCCGCCTGGGGCTGGCTCATTCCGGCGCTCGCCGTGTACGGGTTCGGCGTCGGACTCGCGACGGCGCAGCTCACCGGCGTCATCCTGCAGGATGTCCCGGTCGAGAAGTCGGGCCAGGGGTCGGGCATGCAGTCCACCGCGCGCCAGGTCGGATCGGCGCTGGGCGTCGCGATCCTCGGGACCGTGCTGTTCACGACGACCGGAGGTGTGCTCGCGGCATCCCTCGACGACGCCGGGGTGCCCGCCGCGCAGGCCGACACCGTCGTCTCGGCCGTCGTCGATTCGGCCGGCGCCGCGATCGCCGGGTTCGAGGCGGACCCGGCGCAGGCGCAGATCGCGGATGCCGCGCGCACCGCGTTCTCGGACGGCACCCGCGCCTCGGCGCTGACCGCCGCGGGCTTCTTGGCGATCGGCCTCGGCGCGACCTTCGCCCTGGGGTCGGGGCGCCGGCGCGAGGAGTCTCAGGAGTCGCGGCCGGCGGAGCGCCTCCAGGGGTCGTAGTCGACCTCGAGCGGCTCCTGCGGGGGCCGTTCGGGTTCGGGGACGTGCTGCAGGTTGACGCGGACGCGGTACCACAGCGAGCTCGATCCGCGCATGCCGTCGACGAGCACGTCGGCGGGGGAGAGGCGGCGGGTGACGTCGGGATGCCGCGCCTTCCACCGCTCGAGACCTTCGAGGGCCTCGTCCTTCGTCGCGGCGCGCGAGATCTCGATGAGCGGCATCGTCGACTGGCGGCGCCCGGTGCCGTCGCCGCCCCGGGGCGCGCGTTCGGCGGGTCCGAGCCGCTCGGCGAGGTCGAGCAGTCGGCCCAGCGAACCGGGTGCGTCGTCGATGCCCGCGTGCGCGTCGCCGCGCTCGGCGAACAGGGCGGGAACCGTGCGCACCGTGAACGCCTCGGGGCGGACCTCGCGCAGGTCGTCCCAGTCGACCGGCATCGACACGCGGGCGTCGGGGAGCGGGCGCACCGAGTAGGCCGAGGCGACCGTGCGGTCCTTCGCGTTCTGGTTGAAGTCGACGAACACGCTCTCGCCGCGCTCCTCCTTCCACCAGTGCGCCGTCGCGAGCCCCGGCGCGCGGTTCTCGACTTCGCGCGCGAACGCCTGCGCGGCCAGTCGCACCTGCGGATAATCGTGGGCCCGGTCGGTGCGGACCAGGATGTGGATGCCGCGCGAACCCGACGTCTTCGGCCAGCCCACGAGCCCGACGTCGGCGAGCACGTCGCGCGCGACGAAGGCGACGTCGACGATCTGCGTCCAGTCCACGCCGGGCATCGGGTCGAGGTCGATGCGGAGTTCGTCCGGGTGGTCGAGGTCGTCGGCGCGAACCGGATGCGGGTTGAGGTCGAGGCATCCGAGCCCCACCGCCCAGACCAGGCCCGCGGCATCCCGGATCACCGCCTCTTCGGCGCTCGTCCCCGAGGCGTAGCGGAGCGTCGCGGACGACACGAAGTCCGGCCGGTTCTCGGGCACGCGCTTCTGGAAGAACGCCTCCTGACCGATGCCCTTCACGAAGCGCTTCAGCGCCATCGGGCGGTCGGCCACGCCGCGGATCGCGCCGTCGGCGACGGCGAGGTAGTAGTCGGCGAGGTCGCGCTTGGTGATCCCCGGCTCGGGGAACACCACCTTGTCGGGGCTCGAGAGCCGCACCACGTGCCCGTCGACCTCGAGCGTGACCGCGTCGTCCTTCTTCGCCATGCGCCCGGTTTACCCCGCCCGCGCCGGCCCCGCCACGGGGTTGCGGCGCGGCTGTGTCTACGATCGAGAGGTCCCGTCCGGCATCCCTCCTGGAGGTCCCATGTCCACGCCCGTGTCCGGCACGGCCGCACTCGACCACGCCGCCGACCTGGCCGACTTCGTCGCCGCCTCGCCGTCGAGCTACCACGCCGCAGCCGAGGTCGCCCGTCGACTGCGCGAGGTCGGCTTCCGCGAGCTCGACGAGCGTGAGGCCTGGCCGGCGCAGCCCGGTGGCCGGTTCCTCGTGGTCCGCGACGGTGCGGTGCTCGCCTGGATCGTCCCGGAGAGAGCGGATGCCGCGACCGGCGTCCACGTCTTCGGGGCCCACAGCGACTCACCCGCCCTGAAGCTCAAGCCGCGCCCCACCACCGGGTCGCACGGATGGCTGCAGGCCGGCGTCGAGGTCTACGGCGGGCCGCTGCTGAACTCGTGGCTCGACCGTGAACTGCGCCTCGCGGGTCGCCTCGTGCTCGACGACGGCACGAGCGTCCTCGCCGCGACCGGACCCCTCCTGCGCCTGCCGCAGCTCGCGATCCACCTCGACCGCGAGGTCAACGACGGGCTCGCCCTCGACCGGCAACGGCAGACCCAGCCGGTCTGGGGTCTGGGTGACGCCGACTCGTCGGATCTGCTCGGCGAGCTCGCGGCGCAGGCCGGCGTCGACGCGACCCGCATCCGCGGATACGACGTGGTCACGGCGGATGCCGCACGCGGCGCGGTCTTCGGCAAGGACGATGCGTTCTTCGCCTCGGGGCGGCTCGACGACCTGGCGTCGGTGCACGCCGGTGTCGTCGCGCTCGCGCGCGCGGCGAACGGATTCGACGGGGAGCGCATCGCGATGCTCGCCGTCTTCGACCACGAGGAGGTCGGCTCCGCCACCCGCTCGGGTGCCGCGGGGCCCTTCCTGGCCGACGTGCTCGAGCGGATCCAGCTGAGCCTCGGCGCCGACCGCGAGCAGCAGCTGCGCGCCCTCGCGTCGTCGTGGTGCGTCTCGAGCGATGTCGGTCACGCGGTGCACCCCAACTACGCCGAGAAGCACGACCCCGTCGTCCAGCCGCGGCTGGGCTCCGGCCCGATCCTCAAGATCAACGCGAACCAGCGCTACGCGACCGACGGCGCCGGGGCCGCCGCGTGGCACGGCTGGTGCGAGACCGCCGGTGTCGGCTCGCAGGAGTTCGTCTCGAACAACGCGGTGCCGTGCGGCTCGACCATCGGTCCGATCACGGCGACGCGACTGGGCATCGCCACGGTCGACGTCGGCATCCCGATCCTGTCGATGCACTCGGCCCGCGAGCTCGCGGGCGTCACCGACCTGTACGACCTGGCCCGTGTCGCCGAGGCGGTCTTCACCTCCTGAAACGGCGGATGCCGCGGGCCCGCCGACGTGGTGTCGGGGACCCGCGGCATCCGGGGGCGTGCGGGGGTCAGTACCAGCCGTTGGACTGGGAGTGGCCCCATGCGCCGCAGGGGCTGCCGTAGCGGCCGTCGATGTAGCCGAGGCCCCAGGCGATCTGCGTCGCCGGGTTCGTCTTCCAGTCGGAGCCGGCGCTGCCCATCTTGCTGCCGGGCAGGGCCTGCGGGATGCCGTAGGCGCCGCTCGAGGAGTTGTACGCCTGGTAGTTCCAGTTCGACTCCTTGTTCCAGAGGGAGACGAGGCACGAGAACTGGTCGTCGCCCCAGCCGTAGTTTCCGAGCATGCTGCGCGCGGTCGCCTGCGCGGCGCCGGCGGACGTGCCCGAGGCGGCGCGCTTGGTCGTGCCGGCGGAGCTCGACGAGCCCGACGACGACGAGCCGGAGGAGCTGGACCGGGATGCCTCGGCCGCGGCAGCTTCTTCGGCGGCCTTCTTCTCGGCGGCGGCCTTCGCAGCAGCCTCGGCCTTGCGCTTCTCCTCGGCCAGACGCTCCTTCTCCTTCTGGATGGCGGCGTCCAGGCGGCCCTGGAGCGCGCCCGTCTGCTCGTTCACCTCGGCGACCGCCTCTTCGACGGCGGCGGTGGCGTCGCGCGTGTCGAGCAGCAGCGGGAGGGCGGAGACGTTCTCGAGGTCCGAGACGGCCTGAGCGAGGTCATCGGTCTCGACCGTGGTGTCGTCCGTACCGACGTCCAGCTTCGAGGTCGCGATGTCCGCGGTGACCTTCTTCGAGGCTGCGACCGCGTCGTCGGCGCGGTCGAGCGTGGACTGGATCTTCGAGGCGGGGACCGAGGTGGCGACGCCGGCGGTGATCGAGTCGGGCAGTGCCTTCGTGAACGAGGCCAGCGCGATCGCCGGGGTCGATTCGGCACGTGCCGTGGCCGGAGCGGGGGCCATGGCGGTGGCGCTAGCGGCGATGGCGAACGCGGTGGTCAACGTCGTGAGGACGAGGACCGGACGGCGCCGGAGTCGGCGTGCGTCGGTGCGGGTCGTGCGGATGGATCGGCGGGTGGGGGTGGATGGCGTGTCTGTAGGCATGCAGAAGAAAAGGTTCCGTGTAGCGAGAACACGCTCCGATGGAGCGCGCGTGTCCGTTCGGGCGGGCACGAGTCGCCCACTCTGTCTCACATTCCTGGGCGTTACCCGAACGTTACCTGGACAGTCGCGTCATCGACGGTGTCCGAAAAAGGCCTGATCACAAACCCTGGGAAGTTGCTGACGCCGCCCCTTGGCTGCCGTCAGCGATATATCGTTGGGTATCGGTCACCATCTGAAGGAGACATCATGAACAGCTCATTCGGCTCGCAGGGCTTCGGTTCGGGCGGCTTCGGCGGCGGCGGTCGCGGCTTCGGATCGGGGTCCCAGGGCTTCGACCTCAGCGGCCTCGGCGCGAATCTCATGGAAGCGTTCGAACAGTTCCGCACCCAGTTCGACCAGCGTCCCGCATCGCCCCGGATGAGCCGCGGCGACGTCCGCACCGCCGTGCTCGCCCTCCTCGCCGAGAAGCCGATGCACGGGTACCAGATCATCCAGGAGATCGACTCGCGCAGCGGCGGCTCGTGGAAGCCGAGCGCCGGCTCGGTCTACCCCACCCTTCAGCTCCTCGCCGACGAGGGCCTGATCGTCGCCGAGGAGGCGAACGGTCGCAAGACGTACTCGCTGACGGACGCCGGCCGGATGGTCGCCGAGGAGGCCGTGGGATCGGCCCCGTGGGAGACCGCCGCGCCGCAGAAGGAGCACCCGCACCGCGCAACCGCGCTGCCCAAGGCGGGCGTCGAGCTCGCCCAGGCCGCCGCGCAGGTGGCGCGCTCCGGCTCTCCCGAGCAGGTGGCACAGGCCGTCGAGATCCTCGACGAGGCCCGCCGCCGGCTCTACGCCCTGCTCGCGCAGGGCTGACCCGCGTGGCAGCACGGCGTCGGGAAGGCGACGACCTTCCCGACGACCGCGACGCACGGGCGCGCTACCGCCGCATCCTCCGTTTCGCCGCGAGGGCCCTCGTGGTCACGTGGTGGTTCGAGCTGTTCCTTCCCCGGATCGGTCTCGGCTGGATCGGCGTGCGCGGCCGTTCGGCGCGCATGCAGCGGATCGCCCGACGCTTCCACGCGCTCGCGATCGACCTCGGCGGTCTCATGATCAAGGTCGGGCAGTTCATGTCCTCGCGCCTCGACGTGCTGCCGCCCGAGATCACCAAGGAGCTCGAAGGTCTGCAGGACGAGGTCCCCGCCGTCCCGTTCCCGCTCATCAAGGCGGAGGCCGAGGGTCAGCTCGGGGTCACCCTCGACCGCGCGTTCGCCGCCATGGAGACCGCGCCGGTGGCCGCGGCATCCCTCGGCCAGGCTCACCGCGCACGACTGTCGTCGGAGGACGCAGCCCTGACCGGGCTGGACGCCGTCGTCGTGAAGGTGCAGCGCCCGGGCATCCAGGACATCGTCGACACCGACCTCGCAGCACTCCGCCGGGTCGGCAGGTGGCTGAGCCACGTACGGATCGTGTCGGACCGCGTCGACGCGCCGCAGCTCGTCGAGGAGTTCGCCGAGACGAGTCTCGAGGAGATCGACTACCTGCACGAGGCCGCGAACGGCGAGCGGTTCGCGGCGGACTTCGCCGGCGACCCGCGCGTCGGCGTCCCCACCGTCGTCTGGGAGCGCACCTCGCGGCGCACCCTGACCCTCGAAGACGTCACGGCCATCAAGATCACCGACCACGAGTCGCTCCGGGCCGCCGGCATCGATCCCGCCGAGGTGGCGCAGGTGTTCGCCTCCGTCATGTTCGACCAGGTGTTCACGCACGGGTTCTTCCACGCCGACCCGCATCCGGGCAACATCTTCGTCACGCCGATGCCGACGACGGATGCCGCGGGTCCCGCGACCCCGCCGTGGCGGCTCACGTTCATCGACTTCGGGATGATGGGCGAGGTCCCGCCGAGCCTGCGCGCCGGTCTCCGCCGCCTCATGATCGCCGTCGCCGCGCGCGACGGCGTGGCCCTCGTGCAGAGCATCCGCGATGTCGGCGTCCTGCTGCCGAGCGCCGACACGAGCGAGCTCGAGCGCGCCATGACCCAGCTGTTCGCGCGCTTCGGCGGGATGGGTTTCGCCGAGCTGCGCGAGGTCGACCCGCGGGAGTTCCGCGCGTTCGCGATCGAGTTCCAGGACGTCGTGCGGACGCTGCCGTTCCAGTTGCCGGAGAACTTCCTGCTCATCGTGCGCGCCATGTCGCTGACCTCGGGTGTCTGCAGCGCCCTCGACCCCGCGTTCAACCTGTGGGATGCCGTCGAGCCCTATGCGTCGCGCCTCGTCCGGGAGGAGGGGCGCAACGCCGTGACCGACGTGCTGCGGCGCGCGGTGACCTCGCTGACGACCGCTTCGCGCCTGCCGGACCGCGTCGACGACCTGATCACCCGCGTCGAGGACCATCGCATCACCCTGCCCGACCCGGCGCTGGAGCGTCGCGTCGCGCGGCTCGAGCAACTCGGCCGTCGCACCCTGTCGGGCATGCTGTTCGCCGGCCTCCTCGTCGGGGGCGCGGTGATCCGCCCCGACGATCCGGTGCTCGGCGGTGTCCTCATGACGGGGTCGCTCCTGCCGCTCGCGCACGCCGTGCTCGCGGGGGTCTTCGGCCGCCGCTGGTGAGCGGGCGCCGACGCCTAGGATGAGTCGGGCGCACCGGTCCGCTGGTGGCGGTGCGCGGAGGAGGCGGCATGGCCGGCAATCGCAGGACCTGGGTGCTCGTCGACGGGGAGAACATCGACGCCACCCTGGGCGGATCGATCCTCGGCCGGCGTCCGCAGCCCGATGAGCGGCCGCGGTGGGACCGCATCCTCTCGTTCGTCGCGGACAGCTGGAACCAGGATGCCCGCGGGCTCTTCTTCCTCAACGCGTCCATCAACCTGCCGATGTCGTTCGTGCAGGCGCTCCTCGCCCTCGGCTACCAGCCCGTGCCGCTGTCGGGAGACCCCGACGAGAAGGTCGTCGACCTCGCCATCCAGCGCACCCTCCGCGCCCTGCAGGACCACGGCGACGACGTCGTCCTCGTCAGCCACGACGGCGACTTCGTCGACGACCTCGGCGTCCTCGCCGACGGCTCGCGCCGTGTCGGCGTGCTCGCCTTCGAGGAGTTCCGCAACGCCGGCTTCGCCCAGATCCCCGGCATCCGCTTCTTCGACCTCGAGTACGACGCCGGAGCGTTCGACGCTCAGCTGCCGCGCGTGCGCATCATCCCGATCGCCGAGTTCGACCCGGAGCAGTTCCTGCGCTGAGCGCGCTCAGGCGAAGCGGACCCAGTTCGCGCCGCGGCCGGTCTCGTACCGGCCCTGCAGGTGCAGGTCCGCGCCGTCGACGCGGTAGAGCGAGACGGTCGTCGAGCGCTCGCCCGCCGCGACGAGCAGTGTGCGGTCGTCGCTGACGGCGAAGCCGCGCGGCTGGTCCTCGGTGACGACGAAGCCGGTCGGTTCGGAGAGGGAGCCGTCCGGCGCGATGCGCAGGGCCGCCAGCGTGCTCGCGGTCCGCTCCGAGGCCCACACGACGCCGTCGGTGAGGTGGATGTCGGCACCCCAGACGTAGCGGTTCTCGCGGGGGTCCTCGTCGATGACGCTGTGACGGAGCTTCTCGGACGGGTCGTGGGCGGGCGTCGACGACAGCAGCTCGAGCGTGCCCGCCGCCGGGTCGCGCCGGTAACGCAGGACTTCGCCGGTGAACTCCGTCAGAACGTACAGGGTCTGCTCGTCGTCGCCGAACGCGAGGTGACGCGGGCCGCTGCCGGTCGGAGCTGCGGCCACCGGCGGGTCGAGCGGGGTCAGCGCGAGGTCGTCGCCGAGCGAGAACTGCGCGATGAGGTCGCTCTCGAGCGAGACGAAGTAGGTGTGGCGGCCGTCGCCGCTCGCGATCACCGAGTGCAGTCGCGGGAAGCGGACCTCGGCGGCGGGCGGGCTGACCACCCCGTACGCGTCGACGGCGCAGACGATCCCGTACCCGCCGGAGTACGCCGCGCCCAGCAGCACCGAGCCGTCCCGCGTGAGCGAGAGGTAGTTCATCGCGCCGCCGGGCAGCGGCACGCGGGTCAGCGGGGTGAGGTCGCCCGTCTCACGGTCGAGGGAGAGGGTGAGGATGCCGGCATCCGCGTTCTCGTCGTCGGCCTTGACCGACGCGTAGACGAGGCCGCGCTCGGGGTCGACGGCGAAGTTCGAGCATCCGGTGGTGCCGGTCGTGACCGACAGGCGCTCGAGCCCCGCATCCGTCACACGGAACGTGCTGATCGAGGATTCACCGGCATTGGCCACGAGGACGAGCGAAGGGGACATGCTTCGATCGTAGGCCGAGGCTCCGCGCGGGCGTCCGCCGGGCCGGGAGTAGGGTCGAGGCATGCGTTTCGTGTCGGACCCCGCCTCGTGACCACGACACCCCCCGTCGCCCGCACCCCCCGCTACTACCTGGGCGCACTGGGCATCGGCCTGCTCGCCGGGCTCATGTCGGGCATGTTCGGCGTGGGCGGCGGAACGGTCATCGTGCCCCTTCTGCTGACGCTGCTGGTCTTCGATCAGAAGCGCGCCGCCGGCACCTCGCTCGCCGCCATCGTGCCCACCGCCGCGGTCGGCGTCGTGTCGTACGCGGCCGTCGGGGCCGTCGCCTGGGTGCCTGCGCTGATCCTCGCCGGCGCCGCGGTCGTCGGCGCGCAGATCGGTACGTGGCTCCTCGCCCGGCTGCCGCAGAACGCGATCCGCTGGGGCTTCATCGCCTTCCTCGTCGTCGTCATCGTGATGCTCTTCATCGTCGTGCCGTCCCGCGAGGCCGAGTTGCCGCTGAACTGGCTCACGGGAACGGGCCTGGCCGTCCTCGGTGTCTTCACCGGCGTGATGGCGGGGCTCCTCGGGGTGGGCGGAGGCGTCATCGTCGTGCCCGCGCTCATGTTCCTCTTCGGCACGAGCGATCTGGTGGCCAAGGGCACCTCGCTGCTCATGATGATCCCGACCGCGATCTCGGGCACGATCGGCAACCTCCGCCGCCACAACGTCGACCTCGTCGCCGCCGGCGTGATCGGTGTCGCCGCGTGCACGACCACCGCCCTCGGCGCGTGGCTTGCGACCCTCGTCGACCCGTTCACGGCGAACGTCCTCTTCGCGGTCTACCTGACCTTCATCGCCGTGCAGCTGTCGATCAAGGCCGTGCGGGCCCACCGCGCCCGCTGAACCGGGCCGGCGCCGGACCCGGACGGTAGGATCGACCGGTGCCCGTGAATCCCGAGTTGCAAGGTCGTGTTTTCCCGCCGACCGCCCCGTACCTCGTCGGCCGCGAGAAGGTGCGCGAGTTCGCCCGCGCGGTGTTCGCGACCGACCCGCAGCACGACGACCCCGAGGTCGCGCGTTCCCTCGGCTACGCCGACGTCGTCGCGCCGCCGACCTTCGCGATGGTGATCCAGGACGCCACGCTGCAGCAGCTGCTGAGCGAGCCGGACTCCGGCATCGTGCTCGAGCGCGTCGTGCACGCCGAGCAGCGCTTCCGCTACACGCGGCCCATCGTCGCCGGTGACGAGCTGACGGGACGCCTGACGGTCACCGGCATCCGCGCCTTCGGGAAGGGTGCGATGGTGACCAGTGAGGCCGAGATCACGGATGCCGCCGGTGACCACGTCGTCACCGCGACCTCCGTCCTGCTGGTGGGAGGCGACGAATGACCGCCGTGGGCCCGGCCTTCGAGCTCGGCGCTGTTGTCGCCGAGCGCACCGTGCACCTGACCCGCGCCGCGCTCGTGCGCTACGCGGGCGCGTCGGGGGACTTCAACCCGATCCACTACAACGACGCCGTCGCCGAGCGCGTGGGGCTGCCGGGCGTCCTCGCCCACGGCATGCTCACGATGGGCCTCGCCGTCGAGACGATCGTGTCGTGGCTGGGGGACTCCGGCCGCATCCTCGACTACGGCGTCCGCTTCACGCGCCCCGTCGTCGTCGACACCGATGCGGGGGCCGACGTCTCCGTCGTCGCCAAGGTCGGCGCGATCGAGGACGACGCCGTGCGCATCGACCTGACCGTCTCGCACGACGGCACGACCGTTCTCGGCAAGGCGCAGGTGCGCGTGCGCGCGGCATCCTGATGCCCGAGATCGCCCCCGTCCCGCTGTCGCAGCTCACGACGCTCCGCGTCGGAGGGATGCCGCGCCGCATGATCGAGGCCGCGACGACCGACGAGCTCGTCGCCGCCCTCCGTGACGTGTGGGACGACGGCGACCGCTGGCTCGTCGTCGGCGGCGGGTCGAATCTGCTGTTCGGCGACGACGAGTTCGACGGCACCGCCGTCCTCGTGCGGACGAGCGGCATCGAGCGCCTGCCGTCGCCGCACCCCGGCCGCGTGCGGCTGAAGGTGCAGGCCGGTCACAACTGGGACGACCTCGTCGCGCAGACCGTGGCCGCAGGACTCAGCGGCATCGAAGCCATGTCGGGGATCCCCGGCACCACCGGCGCCGCCCCCATCCAGAACGTCGGCGCCTACGGTCAGGAGATCGTCGAGACGCTCGTCGAGGTCGAGCTCATCGACGAGGCGACCGGCGAGGTGTCGGTGGTCCCGGCATCCGATCTGGGACTGGGGCTCCGCACCTCGGTGCTGAAGAAGCACTACGGGTCGGTCCCCGAGCGCTCCGCCGTCATCCTCTCGGTCACGCTGGAGCTCACGCAGGTCGGTCACGGCGACGTCCCCGTGCGCGGCGCGCAGCTGCGTTCGGCGCTGGGCCTCGAACCGGATGCCGCGGTCTCGCTCGCGTGGATCCGCGAGACGGTGCTCGACATCCGCTCCCGCAAGGGCATGGTGCTCGACGAGGACGACCACGACACCTGGAGTGCGGGGTCGTTCTTCCAGAACCCGATCGTCTCGGCGCAGTTCGCCGCGACGCTCCCGCCCGAGGCGCCGCGCTGGTCGATGGCGCCCGAGCCCGAGGCCGACCGGGTGATCCCGCTCGACCGGTTCGACGGGTTCATCCCGCCGCGGGCGGACGGACCCGCGCCGGTCAAGATCAGCGCCGCGTGGCTCATCGAGCAGGCGGGGATGCGCAAGGGCTTCCGCCTGCCGGGCTCGCGCGCGTCGCTGTCGACGAAGCACGCGCTCGCCCTCACGAACCGCGGACGCGCGACCGCAGAGGAGGTCGCCGCGCTGGCGCGACTCATCCAGCAGCGCGTGCAGTCCGAGTTCGGGGTGCTGCTGCAGCCCGAGCCGGTGCTCTTCGACGTCGAGCTCTGACCCGAGCCGTCGACCTCGGTGGTCGTCGGCCGGCGGGTGCGCGTCAGCCGAAGAGGCGCTGCAGGCGCTGGACGCCCTCGAGCAGCTGCTCCTCGCCGAGCGCGTACGACAGGCGCAGGTAGCCGGACGGGCCGAAGGCCTCGCCCGGGACGACGGCGACCTCGGCGCGCTCGAGGATGTAGTCCGCCAGCTCGAGCGACGTGTCGATGCGCACACCGTCCCACTCGCGCCCCAGCAGTCCCGTGACGTCCGGGTAGACGTAGAACGCGCCGAGCGGGTTCGGCACCGTGACGCCGGGGATCTTCGCGAGCTCCGAGACGATCAGTCCGCGACGGCGGTCGAAGGCCTGGCGCATCTTCTCGGCCTCGTCCTGCGGGCCGGTGAGGGCGGCGAGGGCCGCGCGCTGCGCGATGTTGTTGACGTTCGAGCTGAGGTGCGACTGCAGGTTGCCGGCGACCTTGATCGCGGCGGCGGGGCCCACCATCCAGCCCACGCGCCAGCCGGTCATGGCGTACGTCTTCGCGACGCCGTTGACGAGGATCGTCTGGCCGGCGAGCTCGGGCACGGCCTCCACGATCGACACCGCGCGAGCGCCTTCGTAGACGAGGTTCTGGTAGATCTCGTCGCTGATGACCCAGATGCCGTGGGCGAGGGCCCACTCGCCGATCGCCTTCGTCTCGTCGGCGGTGTAGACGGCGCCCGTCGGGTTCGACGGCGACACGAACACGAGCGCGGTCGTCTTGTCGGTGCGCGCGGCCTCGAGCTGGTCGACGGTGACCTTGTACTCCTGGTCGGCGCCGGCGAACACCTCGACGGGAACACCGTCGGCCAGGGCGATCGCCTCGGGGTAGGTGGTCCAGTACGGCGCGGGCAGCAGCACCTCGTCGCCCGGGTTCACGACCGCCTGGAAGGCCTGGTAGACGGCCTGCTTGCCGCCGTTGGTGACGATCACCTGCGAGGGGGCGACCTCCAGCCCCGAGTCGCGCAGCGTCTTCGCGGCGATCGCCTCACGCAGCACGGGCAGGCCGGCCGCGGGGGTGTACCGGAAGTTGGCGGGGTCACGCAGCGCCTCGGCCGCGGCATCCACCACGAACTGCGGGGTCGCGAAATCGGGCTCGCCGGCCGCGTACGAGACCACCGGTCGTCCCGCGGCCTGCAGCGCCTTCGCCTTCGCGTCGACCTTCAGGGTCGCGGACTCGGCGATCGCGCTGAGCTTCGTGGAGACGGCGGGCGTGCGGGGGGCGGCAGCGTGTTCGGTCACCCTCCGAGCGTACCGTCGGGCGCGTTGTCGCGGGATGCCGACCGGCACCCTGTCCGGCCGGTTCAGCGCGTCGGGCGCGTCAGGATCTCGTTGCCGGATTCGAGGATCGCGACCGTGTGCTCGGTGTGGGCGGTCCGGCATCCGGTCGCGCTGCGCAGCGTCCAGCCGTCCTCGTCGACCTTCAGCTCGTCGGTGTCGACCATGACCCACGGCTCGATCGCGAGCATGAGTCCGGGGCGCAGGCGGTACCCGCGGCCGGCGCGGCCGATGTTCGAGACGTGCGGGTCCTGGTGCATCGTCGTGCCGATGCCGTGCCCGCCGAACTCGGTGTTCACGGGGTAGCCGGCGCCGGTCAGCACGTCGCCGATCGCGGCGGAGATGTCACCGATGCGCGCGCCCGGCTGGGCGGCTTCGATGCCGGCGGCGAGGGCCTCCTCGGTCGCACGGATGAGGGCATCGTTCTCGGCGTGGGGCGCGCCGCCGACGGTGAAGCTGATCGCGGCATCGGCGGCGACCCCGCCCGTCTTGATCGCGAGGTCCAGCGTCAGCAGGTCACCGGCGGCGACACGCTGGTCCCGCGGACGGCCGTGCAGCACGGCGTCGTTGACGGCGGTGCAGATGTAATGGCCGAACGGGCCGCGGCCGAACGACGGCGCGTAGTCGACGTAGCAGGACTCGGCGCCGGCGTCGAGGATCATGTCCTTCGCCCATGCATCGATCTCGAGCAGGTTCGTGCCCGGCTTCACGCGCTCCTTGATGCCGTGCAGGATGTCGCCGACGAGGCCGCCCGTCGTGCGGGCGCGGTCGATCTGGTCGGGGGTGAGGATCTCGATCACGAGGCAGTCCGTTCCGGTCGTCAGGCGCGACCTCTCATCCTACGCCCGCCCGGATGGTTCCCAGCCCGGCTCCACTACGGTGGATAGGTGAGTGACCCCCAGACCCCGACCGAGCCCGCAGACACCCCCGCCCTCCCCGGCTTCGACGAGCTGGGCCTCACCGGTCCCGTCCTCGCCGCCATCAAAGACCTCGGCTACGAGACGCCCTCCGCGATCCAGGCCGCGACCATCCCCGTCCTTCTCGGCGGCCGCGACGTCGTCGGCATGGCCCAGACCGGCACCGGCAAGACCGCCGCGTTCGCACTGCCGATCATGGAGAACCTCGACCTGACGCAGAAGACGCCGCAAGCACTCGTCCTGGCCCCGACCCGTGAGCTCGCGCTCCAGGTGTGCGAAGCGTTCGAGTCCTACGCCGCGCGCATGAAGGGCGTCCACGTCCTCCCCGTCTACGGCGGTCAGGGCTACGGCGTGCAGCTGTCGGCGCTCCGTCGCGGCGTGCACATCGTCGTCGGCACGCCCGGTCGCATCATGGACCACCTCGAGAAGGGCACCCTCGACCTCTCGGCGCTGAAGAACCTCGTCCTCGACGAGGCCGACGAGATGCTGAAGATGGGCTTCGCCGAGGACGTCGAGCAGATCCTCGCGCAGACGCCCGCTGAGAAGCAGGTCGCGCTGTTCTCGGCGACCATGCCGGCATCCATCCGCCGTCTCGCGCAGCAGTACCTGCGCGACCCGGAGGAGATCACGGTCAAGACCAAGACCTCCACGAACACGAACATCACGCAGCGGTATCTGATCGTGTCGTACCAGCAGAAGGTCGACGCCCTCACCCGCATCCTCGAGGTCGAGGACTTCGACGGGATGATCATCTTCGTCCGCACGAAGAACGAGACCGAGACCCTCGCCGAGAAGCTCCGCGCCCGCGGGTTCAGCGCCGCCCCCATCAACGGCGACATCCCGCAGCCGCAGCGCGAGCGCAGCATCCAGCAGCTGAAGGACGGCAAACTCGACATCCTCGTCGCGACCGACGTCGCCGCGCGCGGCCTCGACGTGGAGCGCATCAGCCACGTCGTGAACTTCGACATCCCGACCGACACCGAGTCGTACGTGCACCGCATCGGCCGCACCGGTCGCGCCGGCCGCACCGGCGACGCGATCAGCTTCGTCACCCCGCGCGAGCGCTACCTGCTCGCCCACATCGAGCGCGCGACGCGTCAGGCGCCCACGCAGATGCAGCTGCCGACGACCGAGGACATCAACTCGACCCGTCTCGCGCGCTTCGACGATGCGATCACCGCCGCGCTGGGCGAGACCGACCGCATCGCCGGCTTCCGTGACGTCATCGCGCACTACGTCCGCAACCACGACGTGCCCGAGCAGGATGTCGCCGCCGCGCTCGCCGTCGTGGCGCAGGGCGAGACACCGCTGCTGCTCGACCCCGAGCGCGACGAACTCGCGAAGGCGGTCGCCGCCGACGCCGAGCGCGGCACGCGCAAGGACCGTCCGGCGCGCGCCGACGGCCCCCGGGAGCGTCGCGGCAAGGGCGACTTCACGACGTACCGCATCGCGGTCGGGCGCCGGCAGCGCGTCGAGCCGCGTCAGATCGTCGGCGCCCTCGCCAACGAGGGCGGCCTGGGCCGCGACGACTTCGGGGCCATCACCATCCGCCCCGACTTCTCGCTCGTCGAGCTGCCGACGTCGATGGATGCCTCCGTGCTCGAACGCCTCAAGGGCACCCGCATCTCGGGGCAGCTCATCGAGATCCGTCCTGACCGCGGCCGCCCCGGCGGAGAGCGCCCGAAGCGATCCTTCGACGACCGCCCCAAGCGCTCGTACGACGACCGGCCCGAGCGCAAGCCGCGCCACAGCCGCGACTGACGGCATCCGCTCTCGTTCGCGTCCGCACCGCGGCGTTCGCGGATGCGATGGATCCGGCGCGACACGCTGACCCTTGAGGCGCGCACGCGGCGTGTCGGCTCGGATCCATTGCATCGGTTGACGCGCCCGGCGGCACGGCCGGGCCGAGCGGATGCCGCTACCCGGCCGGCTCGCCCGTGATCGCCGCGCGGATCCGGTCGATCGGGATCTTCGGGGTGCGGTCGGCGGTGACGAGCCCGTTCGTCTCCTGCAGGGTGTCGGTCAGCTGCGTGTAGCAGAAGCCCGCCAGGGCTTCGCTGGCGCGCACGGCATCCATCAGTCCGGTGAGCCGCTCGTCGAAGTCCTCAGCGGATGCGGCCGCGGAGTACCCCCACGCGCCGTCGGCCGACGCGGTGTCGAACGAGATGCCGCCGAACTCGGTCAGCATCACCG
Source organism: Microbacterium sp. NPDC079356 (assembly GCF_049545465.1). Classification (NCBI taxonomy): domain Bacteria; kingdom Bacillati; phylum Actinomycetota; class Actinomycetes; order Micrococcales; family Microbacteriaceae; genus Microbacterium; species Microbacterium sp. NPDC079356. Next base: position 161,783 of record NZ_JBMWDN010000002.1, on the reverse strand, counting down.
GTGCGCCGTCGACGTCGCCGCTGAGGATCAGCCTGCGCCCCGCGGGGCCGACGCCGTCGACGAGACGCCGGACGTCGGCATCCGTCGCGTAGCGCTGCCGCACCACCTCGGGGCGCCACTCATAGTCGTGGATCGCGACGATGTCGGTGTCGACCTGCTCCCAGCCGTCGTTCGAGACGACCGGCCGTGTCGGGTCGAGCGCCTTGGTCAGCGCCACGAGCGAGCGCGCGAAGTGCTGCATCCGCTCATCCGAGGCGATGTGCTGCACGCCCCAGCTCTCGTTGAGCGGTACCCAGGTCACGATCGAGGGGTGCGAGACGTCGCGGCGGACGACCTCGAGCCACTCCCGCGTGGTCCGCTCGACCGACTTCGTCGTGAAGGTGAACGTCGCGGGCGCTTCGCCCCACACGAGCAGCCCGAGCGAGTCGGCCGCGAACAGGAACCGCGGATCCTCGAATTTCTGGTGGACGCGCGCGGCGTTGAACCCGAGCGACTTGATCAGCTCGACCTCGTCGCGCAGCGCCGACGCCGAGCGGGCGGCCAGGTGCGTGTCCGGCCAGTAGCCCTGGCTGAGCACCGAGCGGACGAAGTACGGCCGATCGTTCAGCCAGAAGCGGCCGCGGCCGACGTCGGCGGTGCGGATGCCGAGGTACGACGCGACGGTGTCGTCGCCGATCCGCACGTCGGCGTCGATCAGGCGCGGGTGCTCGGGTGACCAGAGGAGCTCCTCGTACGCCTGCCCGTTGCCGAGCGCTCCGACGGGGAGGATGACCGACACCTCGTCGGCCGCGGCGACCGTGCGGACGGCGGCCAGAGGACGCCCCTCGAAGGAGATCTCCACCTCGATGTCGACGGCTCCCGCGGGCGTCGCCGACAGTTCGATGTCGGCGCGGACGACGCCCGCACGGGGGTCGGCGGTCCACCGCAGCGCGGTGACGTGCACGGGCGGCACGCTCTCGAGCCACACCGGCTGCCAGATGCCCGAGGTGCGGTGGTACCAGATGACGTGCGGGTCCTCGCGCCAGTCCTGCTTGCCTCGGGGCTGGGCGATGTCGTACGGGTCGTCTTCGACGCGCACGACGATCTGCGCGCCCGGCGCGGCGGACTCGGTGACATCGAGCGTGAAGGGCGTGTGACCGCCCTCGTGCGCTCCGACGCGCATCCCGCCGATCCACACGTCGCAGCGGTAGTCGACGGCGCCGAAGTGCAGCAGCAGGCGCCGGCCGCCCGCATGCCCTGCCGCGGCGAGGTCGGCGGGCGTCAGCTCCCGCGAGTACCAGACGACACGGTGGGAGCCCGTGTCGCCGACCCCCGAGGCGGCTGACTCCGGCGGGTAGGGGACCACGATTTCCCGTTCGGACACCCCCGAGGCGGGCCAGCCCGCGGCGATGCCGCGATCGTCGTCGTCGTGCGCGAACGACCAGACGCCGCTGAGGTCGGTCCAGGTCGGACGGATCATCTGCGGGCGGGGGTGGCTGCCGTCCTGCGCGCTCGCGCGCAGCGGACCGTGGTCGTCGTCGATCATGGCGTCCAGCATGCCTCAGGTTGTGCAGCGCTGTAAACCTGCAATGCCGAGGGATGTTGCGCGTCAGCTGCGGGCTGCGCGCGGGGCGCTCTCGCGCACCGCGATACGGTGCGGCGCGATCTCGTGCCGTCCCACGCCGTCGTACCCGCCGATGCGCTCGAGGAGGAGTGCCATGGCGCGGACGAAGAGGGCGTCGACGTCCGGGCTGACGCTCGTGAGGCTCGGGAAGGTGACGGCGCTCAGCCGCGTGTCGTCCCACCCGGTGACGGCGACGTCCTCGGGGACCCGGATGCCGCGCTCCTGCAGGGCCCGCAGCGTCCCGAGGGCGGCGAGATCGTCGCGGCAGACGATGGCGTCGACCTCCCAGCCGCCCGCCAGCGCGGTGCGCACCGCGGCCGCGGTGTCGGTGGCGTCGATGGATGCCGTGGCCACCAGCATCCGCGGATCCGCTGTGATCCCCGCCCCGGTCAGCGCCTCCTGGTACCCCAGCAGCCGCAGGCGGGAGGTCTCGCTGAGCGCCGTGGACTCGTGTCCGACGAACCCGATCCGGCGCCGCCCGAGGGCGAGCAGGTGCTCGGTGATCTCGCGGGCTGCGGCCACGTTGTCGATCATGACGTGGTCCATCGTGAGCGGCGCCGGGGTCTCGCCGAGGAGGACGATCGGGATCTCCGAGCGATGCCTCGCGATCTCGGCGGCACTCATCCGGGAGGGTTGGAACAGCATCCCGTCGACGAGGCCCGCCTCGGAGCTCGCGATGAGCGCGCGTTCGCCGTCGATCGTCGCGTCCGTCTCCTCGAGGAGCACGCGGTAGTCGAAGTCCGGTGCGCGACGCGAGGCGACGTGGGCCAGCTCGGCGAAGTAGGGGATGGCGACGTCGGCGAAGGCGACGGCGATGAGGCCGGTCCGGCCGGTGGCAAGGCGGCGGGCCGAGACGTTCGGTCGGTAGCCCAGCTCGTCGATCGCCCGCTGCACCTTCTCGCGCATGGCCGCCGACACATGCGGGTAGTCGCGGACGACGTTCGAGACGGTCTTCATCGAGACGCCGGCGCGTTCGGCGACGTCCTGCAGGCGCGGTCCTCGCATGAGGCTTCCTCCAAGGGTTCGCGGGACAGAGTACAGCGCCGAACGTGCGGGGCGTCGCCGACCCCGTTGACAGTCAATTTCCAGCGCTGTACATTCGACCGCACCCACCACAGCGCGCTCAGGCGACTGAGCAGGGCGTACTCAAAGGAGAGCAATCACATGACTACGCGACTCACGCGGGGCCTCGGTCTCGGCGTCGCGGCGGCCCTGGCCGTCACACTCAGCGCCTGCGGCGCGTCCGGATCCGGCGAGGGAGGGGTGTCGGGCGAGGACTACGACGGTCCTGCCGTCGAGGTCACCTTCTGGCACGGCTGGACGGGCGGTGCGGCGCCGACGATCGTGCCGAAGCTCATCGACCAGTTCAACGCCGAGCACGAGAACATCACGGTCAAGAACGTCCCCCAGGAGTGGGCCGACATCGCCTCGAAGATGCCGCTGGCGGTGAAGGCCGGCAAGGGCCCCGACGTCGCGGTCCTCCACGGCGACGACCTCGCCACCTATGCTGCCCAGAACCTGCTGCAGCCCGCCGACGAGATCATCGACGGACTCGGCTACGGCGAGGACGACTTCCCGCCGGACGTGTTCGAGATGGGCGACTTCCGCGACGCCCAGTACGCCGTCCCGTGGAGCGTGACGCCCCTCGGCCTGTTCGCGAACAAGGACGTCATGGCCAAGGCCGACCTCACCGAGATCCCGACCGACCGCGAGGGGTATCTCGACGCGCTCGAGAAGCTGAAGCAGGCCGGTGTCCAGGGGGAGTGGGTCGACGGCTACGTCTTCACCGGCACGTTCGAGTTCCAGAGTCTGCTGTGGCAGTTCGGCGGAGACCTCTACAACGACGACGTCACCGAGGCGACCTTCAACTCGGATGCCGGTGTCGAGGCGCTCACCTGGATGACCGATCTCGTCGACAAGGGCTACAGTCCGAAGAACGTCGCCCAGGACGGCAACATCAAGGCGCTCCTGGCCGGCGACACCGCGTTCAACTGGAACGGCGTCTGGCAGACCACCAACACCGCCTTCGGCGACCTCGAGTGGGAAGCGGCGCCGGTCCCGCAGATCGGCGACGAGAAGGCCGTCTGGTCGAGCTCGACCCACTGGGTCTTCCCCGCCAACAAGGGCCAGGACGAGGACAAGACCGCGGCCGCGGCGACCTTCGTGAAGTGGATGAACGACAATTCCGCCGGATGGGCGGAGACCGGGGAGCTCCCCGCCGCGAACACGGTCCGCGAGGACCCGGCGATCCTCGAGGACTACCCCAACCTCGAGCCGTTCATGGAGGAGCTGGAGTACGCGCACTACGAGACGGTCTCGCCCGGCATCAACGAGGCCAACGCCCTCATCACCACCGCCATCAACGAGGCGCTGACGGGCAAGAAGTCGCCGCAGCAGGCCCTCGACGACGCGAAGGCGAAGGCCGACGCCATCATCGAGCAGAACCAGCAGAAGTATGGCGATTGACCTCGCCGCCAAGACGGCCGTCCCGGCCGACCGCTCCGGCGGTCGGCCGGGCGGTCGCGCCGGGCGCCCCGCGCGCCGGCGTCGGACGCTCATCGCCTACCTGTTCCTGGCGCCGTTCCTGGTGCTGTTCGTCACCTTCGTCATCGTCCCGGCTGTGTTCGGGGTCTGGATCAGCCTGACGAACTGGAGCCCGTTCCGCGACAGCCAGGACTTCATCGGGCTGAAGAACTACCTCGACCTCTTCACGCCCGGGTCGACGACCTCGGCGGACTTCTGGAACGCGATGCGCGCGACGGGGCTCTTCGTCGTGCTGAGCGTCCCGTTCCTCGTCGTGATCCCGCTCTTCATCGCGGTCCTGCTGAACCGCAGGCTGCGGGGTGCGACGTTCTTCCGCACCGTCTTCTTCGCGCCCTACGTCCTGGGCGTCGCGATCGTCGGTGTCATCTGGAGCTACGTCTTCGACACGCAGTCCGGCATCCTGAACCATCTGCTGAGCCTGCTGGGGCTCCCAGGCGACACGCCCTGGGTGGTGGACACGCCGTGGGTCTGGGTGTCGTTGGTCGGCGTGACGGTGTGGTGGACCGCGGGACTGAACACCGTGATCTTCCTCGCCGGGCTCAAGGGCATCAACACCGACCTCTACGAGGCCGCCGCTCTCGACGGCGCGGGCGCCGCACGCACCTTCTTCAGCGTGACGCTCCCGGGTCTGCGTCCCGTCATGCTCTTCATCACGACCACGACGATCCTCGCGTCGGCGAACATGTTCGGGCAGTCGTTCCTGCTGACCAACGGCGGGCCGGGCAACGAGACGCGCACCGCGATCATGTACATCGCCGATCAAGGGCTCTCGCAGAACAACATGGCCCCGGCATCCGCCATGAGCTACGTCCTGTTCGCGTTCCTCGCGATCATCAGCGTCGTCAACTTCCGTCTGCAGCGCGAGCGCAGCGAGAAAGCCGCCTCATGACCGACACCGCCGTCCGTCCCGCCCCGCCCCAGGCTCCTGGCGAGCACCGCCGCCGACCGCCGCGGCGTCCCGGGAACATCGTCGTCTACGCCATCCTCGGCGCGCTCGCGCTGGTCGTCATCTTCCCGCTGGTGTGGATGCTGCTCACGTCGGTGAAAACCGATGCGGATGCCGTCCGCAACCCCTACGCGCTGCCCGACCCGGCCTCGCTCGAGGCTTACCAGACGCTGCTGCTGAGCGGGCAGCAGCCGATCTTCCTGTGGCTGTGGAACAGCTTCGCCGCGGCGACGCTGCAGACGGTGCTCATCCTCGTGACCGCCTCGATGGCGGCATACGCGCTCGCGCGCCTCGAGTTCGCGGGACGGAACGTCGTCTTCGGGCTGATCATCGCGACGCTGCTCGTGCCGCCGGTCGTCTTCCTCATCCCGAACTACCTCATCGTCGAGAACTTCGGCTGGCTCGACACCGTCCTCGCGATCACCGTTCCGGGCGCGGCCAGCGCCTTCGGCGTGTTCTTCCTGCGGCAGTTCTTCCTCGGTGTCCCGGTCGAGATCGAGGAGGCGGCCCGCATCGACGGAGCGGGGGAGTTCCGCATCTTCTTCCAGGTGGCGCTCCCGCTGGCGAAGCCGGCGCTCGCGACACTCGCGGTGCTGTCGTTCCTGGGCAACTGGAACGACTTCCTGTGGCCGGTGTACGTGCTGCTGTCGCCCGAGAACATGACGCTGCAGCCGGGCCTCGCCATGCTGCAGGGCGCGTATCGCACGCACTTCGGCATCGTGATGGCGGGTGCGGCGATCGCGTCGATCCCGGTGCTCGTCCTCTTCGCCTTCGCGCAGCGCCAGATCGTGGACTCCGTCGCCGGGGCGGCGGTCAAGGGATGAGGCGCGCCGCGGCACTGATTGCCGTCCTGCTCGCGGGCGTCGCCGGGGCGGTGGGATGCGGCGCCGCGGAACCGGCGGCGTCGCCGGCGGCATCCGCGCCGGCATCCGCCGCCTTCGTGCTCGACGAGGACTTCCCCGATCCGGACGTGGTGTCGACGGATGCCGGGTACGTCGCCTTTGCGACCGGAAGCCACGGGCTCAACATCCGCGTGGCGACATCTCCCGATCTCGACGCATGGACCGTCGAGCGACGCGATGCGCTGCCGACCCTGCCGGCGTGGGCGTCGCCCGGGCGGACCTGGGCACCCGAGGTGACGGCCCTCGGCGACGGCTACGTCATGTATGTGACGGCCGAGCACACCGCCTCCGGGCGGCAGTGCATCGGTGTCGCGACCGCGGCGACGCTCGACGATGCGTTCACCCCGGCATCCGACGAACCCTTGGTGTGCCCCGTCGACGACGGCGGTGCGATCGACGCCGCCACCTTCGACGACGAGAGCGGCACGCGCTTTCTGCTGTGGAAGACCGACGGCAACTGCTGCGCCCTGCCGACCCGCATCATGATGGCGCCGCTGACCGCGGACGGTCTGTCGCTGGACGGCGACGCGGTGGAGCTGCTGCGGCAGGATCAGGCGTGGGAGGGGACGCTCGTCGAAGCTCCGACGCTCGTGGCCCGGGACGGCGGGTACGCCCTCCTCTACTCCGCCAACGACTACGGCGGGGATGCGTACGCCGTCGGCGCCGCGTGGTCGGCCGAGCTGGAGGGGCCGTACGAGAAGCAGTCCGAGCCGATCCTGTCGACCGCCGGCAGCGACGGTGCCTTCCGAGGACCGGGCGGACAGGACGTGGTGCCCACCCGCCACGGCGACGTGCTCGTCTTCCATGGCTGGGACGAGCAGTACATCTATCGCGGACTCCACACCGCCTCGATCCGGCTCGAAGCCGGCGAGGTGACGGTCGATCTCGACTGACGCACGCGTGCGAGATTGCAATGGATGCCGCGCGACACGCCGCCCGCGGTGGGTCGCGGGCGGCGTGTCGGCGGGGATCTGTTGCAATCCGTGACGGGTGGATGCCGGGGGCTCAGTCCTCCACGAGGAAGCGCGCGTACGCGCCGAGCGTGAGGAATGTCGGGAAGTCGGCTCCGAGGGCGACCTCGCGGAACACCTCCGCCGCGTCGTCGAACCGGTCCCGGTCGTGGCGGGGGACCTCGTCCAGCACCTGCGCGATGAGGCCCTCGACGTACTCGCGGGTGATGCGGGTGCCGTCCTCGGTCGTGCGGTCCTGATGGATCCACTGCCAGATCTGCGACCGGCTGATCTCGGCGGTCGCGGCGTCTTCCATCAGTCCGTCGATCGCGACGGCGCCGATGCCCCGCAACCACGCCTCGATGTAGCGGATGCCGACCGACACGTTGCCGTGGACGCCCTCCGCCGTGATGGGCAGCCCGATGTGGCAGTCGATGAGCTGCGCGGGGGTCACGGCGACGTCCTCGCGGAGCCGGTCGACCTGGTTCGGCCGCTCGCCGAGCACGGCGTCGAACTCGGCCTGCGCCACCGGGATCAGGTCGGGGTGCGCGACCCACGTGCCGTCGAAGCCGTCGCCCGCCTCGCGCCGCTTGTCGGCGGCCACCTTCTCGAACGCGGTGCGCGTCGCGCCCTCGTCGCGGCGGTTCGGGATGAAGGCGCTCATGCCGCCGATCGCGAACGCGCCCCGCTTGTGGCAGGTCTGCACGAGCAGCTCGGTGTAGGCGCGCATGAAGGGGACCGTCATCGTCACCTGGCTGCGGTCGGGCAGGACGAAGCGCGCGCCGCGCCCCCGGTAGTTCTTGATCATCGAGAAGATGTAGTCCCACCGCCCGGCGTTCAGGCCTGCGGCGTGGTCGCGCAGTTCGAACAGGATCTCCTCCATCTCGAACGCCGCCGGCAGCGTCTCGATCAGCACCGTCGCCCGGATCGTCCCGTGCGGGATCCCGAGGAACCGCTCGCTGAAGGTGAAGACGTCGTCCCACAGCTTCGCCTCCTCGGCCGACTCGATCTTCGGCAGGTAGAAGTAGGGGCCGCGACCGTCGGCGATCAGGCGCTCGGCGTTGTGGAAGAAGTAGAGACCGAAGTCGACGAGCGAACCGGATGCCGCGAGGGTCCGCCCGTGCCGGTCGGTGACGTCGAGGTGCTTCTCCATCAGATGCCAGCCGCGCGGGCGCATCACGATCGTCGGCGTCCGCTCGGCGGTGACCTCGTAGACCTTGCCCTCGGGGCTCGTGTACCGCAGCTCGCCGCGGATCGCGTCGCGCAGCGACAGCTGCCCCTCGATGACGTTGCGCCAGGTCGGGCTCGTGGCGTCCTCCTGGTCGGCGAGCCAGACCCGCGCACCGGAGTTCAGCGCGTTGATCGTCATCTTCGGGTCGGTGGGGCCGGTGATCTCGACGCGGCGGTCCTCGAGGCCTGGGCCGGCGCCGGCCACCCGCCAGTCCGGGTCCTCGCGGATGTGTGCCGTGTCGGAGCGGAACGTCGGGTCCTGACCGTTGCCGATCTCGAAGCGCCGCCGCATCCGGTCGGCGAGGCGGTCGTGGCGTCGCCCGCCGAAGCGCTCGTGCAGCTGCGCGACGAAGTCGAGGGCTGCGGGGGTGAGGATCTCGTCGTAGCGCTCGCGGAGCGGTCCGCGGATCGTGAGCGTCGTGGTCGTGGTCGTGGTCGTGGTCGTGGTCGTCGGGGGAGGGGTGTCGATGAGGGTCATGTCGTACTCCTGAGGAAGGGGATGCCGGGGCATCCGGTCATGTCAGTGGAACTGCGCCGTCTCGGTCGATCCGACCAGGGCGAGGGTGGCGCTGTCGGGGTTGAGCGCCGTGGACACGAGGTCGAAGTAGCCGGTTCCGGCTTCCCGCTGGTGCTTGGTGGCGGTGTAGCCGTCCTTCTCGGCGGCGAACTCCGCCTCCTGCAGGGCCACGTAGGCGGTCATGCCGCTCTCGGCGTAGCCCTTCGCGAGATCGAACATCGAGTGGTTGAGGGCGTGGAAGCCCGCGAGGGTGATGAACTGGAACGCGTAGCCCAGCTCGCCGAGGTCGCGCTGGAAGGTCGCGATCTGCGCATCGTCGAGGTGGCGCTTCCAGTTGAAGCTCGGCGAGCAGTTGTAGGCGAGCAGCTTGCCCGGGAAGCGCTCGTGGATCGCCTCGGCGAAGGCGCGGGCCAGCTCGATGTCGGGCTCGCCGGTCTCGACCCACAGCAGGTCCGCGTACGGCGCGAAGGCGAGACCGCGGCTGATGACAGCCTCGAGCCCCGGCCGCACCCGGTAGAACCCCTCGCTCGTGCGCTCGCCGGTCGTGAACTCCTGGTCGCGCGGGTCGACGTCGCTCGTGAGCAGGTCGGCGGCGAGGGCGTCGGTGCGAGCGATGATGACGGTCGGCACGCCCGCGACGTCCGCGGCGAGGCGTGCCGCGTTCAGAGTGCGGATGTGCTGCTGCGTCGGCACGAGCACCTTGCCGCCGAGGTGGCCGCACTTCTTCTCACTCGCCAGTTGGTCCTCCCAGTGGATGCCGGCGGCCCCCGCCTGGATCATCGACAGCGCCAGCTCGTAGGCGTTGAGGGGTCCGCCGAAACCGGCTTCGGCGTCGGCGACGATCGGGGCGAGCCAGTCGCGCGTCGCGCCGCCCTCGGCGTGCTCGATCTGGTCCTGCCGCGCGAGTGCGTTGTTGATCCGTCGGACCACCGAGGGCACCGAGTTGGCGGGGTAGAGGCTCTGGTCGGGGTAGGTGTGCCCTGCCAGATTGCCGTCGGCGGCGACCTGCCACCCCGAGAGGTAGATCGCCCTGAGGCCGGCGCGCACCTGCTGCACGGCCTGGCCGCCCGTGTAGGCGCCGAGCGCGTTGATGTAGTCCTCGGTGTGCAGCAGGTTCCAGAGGTTCTCGGCGCCGCGCCGGGCGAGAGTCGCCTCTTCTCGGACGGAGCCGCGCAGGCGGATGACGTCCTCGGCGGAGTACGTGCGTTCGATGCCGTCCCAGCGCGGGTCGGCATCCCACTCGGCCTGCAGTTCGGCCGCGGTCTGGGTCTGGTCGCCGGCGCGCATCGGCTGGGCCGAGGGGGTGGTGGGGAAGGTCATGGCATCCTCCTGAGGGGTCGAGGCGGGTCGTGACACCACTGTGCGAGAAGAAGCGGGCCCCCGGTCAAGGTTTTCGAGGTGAAGATTGCGCGTTCTTCTGCTCTCGTGACACACTCCCGGACATGACGATCGATGAAGATCGGGCGGATGCGGCATCCGACCCTCTCTCGACGGCGCCCGACGCGCTCAGCATCGGCCGCCGGATCCGCCAGGTGCGCACCGCTCGCGGCATGACGCTCGACGAGCTCGCCGCCGCCGTCTCGCGGGCACCGAGCCAGCTCTCGATGATCGAGACGGGCAAGCGCGAGCCGAAACTCTCGCTGCTGCAGGCGATCGCCCGCGCGCTCGGCACGACGATCGACGCGCTCCTCGCCGCCGAACCGCTCGACGAGCGCGCGATCCTCGAGATCTCCCTCGAGCGCGCCATGAAGGGGCCGACGTTCCAGGCCCTCGGCATCCCGCCGTTCCGCATCGGCAAGTCGGTGCCCGACGGCGTGCTCGAGACGCTGCTCGCCCTGCACGGCGAGATCGAGCGGCTGAACGACGAGCGCTCGGCGACCCCCGAAGAGGCTCGGCGCGCGAACGTCGAACTGCGGCATCTGATGCGCCGGCAGGACAACTACTTCGGCGACCTCGAAGCGCACGCCGAGCGCATCCTCGCCGCCGTCGACCACCCCGGCGGGCCGCTCACCCAGCGCACCGCGTCCGAGATCGCCGCGCACCTCGGCTACTCGCTGCACTACGTGTCGGACCTGCCAGCATCGACCCGATCGGTCGCCGACAACCGCACCGGCCGGCTCTACCTCTCGAGCAGCATCCCGGGGCGCGGGGATTCGCGCACGCCCGTGCTGCAGGCGCTCGCCGGTCGGATCCTCGGGCACGCCGAGCCGCGGTCGTACGCGGAATTCCTGCGGCAGCGGGTCGAAACGAACTACCTGGTCGGGGCGCTCATGGTGCCCGAGTCGCACGCCGCGGCGTTCCTGCAGGACGCCAAGTCGCGCCGGGCGATCTCCATCGAGGACCTCCGCGATGCATACTCCGTCTCGTATGAGACCGCCGCGCACCGCTTCACCAACCTCGCGACGCGGCATCTCGGCATCCCGGTGCACTTTCTGAAGGTGCACGAGTCGGGGACGATCACGAAGGCGTACGAGAACGACGACGTGAACTTCCCCGCCGACCGGTTCGGCTCGATCGAGGGGCAGCTGTGCTGCCGGCGGTGGACGAGCCGCGTCGTCTTCGACATCCCCGACAAGTTCAACCCGTACTACCAGTACACCGACACCGGCAACGGCACGTACTGGTGCACCGCGCGGGTGGAACCCTCGAGCGACGGCGCCCACTCGGTGAGCGTCGGCGTGCGCTTCGACGACACGAAGTGGTTCATCGGCCGCGAGACCCCGAACCGCGGGGTGTCGCGCCACGGCGTCGAGGTCTGCTGCCGCCGTCCCCCCACCGAACTCGAACGCACGTGGCGCGACCAGGCCTGGCCGAACGTCCGGACGCCGCGCACCCTGCTCGCGACCCTCCCCACCGGGGCCTTCCCCGGCGTCGACACGACCGATCTGTACGAGTTCCTCGAGGCGCACGCGCCGGAGTGAGGCCGCCGCCGGCTCGCGTCAGGGGCGGTCGCGGTGGATGCCGGCGGCCACCAGCCCGTCGATGGCGGCGCGCACCGTGTCTCCGTCGTGCACGATCGTCGCGTCCTCGAACCGGAGCGTGACGTACCCCCAGGCGGCGGCATTCGCGTCGCGCAGCAGATCGGGGTGCCGAGCGCTCCCCGAGGCGTGGTGCTCCGCCCCGTCGGCCTCGATGATCACGCGATCGCCGAGCAGGAAATCGACCCGACCGACCCCCGTGACGTCGACCTGGGCGCGCAGGGAGACCCCGACGTCCCGCAGTCGCCAGCGCAGAAGCGACTCGGGACCGCTCTCCGAGTCCTCGCCGGCCACATCCAGCGCCTCGCGGGCATCGTCCCCGCAGGTGCGCTGCAGCCACGCGCGGCCCTCGGGCGTCAGCATCCCGAGATGCAGCGCCGACTCGACCGCCACGAAGAACTCCTCGACACCGCGGCAGAGCCAGATCTGCCGGAGGATGCGGGGAACGGATGCCGCGGCGAGCCGCCCGCGCGACGGCGCCGCATCCCAGTGGTCGACGCACCGGCATCCGTCATGGGGAAGGCGGTGGCGGTCGGCGCGCAGCCAGACATGCGTTTCCGTCGTGGGGGCGAGGGTCCACAAGCCCAGATGGCGCGCCGCGCTGACGCAGCCGAGGACACCGCCGTGCGCGGCGGCGTCCCTCACGGCCCTGCACGTTCCGCGGGCGGCATACGTCCCGCGGGGCACCCGGGCGATCGATCCGGACCGCGCCGCGGCTGCGATCGCGGAGCGGCGCAGCCCCGATCGCCGGAGGTCCGCTGTCGTCATCAGCCCCGCACCGTCGTCGCACACGACGGCACCCTCTCGCGGACCCCGCCGCAGCTGCCTGCCCGGCCCGGGGATCCGTGGACCCCGGGCGCGGTGCCGCGCCGGTGGAGGGGTCCTTGACCGAACAGCGGAGATCCGCCGCGACACGCCGTTCGGGCCGCCCCTGTGCCCGGCGTGTCGCGGGAATCTCCGCCGTTCGGCACGGCACGGTGCGGCACGGCACGCCCCCGGCCTTACCCCCCGAGCTGCAGCGCCGCCCACAGCTCGGCGCGCCCGGCGAACGACGAGAGGTCCACGCCGAGCACGCGTTCCGCGGCGGCGAGGCGCGTGCGCACGGTGTGGCGGTGCACACCGAGCGCGGATGCGGCGCCGTCGTTCGACCCGTCGGCGGCCACCCACGCGCGCAGGGTCTGTTCGAGCCGGCCGCCCTGCTCGCGGTCGTGCCGGCGCAGCGGCTCGAGGAATGCGGCGGCCACCGTCGGCGCGGTCCCCGCCGACAGCGCCGACAGGATGCCGCCGGCCTGCACCTCCGCGAATCCCATCACGCCCGCGCCCCCGGCGCGTCCGCGCGCCACGCGGGCCTGGTCCAGCGCCTTCGCGAAGCCGGCGTAGGGCGTCGGATCCGACACCCCCAGCCGCGCGTCGAAGCGTTCGGCGAACTCGTCGAGGACCGGTGACGCGGATGCCGGGACCACGATCACGACGTCGACGTCGACGCTCCCGAAGAACAGCCCGCCGTGGCGCTCCTCGGCGCGCAGCTCCAGCAGGTCGAGCAGTGCGTCCGCGCGGCGACCGGCGGCATCCGTCACCGCCACGACGACCGGCGCGGGCGGCAGGGGGCCCCAGACGTCCCTTGAGATCTGCCGGGCGAGGGCCGGATCCCCGGTGAGGAGCGAGCGCACCATCCCCGAGCGCAGCGCCTTGCGCGCCCGCGACAGTCGCTGGTGCTGCTCGAGGGCGAGCCCCGCCATCGCGATCACCGCGGTGACGACGTCGCGCCCGGCGCGGTCGAGCTCGCCGGCGGCGATCGCGAGGACGCCGCGCAGCTCGCCGCCGCGCCCGAGGGTCTGCAGCGTGAAGGCGGCGGCGTCCGAGTGCAGCGACGAGCCGGCGCGCGCACCGCGCCGCAGCACCGCGCCGACCTCGGCGCGCAGGGTGTCCGCCGCCGTGGGCGAGAGCGCGCCGGCGGGGTGTTCTCGGACGAGCTCGCCGGCGGCGTCGTACATCCCGACCCACGTGTCGAGCTGCTTGGCGAGCTCGGCGATCGTCGCGTCGAGCCCGTCGGGGCGGAGCGCCGCGAGGGCGAGGGCGCGCTGCGCCGACAGCGCCCACGTGCGCCGTGCGTAGGCCTGCGCGGCGACGGCTTCGGCGTTGGCGCGGGCGACGGCGATGAAGGGTGTGCTGTAGGGGACCTCGAACAGGGGGAGCCCGGCGGCCCGGCACGCCGCCGCGAGGTCGGGCGGGATGCCGTCGCGCACCACCTCCGTGCCGAAACCGAGCGCCGCCACGCCGCGGTCCACGAGCCGCCGGACGTACGCGTCGAAGGGGTAGTCGCCGTCGGTCGGGAACTGGGTGCCGGTCGTCAGGAGGACGAGGTCCTCGGCGAGGAACGGGGTCGGATCGTCGAGGTCGGAGCTGTGCACCCACCGGGTCGGTCGGTCGAGCGCCCCCGGCCGGAAGTTCGACTCGTCAGCGGCGAGGCGGAGGGCCAGCTCGCGGCGAGAGAGCAGCGCCCGCAGGGTCGGCTCGGCCTCGCGCGTGACCATGTCGCTTCCTCCGGCGTGTACACGATGTACACCTCTGCGTTGAGGATAGACGCAACGGCGAGTGACCGCTCGCCCGCGCCCCTCTACGCTCGCCGCATGAGCACCTCGACCGCAGCCGTCACCACGCCCCTCGGCGGACCGTCCCTCCCGCAGGAGCGCCGCCTCGAGACCGCCATCCCCGGGCCCCGCTCGCAGGAGCTCCTTTCGCGCAAGGCCGAGGCCGTCGCCGCGGGCGTCGGGCACACCGTCCCTATCGCGGCCGTCGCCGCCGGCGGTGGCGTCGTGGTCGACGCCGACGGCAACTCGCTCATCGACCTCGGCTCGGGCATCGCCGTCACGACGGTGGGTGTCGCGCACCCGAAGGTCGTCGAGGCGATCGCCGCCCAGGCCGCGCAGCTGACGCACACCTGCTTCATGATCTCGCCGTACGAGTCCTACGTGGAGGTGGCCGAGAACCTCAACCGGCTCACCCCCGGCGACCACGCGAAGAAGAGCGCCCTGTTCAACTCCGGCGCCGAGGCGGTCGAGAACGCCGTCAAGATCGCCCGCAAGTTCACCGGCAAGCAGGCCGTCGTCGCCTTCGACCACGCCTACCACGGCCGCACCAACCTCACGATGGCGCTCACCGCCAAGTCCATGCCCTACAAGAGCGGCTTCGGCCCGTTCGCCTCCGAGATCTACCGCGTGCCCGGTTCGTACCCGCTCCGCGACGGACTGTCGGGGGCGGATGCCGCGGCCCGCGCGATCTCGATGATCGAGAAGCAGGTCGGTGCCGACAACCTCGCCGCCGTCATCATCGAGCCCATCCAGGGCGAGGGCGGCTTCGTCGTCCCGGCCGACGGCTTCCTGCCGGCCGTCGTCGACTGGTGCCGGGACAACGGCGTCGTCTTCATCGCCGACGAGGTGCAGTCGGGCTTCGCCCGCACCGGCGCCATGTTCGCGAGCGAGCACTTCGGCATCGTTCCGGACCTGATCACCACGGCCAAGGGCATCGCTGGGGGAATGCCCTTGGCCGCGGTCACGGGACGCGCCGACATCATGGACGCGACGCACACCGGCGGCCTCGGCGGCACGTACGGCGGCAACCCCGTCGCATGCGCGGCCGCGCTCGCCGCGATGGACGCGTTCGAGAACGACGGTCTCATCGAGCGCGCGCAGCGGATCGAGGCGCTGCTGACGGCTCGGCTCGGCGCGATGGCGGCATCCGACCCCCGCATCGCCGAGGTGCGTGGGCTCGGCGCCATGATCGCGATCGAGTTCGTCGACCCGACGACCGGAGCGCCGGACGGTGCGCTCACGTCCGCGGTCGCGAAGGCCTGTATCGCCGAAGGCGTCATCGTGCTCACGTGCGGCACCTACGGCAACGTGATCCGCTTCCTGCCCCCGCTGTCGATCAGCGACGACCTGCTGACCGAGGGCCTCGACGTCCTCGCGCAGGCGCTGAAGACGGTCTGAGTATGGCGGGGTCCGACAACTGGTCGCAGCCGGTCTCTCCCGAGACGTCGGCGGGGCTCGGCGCGGTGACGCAGGCGCGTTCCAGCAAGCTGCGCTCGCGGCACGTGACGATGATCACCCTCGGCGGGATCATCGGGGCGAGCCTGTTCGTCGGGTCCGGCAACGTCATCCGCGAGGTCGGACCCGCCGCGATCGTCTCGTACCTGATCGGCGGTCTGCTCGTCTTCTTCGCCATGCGCATGCTGGGCGAGATGGCGGCATCCCGTCCCGCGATCGGCTCGTTCATGGAGTACGCCCGCGTCGGTCTCGGCGACTGGGCGGCGTACCTCGTGGGCTGGCTGTACTGGTACTTCTGGGTCGGAGTCCTCGCCTACGAGGCGGTGCTCGGCGGCGAGACGCTCCACACGTGGCTCCCGGCGCTGCCGTCCTGGGCCTGGTCGCTCATCCTCATCGCGATCTTCGTCGGCACCAACGTCATCTCGGTTCGCACCTTCGGCGAGGTCGAGTTCTGGCTCGCGAGCATCAAGGTGCTCGCCATCGTCGTGTTTTTGGGCGCCGGCATCCTCTTCGCCCTCGGACTCTGGCCGAATGCGACCTTCGCCGTCCCGAACCTGTGGGAGCACGGCGGGTTCGCTCCTAACGGCATCGGCGTCGCCTTCACCGGCGTCGCGCTCGTGATCTTCTCCTACTTCGGCACCGAGATCGCCGTCATGGCCTCGGCCGAGTCCGTCGACCCCGCCAAGGGCATCCGGCAGGCGACGAGCACGATCATCTGGCGCATCCTGCTGTTCTTCGTGGGGTCGGTCCTCGTCATCGTCACCGTCGTCCCCTGGGACGAACTGCCCGTGCCGACCGACGTCGCCAACGCGCCCTTCACGATCGCGCTGTCGCGCTTCGGCATCCCGTTCGCCGACGTGATCATGCAGCTCGTCATCTTCACGGCCGTCATCTCGGTGCTGAACTCCGGGCTGTACTCGGCCTCGCGCATGTTCGCCGCGCTCGCCGACAAGGGGTTCGCCCCGAAGGTCGTCGCCCGCCGCTCCCGCACCGGGGTGCCGGTGTTCGCCCTGCTCGCCTCGACGATCGGCGGGCTCATCGCGACGCTCGTGAACTTCGTCGCCCCCAGCTCGGGGATCTTCGACTTCATCATGAACTCGGCGGGCCTCGTCGCCCTCTTCGTCTACGTCTTCATCGCGCTCACGCAGATGCGGCTGCGGCAGAAGATGACGCCCGACGAGGTCGCCGCGTTGAAGCTCAAGGTATGGCTGCACCCGTGGCTCAACATCCTGCTGATCGCCGCGATCACCGCCGTCGTCGCCATCATGCTGACGTCCGAGTCCGGGCGCGCGCAGGTGTGGACGAGCCTCATCGCGACCGCCGTGCTGCTCGTGTTCTGGCCGCTCGTGCGGCGCAACCTCCGTCGCCGGCCCGACCACGCGCCGACGACCAACTCTCTGACGAAGGAGTCGTGAATGACCGAGATCACCCGTGACGTCGTGATCGTGGGAGCCGGTGCCGCCGGTCTCACCGCCGCGAACGAGCTGCGCAAGGCCGGTCTGTCGGTCGCCGTCCTCGAGGCGCGCGAGCGCGTCGGCGGTCGCCTGTGGACCGACGTCGTCGACGGCGCGATGCTCGAGCTCGGCGGCCAGTGGGTCTCGCCCGACCAGGACGCCCTCATCGAGACGGTCGCCGAACTGGGTCTCGAGACCTTCAGCCGCTACCGCGATGGCGACAGCGTCTACGTCGGGCCCGACGGCACCGTGTCGCGTTTCACGGGCGAGATGTTCCCCGTGAGCCCCGAGACCGAGCGGACGATCGACGAGATCACCCGCCGGCTGGACGCGATGGTCGCCGAGATCGACCCCGACCGTCCCTACGCGCACCCGAAGGCCGCCGAGTGGGACACGATCACGTGGGACGCGTGGCTCCGCCAGCAGACCGACGACGACGAGGCGGTCCGCAACCTCGCCTTCGCGACCGGGTCGGCGATGCTCACGAAGCCGACGCACGCCTTCTCGCTGCTGCAGTCCCTGCTCATGGCCGCGAGCGCCGGCAGCTACTCGCACCTCGTCGACGCGGACTTCATCCTCGACAAGCGCGTCGTGGGCGGCCTGCAGCAGGTGCCGGTGCTCCTGGCGGAGCGCCTCGGCGACGACGTCTTCCTGAACCGTCCGGTGCGCACCCTGGAATGGTCGGATGCCGGGGTCACGGCGCACGCCGAGGGCCTCACCGTCCGCGCGCGCAGCGCGATCCTCGCCCTCGCGCCGGTGCTGTACCACCGGATCTCGTTCGAGCCGCCGATGCCGCGTCTGCAGCATCAGATGCACCAGCACCTGTCGATGGGGTTCGTCATCAAGGTGCACGCCGTCTACGAGACGCCGTTCTGGCGCGAGAAGGGCCTGTCGGGCACCGCCTTCAGCCCCTACGAGATCTGCCACGAGGCCTACGACAACACGAACCACGAGGACCCGCGCGGCACGCTCGTCGGCTTCGTGTCGGACCGCAACGCCGACGACATGTTCCGCCTCACCGCCGAGGAGCGCAAGGAACGCATCCTCGAGTCGCTGTCGCACTACTACGGCCCCGAGGCGAAGGACCCGGTCGTCTACTACGAGAGCGACTGGGGCACCGAGGAGTGGACCCGCGGCGCCTACGCGGCGAGCTTCGACATGGGCGGCCTGCACCGCTACGGCGCGGATGTGCGCACGCCCGTCGGGCCCATCCACTTCGCCTGCAGCGACATCGCGGGCGCCGGCTACCAGCACGTCGACGGCGCGATCCGCATGGGTCGCCTGGCCGCCCGGAACGTCCTCGCGGACGGCCGGGCATGAGCGGCCGGATCGTCGTCGGGTACACCGCGACGAAGGCAGGCCGCGACGCGGTGGCCGTCGCGGGCGGGCTCGCCGCGGCATCCGGTGCCGAGCTCGACATCGTCCTGGTCCTGCCGGGGGAGGGGCGCAGCGTCATCACCCCTCCCGACGCGTCGTACGACCGCTACCTGCTCGGCCAGGCCGAGTCCTGGCTCGCCGAGGCGGCCGCGGATGTGCCGAACGGCGTGGTCCACCGCGAGCACGCCCGCTACGCCGAGTCGTTCGCCGAGGGTCTCGTCGAGGCCGCCGACGAGTTCGGCGCCTCGCACCTCGTGGTGGGCGCCGCCGACGGCGGCTCGCGGGGCCGTCACCGGCTGGGCTCCACGACGAGCCAGCTGCTCCACTCCTCCGACGTTCCGGTTGTGCTCGTGCCGCGCGGTGCGCGCAAGCGGGTGACGGATGCCGGTGTTCCGCGCCTGACCGTCGCGGTCGGCACGCGTGCCGGTGCCGACGTCCTCCTCGAGGAGGCCGTCGCGCTCGCGTCGGCGACGGGGGCGTCGCTGCGCCTCGTCTCGCTCGTGACGGTCGACCTGCCCGCCTCGGTCGACACGGGGGTCATCCGCCTCGCCGGGGCCGCCCACGCCGAGAAGGTCCTCGACGACGTCCTGACGGCCATCCCCGAGGGGGTCCGCGCCGACATCGTGACCGCGAAGGGCGACAGCATCGAGGATGCCGTGGCCCACCTCGACTGGCTGCCGGGCGAGATGATCCTCGTCGGCTCGAGCCGCCTCGCGCAGCCGCGGCGCCTCTTCCTGGGATCGGTCGCGGCGAAGCTGCTGAGCGAGATCCCGGTGCCGATGGTCGTCGTGCCTCGCACCCGCACCCCCGAACAGTCCCGCTGATCCGAAGGAGCTCGACGATGCGCCAGCACGCCGCAGAGAAGATCCCCGGCGCGAAAGACGCCGCGATCTCCGCCAAGGGCCTCAGCGCCGGAACGGTGGGCCTGGTCGGCGCCGTCGTGATCGGTGTCTCGACGATCGCCCCCGCCTACACGCTCACCGCCTCCCTGGGGCCGACAGTCTCGGCGGTGGGCGTGCAGGTGCCCGCCGTGATCCTCGTCGGGTTCATCCCGATGCTGCTCGTCGCTCTGGGCTACCGCGAGCTGAACCGGGTCATGCCCGACTCCGGAACGAGCTTCACGTGGGGCGTCCGCGCCTTCGGCCCGTGGATCGGATGGATGACGGGCTGGGGCCTGATCGCGGCGACCGTCATCGTGCTGTCGAACCTCGCCGGCATCGCCGTCGAGTTCCTCTTCCTGCTGATCGCGCAGATCAGCGGCAACGAGGGCATCGCCGAGCTCGCCTTCAACCCGTTCATCAACGTCGGGGTGTGTCTCCTGTTCCTCCTGGGCGCGACGCTCGTGTCCTACCGCGACATGCAGACCACGCAGAAGTTCCAGTACGTCCTCGTTGGTTTCCAGGTCATCGTGCTCGTCCTCTTCGCGGTCGCCGCCTTCGTGAAGAGCTTCAGCGGGGACGGCATCGACCACCTCGCCTTCGACTGGTCGTGGGTCAACCCGTTCGAGGTGTCGAGCTTCAGCGCCTTCGCCGCGGGCATCTCGCTGTCGATCTTCATCTTCTGGGGCTGGGACGTCGTCCTGACGATGAACGAGGAGACGAAGGACCCCGACCGCACGCCCGGACGCGCCGCGATGGTGACCGTCGTGGTCGTGATGGCGCTCTACCTCGCCCTGTCCGTCAGTCTGATGATGTTCGCCGGCGTCGGGACCGGGGAACTCGGGCTCGGCAACGAGGACATCTCGGCGAACGTCTTCTTCGCGCTCTCGGGCCCCGTGCTCGGACCGTTGGCGTTCCTCGTCTCGCTGGCCGTGCTCTCGAGCTCGGCGGCATCCCTCCAGTCCACCGCGGTGGGACCGGCCCGGACGCTGCTGGCGATGGGGCACTACGGCGCGTTGCCGCGTCGGTTCGCCGCCGTCAGCCCGCGGTTCTTCACGCCCGGCTTCGCGACGATCGTGTCCTCCGTCGTCGCCGCGGTGTTCTACGCGGTCATGCGGCTGCTCAGCGAGAACGTCCTCACCGACACGATCCTGTCGCTCGGGATGATGATCTGCTTCTACTACGGGCTCACCGCCTTCGCGTGCGTCTGGTACTTCCGCAAGCAGTGGTTCGATTCCGTCCGGTCGTTCCTGTTCACATTCCTCTCGCCGCTCGTCGGCGGGGTGATCCTCGCCGTCATCTTCGTCACGACCCTCGTCGACTCGATGGACCCGGCCTACGGGTCCGGCTCCGAGGTGTTCGGCGTCGGCCTCGTGTTCATCCTCGGGATGCTGATCATCGTCGTCGGGATCGTCACCATGATCTGGCAGTCCGTCCGCCGTCCGGCGTTCTTCCGCGGGCAGACGCTCGCGATGGACGCACCCCCCAGTGCGCGGAAGCTGCGCGCAGAAAGCGAGAACAACCGATGACCTCCCGCGAGTCCGACTTCCTCGCCCAGATCCCGAACCAGCTCTTCATCGGAGGCCGGTGGGTGGATGCCGAGGAGGGAAAGACCCTCGACGTGTTCGACCCGTCGACGGGAGACGTGATCCGGCGGATCGCCGACGCCTCGCCGGGCGACGGTATCCGGGCCCTCGACGCGGCCGTCGCAGCGCAGGAGGCGTGGGCGGCGACCGCGCCCAGGGAGCGGAGCGACATCCTCCGCCGCGCGTTCGACCTCGTGCAGGCCCGCAAGGAGGACCTCGCCCTTCTCATGACCCTCGAGATGGGCAAGCCCCTCGCCGAGTCCCGGGGAGAGGTGGCCTACGGGGGCGAGTTCCTGCGCTGGTTCAGCGAGGAGGCCGTGCGCATCTCGGGCCGCTACGGCATGAATCCCGAGGGCACGGGGCGCATGGTCGTCTCGCAGCGCCCCGTGGGTCCGTCCTTCTTCATCACGCCGTGGAACTTCCCGCTCGCGATGGCGACTCGCAAGATCGCCCCCGCGCTCGCCGCGGGCTGCACCGTGGTCGTGAAGCCCGCCGAGCTGACGCCGCTGACGACCCTGTTCTTCGCGCAGCTGCTCGCCGAGGCCGGCGTCCCCGAGGGCGTCGTCAACGTGATCACGACCTCGTCGTCGAGCGCGGTGTCGGGGCCGATCATCTCCGACCCGCGGCTGCGGAAGCTCTCCTTCACGGGGTCCACGCCCGTCGGTCAGAAGCTCATCGCCCAGGCGGCCGAGGGCGTCCTGCGCGTCTCGATGGAGCTGGGCGGCAACGCGCCGTTCGTCGTCTTCGAGGACGCCGACCTCGACAAGGCCGTCGACGGCGCGATGCTCGCCAAGTTCCGCAACGTCGGACAGGCCTGCACGGCGGCCAACCGCTTCATCGTGCACGAGTCGGTCGCGGCCGAGTTCTCGCAGCGCGTCGCCGACCGCGTGCGCGCCATGAACGTGGGACGCGGCACCGAGGACGGCGTGCAGATCGGTCCGCTCATCGACGACCGCGCGGTCGCGAAGGCGCAGGAGCTCGTCGGCGACGCCGTCGAACGGGGCGCCCGCATCCTGGCCGGCGGCAACGCCCTCGAAGGTCCCGGCACCTTCTACGAGCCGACGGTCGTCGAGGGTGTCGTCCCCGGCAGCGCGATCCTCCGCGAGGAGATCTTCGGGCCGGTGCTGGCGATCTCCACCTTCTCCGACGAGGACGAGGCCGTGCGCCTGGCCAACGACACCGAGTACGGGCTCGTGTCCTACGTCTTCACACAGGACCTCGCCCGCGGCCACCGCATGATCGACCGTCTCGAGACGGGCATGATGGGCCTGAACGTCGGCGTCGTGTCCAACGCCGCCGCCCCGTTCGGCGGGGTCAAGCAGTCGGGCATGGGGCGCGAAGGCGGCCTGGAAGGCATCCACGAATACCTGAACGTGAAGTACACCCTGATCCCCGCCTGAGCGGGACGAAGAGGAGCATCATGAGCGACTACGCCGTCATCGACCCCGCCACGGGGGAGACCCACGCCACCTACCCGACCGCCACCGCCGACGAGGTGGAGCGCGCCCTGGCCACCGCCGACGAGGCCGCCCGCGGGTGGGGGCGCACCTCCACGCCCGCTGAGCGGGCCGACCTGCTGCGCCGCGCCGCGCAGCTGCACCGCGAGCGCCGCGACGAGCTCGCGAAGATCATCGTCCGCGAGATGGGCAAGCAGATCGACGGCGCGCTCGGCGAGGTCGACTTCGCCGCCGACATCACCGAGTACTACGCCGACCACATCGAGGAGATCACCGCGGACGCGCCCGTCCCGATCGACGGCGACGGCACCGCCGTCATCCGCAAGGCGCCCCTGGGCGTGCTGCTGGGCGTCATGCCGTGGAACTTCCCCTACTACCAGGTGGCCCGTTTCGCGGCCCCGAACCTGGCGGTCGGCAACACGATCCTCCTCAAGCACGCGCCGCAGTGCCCCGAGTCCGCGGCGGCGATCGAGGCGATCTACCGCGACGCGGGCTTCCCCGAGGGCGCGTACACGAACGTCTACCTGACGAACGAGCAGGCCGCCGACGTCATCGCCGACCCGCGGGTGCAGGGCGCCTCGGTGACGGGTTCCGAGCGTGCCGGCGCGGCGGTCGCCGAGGTCGCCGGGCGCAACCTCAAGAAGGTCGCCCTCGAGCTCGGCGGGTCCGACCCGTTCATCGTGCTGTCGGCCGATGACATCGACGCGGTCGCGCAGGCGGCGGTCGACGCGCGCCTCGACAACACCGGGCAGTCCTGCAACGGCGCGAAGCGGTTCATCGTCGTCGACGGGCTCTACGACGCGTTCCTCGAGGCGTTCACCGCCAAGATGGCCGCGGCGAGCGTCGGCGACCCGTGGAGCTCGGACACGGTCCTCGGCCCGCTCTCGTCGGTCGCGGCCGCCGAGCGTCTCGAGAAGCAGATCCGGGATGCTGCGGCCCAGGGCGCCACGATCGTCACCGGCGGCACCCGCGACGGTGCCTTCTTCACCCCGACCGTCCTCACGGGCGTCACCCCCGAGATGGACGTTTACCGCGAGGAGCTGTTCGGTCCGGCGGGCGTCGTCTACCGCGTCGCGAACGAGGACGAGGCGGTCCGCCTCGCCAACGACACCCCGTTCGGCCTCGGATCGTACGTGTACACGACCGACCCCGAACAGGCGAAGCGGGTCGCCGACAGGATCGAGGCGGGCATGGTCTACGTCAACCTCGTGCTCGCCGACGAGCCGGGCCTGCCCTTCGGCGGCATCAAGCGCAGCGGCACCGGCCGCGAGCTGGGGCTCCTGGCGGCCGACGAGTTCGTCAACAAGAAGCTCATCCGCATCGGCTGAACGAACGGCCGGCCAGCAGGCGCGCGCGCGTGTCGAGCACGTCGGCGACGTACCAGTGCGCCTCGTTGGCCCGGCCGAGCGCCAGCGCCTGGTCGATCACGTCGGAGGCGTCCTCGTCGCCGCGCTGCATCTTGGCCTGCGCGAGCAGGTGCAGCGCCTCGGTGAGCACGCCGACCTGGTCCTCGCGGTCCCGGATGAGGCCGATCGCGGTGTCGAACGCGAGCACGGCGTCGTCGAACTCCCCGAAGTTGCCGAGGTGCCGGCCCTGCTGCACGAGCGCCTGCGCCTGGCCGCCGGCTCGGTGACGGTCGTCTCGCCGCCGCCGGGGAGGTCGACCACGACGGTGTGGGGCAGGTAGCGCCCGAACGTCTCGGCGAGGTCGAGGACGGTGCTCGTTTCGAGCAGCGACCGCGTGTCGGCGCGCGGGGTCAGGTGCACGCTCGTCCCGACGGGGAGGTCGCCCGCGTACGGCGACACCGTGAAGGTGCCGTCGGCGTGGCCGGTCCATTCCACGGCGCCGTCCCCCGCGGCGCTGCGCGAACGGATGACGATCGTGTCGCACACCATGAAGCACGACAGCATCCCGATGCCGAACTGGCCGAGGAAGTCGCCGCGCGGCAGATCGAAGATGTCGCGCTTCGAGCTGCGTCCCACCGTCGCGAGCAGATCCGCGACCTCGGCCTCGGTGAGCCCGATGCCGTCGTCGCGCAGGACGAACTCGTCCGACGCGGCGCTCACGGGCGTGATCCGGATGCGGCCGCCCCCGCCGTCGAGCGCACGTCGAGCGGCGATCGCGTCGACGGCGTTCTGGAGGAGTTCGCGCAGGAACACGCGGGGGCTCGAGTAGATGTGGCGACTGAGGAGGTCGATGACACCCCGGAGGTCGACCTGGAACTGGTGGGCGGCGGAACTGTCGGTCACCGGGCTCCTCGTGATCGTCCGCGCGCCGGACCCCCTCCGGCGCTGCCGCGACGGGACGGCCGGACAAGCCTAGCGAGGCCCTTCCGGGAGGGGGAGGGATGCCGCGCGTTCGCCAGCCCGCGAGGCATGCCGTATGCTTGTGCGCGCAGTTGTCTGCATTCTTTTGCCGTGCCCATGGGGTCGGCGAGGATGTGGATCCCCGGGTCGCAAGACCTTAGGGCGGTAGCTCAATTGGCAGAGCAGCGGTCTCCAAAACCGCAGGTTGCAGGTTCGATTCCTGTCCGCCCTGCGCGTCAGCGTCAGCTGACTCGAACCGAGCAACAGGTGGGTTGAATGGTCCAGGATGAGCCGAACGGCGAGGTCGTCGCTGCCAGCAGCGGCGCCACCCGTGAGAAGAAGCTCAACTTCTTCCAGCGGATCGCCGTCTTCATCCGTCAGGTGATCGCCGAACTCCGCAAGGTCGTCACGCCGACCCGGCAGGAGCTCGTCAAGTTCACGCTCGTGGTCCTCGGATTCGTCGTCGTCGTGATGGCGATCGTCTACGGGCTCGACCTGCTCTTCACCTGGGTCACGGACATCGTCTTCGACGTGCCGAGCTGACGAACGGACGACCATCCGTCGCGGTGACGGACGGCATCCCGGACCACGGGATCACCCGCCGACGCGCCGCTGAACATCGAAGCCGAACCTGCAGGGAAGTGAATGACGTGACCGAAAGATATGTCGACGACGCCGACTGGTCGACCGCCGCGGAGCAGTCCAGCGAGGACGACGAGGCCCAGGAGGGCAACGTCCTGGCCGACCAGGAGCGTTCCGCCGAGTCCGCCGAGCACGCCGCCCTGCACATCGAGGACGACGAGCCCTCCGATGACGAGCCCACGGGAGAGGACGCCGTCGTGATCGAAGACCCCGAGGCCGACCGCATCGTGAACGACGCGCTCGAGATCGACCAGGCCGACGAGGCCGAGGCCGCCGCCGAGGTGCTGACCGAGTCGCTCGCCGACGAGGAGGCCGAGCGCGCTGCGGCCGCCGCCGACGAGGTCGCCCCCTACGACGGTCCCGAACTCGGCGACGACGAGGACGAGGACGAGACCCCCGAGGACCCGTACGAGGCGTTCCGTCAGGAGCTGCGCTCGCTCGAGGGCAAGTGGTACGTCATCCACTCCTACGCCGGCTTCGAGCGCAAGGTGAAGGCGAA
Organism: Microbacterium sp. NPDC079356; assembly: GCF_049545465.1. NCBI lineage: Bacteria > Bacillati > Actinomycetota > Actinomycetes > Micrococcales > Microbacteriaceae > Microbacterium > Microbacterium sp. NPDC079356. The sequence goes on along the minus strand of NZ_JBMWDN010000002.1, from coordinate 135,868 downwards.
CATCGAGCAGCGCAAGTCGACGCTCGAGGTCGAGGACGACATCTACCAGGTCGAGGTCCCCATGGAGGACGTCGTCGAGATCAAGAACGGCCAGCGCAAGATGGTCAACCGCGTGCGGATCCCCGGCTACGTGCTGGTCCGCATGGAGCTCAACGAGGACACCTGGTCGGTCGTGCGTCACACGCCCGGTGTCACCGGCTTCGTCGGCAACGCCCACAACCCCACGCCGCTGCGCTTCGAAGAGGCCTTCAACATGCTGAAGCCCCTCGTCGAGGCCAAGGAGGTCGCCCCCGCCAAGGCCGGTGCCGCCAAGGGCTCCGCCACGCAGGCGCGCTCGGTCGTCACCGAGGTCGACTTCGAGATCGGCGAGACGATCACGATCAAGGAGGGTTCGTTCGCGGGTCTGCCCGGATCGATCTCCGAGATCAAGCCCGAGAGCGGCAAGCTCACCGTCCTCGTCTCGCTCTTCGAGCGCGAGACGCCGGTCGAGCTCAGTTTCGACCAGGTCACCAAGCAGTAAGCGCCGCACCGCGCGACGCGAGGGCCCCGCTCCGGCGGGGCCTTCGCCGTACTGCCGGAGGATGCCGGATGCGGTAGACTCATGTGGTTTGTGCGTCGCTTCGTCGCGCGCACGGACACCACCACGACCCGGAACCGCCGGGACCGTGGGAGAACGGGGCATCCGTCCCGCTCGTGAAAGGAAGAGGAATGGCACCGAAGAAGAAGGTGACCGGCCTGATCAAGCTTCAGATCAACGCCGGTGCCGCCAACCCGGCGCCGCCGATCGGCCCCGCGCTCGGTCAGCATGGCGTCAACATCATGGAGTTCTGCAAGGCGTACAACGCCGCGACCGAGTCGCAGCGCGGCAACGTCATCCCCGTCGAGATCACCGTCTACGAGGACCGCAGCTTCACCTTCGTCCTGAAGACCCCGCCCGCCGCGGAGCTCATCAAGAAGGCCGCCGGCGTCGCGAAGGGCTCGAAGACCCCGCACACCGTCAAGGTCGCGAAGCTCACGAAGGACCAGGTCCGTCAGATCGCCGAGACGAAGATGCCCGACCTGAACGCGAACGACATCGAGGCCGCCTCGCTGATCATCGCCGGCACCGCCCGCTCCATGGGCATCACGGTCGAGGACTGAGGGGAAGAACATCATGGCTAAGTCCAAGGCTTACGAAGCAGCAGCGGCGAAGATCGACCGCTCCACGTTCTACTCCTCCGAGGAGGCCGTCGCCCTCGCGAAGGAGACCGGCTCCGCGAAGTTCGACTCGACCGTCGAGGTCGCGCTGAAGCTCGCCGTCGACCCGCGCAAGGCGGACCAGATGGTCCGTGGCACGGTCATCCTGCCCCACGGCACCGGCAAGACCGCCCGCGTCATCGTGTTCGCGACCGGTCCCGCCGCCGAAGCGGCCATCGCCGCAGGTGCGGACGAGGTCGGCGGCGCCGAGCTCATCGAGAAGGTCGCCGGTGGCTACACCGCGTTCGACTCGGCGGTCTCCACCCCCGAGCTCATGGGCCAGGTCGGTCGCCTCGGTAAGGTCCTCGGACCCCGCGGCCTCATGCCGAACCCGAAGACCGGCACCGTGACCCCCAACCCGGCCAAGGCCGTCGAGGAGATCAAGGGCGGAAAGATCGAGTTCCGCGTCGACAAGCACGCCAACGTCCACTTCGTGGTCGGCAAGGCGTCGTTCTCGGCCGAGCAGCTCAACGAGAACTTCACCGCCGCTCTCGAAGAGATCGTGCGTCTGAAGCCCTCGAGCGCGAAGGGCCGCTACATCCAGAAGGGTGCCATCTCGACCACGTTCGGTCCCGGCATCCCGCTGGACGTCAACGCTCTCGTCTGAGGTTACCGACAGCAAGGGGCTCCACCTCCGGGTGGGGCCCCTTCGTCGTTCCCGGCATTGGTAACGTCGGGATCATGGCCGGTGATCTGCAGACGCTCCTGGGAATCGACGCCCCGATCGTGCTGGGTCCCTTCGGCGGACTCTCCTCGATCGCTCTGACGGCGAGCGTGAGCGACTGCGGCGGCCTCGGATCCTTCGGACTGTACGGCTATTCGGGCGACCGGATCCGTGACACCGCGACGGCGCTGCGCGCCGCGACCGGGCGCCCCTTCGCGCTCAATCTGTGGCTGCCGCTGGGCGACGAGGTCGCGCCCGACGAGGTCGACCTGACCGCCGCGCAGGCGGCCGTCGCGCCGCTGTTCGAGGCGGCCGGTGCGGCCGTCCCGCCGCTGCCCGCCGCGTTCCTCCCTCCCCCGTCGGAGCAGCTCGATGCGGTGTGGGATGCCGCGCCCGCCGTCCTGAGCGTCGTGTTCGGGGTGCCCGCGCCGGAGGTCGTCGCCGAGGCGCATCGTCGCGGCATCCGCGTCATCGGCACCGCGACCTCCGTCGCCGAGGCCGTCGCGCTGGAGGAGGGCGGCGTCGACGCGGTCGTCGCGAGCGGTGCCGAGGCAGCCGGTCACCGGGTGAGCTTCCTGCGACCGGCCGAGGAGTCCCTCGTGGGGACGTTCGCCCTCGTGCCGCAGGTCGTCGACGCCGTCGACGTCCCGATCATTGCCGCGGGCGGCGTGGCCGATCGTCGGGGTGTTGCGGCGGCGTTCGCGCTCGGGGCGGCCGGCGTGCAGGTGGGGAGCGCGTTCCTGCGGACGCGGCAGTCGGCGGCCGCCGAGGCGCACCGAGCCGCACTCGCGGCGGCGGCGGACACCGACACGGTGCTGACCCGGGCGATGAGCGGGCGCCTGGCCCGCGGCATCCCGAATCGAGCGGTGCGGACGATCGAGGACGGCGGGGCGATCGCGCCGTTCCCGGCGCAGAACTGGCTGACCGGCGGATTCCGCTCCGCCGCACCGCACAACGGCGACCTCGTGTCGCTGTGGGCGGGTCAGGCGGCCGCCCTGTCGCGGTCGGACGACGCCGCCGCAGTGTTCGCGGAGCTGGTCCGCGGGCTGCCGCGCTGACACAGTCCGTCACCCGGGGAAGATCTCGGGCCGCTGCGTGTTGTACTGAAGGGTCGCGCCGGCCACCGCTGCTGTGCGACCGCATCCCGACACCCGCTCACCAAGGAGATCCATGTCCCGTCGTACCGCTGCCCTCGGAGCCCTCGCCCTCAGCACCGTCCTGGCGCTGACCGCCTGCTCCACGAGTTCGGGGCAGCCCGGTGCCGGCGGCGAGGACCTCGGTCTCGCCAAGGCGGGCACGCTCACGGTCGCGACCGAGGGCACCTACCGCCCGTTCACGTACCACGACGAGACCGGCAAGCTCGTCGGCTACGACGTCGAGATCATCGAGGCCGTCGCCGAGAAGCTCGACCTGAAGGTGGAGTTCCAGGAGACCCAGTGGGACGGCATCTTCGCCGGTCTCGATGCGGGCCGCGTCGACGTCATCGCCAACCAGGTCTCGATCAACCCCGAGCGCGAGGAGAAGTACCTCTTCAGCGAGCCGTACACCGTGTCGCCGAGCGTCGTCGTGGTCCAGGAGGGCGACGACTCGATCTCGAGCTTCGCCGATCTGAAGGGCAAGAAGACGGCGCAGTCGCTCACAAGCAACTTCTTCCAGCTGGCCGAGGAGGCCGGCGCCGACGTCACCCCGATCGAGGGCTGGGCACAGGCCGTCGAGCTGCTGCGTCAGGGCCGCGTCGACGCGACCGTCAACGACAAGCTCACCTTCCTCGACTACGAGAAGACCAACGGACCCACGGGCCTGAAGATCGCGGCCGAGACCGACCCCGCCCAGAGCGCCGTCGTCGCCGCCAAGGACAAGACGGCGCTGATCGAGAAGATCGACGACGCGCTCGACGAGCTGCGCGAAGATGGAACCCTCGCGAAGATCAGCGAGACCTACTTCGGAGCCGACGTCACCGAGTGATCCCGGCCCCGACGGGCTCGGCGCGACGCTGCGAGGCGTCCGTCGGGCCCGTCGCCCGTTCTGAGAAAGGATGCCGGTGGACGCCGATACGTGGCAACTGGTCCTGAGCTCGTTCTGGCCGATGCTCCTGGCCGGAGTGACGGTCACGATCCCGCTCGCCCTCGTCTCGTTCGTGATCGGTCTCGTGCTGGCGATCGCGGCGGCGCTGATGCGCATCTCGGGCAACCGGGTGCTGTCGGGTCTCGCCCGCGCGTACATCTCCGTCATCCGGGGGACGCCGCTGCTCGTCCAGATCTTCGTCGTCTACTACGGTCTGCCGCAGATCGACATCCGCCTCGAGGCCTGGCCGGCCGCGGTCATCGCGCTGTCGCTCAACGTCGGTGGGTATGCCGCGGAGGTCATCCGCGCCGCGATCCTCTCGGTCCCCAAGGGGCAGTGGGAGGCCGCGTTCACGGTCGGGCTGCCCCGGGCGACGGCGCTCCGGCGCATCATCCTGCCCCAGGCGGCCCGCGTGTCCGTCCCGCCGCTGTCGAACACGTTCATCTCGCTCGTAAAGGACACCTCGCTCGTCGCCCAGATCACGGTCGCCGAGCTGTTCCTCGCGGCGCAGCGCATCGCCGCCTTCAGCTCGGAGTTCCTCGTCGTCTACATCGAGGCCGCCGTCATCTACTGGCTCTTCTGCCTCGTCCTCTCCTTCGGTCAGGACCGCATCGAACGGAGGCTCGATCGCCGTGTCGCACACTGACGCCCCCCTGCTGGCCGTGACCGGACTGCGGAAGTCCTTCGGCGACAACCTCGTCCTCGACGGCGTGGACTTCGCCGTCGGTCGCGGCGAGGTCGTCTGCCTCATCGGTCCGAGCGGGTCCGGCAAGACCACGGTGCTCCGGTGCCTCAACGGCCTGGAAGCCCCCGACGCCGGCGTGGTGACCTTCTCCGACGGCCAGACGCAGGACTTCGCCGCCCCCGCGAAGGGCAAGGAGGCGAGGCAGCAGCGCGCCGCGCTGCGGGACCGCTCCGCGATGGTCTTCCAGCATCACAACCTGTTCCCGCACCTGACGGTCCTCGAGAACGTCATCGAGGGTCCCGTCCACGCACGAGGAGTCGCGCGGGATGCCGCCGTCGCCGACGCCGAGCGGCTGCTGGCGCGCGTCGGACTCGCTGAGAAGCGCGATGCCTATCCGCACGAGCTGTCCGGCGGACAGCAGCAGCGGGTCGGCATCGTACGGGCGCTCGCGCTCGCTCCCGACGTCCTTCTCTTCGACGAGCCGACCAGCGCCCTCGACCCGGAGCTCGTGGGCGAGGTGCTGCTGGTGCTCAAGGAGCTCGCCGACGAGGGCTGGACGATGGTCATCGTTACGCACGAGCTCGGCTTCGCGCGACAGGTCGCCGACGAGGTGGTCTTCTTCGACGGCGGCATGATCGTCGAGCGCGGTCACCCCCGCGACCTCTTCACCGCGCCGACGAACGAGCGCACCCGGCGCTTCCTCGACCGCATCCTGCGACCGCTCGAGGACTGACGCGTCAGGCGTCGCGGCGGATCTCGAAGTCCGCCTCCTCGTCCTGCGGCGTGACCTCGGTCAGCACGACGTCGTCGACGACGCCCCCGCGCGGCCCCTTCGCCGCCCAGTCGACGACCGCCTCGACGGCGGCCGCGTCGCCCTGCACCTCGGCCTCGACCGTGCCGTTCGAGAGGTTGCGCACCCATCCGGTGGCACCGGCCGCACGCGCGGTGTGCTGCATCGCGAACCGGAACCCGACACCCTGGACGATGCCTCGGACGACGAGGCGGATGCGGCGCATCAGGCGTCCGCCACGCTCAGCACGATCTTGCCGCGCGTGTGGCCGCGTTCGAGCTCGCGGTGCGCCTCGGCGGCGTCGGCGAGATCGAACACCCGGTCGATGTAGACCTGCACGGCACCCGAGTCGAGCAGGCGTCCGAGCGTCGCGAGCACGGCACCGTCGGGGATCGTCTTGTAGGAGGTCGCGCGCACGCCGGCCGCCGCGGCGGCATCCGCGTATCCGTCCCAGGCTCCCGTAGGCACCATGACGTACAGACCGCCCGGGCGCAGGACGGTCAGGGACCGCGTACCGGTGTCGCCGTGGACGTTGCCCACGAGGTCGATGACGACGTCCACCTCGCCGACGACCTCCTCGAAGCAGGTCGTCGTGTAGTCGATGGCGACGGATGCCCCGAGCTCGCGCAGCCAACCGAGGTTGCGCTCCGAACTGGTCGCCGTCACGTGGGCACCGAAGTAGGCCGCGAGCTGCACGGCGAAGTGACCGACGCCGCCGGAGCCGGCGTGGATGAGGACGCGCTGGCCCTCGTGCGCGTGAGCGGTCTCGACGACGAGTCCCCAGGCGGTGAGCGCCGCGACCGGCACGCCCGCCGCCTCGACGTGCGACAGCGAGGCGGGCTTGCGCGCCACTGACAGGGTGGGCACGACGAGGTAGTCGGCGTAGCTCCCGCCCGTCCGGGGGAAGGCCGCCATCCCGAACACCGGGTCGCCCGGCTGCAAGGGGTGGGCCTCGAACGGGCTCGCGACGACGACTCCGCTGAAGTCGAAGCCGAGGGGCGTGGGGTCACCGTCGAGGAGACCGTTCAGGCCGCGACCCGCGCGGGTCTTGGCGTCGATCGGATTCACGCCGGCGGCGACGACGCGCACGAGCAGTTCGCTGAGTGCGGGCTTCGGGACGGGCAGGCGGGCGACACGGAGGGCCTCGGCGTCGCCCGGGGCGTCGTAGACCACGCCGCGCATGTCCGGGGGAGGAGCGGTCACCTCGACGGCCTCGCTCGCGGTGGGGGCTGCGGATCGCAGCGGCCGGAATCGCATCGGCTGCTCCTTCTCACCTGCGCTCGACGGCGAGCGCGGGGGTGCTCGGTGGAAGACCAGTCAATCGCGACATTGTCTCGACGGTGTTACGTCGGCGTCACCGGAGCGAGAATCCCGGCGGCGGCCTACGTGGTGGGGCCGCCGTCGGGTCGGGATCCGGCGACGAGGGCGTGCAGCAGTCGGGCGAGGTTCTCGATGTCCTCGACCCGCCAGTCCTCCAGCGCGGCGAGCAGCGCGCCCTCCTGGGGGCCGCGGGCATCCGCGAGGCGGTCGCGGCCGTGCGCGGTGGCGCTCAGCAGGCTCGACCGGCCGTCGTTGGGGTCGGGGGTGCGTTCGATGAGTCCGAGCTCCGTGAGCTCGCGCACGCTCCGGCTGAGTTGGCCCTTGTCGAGCAGGAGCATCTCGGCGAGGGCGGACTGGGTGACCGGCTCGTGACGCACGATCGTCGTGAAGACCTTGTAGGCGCCCGGCAGCATCCCCGGGCTCACACGGTTGGCGTTCTCGGTGATCTTGCGCCGGAAGAGGGTGATCAGGTCGCTGAACTCGCCCTCGAGGGCCCGCACGGCGCGGGTGCGGGCCTCTCGGTCGGTCGCTGCGGACATCGTGTCCATGTTATCGGCGTGCCTCGCTCGCGGCGTCGTCCGCCCGGGCGTCGGGGGCGACCACGGGAACCGTGCCCGTCGCGGTGACGGCGTCCATTCCGGCGGGCACCGACACGGTGGCCAGGTCGGCCTCCGACGCGTGGCGACGCTCGGAGGTCGTCATGGTGCTGAGGCTGCGGTTGGGCAGGAAGATCACGGCCAGGATGCTGATCACACCGAACGGCACCGCGATGAGGAACGCGGACGAGATGCCCTGCGCGTAGATGTCCTCGACGATCACGCGGAGGCTCTCGGGCATGGTGGCGACGCGGGGGAGTGCGCCGGAGGCGAGCTGCTTGGCCCAGGTCGCCCCCTCGGGCCCGAGGGCGGTGAGGGCGGCGACGATCTTCTCCTGCGCTCCGCCGAACAGGTCGGTGACGCGCGTGGCGAGCGCCGCGCCCATGAGCGAGACGCCGACGGTGCCGCCGAGGCTGCGGAAGAAGGTCACACCCGAACTCGCGACGCCGATCTCCGACGGCTTCGCGGTGTTCTGCACCGCCAGGACGAGGTTCTGCATCGTCATGCCGACGCCCGCGCCCAGCAGGAACATGTAGACCGAGACGAGGAAGAAGTCGGTGTCGTAGTGGATGGTCGACAGGAGGGTCGCGCCGGCGGTCAGCAGGATGCTGCCCACGACGAGGTACGGCTTCCAGTGGCCGAAGCGCGTGATGAGCGCACCGACACCGACCGACGACAGCAGGAGCCCCGCGATCATCGGGATCGTCATGAGGCCGGCCTCGGTCGGCGTGGCGCCGCGGGCCATCTGCATGTACTGGCCGAGGAAGACCGACGCACCGAACATCGCGATGCCCGTGGCGATCGAGGCGACGACCGCGAGGGTGAAGGTGCGGTCGCGGAAGAGGGTGAGCGGCACGAGCGGCTCGCTGGTGCGCAGTTCGACGACGACGAACAGCACGGCGGCGACGAGAGCGCCACCGACCATGAGGATGGTCTCGGTGCCCCACCAATCGAAGCTGGAGCCGGCGCTGGTGACCCAGATGAGCAGCAGCGAGACGGCGGTGGACAGCAGCACGATGCCGGGGTAGTCGATCTTCGGACGGCGACTGCTCACGCTCGAGTGAGGCAGGGTGCGCTGCACCATGATGAGCGCGGCGACGGCGATCGGGAGCGACACGAAGAAGTTCCAGCGCCAGCCGAACGCGTCGGTGATGACGCCACCCAGCAGCGGTCCGCCGACGGTCGCGACGGCCATGACGGCGCCGAACAGGCCCATGTAGCGGCCGCGCTCACGCGGGCTGATGATGTCGGCCATGAGCACCTGGCTGAGGGCCGCGAGGCCTCCTGCGCCGAGACCCTGCACGGCGCGGAACGCGATCAGCGTGCCGGGGTCCTGCGCGAACCCGGCGGCGGCGGTCGCGAGGACGAAGATGACGAGCGCGATCTGGTAGAGCGCCTTGCGGTTCACGAGGTCCGCGAGCTTGCCCCAGATAGGCGTCGAGATGGCCGTGGTGAGCAGGGTGGCGGTCACCACCCAGGTGAACGCGCCCTGGTCGCCCTGGAGGTCGTGGATGATCACGGGCAGCGACGTCGAGACGACCGTCGACGCGATCATCGACACGAACATGCCGAGAAGCAGCCCCGAGAGCGGGGCGAGGACCCGGCGCGGCGCGGTGGGGGTCGAGGTGGACATGCAACTCCTGTTAGATGATTCAGGTCAACATTTGATAGACGTCAACTATATTCCGTCATTTGATCCACGTCAACTATCTCCCCGACGCGCGACGGAACACCCCCCGGAGGCGGCCTCATCGCGGGGGGATCAGTCGGCGAGGGCGAGCGCGCGGAAGATGTCGCGTTCGCGCAGCTGCTCGCGGCGGCTGACCGGCGCGGCCGTCTCGCGCACCGGCGGCGTCTTACCGGTCGTGCGGTGGTAGAGCTCGTCGATCAAGGCGGTCGCCAGGCGCACGAGCGACCCGATCTCGGCCTCGTCGCGATCGATCCAGGCGCACCGCGGCTCGTCCCGGAGCGGGACGAAGTCCTGGTGCTCCTCCCACACGACGAGCGTGCGCTCGGCGCCGAGGACGTGCTGCTGCCACCACACCTGACGCAGGTACGTACGGGGGATCGACTTCCACGTCTTGTTGGTCGTCTTGATCTCGGCGAGCGTGACGCGGCCCGAGGCATCCACCATGATTCCGTCGGGGGTGGCGAGGTGCCGCTTCTCGATCTCGGCGTGGAACAGCGCCGACGACGGACGGATGCCGTGGGTCGCCGCGACCCAGGCGGCGATCTCGGGCTCACGCCGTCGGCCGTGGTCGGTGTAGGCGTTGCCGCTGAATCCGGAGCCGTTCAGTTTCGCCTCGGCCGCCCGGGCGATCGCCTTCTCGCTGGTGAGCGCGGCGACGTCCGTGGCCGTGATCCCGCGGGAGCGGGCCCGCATCCACGCGACCCGGTCGCGGGAGTCCGCGACGATCCGGGCGGCGAGTTCGGGAGTCACCCGTCGATCCTAAGTCGACCCTCCCGCACGGGCTGTCCCGACCCGCCGCGCGCGGCCCTCGCCCGATCAGACGGTCTCGACCCCCGCGGCGAGGACGTCCCGGGAGAGCGCATGCTCGACGGCGAGGATGCTGGCGCCCAGGACGCCCGCCTCCGCACCCGTCGCGGACTGCACGATCGACAGGTGCGCCGTCGCGAGCGGCGCGGAACGGGAGTACACGACCTCGCGCACCCCGGCGATCAGGTGCTCGCCCACCCGCGCCATCGATCCGCCTTCTCCTCGCACTGACCCGCGCCGGTGCCGGCGCGCGAGGGCGTGCGCTGCGTCGCCCGCGCGCTGCGCTGCCGCCCGTGCGCTGCCGCCCGGCATCCGCCCTTCTGTCCACATCATGTCGTCTGGTCGACATCACACGTCGTGAGCTGCGCGGAACGTGTGTTCTCGTGCGGACGACATGATGTGAACATCCGTCGCTTCCTCCACTGGACGACGGATTGCGGAGGCTTCCCCGGTTCGGCGCGCGAACCCCTCTGGGCCGGGTCGCCCTGGGGAGGCTCGCTGCATGCCTCGACACATCTCGTTCGCCGAAGCGCGCCGGCTGATTCTCGATCGTGCCGATCTGGAACGCTCCGGGTGGCGGGCGCGTGACATCACGGACGCGGTGAGAGAGGGTCGGATGCTGCGGATCCAACGCAATCGATACGTCCTCGCCGAGCAGTTCGACGACCTATGGCCCGAAGCGCGCCACCTCGTCGAGATCGCCGCCGCCGATGCTGAGCGGAAGGACGGGACGAGCGTGTTCTCCTATCAGTCCGCAGCGGTGCTGTGGGGACTGCCGCTTGCACGGCACGTACCCGATGCGGTTCACGTGAGCTTGCCGGCGGATGGCCGGCTGGTCAGTCGCGCGGCGCTGCGCCGACACGCGGATCGGCTCGAGCCGTCCGAGATCACGAACCCGTTCGATGTGCCCTGCACGACCTTGGCCCGGACGCTCTGGGATGTGTGTCGAGTTCTGCCGCCGTCCAGCGGTGTCGCGGCCGCCGACGCGGCATTGCGCATCGTGGCGTCCACATCCGGCGGCGATCCCGAGGCGGTCGAGCGCTGGCGTCAGAGTGTGCTCGACATCGGCCGGCGAAAGCGCGGTTCACGCGGAGCGGCTCGTGCAGGGACGGTCATCGCCTTCGCGAACGGTCTCGCCGAGAGTACGGGCGAAAGCATCGCGCGCTGGATGCTGGCGGAGATCGGGTTCGCCCGATTCCGGCTCCAAGTCCCGGTGCGCGGGCCCGCCGGCTCGGACTACCGCGTCGACATCGAGCTGGAGGACGAGAACGTTCTCGTCGAGTTCGACGGCGCGGTCAAGTACCGCGACGATGAGCTCCGCGCCGGTCGACACCTGGACGACATCCTGCTCCTGGAGAAGCAGCGTGAGGATTGGATCCGAGGCGTGACACAGAAGCGACTGGTGCGCATCGGGTGGACGGACCTCGACACACCGCAGGTGCTCGCCGCCCGGATGGCTGCCTTCCGGATCTCACCCCGCCCACGAGCGCGGCGAACGCGGCATCCCCTGCCTCCTCCGTCGTGCACATCATGTGCTCTGAACGACTGCACATCTCCTGAACCGTCCGCATCGTGTGCTCTCGTCGGGAGCACATGATGTGGACGACGCGGCGGCGCCTCGCCCGCACCTCTCGGCACGCGGGCGCGCTTTCGCGCGAACGCACGGACCGGATGCCGGGATTTGGCGGGTGCGCGAGCGCGGCGTACACTGGGGGACAAGCCAAAGACCGTCGGTCATCGTGTGCGCCCGCGCACACGATCGAAGCTCTGCATCGCAGGGGCCCGCGCAGGTGTACGACAGACTTCCGGGAAACCGGGCCGAAGCTCCGTGCGCATGCGCCGGAGCTTTTCTCATGCAGCCCGACCGTCGAGGTCGACGTCCCGCCACCGCGGGGCGTCTCGTACACATCAAGGAGTGACCATGGCGCAGAAGGATGCATCGGTCGCCGAGCTCACGAAGAACTTCGAGGACTCGAACGCCGTCTTGCTGACCGAGTACCGCGGTCTGACGGTTGCCCAGCTCAAGCAGCTGCGCAACGCGATCCGTCAGGACGCGCAGTACGCCGTGGTGAAGAACACGCTGACCAAGATCGCCGCGAACAACGCGGGGATCACGGCGCTGGACGAGGACCTCAAGGGTCCCTCGGCCGTCGCTTTCGTGCACGGCGACTTCGTCGCCACTGCCAAGGCTCTGCGTGACTTCGCCAAGGCCAACCCGCTTCTCGTGATCAAGGGCGGCATCTTCGAGGGCAACGCGCTCTCGGCCGACGAGGTCAACAAGTACGCCTCGCTCGAGAGCCGCGAGGTTCTGCTGGCGAAGGCTGCGGGCATGATGAAGGCGACGATGGGCAAGGCTGCCGCCACCATCGACGCGCTTCGCGAAAAGCTGGAGACCGCTGACGCCGCGTAAGCGACGAGCGAGCTCTTTTACACACACCCCATCTATCTAGGAGATACATCATGGCGAAGCTTTCCACCGAGGAGCTGCTCGAGCAGTTCGCCGGCCTCACCCTCGTCGAGCTCAGCGAGTTCGTGAAGGCGTTCGAGGAGAAGTTCGACGTCACCGCTGCTGCCCCCGTCGCCGTTGCCGGTGCCGGTGGTGGCGCTGCTGCTGAAGAGGTTGAGGAGAAGGACTCCTTCGACGTCATCCTCGAGGCTGCCGGCGACAAGAAGATCCAGGTCATCAAGGTCGTCCGCGAGCTCACCTCGCTCGGCCTCGGCGAGGCCAAGGCCGTCGTCGACGGTGCTCCCAAGGCCGTGCTCGAGGGCGCGAACAAGGAAGCCGCCGACAAGGCGAAGGAGGCCCTCGAGGCCGCCGGCGCGACGGTGTCCGTCAAGTAAGGTTCCGCACCTTTCCGAAGGCCTCGGATGCTTCGGCATCCGGGGCCTTCGGCCGTTTCCGGGGTGGATGCCGGGGGTCAGGACCAGGCCGCGTCGCGGACGGCGGCGCTCGATGACCCGGTCGGTGTGGACGTCGAGTTCCGCACCACCAGCCGGGGTCGGATGATGACGCTGGTCGGTTCGGCCGTCGGATCCTCGATGTGCCGCATGAGCAGTTCCACGGCCGTCGCGCCCTGCTCGCGCGGGATCTGCCGCAGCGTCGTCAGGGCGAACATCTCCGCGTTCTCATGGTCGTCGATGCCGATGACGCTGAGATCGGAGGGGACCAGGATGCCGAGGCGCCGCGCCGCGATGATGGCGCCGATCGCGACCTCGTCGCACGCCGCCACCAGTCCCGTGGGTCGCTGCGAGGGGTCGCTGAGCAGATCGACCGCGGCGGCGTAGCCGGCGGACATCGTGAGCTCCGCGGGCGTGCGGCTGATGTGGTCGCCGAGCCTCGACTCGCGCATCTCGCGTTCGTAACCCTCGTAGCGCGCGGACTCGACGTGGGGCCACAATGTCGCCGCCGTGCCGCCGAGGAACGCGATGCGGCGGTGTCCCAGCGAGACGAGGTGCGCAGTCGCCAGGGCGGCCGCGTGCGCGTCGTCGAGGGTCACGACGCTCGTCGTGCGCTCGGTGCCGATGATGCTGACGACGGGGCGGCTGAGGGACAGCAGGGTCTCGAGCTCGCTTTCGGCGGGCTCCAGCCCGACCGCGATGAGCCCGTCGAATCTCTTGCGGGTGAGGAACTCGTCGAACACGCGACGGCGGGTTTCGCTGCCCGGATCGGCGTCGTACAGGGTGAGGTCCAGTCCGCGTTCCAGGAGCGCCTGCTGGATGCCCTCGAGGACTTCGGCGAAGAACCATCGGTTGACGTGCGGCATCACGACGCCGACGTTGCGGGTGCGCCCCGTCGCGAGGCTGACGGCGCTCGTCGACGGTGTGTATCCGAGCCGGCGCGCGGCCTCGTGCACACGTCGTCGGGCATCGGCCGACACCTGCGTGCTGCCGGTCAGCGCGCGACTGGCGGTCGCCTTCGATACGCCGGCCTCACGTGCGACGTCGGCGATGGTGCTCATCGGTCCTCCTCGACCCCGTCCGACCGTCCCCTCGGTCGAGGACTCAGCGTAGTGCCTGGAACGGCACTCCGGAACCGGTTCCGTGGGCCGGCCGTGAGAGCGGTCTCACGGCTCGAGGGCCCAGGCACTCTAATGGATGCAGAACCTTGATATTTCGCTGTTGTGTCGAAGCGCTACCGCCAAGTAGGTTGTCTTGGAATCGGTTCCCCAAGGATGCGGCCAAGGCTCCTCTGGGCGGACGATGATCCCGAAAGAGGAGAAGTACATGGCATTGTCACAGCGATACCGTCTTCTTGCCCCGGTCGCCCTCCTGGGCGCGGCAGCACTGGTGCTCGCCGGGTGTGCAGAAGGTGGCACCGAGGGCGAAGGCGGCACGGGCGGCGAGGCGAAGAAGACCGTCCGCATCGCCGGAGGCATCACCGGCGGTGAGGCCGACGCCCTCAACAAGTCGTTCGAGAAGTTCACCGCCGACACCGGCATCACGGTCGAGTACACCGGCGACAAGTCGTTCGAAGGAAACATCGTCACGAAGGTCACCGGTGGTGACGCCCCGGACATCGCGATCGTCCCGCAGCCCGGTCTGCTGAAGACGCTCGTCGACACCGGCAAGGTGCTGCCCGCCTCCGACGCGGTCGAGAGTGCCGTCGACGAGAACTGGTCGCCCGACTGGAAGAACTACGGCACGTTCGACGACGAGTTCTACGCCGCCCCCATGCTCGCGAACCTGAAGGGGTACGTCTGGTACTCCCCGAAGCAGTTCGCCGAGTGGGGCGTCGAGATCCCCAAGACGTGGGACGAGATGATCGCCCTCACCGACAAGATCGTCGAGACCACCGGCGGCCCCGCGTGGTGCGCCGGATTCGCCTCCGACGCCGCGTCGGGATGGCCGGGCACCGACTGGATCGAGGACCTCGTCCTGCGCCAGTCCGGCCCCGACGTCTACGACCAGTGGGTGGCCGGTGACGTGAAGTTCACCGACCCGCAGATCAAGGAAGCGTTCGACGCGGTCGGCGACATCCTGCTCAACCCGGACTACGTCAACGCCGGCTACGGCGACGTCAAGAGCATCAACTCGACGGCGTTCGGCGACGTGGCTGCGGCCGTCGCGAGCGGCGACTGCGCGCTCACGCACCAGGCGTCGTTCCTCTCGGCGAACTTCCTCGACGTGCAGACCGCCGACGGCGAGACCCCCGAGGTCGCCCCCGACGGTGACGTCTACGCGTTCATCATGCCGGGCTACACCGAGGGCGAGCTCCAGGTCGAGGGTGGCGGCGAGTTCGTCGCCGGCTTCTCGGACGACGAGTCCACTCAGAAGGTGCTGGAGTTCATGGCCTCGCCGGAGTTCGCCGACGCTCGTGTCGAGCTCGGCGGTGTGATCTCCGCGAACAAGAACGCCGACCCCAGCCTCGCCTCCAGCGAGTTCCTCAAGGAAGCGATGACGACGCTCCAGGACGAGTCGACGGTCTTCCGTTTCGACGCCTCCGACCTGATGCCCTCCACGGTGGGCTCGGGCTCGTTCTGGAAGGGCATGGTCGACTGGATCGACGGCAAGGACACCGACACGGTGCTCTCGGACATCCAGGCCGGTTACGAGAACTGATCGTCGCCTGACGATCGGCTGAGCCGAGCGGGGTCGGGCTGCACCAGCCCGACCCCGCTTCTCCCATCCGCACCGCCCGAGTACGTCGTCCTACTCAGAAGGGGACACCCATGTCGCAGACCACCGTCGACAGGCCGGTCGACACCGAACCCGCCGTGACCACTCACGCGCAGGACCCCAAGGGACGATCGATCACCCGAATCGTCGTCGCCGCCGGCTTCGCCCTGATCGTCCTGCTCTTCTTCCTGCTGGCCTTCACGGCCTCCAGCGAGGAGTCGGCACGCATCACCATCGGGTTCTCGCTCAACAGCTTCTTCCTCTGGCTCGGCGGTCTGAACCCGCTGATCCAGATCCCCGTCATCCTGGTGGTGTTCGGGATCGTGGTCGGCATCATCCTCGTGCTGATCGAGTTCGCCCCGCGGCCCGGCCGCGGCTACTTCATCATGCGGTTGGCGGCCTGCCTGCTGATCCCGCTGCTGGCCTTCCTCCTGCTGCGTCCCTACGCGAACGCGGTGGTGTACGTCGTCGCGATCGCCCTGCTGGTCGGTGGACTGCTCTTCTTCGCGGACTTCCGTTCCCGTCAGGGCGCCGGCTACCTGTTCCAGCTGATCCTCTTCATGGCGCCGGCCAGCATCATGCTGATCCTCGGCCTGATCTACCCGGCGATCTCGACGATCTTCAAGTCGTTCTTCGACAAGTCGGGCGAGCAGTTCGTCGGCATGGAGAACTACATCTGGGTGTTCACGAACCCGACCGGTACGGCGTCGGTGGTCAACACGCTGCTGTGGGCGCTTCTGGCACCGACGATCTCGGTCGTGATCGGTCTCGCCTACGCCGTCTTCATCGATCGCGCCCGCGGCGAGAAGATCCTGAAGGTGCTCGTGTTCATGCCCGTCGCGATCTCGTTCGTCGGCGCCGGCATCATCTGGAAGTTCATGTACGACGCCCGCCAGGGCGACCAGGTCGGTCTGCTGAACGCCATCGTCACCGCCTTCGGGGGCGACCCGGTGCAGTGGCTGGCGATCAAGCCGGTCATCAACACGCTCATGCTCCTCGTCGTCTTCGTCTGGACGCAGACCGGTTTCGCGATGGTGATCCTGTCGGCGGCCATCAAGGCGGTCCCCGTCGAGCAGATGGAGGCGGCACAACTGGACGGCACCAACGCGTGGCAGCGGTTCCGCAACGTCACGGTCCCCGGCATCCGCTCGTCGCTGATCGTCGTGCTCACGACCATCACGATCGCCTCGCTGAAGGTGTACGACATCGTCGCCGTCATGACCGGCGGTCGCGACGAGACGACCGTCCTCGGCTTCGAGATGGTCAACCAGCAGCAGCGGTTCCAGAGCTACGGTCACTCGTCCGCTCTGGCCGTCGTCCTGTTCCTGTTCGTCCTGCCGCTGATCATCTACAACGCCCGATCGATGGCCAAGCAGAGGGAGATCCGCTGATGACCGTCGCAGCACCCACCACACCGGTCGACAACCGCACGGCCCGCCAGGTCGCGCGCGACACCCGCAAGAACGAGGCGATCGCCCACAAGAAGCTGACGTCGAAGGGCGCGACGATCGCGGCCGTCATCATCGCCATCTTCTGGACGATCCCGACGTTCGGCCTCTTCGTCACCTCGTTCCGACCCGGCGCCGACACGCAGTCGACCGGGTGGTGGACGGTGTTCACGAACCCCGACTTCACCCTCGACAACTACTTCGAGGCGCTGAACTCGGGCGGTACGTCGACGACACTCGCCTCGGCGTTCGTGAACTCGCTCGCGATCACCATCCCCGCGACGGTCTTCCCGATCGTCATGGCGGCGCTGGCGGCCTACGCGTTCGCGTGGATCGACTTCAAGGGGCGCAGCGCGCTGTTCGTCTTCGTGTTCGCCCTGCAGATCGTGCCGCTGCAGATGGCCCTCGTGCCGCTGCTATCCCTCTTCTCGGAGGGGCTCACCATCAACGAGGTGCCGATCTTCCCGGGCTTCGGTCTGAACGACGTGCAGTACAGCTTCGCGCGCGTCTGGATCGCGCACGCCATTTTCGCGCTGCCGCTGGCGACGTTCATGCTGCACAACTTCATCGCGGAGATCCCGGGTGAGGTCATCGAGGCGGCGCGGGTGGACGGCGCCGGCCACGGTCAGGTCTTCTTCCGGATCATCCTGCCGCTGGCCGCTCCGGCGATCGCGTCGTTCGCGATCTTCCAGTTCCTGTGGGTGTGGAACGACCTGCTGGTCGCGACGATCTTCGCCTCGCCGGGCGCCCTGCCGATCACGCAGGCGCTGAACTCGCTGTCGGGAACCTGGGGCAACCGCTGGTTCCTGCAGTCGGCGGGCACGTTCATCTCGATCATCGTCCCGCTCATCGTGTTCTTCGCGCTGCAGCGCTTCTTCGTCCGCGGCCTGCTCGCGGGTGCGACGAAGGGCTGAGCCCGGAACGACGAGAGAGGGGGATGCCGGTGGCCACCGGCATCCCCCTCTTCGTTCGTCTGCGGGTCAACCGCTGCAGCCGAGGCGCTGCTGCATCGAGGTCATCGCCTGGATCTCGAAGGACTGACCCTTGATCATGGTCTGAGCGACCGTCCGGACCCGCTCGTCGGAGGCGAGGTCGACGGCGGCCTCGGCCATCGGGATCGCGCCCTCGTGGTGGCGGATCATCAGGGTGAGGAACGAGCAGTCCGCCTGCTGACCGGTGGCCGCCTTGAGAGCTGCCAGCTCGGCGTCCGAGGCCATGCCCATCTGCTCGCGCATCTCTTCGTCCGAGAGGGGCTCGCCGTCGGTGCCGCCGTGCGCATGCCCGGAATCGGATGCCGCCATCCACGCCATCGGCTGGTCGTCGTACTGCGGCAGCCCCCAGCGGACCAGCCAGTCCAGCATCTCGCCGCGCTGCGACGACTGCCCGGTCGCGATGTCGTACGCGAGGGCGCGGAGCTCGTCGTCGTCGGTCTCGGCGTAGATGGTCATCGCCATGTCGACCGCCTGCGCGTGGTGCATCTGCATGTCGCGGGCGAAGCCGGCGTCGGCGGAGCCTTCACCCGGGGTGGAGCCGGCGATGCCGAACGTCGAGAAGCGGCCGATCGCGAACGCCACCGCGGCGATGGCGAGGCCCACGAGCAGCACGACCCACCACGGGGGCAGGGTGCGCTCGGTGCCCGGCTCGTCGCCGACGGTGCCGTCGGTCACTGCTTGCCGGGCGCGTCCAGAGCGCCGGTGCACGCGGCGCCCGGCTCGGGACCGTTCACGTTGCGCCAGTAGGCCTTGATGAACTCGCCGATGCGCTCATCGTCGGGGGAGTCGACCTTCAGCTGCGCGTTCCACGCGCTGACGGCGATGGGAGTGTCCATGTCCTCGTAGGGCGAGAGCACGGTGTGGTCCGAGGGCAGCTGCGCGTCGAGGGCGTCGATGCCGGCCTGGTCGACCTGCGCCGGGTCGTACGTGATCCAGATGGCGCCGTGCTCGAGGGTGTGGACGGCGTTCTCGTTCGGGACGGGCTGGTCGTAGACACCGCAGTTCAGCCACACCGCGTTGTGGTCGCCGCCGGCGGGAGGGGTCTGCTCGTAGTCGACGACACCCTCGACGTGGTTCGCGGTGTGCTCGAAGGTCTGCACCCCCGCGATGCCCGAGCCGTCGCCGTCGCCGCGGGCGACGGTCACGGGGCGCGGGGTGAGAACGACGGAGGCCACGACGAGGCCGACGATAAGCACGGCGGCGGTGACGCCGACGATCCACCAGGTGGTCTTCGTGCGGCGGCGCTTGGCGAGCTGGCGCTGGTACTCGGCGAGCTTCTGCTGCTTCTGCTGCTCGCGCTGCTGCTTCACGGTGAGGTTCAGCTGCGCCTGCGTGGCAGGGTTGCCGCTCGTGCGCTTACCGGTGGGATCGTTCGGGGTCATGGGAGTGGCCTCGTCGGTCGGGGTGGGGAGGGCGCAGGTGCGCCGCTTCGATTTTATTCGCCGGCATCTGCACGGGCCCTGGGCGGTGAGCGTTTCATAGGGTCTCGTGACGTGGGAGGCATCCCGCGCGGCTGCGCAAGGGGTGCCTGACGGCGCCCCGCGTCGAGCAGGATGGGACGATGACAGTGCCCACGCACGAACACGAGATCGGTATCGGCCTGCGGCTGGCGGTGATCGGCGCAGTGCTCCTCGTCGCGGCCGTCGCCACCGGGATCGCCGTCGAGTCGACCGACTCCGAACTCATCGACCTCGATTCCTGGTGGAACGCCTACGTCGCGACGTTCCTCCCCGGCATCCGACCCGTGTCGCTGCTCATGAACGTCCTGGGCGCGGGGGTCATCGGGACCTACGTCGTGCCCCTCGTCGGCGCGGGGTTGCTGCTGCTGGCCCGGCGGCCGTGGGGTGCGGTCTTCTTCCTCGCCGCGTCGATCGTGGGCGCGCTCGTCGTGCAGCTGCTCAAAGGGATCTTCGGCCGCGTGCGGCCGGAGGAGATGCTCGTCATCTCCGACCACGGGTCGTTCCCGTCCGGCCACACGGCGAACGCCGCGGTGATCGCCACCGTCGCGGTCATTCTCTTCCCGCGCGTCTGGGTGCTCGTCGTCGGGGTCGCGTGGACCCTGCTCATGGCGTTCAGTCGCACGCAGGTCCATGCGCACTGGTTGACCGACACCCTGGGCGGGACCGTGCTCGGTGTCGCCACGACGCTGCTGGTCGCGGCGGCGCTGACGATCCCCGTCGTCCGGGAACGCGAGCGCCGGTTCTCGCTAGGCTGAGCGGCATGAGCGCCGAGGAAGCCGCTGCCGAACTCGCCCGTCTCGAAGCCGAGGCCGCCGCCGCAGAGGCGGAGCTGAAGCTCGCGAAGGCGCAGGCCGCCCTGGCCGCCGCACGTGCGGCGGCCGCACGGACACAGACGGATGCCGCGCCTCCGACCGCGGCCGGCCCGGACGGCGATCCCGCCCCGGCCGCCGACCCTCCGCCGCCCGCCGCGCCCGCTCCTGCCGACGCACCCACTCCGGCCGACGCACCCACTCCGGCCGACGCGCCCGCTCCCGACGCGCCCACCGGCCCGCTCGACGCGGAGGAGGTCGCGCGGATCGTCACGGGGTACACGTTCGAAGAGGAGACGCTCGACCTCGGCGCGCTCGTCAACGGCGACGCGGTCCGCGAAGCGCAGATCCGAATCCCGATCGCGATGACCAACAGACACGGGCTGGTCGCCGGGGCCACCGGCACGGGCAAGACCCGCACCCTGCAGGGGCTCGCCGAGCAGCTCGCGGCCAAGGGCGTGCCGGTCTTCGCGGCCGACATCAAGGGGGACCTCACGGGGGTCGCCACGGCCGGCGAATCGAGCCCGAAGCTCCTGGCCCGCACCGAGGCGATCGGCCAGGCGTGGGAACCGGCGGCATCCGTCACGGAGTACTTCGCGCTCGGCGGCATTGGTACCGGCGTCCCGGTCAGGGCCACCGTCACCGGGTTCGGTCCGCTGCTGCTGAGCCGCGTGCTCGGTCTCAACGAGACGCAGGAGTCGAGCCTCGGCCTCGTCTTCCACTACGCCGACGCGCACGGGCTGCCGCTCGTCGACCTGGCGGACCTGCGCGCCGTCCTCACCCACCTGACCAGCGACGCCGGCAAGCCCGAGCTGAAGGACCTCGGCGGGCTGTCCTCCGCCACGGCCGGTGTCATCCTGCGTGAGCTCATCACCTTCGCCGACGGCGGCGCCGACGTGTTCTTCGGCGAGCCGGAGTTCGACGTCCGCGACTTCCTGCGCACCACCCCCGACGGACGCGGGATCATCTCGCTCCTCGAGGTGCCCGGCATCGCCGACAAGCCCGAACTGTTCTCGACGTTCCTCATGTACCTGCTCGCGGAGCTGTTCGAGATCCTCCCCGAGGTGGGGGATGCCGCCAAGCCCAAGCTCGTGTTCTTCTTCGACGAGGCGCACCTGCTGTTCCGCGACGCGTCGAAGGCGTTCACCGCGGCGATCGTGCAGACCGTGCGCCTCATCCGCTCGAAGGGGGTCGGAGTCTTCTTCGTGACGCAGACCCCGAAGGACGTGCCGGGCGACGTCCTCGGCCAGCTCGGCTCGCGCATCCAGCATGCGCTCCGCGCCTTCACGCCCGACGACGCGAAGGCCCTGCGCGCGACGGTGGGCACGTACCCGACCTCGGGCTACGACCTCGAACGCGTGCTGCAGGAGCTCGGCATCGGCGAGGCGATCGTGACCGTCATGAACGAGAAGGGCGCGCCCACGCCCGTCGCCTGGACGCGGTTGCGTGCGCCGCAGGGGCTCATGTCCCCGACCCCGGCGGCCGCCGTGCAGGCCGCCGTCGCGGCGTCGCCGCTGCTCGCGACCTACGGCACCCCGGTCGACCGGGAGTCGGCGCGCGAGATCCTCGCCGCGAAGATGGCGGCGGCGGACGCCGAGGCGGATGCCGCCAAGGCCGCCGCCGACAAGGCGAAGGCCGACGCGGAGTACGCGAAGCAGAAGGCCGCGATGGACAAGGCGCAGAAGAAGGCCGAAGCCGACGCGCAGCGGGAGTACGACCGGATCCTCCGCAGCACCGGCGGCCGCACCCGGACCTCGCGTCGCGCCGAGTCCTCGCCGCTCGAGCAGATCCTCGGATCGAAGGCGACGCAGTCGATCATCGGCAGCGTCATCCGCGGCGTGTTCGGGAACGGTCGGCGGTGAGTGCGGCATCCCGCATCCGTCCGTTCCGTCCCGGGGACGAACCCGCCCTCGCCGAGATCTGCCTGCGGACCGCCGACGGCGGCGGCGACGCGACCGGGATCTTCGAGGACGACGCGATCTGGGCCCACATCTGGGTCCTGCCCTACGTCGAACGCCACCCCGACTTGGCTTTCCTCGTCGAGGACGAGGACGAGGACGAGGACGGCACCGTCACGGGATACGTCGTCGCGACGCCCGACACCGACGCGTTCGAGCGGTGGTTCCACGACGAGTGGTGGCCGCGCCACGCGCACCGCTGGCCGAAGCCCGAGCGCGAGATCACGCGTCAGGACGCCACCCTGCTCTACGCCTACAGCCGCGGGGAGAAGACCGAGCGGTACGCCGAGGAGTTCCCCGCGCACCTGCACATCGACCTGCTGCCGCAGGCTCAGGGCAAGGGCGCGGGGCGCCGCCTCATCGAGACGCTCTTCCACGCGCTCCGCGAGCGAAGCGTCCCCGGACTGCACCTCGTGGCGTCGGCGGGGAACACCGACGCGATGGCGTTCTACACCCGCCTCGGGCTCGCTCCACTGCCCTCGTCGCCGGGGTCCCGCGCCTACGGCGTCAAGCTATGAGCGGTGCACCGGGATCGGCATCGTCGACGTGTCGATGAGCGGGTCGTCGTCCTGACGCTCCACGACCTCGACCGCCTCCGCGCGCGTCTCGACGGTCGGCACCGAGCCGAGCAGCGGTCGCTTCGCGGTCTCCTTCATCGACAGCAGCGCGATCCCGCCCAGCAGCGCGAAGATCATGATGTAGAACGCGGGCATGTAGGTGTTGCCGGTGGCGTCGATGAGGGCCTGACTGAACAGCGGAGTCGTGCCGCCGAAGAGCGAGACCGAGACGTTGTAGGCGATCGCCATCGCGCCGAACCGCGACGCGGTCGGGAACAGGGCCGGCAGTGTGGACGCCGACACGGCGACGTAGAAGGCGACGGGGATCGCCACCATCCCGAGGGCGACGAAGACCGCCCACTCCTGCCCGATCTGCATGATCGCGAACGCCGGGATCATGAGCACGATCGTCGAGCCGGCGGCGATCATGTAGACCGGCCGCCGGCCGATCCGGTCGCTCAGCATCCCGATGAACGGCAGACAGGCCGACATCACGAGCAGCACCGGCACGGTCGCCACGGCCGCGCCGAGGTTCGAGATCCCGACCTCGGTCTCGAGGTAGGTCGGCATGTAGCTTGTGAGGGCGTAGCCGGCGGTGTTCGTCGCCGCGACGATCGCGATGCCGATGAGCACCTCGCGCCAGTGGTGACGGAGGATGCCGCCGATCCCGTGGCGTGCGAGGGGGTCGTCGCGGTCCGGCTCGTTCTCGGTCTCGGCGGCGTTCTCGTAGGCGGGGGTCTCGGGGATCTTGAGGCGGAACCAGATGGCGACGATGCCGAGGGGGATCGCGACGAGGAACGGGATCCGCCACCCGAAGTCGGTCATCGCGGTCTCGCCCCACACCGACTCGGTGATGACGGTGGTGAGGGCGACGACCGAGGCGCCGGCGGCGAAGCCGACATAGGAGCCCAGGTCGAGCCACGACGACCAGAAGCCGCGTCGCTTGTCGGGGGAGAACTCCGCGACGTACGTGGTGGCGCCGGCGTACTCGCCGCCGGTGGAGAACCCCTGCACCATCTTGAGCAGGTACAGCGGCACGATCGCCCAGAGCCCGATCTGCGCGCTCGTGGGCAGGACGCCGATCAGGGCGGTCGCGACGGCCATCATCGCCATCGTGAAGAAGAGGACCTTCTGCCGACCGATGCGATCGCCGAGCGGGCCGAGGACGAGGCCGCCGATGGGGCGCACGAGGAATGAGATCGCGAACCCGAGGAGGGTGACGAGCAGGTTCCACGGCTCGGGCAGATCGTCCGCGAAGACGACGGAGATCGTGACGGCGAGGTAGCCGTATATGCCGAAGTCGAACCACTCCATGAAGTTGCCGACGACCGTGCCGCTGATCGCGGTGCGGACGCGCTTCGTGTCGACGACCACCACATCGTCCACGTCGAGGCGTGGCGGGGGCGTCGGGCGGGTGATCGGATCGGAGGACGGGGGTATCGGCTGACGGGATGACCTGGCCATCTCTCCACGGTACGCGCGTGGTCCGCGGCCCGCATCCGTGCGGCTGTCCCTTGACAAAACCCGTCCGTCGAGCGGGGGCCGCACCCCTCCGCGGCCGGTCTATCGTGGCGACATGAGCGAGCTCTCCGCCCCCACCGGCCGCGAATCCGCCCTCGTCGCCCAGCCCCGCGCCGACGGCTCCGCGCCGCGCGCGCTGGTGCTCGGATCGACCGGATACCTCGGCGGACGCCTCGTCCCGCGACTCCTGTCGGCGGGGTACCGGGTGCGGGTGCTCGTCCGCACGCCCGCCCGGGTGAGGGCGTTCGTGTGGGGGAGCGAGGTCGAGGTCGTCGAGGGCGCCGCCGAGGACGCCGACGCCGTCGCCCGCGCCGTCGACGACGTCGACGTGCTCTACTACCTCGTCCACTCGATGGGCGGCGGCGACGACTTCGAGACGAAGGACCTGCGGGCGGCGGAGACAGTGGCGGATGCGGCGGCCGAGGCATCCGTCGGTCGCATCGTCTACCTCGGGGGTCTGCACCCGGCCGGTGTGGAGCTGAGCCCGCACCTGCGCTCGCGCGTCGAGGTGGGCGAGGTGCTGCTGCACAGCGGCGTCCCCACCCTCGTCCTGCAGGCCGGTGTCGTCATCGGGTCGGGGTCCGCCTCGTTCGAGATGGTGCGTCACCTCACCGACGTGCTGCCGTACATGCCGGCGCCGAAGTGGGTGCGCAACCGCATCCAGCCGATCGCGGTGCGCGATGTGCTGCACTACCTGCTCGCGGCGGCGCGGGTCGACTCGGACGTCAACCGGGCCGTCGACATCGGCGGGCCGGACGTGCTCCGCTACGGCCAGATGATGAACGGGTACGCCGTCGAGGCGGGTCTGCGCCAGCGCGCGATCGCCGCGCTGCCCGTGCTCACCCCCGGTCTCGCGTCGCACTGGGTGAACCTCGTGACACCCGTTCCGCGTGCGATCGCCCGGCCGCTCATCGCGTCGCTGCAGAACGAGTGCATCATGGACGACCACGCCGTCGACGAGCTGCTGCCGCGGCCCGAGGGCGGCCTCACGCCCTACCGCGAGGCGGTGCGGCTGGCGCTGCGCAAGGTCGAGGCCGACGCCGTCGAGACGAGCTGGCAGGACGCCGAGGTCTCGTCGGTGCCGAGCGACCCGCTGCCGAGCGACCCCGAGTGGGCCGGCCGGCTCGTGTTCACCGACGAGCAGAGCGCGACGACGTCGGCGAGCACCGAGCAGCTCTGGCGCGTCATCGTCGGGATCGGCGGCGAGAACGGCTGGTACTCGTCGCCGTTCCTGTGGGCCGTCCGCGGCTGGATGGACCGACTCGTGGGCGGTGTGGGCCTGCAGCGCGGGCGCCGCAGCCGCGGCAAGGTCGCGGCGGGCGACGCGATCGACTTCTGGCGCGTCGAGGCCGTCGAGGAAGGGCGACTGCTGCGCCTGCGTGCGGAGATGAAGGTGCCGGGCCTCGCGTGGCTCGAACTGCGCGCGAGCCCCGAGGGGTCGGGCTCACGGTACGACCAGCGCGCCGTCTTCTTCCCGAAGGGGCTCGCCGGACGGCTCTACTGGTTCGCCGTGCTGCCCTTCCACGGCTTCATCTTCCAGGGCATGGCGAACCGCATCGCGGCCGCCGCCGAGCGCGAGGCGCCCGTCGCTTGAGGTCTCAGGCCGTGAGGCGACCGTTCGCGACGCGGACGGTGCGGTCGACGAGGGATGCCGGGACCTCGGCGTGCGAGATGAGCACGACCGCGTGCGACCCGTCGACCGCGCCGAGCAAGTCGGTCAGCAGCGCATCGGCGGCGGACGGGTCGACGCCGGCGGTCGGTTCGTCGAGGATCAGCACGGGAAAGCCGCGCAGCAGGGCGCGCGCGAGCGAGATGCGCTGGGCCTGACCGCCCGAGACGAGCGCGCCGCGCTCGCCGACCCGCGCGTCGAGTCCGCCGCGCGCGCGGAGCCAGTCGCCGAGGCCCACGCGCTCGAGGACGCGCACGAGCTCGTCGTCGGTCGCGGTGTCGCGGGCGAAGAGCAGGTTCTGGCGGATGTCCTCGTCGAAGAGCATCGGATGCTGCTCGCACAGTCCCACGGTCTGTCGCAGGTCGTCGGGGGCGATCGCCTCGACGGGGCGTGCGCCGATCGTGTACTCGCCGGAGGCGGCGAGGAAGCGGACGAGGGCGGCGGCGAGGGTCGACTTGCCCGCGCCGCTCGGACCGACGACGTGGATCCGCTCGCCGGGGCGGACGTCGAGGTCCACGTCGGTCAACGCGGGGCGGTCGGCGCCCGGCCAGCGGACCGTGACGCCGCGCAGGCGGAGGCCGTCGCCGAGCGGCGGTGCCTGCCCCGTCGGCGCGCCTGCGGGTGGGATCTCCGCCGGCACCGCGGCGGGGACGACGCCCGCGACACGCGTCGCGGCCGCGCGGACCTGCCGCCACGCGGACGCCGCGAGCGGCACGGACGTGTAGACCTCGAACACCGCCATCGGCACGAGCACGACCACGGCGAGGGACGGGCCCGAGAGCGCACCCTCGGCCGCGGCCGGGGCGGCGGCGACGAGCGCGAGGACGGTCGCGGCGCCGGCGGCGAGCGACACGAGGGCCGCCGTCCCCGCCTGCGCCGCGGCGCGCCGGAGCAGGGCGCGCCGCAGTGCCGCGTCCGCGGCGCGGACGTCGGCACGCGAGTCGTGCTCCGCGCCGTAGGCGACGAGGACGTCGAGGCGCGAGAGGTGGTCGAGGATCGCACCGCGCAGTCGTGCGCGCAGGGGGGCGATCGAGCGCTCGGCGCGGGCGCCCGCCGTCCAGCCCCACGCGGTCGCCGCGACCCCCGCGCCGACGAGGCACGCCGCGAGGGTGAGGGCGGCGGGCCACCACACGACGGCGACGAGCACGACGGCGCCGACCGCGACGGCGGCCGACGACACGAGCGGCAGGACGACGCGCAGCGGCAGGTTCTGCAGTTCGTCGACGTCGTCGACGAGGGCCGTCGCCGCATCGCCCCGGCCGGCCGAGGCGAGCCCCGCGGGCGCGTGGGGGAGAAGGCGGCGCACGAGGTCGGTCCGCGTGCGGGCCAGTTGGCGCAGCACCGCGTCGTGGCCCGCGAGGCGCTCGGTGTAGCGGAACACGGCGCGGGAGAGGGCGAAGGCCCGGACTCCCACGACCGCGGTCGTGATGTAGAGGACGAGCGGTTGCTCGGCGGCGCGCACGATCAGCCAGGCGCTCACGGCGAGCAGGGCCACCGCCGAGGCTTCCGAGAGGAAGCCCGAGGCCAGGGCGGGCCAGAGGCGGCGGACAGGCGGCACGGCGCCGCGCAGCACGTCACGGGTCGTCGTCACACCGACACCCCCGCACCGGTCAGCCGCACGACGCGATCCGCGATCGCGCGGGCGGTCGTGCGGTGCGAGACGAGCAGGATGAGGGCCCCGGTATCCGCGATCGATCGGAGGGACCGCCAGAGGTGCGCCTCCGCGGCGGCGTCGAGCGCGGCCGACGGCTCGTCGAGGGCGAGGACGGGGGCGTGCCCGCGCAGGTGGCGCGCGATCGCGCGGGCGACGGCGACCCGCTGCGCCTGCCCACCCGAGAGTCCGGCACCCTGAATGCCCAGGACCTGCTCCGGATCGACGTCGGAGAGCCCCACGAGCGACAGCGCCTCGGCGACCGTCGCGGCGGGCAGGGTGGCGTCCCCCAGCGAGACGTTCGACGCGACCGTCCCCGCCGCGAGCCCCGGGCGCTGCCCCGCCCACGCGAGCCACGACGACGGCGGGAGGGTGCGGACGTCGCGGCCGTCGAGCTCGATGCGGCCCGTCGCGGGCGCGAAGCCCAGGAGGGCGTGCAGCAGGCTCGACTTGCCCGCGCCGCTCGGCCCCTCGATGAGGACGATCTCGCCCGACCGCGCCTCGAGGTCCACCGGCGTCAGGTCGCGCACCCGGACGTCCGTCAGCCGCAGCACGTGCGTCCCCCGGTCCACCGTTGCCGCCGCAGGTGCCGACGGCGTCGCCGCGGCGGCCTCGTCGAGGACGGCGAACACGTCGCGGGTCGCCGCGACGCCCTCGCTCGACGCGTGGAACTGCACCCCGACCTGGCGGATCGGCAGGAACGCCTCGGGCGCGAGCAGGAGGACGAAGAGCCCGACCGTCAGGCTGAGCGACCCGTCGAGTAGCCGGAAGCCGATCGTCACGGCGACGATGGCGACCGAGATCGACGCGAGGAACTCGAGGGCGAACCCCGACAGGAACGACACCCGCAACACGGTCATCGTCTCGCGCCGATAGTCGTCGGTGACCCGCTCGATCGAGTCCGCGGCGCGATGCTGCCGCCCGAAGACGGTGAGGGTGGACAGTCCCTGCACCGTTTCGGCGAAGCGGGTGGCGAGGTGGGTGAGCGTGTCCCACTGGCGGCGCTGGACGCTGCGGGTCGCGAGTCCGATCAGCACCATGAAGATCGGGATGAGCGGCAGGGTGAGCAGGACGGTGAGGCCCGAGACCGCGTCCGCGGTCCCCATCACCGCGAGCAGGATCGGCGTGGCGACCACGGTCTGCACGAGCTGGGGCAGATAGCGGCCGACGTAGGGTTCGAGCGCGTCGAGGCCGCGCCCGGCGACGAGGGCGAGCTGCGCCGTGCTGCGGGCCGCGGTCCACCCCGGCCCGAGGCGGCCGATCGCGTCGAGCACGGAAGCCCGCAGCTGCGACTCGACGCGCGCCGACGCGCGGGCGGCCACCCGCTCGCGCGCGAACGAGAGCACCGAGCGGAGGAGGACGACGGCCGCCAGGGCGAGGAGGGTTCCCGCGATCTCGCGTCCCGCGATCGCATCGACGACCGCTCGCGTCGTCAGGAAGGCGAAGCCGACGACCACCGCCGTCTGCGCCAGCGCGAGCAGTCCGATGAGCAGGAGGAAGGATCGGGATGCCGTCGCGTACCGCCACAGCCGGGGGTCCACCGGCGGCGGCTGCCGCCGTTCGAGCTCGGGGGCCATGGGTCGATCCTCCTCCGCCGTCTCAGTGGGCGGGCGCGGCATCCGCCTTCTCGATCTGCGCACGCGAGATGCGCTTGCGGAAGACCCAGTACGTCCAGGCCTGGTAGGCCAGGATGCCCGGCAGGAAGATGACCGCCGCCCACGTCATGACCCCGAGCGTGTAGTCGGTGCTGGACGCGTTCTCGATCGTGAGGGAGAACGCCGGGTCGGTCGAGGACGGCATGACGAAGGGGAACAGCGCGAACCACAGGGTGAGGACGGCCGTGACGATCGTGACGGCGCCCAGCGCGAAGGCCCACCCGTCGCGCTCCCGCAGGTTGGCCACGGCGGAGCCGATCAGGGCGAGCGCGGCGGCGACGCCGCATCCGATCACCGCCGCCAGTGCGGGGGCGTCGCGGTCCATCGCGATCGCCGTGGTCCAGACGACCGTCCCGGCCGCGAAGAGGATCGTCGGGATCGCCACGCGACGGGCCAGGGCGTGAGCGTCCTCCTTCACCCGGCCGTCGGCCTTCAGCCCCACGAAGTACAGACCGTGCAGGAAGAAGAGCAGCAGGGTGGTGACGCCGACCCACAGTCCGTAGGGGTTCAGGAGGGTGAGGAGCGACCCGGTGAACTCCTTGTCGGCGTCGATCGGCACCCCCTGGACGATGTTGCCGAACGCGACCCCCCAGAGCAGGGCCGGGACGACCGAGCCGATGACGATCATCCGGTCGAAGCCGCGCTTCCACGCGAGCCCCTCGCGCTGGTGGCGGTACTCGAACGAGACGCCGCGGAGGATGAGGGCGAGCAGGATCAGCAGCAGCGGCAGGTAGAACCCGCTGAACAGGGTCGCGTACCACTCCGGGAACGCGGCGAACAGGCAGGCGCCCGCGACGATGACCCACGTCTCGTTGAGGTCCCACACCGGCCCGATGGTGTTGATGACCTGGCGCCGCGACACCTCGTCGCGGCCGAGGAACGGCAGGCTCATCCCGACGCCGAAGTCGAAGCCGTCGAGCACGAAGTAGCCGACGAAGAACACACCGACGACGAAGAACCAGAGGTAGGCGAGATCCATGGCGTGCTCCTAGTAGACCGTCGAGGGGGTCTGGTCGACCGGCAGGTCGCGTGGGTCGGGGTCGTCGGGCCCGGGCAGGGGGTCGGGACCCTTCTGCGCGGCCTTCAGGATGAGGCGGAACTCGACGACGGCGAGCGAGGCGTAGATCGCGGTGAACGCGACGAGGGAGATGAGCACCGTCCAGCCGGGGACACTGGGCGAGACGCCGTCCTCGGTGAGCATGAGGCTGAACACGATCCAGGGCTGGCGGCCCATCTCGGTGAACACCCAGCCGACGAGGCTGCCGAGCAGGGGGAGCGGGGCGGACCAGATCGCGATGCGCCACATCCAGTCGGCGACGGGACGGGTCGCCTTCTTCCGTGTGACCCAGAGGCCGGCGACCGAGATGAGGGTGGCGAGACCGCCGAAGCCGATCATCCAGCGGAAAGACCAGTAGGTGACCCAGATCTCGGGACGGTAGTCGACGCCGGCGCCGAAGCGCTGCGTGTAGAGGTCCTGCAGATCGTTCAGTCCTTCGACGCAGCCGTCGAGCGTCTGGGTGGACAGGAAGGAGAGCAGGTAGGGAACGCGCAGCGACCAGATCTCCTCCGAGCCGTCGGGTGTGCCGATCGAGAAGATGGAGAAGGATGCGTCGGCGCCGCACGCGTTCTCGTACAGGGCTTCGGCGGCCGCCATCTTCATCGGCTGCGTCTGCACCATGACGAGCCCGAGCTGGTCGCCGCTGATGGCGGTGCCGGCGAAGGAGATGATCATGAACCACATGCCGTAGCGGAGGGCCGGACGCATCGTCTCGACGTGCTGCCCGCGGCGCAGGTGCCAGGCGGCGACGGCGATGATGACCGCCGCGGCGAACATGAACGCCGAGAAGATCGTGTGCGGGAAGGCAGCGAGGGCGACCGGGTTGGTCAGCAGCGCGAAGAAGTCCGTGAGCTCGGCGCGGCCGGTGTCGGGGTTCAGCGTGTAGCCGACCGGGTTCTGCATGAACGCGTTGGCCGTCAGGATGAAGTACGCCGACAGGATCGACCCGAACGCCGTCGCCCAGATGGTGAGCAGGTGGATGCGGCGGGGCAGCTTGTCCCAGCCGAAGATCCACAGGCCGATGAAGGTCGCCTCGAAGAAGAACGCCATGAGGCCCTCGAAGGCGAGCGGGGCGCCGAACACGTCGCCGACGAAGCGGGAGTATGCGGACCAGTTCATGCCGAACTGGAACTCCTGCACGATGCCGGTGACGACGCCCATCGCGAAGTTGATGAGGAAGATCTTGCCGAAGAGGCGGGTCAGGTGCAGCCACCTCACGTCGCCGGTGCGGTGCCAGATCGTCTGGAAGATCGCCACCGTGAGCGCCATGCCGAGCGTCAACGGCACGAACAGATAGTGGTAGAGCGTCGTCAGTCCGAACTGCAGGCGAGCCAGGATGAGCGGGTCCAGAAAGTCCACGGGCTTGGTCCTTCCACGGGTATGCTCCGACGCTACGACAGCCGGCTGATCGCGGCATCCGATCGGGCCGTGCAAAATACCCGGATGCCGCCGCGCCGGACGCCCCCCATGGTGGGAGCGGTCTCCGCCGCCTACGGTGGGGCTCATGACTCGCGGTGATTCGTCCCGGGTTCCCGCGATGGTGCGGCGGACCACAGCCTTCACCGCGGCGTGGCTGGCGACGGTCCTCGTCCTGACCGCGGGGCCCGCCTCAGCCGGCACGACGCCCTCGCCGACGCCGGCCGTGTCACCGTCGCCGACCGTCTCGCCGACCCCGACGGCGACTCGCACGCCGACGCCGACGGCTACCCCGACTCCGACACCGACGGCGACATCGAAGCCCACGCCGACGCCGACGCCTACGCCCACGGCTACCCCGACTCCGACGCCCACCCCGACACCCACGCCGGCCCCGACACCCGCTCCGACGCCGGATGCCGGGGCGCGCCTGGCGGCCCCGCCCGCCCCGCGGATGCCGTCGACGGGTCGCCTCAGCGCCGCGACCGCCGCCGACCAGACCATCGCCGTGAGCCGCGCCCTCTTCCCGAACGGAAGCGCCGAGGTCGTGATCGCCGCCGCCAAACGCCACGACGCGCAGATCGCTGCGGGGCTCGCGGGCGCCCGCCGGGCGCCGATGCTGTACGTCGCACCAGACTCGATCCCCGCCGCGGTCAAGACCGAACTCGCCCGGCTGAAGCCGACGCGCATCCTCGTCGTCGGCTCGACGGCGTCGGTGAACAGTACGGTCGCGCGGGTGCTCGGTCAGACGGCCCCCGTCGAGCGGATCTCCGGCGCCGACACCTACGCGCTCTCGCGCGCGGTCCTGCGCTTCCTGGGCCCCGTCGACCGCGTGTACGTCGCCGACGGGCGCACGATGGACACTGCTCCGATCGCCGCGGCGGCCGCCGCCGCGACGGGAGGCGGCTTCATGGCCGTCGACGGTCGCGGCACGGCCTCCGACGCCACGATGGCGGCGCTGAAGGACGTCGGTGCGAAGGAGGTGGTCATGATGAACATCGCCTCGATGATGGGGAAGGGGTTCGTCGACCGCATCCGCTCCGCCGGGATCAGCGTGCGTCGCATGGCGGGCGGCACCAGCGAGGCCGTGGCGATCTCCACGGCCGCCGACTACCCGAGCACGACCACCCGCGGTGTCGTGGTCTCCGGCGTCGCGATCCCCAACCACGAGACCGGCACGGCGGCCGCGGTCGCCGGCGCCCTCCGCCAGCCCTTCCTCTACTCACGCACCGAGTGCGTGTCGGATGCCACGGCCGCCCTCCTCGACACGCGAAAGGACACCGTCCTCGCCGTCGGTCCGACCAGCCGGTTGCAGGCGGCCGTGCTGACGGGCGACGGCTGCACCGTCGTCCGCACCGCGGCGGCGAACACGCTGCGCGACAAGATCACGGCCACCATGAAGCGGCATCCCTCCTCGTCGTACGCCGTCACCGTGCGGCAGATCGGCGGTCTCGAGGTGCTGACGGGCAAGACGGGCGCCACGCGACGCGAACCCGCCAGCATGATGAAGCTCTTCGTCGCCTGGGCGGCGCTCAAGCGGGTGGAGAAGAAGCAGGCGTCGCTGTCGACGAAGCTGTCGTCGGGTCTCACCGTCAAGGAATGCCTGCGCGAGCTCATCTGGATGTCCGACAACTACTGCCACACCGACCTCGTGCACTGGATCGGCGTCTCGAACCTCAACAAGCAGATCGCCGCCGCCGGCTACTCGCAGACCTCCTACGGGCGCGTGCTGAAGGGACAGGACGTCCTCTACGCCGGCAACCGCACCACCTCGAACGATCTGAGCCTGCTCGTGGCACGCCTCGAGAAGGGGCAGATCCTCAACAAGACGCACACGACGCTGCTGCGGGATCTCATGCACACGCAGTTGTTCCGCTCCCGCATTCCCAACGGCATCCCGGCCTCCGCCTACCAGGCCTCCAAGCCGGGCTCGCTCTGGGTCAAGGGCGGTCTGCTTCAGGCCGACACCGCGATCATCCGCGGGCCGAAGGCGACCTTCGTGCTTACCGTGATCGGCGACGCCGGGTCGTCCAAGGCCGGTATCCGCGACATCGCGCGCACCGTCTACACGCACTTCAACGGCTCGTTCGGGGCGGCGGCGAAGCACTCCGACCTGCACGTGCGGACCACGAAGAACGCGACGTGGCGGAAGTCCGCAGGCGGCGCGGTCGGCGGGACGATCCCGAAGGGCACGCCGCTGCGGGTCTCGGATTCGAAGCGTCACTGGTACAAGCTCCACTACCGGGGCGGATACGCCTGGGTCTGGTACTCGTCCCTGCGCACCAACCTCGCCTACTGAGGCGGGTTCACGCGGAGGCGTCCGGGCGCCGCCGCAGGAGGTGGATGACGCACTGCTGCGGATCGCACGACGAGCGCATGCCGTCGACCGCCAAGGGCCCGCCCGCCTCGCTGAGGGCGCCCTGCATGAGCCCGAGGTGCACGTCGCAGAGCGTCTCGCGGTTGTCCGCCTGATCGGCCGCGTGCGCGCAGGGCGTCAGGTCGATCGTGAGGGCGTCCTCGTCGATGTCGGGGTCGAAGCCGCCGTCGAGAAGCTGCTCGACGAGCGCGTCGAGCTGATGCTGTTCCTCGCCCGTCAGCGACCCGGCGGTCTCGGGCATGACCCGGCGCATGAGGTCGCCGCGCTCGGCAGCGGCCTGCACCTTGCGGCGGTGCTCCGGACTCGAGACGCTCACGCCGTCGACGGCGCGGTAGAACACCCGGGGTCGGCCGCGCGTCGTGCGCTTCTCGACCTCGGTGGCGACGAACCCGCGCTCGATGAGCCGCTGCAGGTGCTCCCGGACCGTGTTCGGATGCAGCTTCGTCGCCGCGACGAGCTCGCCGACGGTCTGCTGCGGGGTCGTCTGCAGCAGGTGGAGGATCTCCACGCGCGATGACGTGGAGATCGCGTTGTAGGCGGTCGGGCGCCGGGCCGTCATGACTTCATTATCGGGGGATGACGGATGCCGCGGGGCGGCCCTGGCCTATGATTCCGCCCGTAATCTGAGACCATGCGGCATCCCACCCCCGACCCCGTCGGACCGGGTCAGGAGAGCGTCTGGGACTACCCCCGGCCTCCCCGCGTCGAACCGGTCGCCGGCACCGTCACGATCACCCTCGGCGGCGAACGCATCGCCTCGACGAGCCGTGCCCTGCGCGTGCTCGAGACGAGCCACCCGCCCGTCTACTACCTGCCGATCGACGACTTCGTCCCCGGTGCGCTGACGCCCGGTCAGGGGTCGTCGTTCTGCGAGTTCAAGGGCGCCGCGCGCTACCTCGACGTCCACGGTGGCGGCGTGCCCCGCCCTGCGGCGGCGTGGAACTACCCGCACCCCGAACCGGGCTTTGAGGAGCTGGCGGACCGGGTGGCGGTGTACGCGCAGCAGATGGACGAGTGCACCGTCGCCGGTGAGGTCGTGACCCCGCAGCCGGGTCGCTTCTACGGCGGGTGGGTCACCTCTCAGGTCGTGGGACCGTTCAAGGGCGTGCCGGGCTCGATGGGGTGGTGACCGGCGCCGACCGTCAGAGGCCGAGCGCCGCCTGCACGTCGGGGGAGTCGCTCTCGCGCGGTTCGGTGCGCACCAGGTCGGCGACCGAGCCGAGGATCTCGTCGGGGCGGAACGGGTAGCGCTCTATCTCGGCGGTGTCGCTGATGCCGGTGAGCACGAGCACGGTGTGCAGGCCCGCTTCGATCCCGGCGACGACGTCCGTGTCCATGCGGTCGCCGATCATGCCGGTGTTCTCGGAGTGCGCGCCGATGCGGTTGAGTGCCGAGCGGAACATCATCGGGTTGGGCTTGCCGACGACGTAGGGCTCTTTGCCGGTGGCCTTCGTGATGAGCGCCGAGATGGCGCCCGTCGCCGGCAGGACGCCCTCGGTCGAGGGGCCGGTCGCGTCGGGGTTGGTGGCGATGAAACGGGAGCCGGCGCCGATGAAGCGGATCGCCTTGGTGATCGCCTCGAACGAGTAGTTGCGGGTCTCGCCGACGACGACGTAGTCAGGGCGGGTCTCGGTCATGATGAAGCCCGCCTCGTGGAGGGCCGTCGTGAGACCGGCCTCACCGATCACGAACGCGGTGCCGCCCGGCATCTGCGAGGCGAGGAAGTCCGCGGTCGCCAGGGCCGAGGTCCAGATCGACTCCTCCGGCACGACGAGTCCCGACGCGCGCAGCCGGGCGCTGAGGTCGCGCGGCGTGAAGATCGAGTTGTTCGTGAGCACGAGGAACGGGGTGCCCTCGTCGCGCCACTGCTCGAGCAGCTCCGCAGCGCCGGGGATCGGTGTGTTCTCGTGCACGAGCACGCCGTCCATGTCGGTCAGCCAGCACTCGATGTCCGCGCGGGTCCGCATGGGTCCACCCTATGCCCGCGTGCGCCGCTCGCCCGGCGCACCCGAGCGCTACGCCTTGGCGATCTCGTGCGTCGGCGTCCACCCCAGCGACGGGGCGACGTAGCGGGCGAAGGACTCGACGAGACGCAGGTTGAATGCCACCCCGAGCTGGCTCGGGATCGTGAGCATGAGCGTGTCGGCCTCGCGGACCGCGGCGTCGTGCTGCAGCTGCTCGACGAGCTCGTCGGGGGTGCCGGCATACGTCTTGCCGAAGGTGGACCGCATGCCGTCGATGATCCCGATCTGGTCACCGTCGGAGCGGCCGCCGAAGTACATGGCGTCCTCCGCGGTCGTGATGGGGAAGATGCTGCGGCTCACCGAGACGCGCGGGGTCCCCGCGTGACCGGCCTCGCGCCACGCCGCGCGGAACGCGTCGATCTGCTCGGCCTGCAGGATGTCGAAGGGGCGACCGTCGGCCGAGGTCAACAGCGTCGACGACATGAGGTTAACCCCCATGCGTCCCGCCCATTCGGCCGAGTCGCGGTTGCCAGCGCCCCACCAGATGCGCGAGCGCAGCCCGGGGGAGTGCGGTTCAATGCGCTGCAACCCGTGGCCGCCGCCGAACGGGCTGTGCGGGTCGCTCTCGGCGAGCCCGTCGCCCTCGACGGCGCGCAGGAACAGCTCGAAGTGCTCGCGGGCGATGTCGGCGCCGCGCGGGTCCGTCGACCCGGTGTAGCCGAAGGTCTCGTAGCCGCGGATGACGCTCTCGGGTGACCCGCGGCTCACGCCGAGCGCGAGCCGTCCGTCGCTGATGAGGTCGACCGCGGCCGCCTCCTCCGCGAGGTAGAGCGGGTTCTCGTAGCGCATGTCGATGACGCCCGTGCCGACCTCGATGCGCGAGGTGCGCGCCGCGATCGCGGCGAGCAGCGGCATGGGGGAGGCCTGCTGGCGGGCGAAGTGGTGCACGCGGAAGTAGGCGCCGTTCACCCCGAGCTCGTCCATGCCCTGCGCGAGGTCGATCGCCTGCAGCATCGAGTCGCCGGCGGTGAGTTCGCGACCCCCGCCGAGGGGACCGTAATGGCCGAAGGACAGCGTTCCGAAGCGTTGCATACCGGTCACAACGCCGCGGCCGCGGCATCCATTCCGATGAATATGGATGCCGCGGCCGCGGGAGCGTGCGAGGGATCAGCTCGCAGGAGCCACGGCGCGCAGCGCGTCCTTCCAAGGGGTCACGGAACGCCCGATGAGGTCGGTCAGGTCGGACGAGGTGACGTCGAGGGCGCCGCGGGCGATGCCGCCGTCGAGGGCGACGACGAACCCGACGGTGCCCTCGTCGAGCCCGAACGACGCCAGCCGCGCCGCCAGCTCGTCGGGGGTCGCCGGCGCGTACACGACCTCGCGCCCGAGCACCTCGCCCATGGCGGCGGCGATGTCGGCGTAGGTGGCGCGGGGTCCCGCGAGCTCATACGTGCGGCCGAGGTGCCCGTCCTCGAGCAGGACGACCGCGGCGGCCTCGGCGTAGTCCGCCCGCGCGGCGGCGGCCACGGCGGCGTCGCCGACGGCGGCCGACAAGACGCCCGTCTGCGCCGCGCCGGCCAGGTCGCCGGCGTAGTTCTCCATGTACCAGTTGTTGCGAAGGATCACGGCGGGGATGCCGCTGGCCGCGATCGCCTCCTCGGTCGCCTTGTGGTCGGGGGCGAGGACGAGGTCGACGGTGTCGGCGTGCGAGACGCTCGTGTAGACGAGCTTCGTGACACCGGCGCGGGCGGCGGCGTCGATGACGGTCAGGTGGCCGGCGAGGCGCCCGCCCGGCTCCGAGCCCGAGATGAGCAGCACGCTGTCGACGCCCTCGAGGGCGGCGTCGACCGACTCGGGCACGGTGTAGTCGAGCGGCACGACGCGGACGCCCCTGCCGGCGAGGTCGGCGGCCTTCGAGACGGTGCGGGCTCCGGCGACGATGCTCTCCGGGGCGGCGCCGCGGGCGAGCAGTGCGTCGACGACGAGGTGTCCGAGCTGGCCGCCGGCGGCGGTGACGAGGATGGTCATGGCGAGTCCTTTCGATGATCGCGCGATGCGTGCGACAGCCGGGACAACCCCACCGGACCCCCATGCATTCCGAGCGGAGGGTACCCACTTTCAGGTAAGCTGCTGACGTGTCGGTGAGTTTCGAGCGGATGCGGCAGGAGTCGCCCGGGATCTTCGGCGAGGCGTGCCCGTCGCGTGTCGTCCTCGACCACGTCATGAGCAAGTGGGGCGTCCTCGTCCTCCTCGCGCTCACCGATGGCACACGCCGGTGGGGCGAGCTGCGTCGCAGCGTCGACGGGATCAGCGAGAAGATGCTGGCCACGACGCTGCGCACCCTCGCCGCCGACGGGATCGTGGCGCGCACGTCCTACCCCGAGGTCCCGCCCCGCGTCGAGTACTCCCTGACCCCGCGCGGCGTCGAGCTGATGGAGCGGATGACGCCCCTCATGACGTGGATCCAGGCGAACGCCGACGAGATCGTCGCGCGCTGAGCCCCGGCATCCGCGGCCGTGTCAGGATCGAGATCATGACTGTTCTCGGTACCAGCGATCTGACCGTGTTCCCCCTGTCGCTCGGCGGCAACGTCTTCGGCTGGACGGCCGACCGCGACACGTCCTTCGCCGTCCTCGACGCCTTCACCGGCGCCGGCGGCGACTTCATCGACACGGCGGACGTCTACAGCGCGTGGGTCCCCGGCAACTCGGGCGGCGAGAGCGAGCGCATCATCGGCGAGTGGATCGCCTCGCGGCGGCCCGAGCGGGTCGTCGTGGCGACCAAGGTGTCGAAGCACCCCGAGTTCCCCGGCCTGTCGGCGGACAACGTGCGCGCGGCCGCCGAGGCGTCGCTCGCCCGGCTGGGCGTCGACACCATCGACGTGTACTACGCGCACGCCGAAGACCCCGACACCCCGCTCGAGGAGACCGTCGCCGCCTTCGGCTCCCTCGTCGCCGACGGACTCATCCGCTACCCGGCCGTGTCGAACTTCTCCGTCGAGCGCACCCGCGAGTGGGTGCGCCTGGCCCGCGAGCAGGGGGTCGCCGAACCCATCGCGACCCAGCCCGCCTACAACCTCGTCGACCGCGCCGTCGAGCGCGACGTCGTCCCGATGGCGGCCGAGCTCGGACTGACCGTCGTGCCGTACTACGCCCTCGCGAGTGGATTCCTCACCGGCAAGTACCGCTCCGCCGACACCTCGGGGCAGTCCTCGCCCCGTGCGGGATCGGCGGCGAAGTACGCGACGCCCGACGGGCTCGCCGTGCTCTCCGCGCTCGATGACGTCGCGGCCGCCCACGGCGTCTCGGTCGCCTCCGCCGCCCTCGGGTGGCTGCGGGCGAAGGGTGCCGTCCCGATCGCCTCGGCCTCGCGCGTCGACCAGGTCGAGGGCCTCATCGCCGGCGCGACGCTCGAGCTGGCACCCGACGAGGTCGCCGCGCTCGACGACGCCTCGGCACCGTTCGTCGGCTGACCGACCCGGGACGGATGCCGCCGGTCGCCTAGCCTGGACCGGTGGCATCCGTCCTGAACATCTCCGCCTACCTCTTCACGCCGATCGACGACCCCGCGTCGCTGCGCTCCGAGCTGCAGGAGCGGGCCGACGCACGCTCGCTGCACGGCACGATCCTGGTCGCCGAGGAGGGCATCAACCTCTTCCTCGCGGGACCGGCGGAGGACGTCCGCGGGTTCGTCGACGAGCTGCGGGCCGAGGAGCGGTTCGCCGCGCTCACGACGAAGGAGAGCTGGTCGGCCGAGCAGCCGTTCCGCAAGATGCTCGTCAAGCACAAGCGCGAGATCATCCGGATGGACCGTCCCGCCATCCGACCGACGGACGGACGCGCCCCTGCGGTCGACCCCGTGACGCTCCGACGGTGGCTCGAATCCGGCCGCGACGACGACGGCCGCGAGGTCGTCCTGCTCGACACGCGCAACGCCTTCGAGGTCGACCACGGGACGTTCGCCGGTGCACTGGACTGGCGCCTGGAGAAGTTCACCGAGTTCCCGGACGCCGCCGCCGCGCACCGCGATGAGCTCGTCGGCAAGACCGTCGTGAGCTTCTGCACCGGCGGCATCCGCTGCGAGAAGGCGGCTCTCGTCCTGCGGGAGGACGGCATCGACGCGCGTCAGCTCGACGGCGGCATCCTCGGGTATTTCGAGCACGTCGGCGGCGACGGATTCGACGGCGACTGCTTCGTCTTCGACGAGCGGCGCACCGTCGACGCGCGACTGCAGCCCACCGGCTGAGCAGCGTCCGAGGCGGGCGCTAGCCTCGACCCATGCACCGGCTCACGAGGGACGAGGCCCGCCGCATCGCGGTGCGCGCGCAGCTGCTCGATGCGGACCGACCCGGCGACGTCGTCGAGGTCGCCGAGCAGATCGCCGCGATCAAGATCGACCCGACGGCCGTCATCGCCCCCAGTGAGCAGTCGATCTGCTGGTCGCGCATCGGCTGGGCCTACGAGCCGGGGCAGCTGTCGAAGGCGGTCGAGGGGGACCGGCTGCTGTTCGAGTACGACGGGCACTTCCGCCCGGCATCCCTCCTCCCCGCCCTGCGGGCGGTCATGCCGGGGCGCCGCCTCGGCGGTTCGACGCGCCAGTACCTCGAGGCCAACGCCGCCTTCCGCGCCGAGATCCTGCGACGCCTCGAGCGGGAGGGGCCGCTGCCGGCCTCGGAGATCCCCGACACGAGCGTCGTCCAGGCGAAGAACGAGAGCGGCTGGTACGGCGCGAACCAGGTGCCGCGCATGCTCGAGCTCCTGTCCTACCTCGGCGACGTCGCCATCAGCGGGCGGATCGGCCGCCAGCGCGTGTGGGACCTGCCCGACCGTGTCTACGGTGCACGGGATGCCGAGATGGACCCGGCCGACGCCGAGGACGTTCTGGCAGCACGGCAGCTGCAGGCGCTCGGCATCGCGCGCGAGAAGTCGTCGTGGTCGGGTGTCGGCACGGCGGGCGAGCCGGCCGAGGTCGAGGGCAGCGCGTGGCGCTGGCGGGTCGACCCCGAGGCGCTCGCCGCGCTGGGCGATGATCCGGGCGGGCGGGCGGCGATCCTCAACCCGTACGACCGCATGCTGTTCGACCGCCCGCGCCTGACCGAGCTGTTCGAGTTCACCTACGTCCTGGAGCAGTTCAAACCGAAGCATCAGCGGGTCTACGGCTACTTCGCGCATCCGATCCTCGTCGGCGACCGCTTCGTGGGTCTGCTCGACGCCGCGCTCGACAAGGAGAAGGAGAACCTCGTGGTTTCCGCCGTGCACGAGCTCGTCCCGCTGGACGACGACGAGCGCGAGATGGTGCACGCCGAGGTCCGGGACCTCGGCGAGTGGCTCGGGGTCCCGGTCCGCGGACTCGACTGAGTCCGGCGACGCTCAGCGCGCCAGGCGCAGCGTGACCAGCTGGAACGGCGACAGCTCGAGGCGGACCGCGTCGCCGGCGGCATCCCGCAGCGCCGTCGCCGCGATCGGGCGTTCGAGCAGGTCCGTCTGCACGACGCCGGTCGCCCGGAAGCCCGGGACGAGGTGCGCGGTCCGGCTCGAGCCGAGCGCCTCGTAGAGCCGCACGATGACGTCGCCCGACCCGTCGTCGGCGAGCTTGACGGCCTCGACGACGACGCCCGGGTCGTCGAGCTCGAGGAACGGGTCGACCTCGCGCGCCCCCTGCAGGGCGACGGTCGGAAGGTTCAGGCGCAGCCCTTCCGCGACGGCCGCCGCGACGGTGGCGCCCGGCAGCACGGACAGGCGGAAGGTGTGCGCGCCCTGGTCGGCTTCGGGGTCCGGGAACAGGGGCGCCCGCACGAGGGTGATCCGCGCGACCGTCCGCGCGCCCCCGTCCGAGCCGGGCGCGCGCTGCACGTCGTGGCCGTACATCGCGTCGTTGGCGATCGCCACGCCGTACTCGCCCTCGGCCACGCGGATCCAGCGGTGCGCGACGGTCTCGAACCGGGCGGCATCCCACGTCGTGTTCATGTGGACGGGCCGCGACACGTGGCCGAACTGGATCTCGGACTCCGCGCGCTCGGCCCGCACCCGCAGCGGGAAGGCGATCTTCAGCATCTTCTGCCGCTCGCGCCAGTCGAGCCGCAGCGCCACCTCGAGCGCGCCGGACGCGGGGTCGACGCGGTAGCGCTGCTCGGCCGACGACGACCCGAACCGGCGCCGGACCACGAGGTCAGCCCCCTCGACCCTGATCTCGTCGGCCGCGTCGAGGACGGTCCCGAGCGCGCCGTCCTCGACGTCGATGTTCCATGCATCCCAGTCCCGCGGGGTGTCGCGGAACAGGTGCAGCGCGCCACCGGGGTGCGCGGGGTCGATGAGCTCGCGGCCCGTGGCGAGGTCGACGGCGCCCACGACGAGTCCTCGCGCGTCGATCGCCCAGTCGAACCGGGAATGCCGGAACCGCCAGCCGTCGCCGTCCGTTTCGGGCAAGACGACGGGAGCGGATGCCGCGGCCCCGACGCCGAGCGCAGGTGCGCCGCCGAGCGCCACCGCCGCGGCGTTGGCCGCGAGCGCCCGCTCGCCCTCGCCCACGAGCGAGCGCAGGGCGGTGTCGATGATCTCCCGCAGGTCGTCCGCGACGCGGGCGTACGTCGCCTCGGCCTCCTGGTGGACCCACGCGATCGAGGTGCCGGGCAGGATGTCGTGGAACTGGTGCAGCAGGACCGTCTGCCACAGGGCGCGCAGCCGCTCGGCGGGGTAGGTTGCGCCGGTGCGGACCGTGTCGAGCGTCGCCCAGAGCTCGGCCGCCCGCAGCAGGTGCTCGCTCTCGCGGTTGCCGCGCTTCGTGCGCGCCTGCGCGCTGTAGGTGCCCCGGTGGTACTCGAGGTAGAGCTCCCCGGACCACACCGGCGGCGCCGCGTACTCCGCCTCGGCGTCGGCGAAGAACTGCGCCGGCGAGCCCAGGCGCACCTTGGGGGACCCCTCGAGGTCGGCGGTGCGGCGCGCGGCGGCGATCATCTCGCGGGTGGGTCCGCCGCCGCCGTCGCCCCAGCCGAACGGCACGAGCGAGTGCGTCGCGTGCGCCTTCTCGGCGAACTGACGCTCGGCGCGGGCGAGCTCTGCCGCCGACAGGTCGGAGTTGTACGTGTCGACGGGAGGGAAGTGGGTGAACACGCGGGTGCCGTCGATGCCCTCCCACAGGAACGTGTGGTGCGGCATCCGGTTCGTCTCGTTCCACGAGATCTTCTGCGTGAGGAACCAGCGCGAGCCCGCCGCGGCGATGATCTGGGGGAGCGCGGCCGAGTACCCGAACGAGTCCGGCAGCCAGACCTCGAGCGGCTCGACGCCGAACTCCTCGAGGAAGAACCGCTTGCCCTCGACGAACTGGCGGGCGAGGGCCTCCGATCCCGGCATGTTCGTGTCGGATTCAACCCACATGCCGCCCACGGGCGCGAACCGGCCCTCGGCGACGGCCCGCCGCATCCGCTCGAACAGCTCGGGGTAGTGCTGCTTCATCCACGCGTACTGCTGCGCCGACGACGCCGCGAAGACGAAGTCGTCCTCGGTACGCATGAGGTCGAGCACGTTCGAGAACGTCCGCGCGACCTTGCGCACGGTCTCGCGGACCGGCCACAGCCAAGCCGAGTCGATGTGGGCGTGCCCCACGGCGGTCAGCTGATGCGAGGTGGCGGATGCCGGGGCGTCGAGGGCGTCGCGCAGTTCGGCGCGCCCCGCGGCGACCGTACCGGCGACGTCGTCGGGGTCCACCGCGTCGACCGCGCGGCCGAGCGCCGCCAGGACGCGGGCGTGACGGGTGCGGTCGGGGTCGAGCTGCTCGACGAGTCCGCGCAGGGTCCAGATGTCCTGCTGCAGCTCCCACACCGTCTGGTCGAGCAGCCCCAGCTCCAGGCGCCGCAGTCGGTAGATGGGCTCCGCGCCCGCGGTCCGCTTGTCGCCGAGCGGGGTCGCGGCGAAGGTGAACGTCCCGGCGACGCTGGGATTGCCCGCCGCCTCGAT
This sequence comes from Microbacterium sp. NPDC079356, assembly GCF_049545465.1. Classification (NCBI taxonomy): domain Bacteria; kingdom Bacillati; phylum Actinomycetota; class Actinomycetes; order Micrococcales; family Microbacteriaceae; genus Microbacterium; species Microbacterium sp. NPDC079356. The sequence goes on along the minus strand of NZ_JBMWDN010000002.1, from coordinate 91,914 downwards.
CCAGAGGTCGATCTCGTCGCCCTCGACGGGGACGGCGGTGTTGCGCGGCTCGATCGCCTTCACGATCGACCCATCGGGGCGGAACACGAGCGCCTCGGCCTGGAACCCCGGACCGGAGCCGTCGAAGCCGAGGTCGACGACGATCTCGGAACGGGTGCCCGGCACGTCTCGCCAGGAGTCGGGCACGCGGCCGGTGACGTGGAACCACACCGTGCCCCACGGCTTGCCCCATTCGGTGCCGACGGCGAACGGGGCGTACTCCTGCCGGATCGCCTCGGCGAAGGGCACGGGCTCGTCGGGGACCTCCCACGCCTCGATCGTCACGGGGGCGGTCTCGCGGTGGAGGGCCGGGGGCAGCCGGTCGCGCACGAGCCGGTCGATGCGCTGCAGGGCCAGGTGGTCGTTGCGGTGCATGCGGGTTCCTTCGAGGTCGGTGCGGCGCGGGAGCCGGGACGGGTCAGCCCTTCACGGCGCCCGAGAGGGCGAACGAGCCCCCGAGGCCGCGGGTGACGAGGAGGTAGAGCCCGAGGACGGGGAGCGAGTAGAGCAGGGAGTAGGCGGCCAGGCGTCCGTAGGCGACGGTGCCGTACTGCCCGAAGAAGGCGTAGATCGATACCGCGGCCGGCTGCCAGTCGGGCGTCAGCAGGAGGACGAACGGCACGAAGAAGTTGCCCCAGGCCTGCAGGAAGACGAAGACGAAGACGACGCTCAGGGCGGGGCGCATGAGCGGCACGACGATCGTCCACAGCGCGCGCATCGCGCTCGCCCCGTCGACCCAGGCGGCCTCTTCGAGGCTCACCGGCACCGAGTCCATGAAGTTCTTCGTCATCCACAGCGCCATCGGAAGGGCGCTCGCGGCGAGGAACAGCGCCACCGCCCACGGCTGGTTGATCAGCCGGACCTGCACGAACAGGCTGTAGACGGGCACCATGATCGCGGTGATCGGCAGGCAGCTCGCGAAGAGCACGGAGTAGAGGAACGGTGCGTGGAACCGCGACCGGTACCGCGAGAGCGGGTAGGCGGCGAGGACGGATGCCACGACCGTCACCGCGGCCGCACCCGTCGAGAGCAGCAGGCTGTTCACGAGCGGGCGGAGCGTCAGCTCGGGGGTGAGGACGTCGGCGAAGTTGTCGAGGGTCGGGTCGGTCGGCCACGCCACGCGATAGGTCGCCGCCGAGTCGATCGAGGCGAGGACGACCCACGCGAGCGGCGCGGCGAACACGATCCCGATGATCACGAGCACGAGGTTCGCCCAGAACCGCGTCGCGCCGCGTCGCGGTGAGGCGACGCTGGGCGCATGGGGGGTGCGCCGGGTCGCGGTGGCGACGGTCGCGGTGGCGGTGGTCACGCGACACCCCCTCGGCGCCGCAGCGACACGACGTACGCGATCGAGAAGACGGCGCCCAGGGCGAGCATGACGATCGCGATCGCGTTGCCGTACCCGATGTCGCCGAACGAGAAGGCCTCGCTGTAGGCGAGCACGGGGAGGGTGCGCGACAGGTCGCCCGGGCCGCCCTTGGTCATGACCCAGATGAGGGTGAACACCGACAGGGTCTGCAGCGTCGTGAGCAGCAGGTTCGTGAAAATCGTCCCCGAGATCATCGGCAGCGTGATGTAGCGCAGCCGCTGCCATGTACCGGCGCCGTCGATCATCGCCGACTCGGTGACCTCGGGCGGCACGTCGTCGAGCGCCGCGCGGTAGATCATCATCGAGAACGCGGTGCCCCGCCAGGTGTTCGCGAGGATGACCGCCAGCAGCGGCAGGGCGTAGAGCCAGTTGGGTCCCTCGATCCCGACGAGCGACAGCGCGCCGTTGAGCGTCCCGTCCGCGGAGAGGAACGCGTAGCCCACGAAGGCGGCCACGATCTCGGGCAGGACCCACGCCGTCACCACCAGGACGCCCACCGTGCCCGCGACGACCCTGCTGCCGGCGCGGAACAGGACCGCGAGCAGCAGCCCGAGGACGTTCTGCCCGACGATGGCCGAGCCGATGACGAAGACGACGGTCAGCAGGACCGACAACGGCAGCACCGGATCGGTGAACAGCCGGGCGTAATTGTCGAGGCCGATGAACTCCGGCTTCGCCGCCCCCACTCCCGTCAGGGCGCGGTCGGTGAAGGAACCGACCGTCGCCCAGACGATGGGGCCGGCCAGGAAGACGAGGAGGAGGCCGACGGCGGGGAGGAGCGGGAGCGCGCGCGTCGGGGAGAGGCGCATGTCGACCCGACCGTGGCCGCGGCGGCGGGGCGACGCGCGGCGGTCCTGCTGCGGCGCGAGCGTCGTGCTCACGGGGTCATCCGGTGATGACCCCGTCGTCGCCGACGATCTCGCGGACGGCGTCGTCGTAGGCGGCGGCTGCTTCGGCGGGCGACTGCTGTCCCGTGATGACCGCCTCCGTGGCCTGCTGCGCCGCGACCGAGATCTTGGGGTAGTCGCTGTTCGCGGGTCGGAAGTGCGTCACCGAGACGGCATCCGTCACAGCGCCGACGAACGGGTTGGCCTCGAGATACGTCGGGTCCTCGGCGACGTCGGAGCGCACCGCGATCTGCGCATTGTTGATCGCGTACCAGAGCGCGTTCTCCTTGTTGAGGACCGTCGTCATGAAGTCGAAGGCGAGGTCGGGAACGTCCGTCTGCGCCGATGCCGCGAGGGTCCACCCGCCCGACATGCTGACGCCGCCGGGCGCCTGTCCGTCCTGCGTCGGGAAGAGGGCGACCCCCATCGTGTCGGTGTACTCGGGCCACGGGTACTGACCGCCCTCGGCCCAGAACGACGGGGTGTACGAGCCCTCGACGGTCGCCCCGAGGGTGCCCTTCGGGAACCACTCGCCGAAGACGGCCTGCCACACGTTCGGGTCGAGGGCCTGATCGGCGCTCACGGCGTAGCCCTCGTCGTAGAGGGTCTGCAGGAACGTCAGCGAGTCGATGAAGCCCTGCGATCCGACGACCCACTTGCCCGCGTCGTCGTCGTACAGGCCGGTGCCCTCGCCGGTGCCGTAGAGCAGCTCGTAGAAACTCTGCATCACGGTGCCCTCGCCGGTCCCGGTGCCCGCGTACATGTTGAACGGCACGACGTCCGGCTGGCTCTCCTTGATCGCGGCGGCGGTGGCGAGGATGTCGTCCCAGCTCTCGGGCTGCCAGGGCGTGGCGATCCCGGCCTTCTCGAGGACGTCCTTGTTGTACCAGATGACCCGCGTGTCGGTGCCGAGCGGCAGGGCGTAGGTCCCGCCGTCCTCGCCCTTGCCGGCGTTCCGGCCGGCCTCGTCGAACATCTCCCAATCGGCCCAGTCTGCGAGCTTGTCGTCGAGCTTCAGGAGGTAGCCGGCCTCGGCGTCGCTGCGGACGGTGAAGGTGTCCTCGTAGAAGACGTCGGGGGCGGTGTCGGGCGAGGCGAGCGAGAGCTGCAACCGGGTCTTGTAGTCGTCGTCCGTGGCGGTGATCGGCTGCAGGTCGACGGTGATCCCCTCGTGGGATGCCTCGAACTCCTCCTTCGCCGTCTTCATCAGGGTGTCGAGCACCTCGAACGAGTCGGTCTTCGCGTAGACGACCGTGACGGTGTCACCGTTGCTTTCACCTCCCTCAGCGGAGCACCCGCCGAGGAGGAGGGCGGCAGCGGTCGCTGCGGCGATGGATGTGACGACGGTGCGAGCTTTCACGGTGCCCCCTTGCTCCGGATCGTGGCGTCCACGCGCGACGGCGGGACACGGTAAGTCAAACCGATGGACATAGCGGAGTCAAGACGCCTTGCGGCGTCGGGCGCCGGGCTCACGCAGACGGCACCAGAAGCGAGGTCGGCCGGGGCGTCAGGGCCTCGTCGAGGATGAGGCACGCGGCGCCGATCGCCCCGACATCCGACCCGAGTGCGGTGCCCGCGATCGAGAGGGGATGGACCCCGCGTGCGACGCGCATCTCGTCGAGGAGCGGGGGGATCGCCTCGGTGAAGGTCGGTCCGACGCGGTCCCAGAGCGGACCGCCCATGACGATGCGGTCGACGTCGAGCAGGTTGGAGACGACGGCGAGGGCGCGGGCGACGTGCACCGTGCACCGCTGCAGCAGGTCGCGGGCGCGCTCATCGCCGTCCTCGGCCATGCGGACGAGCCGGGTGAGCGCGGCATCCACCCGCGTCGGGTCGTCGGACTCGCGGTCCGCCTCGAGCACGCCGCGGCGCTCGGCCTCCTCGACGAGGGGGAGCGGCGCGCACGTGACCGCGATGCATCCGCGCAGTCCGCACGCGCACGACGGACCCTCGGGGTCGACGACGATGTGTCCGATCTCGCCGGCGTTGCCCGACCCGCCGCGGACGACCTCGTCGCCGACGACGAGTCCCACGCCGAGCCCGGTGCCGAGGTACAGGAACGCGAAGTTCGGGGCCCCACCGGGAGCGGCGACCCACTTCTCGGCGACGGCCGCCGCCGTCACGTCCTTGTCGAGCACGACTGCCAGCCCGGTGGCCTCGGCGATCGCGTCACGGAGGGGGACGCGGTCCCAGCCGAGCAGGTTGGGCGGGTCGACGACGATGCCGCGGTCGGCGTCGATCGGTCCGGGCGCGGCGATCCCGAGGCCGACGATCCGGCTGCGGTCGATCCCCGACTCGGACAGCACGGCGTGGATGTCCTCGATGAGGACGGCCACCGTGTCGACCGGGTCCTGTGCGCGCGGCGTGGCGCGGGCGTGGCGGGCGACGACCTCGCCGTCGATCGACAGGACGACGACCGTGATGAGTCCGGGATCCAGGTGGACGCCGACGGCGTAGCGGCTGCTTCCGACCAATCGCAGGGTCGTACGCGGCTTGCCGCGCCCCGAGCTCGTGCGGCCGGCCTCCTCGACGATCCCCGCATCCAGCAGGCGCTGGACGATGTTGGACACGGTCTGTGCGGACAGCCCGGTGGCGTCGGCGAGCTCGACGCGGCTGTGTCCGTGGGCCCGGCGGATCTGGTCCAGGACGACAGCCTCGTTGTAACCACCGACGCTGGGTTGATTGGCGCCGCGTCTGGCCATGGGTGAACCTGCTTTGCTCCGGGTGTGCGGTGGCTTGAGCGTAGCGCGCCGCGTCCACGGCGGCGATCCGACGCCGCCGCTACATTCGAGGCATGGCATCTCCCTCCGCGCTCCCTGCCCGCACGCTCGACGACGGCGCCGTCCTGCGCGCTGCGGCGCCCGGCGACGAGGCCGGCATCCTCGCCGCGATCCACGCGCTCGCCGTGTACGAGCGGGAGCCGGATGCCGTCCGCACGACGACGGACGATCTCACCGCCACGCTGTTCGGCGACGACCCGAAGGCCTTCGCCCACGTCGTCGAGCGGGACGGGGGGATCCGCGCCATCGCCGTCTGGTTCCTCACCTACTCGACCTGGACCGGACGCCACGGCATCTGGCTCGAGGACCTCTTCGTCGATGAAGCGGACCGGGGCCGCGGGTACGGTACGGCGCTGCTGTCCTCCCTTGCCGCCGTCGCGGTCGAGCGCGGCTATCCGCGACTGGAGTGGACGGTGCTCGACTGGAACGCGCCCGCCGTCGGCTTCTACCGGTCCATCGGCGCCGAGGCCATGGACGAGTGGACGACGCAGCGGATGACGGGCGACGCGCTCGCCGCCCTCGCGCGGCGCTGATCGCGACGCGTTCGCCGACTCAGCTCAGCGGCGAGATCGTGACCGGCTCGCCGAGGCCCGACAGCTGCTGCGTCAGCGTCGCCGTCCGCCCGAGGAATCCGGTGGTCGACTCCGCCGCGACGGGGCGGAAGTCCTCCGTCAGCCACAGCGTGTAGGCGTCGATCGGGATGCCGTACCAGTCGTACGCCGCCGTGCTCTCCAGGCGGTAGGCCTCGACGGACCCGTCGGGCGTCTCGACCGGCTCGGGCGCGGCCGAGACCGACCAGGTGTCGCCGCCCCCGATGAGGTCGCCGATGAAACCCGGGTCCGAGAACACGCGGTACGCCTCCGCCGCGGCTCCGGCTGCCTGTTCGGTGGGATCGGCGGAGTCCGGATCGGCGACGACGGGCCCGTCGCCCTCGTCGATGAGCATGTCGCCGTCGACGAAGCTGATGGCCACCGGCCCGCCGCCGGTCTCGAGGTCGCCACGGAACTCGAACATCGGGTCGTAGTGGTACGAGATCTCTCCGGCGAGCTCGTCGCCGGAGATGGTGAGCGTGCCGGTGTCGTAGCGCACGAGGACCGCCTGCAGGCAGGGGCCGAGGTCCGACCCGGCGACCGTCCCGGAGGCGAGGTCGAGCGTCTCGCACTCGACGGGCGTCTCGACGACGGGCGCGCCGGCCGTCGCGTTGGGGGTGGGGGACGCGGAGGCGGGCGGTGCCGCAGATGCGGATGCCGAGGCGGTCGGCGACGTGCTCGGGGCGGGGGTCTCGGCGGCCGAGCACCCCGCGAGAACGAGCACGGCGGTCGCGGCGAGCAGGGGCAGGGCGGGGGTGCGCACGATGCGGCTCCTTGCGGGGGACGGGTCGGCAGTCGCGGACGAGCCTATCGCCGCTTCTATCCGTTCCTCCGTCGCTCGTGCAAGCCCCTGGAGAGGACGAGCGCATCGGGAGCACGATGGGCGGCACGATCACGACGAGAGGAAAACCGTGGCCAGCATCATCGAGACCGTCGATGTCAGTGTGCCGGTGTCCACCGCGTACAACCAGTGGACCCAGTTCGAGTCCTTCCCGCACTTCCTGAGCTACGTCGAGTCGATCACGCAGATCGACGACACGACGAACCGCTGGAAGGTGAAGATCGGCGGAGTGGAGCGCGAGTTCACCGCGCACATCACCGAGCAGCATCCCGACGAGCGTGTCGCGTGGAAGAGCGTCGACGAGGACCACGCCGGGGTCGTCACCTTCCACCGGCTGAGCGACACCGAGACGCGCGTCACGGTGCAGCTCGACTGGAAGCCCGAGGGCTTCGTCGAGACCGTCGGCGCCGCCATCGGAATCGACGACCACGCGGTCAAGAAGGACCTGCAGAAGTTCAAAGAGTTCATCGAATCCCGCGGCGCCGAGACCGGTGCCTGGCGAGGCGACGTGGGGTGAGCGGACGGCCCGTCCTTCCGCTCGCGGCGGCCCGGTGGTGCATTCCACCGGGCCGCCGTGGCACGGTGGAGGCATGACCACCCTCTCCGTCGAAGGCCGCGCTCGCCGCCTTCGCGAACTCCACGCCGCCCCCGAGATCCTCCGTGTCGTCAACGTGTGGGACGTCGTCTCGGCCAAGGCCGTCCTCGCCCTCCCGGACACCCGCGCGATCGCGACGGCCGGGCACTCGATCGCGGCATCCTTCGGCTACGACGACGGCACGATCCCGCTGGAGACCACCCTCGATATGGTGGGCCGCATCGTCGCCGTCGCCGGCGACATCCCCGTCACCGCCGACCTCGACGACGGCTACGACGACACCGGCGACACCACCCGCCGCGCCATCGGGGCGGGCATCGTGGGCGCCAACATGGAGGACCGGCTGCGCCCGTTCGACGAGTCGGTCGCGCGCGTCGCGGCCGTCGTCGCCGCCGCCGAGGCGGAGGGTGTGCCCTTCGCCCTGAACGCCCGCACCGACGCGTTCGTCCGCGGCGGCGGCCGCCCCGTCGAGGAGTCGATCGCCGACGCGATCGCGCGCGGACGCGCCTACCTGGACGCCGGCGCCGATGTCGTCTTCGTGCCGGGGGTCCTCGACGCCGAGACCACCTCCCGCCTCGTGGAGGGCATCGGCCGGATCAGCGTCATCGGGCTGCCCGGTGCCCTCAGCGCCGGCGAGTACGAGAAGCTCGGCGTCGCCCGCATCTCGTACGGCCCCCTGACCCAGCGCGTCGCGCTCACCGCGTTCCAGGACGTCGCGGCCGACCTCTACCGCGACGGGGTGATCCCCGAGAGCACCCGCGCCCTGAACTGACGACGGATGCCGCGCCCCGCGCGCGGGCCGGACGACCCCCGCGTGGTAGGCTCTTCCGTTGGAAGCGTGTCCGAGCGGCCGAAGGAGCATGGCTGGAATCCATGTAGGCGGGGTAACTCGTCTCGCAGGTTCAAATCCTGTCGCTTCCGCCACAACGAAGCCCCGCACCCGAGTGGTGCGGGGCTTCGGCGTTCCCTCCGGGGCGGCTCAGCGGCGCACCGGTGTCTCCTCGGCGAACGTCGACCCCGGGCGGATGACCAGCGATCGCGGCACGAGACGCGCGATCCGGCGCCGCGACGCCGCGACGGCCGAGTACAGCGCGGCGCGGACGGCGGCGGCATCCGTCGCCATCGTCGCGCCCTCGTCGCCGAATGATCCCGGCGGCGCGTAGCTGGCGCGTTCGACCGCGTCGACCAGGCGCTCGATGGCGTCGGCGGGGGCGCCGTGGTGACGACGCAGGCGGGAGCCGAACGCGCGGGGCGACTCGGAGTCCGGCACCGGGATGCCGAGATCGATCGCGGCATCCTGCACGAGACGCCATGCCGCCACGGCGCTGCCGGCGCGGGCCTGCGCGGCGCGGCGACGGGTGACCGTGGCGCTCACGAGGGCCGGCAGGGCCAGCACGACGAGGATCGCCGCGACGATGCCGACGACGGGCAGCGCTCGCGTGACCGAGGCGGTCGAGGTGGGCGTGGTGCCGGCGGTGGGGTCGTCCTCGGGCCGCGGTGCCGCCGAGGCACTCGAGGTCGGCTGCGGCGTCGAGCTCGCCGTCGGCTCGGGTTCGGGCTCGTTCGAGCCGTCGTCGTCCGAGGCGAACCGCTGCGCGGTGCCGAGGCTCTTCGTCGGCTCGAACCCGACCCAGCCGATGCCCTCGAAGAAGACCTCCGGCCAGGCGTGCAGCTGCGCCGTCGTCGCCTGGTAGACCCGTTCGCCGTCGACGACGTCGCCCGTGGCGAGGCCCGGGAGGAACCCCACGACGACCCGCGAGGGCATGTCGAGCGACCGGGCCATGAGGGCGAACGCCGAGGCGAAGTGCACGCAGTAGCCCGATCGCACCTGCAGGAACCGCGAGACGGCCTCGACACCCGGTCCGTCGAACCCGTCCTCGACAGGCGCCTCGAGCGAGTAGTCGAACTCCGGTCCGCGGAACCAGGACTGCAGCGCCAGCAGCCGGTCGTAGTCGGTGCCGGCGTCGGCGGTCACCTCGGCGGCGAGGGCGCCGATGTCGCCGGGCGTCTCGGCCGGGAGTCCCCGCGCGTCGTCGGGGCCGCCGCGCGCCTGGGCGGCGCGGGCCTGCTCGATCGTGGGCGCGGGGCTGCGGGTCACGACGTCGAAACGCTGACCGCGCGCCGCCGAGGAGGGGGACACGACCGTGCCGTTCTCCGCCGCGATGCGCCAGGTGCCGCTCAGGCCCTCGAACGACACCGCATCGGCCGGGACGGGAAGCTGCGCCGAGGACAGGTCGAGCACCTCGACGGTCCGCGACGATTCCACGATCTCGATGCCCTCCGCGGCGGAGTCGTCGGGCTCCCACTCCTCGACGGGCACGGTGCGGGCGCGGTCGGGACGCCACGACCCGCCCTCGAGCTCGGTGAGGGTGGCGACCCGCAGGTACGAGGGTCCGCCGTTCGCACTCCACTGGCGCACGACGGGGACCTCGGCCGGGCGCCGCAGATCGTCGCCGAGGTTGAGGCTCGCGTCGATCCTCGTGCCGCCGCCGAACCCGCCCGCGGGGGCGACGGCCGTCGGCAGGACGGGCGCGACGATGACGGCGATGACGACAGCGGATGCCGCGATCACGGCGGCCACGCCGCCGACACCGCCCCGGGGCGCGGCGGGCTGCAGCGCGCGGTGCCGCGCGCGCGTCTCGGTGCGCATGAGCCACAGGAGCGCGAGGGCGAGGAGCGCGAACGCCCACAGGTCGACCGCGCGGGGGACGGCGATCGTCGGGATGAGCCAGACGGCGATCAGTGCGATACCGCCGAGGAGCGGCATCCGCGCCGTCAGGACGACGTGGTCGAGCGCGATGGTCAGCACTCCGACGGCGCCGACGATGAGGAACGTCAGCGACGCCGAGGCCTCGAGGGGCGCGACGCCGACGGCGATGTCGGAGCTCGCGATCTCGAGCAGCCGCGGCACCCGCGCGAACGCCTCACCGGACGGGATGACGAGCAGCCACGCGACGTCGGAGAAGAACACCGCCGTCATGATCGCCGTCCACAGCGCCAGGAGGGCGAGGGTGACGACGCCGGCCACGAGCCGGAGGCGCCGCAGGAGGTAACCGGCGCCGAGGAGGAGGGCCGAGAGCACGAAGGCGAGCGCCGCCCACGCACCGCCGGCGATCACCGAGAACAGCGGGATGAGCGCCGCGACGATCGCCAGGAGCAGCGCGATCGTCGACGGACCGTCGTGGCGGGGCCGTTCCGCCTCGATCCGGTCAGTCGACATGACCGCGGCCTTCGGGGAACCCCGCCATGCCCGACCACAGGGTGTCGATCTCGTCCTCGGGTTCGAGCCGGTGGACGCGCCAGCCGCCGTCGCGGGCGATGCGCATCGCCTCGGCCGACCCGCCGAGCGCGAACAGCACCGGGAGGCTGCTGTGGGTGACGATCGGAAGGAGGGCCGCGGCATCCTCCGCGTCGATCTCGCCGGTCGCGACGACCACGGGGCCGAGGGTCGTCCCGGCGAACAGCGTCGAGAGGGTGTGGAGGTTCCCGTCCCGTCGCGCGGTGAGCGTGGCGAAGCCCGTCGTGAGCGCCTCGAGCGCCGTCGTGTCGCCGCCCTCGAGCGGCTCGGCCATCTCCGAGCCGTCCACGTCGACGATCGTCACGCTGTACCCCTCCTGCACGAAGCGGTGCGCGGCCGAGACCACGATCGAGACGGCCGCCTCGAAGCCCGCGTCCTCGCCGGGGGAGCGCAGGGCGTCGCCGCTCCACCGCGTCACGCTCCGGTCGAAGACGATCACTGCCTCCGGGTTCGACTCGCGCTCCTCCTGACGCACCATGAGCTCACCGCGGTGCGCGCTGGCGCGCCAGTGGATGCGGCGCATCGAGTCGCCGGGCGCGTACACGCGCGGGATGAGGTTGTCGGCGCCCTGCCCGAGCTTGTCGGTGACGGACTGCATCGTGCCCCCGGCGGCTCCCGGGAGTTCCTCGAAGGCCTCGAGCGGAACGACGGCGGGCGCGATGGTCAGAGGGACGGTGCCGCCGAGCTGCTGACGCCGCCGGCTCAGTCCGAACGCATCGGTCGTCTCGACGACGAGGGGGCCGATGGGGCGCACGCCCCGGCGCCGGGCCTGCACCCGGTACGAGATGTCGACGCTGTGCCCGCCCGAGACGAGACCCGACCGCAGCGCGGGGTAGACGCCGCTCGGTTCGCCGTCGACGCCGCGGGGCAGTCGGTCCCGCCACGTGCCCACCGCCGTCGGGAGGACGGTGCGCGCCTCGACGTGGGCGCGGACGTCGACGTCGCCCCCGACGCTCGCCACGGCGGGCGCGAACGAGCGGCGCACGCCGTCGTCGCGGTGTCCCAGCCAGAGCGACGCGAACGAGACGCCCACCGCCGCCAGCAGCAGCACGCCGAAGAAGACGAGCGCCGGCACGGAGAAGATCTGGGCGCACACGAACGAAGCGAGTCCGACCAGGACCGTTCCTGTGCCCCGAGGGGTCAGGGGCCATCGCGTCATGTCGTCGGACCGCTCAGCGCGCGGCGACGGGGACGCGCACCGAACGCACCACCGAGTCGAGCACCGACGTCACGAGGTCGGCGCCGCCCCGGCCGCGCGCCATCGCACCGCCGCGGGCGGCGATGAGGCGGTGGGCGAAGACGGGTTCGAGCAGCGTCACGAGGTCGTCGGGGATCACGTACTCACGGCCCTCGAGCGCCGCCCACACCTTCGCGGCGCGGACGAGCTGCAGCGTCGCGCGCGGGCTCGCCCCCAGCCGCAGGTCGCTGTGCTCGCGCGTCGCCCGCGAGAGCGCGACGGCGTACTCTTCGACGGCGGGGGAGACGTGCACCGAGCGCGCCCAGGCGATGAGGGCGGCGACGCGTTCGGCCGAGATCACGGGGCGTATCGCCTCGAGCGGGTTGCCGCTGTCGCGCTGGCGGAGCATGAGCGCCTCGTTCGCGGCATCCGGGTATCCCATCGAGATGCGCATCATGAAGCGGTCGCGCTGCGCCTCGGGAAGGGCGTAGGTGCCCTCCATCTCGAGCGGGTTCTGCGTCGCGACGACGAGGAACGGGTCGGGGAGGACGCGGCTCGTGCCGTCGACCGTGACCTGGCGCTCCTCCATGGCCTCGAGGAGGGCCGACTGGGTCTTGGGCGACGAGCGGTTGATCTCGTCCGCGATGACGACGTGGGCGAAGATCGCCCCCGGCTTGAACTCGAACCTGCCCTCGGACTGGTCGTAGACGCTCACACCGGTGACGTCGCTCGGCAGCAGATCGGGAGTGAACTGGATGCGGCGTACCGTCGCCCGGATCGACGCGCCCAGCGCGCGGGCGAGCATCGTCTTGCCGACGCCCGGGACGTCCTCGATGAGGAGGTGCCCCTCGGCGAGCAGGCACACGAGCGCGGCGCGGACGGCGTCCGGCTTGCCGTCGATGACCTGCGACACCGAGGCGATGAGGGCATCGGTGGTCTCGGCGAACACCGCGGCATCCACTCCGGTCGCTGCCCATGACGTGGAAGCGCCCCCCGGCGCCGTCATCGTCGTCTGGTCGTCGGTCATCCGTCCCCCTCACGCGGTCGGCGCATCAGCGCACCCGACCCGATGCTAACCCGCCCGTCACGGGCGGGCGCCCGACGTCGGGTAGACTTGCAGCAGCTCTCCGCGAGACGGCATCCAGGCCAACTCCCCCAGGACGGAAACGTAGCAAGGGTAACCAGGCTCTGCCGGGTTCGCGGAGAGTCTTTCTTTTGCCCGGCGCCTCCCAGCCCGTCCATCGGCCGCGACCCTAGGCTGGGAGCGTGGCTCAGAGCATCTACATCACCTCCGCCGAAGGTCACTCGGGCAAGTCGACGATCGCCCTCGGCGTGCTCGACACCCTCAGCCGCCGGTCGCCTCGCGTCGGGGTGTTCCGCGCGATCGCGCGCTCGACCGAGGAGCGCGACTACGTGCTCGAGATGCTCCTCGACCACGACGGCGTCGACCTAGGCTACGACGAGTGCATCGGGGCCACCTACGACGAGGTCCGCGCCGACCCCGAGGCGGCCCTCGGCCGCATCGTCGAGCGGTACAAGGCGGTCGAGGCCCAGTGCGACGCGGTCGTCATCGTCGGCAGCGACTACACCGATGTCGGCAGTCCCGCCGAGCTCGGCTACAACGCGCGCATCGCGGCCAACCTGGGGGCGCCCGTCCTCGTGGTGCTGTCGGGGCAGGCCGCCGACGGTGAGCGGCAGACGGATGCCGGTGGGCTGACACCCGCCCAGGTCGGTAACCTCGCGACCCTCGCGCTGTCCGAGATCACGCACGAGCGCGCCGGCATCTTCGCCGTCGTGGTCAACCGCGCCGACCCGGCGCACCTCGACGACATCGTCGCAGCCGTCCGCGCCGTCCCCGCCGCAGCGGGCGACATCGGGGTCTGGGCGATCCCCGAGGACGCGTACCTCGTGGCCCCGTCGGTCGGCGACGTCGCCCGTTCGCTCGGCGCGACGCTCGTGAAGGGCGACGAGGCGCTGCTCGACCGCGAGGTGCTGCACGTCGTCGTCGCGGGCATGTCGCTCAACAACGTCCTTCCGCGGCTCGAGGAGGCCGCGATCCTCGCCGTCGCCGCCGATCGCACCGAGGTGCTGCTGGCGGCGCTCCTGGCCAACGCGTCGGGGACGTTCCCCTCGCTGTCGGGCATCGTCCTCTACGGCCCGTTCGAGCTTCCCGAGCACGTCGAGCGCCTCATCGACGGCCTCGACTCGAACCTCCCGATCCTCGCGACCGATCAGGGCACGTACGAGACCGTGCGCGGCATCATGAGCGCCCGCGGCCGGCTGGCCGCGCACTCGCAGCGCCGGTACGACACGGCCCTGGCGCTGTTCGAGCAGCACGTCGACACCGACGACCTCCTCCGACGCATCGGCCTCGCGAGCTCGCAGGTGGTCACGCCCCTCATGTTCCAGTACGGGCTGATCGAACGCGCCCGGCGCGAGCGTCGCCGCATCGTGCTGCCCGAGGGCGGCGACGACCGCATCCTGCGCGCGGCCGCCACCGCGCTCGCGCGCGGGATCGCCGACATCACGATCCTCGGCGAGCCCATCGAGGTGCACGCGCGTGCCCTCGAGCTGGGTCTCGACATCCGCGCCGCCGAGGTGCTGAGCCCCTTCGACGCCGTCCACGTCGACAAGTTCGCCCGCGAGTACGAGCGCCTCCGTGCGCACAAGGGCGTCACGTTCCGGCAAGCCGCCGACACGGTCACCGACGTCTCCTACTTCGGCACGCTCATGGTGCACCTCGGGCTCGCCGACGGCATGGTGTCGGGCGCGGCGCACACGACGGCGCACACCATCCGTCCGGCGTTCGAGATCATCAAGACCAAACCCGGCGTCGACGTCGTCTCGAGCGTGTTCCTCATGGCGCTCGCCGACCGCGTGCTCGTCTACGGCGACTGCGCGGTCATCCCCGACCCGACGGCGGCCCAGCTCGCCGACATCGCCGTCTCGTCCGCGGCCACGGCGGAGCAGTTCGGCATCTCGCCGCGCGTCGCCATGCTCTCGTACTCGACCGGCGAGTCCGGGTCGGGCGCCGACGTCGAGAAGGTGCGCGAGGCGACCGCACTCGTGCGCGAGCGTGCTCCGGAGCTCCTCGTCGAGGGTCCGATCCAGTACGACGCCGCGACCGACGCGGCCGTCGCGGCGACGAAGATGCCCGGGTCGGATGTCGCCGGTCGGGCGACCGTCTTCGTCTTCCCCGACCTCAACACGGGCAACAACACCTACAAGGCCGTGCAGCGCTCGGCCGGCGCGGTGGCGATGGGTCCGGTCCTGCAGGGCCTGAACAAACCCATCAACGACCTCTCCCGCGGTGCCCTCGTCGAGGACATCGTCAACACGATCGCGATCACCGCGATCCAGGCGCAGAACGCGGATGCCGCGTCCCCGGAGGCCCGCGCATGACCCCCGTCCTCGTCATCAACAGCGGCTCGTCCTCGTTCAAGTACCAGCTCGTCGACGTCGCCACCGAGCGTCCCCTCGCCTCCGGCCTGGTCGAGCGGATCGGCGAGGAGTCGGGCATCGCGACCCACACGGTCTTCCTCGGCGGGGAGGGCACCGCGGTCACGGCGACGAAGGCCACCTCGCGCATCGAGCGCGCGATCCCCGACCACACCGCCGGGTTCGCCGTCATGCTCGAGGCCTTCGCGGCCCAGGGTCCCTCCCTCGAAAACGCGCGCCCGGTCGCCGTCGGGCACCGCGTCGTCCAGGGCGGCGCCCGCTTCTTCGAGCCGACCCTCATCACCCCCCTCGTCGAGATCAACATCGACGAGCTGTCGGCCCTCGCGCCGCTGCACAACCCGGGGGCGCTGCAGGGCATCCGCGCGGCGCGCGCCGCCTTCGCCGATGTCCCTCACGTCGCGGTGTTCGACACGGCCTTCCACCAGACGATGCCTGCCGCGGCATACACCTACGCGATCGACCGCGAGACGGCGCAGAAGCACCGCATCCGCAAGTACGGCTTCCACGGCACGAGCCACAAGTTCGTGAGCGAAGCGGCTGCGGCCTTCCTCGGGCGACCGCTCGCTGAGCTCTCGCAGATCGTGCTGCACCTCGGCAACGGGGCGTCGGCGACGGCCATCCGCGGCGGCGAGTCGGTCGACACCTCGATGGGGCTCACGCCACTCGAGGGGCTCGTCATGGGCACGCGCTCCGGCGACATCGACCCGTCGGTGCTCGGGGTGCTCGCCCGGCGCGAGGACATGGGCCCCGGTGAGCTCGACGCCTTCCTCAACAAGCGCAGCGGCCTCCTGGGACTCGCCGGCGCGTCCGACATGCGCGACATCGACACCCGCCGACGTGAGGGGGATGCCGACGCGCAGCTCGCCTTCGACGTCTACATCCACCGGCTCCGCGCCTACCTCGGCGCCTACCTCGCGCAACTCGGCGGCGTCGACGTCATCTCGTTCACGGCGGGCGTGGGCGAGAACTCCGCCGTCGTGCGCGCCGCCGCCCTCGAGACCCTCGGCTTCGCCGGTGTCCACCTGGATGCCGAGCGCAACACGTCGGGCGAACGCGGCATCCGCGTCATCTCCACCGACGACTCTCCTGTGACGGTCCTCGTCGTGCCCACCGACGAGGAGCTCGAGATCGCGCGCCAGGCCCACGCCGTCGCGACGGCCTGACGTGCGCGGCCGTTACGCTGGTCCGGTGACGATGGCTGAGCTTCCCGACCTCACCCGTTTCGACGGGGTCCTCTTCGACCTCGACGGTGTGCTGACCCCCACGGCCGAGGTCCACATGCACGCCTGGCAGAGCATGTTCACGGAGCTGTTCGCCTCGTGGGGCGTCGAGCCCGCCTACCGCGAGAGCGACTACTTCGAGCACCTCGACGGCAAGAAGCGGTACGACGGCGTCGCGAGCCTGCTGCGCTCGCGCGACGTCGAGGTGCCGTGGGGCGACCCGTCCGACGACCCGTCGGTCGACACGATCTGCGGGATCGGCAACCGCAAGAACGTCGTCTTCGAGCGCGTGCTGCGCGCCGACGGCATCGCGCCGTACCCGGGCTCGCTCGCCCTCGTCGAGAAGCTGCAGGCCGCCGGCGTCCCCATCGCCGTGGTCTCGAGCTCGAAGAACGCCCGCGAGGTCCTCACGGTCGCCGGCATCATCGACCGCTTCCCGGTCATCATGGACGGCGTCGTGGCCGAGTCCGAGCACCTCGCCTCCAAGCCCGCGCCCGATGTCTTCGCGCGCGCCGCCGAGCTGCTCGGGGTGGACCCCGCGCGCAGCGCCGCCGTCGAGGACGCGCATTCGGGCGTGCGATCGGCCGCCTCCGCCGGGTACGGTCTCGTGGTGGGTGTGGACCGCGGCGCTGGAGCCCAGGCGCTGCGTGACGCCGGGGCGCACGTTGTCGTGGACGACCTCGCCGTCTTCGCCTGACCCGCGGCATCCCCTGTCGTCCTGACACCCGAAGAAGGACCCCCGCATGATCGATCGTCATCGTTTTCCCGTGGACCCGTGGCGTCTCGTCGAGACCTCGTTCTCGATCGACGACGTCGGCGTCACCGAGACGCTGTTCGCCGAGGGCAACGGCTACCTGGGCCTGCGGGGCAACCACCCCGAGGGGAGCCACGCGCACGAGCACGGCACGTTCCTGAACGGCTTCCACGAGGTGTTCCCGATCCGGCACGCCGAGCGCGCCTTCGGCTTCGCCGAGGTCGGGCAGACGATCATCAACGCGCCCGACAGCAAGGTCATGCGCGTCTACGTCGACGACGAGCCGCTCTCGCTCGACATCGCGGACCTGCGCGAATACGAGCGCGCCCTCGACATGCGCCGGGGAGTACTGACCCGCCACATCCGGTGGATGACCCCGGGCGGCAAGGACGTCGTCATCGACTACGAGCGCATGGTCTCCTTCGAGGAGCGCCACGTCGCCGTCATGCGCGTCTCGGTCACGGTGCTGAATGCGGATGCCCCGGTCACGGTCAACTGCCAGATGATCAACCGGCAGGACGGCCAGGACGTGTACGGCGGTCCGGGGCTCGGCAAGCAGGCAGAGGCCGGGTTCGACCCCCGCAAGGCCGACGGTTTCGCGAACCGGGTGCTGCAGCCCGAGGAACACTGGCAGGACGGCAATCGCGCCGCGCTGTCGTACAAGGTCACCGACTCCGGCATGACGGTCGCCGTCGTCGCCGACCACCTCGTCGAGACCGAGAACGAGTACTCGTCGCGCTCGCTCGTCGAGCCCGACGTCGCCAAGAACGTCTTCCGGGTGCAGGCGAAGCAGGGTGTGCCGGTGACGATCACGAAGGCCGTCGCGTATCACACCTCCCGCGGCGTCCCCGCGCGCGAGCTCGTCGAGCGCGCCCGCCGCACGCTCGACCGGGTCGAGCACGAGGGCATCGAGCGGCTGTTCGAGCGGCAGGAGGCCTGGGTGCAGGCGTTCTGGGAGCGGTCGGACGTGCTCATCGAGGGGCACGACGACCTGCAGCAGGCGACCCGGTGGTGCCTGTACCAGCTCGCCCAGGCGGCCGCGCGCGCCGACTCGCTCGGCGTGCCCGCGAAGGGTCTGACCGGCTCGGGCTACAGCGGCCACTACTTCTGGGACACCGAGGTCTACGTCCTGCCGTTCCTCGCGTACACGACGCCGCTCTGGGCGCGGAACGCGCTGCGGATGCGGTACCTCATGCTCCCCGCGGCCCGGAAGCGCGCGGGGCAGTTGAACGAGGCGGGCGCCCTGTTCCCGTGGCGCACGATCAACGGCGAGGAGGCCTCGGCCTACTACGCCGCCGGCACCGCGCAGTACCACATCAACGCCGACGTCGCCTTCGCGCTCGGCAAGTACGTCCGCGCGACGGGGGACACCGACTTCCTGCACCGCGAGGGCGTCGACATCCTCGTCGAGACGGCGCGGCTGTGGGCGACCCTCGGGTTCTGGCGGTTCACCGAGACGGGCGAGCCCGAGAGCTTCCACATCCACGGGGTGACCGGTCCCGACGAGTACACGACGGTCGTCAACGACAACCTGTTCACGAACGTCATGGCGCGGTACAACCTGCGCTACGCCGCGCGCGTCGTGCGCGAGATGGCCGTCGACCAGCCCGAGGCCTACCGCGCGATGGTCGACCGTCTCGAGCTCGACGAGGCCGAGCCGGTCGCGTGGCAGAGCGCCGGCGAGGCGATGCACATCCCGTACAGCGAGGCCCTCGGCATCCACCCCCAGGACGCCGTCTTCCTCGAGCGCGAGGTGTGGGACCTCGAGAACACCCCCGCCGAGCAGCGCCCGCTCCTGCTGCACTTCCACCCGCTGGTGATCTACCGGTACCAGGTCCTCAAGCAGGCCGACGTCGTGCTCGCCCTGTTCCTGCAGGGCAACCAGTTCACCCCGGCCGAGAAGCTCGCCGACTTCGAGTACTACGACGCGCTGACGACGGGGGACTCGACACTCTCGGCGGTCGTGCAGGCGATCCTCGCCGCCGAGGTCGGGTACCAGGACCTCGCGCTGGAGTACTTCCGCGAGTCGGCGTTCGTCGACCTCGGTGACCTGCACAGCAACGCGTCCGACGGCGTCCACGTCGCCTCCGCCGGCGGCGTCTGGACGGCGCTCGTCGCCGGGTTCGGCGGCATGCGCGACCACCGTGGGGCGCTCAGCTTCGACCCGCGCCTGCCCGCCGACTGGCCGTCGCTGTCGTACACGCTCCACTGGCACGGCACACGCCTGCGGATCACGGTCCGCCGCGACGAGATGACGGTCACCGCCGACGACGGCGACGCCGTGTCGTTCACGGTCCGGGGTGCCGGGTACACGGTCGCGGCCGGTGAGACGGTCACGGTGCCGCTCGAGGGTCAGGGCCCGGTGATCCCGGGACGCCCCACCCTCCGCCGGATCGGGGAGCAGCTGCGCGAGGACGGCACACTGCTGTCCGCGTCTGTGCCCGACGCGACGGCCGCGACCTCGGTCCCGGTGCACACCGGCACGATCCCGATCGTGACCGCCGAGGAGCAGCCGACGGATGCCGGGGAGCAGGCGGCGCCCGATCCCGACACCCGGACGCAGCAGTTTCCGGCGATCGACGCGGGTGATGTGACCGCGACGGTCTGAGTTCAGACCGTCGCGGTGGCGCGCTCGCGGACGATCGCGCGGACGGCGTCGCGACCGGCGCGGTTCGCGCCGATCGTCGACTGCGACGGGCCGTAGCCGATGAGGAACAGCCGCGGCTCGTCGATCGCGCGGGTGTCGCGCACCCTCACGCCGCCGGCGGGGGTGCGCAGGCCCAGCGGCGCGAGGTGGGCGATGTCGGCGCGGAAGCCGGTCGCCCACAGGATGACGTCCGCGCGCTCGAGGGTGCCGTCCGGCATCCGCACCCCATCCGGCTCGATCGCGCGGAACATCGGATGCCACACCAGGGCTCCCCGGTCCTTCGCCGCCTGCGCCCACGGCGACCAGTGCGCGCCGGTGACCGAGACGACGCTCCCCGGCGGCAGCCCCTGCCGGACGCGCTCCTTGACGCCGGCGATCGCCTGGATGCGCGCGGCGGTGTCGAACTCGACGGCATCCCACTGCGGTTCGGTGCGTGAGACCCAGAACGTGTCCGTGACGGCGGAGATCTCGTCGAGCAACTGGATCGCCGAGACCCCGGCGCCCACGATGGCGACGCGCCGGTCGTGGAACTCCTCCGCCGAGCGGTAGTCGTGCACGTGCAGCTGCCGGCCGGTGAACGTCGCCTGCCCGGGGTAGGTCGGCCAGAAGGGCTTCCGCCACGTGCCCGTCGCGTTGATGACGTACCGCGCCGCCCAGGCGTGGGCGCCGTCGCCGGTGTCCGCCTCGACGATCAGCCGGCCGCGCGGGTCGTCGTCGGCCCGTCGGACGGCGCGCACCTGCACGGGGCGATGGACCGCGAGCTCGAACCGCGCCTCGTAAGCAGCGAAGTACTCCGGCAGGACCTCCCGGCTGGCCGCCCGCGGGTCCGCCGGCGGCACGGCGTAGCCGGGCAGTTCGTGGATCCCGTTGACCGTGCCCATCCGCAGCGACGGCCACCGGTGCTGCCACGCGCCCCCGGCGTGCGTTTCGGCGTCCACGACGACGAACGTGGGCACCTCCGCCTCGGCGTCCCCGAGTGGGACGAAACCGCGGCGACGCAGATGGTAAGCGGCGCTGAGCCCGGCCTGCCCCGCGCCGATCACGGCGACGTCGACGGGCTCGGGGGACATGACGGCTGCAACGTGAGACCGACCCCGGCTGTTCCCGGTGCCCGGAGCCTCGGCGCCGGATCGGATGTCGGCGCCACGCCGTAGTCTGTTGTGGTGACCACCGCTCTGTACCGCCGCTATCGCCCGGAGTCCTTCGGCGAGATGATCGGGCAGAGCCAGGTGACCGAGCCGCTCATGACGGCGCTGCGCAGCGACCGGGTCGGCCACGCCTACCTCTTCTCCGGTCCCCGCGGCTGCGGCAAGACCACCTCGGCCCGCATCCTCGCGCGCTGCCTCAACTGCGCGCAGGGCCCGACCGACATCCCGTGCGGCGAGTGCGACTCCTGCAAGGAGCTCAGCCGCGGCGGCGGCGGTTCGCTCGACGTCGTCGAGATCGACGCCGCCTCGCACAACGGTGTCGACGATGCGCGCGACCTGCGCGAACGCGCCGTCTTCGCCCCCGCGCGCGACCGCTTCAAGATCTTCATCCTCGACGAGGCGCACATGGTCACGGCGCAGGGCTTCAACGCGCTCCTGAAGCTCGTCGAGGAGCCCCCCGCGCACGTGAAGTTCATCTTCGCGACGACCGAGCCCGAGAAGGTCATCGGCACGATCCGCTCGCGCACCCACCACTACCCGTTTCGCCTCGTCGCCCCCGCCGCCATGCTCGAGTACGTCGAGCAGCTCTGCGCCAGCGAGGGCGTGACGGTCGAGCCCGGTGTCCTGCCCCTCGTCGTCCGCGCCGGCGGTGGATCGCCGCGCGACACCCTCTCGCTCCTCGACCAGCTCATCGCCGGCTCCGAGGACGGCGCCGTGGGCTACGAGCGCGCGGTCGCCCTGCTCGGCTACACGCACGCCGAACTGCTCGACGAGGTCGTCGACGCGTTCTCGTCGCACGATGCCGCCGCGGCCTTCGGTGCCGTCGACCGCGTCGTCCAGACCGGTCAGGACCCGCGACGTTTCGTCGACGACCTGCTCGAGCGCCTGCGCGACCTCATCATCGTGGCGGCGACCGGCGAGGGCGCCCGCGCCGTGCTGCGCGGTGTGCCGGCCGACGAGCTCGAGCGCATGGGGCGCCAGGCTGCTGCGTTCGGCACCGACCGGCTCTCGCGGATCGCCGACCTCGTCGTCACCGCGCTCGACGACATGACCGGCACGACCTCGCCCCGCCTGCAGCTCGAGCTTCTCGTGGCCCGTGTCCTCGCCGCGACGGATGCCGGTGCGCCCGCCGCGGCCGCGCCCTCGGCGCCCGCGCCGGTCGCCTCCGCGCCGGTCTCCTCCGCGCCGGTCGCTGCGACGCCGGTACCTGCGGCGCCGGCACCCGCCGCGGTGGAACCCCGCGCGACGCCCCCGGTATCCGCTCCCGCCGCTCCCGGCGCAGGGGCCGCCGCGGCGCCCGCCCCGTCGGCGCCCGAGCCGGCCCCGGCGGCCCTGCCCGAGCCGCCCGTCCCGACCGGGCCGGTGACGTTCGCGCAGATCCGCGACTCGTGGCCCGAGATCCTCCGCCGGCTCGAAGACCTCAGCCGCACGTCGTGGATGATCGCGAGCGCGTCCCGGCCGGTGGCATATGCGGAGGGTGACATCCTCACGCTGTCGTTCCAGAGCCACGCCGACGTGCAGTCGTTCAAGAAGCTGAGCGCGGGCAAGGGGCCGAGCGAGGATCTGCGCACCGCGATCCTGTCGGTGCTCGGCGTGCGGGTGAAGTACCTCACGCGGCACGACACCGACCCGACCCCGCCGCCGCCCGGCGGCGTCGGACCCGACGTCCCGCCCGCCCCGACGGCCCCGCCGGCCGCGACGCCCTCGTCCGGCCCCGGCGGCGCCGCTGCACCCGCGGCATCCCGTCCGCCGTCCGCCGCCCCGCGGACCGCCCCCGCGGCCGCCGCGCCCGTCACCGAGTGGGCGGTCGCTCCCATCCCCTCCGACGACGGTGCGCCCGCCGCGCAGTTCGCCGTCGACGAGGAGCCCGAGGATGCGGCCCCCGCGCCGGTCCGCACGCTCACCGCGCCGCGGGAGGGCGACGTCCTTCCCGCCGAGGCGCCCGACGACGACGAGGACGACGTGCCGCCGCCGGTGGATGCCGACGCGCCCGTCCCGGTCCACACCCCACCGCCCACGCGGCTCACCGCCGAGCCGCCGCGCGCGCCGCGTCCGGGCGGCATCGAGCGGGTCGGCGAGGCGGCGGTCCGACAACTGCTCGGCGCCCGGTTCATCCGCGAGGAGCCGTACACGCCGCCGACGAGGTTCAACTGACCCATGTACGACGGCATCGTCCAAGACCTGATCGACGAGTTCGGCCGCCTTCCTGGCATCGGCCCGAAGTCGGCGCAGCGCATCGCGTTCCACATCCTGCAGACGCCGTCCTTCGACGTCTCCCGGCTCGCGCAGCTGCTGTCCGAGCTGCGTGAGCGGGTGCGGTTCTGCGAGATCTGCGGCAACGTGTCGGAGCAGACGCAGTGCTCCATCTGCCGTGACCCCCGTCGCGACCGCACCTTCATCTGCGTCGTCGAAGACGCGAAGGACGTCTCGGCGATCGAGCGCACCCGCGAGTTCCGGGGGCTGTACCACGTGCTCGGCGGCTCGATCAGCCCCATGGCGGGTATCGGTCCCGACGACCTCCGCATCGCGCAGCTCATGCAGCGCCTCGCCGACGGCACCGTCACCGAGGTGATCCTCGCGACCAACCCGAACCTCGAGGGCGAGGCGACCGCGACCTACCTGAGCCGCCTGCTCCACACCCTTGAGATCCGGGTGACCCGGCTCGCGTCGGGACTCCCGGTCGGCGGAGACCTCGAGTACGCCGACGAGGTCACCCTCGGGCGTGCCTTCGAAGGCCGCCGCGCGGTCTAGTCAGTCGGTGGGCGCGAACAGCTCCGGCTCCTGGGCGAGCGTGCGCTCGATGGCCGCGAGGATGTCCTCGTCCTCGATGCGGTACTCGCCGTTCACACGCTCCTCGGCCTCGCCCCACGCCTCTTCGTCGCCGATCCCCGCCGTCTCGTCGTACTCGGACGCTGCTCGGTCCACGGACTCGGCGGTCGCTTCGAGTCCGAGGGTGCGGTAGCCGTCGGCGATCGCGTTCAGGGGGAACTCGTCATCGGTTGAGTGCACCTCGATCGCGTACCAGAATCCGCCGTTCTGGACCATTCCGTGGAAGGTGAGGACCCGTCGGGCGGCGAGGTCGCCCGCCAGCGTCGCGGCGACGTCGAAATCGACGGCCCGGTTCCAGATCGCGTCGCTCGCAGAGCTCATGCGGAGAGCCTAGGGGAGAGCTCAGGACCGCTCGCGCGCGCGGGCGCGGATGACGGTGCCGAGCGTCGCGCGCAGCGGCTGACCGACGTAGATGCCGAGCGACGCGCCGACGGCCAGGGCGATCCCGACGGTCGCCGCCGAGGCGAGGGTCGTGAAGCCCATGAGCAGCGTCACGGTGCTCTGCCCGGACTCGACGACGCCGAGGAGGCCGCGGAACACGGCCGCGCCGGGCACCATCGGCAGGATCGCCGCCGTCGTGATCGCCACCGACGGCACGTGCAGCTTGTAGGCGGCGAGGATGCCGATGAGGCTTCCCACGAACGCGCCCACGCCGCTGGCGGCCGCGGTTTCGAAGCTGAGGGCGGATGCCGCGGTGTAGCCCGCCCAGGCGACGACGCTCAGGGCCACGCTGACCGCGACGACCCGGAGCCCGGCGCCGTTGTAGATCGTGACCGAGACGGCGATGAGCGCGGCGCCCGCGAACTGCAGGGGGATCGGCCCGAACGGCAGCGGGTCGTTCGGGGCGTCCATCCCCGCCCCGACGACGCGCGCCGTCTCGAGTCCCGCGAGGATGCCCAGGACGACACCCAGGGTCTGGGTCGTGAGTTCGAGGATGCGGCCGGTCGCCGTGAGCGCGAAGCCGTCGATCGCGTCCTGCGCGGCGCCCACGACGGTGAGCCCCGCGAGCATGAGCACGATGCCCGAGGCGACGATGACCGACGGTCGGATGTCCTGCGCCGCCATCCATCCCGTCGCCTCGAGGCGCGGGGCGACGGCGGCGATGAGGGTCAGGACGAAGGCGCCGGCGACCTGGCTGAAGAAGAACGGGACGTGCGCGCGGCCGAGGAGGAACTGCGTGATCGCCGCCCCCGCCGCCGCGATGAAGGAGAGCAGGATGACCAGCCAGTTCGCGCCGAACATGAGGGCGACGCCGACGGCGAGCAGCGCCTGCGCCCCGACGATGACCGGCGGGTGATAGGCGAAGGGGGTGCGGCGCACGATCCGGAACTCGGCGCGCGCGGACTCCAGCGGCATCCCGTTCCGGATCGCCGCGACGAGGGCCTGCAGCCGCTGCAAACGGGCGTGGTCGGGGGCCTGGCTCCGCACGACGCGCATGAGCGTGATCGGGCGGTCGGCGCCGCTGCGGTGATGCGCGACGGTGATCGAGTTGTAGCTGACGTCGACGTGCACGGGGTCGAGGCCGTACACCCCGGCGACCCGGACGATCGTGAGCGTCACCTCGCTCGCGGGGGCGCCCGAGGCGAGCATGGACTCGCCGATGCGGATGGCCAGATCGAGCACCCCGACCGCGAACGCGTCGTCGATGACGGGCAGCATCTCGGTGTGCGGAGCCGAGTTCTCGGGAGTGCGGACGAGGGCCTGCAGCGACGTGAAGAGCTGGCGTCGTCCCATGGGATCCAGCCTAAATGAGCCGTCCCGGCGGTCCGCCCGCGTCACATGGCTGTCGCGGTACGGGCCGCTCCGTAGGATGGACGGCGGGCGTGAGTCTCCGCCCGCCGGCTGCGCCCGGCATCCACCCGGGAGTATCCGACCATGGCCCTGATCGTCCAGAAGTACGGCGGTTCGTCCGTCGCCGACGCCGAGAGCATCCGCCGCGTCGCGAAGCGCATCGTCGACGCCCGCCGCGCCGGTCACGACGTCGTCGTCGCCGTGAGCGCGATGGGCGACACGACCGACGAACTGCTCGACCTCGCCTCGCAGGTCTCACCGCTGCCCGCTCCGCGCGAGCTCGACATGCTGCTCTCCAGCGGTGAGCGCATCTCGATGGCGCTGCTCGCGATGGCGATCAACTCGATGGGCTTCGAGGCGCGCTCGTTCACGGGCAGCCAGGCCGGCATGATCACCGACAGCTCGCACGGCGCCGCCCGCATCGTCGACGTCACCCCGGTGCGCGTGCGCGAGGCGCTCGACGAGGGCGCGATCGTCATCGTCGCGGGCTTCCAGGGGTTCAGCCGCGACACCCGCGACATCACGACCCTCGGCCGCGGCGGGTCCGACACCACCGCCGTCGCGCTGGCCGCCGCCCTGAACGCCGACGTCTGCGAGATCTACAGCGACGTCGACGGCATCTTCACCGCCGACCCGCGCGTCGTGCCGAAGGCCCGTAAGCTCGCGACGGTCCAGTCCGAGGAGATGCTCGAGCTCGCCGCCAACGGCGCCAAGGTGCTCTACATCCGCGCCGTCGAGTTCGCCCGCCGTCACGGCGTCATGATCCACGCCCGCTCGACCTTCAGCTCGGGTGTCGGCACGTACGTTCTCGGTCCGGGGATGACCGCCCCCGACCACGAAGAGGGAGAAGAGATGGAAGAGCCCATCGTCACCGGTGTCGCCACCGACCTCAGCCAGGCCAAGATCACGGTCGTCGGCGTGCCCGACGTCCCCGGCAAGGCCGCCGAGATCTTCAAGATCGTCGCGAAGTCCGGCGCGAACGTCGACATGATCGTCCAGAACGTGTCGGCCGCCGCCACCGGGCGCACCGACATCTCGTTCACCCTGCCCAAGGCAGAGGCGTCGACGGCTCTGCGCGCCCTGTCGGTCGACCAGGGCTCGGTCGGCTTCGACAAGCTCGTCCACGACGACCAGATCGGCAAGCTGTCGGTCGTCGGCGCCGGCATGCGCACCCACTCGGGCGTCTCGGCGACCTTGTTCGAGGCGCTGTCGACGACGGGTGTCAACATCGAGATGATCTCGACCTCCGAGATCCGCATCTCGGTCGTCGTCCGCGGTGACGACCTCGCCGAGGCGGCGCGTGTCGTGCACACCGCGTACGGTCTCGACGGCGACACCGAGGCCGTCGTCCACGCCGGCACCGGCCGCTGACGACGACCCCGCCGGGCTTCATCCCTGCGCGGCGAGCCAGTCGTCGAAGGTCGGCCCGGCGAGTGTCGCCCCCGCGGTCGGCAGGTTCAGCCCGGCGCGCATGCCGCGCATCTGCGCTCCCGGGATGCCGACGGGGATGACGGGGGTCCGCGAGCCGTCCCGTCGCACCCACGCCCGGATGATGCGCTCGAGGCGTTCCTCGCGGGGCCCCGCGAGGTCCGCCGCACGTCCCTGCGGTCCCGAGACGGCGAGGGCGACCAGTCGCGCCGCGACCTCGGCGGCGGCGACCGGCTGCACGCGGGCGCGCGGAGCGAGCTGCAGCGGCCCCAGCCGTGCCTGCGACGCCACCTGCCCGGCGAACTCGTGGAACTGGGTCGCCCGCAGGATCGTCCAGGGCACCGTGCCGCGTTCGAACAGCTCCTCCTGCACGACCTTGCCGGCGTAGTAGCCGTTCGGGTTGCGGTCGATCCCGACGATCGACAGCAGCACCGCGTGCGCCACACCCGCCGCCCGGGCCGCCGCGAGGAGCGTGCCGGAGGCGGCGCGAAAGAACTCCGTCGACGTCGTCGCGCGGGTGGTCCCGACGCTGGCCGCGTCGATCAGGGCGTCGACGCCCACCAGCGCGCGATCGGTCGCCGCGCGGTCGCGCAGATCGACCCCCGCCGCCCGCGAGAGGACGACGGGCTCGTGCCCCGCTGCGCGCACCCGCTCCACCACGAGTCGTCCGACGGTGCCCGTTCCGCCTGCCACTGCGATCTTCATCTCTCCCCTTCCGAAGGTGTGTCACTGTGGTGACGACGCAGCCTCCGCGAATGTGAGGCCGGGGATGGAGATCGCGATGACGGATGCCGCGACGCGACCGGATGCCGCGGTCGGCCAGGCCGACGCGCACCGCCGCATCCTCGTCGCCGCGGCCCATCGCATGCTCGGGACGCTCGCCGAGGCCGAGGACGCCGTGCAGGAGGCGTACGTCCGCTGGGTGCGCCTCAGCGACACCGAGCGGACGGAGATCGCGAACCCCGCGGGCTGGCTCATGCGGGTGACGGGTCGGATCTGCCTCGACGTGCTCGGCTCGGCGCGGGCGCGCCATGAGATCTACGTGGGGGAGTGGCTCCCCGAGCCGGTCCCCGCCGAGTCCGCCGGCGGCGACCCCGCCGATGCCGCCGCCGGGGCCGAGAGCGTCTCGACGGCGCTCCTGCTCGTCCTCGAGACCCTCACCCCGGCCGAGCGCGTGGCGTTCGTGCTGCACGACGTGTTCGCGGTGCCGTTCGGGGAGATCGCCGAGGTGCTGGGGCGTTCACCCGCCGCGTGCCGACAGCTGGCGGCATCCGCTCGTCGTCACGTCGACCGCCGCCCGGGGGCCACCGTCCCGCGCAGCCGGCACGACGAGGTCGTGGCCGCGTTCGCCGCCGCGAGTGCGACGGGGCGGCTCGACGCCCTCGTCCGCGTGCTCGCGCCCGACGTCGTCCTCGTCTCGGACGGCGGCGGGGTCGTCTCCGCGGCCAGGCGGCCGGTGCGCGGTGCCGACCACGTCGCGCGGTTCCTGCTCGGGCTGGCTCAGAAGCAGCCCGCGGCGGTGTACGAGCCGGCGGTCACCGGCGACGGCCTCGGTTTCGTGATACGCCTGGGCGGCGCCGTCGCCGCGGTCGTGACGTTCGCGACCGACGGCCAGCGGATCACGGACGTCTGGATGATGCGCCACCCCGGCAAGCTGCGCGCCTGGGTGTGACGCCCGGGCGACACATGCGGATCACGGCACCCGCGGCGCCGGTAGAATCGCCGGAACCCGCTCTCCTGCGCCCTGTCGCGACGCCTCGTCGCGCGGCGCCGCACCCCCGAGGAACCGCACCATGACCGTCTTCTCCGATTCGGGATTCTCCGTCGCCGTCGTCGGCGCCACCGGCCAGGTCGGGACGGTGATGCGCGACATCCTCGTCGAGCGCGCGTTCCCGATCCGTGAGCTCCGCCTGTTCGCGACGGCCCGCTCGGCCGGCTCGACGATCGAGGTCGACGGCCGCGAGATCGTCGTCGAGGACGTCGCGACGGCCGACCCCGCCGGCATCCAGATCGCGCTGTTCTCGGCCGGCGCGACGGGCTCGCGCGCCCACGCGCCGCGGTTCGCCGAGGCGGGCGCCGTCGTCATCGACAACTCGAGCGCCTGGCGGATGGACCCCGAGGTCCCGCTCGTCGTCAGCGAGGTCAACCCGCACGCGATCGAGGATCTGCCCAAGGGCATCATCGCCAACCCGAACTGCACGACCATGGCCGCCATGCCCGTGCTCAAGCCCCTGCACGTCGAAGCCGGGCTCGTCCGCCTGACCGTCAGCACCTACCAGGCGGTGTCGGGCTCGGGTCTGGCGGGGGCCGAGGAGCTGCTCGGCCAGGTGGAGTCGGTGGTCGGCCAGGGCGGCGCGATCGGTCTCGTCCACGACGGCGCCGCCGTCGAGTTCCCGGCGCCGCAGAAGTACGTCGCCCCCATCGCGTTCAACGTCATCCCCTTCGCCGGCAACCTCGTCGACGACGGCGAGGGCGAGACCGACGAGGAGAAGAAGCTCCGCAACGAGAGCCGCAAGATCCTCGAGCTTCCCGACCTCCGCGTCGCCGGGACCTGCGTCCGCGTTCCCGTCTTCACGGGCCACTCGCTGTCGATCCACGCCGAGTTCGCGCGCGACATCACTCCCGCCCGTGCGCGAGAGGTCCTCGCCGACGCCGCGGGGGTCGCCCTCGCCGACGTGCCGACCCCCCTCGCCGCCGCCGGCGCCGACCCGAGCCTCGTCGGCCGCATCCGTGCCGACCAGTCCGCGCCCGAGGGTAAGGGCCTCGTCCTGTTCATCAGCAACGACAACCTGCGCAAGGGGGCCGCTCTGAACGCGGTCCAGATCGCCGAGCTCGTCGCCGCGAACCTGACCGCCCGCGTCTGAGGGCGGATGCCGGGTGCCCCCGTCCCCGCGCGGCGGCACCCGGCATCCGTGTTTCACCTGGGGAAAGAACCGAGATTCCTGCACCGCCGGGGGCGCCCCGACGGCGATCGCCGGTGGTCGGGCGACGTAGACTGGATGACCGTGACTGACAATCCCGGAGCAGACGATCACGCCGCAGAGAACGCCGCCGCGAGCAGCCCCGCCGCGGCGAGTCCGACGGAGGTGTACGACGCCCTGCTGATCGGCGGCGGCATCATGAGCGCCACGCTCGGCACCCTGCTGCAGCAGCTCGAGCCGGACTGGAAGATCGGCGTGTTCGAGCGTCTCTCCGAGGTCGCGCAGGAGTCCTCCAACGCGTGGAACAACGCGGGTACGGGCCACGCGGCCCTCTGCGAGCTGAACTACACGCCCGAAGGGCCCGACGGCACGATCGACCCGGCGAAGGCGATCGGGATCAACGAGCAGTTCCAGCAGTCCCGGCAGCTGTGGAGCGCCCTCGTCGAGCGCGGCGTGCTCGACGAGCCGTCGACGTTCATCAACGCGACGCCGCACATGACCTTCGTCCGCGGCGAGAAGGATGTCGCGTTCCTCAAGAAGCGCTACGAGGTGCTCAAGGAGCAGCCGCTGTTCGCCGGCATCGAGTACTCCGAGGACTCCCGCGTCATCAACCAGTGGGCTCCGCTGCTCATGCAGCAGCGCCGCAAGGGTGAGCCCTTCGCGGCCACGCGTGTCCCCGCGGGCACCGACGTCGACTTCGGGTCCCTCACCCGTCAGCTGTTCGAGCACCTCGCCGCGCAGGGCGTCGACGTCGAGACCAACCGCGAGGTGCGCGACCTGAAGCGTCAGAAGGACGGCACGTGGGAGGTCACCTACCGCCACACCGTCGGACGCACTCCCGGCAAGGTGCGTGCGCGGTTCGTGTTCGTGGGCGCCGGCGGCTGGGCCATCAAGCTCCTGCAGCGCTCCGGCATCCCCGAGATCTCGGGCTACGGGGTCTTCCCGATCGGCGGCCAGTGGCTGAAGACCTCCAAGCCCGAGCTCGTCGCGCAGCACAAGGCGAAGGTGTACTCGCAGGCGTCGGTGGGCGCGCCGCCCATGTCGGTGCCGCACCTCGACACGCGCGTCGTCGACGGGGAGGCGTCGCTGCTGTTCGGCCCGTTCGCGACGTTCAGCCCGAAGTTCCTCAAGAACGGTCGGATGACCGACATCATCGCCCAGGTGCGCCCCGGCAACATCCTGCCGATGCTGAAGGTGGCCATCGACAACCCCGGTCTCATCAAGTACCTCGTCAGCGAGCTCCTCAAGGGTCACGCGAAGAAGGTCGACTCGCTCCGCGACTTCATGCCCAGCGCCCGCGATGAGGACTGGGAGCTCCTGCAGGCCGGTCAGCGCGCGCAGGTCATGAAGAAGGACCCGAAGAAGGGTGGTGTGCTGCAGTTCGGCACCGAGGTCGTCAGCTCCGCGGACGGCTCCATCGCAGGACTGCTGGGTGCTTCGCCGGGCGCATCCACCGGCGCGTCGATCATGCTGGGTCTGCTGAAGACCTGCTTCGCCGACCGCCTGCCGGGGTGGGAGCCGACCCTCAAGGAGCTCATCCCCACGTACGGTCGGACGCTCAACGACGCACCGGAGACGGCGCACGAGGTCCTGCAGACGACCGCGGCTGCCCTCAAGATCAACGCCTGAGACGCATCCGTGGCGAAGCTCTACTTCCGCTACGGCGCGATGAACTCGGGCAAGTCGACGGCGCTGCTGCAGGCCGCCTTCAACTACGAGGAGCGCGGGCAGCACGTGCTGCTGGCCAAGCCCGAGATCGACACCAAGGGCGCCGACCAGATCTCCAGCAGGCTGGGCGTCGAGCGCAAGGTCGACTTCCTCATCGGGCCGGAGGACGACGCCCGCGCGCTGTTCGCGGAGCATCGCCGGCGGGTGCAGCTCGAGGCCGATGCGGCGCTCGTCCCCGACACGCGCACCGACGTCGCGTGCCTGCTGATCGACGAGGCCCAGTTCCTCGTGCCCGATCAGATCGACGACCTGCTGCGGATCGCGGTGAACGACGGCATCCCCGTCCTCGCCTACGGCATCCGCACCGACTTCCAGACGCGGGCCTTCCCGGGGTCCGCGCGGCTCATGGAGCTCGCCCACAGTCTCGAAGAGCTGAAGACCATCTGCCGCTGCGGCAGTAAGGCGCTGTTCAACGCGCGGCTGGTGGGCGGCCGGTTCGTCTTCGACGGCGACCAGGTCGCGATCGACGAACTGTCCGCCGACCGCGTCACGTACGAGTCGATGTGCGCCCGGTGCTACCTGCGCGAGTCGGGCGGCAGGCTGCGCTGAGGCGGCTCAGCGGGCCCGCAGGGTCGGAATCAGCTCGTCCAGGTAGGCGGCAGTGTCCTCCCAGCCCTCGACGGCGTGGCAGGTCACGCCCATCGCGAGGACGGGGTAGTCGTTGCCGTGCTCGTCGAGGCGGTCGCCCACGAACAGCATGTCGTCGAGCGGGATGCCGGTCTGCTCGGCGAGTTTGCGCATGCCGTAGGCCTTGTCGATCCCGCGGTGCGTGATGTCGACCGAGGTGGACCCGCCGGAGCGGACCTCCAGGTCCGGGATGCGGGCGGCCACCGCGTCGCGCAGCGTGTTCTTCTTCTCCCCGGTCGGGTCCCACGCCGTCTTGGCGTCGAGGGGAGCGGACTGACCGAGCGCCGAGAAGGTGATCTGCGACCCGCGGTCCTCGAGGATCGGTCCCCACGTCTGCTCGGCCCACAGGCCCAGGCGCTTCGCCTCCTCCTCGACGGCCGCGAGTGCGCGCTGCTTCTCGTCGTCGGTGAGGGAGAGGGCGTAGACCGTCTCGATGCCGTCCGCGGTGAGGCGGTAGTACTGCGTGCCGCACGTGGGCATCAGGTGGATGTGCGCCAGCAGGCCGGCATCCGCTTCGGGCAGGCGCTCGACGACCTGCGAGCGGAACTGCTGCAGCTGGCCACCCGAGATGATCGCGACCTCGACGCGCTCCGCGAGGCGCAGCAGCTGCTCGCCGATCCGCGGATCGATGGCGCTCTTGGAGGGCGCGAGCGTGTCGTCGAGGTCGAAGGCCACGAGGCGGGGAGAGGTCATGGGGCTCCGGTTCCGTGGAAGGTGCGATGGCCCCTCCGAGGAGGGATGCGAAAGGCCCCGCCGGAATCCGGCGGAGCCTCTCTGCGGTCGGGGTGACAGGATTTGAACCTGCGGCCTCGTCGTCCCGAACGACGCGCGCTACCAAGCTGCGCCACACCCCGTGGCAACCCTCCAAGCTTACCCTGCCGACCGCCCCTCGGGCGAATCGTCGGCGCGTCGGGCGCGGAGGACGAGGACGGATGCCTCGGGTCGGCACGCGAAGCGCACGGGTGCGTAGATCGAGTGGCCGAGGCCGGCGCTGACGTTCAGCGGCACCGTGCGTCCGTCGTGCGTCCACGAGCTGAGCCCGCGCGCCTTCTCGAGCGGGATGTCGCAGTTCGACACGAGCGCCTTCTTCGAGAAGGGGATGCGGACCTGGCCGCCGTGCGTGTGCCCGCCGATGAGGAGGTCGGCACCGGCATCCGTGAACGCGTCCAGCACCCGTCGGTAGGGAGCGTGCGTGACCCCCAGGCGGACGTCTGCGCCGGCGCCGAGGGCACGGAGCGCGTGGGTGGAGGCGTCGAGGTCGTCGAAGTCGCGGTGCGCGTCGTCGACCCCGAAGCCGTCGATGCGGACACCGCCGACGCGGATGCTCGCGGCGGTGTTGTCGATGAGCGTCTCGCCGAGGCCCGTCAGGTAGTCGTCGAGGGCGTCGGTGTCGAGCGACGGAGTGAAGGACTCGTGGTTCTGCGGTCCCGACGGGCCGAGGAGGTACTTGATCGGGTTGCGGGCGCTGGGGGCGACCTTGTCGTTCGACCCGTGCACGAAGAACCCGGGTACGCCGCGGAGGGGCGCGAACGCCGCCCGGATGCCGCGCAGACCGTCGACGTGCCCCAGGTTGTCGCCCGTGTTCACGACGAGGTCGGGTTGGATGCGGTCCGCGATGTCGGCGATCCAGCGCTGCTTTCGGTGCTGCCACGGCGCCATGTGGGCGTCGGACAGGTGGAGGAGGGTGACCGAGGGGCTCCCCGGCGGCAGGACGGTCAGCTCATGACGCCGGAGCGTGAAGAGATACCGCTCGATCCCGACGCCCCAGACGCCGGCGGCGACGCCGACCGCCCCCACCGCGCCGAGCGCGGTGAGGGCGGTGTGACCAGCCGGCCTCACGGACCGTTGCCGTTGCCGGGACCGTTGCCGCGGCCGTTGCCGCCGCCCCCGTTGCCGCCGCCGTCACCGTCACCGTTGCCGTCGCAGTCGGCGGACTGGTACTCGATGGTGATCGTGGCGTCGCGGCTCACGGTTTCGCCGGCGGCGGGATCCGTGCCGGTGACGACACCCTCTGCGGGTGCGCCGTCGTCGTCCTCGCACGTCTGCGCGACGTTCCGGAAGCCGGCGTCGGACAGTGCCCGCGCCGCCTGCTCCGGGGTGCCGCTCACGCCCGGGACCACGACGCCTTCGCCGTCACTCGGGTTGATGGTGACCGTCGTGCCCGAGACGACGCGGCCCGCGCCGGGCGTCTGCGACACGATCGTGCCCTCGGCCTCGGGCGAGGACACGGGCTCGCCGACGACGACGCTGAAGCCGGCGTCCTCGATACGGTCGGTCGCGGCGTCGACGTCGAGGCCGATGACGCTCGGCAGCCGCGCGTAGCTGCGCTTGGTGAGCTCCGTGGAGGGCTCGGGGAACTTCGAGCCACCGAACTCCTCGTTCGCGGCGCGCTGCATGGCGGGCCAGATCGAGTTGCGGATGCGCGAGAGGCGGTAGCCGCTCTCGTAGTGGTTCTCGAGGCGCTCCTGGCCCTTGACGTTGCCGACCCAGACCGCGGTGGTGACCTCGGTGCTCGAGCCGATCATCCAGGTGTGGAGGAACTGGTGGATGCCGGTCTTGCCGAAGATCGGAACACCGTCGAACGTGCGCGCACCGCTACCGGTTCCGCTCCCGGTCATCACGCTCTGCAGGACGTAGGCCGCAGTTGCCGCGACGTCCTCGCTGAGCTTGCGCTCGCACTTCGTGTCGGGGATCGGCTGCTCCTCGCCGTCCGCGTTGACGACGCGGTCGATGGCCTTCGCGGCGCAGAGCGTGCCGTTTGAGGCGATCGCGGCGTACGCGTTCGCCATGTCGATGGGCGCGACATCCTGCGAGCCGAGGACGTCGTAGGGGTTGTTGTTCTGGTCGAGCGGCTGGCCGTTGCCGAGCGTCACGCCCAGGTCGCCAGCCACCTTGTTCGTCGTGCAGACCGGGATCTTCTCGGCCATGGTCAGGAAGCCCGAGTTCAGCGAGTCCTTCGTGAAGCGGGCGACGGTGCCGGTGTAGCCCCGGTTGCGCTCGAAGTTGCCGATGCGGGGCTGGCCGTCGGGTCCGGTCCCCTCACCGGTGTAGACGGTCTGCGTCGCACCGTCGCAGGTCTGCACCGTCTTGGTGCCGACGCGTCCGTTGAGCATCTCGTTGACCGAGTGACCCTGCTGCATCCAGTTGATGAGGCTGAACACCTTGTAGGTCGATCCGGCCGAGTGACCGCCGCCGCCGTTGCGCGCGGGGACGTTGTAGTTGACCTGGGTGGTCGTCTTGTCGTCGGCCTGATCCGCCCACGGGCGGTTCTGAACCATGGAGAGCACGCGACCCGTGCCGACTTCGACCTGGACGCCCGAGGCACCGAGGTCCATGTAATCGACGCTCGCGGGGACGACGGAGATTGCCTTGTTCGCGGCCTCCTGCAGGGATAGGTCGAGCGTCGTGTAGACGCTCAGCCCGCCACGACGCAGCGCCGCGATGCGGTCCGCCTCGCTCTCACCGAACGCCTTGTCGCCGCGAATGATCGACGTGACGTACGCGCAGAAGAATTCGGCCCCCTCAGCCTCGGAACACCCCTGCGGGCGCGACGTGATCTTCGGCTCGATGGGGGCGGCCACGGCTTCGTCGTGCTCCGCCTGCGTGATCTTCTTGTCCTTGAGCAGGCGGTTCAAGACGTAGACCTGACGCGCCTTGCTGAGCTTGTAACCGTCACCGGCGCCGTTGACAGGCGTGCCGTCGCTGGTCGTCGTCGAGCCGTCGGGCCGGTCGATGCGGAGCGTGTTGGGCGCCTGCACCATGCCGGCGATCACTGCCGCCTGACCGATGGTCAGCTTGTCGGGCGTGGTGTCGAAGTAGTGCCGCGCGGCCGCGCCGATGCCATAGACAGTCCCGCCGAAGTGCGCGATGTTGAGGTAACCGAGGAGGATCTCGTCCTTCGAGTACTCCTTCTCGAGCTGGATGGCGTAGCGCATCTCCTGGATCTTGCGCTGGTAGCCCGCCGTGCCTCGGTTTGCGGTGGACTCCTTGTAGCAGGCCTGAACTTGCTCGGTACCGACGGCCTTCGCCTCGCAGGTCTGCTGCAGGACGTTCTTGACGTACTGCTGAGTGATCGAGGATCCACCGCGGTTCGAGCCGGAGCTCGCGTTGCGGGCGAGCGCGCTCAGCGTGCCGAGCAGGTCGACGCCGCCGTGCGTGTAGAAGTTCTTGTCCTCACTCGAGAGGATCGCGTCGTACATCACCGGGTTCACCTGGTCGAAGGTGACCGGGATGCGGTTCTGATCGTAGAACTCGGTGAGCTTGACGTCCTTGCCCTCGTCGTCCTTCGCGTAGATCGTCGTCGGCAGCATGAGCTTCTCGATCTTGAGATAGCTCGGCATGTTCTCGAACATCTTGATCGCGCTCGTCGCGGCGTAGCCGGAAACGGCGATCGCGGGAGTGATGGTCGCCGTGACGAGGAGAGCGGCCGCAGTGCTCAGACCGATGAGGCCCAACAGGCCTCCGAGCACACCGGTGGCCGTGCGTTTCGAGTGGGGCATAGGCTGATCGTAAGGGAGATAGCTGGGTGACGCCTCGGTGACGCTCCCGTCGTCGCGCCCGTCAGGGCCGCCCCGCCTCGACCTCCGGGAGCACCGCATGACCACGTGGGAGTACATGACCACGCCCCTGCTCATCCACAACACCGCCGCGATCCTCAACAACTGGGGCAAGCAGGGGTGGGAGCTCGTGCAGGTGGTGACCGGCCCCGAGGGCGGCCTCGTCGGCTACTTCAAGCGCCCCTCGGGCGGCGACGGCTCCGCCAACGCCGGACTGGATGCCGCGGCTCAGGCCGCCCGACAGTTCGGGCAGGGCTGATGTCGGTCTCCGCGCGACTCGCCGAGCTGGGCATCGAGCTCGGCTCCGTCGTCCCGCCGCTGGCGGCCTACATCTCGGCCAAGGTGCACGGCGACCTCGTCTACACGGCGGGGCAGCTCCCCATGGTCGACGGCGCGCTCCCGGCCACCGGGAAGGTGGGCGAGGGTGAGGGCCTCGTCTCCGCGGACGACGCCGCCGCGCTCGCGCGCCAGTGCGCGCTCAACGCCATCGCCGCCGCCGCGGCCGCCGTGGGCGGTGTCGACCGGCTGACCGGCGTCCTGAAGGTGACGGGATTCGTGGCATCCGTCCCCGAGTTCACCGGCCAGCCCGTCGTGATCAACGGCGCGAGCAGCGTGCTGGGCGAGATCTTCGGCGACGCCGGCCGTCACGCGCGCTCCGCCGTCGGTGTGCCCGTGCTGCCGCTGGACAGCCCGGTCGAAGTCGAGGTCGTGTTCTCGCACGCCTGATCGACCGGGCCGCCGGCCGCGCTACTTCTTCGTGACCTGCCCCTTGATCGTCGACATGACCATCGTGTCGGCGAGGGTCGTGGTGTCGCCGACCTCGCGCCCCTCCGCCACGTCGCGCAGCAGGCGCCGCATGATCTTGCCGCTGCGGGTCTTGGGGAGTTCCGTGACGATGTAGACGTCGCGCGGCCTCGCGATGGGGCCGATCTGCTCGCCGACCCACACGCGCAGCGTGTCGACGAGGCCGTCGAGCGAGTGCGCCTTCATGTACGACTCCTTGATGACGCAGAACGCCACCACCGCCTGACCGGTCGTCTCATCGGACGCGCCGACAACTGCGGCCTCGGCGACTGCCTCGTTGCCGACGAGGGCCGATTCGATCTCGGTCGTCGACAACCGGTGCCCCGAGACGTTCATGACGTCGTCGACGCGGCCGAGGAACCAGACGTCCCCGTCCTCGTCGAGGCGAGCCCCGTCGCCGGCGAAGTAGTAGCCGAGGTCGGCGAACTTGTCCCAGTAGGTCTCCTTGAACCGCTCGGGGTCGCCCCAGATGCCGCGAAGCATGCTCGGCCACGGTTCGGTC
Organism: Microbacterium sp. NPDC079356; assembly: GCF_049545465.1. NCBI lineage: Bacteria > Bacillati > Actinomycetota > Actinomycetes > Micrococcales > Microbacteriaceae > Microbacterium > Microbacterium sp. NPDC079356. The sequence continues at coordinate 53,924 of NZ_JBMWDN010000002.1, read as the reverse complement.
AGCACGAGGAGGCCGCCGTTGCCGTTGCCGACGACCTGACCCTTCTCGTCGACGACGTTGAGGCTGATGCCGGGGAGCGGCACCTGAGCGCTGCCCGGCTTCGTCTCGGTGACGCCGGGCAGCGCCGACACCATGATCGCGCCGGTCTCGGTCTGCCACCACGTGTCGACGATCGGTGCCGTGTCGCCGCCGATGACGTGGCGGTACCACATCCACGCCTCGGGGTTGATGGGCTCACCCACGCTGCCGAGCAGGCGCAGCGAGGACAGGTCGTGCTGCTCGGGGATGCTGCGGCCGAGCTTCATGAACGACCGGATCGCCGTCGGGGCCGTGTAGAGGATCGTCACGCCGTACTTCGCGACGATCTCCCACCAGCGGCCCGGATGCGGGGTGTCGGGCGTCCCCTCGTAGATCACCTGCGTCGCGCCGTTGGCGAGCGGACCGTAGGTGACGTAGGTGTGCCCGGTGATCCAGCCGATGTCGGCCGTGCACCAGTAGACGTCGGTTTCGGCGTGCAGGTCGTGCACGACCTTGTTCGTGAAGGCGGCCTGCGTGAGGTAGCCGCCGCTCGTGTGCAGGATGCCCTTCGGCTTTCCGGTCGTCCCCGACGTGTAGAGGATGAAGAGCGGGTCCTCGGCCGGGAACGGCTGCGCGACGTGATCAGCGGATGCCGCGGGCACGAGGTCGTGCCACCACAGGTCGCGCCCGTCCTGCCAGCTCACCTCGTTGTCGGTGCGCTTGACGACGAGGACGTGCTCGACCGTCTCCTGCGGGCCGTGGCCGCGGTCGGCGAGCGCTTGGTCGACGGCGGGCTTGAGGGGGGACACCTTGCCCTTGCGGTAGCCGCCGTCGCTCGTGATGACGAGCTTGGCGCCGGCGTCGTCGATGCGCGAGCGCAGGCTGTCGGCCGAGAAGCCGCCGAAGACGACGGAGTGGATCGCGCCGATGCGCGCGACGGCCAGCATCGAGGCGACGGCCTCGGGGATCATCGGCAGGTAGATGGCGACGCGGTCGCCGGCCTCGACCCCGAGGTCGGTCAGGACATTCGCGAGACGCTTGACCTCGTCGGTCAGCTCCGCGTAGGTCACCCGGCGCTCGTCGCCGGGCTCGCCCTCCCAGAGCAGGGCGACGCGGTCGCCGAGGCCCGCCTCGACATGCCGGTCGAGGCAGTTGTAGGCGACGTTCAGTTCGCCGTCCTCGAACCAGGTGGCGAACGGCGGGTTCGACCAGTCCAGGGTCTTCGTGAACGGAGTGTGCCAGTGGAGGGCACGCGCCTGCTCGGCCCAGAAGGCCTCGCGATCCTGCGCGGCGGCCTCGTACAGGTCGGCGTGGGCGTTGGCCTGGGCCGCGAACTCCGCGGACGGCGCGAAGCGGCGGGTCTCGGTGAGGAGGTGGTCGATCTGGCTGCTCATGCGGCGCTCCTTTGCGTCGGGCCGTCGTGGCCTCGTCCTGCGATGCGGTCACTCTAGGATCGCTCGTCGTCGTCTACTACCGCCGATAGTGGGTGCGGGGCAACCATCGAGTGTCTGTGAACGTGCACTCCGCCGATGAGCGTAAGATCGTTACCGCCCGAACATCGATTCGGCTTCGCGGCCCCGCTGATCCCCCCTGAAGCGCGGTCGCGTGGGCGGCACCCTCCCCCCCAATGGGTGCCGCCCTTCTCCTTTTCCCGGGCGGGGTGCGCCGATTCCTGCACACCTCGAGTGCGGACGCGGTCCTCCACCGCTGCCCGACGGCCGCCGGGGCGCGCCCGTCGCCGCGCCTAGCGTCTCGGGCATGCCGCATCCGTTCATCGTCGCTCCGCGGGGCCGCACGGCGTCCGCCGAGCCGCGCCCGGTGCCGCCGCATCCCGTCGTCGCGCCGCTGCGGCGCTACCTCGCCGACCCCGAGGTGACCGACGTCTTCGTCAACGGCACGCAGGGGTTGTACGTGGACCGGGGTGGGGGAGCGGAACGGATCCCGGACTGGCGCCTCGACGAGGAGGCCGTCCGCGAGCTCGCCGTCGGGCTGATCGCGCTGGGAGGGCGGCACCTCGACGACGCGACGCCGTGTGCCGACGTGCGGTGGGAGCACGGGGTGCGGGTCCATGCGGTCCTGCCGCCCATCGCCTGCACGGGCGCGACGATCTCGATCCGGCTGCCCGGGACCGGCATGGCCGACCTCGACGAGCTGGGCCGTCGCGGCACCTTCGACGCCGCGACGGGCGCACGCCTCGAGAGACTCGTCGACGAGCGGGCGAACATCCTCGTGACGGGGGCCACCGGCGCCGGCAAGACGACGCTGCTCGCGGCGCTCCTCGGGCGGGTCCCGGTGTCGGAACGGATCGTCACGATCGAAGACGTCGCGGAGCTGCGCATCGCCCACCCGCACCACGTCCGCCTCGAGGCGCGGCAGGCGAACCTCGAGGGCGTCGGGGCGATCTCGCTCGGGCGCCTGCTGCGCGAGGCGCTGCGGATGCGGCCGGATCGTCTCGTGGTGGGGGAGTGCCGCGGTGAGGAGGTCCGCGAACTGCTGACCGCGCTCAACACGGGACACGACGGCGGCGCGGGCACCGTCCACGCGAGCGGGATCGCCGACGTGCCCGCGCGCCTCGAAGCGCTCGGCGCCCTCGCCGGCATGGACGACCGGGCGCTCGCGCGGCAGACCGCCAGCGCGATCGGCGCGATCGTGCACATCGAGCGGGGTCGTGACGGGGTGCGGCGCGTGACCGGGATCGCGCGTCCCGTCGTGCGCGGCGACCGGCTCGGCGTGGAGGACCTCCCGTGAGGCGCCGGAGGAGAGCGGATGCCGCGGCGGCACCCGACGCGGCAGCGGTCGCCGCCGTCGTCCAGCGTCTCGCGGTCCTGCTGCACGCCGGCATCGCGCCGGGCGCGGCCTGGCGCCACCTGGCCGCGGCGGGGGACGACACCGCCGGCGCGGTCTGCGCCCGCCTCGACGCGGGGGATCCGCCGGCATCCGCTCTCGCCGAACGCGGTGAGGCATGGCGCCAGATCGGGGTGGCGTGGCAGGTCGCGACCGTCGTCGGGGCGCCCCTGGCGGCGAGCCTGCGCGGCCTCGCCGAGGCGCTCCGCGACGCCCATCAGGCGCGCGACGACGTACGCACGGCGCTCGCCGAGCCGCAGACGACGGCCCGCCTCATCGCGTGGTTGCCCCTCGTCGCGTTGGGGCTGGGGGCGGCGCTCGGTTTCGACCCGTTCACGGCCCTCGCCACTCCGGCGGGCGCCGTGTGTCTCGTGGCGGGAGGGTCCCTGATGCTCCTCACCCACCGGTGGACGCGCGGCCTCGTCGCCCGGGCGCAGCCGGGGGACGACATCCCGGGCCTGGACGCCGAGGTGATCGCGATCGCCCTCTCGGGCGGCGTCTCCATCCCGCGCGCGATCGAGGTCGCGGCGGCGGCGTCGGGCCTCGCGCCGTCGAGTGAGACCGGCGCGGTGCTCGCCCTCTCCCGCTCCGCCGGAGCCCCCGCTGTCGAACTGCTGCGAGCGGATGCCGCGGCGCGCCGTCAGGCGGCGCGGACGGAGGGCCGGCTGCGCGCCGCCGCCCTGTCCGGTCGGCTCCTGCTGCCGCTCGGGGTCTGCACCCTCCCCGCGTTCCTGCTGCTCGGCGTCGGCCCGATGCTGCTCTCGGTCCTCACCACGACCCCGCTCACGCTGTGAGCCCTAGACGTGCCCACATCCACAACCCACATCGGAGGAGATCATGACATCCCACGACCTGCCCACCCTGACCCGCCGTCGCGCGGCGGAACTGTTCGCCGACGAGACCGGCGCGGCGACCGCCGAATACGCCATCGCGACGATGGCGGCGGTCGCTTTCGCGGGCCTGCTCGTCATCATCATGCGCTCGGACGAGGTGCGCGGCATCCTCACCGACCTGGTGCGGCGCGCCCTGACCGTCTCATGAGGCGCGACGAGCGGGGATCGGTCGCGGCGGAGTTCGCCGTGACGGTCCCCGCCGTCGTCCTCGTGCTCGTGCTCGCGGTCTCGGCGCTCTCCGTGGGCGGTCGGCAGGTGCGGCTCGAGCACGCGGCCGCGCAGGCGGCGCGTCTGGCCGCTCGGGAGGAGCCCGCCGATCGGGTGGTCGCCGCCGCGCGCGCCCTCGCCTCGGGCGCCGAGGTCGGGACCCGCCGGGACGGCGACCTCGTCTGCGTCGATCTCACCGCGGCACCGGGGGTCCCGCTGCCGCTGGCCGACCTGCGCGCATCGTCGTGCGCCCTGCCCGCGCGGGAGGGGGACTGATGGCGGGATCGGCGACGACCGTCGGCGTCCTGGCGGTGACGGCGACCCTCGCGATCGGATTTCTCGCGGCCGGAGGGGCGGCGGCGACCGCCGCGCGCGCCGCAGGAGCCGCCGACGCCGCAGCCCTGGCGGCCGCCGACACCGCGTCGGGACTCGTTCCCGGCGAACCGTGCGCACGCGCCGCGGACGTCGCCTCGCGCGTGGGCGCATCGGTCTCCGCGTGTCGCATCGACGGCCTCATCGCCACGATCGAGGTCTCGATCGGCGTCGGCCCCCTGGACGCGCGGGCGCGCGCCCGCGCCGGCCCGCCGCCCGGAGCCGGGTGACGCGCCGGACCGCAACCGCTCTCAGCGTGCTCTTGACAAGGCGGTGTGTATGGTGTGCAACGAAGAAAGGACCCCACGTGGCACAGGGCAAGAAGCTCGTCATCGTCGAGTCGCCGACGAAGATGCGCTCGATCCAGGGATACCTGGGTGACGGATACGAGGTCATGAGTTCGGTCGGGCACATCCGCGACCTCGCCGACAAGAAGGACATCCCGGCGGATCTGAAGAAGACCTCCGTCGGCAAGTACTCCATCGACATCGAGAACGACTTCACCCCTCTTTATGTGGAGAGCGACCGCGGCAAGAAGACGGTCGCCGAGCTCAAGCGCGCACTGAAGAACGCCGACGAACTCCTGCTCGCCACCGATGAGGACCGCGAGGGCGAAGCCATCGCGTGGCACCTGCTCGAGACCCTGAAGCCCAAGGTCCCCGTCAAGCGCATGGTCTTCCACGAGATCACGAAGGACGCGATCCAGGCCGCGGTGAAGAACACCCGCGAGCTCGATCACGCCCTCGTCGACGCGCAGGAGACGCGGCGCATCCTCGACCGCCTCTACGGCTGGGACGTCTCGGACGTCACACGCCGCAAGGTGGGTCAGGGCACGAGTGCCGGGCGCGTGCAGTCCGCCGCGACCCGCATGGTCGTCGAGCGCGAGCGCGAGCGCATGGCGTTCGTGTCCGCCTCGTACTGGGACGTCGACTCGACCGCCGTGAAGGGGGCGGACTCGTTCGCGATCCGCCTCGCCCGCCTCGACGGCGCCCCTCTGGCGCGCGGCACCGACTTCGACGACACCGGTGCGCTGAAGAAGGCCGTCGTCGTCCTCAGCGAGGACCAGGCGCGCGAGCTGGCCGCATCGCTCGAGGCGTCGGGCGCGGCATCCGTCGTCAGCGTCGAGGCCAAGCCCGGCACACGCAGCCCCAAGCCCCCCTTCACGACCTCGACCCTCCAGCAGGAGGCCGGTCGCAAGCTCTCGATGAGCGCCAAGCACGCCATGGGCGTCGCGCAGCGGCTCTACGAGAAGGGGTACATCACCTATATGCGTACCGACTCGACCGCCCTGTCGGCCCAGGCGGTCACCGCGGCGCGCACGCAGGCCGTCGCGCTGTACGGCGACAAGGCCGTGCCCGCCAATCCCCGCAGCTACCGCAACAACGCGAAGAACGCGCAGGAGGCGCACGAGGCGATCCGTCCTTCGGGCGAGCACTTCCGCACGCCCAAGGAGGTCACCTCCGGCCTCGACCGCGACGAGCTGCGCCTCTACGACCTGATCTGGAAGCGCACCGTCGCCAGCCAGATGGCCGACGCGAAATACGAGACGACGACCGTCACGATCGACGCGGATGCCGCCGGTCGCACGGCGACGTTCACGGCATCCGGCACCGTCTACACGTTCAAGGGCTTCCTCGACGCGTACGAGGAGGGTCGCGACGAGAAGCGCCACGACAACGACCGCACCGACGACCAGTCGCTGCCGGCGCTCGCCGTCGGCGACGCACTGCGACTGACCGACGTCGAGCCGAAGGGCCACGCGACGAGCCCCAAGCCCCGCTACACCGAGGCGTCGCTCGTCAAGGCGCTCGAGGAGCGCGGCATCGGCCGTCCCTCGACCTTCGCGAGCATCATCGACGTCATCCTCGACCGCGGCTACGTGTCCAAGCGCGGCCAGGCGCTCGTCCCCAGCTGGCTCGCGTTCAGCATCGTGCGGCTGCTCGAGGAGCACTTCGCCGATCTCGTCGACTACGACTTCACCGCCGCGCTCGAGGACGACCTCGACGCGATCGCCCGGGGCGAGCAGAACCGCGCCGCCTGGCTGCGCGAGTTCTACTTCGGCTCCGAGGACCACGTCGGCCTCCGCAACATCGTCGACAACCTGGGCGACATCGACGCGCGCGAGATCAACTCCACCAGGATCGGCGACGTCGCGGTGCTCCGCTTCGGCCGCTACGGTCCGTACCTCGAGGTCCCGGGCGACGACCCCGAGACGCCGCGGCGCATCAACGTCCCCGACGACCTCGCACCCGACGAGCTCACGCCCGAGAAGGCGCAGGAGCTCATCGAGGCGCCCGTCGGCGGCGACCGTGTCCTCGGGCAGAACCCCGAGAACGGCCGCGACGTCGTCATCAAGGACGGTCGTTTCGGGCCCTACCTCGAAGAGGTGCTGCCCGAGGAGGAGGCGCCGGCCGAGGACGCGAAGCCCAAGCGCGGCGCGAAGAAGGCCGTGGCACCCAAGCCCAAGCGCGCCTCGCTGTTCAAGAGCATGTCGCCCGAGACGATCGACCTGGCGACCGCGCTGAAGCTCCTGTCGCTGCCGCGCGAAGTGGGTGTCGACCCCGAGTCCGGCACCGTCATCACGGCCCAGAACGGTCCGTACGGTCCGTACATCAAGAAGGGCACCGACTCGCGCAGCATTGCGAGCGAGGACATGATCTTCGACATCACGCTCGAGCAGGCCCTCGAGATCTACTCGCAGCCGAAGTACGCCAACCGCGCCGCGACCTCGCTGAAGGAGTTCGAGGCCGACCCGGTCAGCGGCAAGCCGATCCGCATCAAGGACGGCCGTTTCGGGGCCTACGTCACCGACGGCACGACCAACGTGACGATCCCGCGCGGTCAGACGCCCGACGACATCACCTTCGAGGTCGCCGTGCAGATGCTCGCCGACAAGCGGGCCAAGGGGCCGGCGCCCAAGCGCACGACCCGCAAGCCCGCGGCGCGCAAGCCGGCGGCGAAGAAGAAGTGACCTCCGGGCTGTGGATCACCCTCGAGGGGGGTGACGGCTCGGGCAAGACGACGCAGGCGGCCCTGCTGGAGCAGTGGCTCCGCGAGCAGGGCCGCCGGGTCGTGCGCACGCGCGAACCCGGCGGCACCGACGTCGGCGTCCTCATCCGCGACATCGTCCTGCACCACCGCGGCGACATCGCGCCGCGCGCCGAAGCGCTCCTCTACGCCGCCGACCGCGCCCACCACGTCGCGACCCTCGTGCGGCCGGCGATCGAGCGCGGCGACGTCGTCCTCCAGGACCGCTACCTCGACAGCTCGGTCGCCTATCAGGGCGCCGGCCGCGTGCTCGACGGAGGGGAGATCCGCGACCTGTCGCTGTGGGCCACCGAGGGTGCGCTCCCCGACATCACGGTTCTGCTCGATGTCGATCCGGCGACGGCGCGCGGACGATTGGATGCCGCCGACAAGCCGTTCGACCGGCTCGAAGCCGAGAAGAGCGCGTTCCACGAGCGGGTGCGCGCAGCGTTCCTCGCGCTCGCGGAAGCCGATCCGGACCGCTTCCTCGTCGTCGACGCGACGCGGGCGATCGACGAGATCGCGGCGGAGATCCGCTCCCGCGTCGCCCCGCACCTGTCCTGAGCGTCCCCGGCACCTCGTAGGCTGAACGGCATGACCGCCTCCACCGACGTGCTCCCGTGGGGCGAGGTCTGGGGTCAGGACGAGGCCGTCGCGCAGTTGCGGTCCGCGGCATCCGACCCCTCCCAACTGGCGCACGCGTGGCTCATCACCGGACCGCCGGGATCGGGCCGGTCGACCCTCGCGTACGCGTTCGCGGCGGCGCTCATCGCCGAGTCGGGCGACGAGAACGCGATGCGGCAGGTCATGGCGCGGACCCACCCCGACCTCGCGGCCCTCCGCACCGAGGGCGTCATCATCTCGATCAAAGAGGCGCGCTCGCTCGTCGAACGGTCCTACTTCTCGCCGTCGCTCGGGCGCTACCGGGTCATGGTCATGGAGGACGCCGACCGCATGGTCGAGCGGACGAGCAACGTCCTGCTGAAGGCCCTCGAGGAGCCGCCCGAGCAGACCGTCTGGATCCTCTGCGCGCCGAGCGACGCGGATCTGCTCCCCACGATCCGCTCGCGCGTGCGCATCCTGCGGCTGCGCGAGCCCGACGTCGCCGACGTGGCCCGGCTCATCGTCCAGCGGACGGGCGTCGACGAGGCCGTGGCCGAGCAGTCGGCCCGGCTCGCACAGCGCCACATCGGCATGGCGCAGCGGTTGGCGACGGATGCGGCATCCCGTGAGCGTCGCGAGCGCACCCTCCGCGCGGTGCTCCGCGTGCGCGGTGTCGGCGACGCGGTCGAGGTCGCGGCCACGATCGTGCAGTCCGCGACCGACGACGCGAAGGCGCGCACCGCGGAACGCGACGAGAGCGAGCGCGAGGCGCTGTTGCGCACGCTCGGGGTCGCTCCGGGCAGCGCCGTGCCTCCCGCCGTGCGCAGCCAGGTCAGCGCCCTCGAGGACGAGCAGAAGCGGCGCGCGACCCGCAGCCTGCGCGACGGGATCGACCGGGTGCTGACCGACCTCGAGTCGCTCTACCGCGACACGCTCATGCGTCAGTTCGGCCGCGAGACCGAGCTCATCAACCGCGAGCTCACGCCCGACATCGAGGCGCTCGCGGCGGCGTGGACGCCGCAGCACACCCTGACCGTCCTCGACGCCATCGCGCTGACGCGCACCAACCTGCAGGGCAATGCCGCCCCCGCCCTGGCCCTCGAGAGCATGCTGATCACCGTCGCGACGGGGCGCGCGTCGTGATCCGCGGCGTGCTCCGCCGCGCGGCGGCCGCCGTCCTGGCGGCCGGTCTCGCGGCGATGCTCGCCGGCTGCACCCCGAGGACGCCCGTCGCCCCCGACCGCGCGCCGGTGGTCTCCGGCGCCCCCGCCGGCTTCGAGGACTTCTACGGCCAGGACGTCGCGTGGGAGCAGTGCACCGGCTTCGACGACGGGGGCTACTTCTGCGGCACGATCACCGCGCCGCGCGACTGGACCGACCCCGACGCCGGCGACCTCGACCTCGCCGTCATCGTCCGCGTCGCCTCGAACGGCGAGTCGAAGGGGTCGCTGTTCGTCAACCCCGGCGGACCGGGTGCGAGCGGCGTCGACATGGTCCGGCAGTCGGCGGGTTTCGCCGTCGGGCCGAAGCTGCTGCAGTCGTACGACGTCGTCGGCTTCGATCCGCGCGGGGTCGGACGCTCCACGGCGGTGCGCTGCCTCGACGCCGCCGCGATGGACCGGTACCTCTTCGACATCCCCGCCGCCCCGCGCGGCACGCCCGAGCGCGCCGGCGAGCAGCGGCAGTCGGCCGCCGCGTTCGCCCGTGCCTGCGACGCGAACAGCGGCGGCATCCTGCCCTTCATCACCACCGAGAACGCGGCCCGCGACCTTGACCTCATGCGCGCTGTGCTCGGCGACGAGAAGCTCGCCTACCTCGGGTACTCGTACGGATCGTTCCTCGGCGCGACGTACGCGAAGCTCTTCCCGCAGAACGTCGGCCGGGTCGTCCTCGACGGCGGACTCGACCCGTCGATCCCGGGCGCGATCGTCGGCGCGCGACAGGCCGCCGGTTTCCAATCCGCGCTCGACGCCTATCTGACCTGGTGCCTCGCCGGCTCGGACTGCCCGTTCGACGGGGCGCAGGACGCGGCGCAGCAGCAGCTCGAGGACGCGCTCGCCGCCGTCGACGCGTCCCCGCTGCCGGCCTCGGACGGGCGGATGCTGGGGGCCGATGCGCTCGTGATGGGCATCATCTCGGCGCTCTACAGCGAGGGCAGCTGGGCGACGCTCTCGTCGGCGCTCACCGCGGTCCTCGAAGGCGATCCCGACGAGATGTTCGCCCTCGTCGACCGCTACTACAACCGCTACGACGGGTCGTACCTCGACAACTCGACGGAAGCGTTCTCGGCGTACAACTGCATGGACTACCCGGCCGACCCGGCCGACGTCGTCGCGGAGGCGGAGGCTCAGGTCGCCGAGGACGCGCCCACCTTCGCGCCGTACTGGAGCTCCGACGTCGACCTCTGCGACGAATGGCCCTACCCGCCGACGGGCTCACGCAGCGAGATCACCGCCGACGGGGCGGCGCCGATCCTCGTCATCGGCACCACGAACGACCCCGCGACCCCCTACGAGTGGTCGGCGGCCCTGGCCGAGCAGCTGAGCTCCGGCATCCTGATCACGCGGGTGGGGGAGGGGCACACCGGGTTCAACAAGGGGAACGCCTGCGTCGACGAGACCGTCGTGGCGTACGTCGAGGACGGCGAGGTGCCCACCGGCGACGTCCGCTGCGATGCCGGATAGGGGCGCGTTCGCACCATCCCCTCGGACCCTGTAGGATCGATGATCGTGCAACGCGCGAGCGAAGCGCGCCACCTTAGCTCAGACGGCAGAGCGATTCACTCGTAATGAATAGGTCAAGGGTTCGATTCCCTTAGGTGGCTCCAGAACAGAGGACACACGGGTGACACAGGCCCTCGATGCGATTCTCGAGATCTTCTCGTGGGTGGGCTTCGGGGCTGCCGTCGTCTTCGGGATCGCGGCCCTCGTCGTGTGGGCGTCCGACGGCAGTTGGCTCCCCGCGGACGCGTACCTCGACGAGGACGGTCGCACCCTGCGGTGGCTCGACGACGCCGGCGAGGTGAACGCCGCCGAGCTGTCTGCTCACGACCGCGATCACCTCGGGGCAGGCGGCACGGCGCGCATCTGGTATCGCCACGGCTGGCGCGATCGCATGCGGTTCACGAGGCGTCCGCCCGTCCTGCGACTGCTGGTGGGGCTGGCTGTCGGCGGCGGTGCGCTGGGCGTCGTGACGGTGCTCGCCTCGGTGATCGTCTTCTTCCTGCGATCCTGAGATTGTTGTAAAAGCGTATATCTAGATAAGCTAGGTATATGTCATCCGCATCGACATCCTCACGCTGGCTGCGCATCGCGCTTCCGCTCGTCCTCGTGGTCATCTGGCTCGCCGGGGGATCCATCGGAGGGCCCTATTTCGGCAAGGTCGAGGAGGTCTCGACGAACGACCAGTCGACCTTCCTGCCGCAGAGCGCCGAGTCGACGCAGGTGCAGGAGCGCCTCGACGACTTCCTCGGCGGCGACGCGATCCCGGCGCTCGTCGTCTTCGAGGGCACCGGCAGTCTCGACGCCGCCGACCTCGAGGGCGTGCAGACCGTCGCCGACGAGATCGGTGCACTCGAGGGCGTCCTCGAGGTCTCGCCCGCCATCCCGTCCGAGGACGGCGAGGCGGCGCAGGTGGTGGTCTCCATCGACGCCTCGGCGGAGGTCACCGACATCGTCGGCGAGGTGCGCGAACTCGTCGCGGCGGACGCTCCCGACTCCCTCGAGGCGTGGGTCACGGGTCCGGCCGGCTTCACCGCCGACCTCGCGACCGGCTTCACCGGCATCGACGGCCTGCTGCTGCTCGTCGCGCTCGGCGCCGTGTTCGTCATTCTCGTGGTCGTCTACCGTTCGCCGCTGCTGCCGATCCTCGTGCTGCTGACCTCGGTGTTCGCGCTCTGCGTCGCCCTCCTGAGCGTGTGGTGGCTCGCGAAGGCGGGGATCGTCGTCCTCAACGGTCAGGTCCAGGGCATCCTCTTCATCCTCGTCATCGGCGCCGCGACCGACTACGCCCTGCTCTACGTCGCGCGCTTCCGGGAGGCGATCGGGGAGGGCCGCCGGAGGTGGGATGCCGCGACCGCCGCCTGGAAGGGCTCGATCGAACCCATCCTCGCCTCGGGCGGCACGGTCATCGCGGGCCTCCTCTGCCTGCTCCTGAGCGACCTCGCGAGCAACCGTGCCCTCGGCCCCATCGCCTCGATCGGCATCGCCTTCGCGATGCTGTCGGCGCTGACCTTCCTGCCCGCGCTCCTCGCGCTCGTCGGGCGCGCGGCGTTCTGGCCGTTCATCCCGAAGACGGGCATGGCGGAGCTCCCCGCCGACCTGACGCAGCCCGCCCGCGGGCTGTGGGCGAAGCTCGCACGGTTCGTCGCGCGCCGCGCGCGGGTCGTCTGGATCCTCTCGACGGTCGTGCTGCTGGCGGCATCCGTCGGTGTCACCCAGCTGAAGGCGGACGGCGTCCCCGCCAGCGAACTCGTGCTGGGGGAGTCCCAAGCGCGGGACGGCGGGGTCGTGCTCGCCGAGCACTTCCCGGCGGGGTCGGGCAGCCCGCTCTACGTCATCGTGTCCGAGGGCGACGCCCCCGAGGCCGCCGAGCTCGTCGCCGGTCAGGACGGTGTCGACTCGGTCGGTGTGGTGGCCGCTGACACGCCGTCGGGGCAGGCCGCCGTCAGCGTCGAGGGCGGTGAGCTCGTCCTCGCGCCGCAGGGCCCTCCCGGGACGCCGGCCCCCGAGGCGACCGTGGACGGCGGCGACGTCATGCTCGTGGCCACCCTCTCGGACGCGGCGGACTCTCTCGAGGCCGAGCAGACGGTGCGCGAACTGCGAGCCTCCCTCGCCGGCGCGCCGTTCGAGGGGATCGTCGGCGGCACCACCGCCGTCGACCTCGACACCAACGACACCTCGATCCGCGACCGGACGGTGATCATCCCCGTCATCCTCGTCGTCGTGCTGCTGATCCTCATGCTGCTGCTGCGCTCGGTGCTCGCACCGGTGCTGCTGATCCTCAGCGTCATCGTGTCGTTCGCGGCGGCGCTGGGCGTGAGCGCGCTCGTCTTCAACGACGTGTTCGGGTTCCCGGGCGGCGATCCCGCCGTGCCGCTCTACGGCTTCGTCTTCCTCGTCGCCCTCGGCATCGACTACAACATCTTCCTCATGTCGCGCGTGCGCGAGGAGTCGCTGGCGCACGGGACGCGCCGCGGCATCCTCCGCGGACTCGTCGCGACGGGCGGGGTGATCACCTCGGCGGGCCTCGTGCTGGCGGCGACGTTCGCGGCGCTCGGCGTGATCCAGATCCTCTTCCTCGTCCAGCTCGCCTTCATCGTCGCCTTCGGCGTGCTGCTCGACACGTTCATCGTGCGCTCGCTGCTCGTGCCGGCCCTCGCGTACGACATCGGCCGGAAGATCTGGTGGCCCTCGAAGCTGTCCCGTGTCGATGCGGAGGATGCGCCTGTGGACGCCGCGCCGGAGGAGACGACGCGCGCCGAGTACCGCCGCACGCTCGACGCGTGAGGGGCGCCGTCAGTCGGCCGAGCGGCGGCGGGCGGCGAGCGCGGCGACGAGGCGCCATCCCACCAGCAGCAGGAGCAGGACGGATGCCGCGACGATGACGAAGGCGACCTGCACGCCCTGACCGGAGAGGGCGCGCAGGATCATGCCGCCGACGACGGTGACCGCCCACACCGGGATGCCGGTGCGCACCACCGCGAGCGGGGCGCGCCAGGCGAGGGCCACCAGCCAGCCGGCCACGAGGGCGGCGACGAAGGGCCCCGCCGTCGTCGCGAGACCCGCGAACGGCGCCTCGGAGTGGCTGGCCCGTCCGATCGCGGCGAAGACCGTGACCAGCACGACGTCGAGACCGAGGGCGGCGAGGATGCCTGCGGTCGAGCGGCGGTCGCGGACGGGGACGGTCATGCCGCCAGCGTAGCCGCGCCGCCCGCGACACGGAGATGACCGCCGGCCCCGCGCCGTCGTACCCTCGTCACATGACCCGAGCGCTGTTCATCGTCGATGTGCAGAACGATTTCACCGAGGGCGGGGCCCTGGGCGTCGACGGAGGGGATGCGGTCGCCGCAGCCATCACGTCGCACCTGAGAGCACACGCCGCCGACTACGACCTCATCGTCGCCTCGCGCGACTGGCACGACGGCGACGGCGACAACGGCGGGCACTTCGCCGCCGAGCCCGACTTCGTCGACTCGTGGCCCGTGCACTGCGTCGCGGGCACCCCGGGCGCGGACTACGACCCCGGCCTCGACACGAGCGCGGTCACGCACCACGTCAAGAAGGGGCAGGGCCAGCCCGCCTACTCGCTGTTCGAAGGGGTGACGGATGCCGGTGAGACGGTCGCCGACCTGCTGACGGCGCACGGCGTGGTCGACGTCGACGTCACCGGGATCGCGACGGATCACTGCGTCCGGGCATCCGCCCTCGACGCGATCGCGCACGGTCGACGTGTCCGCATCCTCACCGACCTCATCGCCGGCGTCGCACCCGCCCCCAGCGAAGCCGCGCTCGCCGAACTCGCGCACGCCGGTGCCGAGCTCGCCTCGTCGACGGGCGACCGGGACGAGAGCGGCCGGTGAGCCGCCAGGCGCCCGCGGGCTGGTACCCCGACCCGGGCGAGCCGGATCAGCTGCGATGGTGGGACGGCACCGAGTGGGCGACCGACACCGTCGCTCCGCGCACGTCCGTCGCGGTCGACGACCCGGAACCCGCCGCTGCCCCGGCTCCCGCGCCGGCGCCCGCCCCCACGTCTTCTCCCAACCCCGCCCCGGCGCCCACTCCCGCCCCGGCCCCCGGCGCCGCGCGCGCCGGCACCGTCTGGATCTGGGCGGCGATCGCGGCATCCGTGCTGCCGCTCTACACGGGGGCGTTCCTCGACGGGGAGGCGGTCGCGCGCCTGTTCGGTGAGGCGTCCGCCGCGCTGACGCCGGCGGGGTGGATCGTCGCCGGCCTCAGCCTGCTGGTCGTCGTCGACCTCGTCCTCGTCGCCCTCGCGGTGCTGTTCGCGCGCCTCGACCATCGCGCCCTGCGGCGTCGCGGCATCCCGTCACCCTTCGGCTGGGGCTGGGCGGCGCTCGCCTTCGTCGCCACCCTCGGCGTCTACGTCGCCGGTCGTACGTTCGTCGTGCACCGCGAGACGGGGCGCGGGCTCGCGCCGTTCTGGGGCTGGCTGATCGCGACCGCCGTCGGCCTGGTCGTCTTCGCCGTCTGGATCACCCTGTTCTCGGACGCGGCGTGGGAGGCGGTCACCACCGCACGGTGACCCCTTCGCGGCGATCTTCACGCGATGGTCATCTGCGGTTCATCGCGCCGGCGCGGCCCCGCCTCAGCATGGGGGGATGACCGGTCACCGCGTGCTCTCGCTGTACGAAGGCCTCTTCTCGGGTGGCGCCCGCGTGCTCCACACGAACGTCGTGACGTCGCTCCACCAGGACGGTTCGCACGAGCATGCCGTGCTGTCGATCGCGTCGCGCGCCCGGCGCGAGGGCGCCGTGCAGCACATCGCCGACGACCCGCGGTACCGGTGGCTGCGCGACGCCGGTGTCGACGTCACCGACCTGGGGCGCGAGGCCGGCGCCCTGCCGCCCGAACCCGAGAGCTTCACCGATGCGGAGCTCGAGGTCGCCGCCGCGGCCGTCCGGCGCGCCGACGTGATCCTCACCCTCAAGGAGCAGCCGCTCGGCCTCCTCCTCGCCCTCGAGGCCCGCGGACTCCTCCCCGACGTGCCGATCGCCGCGTGCCTGCACCGGTCGGACCCGACGCACTCGGGCGCCGCGGCGCGCTGGATGGGGGAGCTGGCGGCATCCGGTCGGCTCACCACGACCATCTCGTGCGCGGAATCCACGAGCGACGCCTACGCGCGCTACACGCCGCCGTCCGTCGAGCGCGTCGTGATCCCGAACGGGATCGACCTGACGCGGTACCGTCCCAAGCCGTACGAGCGGATGCCGCTGCGCGCCCACCTCGGGATCGCCCCGACCGCGCCGGTCGTCCTGTTCGCGGCGCGTTTCGACGCGATGAAGGACCCCGGGCTGTTCCTGCGGGCGGTCGCCGCGCACGCGGCGCGCGACACCCGCACGCAGTACGTCCTGTGCGGCGCCGGCATGACGGTCGACGACCCCGCGCTCACCGCTGCGATCGCCGAGGCGGGTGCTCCCGTCGAGCGGATCCATCGTCTCGGCATCCGCGACGACATGCCGCGCCTGTACCGCGGGGCCGACATCGTGGCACTCACGAGCGCGTTCGGCGAGGCGTCGCCGCTCTGCCTCATCGAGGGAGCGGCGAGCGGGGCGACCCCGGTGACGACGGCGGTCGGCGACGCCGCGCAGGTCGTCGCGGGCATCGGGCTCGTCACGCCGCACGACCCCGACGCGATCGCCGCCGCCTGGGCGAAGGTCATCGCCCGCCGGCCGGACTACCGCGCCGCGGCCCTCGCCGCCCGCCCTCGACTGGGCGCGGATCGCATGCTCGACGCCTACCGCGGGGTCATCGACGGACTGGCCGAACGTCGCGAGGCGGCTGCCTGACCCGGCGCCGTCACACATCGTCGGCGGGGTGTCAACCGGCATCCGCTCGGTCGGCGCCCCGGGAAGACTCGGGTCATGCCCCCTCACGACGACGCCGCTCCCGGTCAGGATCTGCGCAGCTACGCGCCGATCGGTGACGGCCGCACGGTCGCGCTCATCGGGCTGCGCGGTCAGATCGATTGGATGCCGCTGCCCGGCATCGACGACCTGCCGATCTTCGGGCGACTGCTCGACGACGACGCCGGTGGGTGCATCGAGCTCGAACCGGTGGAGGAGTACGACGTGCGTCGCCGATACCTGCCGCGGACCAACGTCCTCGTGACGACCTTCCGCACCGCGTCGGGCACGGCGACCGTGACCGACGCGCTCGTGACGGGTGTCGCGGGGCGGCTGCCGTGGGCGGAGCTCGCCCGCCGCGT
Source organism: Microbacterium sp. NPDC079356 (assembly GCF_049545465.1). Classification (NCBI taxonomy): domain Bacteria; kingdom Bacillati; phylum Actinomycetota; class Actinomycetes; order Micrococcales; family Microbacteriaceae; genus Microbacterium; species Microbacterium sp. NPDC079356. The sequence continues at coordinate 37,014 of NZ_JBMWDN010000002.1, read as the reverse complement.
CGACGGGGTGGAGGGTGTGGTGGCGTTCCGCTGGCGCGTCCAGCCCGGCACGTCGCTGAAGACGGCAGCGCCGTGGCACGACCGGGCGAACGGCCGCAGCATCCTGCGTTCGGGACTCACGACGATCGGCGTGACCGGCCGCGACCACGGGCCGGAACCCGCGGCATCCGCCGACGGCATCGCGACGGGACTCGCCGGCGGCTTCACGGCCACGAAGGGCAGCCGGCACCTGCTCATCGTCGTCGGCACGCACGACGAGCCGATCCACTTCCCGGACCCCGACAACGTCGACCGCGGCATCGACCGCACCATCGAGGCCTGGCGCGCCTGGTCGCGCGAGTTCTCGTACGACGGTCCGTGGGCGACCGACGTGCAGCGGAGCGCCCTCATGCTCAAGCTCCTCATCCACAGCCCGACCGGTGCGATCGCGGCGGCCGCGACGACGTCGCTCCCCGAGAACCTCGCCGGGGGCAAGAACTGGGATTACCGCCTCGCCTGGGTGCGCGACCTCGCGTACACGCTCGACGCCCTCGTCGGGTTCGGGCTGCGCGAAGAGACGCACGCCGCCATCTCGTGGCTGCTGCGGACGATCCGCCGGCACGGGCCGGAGCTGCACGTCATGTACACCCTCGACGGCGAGCTCGACGGCCACGTCACCGAGTACGACGTGCCCGGGTGGCGCGGGATCGGCCCGGTTGTGACCGGAAACCCCGCCCGCGAGCAGGTGCAGCTGGGCGTCTACGGCGACCTGTTCGCGATCTGCCGGGCCTACGTCGAGGCGGGGAACGCCCTCGACGTCCAGACCGGACGCATGCTGTCGATGTACGCCGACAAGGTGTGCGATTCGTGGCGGAACCCCGACTCGGGCATGTGGGAGCTGCCCGAGGAGCGGCACTACGTCTCGTCGAAGATGGGATGCTGGCAGGCGCTCAACGACGCAGTGCGGCTCGCCGAGCTCGAGCAGATCCCGGGCAGCAGCGAGCGGTGGGCGGCCGAGGCGGAGCTCGTGCGTGACTGGGTCGACGAGCACGGCTGGTCGGAGTCCCGCGGCGCGTATGTCATGGCCCAGGGCAGCCGCGACCTCGACGCCTCCGTCCTGCTGCATTCGCTGAGCGGCTTCGACCGCGGTGAGCGGATGTCGCGCACGATCGACGCGCTCTCGGGAGAGCTCGGCGAGGGGCCGCACCTCTTCCGCTACACGGGCATGCGCGAGGAGGAGGCGACCTTCGTCGCGTGCGGCTTCTGGCGCGCCGCCGCGCTCGTGTGCGTCGGCCGCCACGACGAAGGCATCGCCGCGATGAACGAGCTCGTCGCCTCGGGCAACGACGTCGGCATGTTCGCCGAGATGATCGACCCCGACGACGGCGCGTTCCTCGGCAACCTGCCGCAGGCGCTCAGCCACCTGGCGCTCATCCGCGCAGCCCTGACGATCCGCGAGCTGGTCGGCGACGACGCCGACGGCCGCTGACCCTCACCGACCGCACCACGACCACCACGAAGAAGGAGAGCACGATGGCACGCGACCAGTACACGTTCACGAACCCGGTGGAGCTCTACTCCGAGATCGAACCCCGCAAGGGCCACCAGGAGGAGCCCGGCCTCGACGCCGACCTCGCTCCGCAGGCCGACCTCGGCGAGGACACCTACCGCGGCACCGGCCGGCTGACGGGGCGCAAGGCCCTCATCACCGGCGGCGACTCGGGCATCGGTGCGGCGACGGCGATCGCGTTCGCGCGCGAGGGTGCCGACGTCGCCCTGTCGTACCTGCCCGAAGAGGAGGAGGACGCGCAGCGGATCGCCGGCATTCTCCGCGAGGCCGGCGCGACCGTCCTCACCCTGCCGGGCGACCTGAAGGACAAGGAGTACTGCGTCGGCCTCGTCGCGCAGACGGTCGAGGGCCTCGGCGGTCTCGACATCCTCGTCAACAACGGCGGCAAGCAGATCTACAGCGAGGACATCACCGAGCTTCCCGACGAGCAGTTCGACCACACGTTCACGACCAACGTCGATGCGATGTTCTGGATCACGAAGGCGGCGGTGCCCCACCTCCCCGCGGGATCGACGATCATCAACACGACCTCGATCCAGGCGTACTCGCCGTCCGAGACGCTCGTCGACTACGCCTCGACGAAGGCGACGATCAACGCGTTCACGAAGGCGCTCGCCCAGCAGCTCGCGCCCAAGGGCATCCGCGTCAACGCGGTCGCTCCGGGACCGATCTGGACGCCGCTGCAGGTGACGGACGGGCAGCCGCCCGAGAAGCTCGAGCAGTTCGGCGAGGACACCCCGCTCGGACGCATGGGACAGCCCGCGGAGCTCGCCCCGGCGTACGTGTTCCTGGCGTCGCCGGAGTCGAGCTACGTGCTCGGCGAGACCCTCAACGTTAACGGCGGGATGCCGACGCCCTGACGATCGCATGACGAAGGCCCCGCCGCATCTAGCGCCGAGCGGGAAGTCGAGCGCCCGCAGGAGGAAGCCGAGGATGCCGATGCCGAGCAGCATCACGAGGTCGAACGTCGAGCCCGACGAGGCGTAGATCCCGAGGCCGCAGAAGACCGTGATGCCCGCGTACAGGCGGCGAGCATGATCGCGGCGGTCGCCGAGATCGGCAGGCCGAGCGCCAGGAGGGCGCCCATCGCCATCCCGGTGGTCGAGTTGCCGACGGCCTCGGGGGCGGCGAGGCCGCGGATCGCGCCGCCCTTGCCGAACATCGGGTTCTTCCGCCGCTTGTCCAGGCGCTTCTCGAGGCCGTAGGCGAGGAAGGTCGGGATCTCGCTGTCGCTCTACTCGGTCGGGTCGAACGGCACGTATTACGGACTGCTGATGGCGGGGTCGGTCCTCGTCGTCACGCCGATCCTGTTCCTGTTCCTGCAGCGCTACTTCGTGCAGGGCATCGCGATGACCGGGCTGAAGTAGGTCGCCCGGCGGCTCCGGGGTGCGGTCGGCTCGTCATAACGGCGGGGATCCGCGTTCCAGCGGTTGAACCGACGCCGAATGTCCGCTGGAGCGCAGATTCCCGCTGAAGCGCGGGGCACGTGACGCGAGCGAGGGGCGGGTGACACCACGCACCCGCCCCTCGCTGTTCCGTCGTGTCAGCGGATCTCGAACGAGACCGCCCGCAGCACCTCGTCGCGGGACGACGGCCCGATGAGGAGTTCGAACTCCCCGGGTTCCACGATGCGGCGGCCGGCCGCATCCACGATCGTGCAGTCGGACGCCGGCAGCTCGATCTCGACCGTCGCCGCAGCCCCTGGGGCGAGGTCGACGTGGCGGTACGTCTTCAGCTCCTTGTCGGCCCAGCTGACCGAGGTCACGGTGTCGCGCACGTAGACCTGGACGACCTCGTGCGCGGGGCGCGTGCCGGTGTTGCGGACGGTCACGCGGGCGCGGACGGTGTCCCCGGCGGAGATCACGGGCGTCAGGATCTCGGGCTCGTCGTACTCGACGGTCGTGTACGAGAGGCCGTCGCCGAACGCGAACGCCGGTTCCTGGGTGAGGTCGGCGTAGCGGTCGCCGTGCTGGCCGCGGATCTGGTTGTAGTACGTCGGCTGCTGTCCGGCGTGACGGGCGAACGAGATCGGCAGGCGTCCGGCGGGTTCGATCTCGCCGAGCAGCAACTCGGCGATCGCGCGACCGCCCTGCATGCCGGGGTTCGCGACCCAGACGACGGATGCCTCGCGCACCGACGCCGGCAGGATGAGCGGCTTCGACGCCATGAGCACGACGACGAGCGGCGTGCCCGTCGCGGCCAGGGCGTCGAGGAGTGCGCGCTGCCCGCCGATGAGCTCGAGGGTCGCGGTCGACCGGCCCTCGCCGACGAGCTCGATCCGGTCGCCGACGACGGCGACGACGACGTCGGAGCGCTCGGCGACGGCGACCGCCTCGGCGATCCCCTCCTCGTCGGGGTCGCTCGGGACGACGATCGGCGGGCGCGGCTGCCCGTCGGGGAACGTGCCGGCGGGGTCGTCGGTCAGGCGCAGGATGTCGGCGCCCCGCGCGTACTCGACCGCCCCGCCCGAGCGCTCGCGCAGCCCGTCGAGGACCGTCGTGATCTGGGCACGCGGGTGGCCGTCCGGCATCCAATCGACCTGTCCGGAGGACCCCGCCCAGTCGCCCAGCTGGGTCTGCGCGTCATCGGCGAGGGGGCCGACGACGGCGATCCGGCGGGTGCCGGCGGCCAGCGGCAGGGTGCCGTCGTTGCGCAGCAGCACGAGCGAGCGGCGGGTCACCTCGAGGTTGAGGTCGGTGTGGGCGCTGCGGGCGACGATCGCGGCGATGCGCTCGCGGTCGGGCAGGCGGGGGTTCTCGAACAGACCGAAGCGGAACTTGAGCGACAGGATGCGCGCGACGGCCTGATCGATGTCGGCCTCGGTCAGCATCCCGCGTTCGACGGCCTCGAGCGCGCCGGAGAAGAACCCCGGCGTGGTCATGACCATGTCGTTGCCGGCCTTCACGGCGGCCGCCGCGGCGTGCACGAAGTCGGGCTGCACCTTCTGCTCCCACACCATGCGGCCGACGTTGTCCCAGTCGGTGATGAGGGTGCCGGTGTAGCCCCACTCGCCGCGGAGGACGTCGCTCAGCAGCCAGTCGTTGACGGTGATGGGCACGCCGTCGGTGGTCTGGTAGCCGAGCATGAAGGTGCGGCATCCCTCCTTCGCGACGCGTTCGAACGGCGGCAGGAACCACGAGCGCAGCTTGCGGCGCGAGATGTCGGCCTCGCTCGCGTCGCGCCCGCCCTGGGTCTCGGAGTACCCGGCGAAGTGCTTCGCCGTCGCGAGGATCGCATCGGGATCGTCGAGGCCGTCGCCCTGGTACCCGCGCACCATCGCCGAGGCGAGCTCGCCGATGAGGAACGGGTCCTCCCCGAACGTCTCGTTCACACGGCCCCAGCGCAGGTCGCGCGCGATGCAGAGGACGGGGGAGAAGGTCCAGTGGATGCCGGTGGCCGCCACCTCTGCGGCGGTCGCCTTCGCGACCTGCTCGACGAGCTCGGGGTCCCACGTCGAGGCCATCCCGAGCTGCGTCGGGAAGATGGTCGCGCCCTCCCAGAAGGAGTGTCCGTGGATGCAGTCCTCGGCCACCAGCAGCGGGATCCGCAGGCGCGTCTGCGCCGTGAGCTCGGCGGCGCGGAGCACCTTCTCGGGCGACGTGTGCAGGATCGAGCCGGCGTGGCGTTCGTGCACGATGTGCTCGAGATTCTCGCGGGCGTCGAACTGCATCATCTGCCCGACCTTCTCGGGGAGCGTCATGCGCCCGAGCAGGTCGGCGACCCGCTCCTCGACGGTCCGTGCGGGGTCGAGGTAGGGGGCGGTGGGCAGGTCGACGACGGTCATGCGGTGCTGTCCTTCGAGGTGGTGCGGTGCGTCGAGGCGGGTGCGCGGACGACCGTGACGGCGTCGTTGACGTCGAGCCCCTTCTTCTTCATGGCGCGGGCGCGCTCGCCGGCGGAGCGCAGACGCGGGTTCACGTACTCGTCGATGCCGAAATTGATGAGCGACAGCGCGACGCCGATCGCGGCGATGCACAGGCCCGGAGGCAGGTACCACCACCACTGGTTCTGCCGGAACGCGCCCTGCGCGCTGGCCCAGTTGAGGATCGTGCCCCAGTTGTAGGTGTTGACCGGGATGACGCCGATGTACGAGAGCGTCGTGAGGCCGAGGATCGCGGCGGTCACGGTGCCGACGAAGCTCGCGGCGATGAGCGCCATGAGGTTCGGGAGCATCTCGACGGCGATGATGCGGCGCAGCGGCTCGCCGTTGGCGCGGGCGGCCTGGATGAAGTCGCGGTTGCGGAGCGACATCGTCTGGGCGCGCAGGACGCGGGCGCCCCACGCCCAGCCGGTGATCCCGAGGACCGCGGCGATGAGGACGAGCGGCGGCTCCTCGAACATCGAGGCGACGATGATGATGAGCGGCAGACCCGGGATGACGAGGAACACGTTCGTCAGCGCCGAGAGGCCCGCGCTCTTCCACCCGCGGACGTAGCCCGAGACGACACCCACGACGATGGCGATGACGGTGGCCAGGATCGCAGCGAGGAAGCCGACGACGATGACGCCGCGCGTGCCGTGGATGACCTGACTGAGCACGTCCTCGCCGATGTGGGTGGTGCCCAGCCAGTGCTCGGCGGACGGCGGCTGGAACCGCGCCGTGTTGTCGACCTGGGTGGGCGAGAACGGAGCGAGGACGTCGGCGAAGATCGCGATGAGGACGAAGAAGCCGAGGATGGCGAGCCCCGTGATCGACTTGGCGTTGCGGAACATCGCGAACGCCGACCCCAGGCGGGCCCAGAACGTGTTGGGCGTCGGGTCCTCGGTACGGGCCATCCGGATGGTGGCGGTCGTGGTCATGTCAGGCCTCCGTCTGGCGGGTGCGCGGGTCGAGGAACGCGTAGGCGACGTCGGCGAGGATGTTCGCGACGAGCACCGAGAGTGTGATCACGAGGAAGACGCCCTGCATGAGCGCGTAGTCCTTCGCGTTGGTGGCGTCCAGCAGCAGCTTGCCGACGCCGGGGTAGCTGAAGACCATCTCCATGACGATCGTGCCGCCGACGATGAAGCCGATCGACAGCGCGAAGCTCTGGATCTGGGGCAGCACTGCGTTGCGCGCGGCGTACCGCCAGAGGACGCGCGAGTTCGGCATCCCCTTGGCCTGCGCGACCGTGATGTAGTCCTCGTCGAGGACCGTGAGCATCATGTTGCGCATGCCGAGCATCCAGCCGCCGAGAGAGGCGATGATGATGGTCACGGCGGGCAGGGTGCCGTGGTGGATCACCTGTCCGATGAACTCGGGGGTGAACTCGGGCGAGTAGCCGACGCCGTAGGCCTTGCCGATCGGGAACCACTTGAGGTTCACCGAGAAGAGCGCGATGGCGAGCAGGCCCAGCCAGAAGTACGGGATGGTGCTGAGGAACGTCGTGATCGGGATCATCACCTCGGCGCGGCTGCCGCGACGCCAGCCGATGATGGCGCCGCCGATCGTGCCGATGAGGAACGAGACGATCGTGGCGAAGCCGACGAGACCGACGGTCCACGGCAGGGACTGGCTGATGACCTCGGTGACGGGGCGCAGGCCGTGCAGCAGCGAGACGCCGAGGTCGCCGCGCAGCATGAGGCCCCAGTAGTCGAGGTACTGCTGCCACAGGGACTTGTCGGTGTCGATGCCGAGCAGGGCGCGCAGGGCGTCGGCCGCTTCGGGGGTGACGTTGCGGTTGCGGGCGAGGTACTGGTCGACCGCGTCGCCCTTCATGAACCGGGGCAGGAAGAAGTTGATCGTGATCGCGGCCCACAGCGTGAACAGGTAGAACAGCGCGCGACTGCCGAGGAAGCGCCACGGGATGCGGGAGCGTCCCTTGACGGCGGTCGTGGCGGTCGTGCCGACCTCGAGCGCGTCGGACGTCTCGACGGGCAGCTGGGGTTCGACGGCGGTCATCGGGCACCTCCGGAGAAGCCGGGAGTCGACGCGAAGTGGCTCTCGGGGTCGGGCGAGGCAGCGCGGAGCTCCTGCGTGTAGGGGTTCTGCGGGCGCAGGATGACGTCGTCCGCGGTGCCGCTCTCGACGACGCGGCCCTGGTTGAGGACGAGGATCTCGTCGCTGAAGTGCCGCGCGGTCGCGAGGTCGTGCGTGATGTAGAGCACGCCGAGGCCCTCTTCGCGCTGCAGGTCGGCGAGGAGGTTCAGCACGCCCATGCGGATCGAGACGTCGAGCATCGAGACGGGCTCGTCGGCGACGAGCAGGCGGGGGCGGGATGCCAGGGCCCGGGCGATCGCGACGCGTTGCCGCTGTCCGCCCGACAGCTCGTGCGGGCGGCGGTCGATGACCGAGTCGGGGTCGAGTCGCACGCGCTCGAGCAGGCGGCGCACCTCGTCCTCGACCTCGCGCTTCGGGACCACGTTGTCCAGGCGCAGCGGGCGCTCGACGTGGTGACGGATGGAGTGGTACGGGTTCAGCGAGGCGAACGGGTCCTGGAACACCATGCGCAGCTGCTGCCGGTACGCGCGCAGACCCTTGCCTCGGCGGGGGATGGGGGCGCCGTCGAGGCGGACCTCGCCGCTCGTGGGCGTCTCGAGCTGCGTGAGGATCTTGGCGATCGTCGACTTACCGCTGCCGGACTGGCCGACGAGGCCGATCGTCTGACCGGACGTCAGGGTGAACGACACGTCGTCGAGGGCCTTCATCTGGCCGGCGCCGCGCACGTGGTACACCTTCGTGACGCCGTCGAATTCGAGTGTGGTCATCGGACGACGACCCCCCTTTCACCGGTCAGTCGCGGGAACGAGGACAGCAGGGTGCGCGTGTACTCGTGCTGCGGGGCGTTCCAGATGCGCTCGGCGGTGTCGATCTCGACGATCTCGCCCTCGCGCATGATGGCGATGCGGTCGCTGATCTCGAGGAGCAGCGGCAGATCGTGGGTGATGAAGATGACGGAGAAGCCGAACTCGTGACGAAGCTGCGAGATCTGCTTGAGGATCTCGCGCTGCACGAGCACGTCGAGCGCGGTGGTCGGCTCGTCCATGACCATCAGCTGCGGGCGCAGGGCAAGCGCCATGGCGATCATGACGCGCTGGCGCATGCCGCCGGAGAGTTCGTGGGGGAACGAGCGGCTGCGGGCTGCGCCGACCTTCACGATGTCGAGGAGCTCGTTCACCGCGTCGCGCCGGGCGGCGCGGTTCATGTCGGGGCGGTGGACCTCGAAGACGTCGGAGAGCTGCGAGCCGATCGTGGCGACGGGGTTCAGGGCGTTCATCGCGCCCTGGAAGACCATGGAGATCTTGTCCCACCGGAAACGGCGCATCTCCTCCGCGTCGAGGGAGTTGACGTCGATGTCCTCGCCGGACACGTCGCGGAAGACGACGGAGCCGCTCGAGATGACGGCGGGCGCCTTGAGCAGGCGCTGCACACCGTAGGCGAGGGTCGTCTTGCCGCATCCGCTCTCGCCGGCGAGCCCGAGGATCTCGCCGCGGCGCAGTTCCAGGCTGACGTTCTTGACGGCTTCGACCGGGGGGTCGACGTCGTAGACGACGGAGAAGTCGTCGACGGACAGTAACGAATCGCGCATCGGTGCGTGCTCGCTTTCGTGGGGGTGGCAGGGGTGGAGGGGCGGATGCCGCCGGGCCAGCGGCATCCGCCCCGTCACTCGGTCGGGTTACTCTTTGGGCTTCAGCTTCGTCAGGATCTGAACGACACCGGCCTGCGTCGGGTCACCTGCGGCGTACTGGTCGTCCTCCGAGGGCCAGCCGACGTAGTTGCGCGTGTTGAACTCGCCGAGGAGCGGGTGCGCACCGAGCGGGATGGCCGGGACGTTCTCGACGAACGCCTTCTGCAGCACGGCGCTGGCGCCCGCGCGGTCCTCATCGGAGCTCGCGTTGGCGTACGTGTTCAGCGCCTCGGTCACCTTCGGGTCGTCGAAGCGGCCGAAGTTGAACGACGCCTTGTCGTCGACGATCCACTTCGGGTCCATCGTCGACGTGTACAGGCCGTACGCGTTGCCGGTGTCCTCGAGCCAGTGGATGATCGCGTCGAAGTCGCCTTCCTGGCGGGCGGCGTCCCAGCCGCCCCAGTCGGGCTGGTCGACGTTGACCTTGATGCCGAGCGCCTTGTCGAGCTCCTCGGAGATCAGGGCCTGCTCGGTGTTCCAGTCGCTCCAGCCGGCGGGGACGGAGATCGAGAACTCGACGGCCTCACCGTCGGGGTCGGTCAGCGCGCCGCTGTTCCAGGTGTAGCCGGCGTCCTCGAGGACTTCCTTTGCCTTGTCGACGTCGACCGAGTAGTTGTCGTCCTTGTACTCGTCGATGATCTCGCTCTCGAGCACCGAGCTCAGGCCGGTCTTGTTCCAGATCGCCTCGCTCGCACCCTCGCGGGCGATGTCGACGTAGGCCTGCCGGTCGATCGTCCACGCGAGCGCCTCGCGGAGGGCGGGGTCGTTGAACGGCTTGCGCTGCAGGTTCATGAACAGCGTGCCGGCGCCCGGGGTCGGGGACACGAGGAACACGTTGTCGGGGTCGGCGTCGAGGTAGCTCTGCTGGATCTGCGGGATGAATGCCTGCGCCCAGTCGGCGTCACCGGTCGCGAGCGCGGTCGTGAGGGCTGCATTGTCGCCGTAGGAGACGTAGTTGAGCTGCGGCACGGCGAGGTCGCCGCCCCAGTAGTCGGGGTTGGCGGTCAGCGAGACGGACTCGGTCGACCAGTTGGAGAGCACGTACGGACCGGTGCCGACAGCCTTGCCCTCGTCGGTGAGGGGGTCGGTGTTGGGGTCGGCGATGTCCTTCCAGATGTGCTCCGGCACGATCGGGGTGTGCAGGACGCGGCCCTGGGCGGTGAACTTCGACGTGCCGAAGCTGATCACGACGGTGTCGCCGTCTGCCTGCACGTCCGTGACGCCGAGGGCACCGGTGTCGGTGAGCTTGCCGCTGAGGTACTGGGTGAAGGTGAAGACGATGTCGTCTGCGGTGAAGTCCTCACCGTCGCTCCACGTCACGCCGCTGCGGGGCGTGACGGTGAGCTGCGTGTAGTCGTCGTTCCACTCGACCGTCTCGGCGAGCCACGGGGTGGTGCCCAGGTCGCCGGTCGGGTTGACGAGGGCGAGGGGCTCGAAGATGACCTTGCCGTAGCCGTACTTCGACGCGGACGAGTCGCCGAGGTAGGGGTTGTGCGATTCGGTCGTGATGGCGCCGTCGGGCTTCGCGATCGTCAGCGCGGCTCCGGTGCCGTTGCCCGAGTTGCCGTTGGTGTCTCCGCCACCGGCGGCGCAGCCGGTGAGGATGAGTGCCGCGGTGAGACCGGCGGCGGCGAGGGAGGTCTTCAGCCTCATTGCTTCTCCTTCATCTGTGGGTCCCGGCGCCGCATACAGACCTCCGAAGGAGTGCCACTCGGCGCTGAGTGTGATTGCATGGGAAAACTTACAATCAAGTAAGTAAGTTCACAACCTCGGATGATGCGGGCGCCGGGATCTGCGTAAGATCTGATCCGCAGCGAGGAGAAGAAGGCGGATCATGGCCGAAAGTCGGCACCAGACGAAGTCGCGCCCGGCGACGCTCGTCCGTCGTCGGGAGATCCTCGACGCGGCCCAGGAGATCTTCGGGTCCAAGGGCTTCGCGAACGGCACCCTGCAGGACATCGCCGAACAGGTCGGCATGACGCACGCCGGCATCCTGCATCACTTCGGGTCGAAGGATCAGCTGCTCCTCGAAGTGCTCGAGCACCGTGATCAGACGGATGTCGTCGACCTGGACGGCGGGCGGATCCCGGGCGGGATGGAGCTGTTCCGCCACCTCGTGCACACGGCGATGATGAACATGCGCCGGGCGGGGATCGTGCAGGCCTACGCGGTGCTGTCGGCGGAGTCGGTCACCGACGACCACCCCGGGCGGTCGTACTTCGAGCACCGGTACACGGTGCTGCGCAAGGATCTGCGCGAGGCGTTCGAGCGCATCTGCCAGGAGCGCGGCATCACCGAGCCGGGGTCGATCGCGCACGGTTCGGCCGCGATCCTCGCGGTGATGGACGGGCTGCAGATCCAGTGGCTGCTCGACCCGACGGCGGTGGACCTCGGCCGCGCGTCGGAGTTCGCGATCGAGGCGATCGTGGCGGCCGTGGTCGAGCCGCGCAGGTCGGTGCTCGCGGACGGGTGACCCGTCAGGGCACGTACGGCGTCGACGAGTAGTCGAGGACGACGACGAGCTCGCCGTCGCCGACCGTCCCGAACGCCGAGACGGTGCGCGGGTCGAAGAAGGTCCCAGGGATGAGCTGCTGCGGAGTGGTCCCGAGCTCGTCGGCGAGTGCCTCGGGGGTGGTTCCGTCGGCGAGGGTGAGGGTGAGCGTGCGCGAGCAGCCGCCGCTGCCGCATCCGATCGTGTCCGATGACACGGTGACGTCGGCCGGGAGGGTGAAGGCGGATGCCGGGGGCACATCGCCTTCGTCGGCGAGGACCATGAGCCAGGCGACGCGGAGACCGTAGGCGAGGATCGCCGCCGCGATGAGGCTGAGCGTGACGATCAGGACGACGGTTCGTCGGGGACTCGCGGTGGCACGCACACCTCCACGTTAGAGCGCGGAAGAATTTCTCGACGTGATGTCGATTCCGCATGCGCTCGTTCGACGCGATAGTGAGAGGGACGAGATCGCGTCCCCCCGGACACTCAGGAGACAACCATGAAGCACATGCTGATCATGCGGGCCACCCAGGCGGCCGTGGAGAACTACGAGGACATGGACTTCGAGGCGGTCATCAATGCGATGGGCGCGTACAACGAAGCGATGATGAAGGCCGGTGTGCTGGTCGCCGGTGAGGGGCTCGCGCCCGAGGCGGGGTACGTCGTGGACTTCTCGGGCGAGACGCCGGTCGTCAGCGATGGCCCCTACGGCGAGATCCACGAGCTGTTCAACGGGTTCTGGATCCTGCAGACCGCGACGGCCGAAGAGGCGATCGAGTGGGCGAAGCGGGCGCCGCTGACGCCGGGCAACAAGCTCGAGGTGCGTCGCGTGACGGACGAGTCGGACTTCGCGGACTACTCGGACAACGAGTACATCCAGAAGGAGAAGGGCTGGCGCGCGGAGCAGGCCGAGAACGCGGGCGACTGAGCCGATCGTGAGTGATGCTCGGCGTCAGGTCGAGGCCGTCTGGCGCATCGAGGGCGCGCGGATCGTGGCATCCGTCGCCAAGATGACGGGCGACCTCGGCCTCGCCGAGGATGTCGCGCAGGAGGCTCTCGTCGAGGCGTTGCGTTCCTGGCCGAATGAGGGAGCGCCGGCCAACCCCGGCGCGTGGCTGACGGCGGTGGCGAAGCGCCGGGTCGTGGATGCGTGGCGGCGCCGGTCGGCGCTCGACGAGCGCTACGCGGGAATCGCGCGCGAGTGGGACGAAGCGGTGGATGCCGAGTGGGAGCCGATCGACGACGACATGCTGCGGCTCGTGTTCACGGCGTGCCACCCGGCGCTGTCACGCGAGTCGCAGGTCGCGCTGACATTGCGGGTGGTGGCGGGGCTGACGACGGCGGAGATTGCGCGGATGCTGCTGACGTCGGTGCCGACGGTGCAGGCGCGGATCACGCGGGCGAAGAAGACGTTGACGGCGGCGGGGGTGCCGTTCGAGACGCCGGATCCATCGGAGTGGAAGGCGCGGCTCGGTGCCGTGCTCGGGGTGGTCTACCTCGTGTTCACGGAGGGGTACGCGGCGACGGCGGGTGACCGGTGGGTGCGTCCGGATCTGGCGGATGAGGCGATCCGGCTGGGACGCGTGGTGTCGGGGCTGCTGCCGCGGGAGCCCGAACCGCTGGCGCTGCTGGCGCTGATGGAGTTCCAGCGGTCACGGTTCGCCGCGCGCGAGACCGCGTCGGGGGGTGCGGTGCTGCTCGCCGACCAGGACCGAACGCGCTGGGATAGCGGTCAGATCGCGAGGGCGGTGGACGAGTTGCGGCGGGCGGATGCCGTGGCTGCGGCGCGCGGGCTCGGGCGGGGTCCGTACGCGCTGCAGGCGGAGATCGCGCAGTGCCATGCGGTGGCGTCGAGTGTGGCGGAGACCGATTGGGGCCGGATCGTGCTGCTGTACGAGATCCTCGGTCGGGTCGCGCCGAGTCCGGTGGTGGAGCTGAACCGGGCCGCAGCGGTGTCGATGGCGGTGGGTCCGGCGGAGGCGCTGGCGATCGTCGATGAGGTGGAGCGTGCCGGGGCGCTGCGCGGGTCGCATGTGGTTCCGAGCGTGCGGGGGGAGTTGCTGGCGCAGTTGGGGCGGGTGTCGGAGGCGCGGGCCGAGTTGCTGGCAGCAGCGGAGCTGACCGCGAACACGGTGCAGCAGGCGGTGCTGCGGGAGAAGGCGGCGGGGCTCGGCGCGGAGTAGGTCGGCCCGGTCGGCGGGGTGGCTTCGAGCGCGCGGGCTCGCTGGCGTTCGGGGTGTGGTGTGTTCGCTGGAGGAGTGGCTCGGAGGGTGCGGCACTCGACTGGTGCGCACACTCGCGGCGTCTGGGCTCGCCGCGGGTGTGCGAAGGCTGCGGGGCTCGCCTGGCGCTCGAGGGTGCGGTGGGCGCGCTGGAGGAGTGGCTCGGAGGGTGCGGCACTCGACTGGCGCTCGCACGCGCACGGCGTCTTGGCGCGCCCGATAGTCACATCAGAAAGGTGCGGGTTCCGCTGGTGCGGGTGGTGGTGATGGTGGTGCGGCAGGGGTGAAGGCGACGGCCGGGGTGGGTGCGTCTTCTCTGTAGATCCTGCCGAGGGGTGAGGTCCATTCCAGGACTCCACCCTTCAGTTGTCGCACTCTCCACGCGGTGAACTGCTTCATCGAATGGTGCCGTTGGCACAGGTGAGCCAGGTTCGAGAGTTCCGTTCGTCCGCCGAGCGCATAGTCGTGGGTGTGATCGACCTCGCAGCGGATGGCTGCGACGCGGCATCCGGGGAACCGGCAGTGCTGGTCCCGGGCTTGCAGGAACCGTCGCATCCCGGACGGGACCCGGTACGAATCGGTTGCGACAGTGACCCCGGTGGTCGGGTCGTGAAACAGGCGTTCCCACATCCCAGCGCCGCCGGCGAGCGTGCGCGCGGTCGCGGGATCGATGGGGGACCGGCCGGCGAGGTCGCTCGGTCCGTCGTCCTCGCCCGTGAGCGTAGCGGCGGGGATGAGCACTTGTACGCGCGCGCGGATCGCGCCGAGGGGTCCTGCGGTGGTGTCGCGGGTGTCGTCGAGGGCGGGTGTTCCCGCGAGGAGCAGGTCGGCGAGCACGTCCGCGCGGACCTGGTCGATGGAGCGCTGGTCGGTGGCGATGATCGCGGCGGCGTCGTCGTCGCGATCGCCGTCAGTGTCGCCGTCGCTGGCGGCTTCCCCGAACGCGACACCCGCACAGCCGCGCGCAGCGACGCGTTCGTCGCGGGTGTCGATGATCGCTCGCGCTTGCTGCGTGAGCCGGTCGTGGATGCCCTCGGCGATCACCGTCGGGACGGTTGCGATCACGTCGGACATCCCGTCCCGTCCCGGCACGATCCGCACGCATCGCGTCGCGGCGGCCTCTTCGTGCCGTTCCGCGAACGAGCGCGGGTGCATCCGGTGGGCGAGGATCTTCAACTCTCCCCGCACACGGTTGGGGGTGTCACGCTCGCATCGGGTGATCGCGACCTGTTCGAACTCCGCCCACATCTCGGCCGGCAGACTCGTCCCGGTCTCGAGGATCGCGTTCGCGTGGCCCCGAACAATCCGGCCCTGCTCCCATGCCTCGACCGTCGCGGGGAAGCCTTCGATCAGGGTCCGTGCTTCGCCGATCCGGCGTTGCACGGTTCGGTCGGTGACGCGCATGACTCCGCCGACCTCGGCCGCGATCGACCGCAACGCCATGTCGTGGACCTGCACACGCGCGTTGCGTTGCGCGGTCTGCGCTTCGGCGAGACGGCCGGCGGCGGCCAGCATCCGCAGCTCCCGGACCTGCGCCCGCGCAAGTTCGACGGCGACGTCACCCGCGTCCGCAACGACGCCCGCCAGGATGGCGAGATAGTCCTCGCCATCGGGGGTTTCCGCCGCATCCGTCATACCTGCACTCTGCCACTGGCCACCGACATCCCCCCCGGCAAAACCGGCCGAAAACACACGTTATGCACATCCCGAAAATGAGAGTCCTCTCATTCTTCACGGGAGCGGGAGAAGCGACGCGGTCCGCCCCGACGGCCCGCGCGACTCAAGGTGAAGGCGCCGGAATCGGAGGGAGTCGCCGGATTCGGATGCACCACCCCACGCGATCCGAATCCGACGCACATCTCCGAATCCGCGCCACCTAACCGCCCGCCGCGCACCGCGCCCCCGCGCCTGACCGCCCGCCGCGCACCGCGCCCCCGCGCCTGCCGCCCCCCCCGCGCACCTCGCCCCCGCAGCCCCCGCGCGCACCGCCCCGCCCCCACCTAACCGCCCCCGCGCACACACGCAACCCCGCCGCCGATCCCACCGCTCCCACCTACCGTTGCCCCAAACGAACCGAGTGGAGCGATGCGATGAGGACCTACGACTATCTGATCGTCGGCGGCGGAATGGTGGCGGATGCGGCGGCGCGCGGCATCCGGGAACTGGATCCGGACGGGACGATCGGGATCCTCAGCGCGGACATCGACCCGCCGTACACGCGGCCGGCCCTGTCGAAGAAGCTCTGGACCGACCCGGACTTCACGTGGGACCAGGTTCCGCTCGGCACCGAGGAGGCGACCGGCGCCGAGCTGCGGCTCGAGACGCTCGTCACGTCCATCGATCGCGAAGCGAAGACGGTCGCGATCGGTGAGGGGCACGAGCTCGGCTACCGCCGCCTGCTGCTCGCGACCGGCTCGAAGCCCCGCGAGATCCCGGCGCCGGAGGACGACCGCGTGCTGTTCTTCCGCTCGGCGGACGACTATCGACGGTTGCGCGAACTCGCGGCACAGGGCGGTCGCGCCGTCGTGGTCGGCGGCGGCTACATCGGCGCCGAGATCGCGGCCGCGCTCGTGCAGAACGGCGTCGAGACCGAGCTGGTGTTCCCGTCCGAGGTTCTCGGCGACGGCACGTTCCCGCCCGAGCTCGCCCGGCGTTACGAGCAGCTGTTCCGTGACGGAGGGGTCGAGCTCCGCCCGAACGCGCGCGTCGAAGAGGTCCGGACGGAGGGGAACCGCCTGCACGTCGTGCTCGAGGGCGGCGACGAGCGGCCGGCGGACATCGTCGTGCTCGGCCTCGGCGTCGACCCCGTGACCGACCTCGCCGAGCAGGCGGGCCTCGTCGTCGATGAGGGCGTCGTCGTCGACGAGCACCTCGTCACGAGCGACGACGCGATCTGGGCTGCGGGCGACATCGCGTCGTACCCCGACCCGATCCTGGGCCGCACGCGCGTCGAGCATGTCGACAACGCGAACGAGATGGGGGCCGCGGTCGGCCGCTCCATGGCGGGGGAGCGCCTGCCGTACACGCACACGCCGTATTTCTACTCGGCCGTGTTCGGCGTGCGATGGGAGGCGGTCGGCGCGCTCGATCCCGAGAAGGATCCCCTCGTCGTCGACCTCGACGCGGACCGCACGGTCGTCTACTACCGCGACGAGTCCGGCGCTCCCGTCGGCGTGCTGCTCTGGAACGTCGAGGACGCCCGTGACCTCGCGCGCGCAGTGCTGGTCGACGGTGAGACGGATGCCGAGGCCCTCCGCACGCGCATCGGCTGACATCAGCGCCTGGGTGCGCGTCGACCGCCGCTGTGCCAGGGTGAGCGCATGGCCCGTCGAACCCCCATCGCCGCACTCGGATGCGTTCTGGTCGCCGGCGGCCTCTCCGCCTGCGCGGGCGAGGCGCCTGTGACGCTCGGCGGCGGGTACGAAGTCTGTGTCCAGTCGGACGCGGCGATGGTCACCTTCGGCGATGTGGTGCGGACGTCGAACGGGGCTGCCGTCCTCATGGACTCGATCGACCTGATCGACCCCGAAGGTCTCGAACTCCGCGAGAGCTACCTGGTTCCGATCGAGGGCACGACGAGCCTCGGCAGCGATGCCTACCCGCCGGACCCGGAGGTCTGGAACCGACGCATCGACGTCCGCGGCACGGTGGTCGATCCGGGAACCGACATCACGGCGCTGTTCGCCGTGGCACCCGTCGGCGGCGGCGAGGTCCACCGATCAGCGGGGTACACCGCACGGTACTGGCTCGACGGACGGCTGATCGAAGCGACCAGCACGGCCCGTTTCGTCGTCGCCTCCGATTGCTCCGCGCCCGCCGACGAGGAGTAGTGGGGGTGGCAGGCCTCACGTTGTCGGTGCTTGACCTCGCCCCAGGGGCATGGCCGAGGCTGAGCACGTGACAGAACACGAGGAGTGGATGACCGCCGGCCGGTTCGGGGCGGAGACCCTGTTGTCGGCGAAGGCGCTGCGCATCTACGCCGACCGGGGACTGCTCGCGCCGCGACGGGTCGACGAGGCGAGCGGCTACCGCTACTACTCGGCCGACCAGGTGGCGACCGGATGGCTGATCGCGCTGCTGCGCTCGGCCGACCTGTCGCTCGAGCAGATCGCCGCGATCGTCGACCGCGCCGAGGCGGACCCCGTCGGCGCGGTCGCCCTCCTCGACGCAGCGGTCGCGTCGATGCATCGCCGCGTGCAGGCCCACGACGTCGTGCTCGCCCGAGCCCGACTCCATCTCACGAAGGAGACCCCCATGTCCGCTGTCGAGACCGCGGTCGAGGCCGATCGGCCCGTGCTCAGCGTCATGCGTCGGATGGCGCCGCACGAGATGGACGAGATCATCCACGCCGAGACGACCCGCCTCCGGCAGGTCGCCGCACGCGCCGGGCTCAGTCCGACGGGCGACCCGTTCGGGGTCTTCCACGCCCCCGTCACCGACGAATCCGACGGTCCGCTCGAGATCGTGCTGCCCGTCGATGGACTCACCGACGAGGCCGACGGCGTCCGCAGCTATCGGATGACGGGTGGCCGGCTCGCGCTGCGCCACGCCGAAGGTCGCGAGACCGACTTCCCCGAGATCCTCGCGCTCTACGACGAGGTGCATGCGTGGATCACGGATGCCGGGGGCACGCCGGTCGGCCCGCCGCGGGAGATCTGGCACAACTCGCCCCGCGACGACGAAGACCTGCGGCTGACCGTCGCCTGGCCGTTCGCGGACGGAGGCCGCTGACCGCCGCCAAGAGCTCGATGGCCCTCAGAGCCGCCGCACCATCGCGACGACCCGGTGCGTGGCGACGAACCCGACCCCCTCGTAGAGCCGGTTGGCTCCGGTGGGGGAGTCGGTGTCGACATCGAGCACGGCACGCTCCAGCCCCTCGGCCGTGATCGCCTCGAGGGCGGCCGCGATGACGAGCGGTGCGAGCCCCTGCTTTCGGTGCGACCGGACGACGCCGATCAGGTCGATGTAGGCGTGGGATGCCCCGAGCGCCGCGAAGTCCTCCTCGTTCACCGAGGCGAGGCAGAACGCGACGATCTGCCCGTCGTTCGTAACGGCCATGCGGGACAGGTCGGGGCGGAAGAAGTCGCCGCCGACGAACTGCTGCCAGCGTTCCTCGTTCGACGGCAGGCTTCCCCAGTGGTCTCGGAAGGCGTCGTTGCGCGCGGCGAGCGCGTCGGCATCCCGTGCCCGGTCGTACGGCACGAGAGAGATGCCCTCCGGCACCGGAAGGGCGGTGACGGGCTGGGCGAGGTCGCGCTCCATCGTCGAGAACCAGCGCTCGGCCGTGTACCCCTGCGCCGCGAGGATCGTGGCGTGGTCGGTGTTGGGCTCTTCGACGTACGCCTTGAGCCGACCCTCCGACCCGCCGCCCTCGAGCGACTGCGCCGCCCGCGCGACCTGCTGCTGCGCCCGCGCGTCGAGCCAGCGCAGCAGTGCGGTTCCGATGCCGCGGCGGCGCCACTGCGGGTGGACCGCGCCGCTCAGGTCGACCGACAGCATCCCTCCGGCCCGCGACGGGTGCAGTGCGCTGACGCCGGTCGCGACGATCTCGCCGTCGGCGGTGACGGCGACCAGGGTGTCCCGCGCGGGGTCGATGTGTGTCGACTCGAACGCCTCGGCCACGTCCTGCCGCGGAGTCGTCCACGTGGGGTGGTCGATCGCGTCTGCCGCGCTGACGACCGCGTGGATCGCGTCGATGTCGGCGGATGCCGCTGCGCGCCACACGGCGATCGCCGGGTGCGAGGGGAGCTGGGGCCCGGGTGTCTTCTCGAGACGATCGGCGAGGTGCGCGGGGGTCACCGGGCCGACACTACTCGACGCCGTCGACGGCCCGACGCGTCCCGCCGGCGCGCGTGAGCCCCTGCGGCATCCGCCCCGCTTCCGCAAGGGCGGGCTTTCGCTCACACGACCAGCCAGAGTGAGACGCATCAGCTCGCCTCGCGTGCCGCTCCTCGGTTCATCCGATCGCGTGTTCGCTCCGAACACCTGTTGAAGGGATGACATGAGCACTCACACCAGCGGTAAGCGGTTCACTCTGTGGGCCGCCCTCTCGGGGATCGTCGCGGGCGCGGTGTTCCTCGCCATCGCGGAACTCGCAGCCCTCCTGTTCTCGAGCACGGCGAGTCCGATCCTCGCCGTGGGATCGTTCGTCGTCGACATCGTGCCGCGGCCGCTCAAGGAGTTCGCGATTACGACGTTCGGCGAGTACGACAAGGTTGCTCTGCTCGCGGGGCTCGGCCTCGCGGTCGCGATCGCGTCGGCGATCGCCGGCATCCTCGAGTACGTGCGACCGCCCGTCGGCGTGATCGCGCTCTTCGTCGCGGGGATCCTGTCGGGTGCGGCGATCGTCACCCGCGCCGACGCCACGCCGCTGGCGTTCCTCCCGCCCACGCTCGGCACGCTCGGCTCCGCCGCGGTCCTGTTCCTGCTCGGACGGTGGCTGCGCGGCTGGCGCGACGACACCCACACCGGCGAGGCAGAGGGCCTCGACCGCCGGCGTTTCCTTCTGACGACCGTCATCGCCGGGGCATCCGCTGTCGTCGTGGGCGTCACTGCGCGAGCCGTGAGCGCCGCCACCGCCTCGGCCGACGCGATCCGTCGGGCGCTCAAGCTGCCCGCCCCGAGAGGCACCGTGACGATCCCCGCGGGTGCCGAGCTCGACGTGAAGGGCATCAGCCCCCTGATCACCCCCAACGCGGACTTCTACCGCGTCGACACGGCGCTCACCGTGCCCACGGTCGACCCCTCGACGTGGCGGCTCGTGATCGACGGCATGGTCGACCAGCGCGTCGAGCTCAGCTTCCAGGACCTGCTCGACATGGGCCTCGACGAGTACTCGATCACGCTCACGTGCGTCTCGAACGAGGTCGGCGGCGGGCTCGTCGGCAACGCCATCTGGCAGGGCGTGCCACTGCGTGAGGTGCTCAAGATGGCGGGTCCGAAGGCGGATGCCGACATGATCCTCTCCCGCAGCGTCGACGGGTACACGGCCAGCACTCCGCTGTCGGCCGGGACCGACGAGAACATCGACGCGATCCTCGCCGTCGCGATGAACGGCGAGCCGCTGCCGCCCGAGCACGGCTTCCCCGTCCGCATGGTGATCCCCGGGCTCTACGGCTACGTCTCGGCGACCAAGTGGGTGACCGAGCTCAAGATCACCACCTTCGCCGCGGACGAGGCGTACTGGACCCCGCGCGGATACTCCGCCGAGGCGCCCATCAAGTTCTCGTCCCGGCTCGACACCCCGAAGAGCGGCACGCCCGTCGCGGCCGGGAGGGTCCCCCTCGCCGGCATGGCATGGGCGCAGACTGTCGGCATCGAGCGCGTCGAGGTCAGCATCGACGACGGCGACTGGCAGCGGGCGAAGCTCTCGACCCCCATCAACGAGGACACCTGGGTGCAGTGGGTCCTCGAATGGGACGCCACGCCCGGCCCCCACTACGTCGCGGTGCGTGCGATCAACAAGAACGGCGAGACCCAGATCGAGGAGCGTGCACCGATCGCGCCCGACGGATCGACCGGCTGGCAGCGCTCGCTCATCACCGTCTCGTGACCGCCTGCCGGCGACCGCCTAGGGTGAGCACGTGACCCTGCGCGCCTACGTCATCACGGTGTCCGACCGCTCGGCATCCGGCGAACGAGAGGACCGCGGCGGGCCGCTCGCGGTGGCGCTCCTCGGCGAGGCCGGCATTCCGTGCGTCGGCAGCGAGATCGTCCCCGACGGAGCGGATGCCGTGGAGCAGGCGCTCCGCCGTGCGCTCGCGACCCCGGCCCGGCTCATCGTCACGACCGGCGGCACCGGAGTGGGTCCGCGAGACCGCACCCCCGAGGGCACGGAGCGCGTGGTGACGCGAACGATCCCGGGCATCGCCGAGGAGCTCCGTCGCGTCGGCCTCGCCGACACCCCCATGTCGCTGCTCTCCCGCGGCTTCGCGGGCGTCGTCGAGCCCGAGGGGGCGCTGGTCGTCAACCTGCCGGGCTCGACCCGCGCGGTGACCTCCGGCATCCCGGTGATCGTGTCGGTCGCCCGGCACGTGGTCGATCAGGCGAAGGGTGGGGACCACTCGTGAACACGGTGCGGATCGCGCGGCTCGAAGAGGCCGCGCTCGACGTCGAGGCGCACCTGCGCGCCGTCGAGGACCCCCGGTACGGCGCGGTGACGACGTTCATCGGGCGGGTGCGCGACAACGATCCGGATGCCGCGACCACGGTCGTCGGGCTCGAGTACAGCGCCCACCCCGACGCCGAGACGACGCTGCACCGCATCGCCGCCGAGGCGGGGGATGCCGCGGACACCGTCGTCGCCGTCAGTCACCGCGTCGGCAGCCTCGCCGTCGGCGACGCGGCAGTGGTCATCGCGGTCGCGTCGGAGCATCGCGCCGAGGCGTTCGAGGTCTGCCGCGCCATCATCGAGACGATCAAGACCGACCTGCCGGTGTGGAAGCGTCAGGTCGAGGAAGACGGTACGACCGCCTGGAAGGGCATCGGCGGCTGACCCGCGCTCACCCGCCCGCCCTTATCCGCCGGCGAACGGCGGCAGCACGTCGATGAGGCGCGCGCCGGCGAGCGAGGCGTCGCCGTCGGTCCGCACGCCGTCGACCAGCACGGCGCAGTCGGGCAGCACGAACCACAGCTTCGGGTGCTCGTCGAGCACGGCGGTGCGGAGCTCGTCGAGGGTCGCCTCGGTCCGCTCCTCGCTCTCGGTCCCGGCGGCCTCGGCGGCTGCCGCGAAGTAGCGCACGAGGGTCATGCCCGCACCTTCTCGCCGGGGCGCACCCAGTCGCCCGAGCGACCGCCGGACTTCGCGACGATGCGGACGTTCTCGATGACGACTGCGCGGTCGAGTCCCTTGATCATGTCGACGACGGCGAGCGCGGCGACCGACACCGAGGTGATGGCCTCCATCTCGACGCCGGTGCGGTCGGCGGTCCCCACGGTGGCCTCGATCTCGACGCCCTCGTCGGTGATCTCGAGCTCGACCGACGCCCGGTGCACCCCGATGAGGTGCGCCAGGGGCAGCAGCGTGGCGGTGGACTTCGCCGCCTGGATGCCGGCGATCCGGGCCACGGCGAGCACGTCGCCCTTCGGCGCGGTGCCGTCGCGGAGGGCGGCGACGACGTCGGCGCTGCAGCGCACGAACCCGCGCGCGGTCGCGGTGCGGACCGTCGGGCTCTTCGCGCTGACGTCGACCATGTGCGCGCGGCCGGCGGAGTCGAGGTGGGGGAACGTCATCCGACCAGCATGACATCTACCTCGTCACCCGCGGCGACGCTCGCGACCTCGGCGGGGACGATCGCGAAAGCGGATGCCCGGGCGAGCCCGCCGGCCAGGTGCGAGCCCGAGCCGCCCGCCGTCGCGGGACGCACCGTGCGGACGGCGAGGTCGACGACCGCGGGCAGGTACTGGCGCCGTCCGGGCGGTGTCGTCCACGACTCCGTGGCGGTGAGGGTGATCCGCGGGCGCTGGATGACCGAGCGCCCCTGCAGGGCGAGGAGGGCGGGGCGCACGAACACCTCGAACGACACGGCGACGCTGACCGGGTTGCCGGGAAGGCCGAACACGAGGCATCCGTCACCCACTGTGCCGAACGCCTGCGGCTTGCCCGGCTGCATCGACACCCGGGTGAACTCGACCTCGCCGTGGCCGTCGAAGGCGGCACGGACGGGTTCGTAGGCGCCGGCGCTCACGCCGCCGGTGAAGACGATGACGTCGGCTCCGGCGGTGCGGGCGTCGGCCGTCACCTGCGCGACCTCCGCAACGTCGTCCGACACGCGCGCGGTGAGGACGAGCTCGGCATCCGCGTCGACGACGAGCTGCGCGAGGAGCGGTCCGTTCGAGTCGGGAATGAGCCCGCGCCGCACGGGCTCACCCGGGGCGAGCAGCTCGCTGCCGGTGGAGACCACGGCGACGCGGGGTGCCCGGGCGACGGTCACCACGTCGATGCCCGCCGCGACTGCCGCGGCCACCTGGAACGGTCCCAGGCGCTCGCCCGCGTCGACGACCACGTCGCCGGCGCGCAGGTCGGCGCCGCGGCGGCGGATGAACGCGCCCGGGGTCGGCGTCTCGAGCACCTCGACGGTGCCGAGCGAGTCGGCCAGGCCGCCCACCGTGCTCTCGAAAGGCACGACGGCATCGGCGGCGGTGGGTGTCGGCGACCCGGTCATGATGCGCGCCGCCTCGCCCGCAGCGAGCGGGGGATCGGTGGCGACTCCCGCCGGCAGGTCCGCGACGACACGGAGAGACACGGGATGCCCGGGCCCCGCCGCGGCGACGTCGGCGGCGCGCACGGCGAACCCGTCCATCGCCGAGTTGTCGAAGAGGGGGATGTCGTGCGCGGCGACGGCGGGTGCCGTGAGCGTGCGCCCCGCGGCGTCGCCGACGCGGAGCGTCTCGCCGGCGATCGGGCGCACCGCGGCCAGGACGCGGGCGAGCTGTTCCTCGACTGTGCGGAGGCCGCTCATGCGCGCGCCGCCGCGCTCGCCGCCGACCGCAGCGGCAGTTCGTGCTGTCGGCTCGAGAGGGCGTCGAGCACGAGCATGCGGCCGAGCAGCGGCTGCCCGACGCCGATCTCGAGCTTGACGACCTCGGTGGCGAGGATGCCGCCGACCTGCACGCACAGCGCGCCGAGCACGCCGACCTGGGCGCACGTCGGCGGATCGCCCTCGGTGCCGACGGCGAAGAGGTCGTTCAAAACGACGGGGTCGCCCTCGATCGGCCGCGACCAGAACACCGTGATCTGCGCGTGCCATTCGCGGACGGCGCCCCAGACGAGCGGCACGCCGAGCGTCTCGGTCGCCGCGGCGACTGCGCGTCGGGTGGCGAACGAGTCGCTCGTGTCGATGACGATGTCGGCGCCCGCGAAGAACTCCCGCGCGTTCGTCTCGTCGAGTCGGGCGGTCACGGGGGTGACGACGGTGACGGGGGAGAGGGCGGCGACTGCGCGCACCGAGCTGACGGTTTTGTGCACCCCGATGTCCTCGATACGGTGCGCGATCTGGCGCTGCAGGTTGTGCAGCTCGACCGTGTCGTCGTCGATGACGGTGATCGCGCCGATGCCCGCGGCGGCGAGGGCGAGGATCGCCGGCGAGCCGATGCCGCCCGCGCCGACGACGGCGACGCGGGTGTTCGCGAGCCGCCGCTGACCCTCGTCGCCGATGCCCTTCAGCACGGTGTGGCGCGCGGTGCGCCGACGCTCGTCGGGATCCAACTCGGGCACGGGATCGACCAACGGGCGCATGTCCCGAGTGTACGTGTGTCGGTGATGGCAGGGCCGCCGCGGAATCGGATGCCAACGAGCGAACGGGTCCGCAGATGCGGCATCTTCGGGTCCGAATCATCCGCGTATGCGGCATGATCGAATCATGACGACCTACCGTGTGGCCCGGGCCGCCCGTCTGCTGGGTGTGAGCGACGACTCCGTGCGGCGCTGGATCGACCAGGGCCTGCTCCCCGTGACCGATGCCGTGCCCGCCGAGATCCCCGGCGAAGCCCTCGCGGCGTTCGCGGTGACCATGGCGAACGACCCCGGTGACGGCTTCGAGCATCGCTCCAGCGCGCGCAATACCTTCGTCGGGATCGTCACGCGGGTGCAGGTCGACGGGGTCATGGCGCAGGTCGACATCCAGGCCGGTCCTCACCGGGTGGTGTCGCTGCTGTCGGCCGAGGCGGTGCGCGAGCTGCAGCTCGAGGTCGGGACGACAGCGCGCGCATCGGTGAAGGCGACGAACGTCGTCGTCGAGCTGGCGGGGGGCTGACGTGCGCCGCCCGGCCGTCGCGCTCGCTGCGCTCGTGCTCGCGCTGACCGGCTGCGCCGCCTCGACTCCGCAGGCGTTGGACGACGACATGAACGGCACCCTGACCGTGTACGCCGCAGCATCCCTGCAGGCGTCGTTCGACGAGGTCGCCGAGGCGTTCACGGCGCAGCATCCGGACGTGCGGATCAGTCCCGTGTACGACGGGTCGTCGACGCTCGCCACGCAGATCGCCGAGGGCGCGCCCGCGGATGTCTTCGCGTCGGCCGATGTGTCGACGATGGCGAAGGTGTCGGAGTTCGCACCCGACTCCGCGGTCTTCACGACGAACACGCTCGTGATCGTCGTCCCGGCGGGCAACCCGGAACGCGTCGCCTCGCTGGCCGATCTGGCCGGCGTCGTGACGGTGCTCTGCGCTCCGGAGGTGCCGTGCGGCGCGGCATCCGCTCGACTGCTCGAGGGCGCGGATGTCACGGTCGACGCCGCGAGCCTCGAGCAGAACGTGACCGCCGTGCTCGCGAAGGTGGCGGCGGGTGAGGCCGATGCGGGCCTCGTCTACGCGACCGACGTGGTCGGGCGCGACGACGTCGAGTCGATCGTCCCCGAGGGCAGCGGCGACGTCGTGAACCGGTACGAGATCGCGGCGCTGACGGATGCCGCGAACCCCGCGGCCGCCGACGCGTTCGTCGCGTTCGTGCTGTCGGAGCCCGGGCAGCGGATCCTCGCGGACCGCGGGTTCGGGGCGCCGTGAGCGCGGGGCGCGGCTACGTCCCGCGCACGCTGTCGGTGCCGGCGCTGGTCGGGTTGTCGTTCCTGATCCTGCCGCTGGTCGCGCTCATCGCCCGGGTGCAGTGGTCGACGTTCGTCGCCGACGTGACGTCGCCCGCGGCGCTGTCGGCGCTGGGCCTCTCGCTCGGCACGGGGGCGGCGGCGACCGCGATCTGCGTCGTGATCGGTGTGCCGCTGGCGCTGCTGATCGCGCGGACGGGTCCGCGTCTGGCTGCGGTGCTGCGGGCCGCGGTGACGGTGCCGCTCGTGCTGCCGCCGATGGTCGGGGGCATTGCGCTGCTGTACCTCTTCGGCCGGCAGGGCTGGCTGGGCGGGTGGGGGCTGTCGTTCACGACGCCCGCCGTCGTGGTCGCGCAGACGTTCGTGGCGCTGCCGTTCCTCGTGCTCGCCGTCGAGGGCGCCGTGCGCTCGACCGGGGTGGAGTTCGAGCGCACCGCCGCCGCGTTGGGCGCCGGACGCTGGACGATCCTGCGGCGCATCACGCTGCCGCTCGCCGCCCCCGGGATCGTGGCCGGCGTCGTGCTGTGCTTCGCCCGCGCGATCGGCGAGTTCGGCGCGACCGCGCTCTTCGCCGGCAACCGGCCCGGCGTCACGCAGACGATGCCGCTCGCGATCTACACGGCGTTCAACGGCGCCGGAGTGACGCAGGGCACGGCCGTCGCGCTCGCGCTGTTGCTGCTCGCGGCGGCGGTCGTGGTGCTGATGCTGGTGCGCGGCTGGCGACCGGGAGCGGTGCGATGAGCGGGCTGCGGGCGCGCGTCGTGGTGGAGCGTCCGCGGTTCCGGGTGGACGTCGAGATCGACGCGGATGCCGGGGAGACGGTCGCGGTCATGGGTCCAAGCGGCGCCGGCAAGTCGACGCTGCTCGAGGCGCTCGCCGGTCTCGTGCCGCTCGACGGCGGCGAGATCGCGGTGGCCGGTTGCACGGTCGAGCGGGCGGCCGTTCCGCGGGTGCGCACGCCGCCGATGCAGCGCGGCGTGGTGCTGCTCGGGCAGGACCCGCGGCTGTTCCCGCACCTCAGCGCGCGCGAGAACGTCGCGTTCGGTCCGCGCGCCACCGGGATGCGCGCCGCCCAGGCGCGCGCCGAGGCCGACGCGTGGCTCGAGCGGGTGGGTCTCGGCGGGACGGGTGCGCGGATGCCGCGCGAGTTGTCGGGAGGCGAGCAGCAGCGTGTCGCCATCGCGCGGGCGCTGTCGGCGTCGCCGCGGGTGGTGCTGCTCGACGAGCCGTTGGTCGCGCTGGATCCCGTGACGGCGTCCGCGATCCGAGGGATGCTGCGCGAGCAGCTCGCCGGCACGACGACCGTCGCGGTCACGCACGACGCCGGCGACGCCGTCGCCCTCGCCGAGCGGCTGTTCGTGATCGAGGCGGGAAGCGTGGTGCAGAGCGGCGGGGTGCGCGAGGTGCTGCGGGCCCCGGCATCCGCTTTCGTCGCGTCGATCGCGGACATGAATCGGATGCCGGGGGTCGCCGCGCGCGGCGTGTGGCGGGGTGCGGCGGGGCAGGTGCTGACGAGCACGGATGCCGCGTCGACCGCGCTCGCCGCCGGGGACGGTGTCGGGCTCGCCGCTGTGTTCCGGCCGGGCGACGTGCGGATCGTGGGCGCTGCGGGCGACAACGCGTGGTCGGCGACGGTGGTGGGGGTGGAGCCGACGCTGTCGGGAGCGCGAGTGCGGACGACGGCGGGTGCGGTGGACGTGCGGGAGATGTCGCTCTCGGTGGGCGAGACGGTATGGCTGCAGGTCGACCCGTCCCGCGTGCGGTTCGTCGCGGTACCGGCTACTTCCGGTTGACCCAGACGTTGTCGGAGAGCATGTCGCGGTCCTCGCCGCTGCGGTAGCTGAGGTCGGCGGCGACGCTCGCGCTGTCGCTGATCCGCACCGAGATGGAGTCGCGCGCGCATTCCGTGGTCTGCCAGGCGTCGTCGAGGGTGAGCGACAGGCACAGCGAATCGCTGTCACCCGCTGCGCGCGCCAGGTAGACGTCGTACGCGTCGGCTTTCCCGACGTATCGCAGCGTCGCGATGTCGATCGCGCCGTCGGCCCCGTCGACGACGGCGTCGGGGCGGTCAGCGGCGGTCTGCTCGCGGGCGAACTCGGTCGGCGCGCACGCCGTGAGGAGCAGGGCGGACGCGGCGAGGACCGGCAGGGCGATGCGGCGGAGGCTCATGCGCCGAAACGTGCCGCGGGATCGTCACCCGACGGGGGGATTGGTGCCGACTTCCCAGCCCGTGGGCAGTCTGACAGGCCGCCTCGCCGGTCAGGGCGATTAGGCTCGGAAAATGGGATGCCGCGGGGGGATGAGCCGGTGACGGCCGTGCCGATCTCGCTCGGCCGAGCGCCGCAGGTACCCGCCGCAACGGTGCCCGACCCGGCCGTCGGCCTCGTCGACACGCACGGCCGTGTCCACCGCGATCTGCGCATCTCACTGACCGACCGGTGCTCGCTGCGCTGCACGTACTGCATGCCCGAGCAGGGCAACGAGTGGCTGGCGCGCACGAGCATCCTGACGACGGATGAGATCGTCGAGATCGCGCAGGTGGCGGCGAGTCTCGGCATCCGTACGTTCCGGCTGACCGGCGGGGAGCCGCTGCTGCGGACGGACATCGTCGACGTGGTGCGTCGGGTGGCCGAGATATCCGGCCCCGAGGGTCCGGTCGAGGTGGCGATGACGACGAACGGGATCCGGCTGGCCGAGGTGCTACCGGACCTGATCGACGCGGGCCTGACGCGGCTGAACATCAGCATCGACACGATCGATCGCGAACGGTTCGCCGCGCTGACGCGGCGTGACCGGCTCGATGACGTGCTCGAAGGGATTGCGGCAGCCGCGGCATCCGACCTGAAGCCGTTGAAGCTCAACGCCGTCGCGATGCGAGGAGTGAACGACGATCAGCTCGTCGACCTCGTCGCGTTCGCGATGGAGGTGGGCGCGCAGCTGCGGTTCATCGAGCAGATGCCGCTGGATGCGGGACACACGTGGGATCGCAGCGCGATGGTGACGCGCGAGGAGATCCTCGCGGCGCTGTCGGAGCGGTGGTCGCTGGAGCCGGTGCCCGGCCGCGGCGGCGCTCCGGCCGAGAAGTGGCGGATTGACCGTGGCCCGCACGAGGTCGGCGTGATTGCGTCGGTGACGGCGCCCTTCTGCGGTGCGTGCGACCGGCTGCGCCTGACCGCCGACGGACAGTTCCGCAATTGCCTGTTCTCGCTGACCGAGTACGACGTGACGACCGCGGTGCGAAGGATGCCGGTGGATGCCGCGCCCGCCGATCGTCGGCGCGTGATTGCCGAGGTGCTGCACGCGTGCGTGCTGGGCAAGCTCCCCGGGCACGCGATCAACGACCCGTCGTTCCTGCAGCCCGCGCGGGGGATGAACGCGATCGGGGGCTGACCGCGGGCTCAGTCGCCGGGCCACTCCCCGGTCGCGCGCTCGAACGCCCGGGCGCCGCCGCGGTCGACGAGCGCCTTCACCAGAGCGAACAAGGCGCCCTGCAAGGCGGCTGCGATCAGCACCTCGCCGAGGCCGAATTCTGACTCCAGGGCCTTCGGGCTGTCTTCGCGGTGGGTCGGGCTCGCCCGCTTCCAGAGCTGCTTGAAGATCACACCGGCGAGGGCGCCGCTCACCATGCCGCTGATGAGCCCGATCGGGCGGTACAGGATCTTCGCCGACGTGCTCGACTTCTTCTCCGGCTTCGAGGTCTTCTTCGACATGCGGGGGTCCTTTCGAGGTGTGTCTCAGCGGCCGCGGCGTGCGACAGCGGTGATGACGGCGCCGATCGCGACGACCGCGAGGGCCAGGGCGATCCAGCCGTTGCGGTTCGGCCTGCCGGCGTCGTCCGTGAGGGCATCCGTCGCCTGATGCACGTAATCGGCGGCGTGCTCGCGGGCGTCGCCGATCTGCGCAGCGACGTTCGTCTTCACGGTCTCGACCTGCTGCTTCGCCCTCGCCTTCACGTCGAGCTTGCCTGCGAGCTGCTCCACCGTGTCCCCGAGCTCCGCGCGGGTCTGTGCGATGTCGGCTTCGATCTCGGCGACCGACGCGTCCTCCGCGGGTTCCGGCTTCGCCGCGGGGGTGGACGAGAGGGGCACTTCGCGTGCGGGGACGTCAGGCGTGGTCATGGTGGGTGCGCTCCTTCACTTCGGTGATGTCCTGTTTCACGTTCTGCACGGTCCGCTCCGGCGTCGGCGACAGGGCCGACACCTTCTTCTTGCCGACGAGCGCGAGGATGCCGGCGACGATGAACAGCACGGCGGTCACAATCAGGGCGGCGGCCCATGCGGGGAGGAGCAGCGACAGCGCGATGATCGCTGTCGCGATGAGCGTGCCGACGCCGAACCACGCGAGCACACCGCCCGCGCCGAGCAGCCCCACGCCGAGTCCGCCCTGCTTCGCCTTCGAGGAGAGCTCCGCTCGGGCGAGGCGCATCTCATCCCGCACGAGGCGAGACGTCTGCTCGGACAGACGGGAGATCAGCTCCGCGGTCGACGGTTCGGATGATGGTTTGGCCTGCGTCACGACCGACTCCTCTCATCGGGTGGTAGGGCTTCAGGCTCGTGGATCTTCGTCCATCTGCACGACAGGCTTGACTTCCGTCGACGGCGGTGCGTGAGGCGCGGGTCGTCGACCGCTAGCGAACAGGTGGATGCGATGGCAAGCCTCTGCCGTCCCGCGACCCACGACCCGAGACTCACGAGTGTGAGCTCTCCCGCTGCAGATCCCTCGACGTCGTGCGCCCTCGGCGACCACCCGCTTCCCAGCGCACAGCGGTCCGCGCTCGCCGAAGCCGACGAGCTCGCTGGGTTCGGCACCGATGTGTCCGCCACCCTTGCGTGGGCGATCGGCGTCGGCGCCGCCCGCGACGACGCCCGCTCCCTCGCCGACGACTGGTCGTTCCTGGCGGCGGTCGCGGAGCGGGATGTCGCGGCCGCCCGCATCCTCGAACCGCACCTCGACGCGCTCGACATCCTCGACCAGGCGCAACGCGCGGCCGTCGGGCCGGACCTCGAAGCGATCGGTGCCGGCCCGGGCTCGTCGTGGGGCGTGTTCGCCGCCGAAGGTGCGGGCGTGCGCCTCGATGCGCGGGACGACGGCTCCGGCTGGTTGCTGACGGGAACCAAGCCGTGGTGCTCGCTCGCGCAGCACCTGACCCACGCGCTCGTCACCGCTTGGGTCGGCGACGAGCGTCGCCTCTTCGCGGTGGCCCTGCGAGGGCCCGCGGTCAGCCCTCACGACGGGCCATGGCATGCGCGCGGGCTGCGCCAGGTCGTGAGCGCTCCGGTGGACTTCGCGTCGGCGCCGGCCGTGCCGGTCGGCGAGCCCGGCTGGTACCTCAGGCGGCCGGGGTTCGTGGCCGGCGGGGTCGGGGTAGCCGCGTGCTGGTGGGGCGGTGCGCTGCCGCTCCGCGCGGCGCTCCTCGCAGCGGCGCAGCGCGACGGCGCCGACCAGCTGTCGCGTCTGCATCTCGGTCGCGTGGACACGGCGTTGTGGGCGGCGCGGCTCGCGCTGCGGTCGGCTGCGGACCAGATGGATGCCGCGCCCGCCGCATCCGACCGTGCTCCCGACCCCGGCATCCTGGCCGCCCGCGTGCGGGCCATCGTGGCGGGCGCCGTCGAGACCACGCTCGCCGAGTCAGCCCGTGCGCTCGGACCGTTGCCGCTGGTCGCCGACGACGCGCACGCGCGTCGGGTCGCGGATTTGGGGATCTACCTCCGCCAGCACCACGGCGAGCGGGACCTCGCTCGGATCGGCGCCGACCTCGGTCAGGGTCGCGGCGCATGGTGAGCTTCAGCCACCTCGACCCCGGGACGGGCGAGGACGTGTGGGCCGAGACCTTCGCCGGGCGGAACCCCGCGAGCCTCGACGTCGAGTTCGATCACCTCGTCGTCGTTGCAGCGCACCCCGATGACGAGACCCTCGGAGCGGCAGGGCTGATGGCCGCCGCCGCTCGCCGCGGGGCGAGGGCGACCGTGCTCGTCGTCACGGACGGGGAGGGGTCGCACCCCGACTCGCCGTCCGCGACACCCGTCGAGCTCGGCGCGCTGCGCCGCCGCGAGGCGGCCGACGCGCTCGCGCAGCTGGCGCCGTCAACCGAGCTGCGGTTCCTCGGCATCCCCGACGGTGGGACCGACGGTCACCGCACCCCTATCGCCACGGCGCTCCGCGAGACCGTCGCCGACGCGGGCTCATGTCTCGTCGTCGCGCCATGGACCGGCGATGGGCATCGCGATCACCGCGTGGTCGGCGAGGTGACGGCCGAGGTGTGCGCCGAGCGGGGCATCCCGTACCGGTGGTACCCGATCTGGCTGTGGCACTGGGGCACGCCCGACGATGTGCCGTGGGACGAGATCGAGGTCCTTTCACTCGATGATGCGACCGTCGACGCGAAGCGGCACGCCTTGCATCGCCACCGCAGCCAGATCGAGCCGCTGTCCGACGCGCCGGGCGACGAAGTGATGCTGCACGAACGGATGCAGGCGCACTTCGACCGTCCGTTCGAGGTCTTCATCCGGCCCGCAAGTGAGCGCGGCAGCCTGGACGAGACCTACTTCGACGCGTTCTACCGTCGCAACGGCGACGACCCGTGGGGGTTCGAATCGCGGTGGTACGAGCAGCGGAAGCGTGCGGTCACGATGGCGTGCTTACCGCGACCCCGGTACGGCCGCGCGCTCGAGCTGGGGTGCTCGACCGGCGCGCTGACCCAGCTGCTGGCCGAGCGGTGCGACGCTGTGCTCGCCATCGACATCGCCGAGGCGCCGCTCGAGACCGCGCGTCGCCGCATCGGTGAGGGGGCGGATGTGCGCCTCGAGCGCCGCGCGCTGCCGGGTGAGTGGCCCCAGGGCTCGTTCGACCTCATCGTCCTGTCCGAGGCCGGCTACTACTGGGGCGCAGCCGACCTGGCCGACGGGGTCGAGCGGATGCGGGCCGCCCTCACGCGCGACGGGCAGCTGCTCGCGTGCCACTGGCGGCATCCCGTCGAGGAGTACCCGCTGTCGGGAGACGACGTCCACGCGGCGCTCCGGGCCGCGGACGGCCTCGTCCGATTGGTGGTGCACGAGGAGGAGGACTACGTGCTCGAGGTCTACGGGCTGGCGGGCGCGCGGTCGGTCGCTGCCGAGACCGGGCTCATCGCGTGACAGCGGCGGAGTCGGATGCCGTCGCCGCCGTCGCGATCGTGGTCCCGGTGCACAACGAGGCCGCCCTGCTGGGTGGCTGTCTCGCGGCGCTCGACGCAGCGATCGCGCACACCCGCCGGACGCATCCGGACGTGCGAGTCGTGACCGTCGTCGTCCTGGATGCCTGCACGGACGCGTCCGAGCAGATCGCGGCGTCGTGGCCCGTGCAGACGCTGCACATCGACGCACGGAACGTGGGCACCGCGCGGCGGCTCGGCGTCGCCGCCGCGCTCGCAGCACTGCGGGACGTGCCGCTGGGCGCCACCTGGATCGCCACGACCGACGGTGACTCGACGGTGCCGGTCGCGTGGCTCAGCCATCAGCTCGACTTGCGGGCAGCGGGGACCGATGTCGTCCTGGGCACGGTCCGTCCCGACTTCGCCGACCTCACCGTCGAGCACGCTGCGCACTGGCTCGCGACCCACCCGCGGGGTCGTCCCGCCGGCAACGTGCACGGCGCGAACCTGGGGCTGCGGGCGGACGTCTACATCGCGGCGGGGGAGTTCGCCGACCTCGACCAGCACGAGGATGTCGAGCTGGTCCGCGCCGCTCGCACTGTTGGCGCGCGGGTGCACGCGACGGATGAGACCGAGGTGACTACCTCCGGCCGCTTCTGGGGCCGGACCGCGGGGGGCTACGCGGCGTTCGTCCGCGCGACGCACGAGCGCATCGAGGGGGAGGCGCGGGGCTGATACGGGAGGGTACGCGCTGTGGCTCCGCTTGGCGAGGGGTTCAAGAGTTCATCAACGAGATCGCGCAGGACGAGCCGGATCCCGCTGCCGCGAACGCACTGCAGGAGGGTCTCGGCGGCCAGTTCGGCGAGATGCGCACGATGATGCAGTACCTCTTCCAGAGCATCAACTTCCGCGGGCCCTCGGGCAAGCCGTTCAAGGACCTCATCCAGGGCATCGGGACCGAGGAGATCAGCCACGTCGAGCTCATCGGCACGACGATCTCGCGCCTGCTCGACGGATCGCCGCGGTACAAGGGCAAGCCGACCGACCCCGTGGACGAGCCGGGTGCCGGCGGTGCGACGCCGCTGAGCATCGCCGTCGACCACAGCAACATCCACCACTACCTCGTCGGCGCGCAGGGTGCGCTGCCGGTGGATGCGGCGGGCAACCCATGGATGGGCAGCTACGTCTACAACTCGGGCAACCTCGTGCTCGACCTGCTCTACAACCTCATGCTCGAGTCGACGGGCCGGCTACAGAAGTGCCGCCTGTACGAGATGACCGACAACAAGATGGCCCGCAGCACGATCTCGTACCTCATCGTCCGTGACCAGGCGCACGAGAACGCGTACGCGAAGGCGCTCGAGACGCTCGGGGTGAGCTGGCGCACCGCGCTGCCGATCCCGAAGACGAACGCCGAGCAGTTCCCCGAGGTGAAGAAGCTCGTCGACATGGGCCTGCAGAGCAAGCAGTACTCGTTCGATCTCGGCAACCAGTCCGAGGCCGGCCGTATCTTCCAGGGCGCCTCGCCGTCGAACGACGGCACCGAGTTGGATGCCAGTGAGCAGGCACCCGTCGGATCGCCGATGACCATCTCGCCCGAACGGCCCGAGGAGTTCTCGCCGGGCGCGGACAAGGATCTCCGCGCGCTGATCGAGGCGACCGCGGCGATGGAGATGGCCGACATCGACGCCACGTTCGGGCGCATGAAGTAAGCCGGCGCGTGCACCCCGGCCCCGTCCCGCGGGGTCGGGGGTCAGGCGATCGTGGTGCTGAATGGCCGTGGCGGGCCTTGGCGACTACGCCGTGCCCGGCGTCGCTGACGACGAGTTCTCGCGGATCACCTTCGTCGCTGAGGGGGCCGGTGGCATCTCGGAAGGCGAGGCGGCCGTCTCGGGTGTCGTGGTGACGGGGGAGCGGTACGTGATCGACTTCGACTGCAGTCCGTCGACCGCTCGGGTGACGCTCGAATGGGCCCCAGCGCCCGCCGCGGGCGAGGAGCCGGCCAATCCCGTGGGACCGACGTCCGTCGCACAGGACTGCGCCGCGCCCGGCCGGATCGAGGGCATCGCCTACGACGCGGACACCCTCGTGCAACTCAAGATTTTCGCGGACGGGCTGAACGCGGGTTGGGCCGTCCTCCGGCCCGGCGGCTGACAGCCCGTTGTCGCGGCGCTGTCCCAACTGGGATGCGAGCGGCTCAGTAGATGTGCGCCTCACAGGTAGCTAGGAACGCCGCTCGGCGGCGCTGCAATTCGCGATAGACGGTCGCACGGGACACGTTGAACAACTCGGCGATCTCCGTCTGCGTGTACTCGCCCCGGTCCTGGACGTCGAACAACAGCTTCCGCTGCGTTGTCGAGAGCTTCGGCTGTCGGCCTCTCAGGTGACCCTTCGCGCGCGCCACCGCCATCCCCTCCTTTGTGCGCATGCTGATGAGGTCGCGCTCGAACTCTGCGACCATCGCGAGCACATTGAAGAGCAGTCGCCCCACCGGGTCGGTGGGGTCGTACCTGCTCCCTCCGAGACTGAGCGCGACACCCTTCGTTGTGAGTTCGTCGGCGATGTCGCGCGCGTCCTTCAGCGAACGGGCGAGCCGATCGAGTTTCGTCACGACGAGTGTGTCGGCTTCTCGAATCGCTGCGAGTGCCTCGCGCAGCCCGGGCCGGGCCCGGTTGGTGCCGGTCAGCCCATGATCGACGTAGATGTTTCGATCGAGGACTCCGAGTCGCAGCAGCGCGTCTCGCTGCGATGTGAGGTCCTGATCCGCGGTGGAGATGGGCTGACCCCGTTTCGTAGGTCCGGTGGTTCTGAGAGTCGTCCTGTCGCCCGGAGTCGCGGGCAGGGAGACTGGTCAGATCATGTCGAACAGCAGGAAGCGTCACACCCCGGAGCAGGTCGTCCGTAAGCTCGGGCAGGCCGACAGGATGCTCGCCGACGGGCAGGATGTCGCGGCGGTGTGTCGGGAGCTCGGGGTGTCCGAGCAGACGTACTACCGGTGGCGGAACCAGTTCGGCGGGCTCAAGGCCGACGACGCGAAGCGCCTGAAGGAGCTGGAGAAGCAGAACGCCACCCTCAAGCGGCTACTCGCCGAAGCGGAGCTGGAGAAGGCGGCGCTGAAGGAGTTGGCTGAGGGAAACTTCTAGGCCCGGGCAGACGTCGCGCCGCCGTCTCGCACCTGCTCAGGACACTGCAGGTGAGCGAACGGATGGCGTGCCGCCTGGCCGGGCTCTCACGCTCCGCATACCGGCGCCCGCTCAAGGGCGAAACCACCGACGATCCGGACATGGCGCTGCGGGACTGGCTGCGCGCCTGGGCGAAGGACCATCCCCGCTACGGGTATCGGCGGGCGTATCACGACGCCCGAGCCGAGGGCTGGGGCGTGAACCACAAGAAGATCCAACGGCTGTGGCGCGAGGAGGGACTGCGCGTCCCGCAGCGGCGTCGCCGCAAACGCGTCGGGTCCTCGACCGTCGA
>NZ_JBMWDN010000001.1:0-956225 GCF_049545465.1 Microbacterium sp. NPDC079356 | reverse complement strand
ACGCTGCTTCGTCTCCTCCGGAATCCTCTTCGGCATGATCAACATCTTCCTTCCAGACTCGAAAGGAAACGGCATCAGAACGGGGACGGTTCAAGGACGTGGACGATCTTGGCGTGCCCAAACACGGCGCGGTGGATGCGTTCGGCGCGCACGCTCTCCACCGCCGACAACGGCGGACCGGCCGGCCGGCCAATAACGTAGCCGCGGCCGGTATCGTCACGATCCCGCAGGGGTGGGACCGCATCCCGTCCGATCAATGGCGCCGTCACGCGTTCATCGACACGACCAGTTCCGTGGCCTCCGGAAGGTTGCGCCGTGGTCACGCCCGATAGCCGATGACAGTGGTCATGCCGGTTTCGGCGTGGTAGATGTTGTGGCAGTGGGCGACCCAGAGACCTGGGTTGTCAGCGTCGAAGTCGACGGTGAGGGTCTGCTTGGGCAGGATGATCGACGTGTCTTTCCGCGGGCCGCCACCTTCATGCTGGTAGGTGTGACCGTGTAGATGGAATGGGTGCCACATCTCGGTGTCATTAGTGATCGTGAACCGGACGCGTTCGCCTTCGCGGATCTCGTGCGCGCCGTCGAGGGGCTGATTCATATCGAACCGTCGCCCGTCGATGCCCCAGTCGTATTCGGCCATACCTCCGGTGAGAGTGATCGCCACGGTCCGATCAGGCTGCCGTGAGGACAGCGCAACGCTGCTATCTGACGTCAGCAGCTGTGCGGTCCCGATCCGGCTGCTAGTGAGCTCCGGGATGCTCACATCGGCCGTCGGTGCTGCCGCGGCGCTGCCGGTGCGGATGACGGCGAAACCGCGATCGCGTTTGCCCTCGGCCTGAGCGATGAGGGGGAACGCGCCGTCATCCAGGGTAATGATCGCGTCGTAGCGTTCGCCCATGCCGATGAGGATGCTGTCGACTTCGACCGGTTCCACGGGGAATCCGTCGGTATGGGTGATGGTGAGCGTGTGACCGCCGATGGCGAGGCGGAACGCGGTGTCGCTGCCGGCGTTGATGATCCGCAGCCGCACCTTCTCGCCGGCCCGCCCGGTGAACTGGGTCGGGTCGGCGGGGGGCTTCCCGTTGACGAGGTAGAGGGGATAGTAGACGTCGCCGGCGTCGCCGCCGAGCAGGTCGGAGGTGGCGCCCATGAGGGTGTTGCCCATCCGCATGAACATGTCGCCCATCCCGCCCATGTCGCCCATCCCGGCGGACAGTTCGTCAAGGACGTCGTCGGGGGTGGCGGTGACGCCGTCGAGCCAGTCGTCGAGGATGATGACCCACTCGTCCTCGTACCCGCCGGGCTCGGCGGGGTCCTCGACGATCAGCGCCCCGTACAGGCCACGGTCCAGCTGCACCCCGACGTGGGGGTGGAACCAGTAGGTGCCGGGATCGGGCGCGATGAACTCGTAGTCGAAACTGGCCCCGGCCTTGATGGGCTGCTGGGTGACCGGCGGGACGCCGTCCATGTCGTTGCGCAGCGCGAGCCCGTGCCAGTGCACGGAGGTGTCCGCCTCGAGCTGGTTCCGGACGGTGGCCTTCAGAGTGTCTCCGGCGCCGAGACGGATCACGGGCGCCGGAACAGACCCGAACGCCCAGGTCGGCGCGGTCGCCCCGGCTAGGTCCAGCACGGTCGGGGCGGCGGTGAGGGTCGCGGTCGTGACCTTCCCGGTGCCGCCGCGGCGCCGCTCGGCGCCTTGGACCTGGGCGCCGTCGGGCTGCACCCAGTTCGCCGCCGGCGCGCAGGATGCCAGCGCGACCGTCGCGACGGCGCCAATGCTGACGCCGAGGAACCCTCGCCGAGTTAGGAGGAAGCGGGGGCGTGGGGCGGGCGACGGGTTCATCGTTGTTTCCTTTCCGGCCGGGAGCGCGGGCCGTGGTTTTCGTCAGGGAGGCCGTCCGGGTCGGACGTCGCATGATCGGCGGAGGCTCGTGGGGCACGATTGCCGGTTGCCGTGACGGCCGAGGGCTCTGAGCGCCTGGATCCGATGGCGAGCAACGCCATTGCGATCAGCACGATCACGGTCCCGATCCAGCCCCACAGACCCGGGTCCTCGCGCAGGATCAGCAGCGACAGCAGGATCCCGAAGACCGGCACGAGCAGCGTCCACGCGGCGAGGAGGTCGAGCCGGGCACGTCCGATCTCGGTGAACCAGGCGACCGTGGTGGCGGCGGTGCCGACCAGTGATAGGAACAGCAGGGTGAGGATGAACCGGATGTTCCAGTCGATCGTGGGCGGCCCTTCTGTGACGGCTGCGGTGCCGGCGAGGATCGCACCTCCGATGAGCAGCTGAGCTGCCGCCACGACTCGGACGTCTGCGTGCACGATCCGGCCGATAAGGGTGCCGGCGGTGATCGCGGCGGCGGAGGTCAGTGAGAGCCAAGCTCCGGTGCCGAGCCCGGAGGGAAGGACGATGATGAGTAGGCCGGTGAAGCCCAGGCCGATCGCGGCGATCGCGGCGGGGGTGGGACGCTCGCGGTAGAGCCACCACGCGGGCAGCAGGATCAGGATTGGCTGCGCGTTGGCGAGCACCGAGGCGATCCCGGTCGACAGTCCGGTCGCGGCGACGAACATCGTCGCGAATGCCAGGGCGATGTTCACCAGTCCGAGGCAGCCGATCAGTGCCCATGTCTTCGGGTCGCGAGGAACAGGTGCCCGCTGGATGCCGGCGACGGTTGCGAGCGCGACCCCGGCGATGAGGGCTCTCAGTGCCGCGAGCCACAGCGGCGGGGCGTCTTGCAGGCCGACGGTGATCGCGACGAAGCACGACCCCCAGGCGAGCGTGACCCACAGCATCCGCAGCGGTCGGGGGTGCCCGTGCCGGCTGGCGTCCGCGAGGGGGCGGACGACGGTGTTCACGACGACTCTCGCGTGTCGGTCCCGCTGTCGCCCCCGTGGCGTCGATGATTCGAGTCGTGGGCGCCGGTGTGGTGGCGGTGGCCGAACAGGTGCATGGCGGCCATGCCGATGATCGCGACGTAGGGCAGCACTGCGACGACGTGGGGAAGGTGGTCGATGAACAGGTAGATCGCGATCCCGAGCACGGAGATCCCGATGATCAGCCACGCCGTCACAGGCATCCGTCGCCGCGGGTCGCCTTCGCCGGGATGGTCGGCGGGCGGTTGGTGGTCACCGGTCATGGTCGGGCTCCTCCGCCGGTGTGAGGAAGTCCTGGCGCATGCCGAGGCTCTCGTCGGTGAGGCGGATCGAGGTCGCGGCGTCGGGGACGGTGCCCGTCAGCGCGCGGATCGCGTCGATCGTCTCGGGCACGACGATGGCCTCGTTGTAGACCTGGTAGGCGAGGTAGGCCTCGCTGCCGTTCACGGTGACCAGGTCCTCCCACACGGCGACCTCCCACATGTCTCCCCGGGGGCGGCCGAGATCGCGCATCAGCTCGACGGTGGAGTTGAGGGCGACCAGGCCATCGGACATCCGGATGAACGCGATGCGGGGCGCGGCGTGCAGGGCGTCCAGCACCTCGTCGCGGGTCGCCTCCCGGGTCAGTTGTAGCGTCCAGTAGTGGCTGTGGGTCTGCGTGTGGGCGCCTTTGGCGGCGATGGTGACGACATCGAGTCCGGGGAGCACGGTCTGTGCGTCGGGGCCCTGATGAGAGGGGATGGTCGGTTCTGGGACCATCGTGTTCATGATCCCGCCGAGGTGCGATTCCCACGGGTCGGTGGCGCGGCGGATGAGCACCCCACGGGCGCGCAGCAGGAGTCCGGCCGCATCCAGCGCGCCGAGGATCCGCACGATGCTGGTGGTGTTGCAGGAGACCACCCGGGTGCTGTCCCTGCCGATGGCGCTGGCGTAGTTGGCTTGGGCGACGAAGGAGTGGCCGGTGGTGGAGTGGGACTCGCCGCCTTGGAGCACTGCCTTGACGCCGAGGGCGCGGTAGCGCTCCAGGTTTCCCGCTGCCACATGCTTGGGGGTGGTGTCGACGACGACGTCGCACTGCGCGAGAAGGTCGTCGAGCACTCCCTGTGCGGGCACGTCGGCGCCCCGCATGGCCTGCTGCGCCTCGATGGTGGAGGCGAACACGGGCAGGCGGTTCGCTGCGGACTTGATCCGCCAGTCGGTGGCGATGTCCGCGACGCCGACCAGGTCCATGTCCGACTGCAGCAGGACCGCGTCGGCGACGCGCTTGCCGATGACGCCGTAGCCGTTGACGCCGACTCGAATGGTGTTCATGTGCGTGCCTTTCTGATGAGGGATGGGAGCCGCGGCGGTCATCGCCGTCGCCGCGTGGTCCAGAGCAGGTAGCCGCCGAGTGCGGCGACCACGCTCGCGCCGGCGCCGATCATGACACCTTCCCGCGAGCGCCATCTCGTGTTCCCGCTGATGAGTTCGCCGATGCCGTTGATCAGGGCGGCGGTGATCATGCCGGCGATCAGGCGATTGCCGATCCGTTCAGCCCGTCCCACGAGCGGTTCCAGTTCGGCCGCGCGCAGGTGCACCTCGAGGCCGCCGTTCTCCAGCACCCGCCGGAGCTGCTTGAGTGTTCCGGGCAGCTCGAGCAGCAGTGCTCCGGCATCCGCGGATGCCTGTGCCCAGCGTTTCGCCAGGGCGGGGAGGGAGAACTGTCGCTGCACGATCCGCTCCGAGAAGGGGGTGAGCGCCTGCAGCATCTCGAACTCGGGGTCGAGCCGTGCCGCCAGTGCCTCGCCCATCATCAGGACCTTGAACAGCAGAGCGGTCTGCTGCGGCAGCTGGAGGTGGTGGTGTCGCAGCAGGGCGAGCAGCTCTCCGAGCAGGTGGCTGAGGTTAATGTCGGACAGGGGGCGTCCGAGATACCGCGACACGAAGACGCCCAGGGAGCGGCCGAGCTCGCCGCGGTCGGAGGTGTTCTTGGTGATCGAGAGCGCGAGCAGGGCGGTGGCGAGCGCGTTGGAGTCTCCGCGGGTGAAGGCGAGCAGCACGTCGGAGAGCTGCTCGGTGACCTCTTCGTCGAGTTGGCCGACCATGCCGAAGTCGATGAGGGCGATGGATCCGTCGGTTTGGATGAACAGGTTGCCCGGGTGCGGGTCGGCGTGGAAGAAGCGGTTCTCGAACACCATGGTGAGGATGAGGTCTGCGCCTCGCCTGGCCAGCTGGTTCCGGTCGATGCCGGCCGCGTCCAGGGCGGGCAGGTCGTCGACTCGGATGCCGTGCATCCGTTCCAGGGTCAGCACGCGTGACGTGGTCGTCTCCCAGAACACCTGAGGGACGG
Source organism: Microbacterium sp. NPDC079356 (assembly GCF_049545465.1). NCBI lineage: Bacteria > Bacillati > Actinomycetota > Actinomycetes > Micrococcales > Microbacteriaceae > Microbacterium > Microbacterium sp. NPDC079356. The sequence continues at coordinate 951,019 of NZ_JBMWDN010000001.1, read as the reverse complement.
CGACGTCGGGTGAGTCGGCGAAGTCGGCGGCGAACCGCTCCGCGTTCCGGCCCTCCTGCAGATAGTCGAGCTCGGCGCGCAGCGTGCGGGAGAACTCCTCGACGATGCCCGGCAGGTTGTACTGGCGGGCGGCATCCCACCGCTTGTCGGCGCGCTCGGCGAGGTTCTGCAGGATCTCCAGGTCTTCGTGGATCTGGGCGACCGCGCCGGGTCGGCGGACCTTCACGACGACCTGGGTGCCGTCGTGAAGGGTCGCGGCGTATGCCTGCCCGATCGACGCGGCGGCCAGCGGTTGCGGGTCGAACTGTGCGAAGAGCTGTTCGGGGTCCGCGCCGAGCTCCTCGCGGATCACCGCCTTCATCGGCTCCCAGGCCTCGGGCGGCGCGGCGTCCTGAAGCTTGACCAACTCGGCGAGGTAAGCGGCGGGCAGCAGGTCGTTGCGGGTGGACAGCAGCTGGCCGAGTTTGATGAAGGTCGGTCCGAGCTCCTCGAGGGCGAGTCGGAGGTGTTCCGGACTGGTGTAGGGCTCGTCCCGGCGCGCATGCCCGAGAACGCCTTTGTTGAAGGGAATCCACTTCTCCAGTCCGAGCAGCCCGAGGCCGAGCCCGAGTCCGTGGTGCTCGAGGATGGTGGCGATGCGCCGATACCGGCTCCGATGCGTGCTCATCAGTCGAGGCCTCCTTCGCGGTTGGTCGCGTCGCGGGCCGAGGTGCCCGGGCCGATCGCGAACGTCTTGGTCTGTCCGGCCGAGAGCGGCACGGCGACCGCGCCGACGCGCACGTGGATCGCGGGTGCTGAGCCGGCGTGCACGCGAAGCTCCAGGCTGCGGTCACGGAGCATCACGTCGACGAGGTGGCCGCGGTATCGGATCTGGAACCCGACCCGGGTGAGGTTCGGCGGCAGTTGGGGGGCGAAGACGAGCTCGTCGTCACCGAGGGCCATGCCGGCGAAGGAGCGGACGGGTAGGTCGATGGTGCCGGCCATCGCGCCGAGGTGGATCCCTTCGCGGGTGGTGCCGCCCTGGGAGTCGTCGAGATCGGCGATCAGCGCCTCGCGGAACGCGATCCAGGAGCGGGACGGGTCGATGCCGGCCAGGACGGAGGCGTTCACGACTCGGCTGAGCGTCGACCCGTTGGCGGTGCGGGCGAGGTAGTACTCGACCGTGCGGGTCAGGTCCTGCTCGGAGAACGGGTAGCCGAGCGTGGCGAGTTGCGCCCGGAGCCCGTCGTGACCGAGCAGGTAGACCAGCATGACGACGTCGGGCTGCTTGGCGAGCTTGTACCGGTTGGTGCTGTCGTTCTCGGACTCGAGGATGAGATCGAGCCGGCCGATGTTCCCGTACTCCTCGCGGTAGTGGTCCCAGTCCAGCTCCTGCAGGCTCTCGTAGCCGTCGAACTGGGTGAGGATGCCGTCGCGGTGGAACCCCACCGCCAGTCGTGTGCTGAGCCGGGCCCATCCCGCGATCTCCTCGTCGGTGACGCGGAGCCGGTCGCGGAGGCCCTCGCCGCGGTGCCCGTGGAGCAGGGCGAGTGTCCGGGCCGCTCGCGTGGCGACCCACGAGGCGAGGACGTTGGTGTACGTGTTGTCGCGCAGGCCGCTGCCGGGAGCGTCCGGGGCGCCGTCGTGGAACTCGTCGGGTCCCATCACCCCGGCGATGTGGAAGCGGTCGGTGGCAGTGTCGTGCTCGGCGAGCGAGGCGAACAGGCGGGTGACCTCGATGATGAGCTCGCCGCCGCGTTCGGCGAGCCACTCGAGGTCGCCGGTGGCCTGGTAGTGCTGCCAGGCGTTGTAGGCGATGGCGAGGCCGACGTGGCGTTGACGGTGGGAGTTGTCCGGCATCCACCGACCGGAGCGCGGGTTGTAGAGCGCCTCGGGCGTCTCCTCGCGACCGTCGCTGCCGCTCTGCCAGGGGAAGAGGGCTCCGCGGAGTCCGGCGGCGGTCGCCGCGGCGCGGGCGGCGTCCAGTCGCCGCCAGCGGTAGTCGATCAGCGCCCGGCTGATCTCGGGCGTGCGCAGAGCGATCACGGGCAGGACGAACACCTCGTCCCAGAAGACGTGCCCCCGATACCCCTCGCCGTGCAGGCCGCGGGCGGGCACCCCGGCGTCGAGCTCGACGGTGTGCGGCGAGAGGGTCTGGAGCAGGTGGAAGACGTGCAGGTTCAGGATGAGTCGGCTGTGCGTGTCGGCGTCCAGGGTGACCGCGAAGCGTTCCCAGAGTCGCCGCCACGCCGCCGCGTGGCGTTCCCGCAGCGCCTCGACGTCGCCACCGCGTTCGGTGAGCAGGGTCAGGGCGGCACCACCCGGCTCGCTGATGGCCCGATCGTGGGAGGTGTAGATCGCGGCCGTCTTGGTGAGGGTGACCGGTCGACCCTGCTCCAGAGGGATGCGCAGCTCCCGGGTGGGCTGCGATGGCGTGTCGATGCGGTGATCGGTCGCGCTGTCGGTTCCGGTGAGGGTCGTGCGGACGGCGGTGGCGATGTGGACCCGGCTCTGTCGGGTCCGCACCTCGCAGAGGGTGGTGTCGCCGACGTGGCGGAACGTCGGCTGCGTGAGGTGGGTGGCGTCCGATCCGAGGTACGCGGCCACGTTGCTGTTGCGCACGCCGGCGTCGATCCCGGCGCGAAGGGTGACCGTGCCGCTCCAGTCGGGGGCGGTGAGCGTGGTTTCCAGCACGGCAAGGTGAGGTTCGTCCAGGGAGGTGAACGTCGTCTGCACGAAGTCGAGTCGATCCCCGTTCGGAGCGGTGAGGACCGCGCGGCGGACGACCAGGCCGCGGCGCAGGTCGAGCTCGCGTCGTTCGCTGTGCGTCACGACCTGGCCGGTGGACAGCCACGGCCCGTCTCCGATGCGGAGGTCCACCGGAAGCCAGTTGGGCGTGTTGACGAGATGCTCCTCCTCGAGCTCGCGCCCGTGGATGGTGCTCGCCAGTCGGTTGTACACGCCGGCGAGGTAGGTGCCGGGATAGTGGATGCCGTCGTCGTGGTGCTCGGGCCGGGCGCCACGGGTGGCCAGGTAGCCGTTCCCCAGCGCGGTGAGCGCCTCCCGGTGCCCTTCGTGCGCGGGGTCGAAGCCGTCGTAGACCAGCTGCCACGGATCCGTGGTGGAGACGCCCAGGTCGAGCTCGGCGACATCGGCCAGGACGAGGTCGGCGCCCGCGGCCTCGAGCTGCTCCCGCGCTCCGGCGCGGTCGATGCCGACGACGAAGCCGAAGCCTCCGCGCCTCGCGGCCGCTACGCCGGCGACCGAGTCCTCGACGACCGCGGTGCGGGCCGCGGCGACACCCAGTCGCCGGGCCGCCTCGACGAACATGGCGGGATCCGGCTTGCCTTTCAGGTGATGCGTGAGCGCGATCCGGCCGTCCACCACGGTGTCGAAGCAGCCGGCCAGTCCTGCGGCGGCGAGCATCTGCTGCGCGTTCCGGCTCGCGGTGACCAGCCCGACCGGCACGGCCGCGTCCCGCAGGCGATGCAGCAGCGCCGCGGTGCCCGGATAGACGCGCAGCCCACGGGTGCCCAGCTCCGCCAGGAACAGCTCGTTCTTGCGCGCCGCGAGCCCCGCGATCGTCCACGCCGTTGGTGGGTCGTCGGGATCTCCGGCGTCCAGGGCGATCCCACGGGTCGTCAGGTACGCCGATACCCCGTCCTCGCGGGTTCGCCCGTCCACATAGCGGCGGTAGTCGGCGGCCGGGTCGAAGGTCGTCTCGGGGTCGTCCACCTGCACACGCGGGTCTCGCAGCACCTCGTCGAACAGCTGCTTCCACGCGGCGGCATGGATCGCGGCGGTGTTCGTGACCACGCCGTCCATATCGAACAGCACCGCGTCGTAGACGGCATCGAGGTGGTGAGTCCCGTGCTCTGCCGACCGCGGAGTCATCGCGGCGCCTCGCGTCCGGTCATGAGGCGCCGCCGGGCGTCGACGCCGGGGCGAGGCTGCTCGCCTCTGCCGGGGCCGCGGGGGCCTGCTGGGCGGGCAGCCGGAGCCGCTTGAGCAGGAGCGCGTTGACGGCGACGATCACGCTGGAGCCGGACATGCTGATGGCGGCGATCTCGGGGGTGAGCATGATCCCGAACGCGGGGTAGAACACGCCGGCGGCGATGGGGAGGGCGGCGGCGTTGTAGCCGATGGCCCAGCCGAGGTTCTGCCGCATCTTCCGCAGCGTGCCCTTCCCGATCTTCAGCGCGATCGCAACATCGAGCGGGTCGGAGCGCATCAGGACGACGTCTGCGGTCTCGATGGCGACGTCGGTGCCGGCGCCGATCGCGATGCCGAGGTCCGCCTGGGCGAGGGCGGGGGCGTCGTTGACGCCGTCGCCGACCATCGCGACCTTCTTGCCGGATGCCTGGAGCTCGGCGATTTTGGCGGACTTGTCCTCGGGGAGCACGTCGGCGATCACGGTGTCGATGCCCAGCAGCGAGGCGATGCGCTCGGCGGTGGGCTTGTTGTCGCCGGTGAGCATCGCCACCTCGATGCCCTGCTCGTGGAGTGCGTCGATCGCGGCTTTCGCGGTGTCGCGGGGGGCGTCGGCGAGGGCGATCACGCCGGCGATCTGCCCGTCGACGGCGAACATGATCGCGGTGCGGCCGCCGTCTGCGAGGGCCTGCTGCTGCGAGACGACCGGGCCGGTGTCGATGCCCTGCGCGGCCATCAGCCGGGCGTTGCCGAGCACCACCTGCCTTCCGTCGACGGTGGCGATCGCGCCCTGCCCGGTGACGTTGCGGAACGCGGACGCGGTGCGACGCGGGATGTTCCGGCTCTCGGCGTAGGTGACGATCGCCTTGGCCAGCGGGTGCTCCGACTCCCGCTCGAGCGCGGCGGCGAGGGCGAGTAGCTCGAGGTCGTCCATGCCGATGGGGATGTAGTCGGTGACCTCGGGCTCGCCCTTGGTGAGAGTGCCGGTCTTGTCCAGCACGACGGTGTCGATGTGCGCGGCGGTCTCGATGCCGGTGGCGTTCTTGAACAGGACACCACGCTTGGCGCCCAGGCCGGTGCCGACCATGATCGCGGTCGGGGTGGCGAGCCCGAGGGCGTCGGGGCAGGTGATGACGACGACGGTGATCGCGAACAGGATCGCCATCGGCACATCCGCCCCGGCGAGGAACCACACCAGGAAGGTCAGAGTGCCTCCGACGAGGGCGAGCAGGACGAGCCAGAACGCGGCCCGGTCGGCGAGACGCTGCCCAGGGGCCTTGGAGTTCTGCGCCTCCTGCACCAGGTTCACGATCTGCGCCAGCGCCGTGTCGGCGCCAACCTTCGTGGCGCGCACCCGGAGGGTGCCGACGGTATTCACGGTCGCGCCGATCACCTCCGAGCCGGGCGCCTTCTCGACCGGCATGGACTCGCCAGTGACCATCGACTCGTCGATCTCGGACTCGCCGTCCTCGACGACGCCGTCGGTGGGGACCTTCGCGCCGGGGCGGATGAGCATGAGGTCCCCGGGGACGACCTCGGAGGTGGGGATTTCGACCTCCTCGCCGTCGCGCAGGACGACCGCGCGGGCGGGAGCGAGCTCCAGCAGCCGTCGGATGGCGTCGTTCGCGCCGCCCCTGGCGCGCATCTCGACCCAGTGGCCGAGGAGCACGAAGGTGGCCAGCACGGTCGCCGCCTCGTAGAAGACCTCGCCGCCGCCGGTGAGGGTGATGATCAGGCTGTAGATCCAGCCGGCGCCGACGCCGACCGCGACCAGCACCATCATGTCGAGGGTGCGGGCCCGTAGGGCTCGGTAGGCGCCGTCGAAGAAGATCCAGGCCGAGTAGAAGATCACCGGCAGCGACACGATCAGCATGAACACGTCGTCGCGCAGCCCGAACGGGGCCGGCACCTCGAAGCCGAGCACCTCCCGGCCGATCGGGGACCACAAGGTGATCGGGATCGACAGGATCAACGCGACCAGGAACCGGTTGCGCATGTCCCGGATCATCGCGTCCATCGACATGCCGCCGTGATGCCCGCCGTGGCCCATCACATCCTGCGCGCTGCGGCCGGCCGGCTGAGCCCCGTGATCGTGCCCACCCTCGGTGGCCGGAGCGTGACCGGCATGCTCACCGGCGTCCACTGCGGAGTGGTCAGCGTGGTCCGCTGCCGGGTGCGGGTGCTCGTGCCCCGCCGGGGTGTCATGACCGGTAGAGACCGCGCGTCCCTCGTGCTCGGCGTGCTCCTGATAGCCGTCGTGCGCGTCATGCTCGGCGTGGGCATCGTGCTCGGCGTGGTCGTGGTGGTCGGCGTGCTCGTGGGGTTCGTGGGCGGGGTCGCAGATGTGGTCCGGGACGGACTGCCCGGCGCAGTGGTAGCCGCATTCGATCACCCACTGCTGCAGGTGCGCGACCGAGGTGGTCTGCGGGTCGTAGGTGACGGTCGCGGTCTGGGAGACCGGGTTCGCGTCGACGGACAGGACGCCCGGCTGGCGGGCGAGGTGGGCTTCGGTGACGTTCTTGGAGGTCGCGCGGATCATGCCGCTGACCTGCAGGGTCACGGTCTTGGTGTCGGTCATCGGATTTCCTTCGCGGTGGAGGGGCGGTTCGGGTCGGTGTCGGGGTGGGGCCAGCGCCAGTCGGCGACGGCGGGGATGTCGGTGCCGTGCTCGCGGGTGTGGGCGCGGGCGCGCAGGCGGGCGTCGACGAGTTCCTGCCGCAGCTGCGCGTGGGTCGCGGCAAGGCCCGGGACGTGGTCGAGGACGTCGATCGCGAGCCGGTATCGGTCGAGGTCGTTGAGCATGACCATGTCGAACGGGGTCGTGGTGGTGCCCTTCTCCACGAAGCCGTGGACGTGCAGGTTCTGGTGCCCGGCGCGCTTGTAGGTGAGACGGTGGATCAGCCACGGGTAGCCGTGGTAGGCGAAGATCACCGGCTTGTCGGGGGTGAAGATCGCGTCGAACTCCCGGTCCGGCAGGCCGTGCGGGTGCTGGTCCTCGGATTGCAGACGGGTCAGGTCGACCACGTTCACGACCCGCACGGACAGGTCAGGGATGTGCTCGCGCAGCAACGCGGCCGCGGCGAGCACCTCGAGGGTGGGCACGTCGCCGGCGGCGGCGAGCACCACGTCCGGCTCGGCGCCCTCGGTCTCGGTGCCGGCCCAGGGCAGGATGCCCAGGCCCCGGGTGCAGTGCTCGATCGCCTCGTCCATGGTGAGCCACTGCGGGGCGGGCTGCTTTCCGGCGACGACGACGTTGATGTAGCCGGTGGAGCGCAGGCAGTGGTCGTAGGTGGACAGCAGCGTGTTCGCGTCGAACGGGAGGTAGACGCGGACGATGTCGGGGCTCTTGTTCAGGGCGAGGTCGATGAACCCGGGGTCCTGGTGGCTGAACCCGTTGTGGTCCTGCCGCCAGACGTGGCTGGAGAGCAGGTAGTTGAAGCTCGGCACCGGTTCCCGCCAGGGCACCTCGCTGGCGGCTTCGAGCCATTTGGCGTGCTGGTTGAACATCGAGTCGACGATGTGCGTGAACGCCTCGTAGCAGTTGAACAGGCCGTGCCGGCCGGTGAGGACGTACCCTTCGAGCCAGCCCTGGCACTGGTGCTCGCTGAGCACCTCCATCACCCGCCCGGTCGGCGCCAGATGCTCGTCCACCGGCAGCACGGTCGCGTTCCACTGCTTGCCGGTGGCCTCGAACACGGGCGGGGCGAGCCGGTTGGAGGCGGTCTCGTCGGGGCCGAAGATGCGGAAGTTGTCCGGGTTGTGCCGGATCACGTCGGCGAGCCATTCGCCGAGCATCCGGGTCGCCTCCGTCGTTCCCGTGCCTCGCGCCTCGGGGTCGACCGGGTGGGCGTGGTCGCGGAAGTCGCCCAGGCGCAGCGGGACGGTCAGCTGCCCGCCGTTCGCGACCGGGTTAGCGCTCATCCGCCGCGCTCCGGCCGGGGCGGCGGCGACCGTGGCGGGGAACGGGGCGCCGTCGGCGTCGAAGAGCTCGTCGGGCCGGTAGGAGGCCAGCCAGTCCTGGAGGAGCTGCAGGTGCTCGGGGGTGTCGCGGACCTCGGCGAGCGGCACCTGGTGGGACCGCCAGGTGCCCTCCACGGGGAGCCCGTCGATCACCGGCGGGCAGGTCCAGCCTTTCGGGCTGCGCAGCACGATCGCTGGCCACGCCGGCCGGCCTTCCAGGGTGCCGGCCGCCGCGGCGGTCTTGATGTCCGCGATCCGGTCCAGCACCTCGTCCAGCACGCCGGCGAACCGGGCGTGGGACTCCCGCGGGTCCTCGCCGTCGAAGCCGACGGTGACCACGAACGGCTCGTGGCCGTAGCCGCGCAGCAGCGCGACCAGCTCGTCCTCGGGGATGCGGGACAACACCGTCGGGTTGGCGATCTTGTACCCGTTCAGGTGCAGAATCGGTAGCACCACCCCGTCCGCGGCTGGGTTGAGGAACTTGTTGCCGTGCCACGCGGTCGCCAGCGGCCCGGTCTCGGCCTCCCCGTCGCCGATCACGCACGCGACCAGCAGGTCCGGGTTGTCGAACGCGGCGCCGTAGGCGTGGACGAGGGAATAGCCGAGCTCGCCGCCCTCGTTGATCGACCCGGGCGTGTCCGGGGACGCGTGCGAGGGGATGCCGCCGGGGAAGGAGAACTGCCGGAACAGCGCCTTGAGCCCCTCCTCGGTGCGGTCGATCCGCGGGTACAGCTCCGTGTAGGTGCCGTCCAGGTAGGCGTTGGCGACCATGCCCGGCCCGCCGTGCCCCGGCCCGGTCACGTACAGGGTGTTCAGATCCCGGTCGGTGATCGCCCGGTTGAGGTGGGCGTACAGGAAGTTCAGGCCCGGGGTGGTGCCCCAGTGCCCCAGTAGTCGAGGCTTGATGTGCTCCGCGGTGAGCGGGTCGCGCAGCAGCGGGTTGTCGAGCAGGTAGATCTGCCCGATGCTCAGGTAGTTCGCCGCCCGCCACCACGCATCCACCTCCTCCAGTCGTTCCGGGGTGACGGCGGTGGTGCGGTATGCCCAGCGGGCCGGTGCGGTGCTCATGGTCGGTCTCCTCGAGGTTCGCGGCCGAGACCGCCGAATGTGGTCATGATGATATTGGTCATTGTGCGGTCCCCCCCGGGAGGACGACGGTGGTCTCGGTGCCGTGGATCCAGACGATGCCGCGGTCGTCGACGAGCACGACCGCCCCATCTGCGTTCCCGAGCGCCTGGACGGTGCCCGTGGCGGCACCGACGCTGTCCCAGGATCCGGTGCCGGTGAGTCGCCAGAGGGTGCCGTCGGTGTCGACGCCGACCAGCCCGCCCGTGGAGTCCGCCTCCACCAGGTAGAGCGGCGGCGCATCCGCGACGAGGTCGAAGGTGGCGCCCGCATCCCGGCTCTCCTGCAGGCCCTGCCGCGTCGCGGCGTAGAGGGTGCCGTCGGTGGTGACGGTCAGGTCGGCGGCGGGGAGCTCGGCGCCGTCGATCCAGGTGGTCCCGCCGTCGGTGCTGGTGCGGATGGTGATCGAGCTGGACCCGATCCCGTGGATCGCACCGTCTCCGGCGGTGAGGACGTGGAAGTCCTCCTGCCCGGTGAACGCGACCGGCTCCCAGGTGGTCCCGGCGTCGGTGCTTCGGATGAGTCCCAGGTTGTGCTCGCCGAGCTCCGCCGGGGTGTTCGGTCCCGGGTGCCCGGAGGCGTAGAGGACGTCGCCGTCGGCGGTCAGGCCCATCGCGTCGAAGTCCGCGCCTCCCAGGGGGCCGGAGAGGTCGCCGGTGTCGGTGAGGGTGTAGAGGCCTGCGTGGGCGCCCAGCAGCACGGTGCTCCCGCCGAGGTCGACGATGCCGTGCACATGACCGAGACCGGTATCCGGGGCGGGTGCCGAGGTGGCGGTCGGCGTGGAGGTGCAGCCGCTCAGCAGCAGGCCCGCAGCAGCGGCGACGGCAGCGGCCGTGATCGTGGTGGCGTTGCTGCTCATGCGATCGCCTGGATGAAGAGAATGGTCGCCGCGGACAGGATGATCAGGGCGAGGATGATGCCCACGAAGCACGCGGCCAGAGTCCGGGAAGTCATGACGGGCCTTTCGACGGGTCGACGCTGTCGGTCAGGACGGATGCGCCGGGCGGATCGCCGGGCCTCGGGCGGGGCCAGGTCAGGGGTGGTCGGCGCCGCCCGAGGGGTTCGGGTCAGAGGGCGGCGAGGATGTCCTGCATGGTGGTGATCTCGGCGGTCTGTCCGTCGATGATCTGCTGGGCGAGCGCGGCCACGTCCGGGTTCTCCCCGTTGTCCAGCACCATCTGGGCCATCGTGACGGCGCCCTGGTGGTGGCCGATCATGCCCTCGAGGAACAGCCGGGTCGCCTCGACCCCGGTGGCGGCGTCCAGGGCGGCCATGTCGTCGTCGGACATCATCCCGTCGCCGTGGTCCATGCCGCCCATGTCGGACATGGAGTCGTCGTAGGGGATTCCCCAGTCCTCGAGCCAGCCCTTCATGGTCTGGATCTCGGGGCCTTGGGCGGCTTTGATCTGCTCGGCGAGGGTCACGACCCGCTCGTCGATGCCGTCCTTGGCCAGAATCTGATCGGCCATCTCGATGGCCTGTTCGTGGTGCGGGATCATCATCGTGACGAACATCTCGTCAGCCGAGTTGAACGATGCCTGCCCGGAGGGGGCGGGGGTGCTGCTGGTCATGCCGCCGGGGCCGTGGTCCATCCCGGGCATGGATCCGTCGGTGGGGGCGCAGCCGGCGAGCACGAGCGCAGCGGCGAGCGCGCCGGTGCTCAGCGCGAGAATGCGGAAACGCACGGGTGGGTGTCCTTGTCTAGTCGGTCGAATGGTGAGTCGATTCCCCTGCCGTATGCGGGCACGGCGCAGCATCTCCCGGCACAGCGGTGACGGGAGGGCGGGGAATCAGGTTCGACTGATCGACAGGACGATGAGGGAAGGTGGTCGGGGGTGCGGTAACGCGGTGAGCACATTCCGCCCGTGCAGGCGCAGCAGGGCGAGGGCGGTGCGCAGGCGGGCCAGCAGCGCCGGGGCGAGCAGCACGATGGTGGCGGCCAACAGCGCCAGCATGCACGCCATCATCAGCATCGAATGGTCCGGCATTCCGCCCGAGCCGTCGCAGTCGCCCTCACAGTGCCCGCCCGAAGCCTCGGGGCCTGTCCCGATGGTGTCCTCGAGCATGCTCCCGGTCGCGACGATGCCGCCCAGGTCAGAGGCAGGCGCGGCATGGGCGGCTTCGGAGGCCGCTGCGGGGGTGTCGGCGTGTCCGCTGGTGAGCGTGCCGGTGAGGGTGTGCATGGCCAGCAGGCCGGCGATCAGCAGGAGCGCGGTCGCGAAGGTCAGCAGCAGCCGGTGCAGCCCGGATGGGGCGTGCACCAGGGTTCGGATGTGGTTCACCGCCGACCTCCTTCCCGCGTCCAGCGTACCCTGGTGTGCCTGGATCCCCACCGGCGCCGATCGGGCGCACGGCGGTCCTGCCCAGGCTGGTCGCCCGACCGATGCCTGGCCAGGGGCGATGGTCCCGGATGGGGACCGGCGCGCGGCAGCCGGCTCATCGGCGGCCCGTTCCGGCGCGGTGGGCCTTCTCCATCAGAGCCAGCAGCCCGAGGGTGTCGTCCTTGATCTGGGTGCGACCGACGACGGCCCAGTTGCGGGCGAGGTGATCGCGGAGGTAGTCGAGGATGTGCTCGAGCGGGACGGTGTGCCAGGAGCGGGACAGATTGGGGCGGGCGGTGTTGCCGAACGCGACCGTGCGGATCAGGTGGCCCTCCGGGGCGAGGACCTGCCCGGCCGTCAGCAGCTCCTGGACGAGCGCGGGCGCGTCGGCGGGGGTGCAGCAGCCGAACCGGGCGAACGCGGCCTCCAGCACCGCGGGGTCGCGCATCGCGGGGTTCAGCTTCGGGGCGCCCTCCTTGACCTCGCCGACGATCATGTCCGGCGCCCCGGGGCGGGCGCCGAGGGCCGGGTCGGGGTCGTCGCCGCGGATGTGGTGCAGTCGGATCGCGAGGATGTCCAGGTCGGTGACGGTGCGCGGCCCGTCCGGACCGGTCGCGTCCAGCACCGGGTACTCGGCGACGGTGAAGTACCCGTTCACCCGCAGGTAGGCCTGCACCAGCCCGACCGCTGTATCCATCCCGCGCCCCTGTCCCTGCCGTCGTGGGTCAGGCGGCGTTGGCGTAGCGGGCGGGGTCGGCGTCAAACAGCGGCCCGCACTCGGGGCAGCAGAACCAGTACCGCGTGCCTTCGTAGTCGCGGAACAGGCCGCGCTTCTCGGCCCATGCCGGGTCGACCTGGTTGCCGGGCATGACCGGGCAGGTGACGAGGTTGGTCGCTCCGGCCGGGGGCTCGTGGTGATGGTGCTCGTGGGATCCGTGATCGTGCGCGGCGTGCTCGTGGCCGGTGTGGTGCTCGTGGTCGTGCGTCATGGCGGTCTCCTTGCGTGGGTGTCAGGCGTGGACGGGGGTGGTGTCGCGGCTGGGCGTCGGGGCGGGCAGGAGGCGGAAGCGGCGCAGTCGGAGGCTGTTGGTGACCACGAACACGCTGCTGAACGCCATCGCGGCGGCGGCGAGGATGGGGTTGAGCAGGGCGAGCATCGCGACCGGGATCGCGGCGACGTTGTACGCGAACGCCCAGAACAGGTTGCCCTTGATGGTGCCCAGGGTGCGGCGGGCGAGCCGGATCGCGTCCGGGACCAGAAGCAGGTCGCCGGAGACGATGGTCAGGTCCGCGGCGGTGATGGCCGCGTCGGTGCCGGTGCCCATTGCGATGCCGAGGTCCGCTTGGGCGAGGGCGGCGGCGTCGTTCACGCCGTCGCCGACCATCGCGACCACCCGTCCGGATGCCTGCAGCTCGCGGATGGTGTCGAGTTTGCCCTGCGGGGTGACTCCGGCGCGGACGTCCTCGATGCCGGCGTCGTCGGCGATGGTGCGGGCGGCGCCGGGGTTGTCGCCGGTGAGCAGGATCGGGGTCAGCCCGAGCCCGCGCAGTCGGGCGATGGCCTCACGGCTGGTGGGCTTGATGGTGTCGGCGACGCTGATCGCGCCGCGCGCCTGCCCGTCCCACGCCACGACGGTCACGGTGGCGCCCGCGGCCTCGTCGGCCGTGATCGTCGCGGCGAGCTCGTCGGGGATCGCGATCGCCCATTGCCCGGTGATCCAGGTGGCGCGGCCGGCGGCGACCATGCGGCCGTCGACGATGCCCTGCACGCCTTGACCGGCCTCGGCGGCGAATGACTCCACGGCATCCGTCGGGCCGTCGGCTGCGGCGGTGATGGCGCGGCCGATGGGGTGCTCGGAGCCGTGCTCGAGCGCCGCGGCGAACCGGATCAGCTCCGCCTCATCGGTGCCGGGAGCGGGGTGGACGCCGGTGACGGTCATGGTGCCGGCCGTGATGGTGCCGGTCTTGTCGAGCACGACGGTGTCGATGCGGCGGGTCTGCTCCAGCACCTGGGGTCCGCGGATGAGGATGCCCAGCTGGGCGCCGCGGCCGGTGCCGACCAGCAGAGCGGTCGGCGTCGCCAGCCCCAGCGCGCACGGGCAGGCGATGATCAGGGTGGTCACCGCGGCGGTGAAGGCGACCTCCAAGGGCGCCCCCGCGATCAGCCACCCGGCGAACGCGATCAGGGCGAGAGCGATGACGATGGGGACGAAGACGGCCGACACCCGGTCGGCGAGGCGCTGCACCTGGGCCTTGCCGGTCTGCGCCTCCTCGACCAGCCGCGCCATCCGGGCCAGCTCGGTGTCGGCGCCGACGCGGGTGATCTGCACGAGCAGGCGCCCGCCGGTGTTCACAGTCGCGCCGACCACGCGGGAGCCGGGGGCGACTTCGACCGGCACGGACTCGCCGGTCAGCATCGACTCGTCCACCGCGGACATTCCCTCGGTGACGAGGCCGTCGGCGGGGATCTTCTCACCCGGCCGCACCACCACGACATCACCCGGAACGAGCTGTGCGACGGGGACGCGCTGCTCAGTGCCTTCGCGGAGGATCACTGCGTCCTTGGCGCCGAGCTCCAGCAGGGCGCGCAGGGCCTCGCCGGACTGCCGCTTGGCACGAACCTCGAGGTAGCGGCCGAGGAGGATGAACACGGTCACCAGCGCGGCGACCTCCAGGTACACCTCGTGGCCACCGGCCTGCGGGGTGCCGACGAAGGTGACGCTCATCCGCATTCCCGGCATCCCCGCACCGCCGAAGAACAGCGCGTACAGCGACCAGCCGAACGCGGCCAGCACCCCGACGCTGATCAGAGTGTCCATCGTCGCCGCCCCGTGCCGGGCATTGATCGCCGCGGCGCGGTGGAACGGCCACGCCCCCCACACCACCACCGGCGCGGCCAGGGTGAGCGTGAGCCACTGCCAGTAGGTGAACTGCAGGGCGGGGATCATCGACAGCACCGCGACCGGCACCGCCAGCACCGCCGAGACGATCAGCCGCTGCCGCAGCGACGCCAGCTCATCGTCCCGCGGGATGGTCTGCTCAGCCGTGTCGGGCACAGGCGGGGCTGGGAGGCTCGCTCCGTACCCCGCCTGCTCGACCGCCGCGATCAGCTCCTCCACCGGCACCGGGGCCTCCGAGTGCACGCGGGCCTTCTCGGTGGCGAAGTTGACCGTCGCCTCCACCCCGGGCAGCTTGTTCAGCTTCCGCTCGACCCGCGTCGCGCACGACGCGCAGGTCATCCCGGTGATGTCGAGATCGACGTCCAGCGTGCTCATGAGGCTGCGGCGAGGCTGTACCCGGCCTCCTCGACCGCCTCCCGCACTCGCTCCGCGTCCACCGGGGCGGTGCTGGACACGGTCACCGTGGACACGCCGCCGGCGTGCAGGTCGACCTCGACGCCGGAGACCCCGTCGATCGCGGAGACCTCCTCGGTGACACTGCGCACGCAGTGCGAGCACGTCATCCCCTCCACCAGGAACTGCGCCGACACCTCGCCCGATGCCGGTTGCGCCGTCGCGGAGGCGGTGGTGTTGGCCGTGGCGGCGTGGGAGGTGGGGGCGCAACAGGCGCAGCCACCGCCGTTCGTCGCCTGCAGGCCGAGGTCCTGGAATCCTTGTCCGGTCATGTTGTGCTCCTTTCGTGAGCGTGTCGATGCGTGTGGTGTGAACGTTCTAGGAGCGGACCAGCCGCGCGATCGCGGCGTTCGCCTCGCGGAGCTTCTCCTCCGCGACCGGGCCGCCCTGCGCGGTCGCCTGCGCGACGCAATGCCCGAGATGGTCCTCCAGCAGCGTCAGCGCGACCGACTCCAGCGCCTTCGTCGCCGCCGAGACCTGGGTCAGGATGTCGATGCAGTACACGTCCTCGTCGACCATCCGCGCGATCCCGCGCACCTGCCCCTCCGCCCGACGCAACCGCGCCAGCAGCGCCTGCTTGTCATCCACGTATCCGTGTGCCATCTCAGCCACCTCCGACGTCGATCGTATACCCCCTAGCGGTATAAGGTACTTCGTGAAGAGGATATTCCCGGAGCGGGCAGAGCGAAAGGGCGAACGTGACCAACTGGTACGTCATCACCGGCGGGCCCAGCTCGGGCAAGACCACCACCGTGAACCTGCTGCGGGACCGCGGCTACACCACCACCATCGAGCATGCCCGGCACTATCTCGACCTGCAGCGCATCGCCGGCCGCACCGTCGAGGAGGTCCGGGCGAAGCAGCGGCAGTTCCAGCGCGGCGTCCTGGACATGCAGCTCGCGGAGGAAGCTGCCCTCGACCCGGACGCCACCGTGTTCCTCGACCGGGCCGTCCCCGACTCCCTCGCCTACTACCGCTTCCTCGATCTCGAGCCCGACCCCGCTCTGCTCACCGCGCTCGAGCACGTCGACTACCGCAAGACGTTCATCCTCGACCTGCTGCCCCTGGCCGCCGACTACGCCCGCACCGAGGACACCGCCGCCCAGCAGCGCATCCACGAACTGCTGACCCAGGTGTACGAAGCGCTGCCCTTGCCGGTCGTGCGGGTTCCGGTCCTCAGCGCCGAGGAGCGGGTGCAGTTCATCCTGGACCGGCTCTGACCGCTCTCGCCCGATCGGGGTGTCCTGTGCAACGCTTGGGGCCCAGGGCATATCTCACCGGCACAGGTCCAGGCGAGAACGCGCCCCACGGTCGAACAGGACGGATGTCTCGGATGCCCACTCAGGAACGTCTCCGGAAGGACCTGCTTGGCGGCGCTCTCACGACCGCGCTCGGCGTCTTCACCCTCGGGATCGGGGTCTACTTCCTGTTCCTTCGACCCTTCCTCCTGCCAGAAGACATCCGGCATACGGGTATCGACGCCGCCACGCTGCCAGTGGCATTCGTGGACTGGCTCGGGATCGTCTTCTCGACCTGGGGCGGCTTCATCGCGGGGTTCGGGATCGTGCTGCTGGGCATCGGCGCGACCCTGCTGTCCCGCCGCACGCTGTGGCTCTACCTCGGCACGGCGGCCGGGGTGCTCGTCGCCTTCGGCCGCTTCGTCATCAGCAACATCCTGATCGGCTCGGACTTCCTGTGGTTCATCGCGACCATGTTCGTGCTGGCACTGGTGCTCGCAACCGTCCTCGTCTTGAACGTCATCCGACGGCATCGGACGAACGAGACCGCCTCCTCCGACGTCGACGGAACCGCTAGACGCTGACCGCTGCGAGCGACTGCCGGGCGATCTCGAGCTCCTCGTCCGTGGGAACGATCAGCACGGCGACCAGTGAGCTCGGGTCCGAGATCGCTCGCGCCCCGTCGGCCCTCGCCACGTTGCGTGCCGGGTCGATCAGGATGCCCAGGCCCGCCATGCCGGAGACCACCGCCGCGCGCGTCGCGGCGGCATTCTCGCCGACGCCGCCGGTGAAGACGATCGCGTCCGCTCCGCCGAGCTGGGCGAGGTAGGCGCCGAGATAGTGGCGCAGCCGGTGATGGTAGACGTCGAGCGCAGCGGCGGCTCTCGCATCCCCAGCGGCGGCCGCGGCGTGGATGTCGCGCATGTCCTCGGTGCCGGCCAGCGCCCGCAGGCCGCTCTCGCGCGTGAGCAGCGCCTCCAGCCGATCCCATGCGACGCCGGCGCGGCCGAGCGCGAGGAGCACCCCCGGATCCAGGTCGCCGGCGCGAGTGCCCATCACGAGCCCCTCCAGCGGCGTCATGCCCATCGAGGTTTCCACCGAGCGGCCGCCGGCCATTGCGCAAGCGGATGCCCCGTTGCCCAGGTGGAAGATGATCAGCCGAAGCTCCGACAGCGGGCGCCCGAGCAGTTCGGCGGTGCGGGCGGAGACGTGGTGGTAGGAGATGCCGTGGAAGCCGTATCGGCGGATCTGATGTCGCTGGACGAGGTCTGCGGGAAGCGCATACGATGCCGACGCAGCCGGCAGGGTGCCGTGGTGGTTCGCCTTCGCGGGCGCGGCGGTGACCCTGGTGCTCGTCTGGCGCCCCATCAGCCACATCGCTGCGGCGCGCGTCGATGACGGGACGGATGCCGCGGGCTGAGGCGCTGCGCGACCCGCGGCATCCGGTCGGTCACAGGTCGGCGACCCGGATGAGCACCTTGCCGACGGTCGCGGCTTCGACCGCGTCGTGGGCGGCTGCGGTCTCCGCGAGCGGGAACCACGTGAGCGGCAGGCCCGCCTCGTCGCCGACGGGAAGGGCGCCGTCCTCGAGGGCGCGCGTGATGTCGGCGACGGCGGCATCGAGCGCGGGTTCGCCGACCGTGTAGAGAAGGACGCCCTGGACCCGGATGTTCTTCGCGAAGGTGGGCCGGATCGGCATGCTGAACGTGTCGCCGTTATCGTCGGCGTAGAAGGCGATGACGGCGTGCCCCGCGGCGACCTCGGCGTCGAGGGCGGCATTCGTCGCCAGCGACACCTCGACGATCTGGTCGACGCCCTCGGGGGCGATCTCCCGCACCCGCGCCGCCACGTCCTCCTGTGTGTAGTCGATGACGTGGTGCGCGCCGGCGGCGCGCGCGAGTTGCGCCTTCGCGTCGGAGCTCACCGTGGTGAGGACGGTGGCACCCGCCCAGCGGGCGAGCTGGATCGCGGCGTGGCCCACGGCGCCGGCGCCGCCCTGCACGAGAACGGTGCGTCCGGCGAGCGCGCCGGGCGCCAGGCGGGCGGGGCCGTCCTCGTGCACCGTCAGCGCGCGGTGCGCGGTCACGGCCGGCACGCCGAGACTTGCCGCGGTGGCGAAGTCGATGCCCTCCGGAAGGCGGACGGCGCGGGATGCCGGGACGACTGTGTACTCCTGCGCGGTGCCCGTGGGGCGCTGGTGCTGCGCGAGGTGCACCCACACGCGGTCGCCGACCGCGAGATCCGCGACACACTCGCCGAGGGCGTCGACGACGCCGGCGCCGTCCTGGTTCGGGGCGGTCTCGGCGAAGGTCGCTCGCTGGGTGCCTCCGGAGCGGGACTTCCAGTCGGTCGGGTTCACCCCCGAGACGGCGACGCGGACCCGCACCTCACCGGGTCCGGGGTCGGCAACCTCGCGGTCGACGAGGGACAGGACGTCGGATGCGCCCGGGGAGCTGTAGACGATCGCCTTCATACCGGGCGCAACCCCTCGTGACCCGCGCGCATTCCGACACCGGCCGTTTGCCAGGCGCCGTGTGCGAGGCTCGAGGGGCGGCACGAGTTTCGTGTCGCCTGCAGGAAGGGGGCCTCGTGCCCACCTGGCTCGAACACCTCTGTCACGCTCTCATCGGCCGGACGCGATCGCACGACGATCTCCCGGATCTCCGCGTGCTCCCCACGTCCCGCGTGGACCTCGCCCGCACCCACTACCTCGTCGACGACCCCGAGCGGCGCACCCGCGACGACCGCCTCTACATCCTCCGCATCGGGCAGCGCGGCCGTCGCGGCGTCGACGTCGCCGTCCACTCGAACGGGCGCGTCGTCGGCTTCCTCCCCGACGCCTCCGCGGCGAAGCTCGCCGAGCCGCTCCTGCGCCTCGGCGGTGCCGCGATCGTGAACGGCGCCGGCCCCCGTCCGGGGACGACGAGGCTGCGGGTCGACCTCCCGACGCCGGAAGCGATGCGCTCCTTCGCTCCGGTGGGCGGACCCACGGCGTACTGATCACCGTTCGCTGAGGTCCTCTGACAGGCTTTCCCTGTGATCGAGACTCTTCTCGGCCTGGTGGTCGCGCTCCTGGTCGTCGCGTCGACGACGGTGATCGGCCGGTGGGCGGGTATCGCCGCGCCGATCCTGATGGTCGCCGTGGGCGTCGGCGGCAGCTTCCTCCCGATGTTCGACGACTTCGTCCTCGACCCGGAGTGGATCCTGCTCGGCATCCTGCCCCCGCTGCTGTACTCGGCAGCGGTCTCGATGCCGGCGATGCACTTCCGGCGCGAGTTCGGCGCCATCGCCGGGCTGTCGGTCTTCCTCGTCATCGGCACCGCCCTCGCCCTGGGCCTCTTCTTCATGATCGCGATCCCCGATCTCGGTTTCGCGTGGGGAGTCGCCCTCGGCGCCATTGTGAGCCCCACCGACGCCGTCGCGACCTCGATCATCAAACGCACGCCCGTGTCGAAGCGGGTCGTCGCGATCCTCGAGGGAGAGAGCCTGCTCAACGACGCGACGGCGCTCGTGCTGCTGCGCACCGCGGTCGCCGCGGCCGCGGCATCCTTCTCCTTCTGGGGTGCCGTCGGCACGTTCGCCTACGCCGTCGTCGTCGCGGTCCTGATCGGCGCGGTGCTCGGCTGGCTCAACCTGACGGTGCGCAAGCGTGCGACCGATCCGACCGTCAACACGGTCCTCTCATTCACCGTGCCGTTCCTCGCTGCCGTCCCGGCGGAACTGCTCGGCGCCTCGGGCCTCGTCGCCGCCGTCGTCGCCGGCATCATCACCGGAGTGGGCGGTCCGCGCGTCTTCTCGGCGCGCAATCGGCTGTCCGACGCGCAGAACTGGCGCACAGTCGAGCTGATCCTCGAGGGGTTCGTGTTCCTCTTCATGGGTCTGCAGCTGACCTCGATCCTCACCGACGTCGAGGAGGCGCACGAGGGCATCGCGCCCGCTCTCCTCATCGCGGCCGGCGCGTGGCTCCTGACGGTGATTGTGCGGGCCGCGTACGTGGCACCGTTGCTCGCGCTGCTGTCGATGAGCGCGCGTCGCGTCCGCCGCCTCCAGCCCCGCCTCGAGACGATCGCGCAGCGCCTCGAGACCGAGGAGGGCGAGGCGCAGCTCGTCGATGCGTTCGCCCGCCGCGGCCGGCGCGTCTCGCGGGGAACCGTGCGCCGCTTCGGTCCGCGCGTGACGCGCGGACTCGCCGACATCCGCTACTTCCAGAAGGCGCCGCTCGGATGGCGCGAGGGCACCCTCGTCGTCTGGGCGGGGATGCGGGGCGCCATCACGCTCGCTGCGGCGCAGACGCTCCCCGAGGACACCCCGCTGCGCTCCGTGCTCGTCTGCATCGCCTTCGCCGTCGCCGTCGTCTCCCTCGTCGGGCAGGGCGCCTCGGTCGCGCCGCTCGTCGACGCGCTCACCCCCGCTGGTTCGGCCGACGAGTCGCGCGAGCGCGAGAAGGAGGAGCGGCGGCACATCCTCGAGCTCCTCCGCGAGCGCGCGGCGGACCTCCCCGCTCCGAATCGATCGGCCGACCTCGACCGTGCCCGGGCGTTCCAGGTCGAGAGCGACTACCGCCTCGCCGTGATCGACGTCCAGCGCCGCGCGCTGCTCGACGCCCGCGACACCGGCACCTTCGATGCCGACGTGCTCGCGCACGAACTCGCGGTGATCGACGCCGCCCAGATCGCGATCGAGTTGCGCACCGGCCGCGAGTGAGGTCCGTCAGCGACCCAGCGCGCGGGCGATGTCCTCGACGTCGCGCTCGTCGTTGAAGACGTGCAGCGCGACGCGCGCGTTGCCGGCGCGGCTCGACGCGACGATCCCCGCGGCGCGCAGCCGGCCGATGTCCGCACCGCTCTCGTCCCGCCAGGTCACGATCGGCGTCGCCCGCGCCGGAGTCGGCAGGTCGAGCCGCTCCCGCAGCGCGGCCGCGAGGCCCGTCACCTCCTCGCTCAGCGCCCGCGGGTCCGCTCCTGCGAAGAGGGCGAGTGCCGGCTCGGCCCCCGTGAACGCCTGCCACGCGGGCGAGACGTCGAACCGTCGAGCGGATGCCGCCAGGGTCGCGTCCGTGCCGTAGCACGACGCCCACGGGTCCGCGCCCGCGTACCAGCCCGCCTGGCGCGGACCGATCGTCGCGGCGAAGTCCTCGCGGAGCGCGAGGAACGCGACGCCGCGGGGCGCGCACAGCCACTTGTAGGCGTGGCAGACCAGCGCATCGAAGGCCCCGGCGCCCACCGGCATCCAGCCGACGGCCTGCGTCGCGTCGCAGAGCGTGCGCGCACCGTGGCGCCGCGCCGCCGCGACGATCGCGTCGGCGTCGGCGACGGCACCCGTCGCGGACTGCACGATCGAGAAGGCCACGAGGGTCGTCGCCGCGTCGACCGCGTCGGCGAGCGCCTCGAGCGGCGCCGTCCGCACGGTGATGCCCCGACCGGCGTGGACGAACGGGAGGACGAGCGACGAGAACTCGCCCTCGGGGCACAGGACGACGGCGCCGTCGGGCAGGGAGGCCGCGAGGAGGCTCACCATCGCCGAGGTCTGCGCGCCGAGCGCGACGGCGGCCGGGTCCACCCCGACCAGTCGCGCGAACGATGCGCGACACCGCTCGGCGCTCGCGGCGTACCGGATCGGGTCGGGCCACGCGTCGAGGTCAGCGCGCATCGCGTCGCGGCTGGACAGGGGCGGGATGCCGGCGGTGCAGGCCGCGACGTATCCTCGCGCGTCGGGAAACGCGTCGCGGACGTCGGCGGGGGAGAGGGACATGACTCCATCGTCGCGATCCACGATCGAGTGCACCATGGCAGGTATTGCATCGACTGCATGACATGGCGTTATATGTCTGGATGCCGCAACCCGTCCCCGACCTCTCCGTCGCCGAGCTCCGCATCGTCAAGGCGGTGGGCGACACGGGATCCGTGACCGCCGCCGCGACCGCACTCGGGTACAGCCAGCCCGCCGTGAGCCAGCAGATCCGCCGCCTCGAGACCCGGTTGGGGATGGCGGTCGTGGAGCGGGTGGGACGGCGGATGCGGCTCACCGAGGCCGGGCGCATCCTCGCCCGCCACGCCACATCGATCACGACGGCGCTCGGCGCGGTGGCCGGTGAGCTCGCCGACCTCGGCGGCGGCCGGATCGGCACGGTGCGGCTCGTCGGGTTCCCCTCCGCCTCGCCGACGATCCTCCCGCGCCTCATGCGCCGGCTCGCCGCATCCGACCCAGGTCTCTCGCTGACGTACGTCGAGGCGGAACCGCCCGAGGCGGTCGCCGCCGTCCGCGCCGACCGGGCCGACATCGCGTTGACCTTCAGCCACCCGGGCGACGGCACCGACGCGCACGGCGACAGCATCCGGGGGCTCGACGCCCGCCGCATCGGCGCCGAGGACCTCCTCCTCGTGCTGCCCGACGGGCACGCCCGCAGCACCGAGGACGTCGTCGACCTCAGGGCGCTCGCCGACGACGATTGGATCGCGGGATGCCCGCGGTGCCGCAGCCACCTGCTGGACTCCTGCGAACGCGCGGGATTCGCGCCCCGCATCCGTTTCGAGACCGACAACGTCGCCGCCGTCGAGCAGCTGGTCGCGCAGGGTGTGGGCGTCGCGACGCTGCCGCGGCTCGCGGTGGCGTCCTTCCCCCTCGTCGCCGGGGTGATCACCCGCCCGCTGGCGTCGGGGGACCGGCGCGAGCTCCACGCCGTCTCGGCGCGCGGGGCGGCGGGCGTCCCGGCCGTCGCGACCGTGCTGTCGCACCTCGCCGCCGCGGTCGGCGACATGACGGCACCCGGTCCGGAGGTCCCCGCGGCGAAGTAGGGTGAGCCCCATGCAGCAGCGACCTCTCGCCTCCACCGGCCGTTCCGTCTCCGCCATCGGCCTCGGCACGTGGCAGCTCGGTGCCGACTGGGGGGACGTCTCCGAATCCGATGCGCTCGACGTCCTCGCCGTCTCCGTCGAGGCCGGCGTCACCCTGTTCGACACCGCCGACGTCTACGGCGACGGTCGCAGCGAGACCCTCATCGGCCGCTTCCTGGCGTCGCACCCGGGCCACGGCGTGACCGTGGCGACCAAGATGGGGCGGCGCCTCGCGCAGGAACCCGAGAACTACACCCCCGAGAACTTCCGCGCGTGGACCGACCGGTCACGGCGCAACCTCGGCGTCGACACGCTCGATCTCGTGCAGCTGCACTGCCCGCCGTCGGCGGTGATCGACGCCGACGAGACGTACGACGCCCTCGACGCCCTCGTCGACAGCGGTGCGATCGCCGCGTACGGCGTCTCGGTCGAGACCTGCGCGCAGGCCCTCTCCGCGATCTCGCGGCCCGGGGTGACCAACGTGCAGATCATTTTCAACCCGTTCCGGTTGAAGCCGCTCGACGAGGTGCTGCCGGCCGCCGAGGCCGCCGGCGTGGCGATCTTCGCCCGAGTCCCGCTCGCCTCGGGCCTCCTCAGCGGGCGTTACAGCGCGTCTACCTCGTTCGCGGCGAACGACCACCGCACCTTCAACCGGCACGGCGAGGCGTTCGACCGCGGTGAGACGTTCTCGGGCGTCGACTTCGAGACGGGTCTCGTCGCGGTGGATGAGCTCAGCGCGGCGCTGCCCGACGGCGTGTCGCTGCCGGCGGCATCCCTCGCCTGGATCGCGTCCCGTCCAGGTGTCACCTCCGTCATCCCGGGCGCGCGCACGACGGCGCAGGCGAGGAGCAACGCCTACGCCGGCGCGATCGACCCCGCCGTCCTCGACACGTTCGCGGCCGCCGTCGTCGACGTGTACGACCGCCGGCTCCGCGCGGACATCCACCCGCAGTGGTGATCGGGGTGGGGATGCCGCGCGCCGCCGTGCGTGCGACATCGCTACCGTGAGGGCATGATCGTCGAGGCCTCCGGGGTGCTGTTCCGCTGGGAGTCGCGGAGGGACGACTGGTACTTCGTCCCCCTCCCGGCGGAGGTGAGTGCGGACATCCGTGAGGTGCCGCGACCCGGGCGGGGATTCGGATCCATCCCGGTGGGGGTGACGGTCGGGTCGTCGTCCTGGCGGACCTCGATCTTCCCCGACGCGGCGCGCGGGGTGTACGTCCTGCCGCTGAAGCGCTCGGTCCGCGAGCGCGAGGGGATCTCCGAGGGCGACACGGTCTCCGTCCGTCTCGACGTCCAGGACGGCTGAGCCGTGTCCGTGCCCTGGGCCGCACTCTCGGATCCCGTCGCGATCGTCGCGGTCGTCCTCGCCTACGTCTGGCTAGTCGTCGCCTCGGTCGTCCTCGCGGTCATCGACGTCCGCACGCACCGGTTGCCCAACGCGTGGGTGCTCCCCGGCTACCCGGTGCTCGGCGGGCTGCTGCTCGTCGCGTGCCTCGCCGGAGCCCCGTGGTCGTCCCTCCTGCGCGCCGCCGTCGGAGGCGCCGCGCTGTTCGTCTTCTACCTCCTGCTGCGCGCGGCAGGGGGCGGGATGGGCGGGGGAGACGTGAAACTCGCCGGCGTCCTCGGTATGGCGCTCGGGTGGGTGGGGTGGTCCGCCCTCGCCGTCGGGGCCGTGGCCGGGTTCGTCTTCGGCGGCGTGTACGGCGCGCTGCTGCTCGCGACCCGACGCGCCTCCCGGCGCACCGCCGTCGCCTTCGGACCGTGGATGCTGCTGGGCGCCTGGACCGGCATCCTCCTCGGCGCCGACGTGGCGGACCGTCTCGGCCTGTGACGTCGCGGGTGGTGCGTGCCAGATCCGCCTCGACGATGCAAGGGGAGCGGGGCCGGTGCGTCCGCCTCGCTACCGTGAGGACATGGCCGATCGCACGAAGACCCCGCTCGTCCCGCGCCTCATCGCCCGCGCGCTGTCATGGCGGATCGTGCGGGCTTACCTCCGCTACAGCGAGCGGCGCGGTCCCCTCCTGGCCGACAGCGTGACCTATCGCACGCTCTTCAGCGTGTTCGCCGGCGTCCTGCTCGGCTTCTCCGTCGCAGCGCTCTGGCTGTCGGGCAACCCGCAGGCCTGGCAGAGTCTCATCGACGCGGTCGACGGCGTGATCCCCGGTCTCGTGGGCGAGGGCGGCGTCATCGACACGAAGGACCTCGGTCAACCGATCGCGTTCTCGCTCACCGGCGTGTTCTCCCTCGTGGGTCTCGTCCTCGCGGCGATCGGTGCGATCGGGTCGCTGCGCACCTCGCTGCGGGTGATCGCCGACAAGGTCCACGACGACACCCTGTTCATCATCGTCCTCGGCCGCAACCTCGTCCTGGCCGTCGTCATCGGGGTCGGGCTCGCCGCCGCGGCGGTCGCGACCGTCCTCGGGACGGCGGGCGTCGGTCTGGTTGCCGACGTCGTCGGGGTCTCCGCCGACAGTCCGGTGACGGTCGGTGTCAGCGCCGCGGTCGGCATCCTCGTCACCTTCGTCCTCGACACGGCGGTCGTCGCGCTCCTGTTCCGCACGCTCTCGGGCGTCCGCGCCCCGGCGCGGGCGCTGTGGACCGGGGCTCTGCTGGGCGGCTTCGGCCTGACCGTGCTGCAGCAACTGTCGAGCCTGTTCGTCGGGGGCGCCGGCTCCAACCCGCTGCTCGCCACCTTCGCCTCGCTCATCGCGCTGCTGCTGTGGATCAACCTGTCGTGCCAGGTCATCCTCATCGCCTCGGCGTACATCGTGGCGGCCACGCTCGAGAGCGGGGACCGCGTCCGCCGCGTGCACGGCGCGACGACGCTGATCGAGCGCCGCGTGCAGACCGCCGAGGACCAGGTGAAGGCGGCCGCTGACGAGCTGCAGGCGGCCCGGGACGCCCTCGCCGCCGAACGGGCGAAGGACTGACACCCCCGCTCCTTCGTCACCGGTGTGTGAACTCTGGCGCATCCACTCGATGCGCACAGTCCGGGTGTGTACCGTCGTACCGTGAAGAACCCGCGACTTCAGCCGACCCACCCGATCGCCCTCGCGCCCGTGCAGTCGCCCGAGCCCACCGTCGACGGGTTCGTGACGCAGTACCTGCGCAATCTCAACAACGGCCGCGGCGTGGCCCTGTCGACCTCGACGGCCAACGATCGCTACTTCGCGCTCGCCGCCACCGTGCGCGACTACCTCATGGCGCGGTGGCTCGAGGACGTGCGTCGGCAGCGGTCGACCCAAGCCAAGGGCGTCGCCTACCTCTCGGCGGAATACCTGCTCGGTCGGCAGCTCGACAACAACCTCCTGGCGACGGGACTCACCGACATCGCGGCCGAGGCCCTCGTCGCCTGCGGCCTCGACCTGGAGGACGTCCGCGCGCTCGAGGTCGAGCCGGGTCTCGGCAACGGCGGCCTCGGCCGCCTCGCGGCCTGCTTCATCGACTCGCTCGCGACGCTCGGCGTGCCGAGCATCGGTTACGGCATCCGGTACGAGTACGGTATCTTCCGTCAGACGTTCGTCGACGGACAGCAGGTCGAGCAGGCCGACTCGTGGCTCGCGCTCGGCTCGCCGTGGGAGTTCCCCCACCCCGAAGCCGCGCAGACCATCTCCTTCGGCGGCCACACCGAGCAGTACGACGACGAGGGCGTCACGCGCACGCGTTGGGTGCCGTCGTGGAACGTCCTCGCCGTGCCGTACAACTACATGGTCCCGGGCTACCACAACGGCCGCGTCAACACGCTGCGTCTGTGGAGCGCACAGGCCACCCAGGGTTTCGACCTGCGCGTCTTCAACGCGGGCGACTACCAGGAGGCCGTGCGCGCGCAGACCTACGCCGAGAACATCTCGAAGGTGCTCTACCCCGAGGACTCCACCCCGCAGGGCAAGGAGCTGCGCCTGCAGCAGCAGTACTTCTTCGTCGCGGCATCCATCAGCGATTTCGTGAACCTCATCCTGCCGAGCGACTTCGACCTCGCGAAGCTGCCCGATCGGGTCATCTTCCAGCTCAACGACACCCACCCCGTCATCGGTGTCCCCGAGTTGATGCGCGTCCTCGTCGACGAGAAGAAGCTCGAATGGGATGCCGCCTGGCAGATCACCCGGCAGTGCTTCGCCTACACGTGCCACACCCTGCTGCCCGAGGCGCTCGAGGTGTGGCCCGCAGACCTGCTCGGCAGGCTCCTGCCGCGCCACCTCGAGATCATCTACCGGATCAACGACGAGTTCCTCGACGAGGTCCGCGAGCGCTTCGGCGACGACGGGGAGCGGATCCGGCGGATGTCGATCATCTCGCCCGACGGTGCGGTGCGGATGGCCTACCTCGCCACGGTCGCCGGCTCCAAGGTCAACGGTGTCGCCGAGCTGCACTCGCAGCTGCTGCGCGAGAAGGTGCTGCCGGACTTCGACGACTTCTTCCCCGGCAAGTTCACGAACGTCACGAACGGGGTCACGCCGCGCCGGTTCATCCGTCTCGCCAACCCCGGACTGTCGCGCCTCATCACCGACACGATCGGACCGGGCTGGCTCACCGACCTCGACCGGCTGCGCGAGCTCGAGGACTACGCCGACGACACCGCCTTCCACGCCGCGTTCCGCGCGGTGAAGGCGTCCAACAAGCGCGTGCTCGCCCGCACCCTCGCCGACCGCGACGGGTTCGCCGTGGCCGACGACCATCTGCTCGACGTCATGGTGAAGCGCCTGCACGAGTACAAGCGCCAGACGCTCAAGCTCCTCCACATCATCACGGAGTACGACGCCATCGCCTCGGGCCGCGTCACACCCGACCAGGTCACCCCCCGCACCTTCGTGTTCGGCGCCAAGGCCGCGCCCGGCTACGCGATGGCCAAGCGCATCATCCACCTCATCAACTCCGTCGGCAGCGTCGTCAACTCCGACCCGCGGGTCGAGGGGCGCCTCGCGGTCCTGTTCCCGCCCAACTACAACGTCACCCTCGCCGAGCGGGTCGTCCCGGCGGCGGACCTCTCCGAGCAGATCTCGCTCGCCGGCAAGGAGGCCTCCGGCACGGGCAACATGAAGTTCGCCCTCAACGGTGCGCTGACCATCGGCACCGACGACGGCGCGAACGTCGAGATCCGCGAGCTCGTGGGCGACGAGAACTTCTTCCTGTTCGGGATGTCCGAGCCCGAGGTCGCCGACCTGCAGACGCGCGGGTACCACCCCATCGACTTCGTGCGCGCCGACGAGAACCTCTCGCGGGCGCTGGACCTCGTCTCCTCGGGCGCGTTCTCGGGCGGAGACGGATCGGTGTTCGAGCCGGTGGTGTCGAACCTGATCCACCACGACCCGTTCATGGCGCTCGCGGACTACACGGACTACATCGCGGCGCAGAAGCGCGTCGATGCGCTCTACGCCGATCAGGATGCCTGGACCCGCGCCGCGATCCTCAACGTGGCGCGCTGCGGGTTCTTCTCCTCCGACCGGTCGATGCGCGACTACATCGACCGCATCTGGCACACGCCGCCCCTCGTCTGACGGCCGCGGATAGCACCGCGGCGACCGGCTGACAAGTCGCGGCGGAGCTGGCGGGGCGCCGGGTTAGAGTCGGTGTCGGAGGTACATCATGGCAATCGCACGACTTCACGGCGGCCCGCTCGACGGCCAGGTCATCCCGCTCGAGGAGGACACGGATCGGCTGATCCTGCCCTACAGCGAGACGCAGATCACCTACGAGCGCGCGGGTGCCGACGAGAACACCGGGGAGGGAGACGGACCCACGTCCGCCGACTTCCACTTCGTCGCCGCGCAGGACGACATCGATCCGTCCGCCGACGAGCGCGACGACCGTTCGACCCTTGACGACTGAGCCGGAGCACTCGCTCGAGATCGAGCGCACGTACGACGTCGACGCCGGGACGCCGCTGCCCGATTGGGCTCGGCTTCCCGGCGTCGCCGCTGTCGGCGCACCCGAACCGCGAGAGCTCGACGCGCACTACCTCGACACGGCCGACGGCGCGCTGGGACGGGCGCGCGTCGCGCTCCGGCGCCGCAGCGGCGGACCCGACGAGGGCTGGCACATCAAGCGCGTGACGCCGGAAGGCAAGGCGGAGTCGCGCTGGCCGCTGGATGCCGGGGGCTCCGATGCCATCGTGGTGCCCGCGGCGATCGAGGATGTCCTCGCCCCCGTCGCGTCGCCCCCGTTCGCGCCGCTCGCGCGCATCCGCAACGCCCGCACCGCGTATGCGCTCCTCGATGCGGAGGGCAATCTGCTCGCGGAGTTCGTCGACGACAGGGTCACCGCCACCGACGTCCGCCGGGGTGTCGAGACGTCCTGGCGCGAGTGGGAGCTCGAGCTCGGTCCGGCCGCACCGACGGATGCCGCGGCCCGCGATGCGCTCTTCGCCGCGGCGGACGAGCTCGTCCGCGCCGTCGGGGGAGAGGTGTCGGGGTCGGGCTCCAAGCTCGAGCGCGCCCTCGGTCTCTGACCCCCAGGCCACAACGCGCTGACGCCGCCCCCGGCTTCGTTCGGGGCGGCGTCAGTCGTGATCGTCAGGTTACTGAAGACCCATTCGTTCCGATAGGTCTTCCCTGCCTGATCAGAGGTTGATCATGTGGCCGGCGAGGCCGTGGAAGGCCTCCTGCAGGCCCTCCGACAGCGTCGGGTGCGTGTGCACGTTCCGCGCGGCCTCGAGGGCGGTGAGGTCCCACTTCTGCGCGAGCGTCAGCTCGGGCAGGAGCTCCGACACGTCGGGGCCGATGAGGTGGCCACCGAGCAGTTCGAGGTGCTCGGCATCCGCGATCAGCTTCACGAACCCGACCGGCTCGCCCAGGCCGTTGGCCTTGCCGTTGGCCGAGAAGGGGAACTTCGCGACCTTGACGTCGTAGCCGGCGTCGCGCGCCTGCTGCTCCGTGAGGCCGAACGAGGCCACCTGCGGTGAGCAGAACGTCGCACGCGGCATGTTGCGGTAGTCCCCGAGCGTCTGCGTCTCCGCCTTGCCGATCGTCTCGGCGGCGACGACGCCCTGCGCCTCGGCGACGTGCGCGAGCTGCAGCTTGGCGGTCACGTCGCCGATGGCGTAGACGCCGTCGACGTTCGTGCGCATGTAGTCGTCGATCTCGATGGCACCGCGGTCGGTGAGCTTGACACCGGTGTTCTCGAGTCCGAAGCCCTCGACGCGCGGGGCGAACCCGATCGACATGAGGACCTTGTCCGCCTCGATCTGCCCCTTCGCGCCGTCGGCGTTGGCCGAGTAGGACACGGTGACCTTGTCGCCCGAGTCGACGACGGACTCGACCTTGGTCGAGGTGAGGATCTCGATGCCGTACTTCTTGTACTGCCGCTGGATCTCCTTCGAGACCTCGACGTCCTCGTTGGGGAGAGCGCGGTCGAGGAACTCGATGATCGTGACCTTGACGCCGTAGTTGCTCATCACGAAGGCGAACTCCATGCCGATCGCGCCGGCACCGACGATGACGATCGAGTTCGGCAGGTCGCGCGTGAGGATCTGCTCTTCGTAGGTGACGACGTTCTCGCTGAGGGTGACACCCGGCAGCAGACGCACGGTCGAGCCGGTCGAGATGATCACGTTGTCGGCCGTGACGGTCTCCTTCGAGCCGTCCTCCTTCGTGACCTCGATGGACTTCGCGTCGATGAACGAGCCGCGACCCTGGTACTCGGTCACCTTGTTCTTCTTCATGAGGAAGTGGATGCCCTTGACGTGGGTCTCGGCGACCTTGCGGCTGCGGTCCCATGCGGTGCCGAAGTCGAAGTTCACGTCACCGCTGATGCCGAAGAGGTCGGCCTTGTGGGTGAAGGTGTGCGCGAGGTCCGCGTTCTTCAGGAGCGCCTTGGAGGGGATGCACCCGACGTTGAGGCAGACACCGCCCCAGTACTTCTCTTCGATGATGGCGGTGGACAGTCCGAGCTGTGCGGAGCGGACGGCCGCGACATAGCCGCCGGGGCCGGCACCGAGGATGACGACGTCGTAGTGAGGCATGCGTCCAGCCTAGTCCGCTGCCGGTGGCCTCACTCCTTCGTCTCGCCCCGTCGACCGCGGACGATCGCGACCGCGATCACGACGCCGACGGCGAGGAAGATGATGCCTCCGCCCACCGCGTAGGGGACCGCGTTGAACCCTTCCGACGACCCTTCCGCCTGCTCGCCGGCCGATTCGCCGCACTCCTCGACCGCCGCGACCTTCCCGTCCTCACCCACCGAGAACGTGAACTGATCCGAGAGAGGATGCCCGTCGCTCGAGACGATCCGCCACTGGACGAGGACCGCCCCCTCGACCGGTCCGTCGACCGCCTGGGTGACGACGTTGTCCGCGACCTCGGGGTCCCCGGCGGCGAGCGAACGGCACGATTCGTCGTAGACCGCCACGACCGTCGCACCAGGCTCCGTCGAGGGCGTCGCACTGAACGTCAGCGAGATCTCCTCCGGGGTGGTTCCGAGGACGGCGTCGGCAGCGGGATCGGAGCTGAGCAACTCGTCGTGGGCCGCGGCGGGGGAGGCGGGAGCGAGCAGCAGCGCGGCAGCGACCGCTGCGGCGGCGATCGCGCCACCGCGACGGCGCATGCGGGGGTTCGTGGACGTCGACATGGTGGCGACGCTAACCGAACGCACGCCGCCGCTCCGCGGCCCTGTCGTCCACGCCACGGGCCCGATACCATGTCGCCTCGGCGTGGACCCGGCCACCGTGAGCGGGAGCGATCGGTTACTGTGGGAGAAGGAGGACATCGTGGACGAGAATCAGCGACCGGACGGCGACATCCATCGGGGTGCCGAGACGTCGGCGCACCCGCGTCTTGTGGATTCGACGCAGACGTTCGGGCACGACTCGGACCTCTCCTTCGTGCCCTTCGGCGCCGAGTTGACGGCCGCCGAGGTCGAGGCGATCAACGCCCTCCCGGCGCGTGCCGCGCTCCTCATCGTCCGGTCAGGGCCGACCGCGGGTGCGCGGTACCTGCTCGACACCGACGTGACGACCGTGGGTCGCCACCCCGAGGCCGACATCTTCTTCGACGATGTGACCGTCTCCCGGCGTCACGCGGAGATCACGCGCACGGGCGCCACGTTCGAGTTGATCGACCAGCGCTCGCTCAACGGCACCTACGTCAACGGCGAGCGTGTCGACCGCGCGACCCTCACCGACGGGGCCGAGGTGCGCGTCGGCAAATTCCGCCTCAACTTCTTCGTCGCTCCGGCAGAGCGGGCGATCGGCGCGTGAGCCCGGCCGCCGCCACCCGGGGACGAGCTGCGTCCTCGGGGTCCTTGAGCATCGGCCAGGTCCTCGCCCGTTTGAGCCCGGAGTTCCCCGCCCTCACCGCGAGCAAGCTCCGCTTCCTAGAGGTGCAGGGGATCGTCACGCCCGTCCGCACCGAGTCCGGGTACCGCAAGTTCTCCGCCGCCGACGTGGAGCGGCTGCGCACGGCCCTCAGCATGCAGCGTGATTTCGGCATCCCGTTGGCGCGGATCCGGGAGTACCTCGAGGAACACGGCGACGACGTGGCGCCCGTCCCGCCGGCATCCATCGTCCAGACCTCGCGTCGCTACCGTCGTGACGAGCTCCTCAGCACAGCCGGCGCCTCGGCGACGCTGCTGAACGAAGCGGTGTCCGCTGGTCTCATCGCGCCCTCCGACTCGTTCGACGAGCGTGCGCTCGGCGTGCTCCGTTCCCTCGTCGCGCTCGACGCGCACGGGATCCAGCCCCGCCACATCCGCACCATCCGGCAGAGCGCCGAGCGCGAGGTGTCGCTCATCGAGAGCGCCATCGCCCCGCTGCTGCGCCGCGCGGATGCCGGTTCCCGAGCGAAGGCCAACGAGATCGCGCCCGAACTGGCCCGTCGACTCGAAGAGATCCGACAGGTGTTCGTCGCCGCAGCGCTCGATCGTCTGACCCCGTGACCGTCCGCGACACGCCGGACGCGACGAGTCGGATGTCGTTGCCGGAGGCACCTCGGTCCTCTAGCGTGGAATCACCGATCACCCGCAGGAGGCCCCGATGACCGCGCACGATGCGCTGGGCGAGCAGAAGTTCTCGACCGAACTCCTGTTCACCGACGGCCTCCCCGAGATGGACGATGAAGTCGGTTACCGCGGAGCCCAGGCGGCACGCGCTGCCGGCATCACCTACCGGCAGCTCGACTACTGGGCCCGTACCGAGCTCGTCGAGCCCACGGTCCGCGGCGCGAGCGGTTCGGGATCGCAGCGGCTCTACGGGTTCCGCGACATCCTCGTTCTGAAGCTCGTGAAGCGGCTCCTCGACACGGGGATCTCGCTCCAGCAGATCCGCATCGCCGTCGATCAGCTGCGCGCGGCGGGTATCCGCGATCTTGCGGGGACGACCCTCATGAGCGACGGTGCGTCGGTGTACCTCTGCACCTCCAACGACGAGGTCATCGACCTCGTCAGCCGCGGGCAGGGCGTCTTCGGTATCGCCGTCGGCAAGGTCCTCCGCGAGGTCGAGACCACCCTGGTCGACTTCGAGGCCCAGCAGCCGGAACAGGTCGACGAGCTGGCCGCCCGTCGGGCCGCGCGCTCCGCCTGACGCACGCCGCATCCCCGTACGCGCGGAGGATGCTCTCGCGCGCCCGGGTGCCGGACGGTCAGGCGGGGGAGGCGGCGCCCGAGACGGGGATGCGACCCGTGCGGACGATCCGGTCGAGCAGCGAGTCGAAGTCGGCGGCGAGCTCCTGCGCGGAGTCGCCGGGCCAGATGTGCAGCGGCTTCGCGGCGCCCTGCGCCTGCTGCAGGGAGGTGCGCTCGGGGAGCTGGGGGGTCAGCACGAGCGGCCCGAACATGTCGCGCAGCTCCTTGATGCGGAACTGGTGCTCGATGGACTGCGGGCGGACGCGATTGACGACGATGCCGAGGGGCTGCAGACGGGGGGACAGACCGCGGCGGATTTCCTCTATCGCGCGGAGCGCACGGTCCGCCGCCGCGACGGAGAACAGGCCGGGTTCGGTCACGACGACGACACGGTCGGATGCCGCCCACGCGGTGCGCGTGAGGGCGTTCAGCGATGGCGCGCAGTCGATGAGCACCAGGTCGTAGTCGGCCTCGATGGTGGCGAGGGCCTCCTCGAGCTTCCACACGTCGCGGACGCTCGGGTGCGGACCGTCGAAGTTGATCGCAGAGGGGCTGCCGATCATGACGTCGATCGTGCCGGGGTGCACCTTCGCCCAGCCGCTCGAGGTGATGGCCTGACGGACCACCTTCTCTTTGGGGTTGGCGAGGACGTCGGCGACGTTGAGCCGACCCGCCACCTGGATGTCCATGCCCGTCGACACGTCGGACTGCGGGTCCAGGTCGACGACAAGGGTCCGCACCCCGCGCGCGAACGCCGCGGAGGCGAGGCCGAGGGTCACGGTCGTCTTGCCGACGCCACCTTTGAGGGAGCTGACGGAGAGTACGTGCACAAGCGACTACGTTACCGTCCCCTAGGCTGTGAGGGTACTCAGCCCGTACCTCGGCGGCCCCGACGGAGTGGCCCCGCACCCAGTGAGGTGAAGAGCATGTTTCGCAAGATTCTGGTCGCCAATCGCGGAGAGATCGCCATCCGCGCATTCCGCGCCGCGTATGAGCTCGGGGCACGGACGGTCGCCGTCTTCCCGTATGAAGACCGCTACTCGCTGCACCGGCTGAAAGCCGACGAGGCGTACCAGATCGGCGAGGTGGGCCACCCCGTCCGCGCGTACCTCGACGTCGACGAGATCATCCGCGTCGCGCTCGAGAGCGGCGCCGATGCGATCTACCCGGGCTACGGATTCCTGTCGGAGAATCCCGAGCTGTCCGCGAAGGCCGCCGACCATGGGATCGCCTTCATCGGTCCGTCCTCGACAGTGCTCGAGATGGCCGGCAACAAGGTCACCGCCAAGCAGCACGCGATCGCCGCGGGCGTGCCGGTGCTGCGTTCGACGGAGGCGTCGGACGACATCGACGCCCTGGTCGCCCAGGCATCCGACATCGGCTTCCCGATCTTCGTGAAGGCCGTCGCCGGCGGCGGCGGTCGCGGGATGCGGCGGGTCGAGCACCCCGACGCCCTCCCGCCCGCGCTGTCGGAGGCGATGCGCGAGGCGGGGAGCGCGTTCGGGGATCCGCGTGTCTTCCTCGAGCAGGCCGTGCAGCGGCCGCGTCACGTCGAAGTGCAGATCCTCGCGGATGCGGCGGGGAACACGGTCCACCTGTTCGAGCGCGACTGCTCGGTGCAGCGTCGCCACCAGAAGGTGGTCGAGATCGCACCCGCGCCGGGCCTCTCGGACGAGATCCGCCGCGACCTCTACGCGTACGCCGTCGCGTTCGCGAAGTCCATCTCGTACGTGAACGCGGGAACCGTCGAGTTCCTCCTCGAGACCGCCGGTCCCCGTGCGGGCGAAGTCGTGTTCATCGAGATGAACCCCCGCATCCAGGTCGAGCACACCGTCACCGAAGAGGTCACCGACGTCGACCTCGTGCAGTCGCAGATGCGCATCGCCGCGGGCGAGACCCTCGAGGACCTGGGCCTGCGCCAGGAGCAGATCCACCTGCGCGGCGCCGCCCTGCAGTGCCGCATCACGACGGAGGATCCCGCGCACGGCTTCCGCCCCGACACCGGCAAGATCACGACCTACCGCTCGCCGGGCGGTGCCGGCATCCGTCTGGACGGCGGGACGACCGCGGCCGGCTCGCAGATCAGCCCGCACTTCGACTCCATGCTGGCCAAACTGACGTGCCGGGGGCGCGACTTCGAGGCCGCGGTCGTCCGCTCTCGTCGCGCGCTGGCGGAGTTCCGCATCCGCGGTGTGTCGACGAACATCCCGTTCCTGCAGCGGGTGCTCGACGACCCGGCCTTCGCCGCCGGCGACCTGAGCACGGCGTTCATCGACGAGCGGCCCGAGCTCGTGCAGGGTCGTGAGTCGAAGGACCGTGGCTCCAAGATCGTGTCCTGGCTCGCGGACGTGACGGTCAACCGCCCGAACGGCGACAGCCCGGTCCACACCGACCCCGCCGCGAAGCTGCCGGTCGTCGACCTGAATGCAGCCCCTGCCCCCGGGTCGCGGCAGCGTCTGCTCGAGCTCGGCCCGAAGGGCTTCGCCGAGGCGCTCCGCGCGCAGGACGGACTCGCCGTCACGGAGACGACCTTCCGCGACGCGCACCAGTCCCTGCTCGCGACCCGCGTGCGCACGAAGGACCTCGTCCGCGTCGCCCCGCACGTCGCCCGGCTCACTCCGCAGCTGCTGTCGGTCGAGGCGTGGGGAGGTGCGACCTACGACGTCGCCCTCCGCTTCCTCGGCGAGGACCCGTGGGAGCGTCTCGACGCCCTCCGCTCCGCCCTGCCGAACGTCGCGATCCAGATGCTCCTGCGCGGTCGCAACACTGTCGGCTACACGCCGTACCCGACGAAGGTCACGGATGCGTTCGTCGCGGAGGCCGCGGCATCCGGTGTCGACATCTTCCGCATCTTCGACGCGCTCAACGACGTCAGTCAGATGCGGCCCGCGATCGAGGCGGTCCTCGCCACCGACACCGCCGTCGCCGAGGCGGCGATCTGCTACACCGGCAACCTCCTCGACCCCGCCGAGGACCTGTACACGCTCGACTACTACCTGCGCCTCGCGGAGCAGGTCGTGGACGCCGGCGCCCACATCCTCGCGATCAAGGACATGGCCGGGCTGCTGCGTCCGGCTGCCGCGGCGCGGCTCGTGTCGGCACTGCGGGAGCGCTTCGACCTGCCGGTCCATGTGCACACCCACGACACGGCCGGCGGTCAGCTGGCGACCCTCCTCGCGGCCAGTGCGGCCGGAGCGGATGCCGTCGACGCCGCCGCCGCGCCGATGTCGGGCACGACGAGCCAGCCCTCGCTGTCGGCGCTGGTCGCCGCCCTGGCGGACACGGAGCGCGACACCGGACTCGACCTGCAGGCGGTCTCGGACCTGGAGCCGTACTGGGAGGCGGTCCGCAACCTCTACGCACCGTTCGAGTCGGGGCTGCCCGGCCCCACCGGGCGCGTCTACCACCACGAGATCCCCGGCGGCCAGCTCTCGAACCTGCGTCAGCAGGCGATCGCCCTCGGGCTGTCGGAGGACTTCGAGCTCATCGAGGACATGTACGCCGCGGCCAACCGGATCCTCGGCCGTGTCCCGAAGGTCACGCCGTCGTCGAAGGTCGTGGGCGACCTCGCCCTGCACCTCGCGGCCGTGAAGGCCGACCCGGCTGACTTCGAAGCGAACCCGGAGAAGTACGACGTGCCGGACTCGGTCGTCGGCTTCATGGCCGGCGAGCTGGGCGACCTGCCCGGCGGCTGGCCGGAGCCCTTCCGGTCGAAGGTGCTCGCGGGACGCTCCGTGAAGGTGGGCGTGACCGACATCTCCGCAGAGGATGCCGCGGCTCTCGACGCGGACTCGGCGACGCGACGCGAGAAGCTCAACCGGCTGCTCTTCCCCGCTCCGACGAAGGCGTTCCACGAGGTCCGTGACACGTTCGGCGACCTCAGCGTCCTCGACACCATCGACTACCTGTACGGGATGAAGCCGGGCCAGGAGCACGTGGTCGAGATCGAGCGGGGCGTGCAGCTCTACGTCGGTCTCGAGGCGATCGGCGAAGTCGATGACAAGGGGATGCGCACGGTCATGGCGACCCTGAACGGTCAGCTGCGCCCGGTCACCGTCCGCGATCGCTCGGTCGCCGTCGAGGCCCGCCAGGCCGAGAAGGCCGACACGTCGAAGCCGGGTCAGGTCGCCGCACCGTTCTCTGGTGTCGTCACCGTGAAGGCCGACGAGGGCGCGAAGGTGCGCGCGGGGGAGCCCGTGGCATCCATCGAGGCGATGAAGATGGAGGCGGCCATCACTGCCCCCGTCGACGGCGTCGTCGAGCGCATCGTCATCGCCCCCACCGCGCAGGTGGAGGCGGGTGACCTTTTGCTCGTCGTCCGTCCCGCGGACTAACCTGGTTCGTCGGGCTTTCCGAGGCCCCAGATCCACCAGGAGTGACCCCCGTGATGCGTGAGCGCGACAACGAGATGTCCGAGGACGTCGACAACGGTGTGCTCGAGCGCACCGACAACCTCGAGACGACCGGCATCGGCATCGTCGACGGGACGACGGCCCAGATCGACCTGACGCTCCCGGCGCTCGCGGACGATGACGACGACTACGTCGATGACGACGACATCGCCCCGGTCGGGAATGACGAGGCCGAGCGGACCTCGGACGACGGCCACGACGAGGCATCCGTCGTCTCCGCATCCCGGAGCGAGGACGAGACTCCTGCGCCGACAGCCGACACCCAGGGCGACATCGTCGACGC
This sequence comes from Microbacterium sp. NPDC079356, assembly GCF_049545465.1. NCBI lineage: Bacteria > Bacillati > Actinomycetota > Actinomycetes > Micrococcales > Microbacteriaceae > Microbacterium > Microbacterium sp. NPDC079356. The sequence continues at coordinate 913,031 of NZ_JBMWDN010000001.1, read as the reverse complement.
GGAGGTCGTCCCGGCGACGGTCCCTCCGGTGACGGGGGTGACCCGGCGTGCGATCCACCATCCCGCGGGAGCCGACAAGCACGCCCTCGAGCGTGTGCGCGGGGTCCGCGTCGACGAGGAACCCCTGCAGTCCCGCCGCCTCGACCAGCTCTCGGCCGACCGCGAGAGCCCGGACCTGCTCACCGCCGATCGGCTCATCGACCGGTCCCGCGTCGCCGCGCCCGAGCCCGAAGGCGCCTGGCAGCGTCTCGTCTACACCGCGAGCTTCCGTCGGGTCCTCCTCGCGGAGAGCCCGAAGGTCCGCGCACGCAAGGAGCTCGACCGCCGCATCACCGCGCCGCTCACCGGCGGAGCGAAGTTCGTGCCCGTGCTCTCGCGCAAGGGCGGCGTCGGGAAGACGAGTGTCACCACTCTGCTCGGGATGGCCCTCGCCGACGCGCGCGAGGACCGCATCATCGCCGTCGACGCGAACCCCGACCGCGGCACCCTCGCCGAGCGGATCGAGCGCACGAGCGGCAAGACCGTGCGCGACCTCGTCCGTGCGCGCGCCGACGTGACCGGGTTCAACGACCTCTCCGGGATCGTCGCGCGGGACGAGACGCGCCTCGACATCCTGGCCTCCGATGCCGACCCGCACCTGTCCGAGGCGTTCAGCGACCGCGATTACCACGACGTCGCCGCCATCGCCGCCCACTACTACTCGATCGTCCTCACCGACAGCGGCACCGGCATCGTGCACTCCGTCATGGACGCGACCCTCGAGCTCGCCGACCAGATCCTCATCGTCGCCGGACGCAGCGTCGACGAGGCCAAGCTGGCCTCCGAGACGCTGTCGTGGCTCGAGACGAACGGGTACGGCGAGCTCGCCCGCAACGCCGTGGTCGTGCTCAACACCTCCCGGCCGGGGGCGAGCCTCATCAAGCCGAGCGAGCTCGAATCCCACTTCCGCAGCCGCGTGCGCGCGGTCGTGACCATTCCGTACGACGCGCACATCGCGACCGGCGGTCCGATCTCGTTCCGCGAGCTGGCCGGCGCGACGCGCCTCGCCGCCCGCGAGCTGGCGGCCGTCGTCGTCGAGGGGCTGCGCGCGGCGGGAACGGTGCGCTGATGGCGGTCCGTCCCATCCGCCTGTTCGGCGACCCCGTCCTGCGGTCGGTGTGCGCACCCGTCGACGACATCGACGAGGGCGTCGTCAGCCTGGTGTCGGACTTGGTCGACTCCGTCGCCGAACCGGGTCGTGCCGGCGTCGCGGCGCCGCAGATCGGTGTCGGCGTCCGCGCCTTCAGCTACAACGTCGACGGCGTCATCGGGTACATCCTGAACCCCACCCTCGAGGTCGCGGGCGATCCGGTGCCGACGGGGGAGGGATGCCTCTCGGTCCCCGGTCTCTGGCACGACGCCCTCCGTCACCCCTGGGCGCGAGTCACCGGCATCGACCTGCACGGTGATGAGCTCGTCATCGAGGGGGAGGGGCTGCTCGCACAGGCGCTGCAGCACGAATGCGACCACCTCGACGGGATGCTGTACCTCGACCGCCTGCCGAAGGACATCCGGCGCCAGGCGATGCGCGAAGTGCGCGAGTCCGACTGGTTCTGACGCGCACATGACGAAGGGCCCCGGATCGCCGGGGCCCTTCGTCGTGTGAGGGGGTGCGGGTCAGTTCCCGAGGGAGATGTTCGTGGTGGACACGTTCGCCTGGTACAGCTCCTCGATGTCGCCGGCGAAGTCCGAGAGGATCACGTTCCGCTTGATGCTCATCTTCGGCGTCAGGTGACCGGATGCCTCGGTCCACTCGGTGTCGAGGATCACGAACTTGCGGATCGACTCCGCGCGCGAGACCGCCTTGTTGGCCCGGTCCACCGCGGACTGCACCTCGGCGAGCACCTTCGGGTGCGTGATCACCTGCGACATGGGCATGTCGGCGGCGAGTCCGTTGTTGGACATCCAGGTCGGCAGCATCTCGCGGTCGAGCGTGACGAGGGCGCCGATGAACGGCTTCTGGTCGCCCACGACGACCACCTGCCCGACGATGGGGTTCGCGCGGATGGGGTCCTCGAGGACGGCGGGGGCGACGTTCTTACCCCCGGCCGTCACGATGATCTCCTTCTTGCGCCCCGTGATGGTGAGGTAGCCCTCGGAGTCGAAGGTCCCGATGTCGCCCGTGCGGAACCAGCCGTCGTGGAAGGCCTCCGCGGTCGCCTCGGGGTTGCGCCAGTACTCCTTGAAGACGTTGATGCCGCGGACCTCGATCTCGCCGTCCTCGCCCAGCCGGACGCCGACGCCGGGGAGCGCGGGGCCCACCGTGCCGATCTTGGACTTCGTGGCGAGGTTCACGGTCGCCGGCGCGGTGGTCTCGGTGAGCCCGTAGCCTTCGAGGATCTGCACGCCGAGGCTGTGGAAGAAGTGACCGAGGCGCGGCCCGAGCGGCGCCGATCCCGAGACGGCGTGCGTCACACGCCCGCCCATCGCGGTGCGCAGCTTGCTGTAGACGAGGCGGTCGAAGAGCGCGAACTTGATCTTCATCCCGAGCGGGATCTTCTCGCCGTCCTGCAGGCGGCGGGAGTGCTCGACGGCGACGGCCGCCGCGGCCCGGAAGATCTTGCCCTTGCCGCCGGCCTCCGCCTTCTGCTCGGCCGAGTTGTAGACCTTCTCGAACACGCGCGGCACCGCGAGCAGGTACGTCGGCTTGAACGAGCCGAGTCCGGCGAGCAGCTTCGTCGTGTCGGGCTCGTGGCCCGTCTTCACCCCGGCGTGGATGTTGAGGATCGAGATGAACCGTGCGAACACGTGCGCGAGGGGGAGGAAGAGGAGGGTCGCGGCCCCGGGCTGCTCGACGACCTCGTGGAGCGCCTTGGCGGAGTTGCGGGAGAGCTCGACGAAGTTCTTGTGGGTGAGGACGCAGCCCTTGGGCCGGCCGGTCGACCCCGACGTGTAGATGAGGGTCGCGATGTCGTCGGCGTTGGCCAGCGAACGGCGGCGCTCGATCTCGTCGTCGGTGATCTCGGTGCCCCGTGCGCGCAGGCTGTCGAGGTCCCCGGTGCCCATCGTCCACACCTCGCGCACGAGCGGGACCTCCGAGCGGATCTCGGCGACACGCTCGGCGTGGGTCGCGTTCTCGACCACCATGGCCACGGCGCCCGAGTCGGTGAGGATCCAGTTGATCTGCGACGCGGAGCTGGTCTCATAGACCGGCACCATGACGGCTCCTGCGAAGAAGAGCGCGAAGTCGACGAGGGTCCAGTCGTAGGTCGTCCGTGCGAGGAAGGCGACCTTGTCGCCGGGCTGGATGCCGCTGGCCGCGAATCCCTTCGCGAGCGCGATCACTTCGCGGTGGAACTCCGCTGCGGTGACGTCTCGCCATCCGTCCCCGTCCGGGACGGCGAACAGGGCCAGCGACGGCGTCGCCTTCACCCGCTGGACGAGGATGTCCGAGGTGTTCGCGGTCGGGTCGGCGGGCACAACGGCGGGGACGTCGAATTGTACGGCGCTCATGGGCGGCAACTCCTTCGGTACCGGGTGGCGTCAGGTGCGACCGAGTCTAGGCCATCGTGATCCTCGATCCCACGGCCGCGGCGGCCCGTCGCGCCCCGTTAGACTCACGGATGCCGTGCGCCCGCACGCGCGGAGGGGAGTGGTGTGCTTAACGTCGGCATCGACATCGGTGGGACCAAGATCGCCGGAGGCATCGTCGACCCGGACGGCACGATCGTCGACCGGCGCCGTGTCCCCACCCCCGCCGATCCCCACGCGCTGGCGGACGCCGTCGCCGCCATGGTGGACGACCTCGTCACCGACCGGGTGGTGCACGCCGTGGGCGTGGCCGCGGCCGGCTTCATCGATGCGAGCCGGTCCGTCATCCTGCACGCCCCCAACATCGACTGGACCGACGAGCCGCTCCGCGACGAGCTGGAGCGACGCATCCGACGTCCCGTCACCCTCGAGAACGATGCCAACGCGGCCGGGTGGGGCGAGTTCCGCTTCGGTGCCGGTCGGGACGTCCGCGACATGGTGATGATCACCCTGGGCACGGGCGTGGGCGGCGCCGCGATCATCGACGGCGAGCTGCTCGTCGGCGGCAACGGCATCGGCGGCGAGCTCGGCCACATCCGCTTCGAGCGCGGCGGCCGCCCCTGCGGCTGCGGTCAGAACGGATGCCTCGAGCAGTACGCCTCCGGGCGCGCCCTGCAGCGCGAAGCGGCGGACATCGCGGCATCCGGCGCCCTCGGCGCGGGCCTCGCCGCCGCGCGGACCGCCGACGGGATCGTGCCGGCAGCGGCCATGGAGCGACTCATCGCGGACGGCGACGCCGGCGCCCTCGAGGCGGTTCACCGCGTCGCGACGGCCCTCGGTGAGGCGTGCGGCGGCTTCCAGGCCGTCCTCGACCCGGCCCTGTTCGTCATCGGCGGCGGTGTCGCCGACCTGGGGGAGCGGCTCCTCCACCCGGTGCGCGAGGCATACGCGACGGCGCTGCCGGGCTACGGCGAGCGACCGGTCGCATCCTTCGCCATCGCCACCCTCGGCAACGACGCCGGCCTGATCGGCGTGGCCGACCTTGCAGGAGGCCGGGTCTGAGATGGTCTACTGGGTCCTGAAGTACCTCATCATCGGACCGATCGTGAAGGCGATCTTCCGTCCGTGGATCGTGGGTCGGAGCAACATCCCGGCGACCGGGGCCGCCATCATCGCCAGCAACCACCTGTCGGTCAGCGACTCGATCTTCCTGCCGCTGATGATCGACAGGCCGATGTCCTTCCTCGCCAAGAGCGATTACTTCACGGGCAAGGGGCTGAAGGGCTGGGCCACGCGCGTCTTCATGCAGGGGACCGGCCAGATCCCGATCGACCGCACGGGCGGCAAGGCCTCCGAGGCATCCTTGAACACCGGACTCCAGGTGCTCGGTCGCGGCGACCTGCTCGGGATCTACCCCGAGGGCACCCGCAGCCCCGACGGCAAGCTGTACCGCGGCCGCACGGGCCTCGCGCGGATGGCGCTGACGGCGCGCGTCCCGGTGATCCCGGTCGTCATGATCGGCACCGACGACGTCATGCCGATCGGCCGGTCGATCCCGCGGGTCGGCCGGGTGGGCATGGTCATCGGCGAGCCCCTCGACTTCAGCCGCTTCCACGGCATGGAGTCCGATCGCTTCGTCCTGCGCTCGGTGACCGACGAGATCATGGTGGCCCTCCAGCGCATGGGGGAGCAGGAGTACGAGGACGTCTACGCCTCCACGGTGAAGCACCGGCGCCCGGCATCCGCTTCCTGAGCTCTCGCTGCGCCGTCGCGGCCCCCCGTCACACGGCCGGGGGCGCCGTCCGCCGCCGCTAGAATTGGCGGATGCCCACTCCTCTCGACCACTGGCGCTCGCTCCCGATCAAGCAGCAGCCGTTGTGGCCCGACGCGGATGCGGTCGCCGCCGTCTCCGCCGAGATCGCGACCCTTCCGCCCCTCGTCTTCGCCGGCGAGGTCGACAATCTCCGCGCCCGCCTGGCGAACGCCGCCGCAGGCCAGGCCTTCCTGCTGCAGGGTGGCGACTGCGCCGAGACCTTCGCGGGTGCCACGGCGCAGCAGATCCGCAACCGCATCAAGACGGTTCTGCAGATGGCCGTCGTCCTCACCTACGGCGCGTCGATGCCGGTCGTGAAGATGGGGCGTATGGCGGGTCAGTTCGCCAAGCCGCGCTCGAGCGACACCGAGACGCGCGGCGACGTCACCCTGCCCGCGTACCGCGGCGACATCGTCAACGGTTACGACTTCACCGAGGCCTCGCGCACCGCCGACCCGCAGCGGCTCCTGAAGGGGTACCACACGGCGGCGTCCACGCTGAACCTCATCCGCGCCTTCACGCAGGGCGGGTTCGCGGACCTCCGCGAGGTCCACAGCTGGAACCAGGGCTTCGCGAAGAACCCCGCGAACCAGCGTTACGAGCGTCTCGCAGGCGAGATCGACCGGGCCATCAAGTTCATGGAGGCCGCGGGGGCGAACTTCGACGAGCTGCGCGGCGTGGAGTTCTACACCGGTCACGAGGGTCTGCTCATGGACTACGAGCACCCGATGACGCGCATCGACTCGCGCACGGACACGCCGTACAACACGTCGGCGCACTTCCTGTGGATCGGGGAGCGCACCCGCGACCTCGACGGCGCCCACGTCGACTACTTCTCGAAGATCCGCAACCCCATCGGGGTCAAGCTCGGACCGAGCACGTCGCCCGAGACCGCCTTGGCCCTCATCGACAAGCTCGACCCCGAGCGCGAGCCGGGGCGGCTCACCTTCATCACGCGGATGGGCGCCGGCAAGATCCGCGACGCGCTCCCGCCGCTGCTGGAGGCGGTGAAGGATGCCGGTGCCACGCCGCTCTGGGTGACCGACCCGATGCACGGCAACGGGATCACGACGCCGACCGGCTACAAGACGCGTCGCTTCGACGACGTCGTCGACGAGGTGCGCGGCTTCTTCGAGGCGCATCGTGCGGTCGGTACGTTCCCGGGCGGCATCCACGTCGAGCTCACGGGCGATGACGTGACCGAGTGCCTGGGCGGGTCCGAGATGATCGACGAGGCGACCCTCGCGACGCGTTACGAGTCGCTGTGCGACCCGCGCCTGAACCACATGCAGTCGCTCGAGCTCGCCTTCCTCGTCGCCGAGGAGCTCGGCAACCGCTGACGAGGCGACACCAGGGCCCGGCGGTGATCGACCGCCGGGCCCTCGTCGTCCGTCAGCCGAGCAGACTGATCGTCAGGGCCACCTCGGAGCCCCGTCTCCGCTGCTCGCCTGCCGCCGGATCTGTTCGCTGCACCTTCGTCAGTTCGTTCGGGACCGCGTTCCAGAACCCTTGATAGGTCGGCGTGAATCCTCTGTCGCGCAGGAGCTGCGCCGCCTCTGAGAGTGTCAGTCCACCCACGTCCGGGATGGGGAATAGCTGAGGACCCTTCGAGACGATCAGCGTCACTTCGTCTCCCGGCTTCCAGGAACCAGGCTCGGTGCGATCAGCGATGGCGATTACTCGCCCGGAGTCGACGGTCTCGCTGAACTCCTCTGTCACCTTCGACTCGAGTCCGACACCGCTCAAGACATTCTGAGCTTGTTCCAACTCCATCCCGGTCACCTCGGGGACGGGACCGAGGGAGACCCGGAGCTCGGAGGTCGATCCCTCCAGCACTTCACAGCCCTCCGTGCACTCGACGGGCTCACTTCCGGCGCCTTGCGTGACGTATGCCCGAACGACCTGATCCGGCGGGAAACTCGTGAAATACTTACCGACCGTTTCGACGGTGATGTTCGCCTTCTCCAGCACCGCCCGCACGTCCTCCTCTGACCTGCCCTGCAGGGCCGGCAGCTCGGCGGTGGCGGGACCGGCGGAGATCTGCACGGTCACCGGAGTGTCGCGGTCGACGAACTCGCCGGTGCCGGGGTCCGTCCCGATCGCCTCCCCGGCGGGGACCTCCAGGCTGTGGACGTCACTGCGGCGCGCGACGAGGGTGTTCTCGGCCAGCAGGTCCTCGGCGTCGTCGAAACTCATCCCGACCACCGTCGGGACGGCGACGAGTGAACCGGGACCGCTGCCGAACCACCATCCGGCCAGGCCGGCACCGGCGGCCAGCACCAGGACCACGGCGAGCAGCCAGCCGCCCTTGACCGCGTTGCGGTGCGTGCGTCGCCGCAGGCGGGTCGCGTTGTCGACCTCCGTCGTGACGCTCGGTGCCGTGAACGTGCCGGGCATGACGCGGGTCACCTCGTCGGAGTCGAGCGAGTCGTCGACGACGACCTTCGTCCCGGTGGGGGTGGAGCGCACCACCTGCGGGAACACGCCCAGCTGCTTCTCGATCTCGCGCAGGCGCTCGAGCATCTCGCGCGCGTCAGTCGGACGGTCCTCGGGCGAGCGCTCGGTGGCCCACAGCACGAGCTCGTCGAGCTGTTCCGGCACGGCGGGGTTCTTCACGCTCGGGCGCGGAACCGAGTGGGTCGCGTGCTGGTAGGCGATCTGCATCGGCTGCTCGCCCTTGTAGGGCTGTTCGCCCGCGAGCATCTCGTAGAGCATGATGCCGAGCGCGTAGATGTCGCTGCGGGCGTCCGCCGTCCCCCGCGTCACCAGCTCGGGCGCCAAGTAGGCGATCGTCCCGAGCAGCATCTGCCCGGTGGCGGTGTTCGCGCTCGTCGCACGGGCGAGGCCGAAGTCGCCGATCTTGATGCGGCCGTCCTCCGCCAGCAGGACGTTCTCGGGTTTCACGTCGCGGTGCACGATCCCCGCGCGGTGCGCCGCCGAGAGACCGGACAGGATCGCATCCATGATCGTGATCGTCTGGGGGAGCGTGAGCCGCTTCTGCTCGCGCAACAGCTCGCGCAGCGTGATCCCAGGGAGGTACTCCATGACGAGATACGCCATCTCGCCGTCCTGGCCCTGATCGAAGACGTTGACGACGTGGGGGTCGGCGAGACGCGCGGCCGACCGTGCTTCCTGGATGAAGCGGTTCTGGAAGACGGTGTCGTCGGAGAGGTGGCCGTGCATCACCTTGAGCGCGACGCGCCGCTCGAGCCGCAAGTCCGTCGCGACGTACACGGTGGCCATGCCGCCTCGGGCGATGCGCCCGCGGACCCGGTACCGGCTGTCGACCAGGCGGCCGATCAGCGGGTCGGTCTGCGGGGTGGCGTTCACGTCAGAAGTCTACGGAGCCGACCCTGCGAGCCCGGGTAACGCCTCACCCCCGGAGCCGGTCGGCCGAGGAAATCACCCGTACGTCTCGAGCCAGCGGTACGCCTGCGCCTCCCAGGGTCCGTACCGTTCGGGGTAGGCGGAGATCTGCACGGCCTGGGCCGCGTCGCCGAAGGCCATGTCCTCCCACCCCTCGATGTCGAGCAGGCCGCGGGTCCGGTCGCCGTTGGGGTCTGCGGAGCCGCCGTAGAACGCAGCCGCGGACCGTCGCGGGTCGCGGATCTCGGCCACCGAGCCCCAGCCCGCGCTCGGGCGCTGCTGGAAGAGGCCGACCGAGTCGCGATCGCCGCCGTCGAGGTTGCGGATCCAGGACTCCACCATCGCCGTGGCCAGGGCGATCGCGATGCCGTCGCGCGAGACGCCGCGCTCGCGTCCGACCGCGATGATCGTCTTGACGTTGGCGATCTGCTCGGCGTCCAGGGCGACAGAAGCCGCGCCACTCGAGGCGGGGGAGGGCGCCGCGGCGGTCGGGATGCGGAGCTTCTGCCCCGGATAGATGATCGAGCCCTCGTCCAGGCCGTTGGCGGCGAGCAGGCGCCCGAGGCTGACACCGCTGCGCTGCGCGATCGCCCAGAGCGTCTCGCCCGCGGACACCTCGTGCACGGGGCCCGCCTTTTCGGGTCGGGGTGCGCTGGGGCGGGAGGCGGCGGCAGGAGTGGCGGCCACCGACCTGATCGTCAGCTTCTGCCCCGGGTGGATCATCGTCGACGATCCCAGTCCGTTGGCCCGAGCGAGGGCGGCGACGCCCATGCCGTGGCGGGTGGCGATGGACCAGAGGGTGTCGCCCCGTTTCACCGTGTAGGTGGATTCCGGAGCCGCCGCTGCCGGTGTGCGCCCGGCATCCCGCCCCGAGCTCTTCGGTCCGAGACGGAGGACGTCACCGGGTCGGATGATCGACCGCCAGCCCAGGCCGTTCCAGGCCAGGACGTCGGCGGTGCGCACGCCGTTCGCCGCGGCGATGGCGCTGACCGTGTCGCCCCGGGCGACGACGTGGGTCTTCACGGCCTTCCGCGCCGCCGGGCTGCCGACGACGGTGGCCGCCGTGGCGGACTCGGTCGCGGATCTGGCCGTGACGGGTTCCGGGGTGTTCCGCCGGGGCTCCTCGGCCTGTGCGGCGTCCATCGGCAGGAGCGACATCGAGAGAGCTATCGAGCCGATGACGGCAGGGGCGCGCTTGTCGCGCAGGGCGGTGGACAGGAGGTCGTTACGGCGCACAGGTGTTCCTTCGTTCGTCCCAGTTCGTCGATCCCCCCGCAGAACCGTGTCACGGCCGTGTTGCTGGTGTCAATGGATGAGGCGCATGTGACTGGTGTGATCAACGCCGCGCCGGCGCGGATGCGATAGTGGAGGGGTGAGTTCTGACGCGACCGTGTCCACTGATTGGCTGAGTCTTCCCGAGCTGGTCGAGCTGACCGGCGAACCCCTCGGACGCGTGCGCCGGATGCTCGACGAGCACCAGCTGATCGCGTCGCGGCGATTCGGGGCGCCCCGGGTCCCCTCCGTCTTCCTCGTGGACGGAGCGCCGATCTCCGCCCTCCGGGGGACGATCATCGTCCTGCAGGACGCGGGGTTCTCGGACGACGAGGCGATCGACTGGCTGCTGGCGCCCGAGGACTCGATCGGCGTCGCACCGATCGAGGCCCTCCGACAGGGTCGCAAGAGCGAAGTCCGTCGCGTCGCGCAGTCCTTGGCCTGACCCCTCGCGGGGTCTGACGCCGGGGCGGTCGTCGCTCAGGCGGTGCGGACGGTCGCCGCGCGCGCCAGGTCGCGGAGTTCGCTGACGGCTGCGTGCCCCAGGCGTGCGCCGCGGAGGGCGCGGTCGGCCTCGGCCGCCCATCCCGCGATCCGATCCTCGACGCGCGCGAGCGCACCGGTGTCGATGATCGTCTGCTGCAGGTGCGACACCTGTTCGGGCGTCAGGTCCCGGTCGCCGATCAGCTCGTCGAAGACGGCGAGGGCCCCCGGTGCCAGGGAGGCCCGGGTGTAGGCGACGAGGAGCGTCCGTTTGCCTTCGCGCAGGTCGTCTCCCACGGGCTTGCCCGTGACGGTCGTGTCGCCGAAGACGCCGAGCACGTCGTCCCGCAGCTGGAACGCGAGGCCGACGGGGTGACCGAACGCGGCGAGGGCGGCGTACTGGTCGTCGTCCGCGCCCGCGAGAACCGCACCGAGCTGGAGCGGATGCTGCACGCTGTAGCGCGCGGACTTCAGCGACGCCACGCGCAGCGCGCGGTCGGGGTGCGTGTCGACGGGCACGACGACGTGGACCGACTCCTCGGCGATGTCGAGGAACTGACCCACGGTGACCTCCCGCCGCATGCGGGCGAACTCGGCGCGCGCGCGGGCGGCGGCGGTCGGTTCGGCGGCCAGCAGGCCCTCTTCGAGGAGGTCGTCGCTCCACGCCACCAGGAGGTCGCCCAGGAGGATGGCCGCCGACGTGCCGAAGCCCGCCGCGTCGCCCGCCCAGCGGCCCGCGCGGTGCGCCGCCTCCCAGGCGCGGTGGGCGGCGGGGCGCCCTCGGCGGGTGTCGGAACGGTCGATGACGTCGTCGTGCACGAGGGCGGCGGCGTGGAAGACCTCCAGTGCCGCGGATGCCGCGGTCACGACCTCCGGCACGTGGCCGGGGGCGGGCGCCTCGGCCGTGGCCACAGCGCGCCATCCGGCGAGGCAGAAGCGGGCGCGGAAGCCCTTCCCACCGGTGGCGGCGGCGGCGCCGGAATCCACGAACGACCGGGCTTCCTCGCCGAAATCCGCGACCGCATCGCGCTGCACCTGCAGGAACCTCTCGACTCGCTGGGAAACGGCCACGATCGGGTCGGGGGAAGAGGACACGGGCCTAGCCTAGTGATCGCGCGCACGCGTACACTTGATGGACCGACCCGAGGGGGATGCATGCCACTGTCAGAGCAGGAGCAGCGTCTGCTGGACGAGATGGAACGCCATCTCATGCGCAACGACGCCGATGTTGTCAGCGCGGACCGGGGCGCGGCCCCCCTCAGCTATCGCAACATCGTCTACGGGTCCGTCATCGTCCTCCTCGGCATCGCCGGGCTCGTCGTCGGCGTGGCCACGTCCCTCGTTGTCATCGGCGTCATCGCCTTTGTCGTGATGGTGGGCGGTGTCGTCCTCGCCTTCACCCCTGCCAAGGGTGCCGCTGCCGCTCGGGCCGCGACGGGGTCGCGCAAGCCGCGCGCCGCGAAGGCGCCGGCATCCGCCTCCTTCATGGACCGCATGAACGACCGGTGGGATCGACGCAACGACGATCGATGATCTGAGTTCCTCCACACCCCTCCACTTCTGAAGCACCGACCTCCGGGTCGGTGCTTTTTTTGTGCCCTCGCAGGGAGCGCGGGCGGGGCCCGCCCGGCGTGGCCGACCGCGATGAGCGCAGACGAGAGCGCATCGGGGCGGGAATCTGTCGCGGAGTGGAGGAAAGTGGAGTAAAGTGGCGTCATCCTGGAGCGGGCCGGACGAAGGGGGTGACCGAGCGATGTTGTTGGGCACCCACACCCCGAAGCTGGACGACAAAGGTCGGGTCATCCTGCCGGCGAAGTTCCGCGACGACCTCGGCCCCGGCGTCGTGATCACCCGCGGCCAGGAGCGCTGCCTTTACGTCTTCAGCTCGGCGGAGTTCGAGCGGGTGTACGAGCGCATCCGCGAAGCCCCCTTGACCAACAAGCAGGCGCGCGACTTCCAGCGCATGTTCCTCTCCGGCGCGAGTGCGGAGAAGCCCGATTCGCAGAACCGGATCACGATCCCGCCGCACCTGCGGACCTACGCGGCTCTGGAGCGCGAACTGGTCGTGACGGGTGTCGGCGCGCACGCCGAGATCTGGAACGCCGATGCCTGGAACGCCTACGCGGGCAGCAACGAAGACACGTACTCGGACATGGAGCAGGAGGTGATCCCGGGACTCTTCTGATCCTCGACCGCGACTCCCAGCCGCTCGCCCTGACGCACTTCCCCGGCGCCAGGTCGGAGCGGATGGGGATCGGGGCCGAGGGCCTCTGCAGAACCGAACGCACCATGGCCTACGACGACATCCACACCCCCGTCCTCCTCGACCGCTGCGTCGAGCTGCTCGCACCCGCGCTCCAGCGCGACGGCGCCGTCGTCGTCGACGCCACCGAGGGCATGGGCGGCCACTCCGAAGCGCTCCTCGAGCGCTTCCCCCAGGTGCGGCTGATCGGCCTCGACCGCGACACCGACGCCCTTCGGATCGCGGGGGAGCGGCTCGCCCGGTTCGGGGACCGCGTGACCCTCGTCCACACCGTGTACGACGACATCGCCGACGCGGTGCGCAGCGCCGGAGCGACGACGGTCGACGGCATCCTGTTCGACCTGGGGGTGTCCTCCCTCCAGCTCGACGAGGCGGACCGCGGGTTCGCCTACGCGAAGGATGCCCCGCTCGACATGCGGATGGACCAGACCGCCGCGACCACGGCGGCCGACATCGTCGCCACCTACGGTGAGGGCGACCTCCGCCGGATCTTCGAGCGGTACGGCGAGGAGAAGCTCGCCGGCCGGTACGCCCGTGCCATCATCGCCGCGCGCCAGGAGGCGCCCATCGACCGCTCCGCGCGCCTCGTCGAGATCCTCATCGCCGCGACGCCCGTGGCCGTGCAGCGCGAGCGCAGCGGTCACCCCGCGAAGCGTGTGTTCCAGGCGCTGCGCATCGAGGTCAACGGCGAGCTCGCGGTGCTCGAGCGCGCCCTGCCCGAGGCCCTCGGCATCCTGCCCCTCGGCGGTCGCATCGTCGTCATGTCGTACCAGTCCCTCGAGGACCGCCTCGTCAAGCGGGTGTTCGCCGAGGCGACGCGGTCCACGGCGCCGGCGGGCCTCCCGATCGAACCACCCGAGCACGCCCCCCGCTTCCGCCTCCTCACCAAGGGCGCCGAAGTGGCATCAGACGAAGAGAAGTCCCGCAACCCGCGCGCCACACCGGTGCGTCTGCGTGCGGCAGAGCGAGTGAGGGAGGCGTCATGACCGTTCCGGCCCTGGCCACCACTGCGATCGACAGCGCACGCGATGAGGTCGTCCTCGGTTCGGCGGCACCGGTCCTCCGTCCGCTGGGTCGCCCCGGCGTCGGCATCGCGCCGCAGCCGCGACGCCGTCCGCGGCTCGTGTTCGGCCTCGTCGCGGTCGCCGGCGCCCTCGCCATCGCCGGTGTGCAGATGGGGCTGTCGATCGTCACGACGCAGGGCGCCTACGAGGTCAAGGACCTCACGGCGCAGCAGCGGGACGCGAACTACCAGAAGCAGATCCTCGAGGAGGAGATCGCGGGGCTCAGCTCGCCGCAGTTCCTCGCCGCCAACGCCGCCGCCCTCGGCCTCGTCGCCGGCGGCGAGCCCAACTACCTGCGCCTGAGCGACGGCGCGACCCTCGGACCGCAGAAGGGCGCGTCGGATGCCTCCTCGATCGAGGCGCTGTCGCGGGCGGCGGTCTCCAACGCCCTCGTCGCGGGTGTCCCGCTCGTGACGGACCCCGAGGCGAGCCTGGACTCGGGTGTGTCCATCGACGAGGACCTGCTGGCCAATACGCCGACACCCCCCTCGATCACCGACGGACTGCCGACCCCCAGCACACACTGAGAAGATGACGACACGAGCAACCCGAGGCCCGCGCCGTCGCACCGTCGTCGCCCTCGCCGTCGTCCTGGTGGTCCTGGTCTCCTTCGTCGTCCGCCTGGTCGACATCCAGATCGTCAATGCGAGCCAGCACGTCGGCGACGCCTTCAGCAAGGGGATGCGGGTCACCTCGAAACTCGAGGGTGCGCGGGGAACGATCGTCGACACGAACGGCACTCCGCTCGCGACGAGCCTGCTGCGCTATCACGTCGTCGTGAACCCGAAGCTCGCCGAGAAGGGGATGTCCCTGCGGGACGAGAACGGCTCGCTCGTCAAGGACGAGAACGACAAGACGGTGCTGGTGACGTGGCCCGAGATCGCCGCGCAGATCGCCGAGGTGACGGGTCAGGATGCCGCCGAGGTCCAGGCCATCGCCGACGACGCGTTCGCGAAGGACCCGGCCGACCAGTTCGAGTACGTGAAGAAGTTCGTCTCGACGGCGGAGTTCCGCAAGCTCGCCGATCTGCAGATCCCGTTCATCTCCTTCAAACCGATCGCCTCGCGCTCGTACCCGAACGGCGCGGTCGCGGGCAACATCCTCGGTTTCGTCGGTTCCGACGGCAAGCCCCTCGAGGGTGTCGAGTCGCTCCAGAACTCCTGCCTCGCGCCCACCGACGGCAGCATCCGCTATCAGAAGGGCGCCGACGGGGTGGTCATCCCCGGAACGGCGGTCGAGCAGCCGGCGAAGAACGGCGGCACCCTCGCCCTCACGATCGACGCCGACCTGCAGTGGTACATGCAGCAGCTCATCGCCGAGGAGACCTCGCGCTACCAGGCGGACTGGGGCGGGATCATCGTGATGGAGGTCGCGACGGGCAAGATCCGTGCGCTCGCGGAGACCCCCACGGTCGACCCCAACGATCCCGGCGCCAGCGAGCCCGAGGACCGCGGATCCCGGCTGCTTCGGTTCTCCTTCGAGCCGGGTTCCACCTTCAAGCCGGTCACGGCGGCGACGGCCATCGAGCAGGCCGGCGTGACGCCGGAGTCGACAGTCACGGTGCCCGACCGGATGGTGTTCGACAACGGCGCGGTCGTCAACGACTCCGAGAACCACGCGACGGAGAACCTGACGCTCAACGGCGGTCTGGTCACCTCGTCGAACGTCGCGATGTCGCAGTTCGGCGGCATGGTCGACCCGCAGACGCGGTACGAGTACCTGACCAAGTTCGGCGCCGGCCAGCCGACCGGTCTGGACTGGTCGGGTGAGCCGAAGACGACGATCGCCCCCCCGGACTCGTGGGACAACCAGACGAAGTACGCGACCACCTTCGGGCAGGCCTTCACCGTCACCGCCGTCCAGGTCGCCAGCGCGTACCAGACCTTCGCCAACCACGGTCTGCGGATGCCGGCATCCCTCGTCGAGTCCTGCACGACGCCCGACGGCACCGTCGTCGAGCCGAAGCTCGCGGCCCCCGAGCAGGTCATCAAGAAGGAGACCGCCGACGAGGTCTCGCTCATGCTCGAGAACGTCTTCGCGCAGGGGACGCTCGCCGACGACATCGCCCTCCCCGGCTACCGGATGGGCGGCAAGACCGGCACGGCGCAGATCTCCGACGGCAAGGGCGGCTACAAGCCGAACCTGTACTTCACGTCCCTCGTCGGCTTCGCTCCCGCCGAGGATCCGAAGTATGTTGTCCTGACGGTCTTCGACGAGCCCAAGAAGCAGCGCATGTCGTCGGCCAACCGCTCGGTGTTCAAGAAGGCGATGGCGCAGGTGCTCACGCACTACCGCGTCATGCCGTCGGGTTCGGAGACCCCCCTCCTGCCCGTCACAGGCTGAACCCGAGCGCACGAGGAGACACCCCAGCATGATCCGGATGACGCTCGCCGAGGTGACGCACGCCGTCGGCGGCACCCTTCAGCTCCATGGCACCGACACCCCGGAGACGGTCGTCTCGGGCACGGTCGACACCGATTCCCGCGAGATGGGGCCCGGGTCCGTCTTCGTCGCCAAGCCCGGCGACGCGACCGACGGCCACCTGTTCGTCGACGCTGCCGTCACGGCCGGGGCGTCCCTCGCGATCGTGCAGCGCCCCGTCGACGCGCCGGTCTCGCAGATCGTGGTGCCCGACGCCGTCGCCGCCCTCGGCGCCCTCGCCCGTGAGGTGGTCGCCCGCGTCCGCGCGCACGGAGGCCTGCAGGTGGTGGGGATCACCGGCTCGAACGGCAAGACGACGACGAAGAACCTCCTCGCCCGCATCCTGCAGGACGAAGGCCCCACCGTCGCCCCCCGGGCGTCGTTCAACAACGAGGTCGGCGCGCCGGTGACGATGCTCCGCGTCACGGAGGACACCCGCTTCCTGGTGAGCGAACTCGGGGCGTCCCGTCCCGGCCGCATCGCCGAACTGGCCGGGCTCATCACGCCCGACATCGGTGCCGTCCTGATGGTGGGCCTCGCCCACGCCGGCGGGTTCGGCGGTGTCGAGGCGACGCAGAAGGCGAAGACCGAACTCGTCCAGGCGCTCCGTCCCGGCGGCACGGCCGTCCTCAACGCCGACGACGCCCGCGTCGCGGCGATGGCCGCCGTCGCCGAGGAGCGCGCCGTCGCCGTCCGCTGGTTCGGGCGGGGCCCGTCGGCCGACGTGCGCGCCGAGGACGTCGACGTCACGGCATCCGGCACGACCGCGACGATCCTCGTCGACGGTCGGCGCCTGCCGCTGCACCTGCGGGTGCTGGGTGAGCACCACGTCATGAACGCGCTGGCCGCCATCACCGTCGCCCAACTGCTGGGGGTGGACCCCGCCGATGCCATCGAACGGATCGGCACGGTCGAGATCGCCGAGCGCTGGCGGATGCAGCCGCTCGGGAGCGAGCGCGTGCGTGTCATCAACGACGCCTACAACGCCAGCCCGGACTCCATGGCCGCAGCCCTCCGTACCGTCGCGCAGATCACCGCACCCGGGCAGCGCAAGGTCGCCGTCCTCGGGGCAATGACCGAACTCGGTGAGCAGGCGGGGGAGGAGCACGACCGCATCGGACTCCAGGCCGTCCGCCTCCGCTACGAGCGCATCGTCGTGGTCGGTTCCGCCGCCCGGCGCCTGTACCTCGCCGCCATCAGCGAAGGCTCCTGGGACGGTGAGGCCGTGTTCTTCGAGACCGCCGATGAGGCCTACGACTACCTGATGACCGAGCTCCGCGACGGCGACCGGGTTCTCGTGAAGTCCTCGAACGCGGCGGGGCTCAGGTTCCTGGGCGATCGTCTGGGAGAATCGTTCTCGTGAGATCCCTGCTGGCCGCTGCGACGATCTCGCTGGCATTCACCCTGTTCCTCACGCCCTTGTTCATCCGGGTCTTCCGGAAGATCGGGTGGGGCCAGGTCATCCGCACGCCGGAGGACATCAACAACCCGAGCCACCACACCAAGCGCGGGACGCCCACGATGGGCGGCATCGTCTTCATCGTGGGGACGATGGTGGGCTTCTTCGTCGGCAGCTACACGGGGGGCACGGAACCCACCGTGTCCGGCCTGCTCGTCCTCTGGATGATGGTGGGTCTCGGCATCATCGGCTTCATCGACGATTACATGAAGGTCCGGTCGCAGCGCAGCCTCGGGCTCTCGGGTTGGCGCAAGATCGTCGGACAGGTGGCCGTCGCCGTCCCGTTCGGCGTGATGGCACTGAACTTCCCGAACCAGTACGGCGAGACCCCGGGCTCCGCCTACATCTCCTTCTTCCGCGACATCCCGACGCTCTCCTTCATGGCGCTCGGGGCGGTCGCCGGATGGATCCTCTACCTCCTGTGGATCTCGTTCATGTCGGTGGCCTGGTCCAACGCGTCGAACCTCACCGACGGCCTCGACGGTCTGGCGACCGGTGCGGGGATCTTCACCGTCTCGGCGTACAGCCTCGTCACGTTCTGGCAGTTGCAGCAGCGCTGCCACTCCGCCGCGCTCGCCACCGAGTACACCGCCGCCTGCTACGACACCCGCGACCCGATGGGCCTGACGATCGTCGCCGCATCCTTCGTCGGAGCCCTTGTCGGCTTTCTCTGGTGGAACGCGCCCAAGGCGAAGCTGTTCATGGGTGACACGGGCTCGATGGCGATCGGCGGCGTGATCGTCGCGATGGCCGTCCTCAGCCGCACCGAGATCCTCTCGGTCATCCTCGCGGGCGTCTTCATCATCGCCCCGGCCTCGGTGATCTTGCAGCGGTACTACTTCAAGGCGACCGGTGGCAAACGCCTCTTCCTCATGAGCCCGTTCCACCACCATCTCGAGATGCGCGGGTGGCCCGAGATCACGATCGTCGTCCGGATGTGGGTCATCGCCGGCATCTTCGCGATCTTCGGTGTCGCTCTCTTCTACGTCGGCTGGCTGGCCGCCGTATGACCGCCGACCTCAGCCGACTGACGAGCTGGCACGCCGACTGGTCGGGGCTCCGGGTCGTCGTCCTCGGGCTGTCGATGACGGGATTCTCCGTCGCCGACACGCTCGCCGAGCTCGGCGCCGACGTCCTGGTCGTGACCGAGGACGCCGCCGAGGAGTACGCCCGACTGGTTCCCGTCATCGGGGCGCGGATGTGGGAGGGCCCGCTCGACACCGTCCCCGAGGAGCTCACGGCGCACCGTCCCGACGTCGTCGTGGCCTCGCCCGGATTCCCGCCGCACCACCCCGTCGTCACGTGGGCCCGTGAGGCGGGTGTCGCTGTCTGGGGCGACATCGAGCTCGCCTGGCGCGTCCGCGACAAGGTGCTGCGCGCCGACGGGTCGCCCGCGGACTGGGTGCTCATCACGGGGACGAACGGCAAGACCACCACGACGCAACTGACGGCCACGATGCTGGTCGCCGGCGGCCTGCGGGCAGCGCCGTGCGGCAACATCGGCGTCCCGGTGCTCGACGCGGTGCGCGACCCGGCCGGGTTCGACGTGCTCGTCATCGAGGTCTCGAGCCACCAGCTCTGGTACCTCGGTCTGCAGGACGGCGATGACCGCGTCTCGCCGTACGCCAGCGTCTGCCTGAACCTCGCCGCCGACCATCTCGAATGGCACGGTTCCTTCGACGCGTACCGCGACGCGAAAGCCGTCGTCTACCAGCTCACCCGGGTCGCCTGCGTTTACAACAAGAGCGACGTTGCGACCCGCGAGATGGTCGAGGACGCGGAGGTGATCGAAGGATGCCGCGCCATCGGCTTCGATCTCGGCGTCCCGGGGCCGAGTGATCTCGGCGTCGTGGACGGCATCCTCGTCGACCGTGCGTTCCTCGAGGAGCGGCGCACCAACGCGCTCGAGCTCACGACCGTGGCGGAGCTCGCCGACGCCGGGCTCGCCGCTCCGCACGTCGTTGCGAACATCCTCGCTGCCGCCGCGCTCGCCCGGTCCCTCGACGTCCCGCCCGCGGCGATCCGCGACGCTCTCCGTGGCTTCCGCCTCGACCCGCACCGGATCGAGGTCGTGGGCGTCGCCGACGGTGTCACCTGGATCGACGACTCCAAGGCGACGAATCCGCACGCCGCGGCATCCTCCCTCCAGGCGTACCCCGGCGCGGTCTGGGTCCTCGGCGGGCTGCTGAAGGGCGTCGACATCGACGACCTCGTCGCCGCGCGCGGTCCCGGGGTGAAGGCCGCGATCGTCATCGGCGTCGAACGGTCCACGATCGTCGCGGCATTCGCGCGACACGCGCCGGCGGTGCCGCTGTTCGAGGTCGATCACGCTCAGACTGAGGACGTCATGACCGAGGTCGTCGCGTTGGCGTCGGACGTCGCGCAGGACGGAGACGTGGTCCTCCTCGCTCCGGCTGCGGCATCGTTCGACCAGTTCGCCTCGTACTCGGATCGCGGCCGGCGCTTCGCCGACGCGGTGAACGCACGGATGGGAAAGGACGCCGGTGACGACCACGACCGACCGTCCGGCCCCGTCGGATCCGGCTGACCGCGGCTCCTCCGCCTTCACGGCGCGCGTCGCCCTCGGCAAGGTCTTCGCGCCGGTCCCGAGCGAGTTCCTGCTCATCGCCTCGACGGCGCTGATCCTCACGATCTTCGGACTCGTCATGGTGCTGTCGGCGACGATGGCCACGTCCGGCGAGGGCGGGCCCTTCCAGACCGTCATGCGGCAGGCCATGTTCGCGATCCTCGGCGTGCCGCTGATGTTCGTGTTCAGTCGCTTGCCGGTGCTGTTCTGGAAGCGGATCTCGTGGATCGCGCTGGGCCTCGCTCAGGCGTTCCAGCTGCTCGTGTTCACCGGGCTCGGTTACGACTTCGACGGGAACCGCAACTGGATCTCGATCGCGGGTGTCCAGGCGCAGCCGTCGGAGTTCCTGAAGCTGGCCTTCGCGCTCTGGCTCGGGTACGTCCTCTATCGCAAGCACACCCTCCTCGGCCTGTGGCGTCACGTCTTCATCCCGGTCGTCCCGGTCTCGATCATGGTCATCGGCTCAGTGCTGGCAGGTAAGGACCTCGGTACGGCGATGATCCTCGTGCTGATCCTGCTGGGGGCGTTGTTCTTCTCCGGAGTGAAGCTCCGGGTGTTCATCATCCCGGTCGTCGCCGCCGCCGTCGTCGTCGCTGTCCTGGCGCTCACGAGTGCGAACCGCATGGCGCGCATCACGAGCTTCCTCGACCCGAACTGCATCGACGACTACTACGACGGCTGTTACCAGCCTCTCCACGGGATCTGGGGTCTGGCGAGCGGCGGTGTCTTCGGCCTCGGGCTCGGCAACTCCCGCGAGAAGTACGCGTGGCTGCCCGCGGCATCCCACGACTACATCTTCGCGATCGTGGGCGAGGAACTCGGCCTCATCGGGTGCATCGTCGTGCTCGCGCTGTTCACGTTGTTCGCGGTCGGCGCCTTCCACGTCATCCGCAAGACCCACGATCCGTTCATCCGCATCGCCGCCGGCGGCATCACCGTCTGGATCGTCGGGCAGGCGCTCATCAACATCGGCGTCGTGCTCCGGGTGTTCCCGGTGCTGGGTGTGCCGCTGCCGTTCATGTCGCAGGGTGGTACGTCGCTCGTCTCGGTGCTGATGGCGTGCGGGGTGCTCCTCGCCTTCGCGCGGACGCTGCCCACCTCGGCGCCGGTCACCGCTCCGACCCGCCGGTAGGCTCGATCCGGTGACCACGTACCTCCTGGCCGGCGGTGGCACCGCGGGCCACGTCAATCCGCTGCTCGCCGTCGCCGACACCCTGATGGCTCGTGACCCGGGCGCGACCGTCCTCGTCCTCGGCACCCGTGAGGGCCTCGAAGCCCGACTGGTGCCGCAGCGGGGATACGAGCTGCTGTTCGTCGACAAGGTCCCCTTCCCGCGTCGACCGGATGCCGCGGCGCTCCGCTTTCCGGCACGGTTCGCCCGCGCCGTGCGCCAGGTCCGGCACCACATCCGCGATCGCGCCGTCGACGTCGTCGTCGGCTTCGGCGGGTACGCCTCGGCGCCCGCCTACGTCGCCGCCCGCCGCACCCGCGTCCCCGTGGTCGTCCACGAGGCGAACGCCAAGCCGGGGCTCGCCAACGTGCTCGGCGCGCGGGGGGCCGCGGCATCCGGTGTCGCCTTCGAGGGAACGCCGCTGCGCGGTGCCGAGGTCGTCGGGATGCCGCTGCGCCCCGAGATCGTGAACCTCGACCGCGCCGCGCTGCGCGAGGAGGCGGCTGCGGCCTTCGGGATGGATGCCGACCGGCCCGTCCTCCTCGTCTTCGGCGGATCGCTCGGGGCGGTGCGGCTGAATCGCGCCTTCGCCGATGCGTGGCAGGACGTCGTCGCGGCGGGGTGGCAGATCCTGCACGCCGCGGGGGAGCGCAACGACATCGCCGACCCCGACGACCCGTCCTACCGGATCGTGCCCTACATCGATCGCATGGACCTCGCGTTCGCCCTCGCCGACGCCGTCGTCTCGCGGTCGGGGGCGGCGACCGTGAGCGAGCTCAGCGCGCTCGGGATCCCGGCCGTCTACGTCCCCTACGCGGTCGGCAACGGCGAGCAGGCCCTCAACGCCGCGTCCGCGGTCGCGGCGGGGGCGGCGGTGCTGATCCCCGATGCCGAGCTGACCGGGGACCGCATCCGTTCGACCGTCGTGCCGCTCCTGTCCGATGCGGCGTCGCTCGAGCACATGCGCGCCGCCGCGGCGCAGGTCGGCACCCGTTCGGGGAGTGAGAACGTCGTCGGACTGATCGACCGCGCCCTGACCCGCTGAGCAGCCCGGCACAGCGCGCCGCGGCGTCCCCGCCGCCCACCCCGACCTAGACTTGTCGGGCCATGATTCGCCCCGATCTCACGCTCCCCATCCCCGCGGACATCACCGCCGCCCACTTCATCGGGATCGGCGGTTCCGGGATGTCGGGGCTCGCCGGCATGTTCCTCGATCGCGGCATCCGCGTGTCGGGTTCCGACCGCTCCGACAGCGCGGCCATGCAGGCGCTCGCGGCGCGCGGCGCGGAGGTCCACGTCGGCCACGACGCGGCGAATCTCCCCGACGACGTGGATGCGGTCGTGTTCACGGGCGCCATCTGGCCCGAAAACCCGGAGTACCTGCGTGCTCAGGAGCGGGGCGTGCCCGTGCTGCACCGCTCGCAGGCGCTGCACTGGCTGGTCGGCGGTCGTCGACTGGTGAGCGTCGCCGGCGCGCACGGCAAGACCACCTCGACCGGGATGATCGTCACGGGCCTCCGCGCGATCGGCGCCGATCCGACGTTCGTCAACGGCGGCGTCATCGCCTCCCTCGGCGTCTCGAGCGGCACCGGGTCCGACGACCTGTTCGTCATCGAGGCCGACGAGTCCGACGGCTCGTTCCTCCTCTACGACACCGCGGTCGCCCTCATCACGAACGTCGATCCCGACCACCTCGACCACTGGGGGTCGCGCGAGGCCTTCTACGAGGGTTTCGTCCGATTCGCGGATGCCGCATCCCAGGCCGTCGTCATCTCCTCCGACGACCCCGGTGCCCGCGAGGTCGCCGCCTCGCTGTCCCACCGCACCGTGGTCACCTTCGGCACGGCCGCCGAGGCGGACGTCCGCGTGAGCGACATCGTCACCGAGGGCCCGGTCTCCTTCACTCTCCACCACGACGGACGCTCGGCGTCGGGCGCCCTGAGCGTCCCCGGAGCGCACAACGCGGTCAACGCGGCCGGCGCGGTCGCCGTCCTCCTCACCCTCGGATTCGAGCTCGAGCCGGCGCTGCGCGCGGTCGAGCAGTTCGGCGGCACGATCCGCCGGTTCGAGCTGCACGGCGTCCGCGCGGGCGTGTCGGTCTACGACGACTACGCCCACCACCCGACCGAGGTCGACGCCGCCCTCGCAGCGGCGCGCACCGTCGTCGGGGAGGGACGCATCATCGCTGTCCACCAGCCCCACACCTACTCCCGCACGCAGGCCATGTACCGCGAGTTCGCGGAGGTCCTCGAATCCCGCGCCGACCACACGGTCGTCCTCGACGTCTACGGCGCCCGCGAGGATCCCGTCCCCGGGGTGACCGGCGCCCTCGTCAGCGGTGCCTTCGCCGACCAGGACCGGGTGCGCTTCGTGGCGGACTGGCAGCAGGCGGCCGAGTACACGGCATCCATCGCCCGTCCCGGCGACTACGTCATCACCCTCGGCTGCGGTGACGTGTACCGCATCATCCCGCAGGTCCTCGACGCCCTCGGGCAGGACTGACCGTGCGGCGGCCGTCCCCCCTGCCGACGACGCCGCCGGCACGTCGATCCGCCCCGACGGCGGCTCCGCAGTCGGAGCCCGTCCCGCAGCCTCGGGCGGAACAGCCCGTGCACGATCCTGAACCGGCGGAGGGGCAGGTCACCGAGGTCATCGAGCCCTCGCGGCCGGGCCGCCTCCTCCCGTTCGCTCAGCCGGTGGCCGAGGTCGACGACGTCGGGCGCGACGAACGGACTCCGGATGCCGAGGGCGACCGCCCGCTCGGTCTGCGCGACGTCTGGGCGGCGGCCCGCGCCCGCCGGCGTGCCCTCCGCCGCGAGGTGCGACGGTTCACCGTCCGTCAGCGGCGGCGTCGCTACGCGTGGCTGGCGTCGCTCGCCGCCGTCGTGCTCGTCGGGCTCGGGGCCGTGGCGACCGCCTACAGCCCGTTGTTCGCCGTATCGAAGATCACCGTCCTGGGCACCGATCGGCTCGATCGCGGTGCCGTCGAGCAGGCGCTCGCGGGGGAGAAGGGAACCCCGCTCGCGCTCGTCGACTCCAGCGCGGTCAAGGCTGCGCTGGTCGGGTTCCCGCTCGTCGAGAGCTACTCGATCGAAGCGCGTCCGCCGCAGGAGCTCGTCGTGCGGATCATCGAACGCACCCCCGTGGGGGTGGTGTCGACGCGCGGCGCATTCTCGCTCGTCGACGCGGCCGGCGTCGTCCTCTCCACCAGCGAGAACGCGCCCGAGGGGTACCCGGTGATCGAGGCGACCGGCGGGGCCGGGTCGCGCGCGTTCCGCGCCGTGGGGGCCGTCTACCGCTCGCTCCCGGCCGACCTGCGCACGCAGGTGACGGCGATGGCGGCGACGACGCCCGACGATGTCACCCTTACGATCGAGGGGGCGGAGGTCGTGTGGGGGAGCTCCGACGACCCCGTCGAGAAGGCTCGCGTCCTGCAGGCCGCGATGACCGCGAAGCCGCCGTCCGAGGTCGACGAGTACGACATCTCGTCGCCGGACGCGGTCGTCATCCGCTGACGCGGAATCAGATCGCGCGACACGCCCACGACGCTGCGGCTGAGCGGCGCTGCGCCGCCTACGTTCGGAATCGGGAATTGCATACTCGGCAATTCTTTAAACCTCTGGTTGAGGTTGAAGGTTTGCACTCGAGGTTCAGGACGATACGGAGGCCGGCGTGAGCCAGAACCAGAACTACCTTGCTGTGATCAAGGTCGTTGGCGTGGGTGGTGGCGGTGTCAACGCCGTCAACCGCATGATCGAGCTCGGCCTTCGCGGCGTCGAGTTCATCGCCGTCAACACGGACGCCCAGGCGCTGCTGATGAGCGACGCCGACATCAAGCTCGACGTGGGCCGCGAGCTCACGCGCGGTCTCGGCGCGGGCGCCGACCCCGAGGTCGGCCGTCGTGCCGCCGAGGACCACGCCGAGGAGATCGAGGAGGCCCTCGCGGGCGCCGACATGGTCTTCGTCACGGCCGGCGAGGGCGGCGGTACGGGTACCGGTGGCGCCCCGGTCGTCGCGCGGATCGCGAAGTCGATCGGCGCCCTCACCATCGGTGTCGTGACCAAGCCCTTCTCCTTCGAGGGCCGTCGTCGCCAGACGCAGGCCGAGGCGGGCGTCTCGAAGCTCAAGGAAGAGGTCGACACTCTCATCGTGGTGCCGAACGACCGCCTGCTCGAGATCAGCGACCGCGGCATCTCGATGATCGAGGCCTTCGCCACGGCCGACCAGGTGCTGCTCGCCGGTGTGCAGGGCATCACCGACCTCATCACGACGCCCGGTCTCATCAACCTCGACTTCGCCGACGTCAAGTCGGTCATGCAGGGCGCGGGCTCCGCGCTCATGGGCATCGGCTCGGCCCGCGGTGCCGACCGTGCGATCAAGGCCGCCGAACTGGCCGTCGAGTCGCCGCTGCTCGAGGCGTCGATCGAGGGCGCGCACGGCGTGCTGCTGTCGATCCAGGGTGGTTCGAACCTCGGCATCTTCGAGATCAACGACGCCGCGCAGCTCGTCAAGGAGGCCGCGCACCCCGAGGCCAACATCATCTTCGGTACCGTCATCGACGACACCCTGGGCGACGAGGTCCGGGTCACGGTCATCGCGGCCGGCTTCGACGGCGGCGAGCCCCAGGTGAAGGTCGAGCCGATCACGGCCAGCCGCCCGGCATCCGCTCCCGTGCTGCCGCCGCTGCCCGCCGACACGGTCGCGCGCGACCTCGCCGCGGCGGAGAACAGCGGACGCGAGTCGGTGTCGGTGTCGGCGCCCGCGTCGTCGTCGAGCGACTACGACTCGGCCTTCGGCGATGACGACCTCGACATCCCCGACTTCCTGAAGTAACGCCGTCGTGGATCTTCGTTCGCGGCTCGCCGACATCGACGCGCGCATCTCGGATGCCGCTCGGTCGGCGGGCCGCGATCCCGCGACGATCACGCGGATCGTCGTCACGAAGTTCCACCCCGTCGAGCTCGTGCAGGGTCTCGCTGCCCTCGGCGTCACCGACGTCGGCGAGAACCGGCAGCAGGAACTCAGCGCCAAACGCGCCGACTACGACGGCCCGGCGCTGCGCTGGCACTTCATCGGCCAGGCGCAGACGAACAAGGCGAAAGCGGTGCGTCGGGATGCCGACGCGGTGCACTCCCTCGACCGCGCGCGGCTCGCCGACGCGCTCCACGGCGCCCGCGCCGAAGGCGACGAGAGCGTGCTCGACGTCCTCATCCAGGTCAACCTCACCGACGACCCCGGTCGCGGGGGAGTCCAGCCGTCGGGTGTCGAGGAGCTCGCCGAGCACGTCGCCGCATCCTGCGCCTCGCTGCGGTTGCGGGGCGTGATGGCCGTCGCTCCGCTCGACGAGGACCCCGCCGCGGCCTTCGCCCGGCTCGCGGATCACGCCGCACGGCTGCGCCGTGTGGTGCCGGATGCCGACTGGATCTCCGCCGGAATGACCGGCGACTTCGCCGAGGCGATCGCCGCGGGTGCGACACACCTGCGCATCGGTTCGGCAATCACAGGCCCGAGGCCCCTGCACGGTTAGCCTCATCACAGACGAGCAATACGGAGGATGCGATGTCGAACCCGCTCAAGAAGACCATGGTGTACCTGGGCCTCGCCGACGAGGAAGAGGTCTACGAGGAGCCGGCTCCCCGCCGCGAGAGCCGGGAGAAGCAGGTCGAGAACAAGACCGCCCCGGTGACGCCCATCCACCGTCCGGCCGTCGTGCGTCAGCCCGCTCCGGCCACCGTGAGCGAGATCGTCACGGTGCACCCGAAGCAGTACCGCGACGCGCAGATGATCGCCGAGAACTTCCGCGACGGCATCCCCATCATCATCAATCTCTCGCAGATGAGCGATGCCGACGCCCGCCGCCTCATCGACTTCGCGAGCGGACTCTCGCTGGGTCTGTACGGCCGTATCGAGCGCGTGACGAGCAAGGTCTTCCTGCTCTCGCCCGAGAACGTCGCGGTCTCCGGCGAGGGGGCGATCGCCCAGGGCGACGCCGACTCCGCTCCCTTCACGCACTGACGTCGTGACGGTCATCGGCCTCATCGCCGGGATCCTCAACGCGCTCCTGCTCATCTACGTGCTGTTCCTCCTGGCACGTCTGGTGTTGGAGTACATCCCGATGCTCAACCGGGAGTGGCGTCCGCGCGGCGGCTGGCTCGTCTTCGCCGAGGTCGTGTTCACCGTGACCGACCCGCCGCTGAAGTTCTTCCGCCGCCTCATCCCGCCGCTGCGCATCGGTCCCATCGCGCTCGATCTCGCCTTCCCGATCACGATGCTGTGCTGCTTCGTGCTTCTGTCCGTCACGCAGGTGCTGAGCCGCGTGTGAGGTCGTCGTCGTCGCACCCACGACAGCCGCGGACTATGCTGTCGGGGTACGGCTCGCGCCTCGCGGGTCTTCGTTGACCGGCCCGCTTCCTGAGCCCCGAAAGAGGAAAGACACATGCCTTTGACTCCCGAAGACGTCGTCACCAAGCAGTTCCAGCATGTTCGTTTCAAGGAGGGTTTCGACCCGGACGAGGTCGATGACTTCCTCGACGAGATCGTCGTCGAGTGGCGCAAAACGATCGCCGAGAACGAGGAGCTGAAGGCGAAGCTCGCCGCGTACGAGTCCGGCGAGACCCCCGCTCCGGAGGCCGCCGCCCCCGCCGCCGAGGAAGAGGTCGTCGAGGAGGCCCCGGCTCCGGCCGAGCCCGTCGCCGAGACCCCCGCGGCCGGAGCGACCGCTCCTGCGGCCGCGTCCGCCGGCATCATCGAGTTGGCGCAGCGCCTGCACGACGAGCACGTCGCCGAGGGCAAGGCGCAGAAGGAGAAGCTCATCTCCGAGGCGCAGGCCGAGGCCGACGCCATCCTCAACGAGGCCCGCACCAAGGCCAAGGACGAGCTCACCCGCCTCGAGAGCGAGCGCGGCACCCTCGAGGGTCGCATCAGCGAGCTGCGTCAGTTCGAGCGCGACTACCGCGTCCAGCTGCGCGGCTTCATCGAGGAGAAGCTGCGCGATCTCGACGTCGCCGGCACCTCGGGCTCGACGCCCATCCCCGCGTCCTGACCGCTCGCACGTTGTCGAGCCGAACGTCCGCGTCGCGGACGACACTGCGCGCCGCAGCGGCCGGCACCACCATCGCGATCCTCGCGGTGCTGGTGCTGGCCGCTGACCAGTTCACGAAGTTCCTCGCTCTCGAGAACCTGCCCGAGCGGCAGGCCGTCCCGGTGCTCGGGGACTTCCTCCAGCTCTATCTGACCTTCAACCCCGGCGCGGCGTTCTCGCTCGGGGAGGGCGTCACCTGGGTCTTCACCCTCGTGCTCGCCGCCGCTGCCGTCACGATCATCGTCCTCGCCGTGACCCGCGTGCGGTCGCGGGCGTGGGCCATCGTCCTCGGGCTGCTGCTCGGCGGCATCCTCGGCAACCTGGGTGACCGACTGTTCCGCGCACCCGGGTTCCTCGTCGGGCACGTCGTCGACTTCATCCACACGCCGTGGCTCTGGTTGGGCTTCCCGTCGGCCATCTACAACGTCGCCGACTCTTTCATCGTCACGATGATGCTCGCCGTCGCGATCCTGGTCCTGCTCGGCGTCCGTTTCGACGGGTCGCGGGAGAAGGATGCCGCGGCGACGGCGGACGACGAGGCGCAGCCGGCATCCGCCGATCCCCATGCCCAGCCGTAGCCTCCCCGTCCCGGACGGCCTCGACGGCACCCGGGTCGACGCCGCGCTGGCCAAGCTGCTCGGCTTCTCACGCACGTTCGCGGCCGAGGTCGCCGAGGGTGGGGGAGTCGAACTCGACGGGCGCACCGTCGGCAAGTCCGAGAAGCTCGTCGCCGGGGGCTGGTTGCAGGTCGACTGGGAGGACAAGCGGGGTCCCGAGATCGTCCCCATCGCGGTACCCGACCTCGGCATCGTCCACGACGACGACGAGATCGTCGTCGTCGACAAGCCCGCCGGTGTCGCCGCGCACCCCTCGCTGGGATGGGAGGGTCCGACGGTCGTCGGCGCCCTCGCCTCCGCGGGGTTCCGCATCGCCACCTCCGGCGCTCCCGAGCGTCAGGGCGTCGTGCACCGCCTGGACGTGGGCACGAGCGGCCTGATGGTCGTCGCGAAGACCGAGCGCTCCTACACCGCGCTGAAGCGGGCCTTCAAGGAACGCGAGGTCGACAAGATCTACCACACGGTCGTGCAGGGCCACCCCGACCCGCTGGTGGGGACCATCGACGCGCCCATCGGCCGTCACCCCAGCCACTCGTGGAAGTTCGCGGTCACGCCCGACGGCAAGGACTCGGTGACGCACTACGAGACGCTCGAGGCATTCCCCCGTGCCTCGCTGCTCGAGGTGCACCTCGAGACCGGGCGCACGCACCAGATCCGCGTCCACATGGCCGCCCACCGGCATCCGTGCGTCGGCGATCCCCTCTACGGAGGCGACCCGACGCTCGCCCAGCGCCTGGGGCTGACGCGGCAGTGGCTCCACGCCCACGAACTGTCCTTCGCGCACCCCGCGACGGGGGAGTGGTCGACCTTCCGCTCGGAGTACCCGGCGGACCTCGCTCACGCCCTGGAAATGCTGCGCGACCAATCGTGAACCGACTCGGCGGAAACGGGTGCGGACGTCGGCGGC
Source organism: Microbacterium sp. NPDC079356 (assembly GCF_049545465.1). Classification (NCBI taxonomy): domain Bacteria; kingdom Bacillati; phylum Actinomycetota; class Actinomycetes; order Micrococcales; family Microbacteriaceae; genus Microbacterium; species Microbacterium sp. NPDC079356. The sequence continues at coordinate 883,017 of NZ_JBMWDN010000001.1, read as the reverse complement.
CCGCGGCATCCTGCTGTCATGACCGTCGACGTCCACGACCTCGACGTGTGGTCGGTGTGGTGCATCCGCGTCCGTCCGGGGCATCGCGGGAAGGGCATCTCCCACGCCCTGTTGGCGGGCGCGGTGGACTTCGCGAGGTCGCAGGGTACGCCGGCGACGGAGGGGTACCCCGTCGACAACAGGGGCGAGCAGGTCGACCTCACGATGACCTACGTCGGCACCCGAAGCCTGTTCGATCTGCGCTGACGGTCAGCGGCCGCCGGCGAAGCTCGCGGGGTCGTCCTCGGCGATCGCGAGCGCGATCTTCCGGACGTGGGTCTGATCGACGTCGACCAGCTCGCCGAGCCCGAACCACCCGACGTCGGTGAGTTCTCCGTCGGCGGGATGCGGCTCGCCCGAGACCCAGTCGCAGCGGAAGACGAGGTCGAGGTAGTCGACCTGATCGCCGTTGGCGTACTCGATGCGGGGGATCTGCTGCACGGCGGCCAGGCGGGTCGCTCGGACGACGATCCCGGCCTCCTCGCGACACTCCCGGACCGCCGCGTCGGCGGGCTCCTCGCCGGGGTCGACGATGCCGGAGACGGGCTGCCACGAGCCGTTGTCCGCCCGCCGTCCGATGAGCACCTTTTCGTCACGGAAGACGATCGCGGTGACGCCGACGAGGGGGAGGGGAGCGGTGCCGATCTTCTCGCGGAGGGCGAGGACGAACTCGGGAGTGGCCATGCCGACCAGCCTAGGTCCCGTGTCGGACCCGGAACGTAGACTCGATCCGTGGCATCCGATTCCTTCGTCCATCTGCACGTGCACAGCGAATACTCGATGCTCGACGGGGCCGCGAAGATCGGCGCGATGACGCAGGCGGCAGCCGAGTACGGGATGCCGGCGATCGCCGTCACCGATCACGGCAACACGTTTGCGGCCTTCGAGTTCTACCGTGCCGCACAGTCCGCCGGCGTCAAGCCAATCATCGGTCTCGAGGCCTACGTCACCCCGGGCACCCACCGCAGCGACAAGTCCCGCGTCGCCTGGGGCTCGCCCGACCAGAAGAGCGACGACGTCTCGGGTTCCGGTGCCTACACCCACATGACGATGTGGAGCCAGAGCACGGAGGGGATGCACAACCTCTTCCGGCTCAGTTCGCTCTCGAGCATCGAGGGCTACTACTTCAAGCCGCGCATGGACCGCGAGCTGCTGCAGACCTACGGCAAGGGACTGATCGCCACGACCGGCTGCCCGTCCGGCGAGGTGCAGACCCGCCTGCGTCTCGGGCAGTACGAGGCGGCCCGTGCCGCGGCCGCCGAGTTCCAGGACATCTTCGGCAAGGAGAACTACTTCGCCGAGATCATGGACCACGGGCTGTCGATCGAGCGTCGGGTCATGACCGACCTCATCCGGCTCTCGAAGGACCTCGGCATCCCGCTCGTCGCGACCAACGACTCGCACTACACGCATCAGCACGAGGCCGACGCGCACGCCGCCCTCCTCTGCGTGCAGTCCGGCTCGACCCTCGACGACCCGAACCGTTTCAAGTTCGACGGCGACGGGTACTACATCAAGACGGCCCAGGAGATGCGTCAGCTCTTCCGAGACCATCCCGAGGCCTGCGACAACACGCTCCTCATCGCCGAGCGCTGCGAGGTCGAGTTCAACACCTCCGCCAACTACATGCCGCGCTTCCCGGTGCCCGAGGGCGAGACCGAGGACAGCTGGCTGATCAAGGAGGTCGAGGCCGGCCTCCACTACCGGTACCCCGACGGCATCCCCGACCGGGTGCGCAAGCAGGCGGAGTACGAGACCGGCATCATCCTCCAGATGGGTTTCCCGGGGTACTTCCTCGTCGTCGCCGACTTCATCAACTGGGCCAAGGACAACGGCATCCGCGTCGGTCCCGGCCGCGGTTCCGGTGCCGGTTCGATGGTCGCGTACGCCATGCGCATCACCGACCTCGACCCGCTCGAGCACGGTCTGATCTTCGAACGGTTCCTCAACCCCGACCGCGTCTCGATGCCCGACTTCGACGTCGACTTCGACGACCGTCGCCGTGGCGAGGTCATCGACTACGTGACCGAGAAGTACGGCTCCGAGCGCGTCGCGCAGATCGTCACGTACGGCACGATCAAGTCGAAGCAGGCGCTGAAGGATGCCGGTCGTGTCCTCGGCTTCCCCTTCTCCATGGGCGAGCGGCTCACCAAGGCCATGCCGCCGCCCGTCATGGGCAAGGACATGGAGCTCGGCGGCATGTTCGACCCGAAGCATCCGCGCTACAAGGAGGCGAGCGAGTTCCGCTCGCTCATCGACACCGATCCCGAGGCGAAGACCGTCTTCGACCGCGCGATCGGGCTCGAGGGCCTGAAGCGGCAGTGGGGTGTCCACGCCGCCGGTGTCATCATGTCGAGCGAACCGCTGATCGACATCATCCCGATCATGCGCCGCGAGCAGGACGGCCAGATCGTCACGCAGTTCGACTACCCGTCGTGCGAGACCCTCGGGCTCATCAAGATGGACTTCCTGGGGCTCCGCAACCTCACGATCATCTCGGACGCCCTCGACAACATCCGGAGCAACCGCGGCGAGGAACTCGACCTCGAGCACCTCGAGCTCGACGACCGCGCCGCGTACGACCTGCTCAGCCGCGGCGACACGCTCGGCGTCTTCCAGCTCGACGGCGGCCCGATGCGCTCGCTCCTGCGCCTCATGAAGCCCGACAACTTCGAGGACATCTCGGCCGTCATCGCGCTGTACCGACCGGGTCCGATGGGCGCGAACTCGCACACCAACTACGCACTGCGAAAGAACGGCGTGCAGCCGATCACACCCATCCACCCCGAGCTCGAAGAGCCGCTGCGTGAGATCCTCGACACGACCTACGGCCTGATCATCTATCAGGAGCAGGTCATGGCGATCGCGCAGAAGGTGGCCGGCTTCTCGCTCGGTCAGGCGGACATCCTGCGCCGCGCGATGGGCAAGAAGAAGAAGTCCGAGCTCGACAAGCAGTACGAGGGCTTCTCGGGCGGCATGAAGGAACGCGGCTTCGGTGAGGCAGCGATCAAGGCCCTCTGGGACATCCTGCTGCCGTTCTCCGACTACGCCTTCAACAAAGCCCACTCCGCGGCGTACGGCCTCGTCTCCTACTGGACCGCGTACCTGAAGGCCCACTATCCCGCCGAGTACATGGCCGCGCTCCTCACGAGCGTCGGCGACTCGAAGGACAAGATGGCGGTGTACCTCAACGAGTGCCGCCGCATGGGCATCCGCGTCCTCCCGCCCGACGTGGGGGAGTCGATCCGCTACTTCGCGGCCGTTGGTGAGGACATCCGCTTCGGTCTGGGCGCCGTCCGCAACGTCGGCAGCAACGTCGTCGACGGCATCGTCGCGGCGCGGGCCGACGGCCCCTACACGAGCTTCCACGACTTCCTGGCGAAGGTCCCCGCCCACGTCGCCAACAAGCGCACGGTGGAGTCCCTCATCAAAGCCGGCGCGTTCGACTCGCTCGGGTCGACGCGGCGCGCGCTCATGGAGATCCACGAGGACGCCACCGAGCAGGCCGTGCTCGACAAACGGCGCGAGGCCAACGGCGAGGTCGGCTTCGACTTCGACAGCCTGTGGGGCGACGACGAGCCGCAGCAGGTCGCTCGCGTCCCCGAGCGTCCCGAGTGGACCAAGAAGGACAAGCTCGCCTTCGAGCGCGAGATGCTCGGGCTCTACGTGTCGGACCACCCGCTCGCCGGGCTCGAGATCCCGCTCGCCAAACACGCGTCGACCTCGATCCACGACCTGCTCGTCTCCGAGGACATCTCCGACGGCGACATCGTCACGATCGCGGGCCTGGTCACCAGCGTGCAGCACCGCGTCGCGAAGCAGAGCGGCAATCCGTACGGCATGATCACCGTCGAGGACTTCGACGGCGAGGTGACCGTCATGTTCATGGGCAAGACGTACACCGAGTTCCAGTCGATGCTGCAGGCCGACTCGATCCTCGTCGTGCGCGGACGCGTCTCGCAGCGCGACGACGGGCGCAACCTCCACGGGCAGTCCGCGTTCGTCCCCGACCTCGGATCGGTGGATGCCGCCGGCCCGCTCGTCCTCCTGCTCCCCGAGCACCGGGCGACCGAGACGACGATCGGTCAGCTCGCCGCCGTCCTCGACCGGCATCCGGGCAGCACCGAGGTGACCCTGAAGCTCCACCGCGGCGGCGTCGCGAAGGTCTTCGAGGTGCCCGCGCAGGTGGGCGTGACGGTCGACCTCTACGGCGAGTTGAAGGGTCTGCTGGGACCCCAGTGTCTCGGCTGAGTCGTCCACAGCCCGCGGGGTAGGATCGCAGGCGGCGCCCCCCGGCGCTGTGCGGAAGGAGCATCGTGACCGACCAGAAGCCGACCCCCGAAACGCCCGACGAGACGGGGGGCACCGTCGAGGACCTCGACATCACCGTCGTCCGGGAGCCCGAGACCGCGGTGTACGACGCGTCCCGCGTCGACAGTGAGACCGAGGCGTACGACTTCGAGAGGGATGCGGCGTCCTCCGCGCCGGCCGCAGCCGACGCGCCGGCAGCCGAGGCATCCGCCCCCGTGGACGACGCCCCGGCCGCCGCGGCGGCTCCTGCGCCGTACGTCGACACCACCCCCGCCGATGTCGACCAGGCTCCCGAGGCGGGCCACGTCCCGCCGCAGTACGGGATCGGCCCGTTCTCGCTGCGTGAGGTGTCGCTGCTGGGCGTCTGGGCGCTCGCCTTCCTCTTCTCGTTCTTCCCGCTCTACAGCGACGGCCCGTACACGCAGCTCCTCGGCGGCGGGAACGTCTGGGGCTCGGGCATCGACTGGATCCTCGCCATCGGCGTGCCGACGGTCGCGGTGTTCCTCATCGTCCTGCGTCGCTTCTCGCCCACCGGCATCCGCCGGGTCGGTTCCCTGGGTATCGACCAGTTCGCCTCCGTCGCTTTCTCGGTCTCGGCGGTGCTCTGGCTCAGCTGGCTCTGGATCAACATCGCCCGCGGCGCCGCGACGGGTGTCTGGCTGAGCAGCTGGGTCGTCTGGGTCGAGGTCATCCTGATGGCGGCGGGTGTCGCCCTCACGGTCATCGCCCCCTTCATCCCGCCGTTCCACGAGGACTTCCTGCACCGCAGCGAGACGGTCTCGCACCGCGTCGCCCGCGGTGCCCGCCCGGTCGTCGCCCGTCCGATCTCGGACGCCCGCTTCACGATGGCGGCGCCGTCGGTCGACCCCGACCCGGCACCGCTCGGCGACCCGATCGACGACGACGAGCCGGCACCGGCTCCGGCCTCGGCGCAGCAGGCGTTCTGGGCGCTCGCACCCGTCGAACGGGACGTCGTCGACGAGAACGGCGCGCCCCTGTTCCGCATCGGCCCGACCGCCTGGGCCCTCGTCATCGAAGACCGCGGCGACTCGTTCGTCGTGCGCCACGAGGACGGTCGGATCGGCTACCTCACCGACGTCTCGGGCGTCACCCGGGGCTGACGCGCCGGTACCCTGGAGGGATGCTTCGCACGATCGACCTCCGGGGTCGCGCCGTCACTCCGGCTGACCTCCTCGCTGCCGTCCCCCGGGCCACCGCTGCCCGCGACGAGGCGCTGGTGACGGCGGCCGCCGTCGTCGCGGACGTCGCGGAGCGGGGGGAGGCGTCGCTGCGCGAACAGGCCGCCCGCTTCGACGGCGTGGAAGGTCACGACGTCCGCGTCCCGGCCGCGCACCTCGAGGAGGCGCTCGACGCCCTCGACCCGGCGATCCGTCGGGCGCTCGAGAACGCGATCGACCGGGTCCGGCGCGCCTCAGCCGCGCAGGTCCCGGCATCCGTCGTGACGGACATCGGCCCCGGTGCCCGCGTCGAGCAGCACTGGCGACCCGTGCGGCGGGCCGGTGTCTACGTCCCCGGCGGCAAGGCGGTCTACCCGTCGAGCGTCGTGATGAACGTCGTCCCCGCGCAGGTGGCCGGCGTCGCACAGGTCGCCCTCGCCTCGCCGCCGCAGCGCGACCACGGCGGCCGGGTCCACCCCGTCATCCTCGCCGCGGCTCGCCTCCTCGGCATCACCGAGGTGTACGCGATGGGCGGCGCGGGGGCGATCGGCGCCTACGCCCACGGTGTCCCGGCCCTCGGTCTCGACCCGGTCGACGTCATCTCGGGCCCCGGCAACAACTTCGTCGCGCTGGCGAAGCGCGTCGTGGCCGGCATGGTCGGCACCGATTCCGAAGCGGGCGCGACCGAGATCCTCATCGTCGCGGACGAGTCAGCGGACGCCCGGCTGGTGGCCGCCGACCTCGTGAGCCAGGCCGAGCACGACGAGCAGGCGGCGGCCGTCCTCGTCACCGACTCCGCGGCGCTCGCGGAGGCGGTCGTGGTCCAGGTCGAGAAGCGCGCAGCCGCGACGCACCACGCCGCCCGCGTCGCGCAGGCGTTGTCGGGGCCGCAGTCCGCCGTCGTGCTCGTCGACGACATCGCCACGGCGACGGCGTTCAGCAACGCCTACGCTCCCGAGCACCTCGAGCTGCACCTGCGCGACCCGCGCCCTGAGGAGTACGTCAACGCCGGTGCCGTGTTCGTCGGCGCGTGGACCCCGGTGAGCCTCGGCGACTACCTCGCCGGCAGCAATCACGTGCTGCCCACGGGAGGTCAGGCGCGCTATGCGTCGGGACTGTCGGCATCCACTTTCCTGCGTCCGCAGCAGGTGATCGTGTACGACCGTGACGCACTGAAGGCGGTCCACGACGACATCGTCACGCTCGCGAACGCCGAGGTGCTGCCCGCGCATGGTGAAGCCGTCACGGCGCGCTTCGACGCGTAGGCTGGATGCCGCCATGCACTGCCCGTTCTGCCGTCACTCCGATTCCCGTGTCATCGACTCCCGCACGAGCGACGACGGGCTCAGCATCCGTCGCCGTCGTCAGTGCCCCGAGTGCGGCGGTCGGTTCTCGACGATCGAGACGGCTAGCCTGAACGTCATCAAGCGGTCCGGCGTGATCGAGTCGTTCAGTCGCGAGAAGGTCATGTCGGGCGTCCGCAAGGCGTGTCAGGGCCGTCCCGTCACCGAGGCGGATCTCGCGATGCTGGCCCAGGCCGTCGAGGAGGCGGTCCGTCAGACCGGTGTCTCGCAGATCGACACGAACGAGATCGGACTCGCGATCCTCGGGCCCCTGCGCGAGCTCGATGAGATCGCCTACCTGCGGTTCGCGAGCGTCTACCAGGCGTTCGAGACCCTCGACGACTTCGACGAGGCGATCGCGCTGCTGCGGGCGGATCACGCGCAGCGGGCCCAGCGCGAAGAGGTCTGATCACGGGGGTGCGCCCCTCGCCCTAGGCTGGGAGCCGATGTACCGACTCCTCTTCGACCTCGTCCTCCGCCGCCTGGACCCCGAGACGGCCCACCACCTCGGGATGGTCGTCATCCGTGTCGCCGCGGTGCCGCCGTTCTCGTGGATCGCCCGCGCCCTCACCCGCCCGGCCCCGCAGCTGCGCACCGAGGCCCTCGGTCTCGTCTTCGACTCGCCCTTCGGCGTCGCCGCCGGCTTCGACAAGAACGCCATCGGAGCGCTCGGCCTGCACGCGCTGGGATTCGGCCACATCGAGGTGGGCACGGTCACCGCGATCCCGCAGGACGGCAACCCGAAGCCGCGGCTGTTCCGGCTGCCCGCCGATCGTGCGCTGATCAACCGCATGGGGTTCAACAACGAGGGCGCGGCCGTCGTGGCGGGCCGCCTCGCGCGCATGCGCCGTCGCACGAAGCGTCCGGTGCTCGGCGCGAACATCGGCAAGTCGCGCGTCGTGGACGTCGCCGACGCGACGGCCGATTACGTCGCCAGCACGCGCCTCGTCGCCCCGGTCGCCGACTACCTCGTCGTGAACGTGTCGTCCCCGAACACGCCCGGGCTCCGCGGCCTGCAGGCCGTCGAGACGCTCCGTCCGCTGCTGTCGGCGGTGAAGGATGCCGCAGGCGGTACCCCGCTCCTCGTGAAGATCGCCCCCGACCTCACCGACGACGAGATCGACGGCATCTCGGCCCTCGCCGTCGACACGGGGCTGGCGGGGATCGTCGCGACCAACACGACGATCGCCCGGACGGGCCTCACGACGGATGCCGGACGTGTCGAGGCCATGGGCGCCGGCGGGCTCTCCGGCGCGCCGTTGCGCGAGCGTTCGCTCGAGGTGCTCCGCCGGGTCCGTGCCGCGGTCCCGGCCGATTTCTGCGTCATCGCCGCCGGGGGAGTGGAGACCGCGGCCGACGTCCGCGAGCGGCTCGCGGCCGGCGCCGACCTGGTGCAGGGCTACAGCGCGTTCGTGTACCGCGGCCCCCTCTGGGCGCGCGAGATCAACCGCGGCCTGGTGCGCTGAGCTCCGGCATCCGCCCCGCACGAGAACGGGCCCGCACCTCTCGGTGCGGGCCCGTTGCGGATCTCGGACTCAGCTCGGGTACTCGCCGCGCTTGACCTGGGGCTTGGGCAGACGCATGAACCGCATCTGCACCGAGCGCATCGCCGCGTACCAGCCGAGGCCCTTCTCGCGGCGGTCGCCCCACTTCGCGGCGGCGAGCTTCTTGACCTTGCGCGAGAGCATGATCATGTCGGCGACGACGAAGAGGAGGTAGGCCCAGAGGCCGATGTAGGCGTAGAAGACGACGGCGGTGTTCGGGACCAGGGCGAAGAGGATGACGATCACCAGCAGCGGCATCACGAGCTCGCCGAAGTGCCAGCCGGCATCCGTGTAGTCGCGGGCGAACCGCCGCTGCGGCCCGCGGTCGCGGGGCGTGAGGTAACGCTCGTCGCCGTTGGCCATGCCGATCCGGGCCTTTTCGCGCTGGGCGGCGAGCTCGGCCTTGGCGCGGGCGCGCGCCTCCTTCGTGTTCGCGACGAGGGGCCGCTTGCGCGCCGCTTCCTGCTCGGCGCGCGTGGGCGTCGGGCGGTTCTTCCCCGCGCCGGTGGGGGCGTCGGGGGCGGTGTCGGCGGGGGGCGGTGTCTTTGCCACGGGGCGGTTCCTCGGAATCGGCGAAAAAGGCGTGCGACATAAGATTACCCGCATGACTTCCGACACCACCCGGTCCGCTGCGGTGCGCGAAGCGGCCCTCACCCAGGTGCCCGCCGCCCTCGCCGACCTGGGCTCGCTCGTCCGCATCCCCTCGATCGCGTTCCCCGGGTTCGACCGGGCCGAGGTGCAGCGCAGCGCCGAGGCCGTGAAGACGCTCGTCGAGGGCCTCGGCATCTTCGAACGCGTCGAGATCGCGACCGCGGTCGTCCCCGAGACGGGGGAGGAAGGGATGCCGGCGGTGCTGGCGACGCGCCCCGCCCGCAACGGTCGCCCGACGATCCTCCTCTACGCCCACCACGACGTGCAGCCCGTCGGGGACGAGTCCCTGTGGGAGTCGCCGCCCTTCGAGCCGACCCTGCGCGACGGCCGGATCTACGGTCGCGGCGCGGCCGACGACAAGGCCGGCATCATGGCCCACATCGGGGCGTTGCGCGCGCTCGTCGACGCCATGGGCACGGACTTCGACCTCGGCGTCAACCTCTTCTTCGAGGGGGAGGAGGAGGCGGGGTCGGCATCCTTCGCCCAGTTCCTCAGCGACAACGCGGATGCGCTCCGCGCCGACGTGATCGTCGTCGCCGATTCCGGCAACTGGGATTCCGAGACGCCCGCCCTGACGGTGTCGCTGCGCGGCAATGCCCGCTTCACCCTCGACATCGAGACGCTCGAGCACGCTTCCCACTCGGGCATGTTCGGTGGCGCCGTGCCTGACGCGATGCTCGCGGCGGTCACCCTTCTCGCGACCCTCTGGGACGAGGACGGTGCCGTCGCCGTCGCCGGACTGGAATCCCGGGTTGCCGCCACCCCGCCGTACTCGGAGGAGACCCTCCGCAGCGAGGCGGGCCTTCCCGAGGGGGTGTCGCCGATCGGGCGCGACGAGATCCTCAGCCGCATCTGGAGCAAGCCGTCGATCACGATCACCGGCATCGACGCCCCGAGCGTCCGGAACGCGTCCAACACGCTGACACCGAAGGTCTCGGTCGTGATCAGCACCCGGGTCGCCCCGGGGCAGGCCGCCGCCGACGCGTTCGCCGCGATCGAGGCGCACCTCCGCAGCCATGCGCCGTTCGGGGCGCGGCTGACCTTCCGCGACGTCGATTTCGGCGACCCGTTCCTCGTCGACACGTCCGGCCCCGCCGTCGAAGCGGCGCGCGCCGCCCTCGAGAGCGGGTACGGCCGCACTCCGGTCGACATCGGCGTGGGAGGGTCGATCCCCTTCATCGCCGACCTCGTGCGGGAGTTCCCGGGGGCCGAGATCCTCGTGACCGGTGTCGAGGACCCGCACGCCCGGGCCCACAGCCCCAACGAGTCGCTGCACGTCGAGACGTTCCGCAACGCCCTGGTGACCGAGGCGCTGCTGCTCGCCTCGCTCGACGCCTCCGACTGAACGGCGGCACGATCACCCGCGTCGCCGGGCCGAGAGGCGCACCGGGACGTAGAATCGAGAGAACACGCCGCCCCCGTTCCTCAAGAGCACTGGCGGCCCGACCATGGGGAGAGTCATGACCGACATCGCCACGCAGTCCACCGAGACCGTTCCCGCCCACGGCGTCGCCCTCACCGAGGCCGCTGCCGAGAAGGTGAAGAGCCTGCTGTCGCAGGAGAACCGTGACGACCTCCGGCTCCGCGTCGCCGTCCAGCCGGGCGGTTGCTCGGGTCTGATCTATCAGCTGTACTTCGACGAGCGCTATCTCGACGGCGACAAGACGGTCGACTTCGACGGCGTCGAGGTCATCGTCGACGACATGTCGGTGCCCTACCTCGACGGCGCGAAGATCGATTTCAAGGACACGATCTCAGAGCAGGGCTTCACGATCGACAACCCCAACGCCGCCGGCAGCTGCGCCTGCGGCGACAGCTTCCACTGATCCATCCCGGGTCGCCTCCATCGGTCCCGGCATCCTGAGCGGATGGCCGGAACTCCGTAAGAGGTTGCCCTAGACTGGCATGAGTATGACCTTCATGTCCCCGAAAGGTGCACCGTGCGCGTCAACCGCCGACTCCGTTGGGTAGCTCTCCCGCTCACGATCGCCTCCGCGGTCGCGCTGGCGGGCTGCAGCCCCACGACAGCGAACGGCTTCCTCCCCGGCTTCGATGAGGAGGGCGGCCAGGCGACGAACCGCACGTCGATGATCGCCGGCCTCTGGACCACGTCGTGGATCGTCGTCCTCGCCGTCGGCGTCATCACCTGGGCCCTCATGGGCTGGGCCGCGATCGCCTACCGGCGCCGCAAGGGCCAGTCAGGGCTGCCGGTGCAGCTGCGCTACAACATGCCGATCGAGATGTTCTTCACGATCGCGCCGGTCATCCTGGTGCTCGGCTTCTTCGCGTTCACCGCCCGCGACCAGACGATCATCGAGAAACAGCACGAGACCCCCGATGTCTGCATCACCGCGATCGGCAAGCAATGGGCCTGGGACTTCCAGTACAACGGCTCCGACTGCAACGACACCGAAGAGTCCGTCTGGACCATGGGTGTCCAGGCGCAGACCGACGCCCAGGGCAACATCACCAACGAGCTCCCCGAGCTGGTGCTGCCGGTCGACAAGAAGGTGACGCTGCAGCTCGAGTCGCGCGACGTCATCCACTCGTTCTGGATCGTGGACTTCCTCTACAAGAAGGACATGATCCCGGGCCGTGACAACTACTGGTCGTTCGTCCCCACCAAGGAGGGCGAGTACGTCGGCAAGTGCGCCGAGCTCTGCGGCCAGTACCACTCGATGATGCTCTTCAACGTGAAGGTCGTCTCCGAGTCCGAATACCAGTCGTACATCGCGTCGCTCGAGGCCAAGGGCCAGACCGGCGACATCGATGACGTCCTTGACCGTCAGCAGAACGCACCGGGCACCGGCGCACCTGCCGCCGAGGGAGAGAACAACTGATGGCCACCATCACGCCTCCGGCACAGACCCTTCCCCCTCGCCAGGCGGCGCTGCTGAGCCGCTCGCGCGTCGAGCACAAGGGCAACATCGTGGTGAAGTGGATCACCTCCACCGACCACAAGACCATCGGGTACATGTACCTGATCGCGTCGGTCCTGTTCTTCATGCTCGGCGGCGTGATGGCGCTGATCATCCGCGCCGAGCTCTTCGAGCCGGGCATGCAGGTGGTGCCGACGAAGGAGCAGTACAACCAGCTGTTCACGATGCACGGCACCATCATGCTGCTCATGTTCGCGACGCCGCTGTTCGCCGGTTTCGCCAACGCGCTGCTGCCGCTGCAGATCGGAGCGCCCGACGTCGCGTTCCCGCGTCTGAACGCCTTCGCCTTCTGGCTCTTCACGTTCGGCTCGACCATCGCCGTCGCCGGCTTCCTCACCCCGCAGGGTGCCGCCGCGTTCGGGTGGTTCGCGTACCAGCCGCTGGCGAGCGAGAGCTTCAGCCCGGGTGCCGGTGGTGACCTCTGGATGCTGGGCCTCGGCATGAGCGGTTTCGGCACGATCCTCGGTGGTGTCAACTTCATCACCACGATCATGACGATGCGTGCGCCCGGTATGACGATGTGGCGCATGCCGATCTTCAGCTGGAACACGCTGATCACCAGCATCCTGATCCTGATGGCCTTCCCGGTTCTGGCGGCGGCGATCTTCGCTGCGGCGGCCGACCGCATCCTCGGCGCCCACATCTACGACCCGGCCAACGGTGGCGTCCTCCTCTGGCAGCATCTGTTCTGGTTCTTCGGGCACCCCGAGGTGTACATCATCGCGCTGCCGTTCTTCGGCATCGTGTCGGAGATCTTCCCGGTCTTCAGTCGCAAGCCGATCTTCGGCTACAAGACGCTCGTCTACGCGACGATCGCGATCGCCGCGCTGTCGGTCTCGGTCTGGGCTCACCACATGTACGTCACGGGTGCCGTCCTGCTGCCGTTCTTCGCGCTCATGACGATGCTCATCGCGGTCCCGACGGGTGTGAAGATCTTCAACTGGATCGGCACGATGTGGCGTGGATCCATCACCTTCGAAACGCCGATGGTGTTCGCCCTGGGCTTCCTCGTAACGTTCGTCTTCGGTGGTCTGACCGGCGTCATCCTGTCCTCGCCGCCGCTGGACTTCGCCGTCTCCGACTCGTACTTCGTCGTGGCGCACTTCCACTACGTCGTCTTCGGAACCGTCGTCTTCGCGATGTTCGCGGGCTTCTACTTCTGGTGGCCCAAATGGACGGGCAAGATGCTGAACGAGCGTCTGGGTCTCGTGCACTTCTGGCTGCTGTTCATCGGCTTCCACATGACGTTCCTCATCCAGCACTGGCTGGGCGCGGACGGCATGCCGCGACGCTACGCCGACTACGCCATGCAGGACGGCTGGACCTGGCAGAACCAGGTGTCGACGATCGGCTCCATGATCCTCGCCGCCTCGATGGTGCCGTTCCTCCTGAACGTCTGGATCACGGCACGCACCGCGCCGCGCGTCACGGTCAACGACCCGTGGGGCTACGGCGGTTCGCTCGAGTGGGCGACCAGCTGCCCGCCGCCGCGCCACAACTTCACGTCGATCCCGCGCATCCGCAGCGAGCGGCCCGCATTCGACCTGAACCACCCCGAAGCCGGCATCCCCGTCGGTGTGGGTCCTGCCAAGGACGCGCCCGACGCCCCGGTGGTCGAGCTGACGAACGGTGAGGTCAAGTAAGTGAAGACGAACGTCAACCTCTGGTGGATCCTGACCGCGTTCTTCGGCCTCGTCGCCGTCGTCTACGTGGTGTGGAACATCATCGCCCACCCGCAGCTGCCGGTCTTCAACCGGATCGAGTGGGTCGGGTCCATGGCACTCGTCTTCGTGATGGCCATGGCTGCGATGATCGCGTTCTACACGAGCCGCGTCGAGAAGGCCCAGGGCGGCGTCCTCCCCGAGGACTCCCTCACGGCCGACATCGACGACGGCGACCCTGAGATGGGCGAGTTCTCGCCGTGGTCGTGGTGGCCGCTCGTGCTCGCCGGCTCGGCGGCCGTGGCCTTCATCGGTCTCGCCGTCGGTGAGTTCATGATCCCGATCGGTTTCGCCATCTTCGTCGTCGCCATCGTCGGGTGGGTCTACGAGTACTACCGGGGCTACTTCGCCCGCTGAGTCTCCATGCGCATCCATGCGGGCGTCTTCTCCGACGTCGGAGGCTACCGGGACGTCAACCAGGACGCCGCTTTCGCCTCGCCGTTTGCCGCAGCTGTGGCGGACGGCGTCGGCGGTGGTCCCTCCGGTGATCTCGCGTCGGCCGCGATCATCCACAAGCTGATCACGCTGCGCGGCGCTCTTCCCAGCGCCGAAGACCTCATCGGCCGGGTCAAGGCCGCCAACTGGGACATCGGTGCTCACATCCGCCGCGACGCCGCCCTCGCGGGTATGGCGAGCACACTGACCGGCGTCTGGCTCACGGGGGACGGCGGACTCGTCGTCGCCCACACGGGGGACTCCCGCGCCTATCTCCTGCGGGACCGTGAGCTGGCACGGCAGACGCGTGACGACTCCTTCGTGCAGGCGTTGGTCGACCGCGGACTCATCCGTCCCGAGGATGCCTGGACGCATCCGCGCCGCAACATCATCACGGCCTCGCTGGGCGGCAACGAGGAGGACGTGATCCGGGTCGAGACGCGCGACGTGCGCATCGGCGACCGCTGGTTCCTCTGCAGCGACGGCGTCACCGACTACGTCCCCGAGGATGCCCTCGCCGAGATCGTGGGTGGCGTCGCCGATCCCGTCGCGGCGTCGCGGATGATCGTCGAGCTCGCGCTGCAGGCGGCCTCACGCGACAACGTCACCGCGGTCGTGTGCGACGTGATCGACGGCGTGCCCGACATCGCCGCCGTCCCCGTCATCGCTGGCGCGGCAGCTTCCCGGTGGACCGAGGTCATCGAGGCCGGTCTGGCGAGCGCCTGAACGCTCCCACAGGGGCGCTCAGGAGTCGGATCGGACCGGCATGACGAGCGGATCGAAGATGCGGGGGAGTGAGCCGGATGCGGCGTCCACCGGCATCCCTTCCCGTGCCCAGTACTCGTAGCCGCCGATCATCTCGCGGACGCTGTAGCCGAGCTGCGCGAACTCCACGGCGCCACGGGCGCCGCCGTTGCAGCCGGGACTCCAGCAGTACACGACGACGGGGGTGTCCGCGGGAATCTCTTGCGGCGCGCGGGCCGCGATCTCGCGGTGGGGCATGTGCAGCGCGCCTCGTGCGTGTCCCTGGTCCCAGGCCTCCTGGTTGCGCACATCGACGAGGACGAAGTGCTCGCCGGCCTTCTGCGCCGCGTAGACGTCGCTGGGGTCCGTTTCGTGGTGGAGCTTCGTCCGGAAGTAGGTGAGTGCGTCGACGGGGGAGGTGGTCATGTCTCGACACTACGGGAACAGAGAAGCGGCGGGGCCTGACCTTTCGGTCAGACCCCGCCGCAATCCTGCCAGAGAGGATCAGCTCTTCGCGCCGTCGTCCTTCTTCCGCGGAGCGTCGTCGACCACGATGATGTTCGACGGGCGGTTCGCGGTCTCCGGGTTGTGACCGTCGTCGATCGGGTGCAGCGGCGCGTCGGGGACACCGGCGCGCTCGTGGGCACCGCGGATCTCCTCCTGCTCCTCGTGCTCGATGTGCTCGAGTGCGTGGTGCTGGTGGGCGATCGCGGCATCCAGCTCGGTCTGCGTGACCGGCGACAGACGGTCCTCGAAGAACCAGCGCGACAGCGAGGCGCGGACGTTCTGGTGCCACGGGATCCGGCCGTTGTCGTTCGGACGGACGACCAGGGGCTCGTGCACCTCGAAGTCGATCAGCTTCACGCGCTCGTACGCGTCGACGGGCTGGTGGACCTCGATGTACTCGCCGCCGGGAAGGCGGACGATGCGACCCGACTCGTACCCGTGCAGGGCGATCTCGCGGTCCTTCTTCTGGAGCGCGATCGCGATCCGCTTCGTCACGAAGTAGCCGACGATCGGGCCGATGAACAGCAGCGCCTGGAGGGAGTGGATGACCCCCTCCATCGTCAGCGAGAAGTGCGTGGCGATGATGTCCGAGGAGGCGGCGGCCCACAGAACGGCGTAGAAGATGACGCCGGCGACGCCGATGGCCGTGCGGGTCGGCGCGTGGCGGGGACGCTGCGCGATGTGGTGCTCGCGCTTGTCACCCGTGACCCACGCCTCGATGAAGGGGTACACCGCGACGAGCACGATGAACAGGCCCAGCACCGCGACCGGCAGCAGGATGCCGAACGAGAAGGTGCGGTCGAACAGGACGAGGTCCAGGTTCGAGGGCGCGAGACGGAGCGCGCCGTCCGCGAAGCCGATGTACCAGTCGGGCTGGGTGCCGGCCGAGACGGGGGACGGGTCGTACGGGCCGTAGTTCCAGATCGGGTTGATCGTGAACATCGAGGCGATGAGGACGAGCACACCGAACGTGATGAACAGGAAGCCGCCCATCTTCGACATGTAGATCGGGACCATCGGGTAGCCCACGACGTTGTCGTTCGTGCGGCCGGGGCCGGCGAACTGCGTGTGCTTGTTGATGATCATCAGCATGAGGTGCGCGGCGATGAGCGCGATGAGGATCAGCGGCAGCAGCAGGATGTGCAGCGTGTACAGACGACCGACGATCGCCATGCCCGGGAACTCGCCGCCGAAGAGCAGATACGAGGTCCAGGTGCCGATCAGCGGCAGACCCTTGATCATGCCGTCGATGATGCGGAGGCCGTTGCCCGAGAGCAGGTCGTCGGGGAGCGAGTAACCGGTGAAGCCGAGTGCCATGGCGAGGATGAACAGGACGAACCCGATCACCCAGTTGAGCTCACGCGGCTTGCGGAACGCGCCGGTGAAGAACACGCGCAGCATGTGCACGCCGATCGCGGCGATGAACAGCAGCGCCGCCCAGTGGTGAAGCTGCCGCACGAGGAGACCGCCACGGAGGTCGAACGAAATGTTCAGCGTCGACTCGAGGGCAGCCGACATCTCGATGCCACGCAGCGGTACGTATGCGCCGTTGTAGTGCGTGGGCGCCATCGACGCCTCGAAGAAGAACGTCAGGAACGAGCCCGACAGGAAGACGACGACGAAGCTCCAGAGGGCGATCTCACCGAGCATGAACGACCAGTGGTCGGGGAAGATCTTGCGCCCGATCTCCTTGACGAGACCGGAGATGCTCGTTCGCTCGTCGAGGTAGTTGGCCGTGGCGCCGATGAAGCGGCCGCCGAGCGGCTTCTCCGCCGGCTTGGCCACCGCTGTGGTAGACGAGGATTCAGTCACGGTGCTCAACGACGCTCCCAGAAACTCGGCCCGACGGGCTCTTCGAAGTCGCTCTTGGCGATGAGATATCCGTCTGCGTCGACCGTGATGGGCAGCTGGGGGAGCGGGCGGGCGGCGGGTCCGAAGATGACCTCGGCGCCGCGCGACACGTCGAACTGCGACTGGTGGCAGGGGCAGAGCAGATGGTGGGTCTGCTGCTCGTACAGCGCGACGGGGCATCCGACGTGCGTGCAGACCTTCGAGTACGCCACGATCCCGTCGTAGGACCAGTCGAGGCGGTTGTACTCGGCGGGCAGCTGCTCGGGGAGCAGCCGCATGAGGAGGACGATGGCCTTGGCCTTCTCCTCGAGGTATCCATCCAGGTGGTCGACGTCCTTGAGGGACTCCGGGATGACGTGCACGGCGGAGCCGAGTGCGACGTCGGCGGCGCGGATGGGGAGGCCGGACGGGTCGTGCGCCAGGCGCTCACCCTCCTTCCACATCGTGTGCTTCAGCAGCGCGACGGGGTCACCGGCGAGCGGGTGCTCCTCGGATGCGTGGGGAGCGAGGCCGCGGAACAGCGTCACACCCGGGACGATCGAGGCGACCAGGGCGGCGATGAGACCACCGCGGATGGCGGTGCGACGGCCGAAGCCGGATTCCTCGTTGGCCTCGCGGAAGACGTCGACGGCCGCTTCGCGGGTGGACTCTTTGCCGCGGGTCGGGTGGCGCTGCTCGATGTGCTCCTTGTCGGGCATGATCGCCTTCGACCAGTGGATCGCAGCGATGCCGATGGTGAGGAGGGCGAACCCGATCCCGAGTCCGATGAACAGGTTGTTCGCGCGGATGTCGCCGAAGGCGCCGCTCTCGATCGGGAACAGCATGTACGCGGCCACCGCCCAGAGGCTGGCGGCGAGCGAGATGTAGAACAGTGTGTAGACGGTGCGGACCGCGCGGGCCATCGCCGCCGGGTCCTTATCGGTCATCCGCTCGCGGTGCGGCGGCAGACCCGGGTTCTGCACGGGGTCGGCGACCGCGACGACGAGACCCGACGAAGGCTGAGGAGCCTTCTCGAGCGCCTGCGGCTCTTCCTCGTGTGACATTCTGCTCCTCGTCCGTGAAATTCTGTGCGTCAGTGGTGGGTCAGTTGGACTTCGCGGTGATCCACACCGAGATGCCGATCAGCGTGCCGATGCCGAAGATCCAGATGAACAGGCCTTCGGAGACCGGTCCGAGCGAACCGAGCGTGAACCCACCGACGGGTTCGCTCTTCTGCAGGTACATCAGGGACGAGATGATGTCGCGCTTCTCGTCGGGCGTGATGGTCATGTCGTTGAAGACGGGCATGTTCTGCGGGCCCGTGACCATCGCCGCGTAGATGTGCAGCGGGCTGGTCTCGGTGAGCGCGGGAGCGTACTTGCCCTCGGTCAGAGCACCACCGGCGGCGGCGACGTTGTGGCACATCGCGCAGTTGATGCGGAAGAGCTCGGCGCCCTGGGTCAGGTTGCCCTCGCCGTCGAGGGTGCGCTCGTCGGGGTAGGTGGGTCCGGGGGCGACGGACTGCACCCAGGCGGCCATCGCCTTGATCTGGTCCTCGGTGAACTGCGGCGACTTCTTCGGTGCCTGCGGACCCTGGTTCTGCAGGGGCATACGGCCGGTCGCGACCTGGAACTCGACGGACAGCTCCCCGACGCCGTAGAGCGAGGGGCCGTCGGGCGTGCCTTGGAGGTTGAGGCCGTGGCAGGTCGCGCAGTTCGCCTGGAACAGCTTCTTGCCGTCCTCGATGGTGAGGGTGGACGTCTCGGTCGACGTCGTCGACGCCATGGCGGCGGACGCACCGGCGTAGATGCCACCCGTGAGCAGCAGGCCGACGCCGATCAGAGCGGCGGCCGCCCACTTGCTGCGACGGCCCGTCTGCCGACGCGGGGTCTTGGATGCCATTGAGGAACTCAGCTCCGCTCTGTGTTACCGGATGAAGTAGATGACGGCGAAGAGGATGATCCACACGACGTCGACGAAGTGCCAGTAGTACGACACGACGATCGCGGAGGTCATCTCCTTGCGGCCGAAGTTCTTGACGGCGAAGGCGCGCCCGATGATGAGCAGGAAGGCGATGAGGCCACCCGTCACGTGCAGGGCGTGGAAGCCGGTCGTCAGGTAGAAGGCCGACGCGTAGGAGTCGGCGCTGATGGGCATGCCCTCGGCGATCAGGGTGGCGTACTCCCACACCTGACCCGAGACGAAGACCGCACCCATGATGAAGGTCACGTAGAACCACTCGACCATGCCCCACTGGCGGAAGTTCCAGAGGGATCCGCGACGGTAGGGCTGGAAGCGCTCGGCCGCGAAGACACCGGCCTGCGCCGTGAACGACGACAGCACCAGGATGAGGGTGTTCACCGCGGCGAACGGGATGTTCAGCAGGTCGGTGCGGGCAGCCCACAGCTCCGGCGAGGTGTTGCGGATCGTGAAGTAGATGGCGAAGAGGCCGGCGAAGAACATGACCTCGCTGCCGAGCCACACGATCGTGCCGACGGCCACCGGGTCCGGTCGTTTCACCGAACGCAGTGCCTGGTTGTATTTCGCGGGAGTGGTCGTCACGCTCCCCATTATGGCCGATGTTGGGGGAGGGTTTCGCATTCCTGAAGGTACTCGTCCCTTTCTCCGGCATCGGATCGCGTGATGCACGGGCCGCGAGTCGGCTGACAGAGTGCTGAGTAGGATCGGGAGGCATGGCGGACATGTACTCCTGGCCCGAAATCCTCACCTCGGTGCTCTCCGGTCAGGACCTCAGCGTGTCCGAGTCGACCTGGGCGATGCGCCAGGTGATGCAGGGCGCGGCGACCCCGTCGCAGCTCGCGGCGTTCCTCGTCGCGCTGCGCGCCAAGGGTGAGACCGTCGACGAGGTCGTCGGCTTCCGCGACGCCATCCTCGAGGCGGCCGTCCCCCTCCCGGTGCCGGCCGAGGTGCTCGACATCGTCGGCACCGGCGGCGATCGTTACGGGACCGTGAACGTCTCGACGACCGCATCGGTGGTCGTGGCGGCCACCGGCATCCCCGTCGTCAAGCACGGCAACCGCGCCGCGAGCTCGAAGTCGGGATCGTCGGACGTGCTGGCGGCCCTCGGTGTCGACCTGATGAATCCGCCCGAACGGGTCGCCGCGGTGCTCGACGAGGTGGGGATCACGTTCGCGTTCGCGTCCGCGTTCCACCCCGGGTTCCGCCATGCCGGTCCCACGCGCGCCGAGCTCGGCATCCCGACCGTCTTCAACTTCCTCGGACCGCTTTGCAATCCGGCGCGTGCCGAGGCCAACGCCGTGGGGGTTGCGCACCTGGACCGTGTGCCGCTCATCACCGGGGTCTTCCGAACGCGCGGTGCGACGGCGCTCGTCTTCCGCGGCGACGACGGCATGGACGAACTCACCACCACCGGGCACAGCCGGGTGTGGGAGATCAGCCGGGGCGACGTCCGCGAGCATGACCTCGATCCGCGTGATCTCGGGATCCCGCGGGCGGAGATCTCCGACCTCCTCGGGGGCGACGCCCCGCACAACGCCGAGGTGGTCCGTCGCGTGCTGCAGGGCGAGTCCGGTCCGGTGCGCGACATCGTGCTGCTCAACGCCGCCGCCGGGATCGTTTCGTACCGACTGTTCCGGGATGCGGGCGAGCTCCAGCGACCCTTTGTCGAGCGCCTCGCCGAGGCCCACGCCGAGGCGGCGGCGGCGGTCGACTCGGGTGCGGCCGCAGCCAAGCTCGACGCGTGGGTCGCGGCATCCGGGCGCTGAGGCCGACATGGACCCGGTCGAGGCGCTGACGGAGATCGCGGAGCTCCTGGAGCGTGATCGCGCCTCGCGGTACAAGTCGAAGGCGTTCCGCGCCGCCGCGAAGACCCTGGCGGAGTTGAGCGCGGACGAGCGGACCGACCTCCGTGGGATCCGTGCTCGGAAGGGCATCGGCGACTCCACCTTCGCCGTGATCAGCGAGGCGGTCTCGGGCCGCGTCCCCACGTATCTGGCGGATCTCCGGGAGCGCGTGGCGCCGCCACAGGCATCCGCTCTGCGGTCGCAGCTGCGCGGAGACCTGCACGCGCACTCCGAATGGTCGGACGGGCTGACGTCGATCGATCTCATGGTGGAGGCGGCCAGGGCGCTCGGTCACGAGTACCTCGCGCTCACGGACCACTCGCCGCGGCTGCGCGTCGCGCGGGGCCTGTCCGCGGAGCGGCTCCGCGAGCAACTGGCGCTCCTCCCGGGGTTCTGCGACGCAGATTTCACTCTCCTCAGCGGCATCGAGGTCGACATCCTCGACGACGGCTCGCTCGACCAGGAGGACGGGCTGCTCCGATCCCTCGACATCGTCGTCGCATCGGCGCATTCGACGCTACGGATGGAGCGCGGTCCGATGACGCGGCGGCTGGTGGCCGCGGCATCCGATCCGCGTGTCGACGTGCTGGGTCACGTGACGGGGCGGCTCGTCTCGGGATCACGCGGCACGCGTCCGCCGTCCGTGTTCGACGCGCGGGCGGTCTTCGAGGCGTGCGCCGCGCACGGGACCGCCGTGGAGATCAATTCCCGGCCCGAGCGCGAGGACCCGCCGGACGATCTGCTCGCTCTCGCGATCGAGGTGGGATGCCTGTTCTCGATCGACTCGGATGCGCACGCGCCGGGTCAGCTGTCGCTGCTCGATCACGGCGCCGTCCGCGCCGAACGCGCCGGTGTGCCCCCGGAACGCATCATCACCACATGGCCGCTGGCGCGGCTGCGGGAGTGGAAGGCGTCCCGCTGAGTCAGGCCCGCGCGGACAGCGCCGACGCGGCGCGCGTGGCGGAGGATCCGAGCGACCACGCCTCCGCGAGGCGTGCGACGGCCGCCTCGTCGGGCGCGGTGATGCGGGTGTCGACCGCGGGGAGGTCGAGGGTGCGGACGACCTCGACGACGCGGGGCGCGACGTCGAGGTAGTCGGCTGCGGCGAGAATCTTGTTTCGCACGCCGGCGCTCATCCCCTCGCCGGATTCGGCTGCCCGCCGGATGCCGGCGAGGTCGCCGTGGGCGGCGAGGAGCGTCGCGGCCGTCTTCTCGCCGACACCCGCGACCCCGGGGAGGCCGTCGGACGCATCGCCGCGCATCGCGGCGAAGTCCGCGTACTGCGTCGGGAGGATGCCGTACTTGCTGACGATGACGGCATCCGTCAGTTCTTCGAGCTTGCTCATTCCGCGCCCGGTGTAGACGACGCGGACGCCGCGGGCGTCGTCGACGAGTTGGAACAGGTCGCGGTCGCCCGTGACGACGTCGACGGGCATGCCACTGGTCGAGGCGAGCGTGCCGATGACGTCGTCGGCCTCGTGCTCGGCTGCGCCGATGATCGGGATGCCGAGGGTGCCGAGTGCCTCACGGATCACCGGCACCTGGATCTCGAGGGGATCGGGGACCTCCTCGACGTCCGGCGCGGACTCCACCTCCTGCGCGACGCGGTGGGCCTTGTACGACGGGATCAGGTCGACGCGCCACTGCGGACGCCAGTCGTCGTCCCAGCAGGCGACGAGGTGCGTCGGCTCGTAGGTGCTGACGAGCTTGGCGATCATGTCGAGGAATCCGCGCGCGGCGTTGACGGGGCGTCCATCGGGCGCCTTCACCGTGTCGGGCACGCCGTAGAAGGCGCGGAAGTAGAGGCTGGCGGAGTCGAGCAGCATGAGGAGTCCGGTCACGCGCTCATCCTCGCATTCAGCAACCGGGACCGCCGGGGTCTTCGTCGCAGGTCTGCTCGACGAGGGCCGTGTCGACGTCCACGACGCGGATGACGGTCGCGGCGGTGCCGATCTCGAGGATCCCGGGGACGGCGAACCAGCCTCCGCCGGCGTCGGCTTCGGCGACGTAGCGGATCGTCGCGCGGGCCTCGTATTCACCGGGCTCAGAGTAGCTGTGGCTCGTGTCGGTGGCGGTGAACTGCGGGACGTCGAGGTCCTGCCAGGACGTTCCGGGGGTCGTCGTCTCGCGGGTGGCGCCGTCGCCGTAGTCGAAGAGGAAGGACACCGGTGTGAACCGGACGGTCACGGGGACGTCGAAGATCTCGCCGTCGACCGTGTGCTCCGTGGCGCCGACGACGAAGTTCGTGGGCATGCCGACCACTCCGAACCCGTCGGGCTCGCCGACGACCCGCGGGGGTGCCGGCGCGAACTGCGCCACGTCGTCGATCGTGGCGGTCGTCGGGTCGGGTGCGGCGGGGGCCGGCGCCGGCTCGGCGGGCTCCTGATCGGCCTGCTCGGCGCCCGGAAGGGGCGCGCTGCCGGGCGCCGTGATCGGAGCCGAGCAGGCGAGATCGAAGGCGCAGTCCGCCAGCCACTGGTCGCGTGTGCGGCCGCCGGGGTAGTACGCGTTCGGGTCGCGCGGCGGGGGCGGGGCGAGGATCGGGGCGCTGCCACCGCCGCCGTTGTTGTTGTTGCGCGAGGGTGCGCGGGGTGTGATGGCTTCGGTCCTGGTGGCTCCGATGGAGATCGAAGAGCCATCGTTGGCGCTCTCACAGCTGGTCCAAACTGATTCGGCGGTACACGAGCCGGTGGAGCTGGAGGCACCTGCGGTCAGCAGGCCAGCGACCAGGCCCAGCGTCATCCACATGGTTCATCACCCATCGCCTGACTGTTTTCGATCACCAACTGGCGAGGTTCAGAGTTGGCTTGACCGAAATCGACTGATAGCAACTGGAAGTCATTGCGGCCCGCGGGAACGACGGAAGTGCCAGAGGGATCGAGGACGTCAACGTCTGACACATTGAGGCACACGAGCAGTGTGGCGGAGGACGTCGCGATGTCGGCCGATTCTCTCTCGATCCGGTCGATCTTCGTGAGCCCAGTCTTGGTAAGCGACTCTGCATGCAGAGTGGTGAGCTCCTTCTTTGAACCGTCAAGAGCGCTCTCCGTGAGCAGCGCATACACCGGCTCGAAGGTCGCGGGGTCGCTGAGGTCGACCTGGTTCAGGGCGTCGACGTACGCGCGGTAGGTCGCTTCGGCGGCGGCGAACGCCTCTTCTTCCGACGCGAACCCGGTCGGCGTGGGGGAGGGCGTCGGGGTGGAGGCGGGAGCGCACGCGGTGAGAGCGGCGGCGAGCGCGCTCGCCGCGAGCAGCGCTGCAGAACGTCGAGCGGTCATGCGACCACGGTAGTGACCATGCGCGCTCACCCGGTCGGTTCTCCACAGCGCGTAGGCTCGCTGGCGTCATCCACGGGGTGGGGAGGGGAACATGTCGTTCGGAGCCGCGGCATCCGCTCATCGAGGGCGTCGACCCGCGCCGGACTCGCTCTGCCCCTGCGGCCGACGCGCGTTCGGCTCGTGCTGCGGGCCCGTCCTCGCCGGCGTTCCCGCCGAGACGCCCGAGGACCTCATGCGGTCGCGGTACACCGCGTTCGCCCTGGGAGACGCCCGGCATCTGGCCGACACCTGGTTCCCCGCGACGCGTCCGGACGAGGTGTCGGTGGATGCCGCGACCACCTGGCTCGGGCTGGAGGTCCTGCGTTCCGAGACGGCCGCCGACGGCCGATCCGGGCGGGTGAGCTTCCGAGCGCGATGGTCCGACGGCGGCACCGGGGATCAGGGCGTCCTCGAGGAGGACAGCCGGTTCGTGCGGCGCGCGGGGCGCTGGTACTACGCGGACGCTCTCTGATACCCTGGAGTGTCACACGCGTGGCCCTTGTGCCGCGCCCGCGTGACATCGCACGAACCAACCACCCTGCCGCGATCGGCTGCCGCACGTCCTCGTGCGGACTGGCTCCGTGGCCCGAACACAACACCATCCAAGGACAACCCCCTACATGACTAACGCAACGACCGCCCCGGCCACCAAGCAGGTCGCCATCAACGACATCGGATCTGCTGAGGACTTCCTGGCCGCGGTCGAGAAGACCCTGAAGTTCTTCAACGACGGAGACCTCATCGAAGGCACCGTCGTGAAGATCGACCGCGACGAGGTCCTCCTCGACGTCGGCTACAAGACCGAGGGCGTCATCCCCTCGCGTGAGCTCTCGATCAAGCACGACGTCGACCCCAACGAGGTCGTCAACGTCGGCGACCAGGTCGAGGCCCTCGTGCTCCAGAAGGAGGACAAGGAAGGCCGCCTGATCCTCTCCAAGAAGCGCGCGCAGTACGAGCGTGCCTGGGGAGACGTCGAGAAGATCAAGGAGAACGACGGTGTCGTCACCGGCTCCGTCATCGAGGTCGTCAAGGGTGGTCTCATCGTCGACATCGGCCTCCGCGGCTTCCTCCCGGCGTCGCTCATCGAGCTGCGTCGCGTTCGCGACCTGACGCCGTACCTCGGCCAGGAGATCGAGGCCAAGATCCTCGAGCTCGACAAGAACCGCAACAACGTCGTCCTCTCGCGCCGCGCCCTGCTCGAGCAGACGCAGTCCGAGTCGCGTTCGAACTTCCTCAACAACCTCCACAAGGGTCAGGTCCGCAAGGGCACCGTCTCGTCGATCGTCAACTTCGGTGCGTTCGTCGACCTCGGTGGCGTCGACGGTCTCGTCCACGTCTCGGAGCTCTCGTGGAAGCACATCGAGCACGCATCCGAGGTCGTCGAGGTCGGCCAGGAGGTCACCGTCGAGATCCTCGAGGTCGACCTCGACCGCGAGCGCGTCTCCCTGTCGCTGAAGGCGACGCAGGAGGACCCGTGGCAGGTCTTCGCCCGCACCCACGCGATCGGTCAGGTCGCGCCGGGCAAGGTCACCAAGCTCGTTCCGTTCGGTGCGTTCGTCCGCGTCGCCGACGGCATCGAGGGCCTCGTGCACATCTCCGAGCTGTCGGGCAAGCACGTCGAGCTCGCCGAGCAGGTCGTCTCCGTCGGTGAAGAGGTCTTCGTCAAGATCATCGACATCGACCTCGAGCGTCGCCGTATCTCGCTGTCGCTGAAGCAGGCCAACGAGTCGGTCGACCCCAACGGCACCGAGTTCGACCCGGCCCTGTACGGCATGGTCACCGAGTACGACGAGAACGGCGAGTACAAGTACCCCGAGGGCTTCGACCCCGAGACCAACCAGTGGAAGGAAGGCTTCGACGAGGCCCGCCTCGCCTGGGAGGCCGAGTACGCCGCTGCTCAGGGTCGCTGGGAGGCTCACAAGGCCGCCGTCGCCAAGGCCCTCGAGGCCGAGGCCGCCGCTCCCGCCGACTCGGGTTCGTCGTCCTTCTCGTCCGAGGTCTCGAGCGGTGCCGGCACCCTCGCCGACGACGAGGCGCTGGCTGCTCTCCGCGAGAAGCTGTCCGGTCGCTGATCGACACCACCACGACCGAGGGGTCGGAGCCATGTGCTCCGGCCCCTCGGCCGTTTCCGGGCGTCTGACGCCGGGGCATCCGGGCCGGTAACGTTCTCCTGTGGCACATGCGGATCAGGAGGCGGCTTCCGCCGACCGCGCGCCCGCGCCTTCGCCCGCCCCCGGCGAGCGCCCCCACCGGGCGTCGCGCCCGCGCGTGCCGCTGACGGAGCTGCGCGACCGCGTCGTCGCGAACAACCAGATCCTCCTCACCGCGATCGTCGCGGGCATCTTCCTGTCGGGTTTCCCCGGCGGCTGGCTGGCGCAGGCCTCCTCGTTCGCGGCCGGCGTCGTGCTCGTCGTCGTCGCTGCCCTCGCGAGCCTCGCGGTGCCGTGGTCCCGCATAAACCCGTCGTGGGTCGCGATCGTCCCCGTGGTGGACATCGTCGCGATCGGACTGATGCGCACCTCCGACGTCCCGGGGATCGCTCTGCTGTGGGCGTTCCCCACGATGTGGCTGTCGAGCCTCGGGCGGATCTGGCTGATCGTGGGCTGCGTCGGATCGATCAGCGCCTACTGGACCGCGCTCGCCCTCGCGCCGTCGTTCGAGTTCACCTGGGGCATCATCGTCCTCCCGGCCGTGGTCATCGCGATCGGTGTCTCCACCTACAACGGCACCCGCCGTTTCCAGGCGCAACGCGCCCTCCTCGACAAGCAGAACGTCCGTCTGGCGGCGGCGCTGCGCCACGCCAGCAGGCAGGAGCAGCTGCTCACCGAGGTCCTGGACACCGTCGACTTCGGCGTCCTCCGCATCGGTACCGACGGCGAGATCACGTTCGTCAACGACGCTCTCGGCAAGTTCCAGCAGCGCATCCCGAGTTTCGGTCGCATCGACGCCACGCAGACCATCTACGCTGCGGACGGCGAGACCCCGCTCGCACCGCACGAGCGGCCGCTCGCCCGCATCCTCCGAGGCGAGACGTTCAGCGACCTCGTGGTCTGGTTCCCCGTCTCCGAGTCCCGACGGGCCGCGATCAGCCTGACCGCGCGGCGGATGAAGGATGCCGACGGCCGCCCCGCCGGCATCGTGCTCGTCGCGCGCGACGTGAGCGAGGAGCGCACCGCCCTCAAGGCGCGCGACAGTCTGGTCGCGTCGGTCTCCCACGAACTGCGGACGCCGCTGACCTCGATCATCGGGTACCTCGAGCTCGTCCTCGACCACGAGGACCTGCCTCCGGAGATCGCCCGACAGGTCGACGTCGCCTACCGCAACAGCGAGCGCCTCCTCGGGATCGTGTCGGGGATCCTCGCCGCGTCGACGGCGTCGCGGATGTCGGTCGAGGTCACCCTGTCGCCGCAGGAGACAGACCTCGCCGACGTCGTGGGGGCGGCGGCATCCGATCTCGGACCGGTGGCGCGCGACCGGGCGATCCGAATCGACACGAGCGACCTCCTCCCGACCCCCGCGTTCATCGACGCGGCGCGCATCCGGCAGGTCGCCGACAACCTGCTCAGCAACGCGATCAAGTTCAACCGCGACGGCGGCACGATCACGGTGGGCTCCTCGACCGACGGCCGGCACTCGTGGTTCCTCGTCCGGGACACCGGGATCGGGCTGTCGGTCGAGGACCAGGAGCGGGTCTTCGAACGGTTCTTCCGAGCGGAGAGCGGTGTCCCGGGAACCGGGCTCGGCCTCGCCATCAGTCGCGAGATCGTGCGGGCGCACGGCGGCGACATCACGGTGACGTCAACCCCGGGTCTCGGGACGACGTTCATGGTCCGCCTGCCCGCGACGGCGGAGACGGCGAGCGACGGCGCACTGCGCTCCGCGGCCGGGGACGGCGAGTGATGACCCTCGATCTCTTCTCGGTGACCGTCATGACGGCGATCGTCGCGCTGACGGCCGCGGGGATCTTCGTCGTCGAGACGCTGCGACGCCGGGACACGGGCGCCGGGCGCCTCTGGGCCGTCGCTTATCTCTGCGGCACCGCCACGACGTTCGCCTACATCTCGTGGGCGTCCGGCATCGGCGGCGCCGTGGCCATCGCGATCGGCAACGCCTCCTTCGCGCTCACGCCGGCCTTCATCTGGCTGGGGAACCGCCGCTTCAACGATCGACCCATCGCGCGGCCCGCCGTCATCGTGGCGGTCCTGACCGTCGCGACGTTCGTCGCGACCGTGGTGCGGGTCCCCGTGGACGGCAGCTGGGGCGGGTGGACGGTCATGGTGGTCACCATCGTCGGCCTCTTCGCGGTCGGAGGCATCGAGGCGTTGCGACGGCCCATGGGGCGCGTCGGCAACGCGCGACTGTTCGCCATCGTCCTCCTGGCGGCGGCGGTCTACTACGCCGCACGCCTCGTCGCCTTCGTGTGGAACGGACCCGAGGGCGACTTCTTCACGACCTGGTTCGGATCGGTGTCCGCGAACATCGCGACCGTCGTGCTCACGATGGTCGCCGTCGTCGTGACGTCGATCCTGCGATCGACCAAGAGCGCGACGCATCGCTTCGAGTGGCTGAGCGAGAACGGGGTGGCCGCCGACGGGGTGATGCTGTCGGGAACCTACCGCGACGCCCTCCGCGACGTCGCCGAGCGGGCGAGCTGGCGACAGGATCTGCTGAGCGTCGTCGTCGTGGGGGTGGACGGGATGGAGGAGATGGCGGCGGCCTTCGGAACGGATGCCACGGACGAGCTCGCGGCGCAATGGCGGCGGTCCGTGCGTCGACACGCCCCGGCATCCGCCTTCGTGGGGGAGGACGGCGACGCGACGATGTCGGTCTGCGTCGTCTCCGGGACGGCTGCCGAGGCGCGTCGCCAGGCCGCGGCCATCTACCGGGGCTGCATCGACGACCTCGCCGGCAATCCCACGGGGCTGCTCCCGATCGTCGGCGTCGGTGTCGCGCTGACGGAGACGGTCGGATACGACCCCGAGGTCCTCCTCAACGCCGCGCGTGCCGCGGCGCAGCGCGCGTCGCGCAGCCTCGAGGCATCCGTTCTCTTCGGCGGGATCGAGGACGGCGGCACCGCTCGGGCGTGACGGCGCCATGGCATCCTCGGAGGGTGACACTCATCGCATTGACCGGCGGCATCGCGTCGGGGAAGTCCACGATCGCGCGTCGACTCGCCGAGCACGGCGCGGTGATCGTCGATGCCGACGCGATCGTCCGCGAGGTGCAGCAGCCGGGGTCCTCGGTGCTCGCGGAGATCGCCGCGGCGTTCGGCGACGACGTCCTGACGGGCACCGGCGAGCTCGACCGACCCCGTCTCGCCTCACGCGTCTTCGGTGACGAGGATGCCGTGCGCCGCCTCAACGCGATCGTCCACCCCGCCGTGCGGGTCGAATCCGCGGCGCGCTTCGCGGCCGCGCAGGCCGCGGATCCGAGCGCGGTCGTCGTCTACGACGTCCCCCTGCTGCTCGAGGCGCGCGCGGAGGACCCCTGGGAGCTCGTCGTGGTGGCCCACGCGCCCGTCGAGCTGCGGCGGGAGCGGCTCGTCTCCCTGCGGGGGATGAGCCCCGCCGATGCGGACGCACGCATCGCATCGCAGGTCGGCGACGAGCGCCGCCTCGCGATCGCCGACGTCGTCATCGACACGTCGGGGTCGATGGCGCAGACGCTGTCGCAGGTCGACGCCCTCTGGGAGCGCCTCGCCGGCTGACACCCACGCCGACGGCGAACGCCGGAGCCGGTGTCGGAGGCCGCGCCTACGCTGGAATCATGCAGACCACGCGCTCCGTCCGCCCCTTCGAGGTCGTCAGCGAGTACCAGCCCAGCGGCGACCAGCCGCAGGCGATCGCCGACCTCGCCGCCCGCATCAACGCGGGCGAGACCGACGTCGTCCTGCTCGGCGCGACGGGTACGGGCAAGTCGGCGACGACGGCTTGGCTGATCGAGCAGGTGCAGCGTCCGACGCTCGTGCTCGCGCACAACAAGACGCTCGCGGCGCAGCTCGCCAACGAGTTCCGCGACCTCATGCCGAACAACGCGGTCGAGTACTTCGTCAGCTACTACGACTACTACCAGCCCGAGGCGTACGTCCCGCAGACGGACACCTTCATCGAGAAGGATTCCTCGATCAACGCCGAGGTGGAGCGGCTGCGCCATTCGACGACCAACTCGCTGCTGAGCCGGCGCGACGTCGTCGTGGTGTCCACGGTGTCGTGCATCTACGGCCTCGGCGCGCCCGAGGAGTACCTGCGCGCGATGGTCGCCCTGCAGGTGGGGGAGCGGTACGACCGCGACGCCCTCATCCGCAAGTTCATCGCGATGCAGTACAACCGCAACGACGTCGACTTCTCGCGCGGAAACTTCCGCGTCCGCGGCGACACGATCGAGATCATCCCGGTCTACGAGGAGTACGCCGTGCGCATCGAGCTCTTCGGCGACGAGATCGAAGCGCTGTACATGCTGCATCCGCTCACCGGCGATGTGGTGCAGAAGCATGAGAGCGTGCCGATCTTCCCGGCATCCCACTACGTCGCGGGCACCGAGACGGTCCAGCGCGCCATCGGCACCATCGAGCACGAGCTCGAGGAGCGGCTCAAGGAGTTCGAGTCGCAGGGCAAGCTGCTCGAAGCCCAGCGTCTACGCATGCGCACGACGTTCGACCTCGAGATGCTGCAGCAGCTCGGCTTCTGCTCCGGCATCGAGAACTACTCGCGGCACATCGACGGGCGCATGCCCGGTGAAGCGCCGCACACCCTGCTCGACTTCTTCCCCGACGATTTCCTGCTCGTCATCGACGAGTCCCACGTGACGGTCCCGCAGATCGGTGCGATGTACGAGGGGGATGCCTCCCGCAAGCGCACGCTCGTCGACCACGGGTTCCGGCTGCCGAGCGCGATGGACAACCGGCCGTTGCGCTTCGACGAGTTCAAGCAGCGGATCGGGCAGACCGTGTACCTGTCGGCGACCCCCGGACGGTACGAGATGGGCATCGCCGACGGCGTCGTCGAGCAGATCATCCGTCCGACCGGTCTCATCGACCCGGAGATCATCGTGAAGCCCTCGAAGGGTCAGATCGACGATCTGCTGGAGGAGATCCGGCTGCGCGTCGAGCGTGACGAGCGCGTCCTCGTCACGACGTTGACCAAGAAGATGGCGGAGGAGTTGACCGACTTCCTCGGCGAGCACGGCGTGCGCGTGCGCTACCTGCACTCCGACGTCGACACGCTGCGTCGCGTCGAGCTGCTGACCGAGCTGCGGCAGGGCGTGTACGACGTCCTCGTGGGCATCAACCTGCTGCGCGAGGGCCTCGACCTGCCCGAGGTGTCGCTCGTCGCGATCCTGGATGCCGACAAAGAAGGCTTCCTGCGGTCGGGGACGTCCCTCATCCAGACGATCGGTCGCGCGGCGCGCAACGTATCGGGCCAGGTGCACATGTACGCCGACAAGATCACGGACTCGATGGCGGCAGCCATCGAGGAGACCGAACGTCGACGCGAGAAGCAGATCGCGTACAACCTCGAGAACGGGATCGATCCGCAGCCGCTGCGCAAGAAGATCGCGGACATCACCGATGCGCTCGCCCGTGAGGCGAGCGACACGCGGGACATGATGGACGGTCGCGGCAAGGGCAAGACGAAGTCCGGCAAGGGCAAGAGTCCGACCCCGCAGCTGCGGCGCGAGGGCATCGCGGCTGAGGGTGCGAACCAGCTCGAGGCGACGATCGAGGATCTCACGCGCCAGATGCTGGCGGCGGCGGACGAGCTCAAGTTCGAGCTCGCGGGGCGCCTGCGCGACGAGGTGCAGGACCTGAAGAAGGAGCTGCGCGCCATGGAACGCGCCGGGCACGCCTGAGCGTGCTCAGGGGCAGTGCATGAGGGGGCGTTCCCCCGAGCGGTCGAAGGTGTGCGCCGACATCGGCTGACCGCACAGGGGACACGCGCGTTCGGTCCGGACCGGTTCGGGCTCGGTCTCGTAGGGACCGACCGAGGCCGGGCCCGCGTAGCGGATGAGGCGGCTGTTCCACCAGCGGTAGAACCCGCCCGCCGCGCGGATCCGTTCCCGCAGCGGGGGCCGTTGCTCGCGTTCGTCGTCCATATTGATTAGTGTACTAACTATTAGCGGAAGGGGATCGGAATGGACGAGGACGCACTCAAGCTGGAGAGTCAGCTGTGCTTCGCCATCGTCACGGCCGCCCGGAACGTCGTCTCGATCTACCGGCCGGTCCTCGAGCACCTCGGTCTGACGCACCCGCAGTACCTCGTGATGCTCGCCCTGTGGGAGCGTGCGCCGCAGTCACTCTCCGAGCTGGCGACCGCCCTCGCGGTCGAGCCCGCCAGCCTGTCGCCGACCATCAAGCGTCTCGAGGCGCAGGGCCGCGTCGTCCGGCGCCGGCGCGCGGCGGACGAACGCGTCCTCGACATCGCGTTGACCGACGAGGGAGCGGCCCTGCGCGAGCAGGCGCTGGACGTGCCGAGGCAGATCATGGCGCGCGTCGGACTCGGCGTCGCCGACGTCGAGCGGTTGAGGGACGGCCTGCAACCCTTCGCCGGACGCCGGCCGACCACCGAGGACTGATCGCCGGGAGCGAAGCACGGAGCCCGTGTCGGTGGCCCAACCTAGGATTGACCGGTGCCCATCGTCCCCGTTCCCCACGCCTCCAAACTCAGTGTCCGCGGCGCACGCGTCCACAACCTGAAGAACGTCGACCTCGAGATCCCGCGGGACTCGCTCGTCGTGTTCACCGGCCTGTCCGGGTCGGGGAAGTCGAGCCTCGCGTTCGACACGATCTTCGCCGAGGGTCAGCGCCGGTACATCGAGTCGCTCAGCTCGTACGCACGCCAGTTCCTCGGACAGGTCGACCGTCCCGACGTCGACTTCATCGAGGGTCTCAGCCCTGCGGTGTCGATCGATCAGAAGTCGACGAACCGCAACCCGCGCTCGACGGTGGGCACCATCACCGAGATCAACGACTACATGCGTCTGCTGTGGGCGCGCGTCGGCATCCCGCACTGCCCCGAGTGCGGTGAGCGCATCCAGCGGCAGACGGTGCAGCAGATCGCCGACCAGCTCATGGAGCTCCCCGAGCGCACGCGGTACCAGATCGTCGCCCCCGTCGTGTCGCAGAAGAAGGGCGAGTTCGTCGACCTCTTCAAGGAGCTGTCGGCGAAGGGTTACGCCCGTGCGATCGTCGACGGTGAGACGGTGCAGCTCGCCGAGGCGCCGACGCTCAAGAAGAGCTACAAGCACGACATCGCCGTGGTCGTCGACCGTCTGGTGGCGAGCCCCGACATCCTCAGCCGCGTCACCGACTCGGTCGAGACGGCCCTGGGTCTCGCAGGCGGCATCCTGCAGGTCAACTTCGTCGACGAAGAGGGCGACGACGCCTGGCAGAGCTACAGCGAGAAGCTGGCCTGTCCCAATGGGCACGCGCTGACCCTGACCGAGATCGAGCCGCGGACGTTCTCCTTCAACGCGCCGTTCGGCGCCTGCCCGGCCTGCTCGGGTCTGGGCACCCGCATGTCGGTCGACACCGAACTGCTGCTGGGCGACGAGGAGCTCTCCATCGCCGAAGGTGTCATCGTCCCCTGGACGACGCAGGGCAAGGGACTGTTCCAGTACTACGAGCGGCTGCTCGTGGGACTCGCGGACGACCTCGGGTTCTCGCTCGACACGCCCTGGAAGGACCTTCCGGCCGACGTGCAGGACGCCGTGCTGAGCGGCGAGAACTACAAGGTCACCGTCAAGTGGAAGAACCGCTACGGCCGCGAGATGCGGTACGCGTCGGGCTTCGAGGGCGTCATCCCGTACATCGAGCGCCAGTTCACGCAGGCCGAGACCGACACGCAGCGTCAGCGCTGGGCCGAGTTCCTCCGCGAGGTGCCCTGCCCGGTCTGCAACGGCGACCGTCTGAAGCCCGAGGTGCTGTCGGTCCTCGTCCACGGGCACTCGATCGCGGATGCCTCGCGGCTCAGCCTCGGCGAGGCGCAGCAGTTCTTCGCGCAGCTCTCGCTGACCGACCGCGAGGCGACCATCGCGGCCGCGGTCTTGCGCGAGATCCGGGCCCGACTCGACTTCCTCATCCAGGTCGGCCTCAACTACCTCAGTCTCAGCCGTGCGGCGGGCTCGCTCTCGGGCGGCGAGGCGCAGCGCATCCGTCTCGCGACGCAGATCGGCTCGGGGCTCACGGGTGTGCTGTACGTCCTCGACGAGCCCTCCATCGGACTCCACCAGCGCGACAACCGCCGACTCATCGAGACGCTCGTGCGTCTGAAGAGCCTCGGCAACACGCTGGTCGTCGTCGAGCACGACGAGGAGACCATCCACGCCGCCGACTGGATCGTCGACATCGGACCGCGCGCCGGCGTCGAGGGAGGCAACGTCGTCCACTCGGGACCGGTCGAGCAGCTCCTGACGGACCAGGAGTCCATCACCGGCGCCTACCTCAGCGGACGACGCGCCATCCGGATGCCGAAGAAGCGTCGGAAGATCGACAAGGGGCGCCAGCTGCGCGTCGTCGGGGCGCGGGAGAACAACCTCCAGAACGTCACCGTCGACTTCCCGCTCGGCGTGCTCACCACCGTCACCGGCGTGAGCGGTTCCGGCAAGTCGTCGCTCGTGAACGGCATCCTCTACGAAGTCCTCGCGACCAAGCTCAACGGTGCGCGTCGCGTCGCCGGCAAGCACACCCGGGTCACCGGACTCGAGCACCTCGACAAGGTCGTCCACGTCGACCAGGCCCCCATCGGTCGCACGCCCCGGTCGAACCCGGCCACCTACACGGGCGTCTTCGACCGCATCCGCTCGCTGTTCGCCGAGACGACCGAGGCGAAGGCGCGCGGCTACCAACCGGGTCGTTTCAGCTTCAACGTCAAGGGCGGCCGGTGCGAGGCGTGCTCGGGTGACGGCACGATCAAGATCGAGATGAACTTCCTGCCCGACGTGTACGTCGACTGCGAGGTCTGCCACGGCCAGCGCTACAACCGCGACACCCTCGCGGTGCACTACAAGGGCAAGAACATCGCCGAGGTCCTCGACATGCCGATCTCGGAGGCAGCCGACTTCTTCGAGCCGATCCAGGCGATCCACCGGTACCTGAAGACCCTCGTCGACGTGGGGCTCGGCTACGTCCGGCTGGGGCAGTCGGCCACGACGCTCTCCGGCGGTGAGGCGCAGCGCGTGAAGCTCGCCACCGAACTCCAGCGTCGCTCCAACGGGCGCACCATCTACGTGCTCGACGAGCCGACGACGGGTCTGCACTTCGAAGACGTGCAGCGCCTGCTCGAGGTCCTGAACAGCCTCGTCGACAAGGGCAACTCGGTGCTCGTCATCGAGCACAACCTCGACGTGATCAAGTCCGCCGACTGGGTCATCGACCTCGGCCCCGAGGGGGGCTCGGGCGGCGGCACGATCGTGGCGACGGGGACCCCGGAGCAGGTCGCGACCGTACCCGAGAGCCACACCGGGCAGTTCCTCGCCGAGATCCTGGAAGTGGCTCCCGCGCGCAAGGCGGGCTGACGTGGCCTCCGCTCTGCCGTACAAGCCGAAGCCGGGGGAGATCCCCACCGACCCCGGCGTCTACCGGTTCCTGGATGCCGACGGTCGGATCCTCTACGTCGGCAAGGCCAAGAACCTCCGCGCCCGGTTGTCCAACTACTTCGCGCCGCTCCACACGCTCCACGAGCGCACACGGCGCATGGTGACGACGGCCGCGAAGGTCGAGTGGACCGTCGTGAAGACCGACATCGACTCGCTCCAGCTCGAGTACACCTGGATTCAGGAGTACTCGCCGCCGTTCAACGTCCGGTACAAGGACGACAAGTCCTATCCGTACATGGCGGTGACGCTCGCCGACGAGGCGCCGCGGGTCATCGTGACCCGCAACCGCCGCATCCGCGGGGCCAAGTACTTCGGCCCGTACCCGAAGGTCTGGGCGGTCCACGACACGATCGATCAGCTCATCAAGGTGTTCCCGATCCGCACCTGCAGCGACTCGTCGTACAAGAAGGCGATGGCCTCGGGGCGGCCGTGCTTCCCCGGGCAGATCGGCCGGTGCGGCGGTCCCTGCTCGATGAAGGTCACGATCGAGGAGCACCGCGCCATCGTCGACGACTTCGTCTCGTTCATGTCCGGGAGCGACAAGCGGTTCACGAAGCGGCTCGAAGCGCGGATGCGCGAAGCGGCGGCCGCGATGGACTACGAGGCCGCGGCGTCGTACCGCGACAAGCTGCAGGCGCTCGACGCCGTCCTCAACCGCAGCGCGCTCGTGCTGAGCGAGGACACGGACGCCGACCTGTTCGGCGTGGCCGAGGACGAGCTGTCCGCGGCCGTCCAGCACTTCGTCGTCCGCGGCGGACGTGTGCGCGGCGTCCGCGCGACGACGATCGACAAGGAGCTCGACATCTCCGGGCCCGACCTCGTGGATCAGATCCTGCAGCGCGCCTACGGGGCCGCCTCTGCCGAGGACATCCCGCGCCAGGTCCTCGTGCCGACCCTTCCCGACGACTCGGCCGAGCTCGAGCAGTGGCTGCAGTCGCGGCGCGGCAAGAAGGTGACGGTGCAGATCGCGCAGCGCGGTCAGAAGGCCGACCTCATGCGGACGGCGACGCTCAACGCCCAGCAGGCGCTCATGCTGCACAAGACGCGGCGGACGAGCGACTATACGGCTCGCACCAAGGCGCTGACGGATCTGCAGGAGGCGCTCGGGATGACCGAGGCCCCGCTGCGCATCGAGTGCTTCGACATCTCGCACCTCGGCGGCACGGGGGTCGTCGGGTCGATGGTGGTGTTCGAGGACGGTCTGCCGCGCAAGGACCAGTATCGGTCGTTCTCCGTCGCCGAGACCACCGACGACACCGACTCGATGTATCAGGTGCTCACCCGACGGCTCGCGCACATCGACCGCGACGAAGCCGAGCAGGAGAAGATCGACCCGATGGCGGACGGTGAGGTGGATGCCACGCGCAAGCGCCCGCGCTTCGCCTACCGGCCTCAGCTGCTGCTCGTCGACGGCGGCCAGCCGCAGGTGCAGGCCGCGGCGCGTGCCCTGCGCGACGCCGGCCACGAGGAGATCGCCCTGTGCGGCATCGCGAAGCGTCTCGAGGAGGTGTGGCTGCCCGACGACGACTTCCCGGTGATCCTGCCGCGCTCCTCCGAGGCGCTCTACCTGCTGCAGCGGCTCCGTGACGAGGCGCATCGCTTCGCGATCACCCACCAGCGCAAGAAGCGCGGTCGGGACATCACGACGGTGCTGGCGGAGGTGCCCGGTCTCGGCGCGACGCGGATCAAGGCGCTCCTGCGTCACTTCGGATCGGTGAGCCGCCTGAAGCAGGCGACACCCGAGGAGATCCAGGAGCTGCCCGGGATCGGCCCGCGGCTCGCGGCCACGATCCACGCGCACCTGGCGGCCGGGTCGGATGCCGTGCCCTCGGGTGGTTAGGCTGAGATGACACGCGTGGAAGGCGGGGTACGGATGGACGGCCAGACGGCGGGCGAGGTCCTGATCGTCACGGGCATGTCCGGAGCCGGGCGCACGACCGCGGCGAACGCCCTCGAGGACCTCGACTGGTACGTCGTCGACAACCTGCCGCCCCAGATGCTGTCGCATCTGCTGGATCTCACGGCACTCGCAGCCGATGCGCTTCCGCGTGTCGCCGCGGTGGTCGACGTCCGCGGGCGCCAGCTCTTCGGCGAGCTGCCGTCCGTGACCCATTCGCTCCGCGACGGCCGTCAGTTGCGGGTGCTGTTCCTCGACGCCTCCGACGAGGTGCTCGTCCGCCGGTTCGAAGCCGTCCGTCGGCCCCACCCGCTGCAGGGGGAGGGGACGATCCTCGACGGCATCCGCCGTGAGCGCGAGCGCGTCGCTGCCATCCGTGAGGCCGCCGATGTCATCGTCGACACCAGCGCCCTCAACATCCATCAGCTGGCGAACCGCATCGTCGACCTGTTCAGCGCGGACGGCGACGCACGGCACACCGTCACCGTCATGAGCTTCGGCTTCAAGTACGGGTTGCCGCCGGACGTCGACCTCGTCGCGGACATGCGCTTCCTCCCCAACCCGTACTGGGAGCCCTCGCTGCGCGCCCTCACGGGGGAGGACGAGGCGGTCCGCGAGTTCGTGCTCGGTCAGGAGGGCGCACGCGAGTTCATCGACGCGTATGCGGCGGCCCTCCACCCCGTGCTCCAGGGGTATCAGCGCGAGAACAAACGTCACTCCGTGATCGCCATCGGATGCACCGGGGGCAAGCACCGCTCCGTCGTGACGTCGTTCGAGCTCGCCGAGCGTCTGGGCGCCGAACCGGGCGTGGCCGTACGGGTCACGCACCGGGACCTGGGTCGCGAATGACCCGTGCGCGAGTAAGCTGATCCTTTGTCCCCCTCGCACCCACCGAAGGATCGCCGTGCCGCTGACTGCTGACGTGAAGACGGAACTCACCTCGGTGCGTGATCCGCGGCCGACGGCCCGCGTCGCAGAACTCACCACGATCCTGCGCTTCTCGGGCGGACTCCACTCGATCGCCGGCCGGGTGGCCGTCGAGGCGGAGGTCGAGACCGACATCCTGGCCCGACGCGTGGCCCGCGACCTCGTCGAGATCTACGGCGTCCGGCCCGAACTCGCGCACGTGCAGTCCTCCGGCGGACGGACGGCGAACCTCGTCGCGGTGCGCGTCATCGAGGGCGGCGAGACCCTGGCCCGCCAGACGGGTCTGCTCGACAACCGTCGGCGACCGGTCCGCGGACTCCCGAACAAGCTGACCACCGGCGCACGCCCCGACCTCGCGGCCGTGTGGCGCGGCGCCTTCCTCGCGACCGGCACCCTGTCCGATCCGGGCCGTTCGGCGGCGCTCGAGGTCGCCTGCCCCTCGGGCGAGGCGGCCATGGCGCTCGTCGGTGCGGCGCACCGTCTCGGGATCGCCGCCAAGGCGCGCGAGGTCCGCGGCGTGCCGCGCGTCGTCATCCGCGACGGCGAGGCGATCCGCGCGACCCTCCTCATGATGGGTGCGCAGAAGACCGCCGCCGCGTGGGAGGAGATGCGGCAGCGCCGTGAGGTCCGCGCCGGCGTGAACCGCCTGGTCAACTTCGACGACGCCAACCTCCGTCGTTCCGCGCAGGCGGCGGTCGCCGCCTGCGCCCGTGTCGAGCGTGCGCTCGAGATCCTCGGCGACACCGTCCCGCCGCACCTG
Source organism: Microbacterium sp. NPDC079356 (assembly GCF_049545465.1). Taxonomy (NCBI): domain Bacteria; kingdom Bacillati; phylum Actinomycetota; class Actinomycetes; order Micrococcales; family Microbacteriaceae; genus Microbacterium; species Microbacterium sp. NPDC079356. The sequence continues at coordinate 843,458 of NZ_JBMWDN010000001.1, read as the reverse complement.
AGGCAGGCCGGCGACCTCCGCCTCGCGCACCGCGACGCGAGCCTCGACGAGCTCGGCCACCACGCCGATCCGCCTCTGACGAAGGATGCCGTGGCGGGCCGCATCCGCCGTCTCCTGGCGATGGCCGACAAGAAGGCCGCGCAGGACGGCATCCCCGACACCGAGTCCGCCGTCCCCGCCGGTCTCGAGGACTGACGGGATACATCCCCTCTTCGCGGGAAGCAACCGGGTGTCCGGCGGGTTGGCCCTCAATAGGATGAATCCGACCGGCCGCGCCGTGCGCGCGGCACCGACAGAAGGAAGAGGACATGGCGAAGTACACGCTGCCTGAGCTCCCGTACGACTACTCCGCGCTCGAGCCGAGCATCAGCGGCAAGATCATGGAGCTTCACCACTCGAAGCACCACCAGGCGTACGTCACCGGAGCGAACACCGCCCTCGAGCAGCTCGCGGAGGCGCGGGAGACCGGCAACCTCGCGAACGTCAACAAGCTCGAGAAGGACCTCGCGTTCAACCTCGGCGGACACGTCAACCACTCCATCTTCTGGACCAACCTGGCCCCCGCCTCGCAGGGCGGCGGCGGCGAGCCCGAGGGCGAGCTGCGCGCGGCGATCGACGAGTTCTTCGGCGGCTTCGACAAGTTCCAGGCGCACTTCACGGCCGCTGCCACCGGCATCCAGGGCTCCGGTTGGGCCGTCCTCAGCTGGGACCCGATCGGCCAGCAGCTGATCATCCAGCAGCTGTTCGACCAGCAGTCGAACACGGCGCAGGGAACCATCCCGATCTTCCAGCTCGACATGTGGGAGCACGCCTTCTACCTCGACTACCTCAACGTCAAGGCCGACTACGTCAAGGCGGCCTGGAACATCGCCAACTGGCAGAACGTCGCGCAGCGTCTCGACGCCGCCCGTGACAAGACGGCGGGCCTGCTCTAGTAGTAGGGTCGTTCACAGGTGAGGATGCCGGGCTCCTCCCGGCAACGGGGGCGAAGCCCCGGCATCCTCTCTCTTTTCCAGCACATCGCGAGTCGACCCCGTTCGAGGGGCGTACGCGACGAGAAACGGGAGACAACGTGTCTGTCAAGATCGGCATCAACGGCTTCGGCCGAATCGGACGCAACTTCCTCCGCGCGGCTCTCGCGCAGGGAGCTGACCTGAAGATCGTGGCGGTGAACGACCTCACCGACAACAAGAGCCTCGCTCACCTCCTGAAGTACGACTCCGTCGGCGGTCGCCTCGACGCCGAGGTCTCGTACACCGAGGACTCGATCACGGTCAACGGCAAGACCATCAAGGTCTTCGAAGAGCGCGACCCCGCCAACCTCCCCTGGGGCGAACTGGGCGTCGACATCGTCATCGAGTCGACCGGCCGCTTCACCAAGGCTGCGGACGCCAAGAAGCACATCGACGGCGGTGCGAAGAAGGTCATCATCTCGGCGCCGGGCACCGACGTCGACGGCACCTTCGTCATGGGTGTCAACGACGGCACCTACGACTCCGAGACGATGCACGTCATCTCGAACGCGTCCTGCACCACGAACTGCCTCGCCCCGATCGCCAAGGTCTTCAACGACAACTTCGGCATCGAGCGCGGCTTCATGATGACGGCCCACGCCTACACCGCCGACCAGAACCTGCAGGACGGCCCCCACGGCGACCTGCACCGTGCGCGCGCTGCGGCGATCAACATCGTCCCCGCCGCCACCGGCGCCGCCAAGGCCATCGGTCTCGTGCTGCCCGAGCTCAACGGCAAGCTGAGCGGCTCGTCGTACCGCGTTCCGGTCCCCACCGGCTCGATCGTCGACCTGACGGTCGTCACCCCGACCGAGGGCCTGACCGCCGAGGTCATCAACGCCGCCTTCGAGAAGGCCGCTGCCGAGGGCGAGCTCGTCGGGTACCTGAAGTACAACACCGATGCGATCGTTTCGAGCGACATCCAGCTCGACCCGCACTCCTCGGTCTTCGACGCCGGCCAGACCAACGTGTCGGGCAACCTCGTGAAGATCTCGTCCTGGTACGACAACGAGTGGGGCTACTCGAACCGCCTCGTCGACCTCACCGAGCTCGTCGCCAGCAAGCTCTGACGATGGCTCTGCGCACCCTCGATTCGCTGGGTTCGCTCGCAGGCAAGCGCGTCATCGTCCGTGTCGACTTCAACGTCCCCCTGAAGGACGGCGTCATCACGGACGATGGCCGCGTGCGTGCGGCTCTGCCGACGCTGTCGGCGCTGGTCGAGCAGGGAGCTCGCGTCATCGCGGTCTCCCACCTCGGCCGGCCCGACGGCGCCCCGGACGCGAAGTACAGCCTCGCCCCCGTCGCCACGCGGCTGTCGGAGCTCCTCGGCGCGGACGTCGCCTTCGCGACCGACACGGTCGGCGACTCCGCTCGCGACACCGTGGCGGGCCTCGCGGACGGGCAGGTCGCCGTCCTCGAGAACCTCCGCTTCAACGCGGGGGAGACCGCGAAGGACGACGCGACCCGTCGCGCGTTCGCCGAGCAGCTCGCGTCGTTCGGCGACGCCCTCGTCTCCGACGGGTTCGGTGTCGTGCACCGCAAGCAGGCGTCGGTCTACGACCTCGCCGAGCTGCTGCCCTCCGCTGCCGGCCTCCTCATCGAGAAGGAGGTCGACGTCCTCGACCGCCTGACCGAGCGTCCGGAGCGTCCGTACGCGGTCGTCCTGGGCGGCTCGAAGGTCAGCGACAAGCTGGGCGTGATCGAGCACCTCCTGCCCCGCGTGGACAAGATCCTCGTGGGTGGCGGCATGCTGTTCACCTTCCTCGCGGCACAGGGTCACGAGGTCGGCAAGAGTCTCCTCGAGGTCGATCAGCTCGAGACGGTCCGCGGATACATGGAGACGGCGCGCGAGCGTGGGGTGGAGCTCGTGCTCCCCGTCGACGCCGTGATGGCCGCCGGTTTCGCCGCCGACGCCGATCACGTCGTGGCATCCGCCGACGCCCTGGAGGACACCCCCTTCGGTGCGGACGGCATGGGCCTCGACATCGGACCGAAGACGGCGGAGCTGTTCGCCGACGCGATCCGCGGCGCGAAGACCGTGTTCTGGAACGGCCCGATGGGCGTGTTCGAGATGGCGGCGTTCGCCGAAGGGACCAAGACGGTCGCCCAGGCGCTGACCGAGGTCGACGGCCTGTCGGTCGTCGGCGGCGGCGACTCCGCGGCCGCCGTCCGTCAGCTCGGATTCGACGACGACCAGTTCGGCCACATCTCCACCGGTGGTGGCGCCAGCCTCGAATTCCTCGAGGGCAAGAAGCTGCCCGGATTGGAGATCCTCGGATGGGAAGCGTGACCCGCAAGCCCCTCATCGCCGGCAACTGGAAGATGAACCTCGACCACCTGCAGGCGGTCGCGTTCGTCCAGAAGCTGCACTGGACGCTGAAGGATGCCGCGCACGAGACCGATTCGGTCGAGGTCGCGGTGTTCCCGCCGTTCACCGACATCCGCACGGTGCAGACGCTCATCGACGCCGACAAGATCCCCTTCGCCCTCGGTGCGCAGGACGTGTCGACGAAGGACTCGGGCGCCTACACGGGTGAGGTCTCCGGAGCGTTCCTGAAGAAGCTCGACGTCGACTACGTGATCATCGGTCACTCCGAGCGACGCGAGTACCACGGCGAGACCGACGAGGTCGTCGCCGCGAAGGTGCAGGCCGCGCTGCGTCACGGGCTCGTGCCGGTGATCTGCGTGGGCGAGACGCTCGAGCAGCGCGAGGAGTCCGGCCCGACCGCCGTGTCGGTCGCTCAGCTCCGCGCCGCGCTCGAGGGTGTGCCCTCGGACGCGGACGTCGTGGTCGCCTACGAGCCGGTCTGGGCGATCGGGACCGGACAGGTCGCCTCGCCCGAGCAGGCGCAGGAAGTGTGCGCCGCGCTGCGTACGGTGCTCTCCGAGAGCCTCGGGGATGCCGCGGCCGAGCGCACCCGCATCCTCTATGGCGGATCGGTGAAGTCCGGCAACATCGCGAGCTTCATGCGCGAACCCGATGTCGACGGCGCCCTCGTCGGAGGAGCGAGCCTCCTCGCCGACGAGTTCGCCGCCATCATCCGCTACCAGAAGCACGTCGGCGTGTGATCCTGAGCGGTGCGGCGCCTCGCGGCGTCGCACCGCTCAGCCGGTATACTCGTGCGAGCGCTGAGCGACTCGGCGACCCGAAAGGCTTTCAACGACTGTGGACATCCTCCAGCTTGTGCTGCAGGTGCTGCTGGGACTCACCAGCCTCCTGCTTACTCTCCTGATCCTCCTGCACAAGGGGCGCGGCGGCGGCCTCTCCGACATGTTCGGCGGCGGCATGAGCTCGGCGATGGGGTCCTCGGGCCTCGCCGAGCGCAACCTCAACCGCTTCACGGTCGTGCTCGCACTCGTCTGGTTCGTTGCGATCGTCGCGCTGGGCCTCATCACGAAGTTCCAGAGCATCTGATGGCGACCGGGGGCAACGCGATCCGGGGCACCCGCGTCGGTGCCGGACCGATGGGGGAGCAGGACCACGGTCACCACGCCGACCGTGTGGCCGTCTCGTACTGGGACGCACTCGGTAACGAGACGGTGCGCTACTTCGCGGCCGGCATCTCGGAGGAGGAGATCCCCGAGACGATCGACTCGCCGCACTCGGGCCTCCCGGCCGGTCGTGACAAGGCGAACCCGCCCGCGCTGGCCAAGACCGAGCCCTACAAGACGCACCTCGCTTACGTGAAGGAGCGTCGCACGGACGAGGAGGCGGAGTCGATCCTGGACGACGCCCTCAAGCAGCTTCGGGAGCGCCGCGGTCAGGACTGATCGCCGCCTTACACACCGATACGACCCCGGGTTCGCTCAGAACTCGGGGTCGATCAGTTCTTCGGGCACACCCTGCGCGGCGGCCTCGTCGACGAAGAACACCGTCTGCTTGCGCCCCTTCGCCCCGGCGGCGGGAACGGAGTGGTAGCTCGCGCCGGCGAGCGCCAAGCCCAGCGCAGACGCTTTGTCGGTGCCGGGGAGGACCAACCACACGCGCCGGGACGAGTTGATCACCGGACGGGTCAGGGTGATCCGCTCGGACGGCGGCACGGGGGAGTGACGCACCGGGAGGACGGCGTGCTCGGTGTCGGAGATCTCGCTGCGATCCGGGAACAGGGATGCGATGTGTCCGTCGGGTCCGACGCCCAGGAACGCCAGGGTGAACCGTGGCCAGGGCTGGTCCTCGGCGGCGAACGAGGCCAGCTCCGCCGCGTAGTCGGCGGCCGCTTCGTCATGGCTGCGCCCGGCGTCGGAGGCGGCGATGGGGTGGATGTTCGCCGCCGGGACGTCGATGTGGTCGAGGAACGCGGCACGTGCCGCCGTCTCGTTCCGCTCCGGATCGCCCGCCGGGATGAAACGCTCGTCCCCCCACCAGAAGTGGACCTTCGACCAGTCCACCTCCCGCCGGCGATCGCTCTCGCCCGCCGCGTGCAGCACGGCCGTTCCGGCGGTGCCCCCGGTCAGCAGGATGTGCGTCGTCTTTCCCTCGGCGGCGCGTGCGGAGACCCGCTGGAAAAAGCGCTTCGCGACCCCTCGGGCCAACGTCTGCGCGTCAGGACGGACGACGACGCGCTTCTCCGCGCGGAACTCCGACATGCGACTCCTACCTCGTGGGAGGGTCGAGGAGCTCCCACCCTTCGGTGATGACTCGACCATACAAGAGGTCGGGATCGAGACGGCGCAGTTCCTCCGCGAGGCACTCGCGCAGGGATCGCCGCGGCAGCACGATGTCGTGCGTCGGCTGGCCGGGCTGAGTGAGGGTCGCGTCCGTGGCGCTCGAGCGTTCGAGGACGATGTCACCGGAGTCCCGCGAGAGCGTGACAGAGCGGATGCCGTGGGCCCACTCGTGCTCGTCCGTGTAGTGCCATTCGACTGGAACATCGAGCTTCATCCGCAGCCACGCGGCCAGCAGCCCGGTGGAGGGCGAGCTGCCCGCACCGACGACCGTCACGGCCGTGACGGACTCGTACGGCGGCTGGTCGAGGACGGCGGCGAGCTGCTCGCGCCAGTGGGTGAGCCTCGTCCACGCCAGATCCGTGTCACCAGGCGCGTAGACGGAGCCGAGCTGCGCGAGCCGGTCCTTGGCGAACGGCTTCGTCGAGGCATCCGTGATCCGCCGCTGCGCCATGCGACCGATCGCGGAGTGCGCGGGGTCGGTGGGCGGGTCGTCGGGCCACCAGGCGACGACGGGAGCGTCGGGGAGCAGGAGACCGTTGACGAGGCTCTCCTGGTTGCCGGCCGCCGCACCCCGGGCGCGGAGGACGACCACCTCGCTGGCACCGGCGTCGCCGCCGACGCGGATCTGCGCGTCGAGCCCGGTCGGGGCGTCGGGTTGGACGACCAGGACGATGACGCGCATCGGGTGCTCGCGCGAGGCGGCGTTCGCGGCGTCGATGGCCTCCTCGTCGAAGCCCCCCGTGGAGACGATGACGAGGGTCAGCACGCGCCCGAGGGCGACGGCGCCGCCCTCCTCGCGCACGCTCACGAGCTTCTTCGCGATCGTGGACACCGTGGTGTCGGGCAGGTCGACGATCATGGGCGCCTCCAGACGCGGCCGTCGCGGGCCAGGAGCTCATCGGCGGACGGGGGACCCCAGGATCCGGGGGAGTACTGCTCGAGCGGCTCGTCCTGCTCCGCCCAGTGCTGCTCGACGGGGTCGAGGATGCGCCAGGACAGCTCGACCTCCTCGTGACGGGGGAACAGCGGCGGGTCGCCCAGGAGGACGTCGAGGATGAGGCGTTCGTAGGCCTCGGGGCTCGACTCGGTGAACGCGTGGCCGTAGCCGAAGTCCATCGTGACGTCGCGCACCTCGTTGCCCGCGCCCGGGACCTTGGACCCGAAGCGGAGGGTCACGCCCTCGTCGGGCTGGATGCGGATGACGAGGGCGTTCTGCCCGAGCTGCAGCGCCTGCGAGCGCAGGAACAGCAGCGGCGGCGTGTGCTTGAAGACCACGGCGATCTCCGTGACCCGGCGGCCGAGGCGCTTGCCCGTGCGCAGGTAGAACGGCACACCGTTCCAGCGTCGGGTGGCGATCTCGAGCTTGATGGCGGCGTACGTCTCGGTCCGGGACTGCGGGTCCATACCGTCCTCGTCGAGGAAGCCGGTGACCTCTTCGCCGCCCTGCCAGCCGCCCGCGTACTGTCCGCGCGCGGTGGCGGTGGACAGGTCGTCGGGGAGCTTGACCGCGGCGAGGACCTTCTCCTTCTCGGCGCGGAGGTGCTCCGCGTCGAGCGAGATGGGCTCCTCCATCGCGGTCAGCGCGAGCAGCTGCAGGAGGTGGTTCTGGATGACGTCGCGCGCCGCGCCGATGCCGTCGTAGTACCCCGCGCGACCGCCGACGCCGATGTCCTCGGCCATCGTGATCTGCACGTGGTCGACGTAGTTCGCGTTCCAGAGCGGCTCGTACAGCTCGTTCGCGAAGCGCAGCGCCAGGATGTTCTGGACCGTCTCCTTGCCGAGATAGTGGTCGATCCGGAAGATGGCGTCGGCCGGGAAGGCGACCTCGAGGGCTTCGTTCAGCTCGCGGGCGGTCTGCAGATCGCTGCCGAACGGCTTCTCGATGACGACGCGTCGCCAGGTGTCCCCGTCCGCCGTCTCGTCGACGAGGCCGGAGTCGCGCAGCTGTCGCGCGACGACCGGGAAGTCCTTCGGCGGAATCGAGAGGTAGTACGCGTGGTTTCCCATGGTGCCGCGCTCGGCGTCGAGACGCTCCACCGTCTCGCGGAGCCGGGCGAAGGATGCCGCGTCGTCGAACTCGCCCTGCACGAAGCGGATGCCCTGCAGGAGCTGGTTCCACGTCTCCTCGCGGAAGGGCGTGCGCGCGTGCTGCCGCACCGCGTCGTAGACGACCTTCGCGAAGTCCTGGTCCTCCCAGTCGCGTCGGGCGAAACCGACCAGCGCGAACCCCGGGGGAAGCAGGCCCCGGTTCGCGAGGTCGTACACCGCGGGCATGAGCTTCTTGCGCGACAGGTCGCCCGTCACGCCGAAGATCACGAGCGCGCTGGGTCCCGCGATGCGGTTGAGGCGCCGATCATCCGGATCGCGGAGGGGGTTGTTCCCCCGCGAGATCTCCGCAGCCATCGGTCAGCGTGCGCTGTCGAGGGCCGTGCGCACCGTGCCCTGCAGGTCGTGCCACGAGACGATGAACTTCTCGACACCCTCGTCCTCGAGGACCTGGGTGACGTCCACCAGATCGATGCCCGCCTCGGCGAGCTGATCGAAGACCCGGTGGGCGTCCTCGTACGACCCGGTCACGGTGTCGCCGGTGATCTTCCCGTGGTCGAAGGTCGCCTCGAGCGTCTTCTCGGGCATCGTGTTGACGGTGCCGGGAGCGACGAGCTCGGTGACGTAGAGGGTGTCGGGGAGCGCCGGATCCTTGACGCCCGTCGACGCCCACAGGGGGCGCTGGACGTTCGCGCCCGCCGCGATGAGCTCGAGGGCGGCCGGCTCGGCGAACCGCTTCTCGAAGAGCTCGTAGGCCAGTCGGGCGTTCGCGATCCCGGCCTTGCCCTTGAGGGATGCCGCCGCGTCCGTGCCGATGGCCTCGAGACGCTTGTCGACCTCGGTGTCCACGCGCGAGACGAAGAACGACGCCACGGAGTGGATGGTCGCGATGTCGTGCCCGTTCTCCTTCGCCCGGCGCACGCCCTCGAGGTAGGCGTCGATGACCGCCGCGTACCGCTCGAGGCTGAAGATCAGAGTGACGTTGACCGAGATGCCCTCTGCCAGGACGGCGCTGATCGCCGGGAGACCGGCGAGCGTCGCGGGGATCTTGATGAGCGTGTTCGGCCGGTCGACCTTCGCCCACAGTTCCTTCGCCTGCGCCACCGTCGCGTCGGTGTCGTGAGCGAGGTCGGGGGAGACCTCGATCGAGACCCGGCCGTCGACGCCGTTCGTGCGGTCGAAGACCGGACGGAAGATGTCGGCCGCGTCGCGGACGTCGGTGGTCGTGATCTCGAAGATCGCGGTGTCGACGTCGGCGCCCTGGGCCGCGAGGGCCTGGAGCGGCGCGTCGTACGAGTCGTCCTCCGTGTTGCCGATGGCGGCCTGGAAGATCGACGGGTTGGTGGTGACGCCGACGACGTCACGCGTCTCGATCAGCTGCGCCAGGTTGCCGGTGTCGATCCGCGATCGCGACAGGTCGTCGAGCCAGATGCTGACGCCGGCGCCGGACAGGTCCTCGGTGGGGGTGCTCATGCGTTCTCCTTGACGGTTGCGCGGGCCGCTTCGACGACCGCATCGGCGGTGACGCCGAACTTCTCGAACAGGGTCTTGTAGTCGGCGGAGGCGCCGAAGTGGTCGATGCCGACGGTGCGTCCGCTGTCGCCGACGATGCCGCGCCACAGGCCGGTTGCGCCGGCCTCGACCGAGACACGCGCCTTGACGGATGCCGGGAGCACGGACTCGCGGTAGGCGGCATCCTGCTCCGCGAACCACTCGAGGCTCGGAGCCGACACGACGCGCGCGCCGATCCCTTCGGCGGCGAGCGTCTCGCGGGCGGCGACGGCCAGCTGGACCTCGGAGCCGGTCGCGATGAGGATCACGTCGGGCTCGCCCTCGGGCGCCTCGAGCAGGGTGTACGCACCCTTCGCGACTCCCTCGGTCGTGGCGAAACCGTTCTCGCCGCGCGGGAAGACCGCGATGTTCTGACGCGTCAGCGCGATGCCGGTCGGACCGCCCTGGCGGCGCAGGATCTCGAGCCACGCCGCAGCGGTCTCGTTGGCGTCGGCGGGACGGACGACCGTGAAGTTCGGGATGAGCCGCAGGGTCGCCAGCTGCTCGATCGGCTGGTGCGTCGGGCCGTCCTCACCGAGGGCGACCGAGTCGTGGGTCCAGACGAACACCGAGGGGATGTCCATGAGGGCGGCGAGGCGCACGGCGGGACGCATGTAGTCGCTGAAGATCAGGAACGTACCGCCGAAGGGGCGGGTCGGACCGTGCAGCTTGATGCCGTTGACGATGGCGCCCATGGCGTGCTCGCGGATGCCGAAGTGCAGCACGCGCCCGTACGGGTCGCCCGACCACTCGTGCGTCGACCACTCGGCCGGGATGAAGCTCTTGGCGTCCTTGATCGTCGTGAGGTTGGACTCCGCGAGGTCCGCGGAGCCGCCCCACAGCTCGGGCAGCTCGGCGGCGAGGGCGTTGATGACGAGTCCGGATGCGGCGCGCGTGGAGACGTCCTTGCCGGGCTCGAACACGGGGAGCGCGTCCTCGATGCCCTCGGGCAGCGTGGCCGCTTCGAGGCGGTCGAGCAGCGCCTTGCGCTCGGGGTTCGCGGCGGCCCAGGCGTCGAAGGACTCCTGCCAGGCGGCACGGTCGGCGGCACCGCGCTCGGCGAGGGCGCGCGTGTGCGCGATCACGTCGTCGGCGACGGCGAAGCTCTCCTCGGGGTCAAAGCCGAGCACCTTCTTCGTCGCGGCGAGTTCGTCCGCGCCGAGCGCGGAGCCGTGGATCTTGCCGGTGTTCTGCTTGCCCGGGGCGGGCCATCCGATGATCGTCTTGAGGATGATGAGCGAGGGCTTCGACGTCTCGGCCTTGGCCGCCTCGATCGCGTCGTAGAGGGCGGCGACGTCCTCGACGTACTCACCCGTCTTCTTCCAGTCGACCGTCTGGACCTGCCAGCCGTACGCCTCGTAGCGCTTCTGCACGTCTTCGGTGAAGGCGACGTTTGTGTCGTCCTCGATCGAGATCTGGTTGGAGTCGTAGATCGCGATGAGGTTGCCGAGCTGCTGGTGACCGGCGAGCGAACCGGCCTCGGCCGTCACACCCTCCTGCAGGTCGCCGTCGCCGGCGATGACGAACACGTGGTGGTCGAAGGGCGACGTGCCGGCCTCCGCCTCGGGGTCGAAGAGTCCGCGCTCGTAGCGGGCGGCGTACGCGAAGCCGACGGCCGAGGCCAGGCCCTGACCCAGCGGGCCGGTCGTGATCTCGACGCCCTTGGTGTGTCCGTACTCGGGGTGTCCCGGGGTCAGCGAGCCCCATGTACGCAGCGCCTTGAGGTCGTCGAGCTCGAGCCCGAAGCCGCCGAGGTACAGCTGGACGTACTGCGTCAGCGAGGAGTGGCCCGCGGAGAGGATGAAGCGGTCGCGTCCGAGCCAGTGGGTGTCGGTCGGGTCGTGGCGCAGCACCCGCTGGTACAGCAGGTACGCGGCCGGGGCGAGGCTCATGGCCGTTCCGGGGTGGCCGTTACCGACCTTCTCGACGGCGTCCGCCGCCAGCACGCGCGCGGTGTCCACCGCGCGCCGATCGATCTCGTCCCAAACCAGCTCTGACACCTGGAAGCCTTTCGTCGGTGAGTCCGCGCGGGCGTCCGCTTCTCAGGAAGAAGGAGGGGACGCCTGACGCCGGGATTTTCAGCATATCCATCCGAGCCCCTCGACGAGGCCGGGTCGACGCTGTGTGACGTGCGCTGTGAGCGAAGCCGGGGAGCGGGCGCGGAGGGACCCCGTCCGGGGGATGGCGTAGACTCGATCGGACGATCTACACGGCAGGGGCGATGGCACTCACGGACACCGGCGCGCGCGTATCCGCGCCCGCTCGACAGTCGTTCGGCCGCACCGTCCGCGCGTACGTCCAGTTGACGAAGCCGCGCGTCCTGGAGCTGCTGCTGGTCACGACCATCCCGGTCATGTTCCTCGCGGCGGACGGGCTGCCCGATCTCTGGCTGATCCTGGCGACCGTCGTCGGCGGTGCCATGAGTGCCGGGTCGGCGGCATCCTTCAACATGTATCTGGACCGCGACATCGACGCGCACATGAAGCGGACCGAGAACCGTCCGCTCGTGACGGGCGAGGTCACGCCGCGCGGCGCGCTCGTCTTCTCGTGGACGCTCGCCGTCGTCTCGACCGTCTGGCTCTGGGTCTTCACGAACTGGGTCGCGGCGGCCCTCAGCGCCGGCGCGATCTTCTTCTACGTCGTGATCTACACGATCCTGCTCAAGCGTCGCACCGAGCAGAACATCGTGTGGGGCGGGATCGCCGGATGCTTCCCGGTCATCATCGGCTGGTCGGCCGTCACCGAGTCGCTCACGTGGACCCCGTTCATCCTTTTCCTCCTGGTGTTCCTCTGGACGCCGCCGCACTACTGGCCGCTCTCGATGAAGTACAAGGGCGACTACGCCGAGGTGGACGTCCCGATGCTGGGCGCGACGCGCAACGGCACGCAGGTGGGACTTCAGGTCATCCTCTACGCGTGGGCGACGGTGGCGAGCTCGCTCCTGTTGATCCCCGTCGCGCCGATGGGCCTCGTCTACACCGCGTCGGCTCTCGTGCTGGGCGGCTGGTTCATCTACGAGTCCCACGTGCTGTACGCGCGCGCCGTCCGCGGCGAGCAGGTCCGTCCGATGCGCGTGTTCCACGCGTCGATCACGTACCTGACCCTGCTGTTCGTCGCGATCGCGATCGACCCGCTGCTGCCCTTCTGACGCAGCGGGCCGATCGAGGCGATCAGCGTCCGGCGCTGTCGAGCACGGGCTGCGGCGTCGGGTCGGACGCGTCCTGGGCTGCTGCGGACGGCGGAGCGTCCTCCGTCGCTGCTGCATCCTGCGCCGTCGCGGGCTCATCGTCGACGCGCCCGTCGTCCGCGGCCCGCTGTGCGCGCGGCGCGACGGCGAAGGCGCGGAGCGCTCCCAGCGTGAAGGCGAGCAGCAGGCCGATGGCGCCGACGCCCACGAGGATCGCGCCGAGGACCGCCCAGATCTGGCCGACGTAGACGTCCACTCCGGTCGCGGTGCCGGCGGTCAGGGCCATCTCCATCTTCGCGAGTTTGTCCATGAGGACGACGCCGCCGGCGGCTCCTGATGCGAGCGAGCCGGCCACGAGCAGCCAGAACGGGATGCTGCGGGTCAGGCGGGGGCGGGTGTTCATCGATTCTCCTCCGGGTCGAGGTCGCCCGCTCTCGGGCGACCCGTGCCACTGTTCCCGGCCCACCCTGACGGAACCGATGCGCCGCTTATGAGGTTTCGGTGTGCGCCGGCGCCTTCAGCCGCAGGACGACGACGGTCATCGCCGCGGCGGTGAGGGCGGCGAGCACCATGTGCACGCCGACGGCGAGCTCGGGCAGGCCGTTGCGCGCCTGGTAGAGGCCGACGAGGATCTGCACGGCTTCGGCGGCCAGCAGGACGCCCACCCACGTCCGGGTCGAGAGCCCCCGGCGCCACGCCACCACGGCGAGGGTCACCGTGAGCGCGAGCAGCGCGTACCCGGGCCACGCGTGCACGTGCTCGAGGATCTCGGCGTTGAATCCGTTGCGGCCGGCGGCGGCGTCACCGGAGTGGGGACCCGCTCCGGTCGTGAGCACCCCGAACGCGATGGTCAGGGCCAGCACGCCGGTGGTGAGGTGCGTCAGCCTCGCGTACCAGGTGGGGACGACGCGCACCCGTGCGCCGCCGGGCTCGTCGAGGCGGACGAGGAACGCGGCGCACACGCAGACGAGGATGAGCGACACGACGTAGTGGAACCCCACGATGAACGGGTTGAGGCCCGTGAGGACAGTGATGCCGCCGACGATCGCCTGGGCGACGACGCCGCCGAGCACAATGAGCGCCAGGACGAAGAGGTCGCGGCGGGTGCGGCGCATCCGCCACACGAGGACGACGACGGCGAGGGCGAGGATGCCGACGAGACCCGTCAGCGTGCGGTTGCCGAACTCGATCACGCCGTGGATGCCCATCTCGGGGGTCGCGACGAGCGAGTCCGCGGTGCAGGTCGGCCAGGTCGGGCAGCCGAGGCCCGAACCGGTCAGACGCACGGCGCCGCCGGTCCCGATGATGAGGGTCTCGGCGAGGAACGACAGCCACGCGACCACGCGCAGCAGGCGCGGGCCCCGGGTCGCGGGCGGGGCGGTCGGTGTCGACGCGGTGATCAGCATGGGGTCGCCTCCGGGCGAGGGCCGGCACGCCGCGGGGGATGGCCGTGCCTGTAGAATGAAGCTGTCGGCGAGCGCGATCCCCATCGCAGCCCGCACAACGATTCTAGGCGCGGTCTCGCGTCATCAGAGCGGCCAGCAGCGGCATCCCCCTCGTGCACTCCTCTCGCGGGAGGGAATGCCGGAACGGATGACACCGTTGCCGCCCGTGAGGAGGAAAGTCATGTCGGATGTGCTCATCGACCGTCCCGAGCTCGAAGGGCTGGGGGTGTACGAATTCGGCTGGCACGACGCCGATGCCGCCGGTGCCGTCGCCCAGCGGGGTATCAACGAGGACGTGGTCCGCGGGATCTCCTCGCTGAAGAACGAGCCGGAGTGGATGCTGAAGACCCGTCTGAAGGGGTATCAGCTGTTCGGGCGCAAGCCCATGCCGACGTGGGGTGCCGATCTGTCCGGCATCGACTTCGACAACATCAAGTACTTCGTGCGCTCCACCGAGAAGCAGGCGCAGACGTGGGAGGACCTCCCCGAGGAGATCCGCAACACGTACGAGAAGCTCGGCATCCCCGAGGCGGAGCGTCAGCGCCTCGTCGCCGGTGTCGCGGCGCAGTACGAGTCCGAGGTCGTCTACCACCAGATCCGCGAGGACCTGGAGCAGCAGGGTGTCATCTTCATGGACACCGACACGGCGCTGCGCGAGCACCCCGAGTTCTTCGAGGAGTACTTCGGCACCGTCATCCCCGCCGGCGACAACAAGTTCGCTGCGCTGAACACCGCCGTCTGGTCGGGCGGCTCGTTCGTCTACGTCCCGAAGGGCGTGCACGTCGAGATCCCGCTGCAGGCCTACTTCCGGATCAACACCGAGAACATGGGCCAGTTCGAGCGGACGCTGATCATCGCGGATGAGGACAGCTACGTCCACTACATCGAGGGCTGCACCGCCCCGATCTACAAGAGCGACTCGCTGCACTCGGCTGTCGTCGAGATCATCGTGAAGAAGAACGCCCGCGTGCGCTACACGACGATCCAGAACTGGTCGAACAACGTCTACAACCTCGTCACCAAGCGCGCCGTCGCCCATGAGGGCGCGACCATGGAATGGGTCGACGGCAACATCGGCTCGAAGGTGACGATGAAGTACCCGTCGATCTACCTGATGGGCGAGCACGCCAAGGGCGAGACGCTGTCGGTCGCCTTCGCCGGTCCCGGTCAGCACCAAGACGCCGGCGCGAAGATGATCCACATGGCGCCGCACACGCAGTCCTCGATCGTCTCGAAGTCGATCGCCCGCGGCGGCGGTCGTGCCGGTTACCGGGGCGAGGTCCGGGTGGACGCGAACGCGCACCACTCCGCCAACACCGTCCGGTGCGACGCACTGCTGGTCGACACGATCTCGCGGTCCGACACCTACCCGGCCATCGACATCCGCGTCGACGACGTCCAGCTCGGCCACGAGGCGACCGTCTCGAAGGTCAGCGAGGAGCAGCTGTTCTACCTCATGAGCCGCGGCATGCCCGAGGACGAGGCGATGGCGATGATCGTGCGCGGCTTCATCGAGCCGATCGCCCGCGAACTGCCCATGGAGTACGCCCTCGAGCTGAACAAGCTCATCGAGATGGGCATGGAAGGATCCGTCGGCTGATGACGACAGCGACTCAGGCCCCCGCATCCGATGCGAAGGGCCACATCGACCCTGCGGCGACCCTGACGGAGACCACCGTCCCCGTCCAGACCCGGTCGGAGCGGCCGTGGTCGTTCGACCCGGCCGACTTCGGTACGCCCACCGGCCGCGAGGTCAACTGGAAGCACACGCCGCTCGACCGCGTCGCGCCGCTGCTGGCGGACGAGGAAGCCCCGCACGACGTGATCGGCGTCGAGGTGTCCGGTCCGGATGCGGTGGAGCACCGTCGTCTGCAGAAGGACGAGGCGCCCCGCGGCGAGGTCTTCCGTCCCGAGGACGTGGTGAGCGCGATCGCGTGGTCGCAGGAGCCGGAGGCCCCGCTCATCCGCATCCCTGCGAACGCCGAGCTCGACGAGCCCGTCGTCGTGACCCTCACCGGCCGCGGCGGCGTCGCTCACGCGCACGTGGTCATCGAGGCCCAGCCGAACTCGCGCGGGACGGTCGTGCTCCGGCACCAGGGATCCGCGGCTCAGGCGCAGAACGTCGAGATCATCGTGCGCGACGGCGCGGCCCTGACGGTCGTCTCGGTGCAGCGCTGGGACGACGACGCCGTGCACCTCGCGGCGCATCAGGCCCGCGTCGACCGCGACGCGTCGCTGACGCACATCGTCGTGAGCCTCGGCGGCGGTCTCGTCCGCGTCAACCCGTCGGTCGAGCTCGCCGGTGCCGGCGCGCAGGGACGCCTCTACGGGCTGTCCTTCGCCGACGCCGGTCAGCACCTCGAGAGCCAGGTCTACCTGCACCACAAGGGCGCCCACACGAACGGTGACGTGCTCTACAAGAGTGCGCTGCAGGGTGCGTCGGCCCGCACGGTCTGGATCGGCGACGTCCTCATCGGACCGGATGCCGTGGGCACCGACTCCTACGAGGCGAACCGCAACCTCGTCCTCACCGACGGTGCGCGCGCCGACTCCATCCCGAACCTCGAGATCGAAACGGGTGACATCGTCGGCGCCGGGCACGCCAGTGCGACAGGACGCTTCGACGACGAGCAGCTGTTCTACCTGCAGGCCCGCGGGATCGACGAGGAGCAGGCCCGACGCCTGGTCGTCCTCGGCTTCCTCGCCGAAATCGTGCAGAAGATCGGCATCCCCTCGCTGGAGGACGAGTTCATCGCCGCGATCGAGGCGGAGCTGGCCGGCGGGAGCGACGCATGACCGCCCAGAAGGTGCTGCAGCTGAGCGACCTGACGCAGGACACGGCCGTGCGCGTCGAGGTCGACGGTGTCGCTATCGCTGTCGTGCTGGACGGTCAGGGCGAGGTGCACGCCATCGGCGACACCTGCACGCACGGCGACATCTCCCTGGCCGACGGTTTCGTCGAAGGCGACTCGCTCGAATGCTGGGCGCACGGGTCGGCGTTCTCGCTGCGCACCGGACGCCCCCTGAACCTGCCGGCCTACGAGCCGGTGCCCGTCTACGAGGTCACGATCGACGGGGACGACATCCTCATCGACCCCGCCGTGACCAAAGCCGTGAACTGAAGAAAGAAGCTGACATGTCTGTCCTCGAGATCCGCGACCTCCACGTGACGGTCGAGACGGAAGCCGGCGAGACCCCGATCCTGAACGGCGTGACCCTCACCGTCCGCACGGGCGAGACCCACGCCATCATGGGCCCCAACGGTTCCGGCAAGTCGACCCTCGCGTACACGATCGCGGGCCACCCCAAGTACACCGTCACCGGCGGCACGATCATGCTCGACGGCGAGGACGTCCTCGCGATGTCGGTCGACGAGCGCGCCCGCGCCGGCCTGTTCCTCGCGATGCAGTACCCGGTCGAGATCCCCGGCGTGACGGTGACCAACTTCCTGCGCACCGCGAAGACGGCCGTCGACGGCGAGGCGCCGTCGATCCGTTCGTGGACCAAGGACGTCAAGCAGGCGATGCAGAACCTGCGGATGGATCCGAAGTTCGCCGCGCGCAACGTGAACGAGGGGTTCTCCGGCGGTGAGAAGAAGCGTCACGAGATCCTCCAGCTCGAGCTCCTCAAGCCGAAGCTCGCCGTGCTCGACGAGACCGACTCGGGCCTCGACGTCGACGCGCTGAAGATCGTGTCCGAGGGTGTGAACCGTGCCAAGGAGCAGACCGACATGGGTGTGCTCCTGATCACGCACTACACCCGCATCCTCCGCTACATCCAGCCCGACTTCGTCCACGTGCTCGTGAACGGCCGCGTGGCGGAAGAGGGCGGCCCCGAGCTCGCCGCGCGCCTCGAGGAAGAGGGGTACGACCGTTTCCTCGCCCCCGTCGCGGGCGAGCAGGCCTAGGATCGTCGCATGACCGAGACGCTCGCACCCGAGAAGTACGACGAGGTCACCGAGGCCCTCAAGGACGTCATGGACCCCGAACTCGGGGTCAACGTCGTCGACCTGGGGCTCATCTACGACCTCGGGTGGGATGACGAGAACGACGCCCTCGTCATCCACATGACCCTGACCTCCGCCGGCTGCCCGCTGACGGACGTGCTCGAGGAGCAGACCGGACAGGCGCTGGACGGCGTCGTCGACCGCTTTCGGATCAACTGGGTGTGGATGCCGCCGTGGGGCCCCGAGCGGATCACCGACGACGGCCGCGACATGATGCGCGCGCTCGGCTTCTCGATCTGACCGAATCCGCGAGAGGGGCGGTGCGACCACGTCGCACCGCCCCTCTCGCGTGCCGGAGTCAGTTCTCCGAGCGCCCCAGGCGCCAGTACCCCATGAAGGCGACGGCGCGTCGGTCGACGCCGACCTCGCTGACGAGGTGACGACGGAGTGCCTTGATGGCGGATGCCTCACCCGCGAGCCACGCGTAGAGAGGGGCGCTCTTCAGCGCGGCACCGCCCTTCGCCGTGCGGGGCACCTCCCAGAGGATGTCGTGGTCGACGTCGATCTCCTCGACCTCGGCCCCGATCCCGCCGGGGGCGAGGCGACGGGCGACATCGGCCACCGCGGAGACCAGGTGCTCGTGGCGACGGTCCTCCCCGCCGCGCGCCTCGATGATCAGCTCGAAGCCCGGGTGCGAGGGCACGTAGGCGACGTCGTTCGGGTGCGGGAGCTCGAGAACGACGACACCGCGCGCGTCCGCGGGGAGCTGCTCCAGGATCCGCGCGATCGCGGGGGCCGCCGTCTCGTCGCCGGCGAGCAGGATGGCGTCGGTCCGGGCCGGCGGCACGAAGTCGATGCCATAGCTGACGCCGGTGTGCTCGGTGGTCGGGGCCAGGATGAGGACCTCGTCGCCCGCCTTGGCGTCGGCGATCCACGCGGACGCCGGACCCATCACGTCGTGCGCGACCATGTCGATGTCGACCTCGCCGGCGGAGCTCCGCACCGCACGCGTCGTGTAGGTCCGCATGGCGGGACGCGTCTCCTCGGGCATGGCGCGCCAGCGGTCGTACCAGTCGGCATCCGTCGGCATCGCCGCCAGCGAGGCGGTCGGCGTCGGGAACATGATCTTGACCCGCTGGTCGAATCCGGGGTCGCCGTATGCGCCGAGCGCCTCGTCGCGGAACGTGAACCGCCGGAAGCTGGGTGTGAGGTCGGTGACCGCCGCGACGGGGGCGCGGAAGAAGTTCATCGTGCTCAGGGACATGGGGGTCTCGGCTTTCGTGCGGTCAGACGCTGGCGGGGACGTGATGGCGGCCGATGGGGAGGACCATCGGGCGGCCGGTGAGCGGATCGGGGATGACGCGGCTGTCCATGCCGAAGACGTCCTTGACGGTCTCGGCGGTCAGGATCTCGCCCGGGTCTCCGGCGGCGTACAGGCGCCCGCCGGCCATCGCGACGAGGTGGTCGGCGTAACGGGCCGCGAGGTTCAGGTCGTGGAGGACCATGACGATGGTCGTCCCCCGACGGCGGTTGAGGTCGGTGAGCAGGTCGAGGACGTCGACCTGGTGGCTGACGTCGAGGAAGGTCGTCGGCTCGTCGAGGAGCAAGACGTCCGTCTGCTGTGCGAGGGCCATCGCGATCCAGACCCGCTGGCGCTGGCCGCCGGACAGCTCGTCGACGGGGCGATCCGCGAGGGCGGCGGTGTCGGTGGCGTCGAGCGCGGCGGCGACGGCCTCGTCATCCGCGCGACTCCAGCGGGAGAGCGGACCGTGGTGGGGCGTGCGCCCGCGGCCGACGAGGTCCGAGACGGCGATGCCCTCGGGGGCGATCGGGGACTGGGGGAGGAGGCCGAGTTCGCGCGCCACCTGCTTCGTCGGCAGCTTGTGGATGTCCTTGCCGTCCAGCAGCACCTGCCCCGCGCGGGGGGCCAGCAGCCTCGCCATCGATTTGAGCAGGGTTGACTTGCCGCACGCGTTGGCGCCGACGATCGCCGTGATCCGCCCGGGCGGGACGACGAGGTCGAGGTCGTCGACGATGAGGCGGTCGCCGTAGGCCAGCTTCAGGCCGGAGGCGTGGAGGGTACGTTCCGCGGTCATAGGGAGCCTCCCGAGCGGCTGCTGCGGATGAGAAGGAAGATCAGGTAGGGCGCGCCGAGGACACCGGTCACGACGCCCACGGGCAGACGCATCCCGAGCAGGTACTGCCCGGTGAGGTCGGCGATCAGCACCAGGAAGGAGCCGAACAGGCCCGCGACCAGGACGGGCGAGCCGACGGGGCCCAGCATCCGCGCGGCGATGGGGCCCGACAGGAAGGCGACGAAGGAGATGGGGCCGACGGCCGCCGTCGCGAAGGCGAGCAGCACGACCGCTGCGACGATGAGGAGGATGCGCCGCCGCTCGACGGGAACGCCGAGGGCGGCCGCCGCCTCGTCGCCCAGCCGCATGAGCTCCAGGTCGCGGGTCAGCCACAGCAGGACGGGGACGACGATGACCATCGCCCCTGCCAGCGGGACGACCTCGTTCCACGATGCGCTGTTGAGGCTGCCGGTGATCCACCGCATCGCGGCCTGCAGATCCCACTCGGCCGCGCGCGAGAGCACGTAGGCGACGACGCTGTTGAAGATCGCGGCGACACCGATGCCGATGAGGATGAAGCGCGCCCCGGCGCCGCCGTCCTTGAACGCGAGGAGGTAGATGGTCAGCGCCGTGCCCACCGCGGCGACGGTCGCGAGCACCGAGACGGCGGTCCCCGAGAGCGACAGGAAGACGATGCCCACGACGGCCGCCGCGCCCGCGCCCGCGTTGATCCCGATGATGTCGGGGCTGGCCAGCGGGTTGCGCAGCAGCGTCTGGAAGACCGCACCGCCCATGCCGAAGCACAGTCCCGTCAGCAGGGCGACGGTCGATCGCGGCAATCGCAGCTCGCCGACCGTGAAGGACGCACCCGGCACCGTCTGTCCGGTCATCACTGCCCACACCTCGGCGGGCGTGTAGAAGGTCTGTCCGACCATCAGCGAGACGAGATACGTCGCCAGCACGGCGACGAGGAGTCCGCCGGTGACGAGGATGCGGCGGCGCGCACGACGCGCCCGCCCCGACGTGACGGCGGTCAGGGTGGTCGGCGCGGGGGCGAGGGCGGTCACAGGGCACGCATCTTCTGTCGGCGGACGATGGCGATGAAGAAGGGAGCACCGATCAAGGCGGTGACGACGCCGACCTCGACCTCCTGCGGCCGCGCGATGACGCGTCCGACGACGTCGGCGACGGTGAGCAGACCTGCGCCGACGAGGGCCGAGACGGGGAGCAGCCAGCGGTGGTCGGGGCCGACGAGCAGGCGACAGACGTGGGGCACGATGAGTCCCACGAAGCCGATGGGTCCGGCGACCGCGGTGGCCGCGCCGCAGAGGATCACCGCGCCGAGGGCCGACAGCAGTCGCGCCGTCCGGACCTTCTGGCCGAGGCCGGTCGCGAGGTCGTCGCCGAGGGCGAGGGCGTTCAACGCCGCCGCCGAGGCGACGCAGATGACCATGCCGACGGCGAGGAAGGGGAGGACGAGGAGGATGTTCTGCGTCGTCGCGCCGCCCACGCCGCCGATCTGCCAGAACCGGAAGACGCTCATGACGTCGATCCGGGGGAGCAGGATCGCGCTGATGAGCGAGGTGAAGGCGACCGCGGTCGCGGCACCCGCGAGGGCGAGCTTGAGGGGGCTCGCGCCGCCGCGGCCGAGCGACCCGATGGTGTAGACGAAGAGTGCCGCGAGCGCGGCGCCCAGCATCGCGAGCCAGATGTAGCCCAGGGCGCTCGTCACGCCGAAGAAGGTGAGCCCGGTCACGACGGCGAGCGACGCGCCGCCGTTGATGCCGAGGATCTGGGGGTCGGCCAAGGGATTGCGGGTGACGCCCTGCATGACGGCACCGGCTACCGCGAGGGAGGCTCCGACCAGGAGGGCGAGGATGGTGCGGGGCACCCGGCGCGCGACGGCAGCGGCATCCGTCGTCGTCAGATCACCCGTCAGACCGGCGATGATCTGCGATGCGTCGACCGTCCGGTTGCCGAAGGTGACCGAGAGCACGCAGATGACCGCCACCGCGACCGCGAGGACCAGCACCCACAGCACGCGCCGCCGCCCCGACCGGCGTCGGAGGGACGCGGTCGAGGCGGCGGCGGGCGCGGGTGCGAGAGCGGTCATCGTGAGAGCGGCGAACCGTTCCGGATCAGTCGGAGACCTTGGCGGCCGCTTCGCCGATGAGGTCGACGTAGTCGGCCGTCAGCGAGTTCGGGATCGACAGCGGGCTCGGGTTGGCGGCGGCGGAAAGCGGCGCGTTTGCCAGCGGGAGGATGACCACGGAACCGTCGGCGACCGCAGGGATCCGCGACAGCAGCGGGTCGGCCTGCATCGTCGCCAGCGTCGTGTCGTCGCCGTAGGTCACCAGAACGTCGAGGTCGCTGAAGCGCTCGATCTCCTCGGTGCTGTTGGTGATCCAGAACTGATCGGTGTCCTTGGACTGCTCGACGACCGTGGATGCGGGCTCCATGCCGAGGTCCTGCAGGAACAGCTGGCGCGGGTCCTGCTCGGAGTAGAAGCCGATCTCCGCGAGGTTGGTTGCGTCGAACGAGCTGAACATGACGGTCTTGTCCGCGATGTCGGGCTGTCCCGCCGTGAGGTCGCCGAGCTGGGTGGTGAGGTCGTCGACGAGGGTCTCGGCCTCGTCCTTCAGGCCCAGCGCGGTGCCGTTGATGACGGTGAGCTCCTGCCAGGTGGTGCCCCACGCGACGTCGGGGTAGGCGACGACCGGCGCGATCTTGCTGAGGGTCTCGTACTCCTCTTTCGTCATGCCGGAGTACGCGGCGAGGATGACGTCGGGCGCCGTGTCGGCGATCGCCTCGTAGTCGAAGCCGTCGGCCTCGTCGAAGAGCACGGGGGTCTCGGCGCCCATCTCCTCGAGCTTGTCCTCGACCCAGGGGAGGATGCCGTCGCCGTCGTCGTCGCCCCAGGTGACGGCGGGCATGCCGACCGGGACGACACCGAGGGCGAGCGCCGCCTCCTGATTGGCCCAGGACACCGTCGCGACCCGCTCGGGCTTGCTCTCGATCGTCGTCGTGCCGAACGCGTGCGTGATCGTGACGGGGAACGCGTCGCCCGACGCGGTGGCGCCGTCCGAAGACGTGGTCCCGGCGGGGGCGGCGGCCGTGGTGGCGCAGCCGGTGAGGAGGAGGGCGGATGCTGCGGCGAGGGCGAACGCAGTGCGGATGCGAGGCACGGAGGTCTCCTGGGAAAGGTGATTAGGGTCGCCTAACCTTACAACGAACCCGGGGCGGGCGGAAACCGAGGAACCCATCCGGGACCGGCCTGATTGTCCTCGATTCGCGCCGTATACTGGGGGTTTGGCCACTCGGCCGCCTCCCCAGGAAGAACGGACGTCTGCTGTGCTCGCCGTGCACGATCTCGAGATCCGCGTCGGTGCGCGCACCCTCATGTCCGATGTCTCCTTCCGCGTCTCGCCGGGCGACAAGATCGGTCTCGTCGGGCGCAACGGCGCCGGCAAGACGACCCTGACCAAGGTGCTCGCCGGCGACCTGCTGCCCGCGGACGGCAAGGTCGACCGCAGCGGCGAGCTCGGGTACCTGCCGCAGGACCCGCGGTCGGGCGACCCCGAGATGCTCGCCCGCACCCGCATCCTCGACGCCCGGGGACTCGGCTCGCTCGTCGTCGGCATGCGCGAGACGGCCGACCAGATGGCATCGACGGATGCCGCCGTCGCCGACCGCGCCATGCGGAAGTACGCCTCGCTCACGGAGCGTTTCGAGGCGCTCGGGGGATACGCGGCCGAGGCGGAGGCGGCGTCGATCGCCCACAACCTCTCCCTGCCCGACCGGATTCTCGATCAGCCGTTGAAGACGCTGTCGGGTGGACAGCGGCGACGCATCGAGCTCGCCCGCATCCTCTTCTCCGACGCGCAGACGATGATCCTCGACGAGCCGACGAACCACCTCGACGCCGACAGCGTCGTGTGGCTGCGGGAATTCCTGAAGGGGTACAAGGGCGGGCTGATCGTGATCAGCCACGACATCGACCTGGTCGGCGAGACGGTCAACCGGGTGTTCTACCTCGACGCCATGCGTCAGGTCATCGACGTCTACAACATGAACTGGAAGAACTACCTGCGTCAGCGTGCGGCGGACGAGGAGCGGCGCCGCAAGGAGCGCGCGAACGCCGAGAAGAAGGCGACGGCGCTGCAGCAGCAGGCTGCGCGCTTCGGCGCGAAGGCGAGCAAGGCCGCCGCCGCGCACCAGATGGTGGCCCGCGCCGAGAAGCTGCTCGCCGGTCTCGACGACGTCCGTCAGGACGACCGGGTCGCGAAGCTGCGGTTCCCGAAGCCCGCCCCCTGCGGCAAGACACCGCTCATGGCGAAGAACCTCTCGAAGTCCTACGGCTCGCTCGAGATCTTCGCGGGCGTCGACCTCGCCATCGACCGCGGGTCGCGCGTCGTCGTCCTCGGGCTCAACGGCGCGGGCAAGACGACGCTGCTGCGCATCCTCGCGGGCGTCGACAAGGCGGACACCGGGATCATCGAGCCCGGTCACGGGTTGAAGATCGGGTACTACGCGCAGGAGCACGAGAACCTCGACGTCAGCCGCTCGGTCCTCGACAACATGATGTCGGCCGCGCCGGACATCACCGCCACCGAGGCGCGCAAGGTGCTGGGGTCCTTCCTGTTCACCGGCGACGACGTGCTGAAGCCGGCCGGGGTGCTCTCCGGCGGCGAGAAGACGCGACTGTCCCTGGCGACGCTCGTCGTCTCGTCGGCCAACATGCTGCTGCTCGACGAGCCCACGAACAACCTCGACCCGGCCTCCCGTGAGGAGATCCTCGGGGCGCTCGCGCACTACGAGGGCGCGGTCGTGCTCGTCTCGCACGACGAGGGCGCCGTGGAGGCCCTGAACCCCGAGCGTGTGCTGATCCTGCCCGACGGGGTCGAGGACATCTGGGGTCGCGACTACATCGACCTCATCACTCTGGCCTGACGGACGCCCGCCGGCGGCGGTCAGCGGGCGTCGAGGAGCTCGTCCTCGGCCTCCATGTCGCGGTCGCGTCGTCGCTGCGGCCGGGAAGGTCGCGTGCGCCCGCCGTCCTCCTCGTCCTCGCGCCGGTGTCGGATCTCGGTCCGGATCATGTACCAGATGAAGGCGAAGCCCATGACGGCGAAGAGGATCCACTGGATCGCGTACGAGAGGTACGGGCCGGGGTCGGCCGACGGATCCTCCAGCTGCTGCGGGCGTTCCGCCGGCGCGGGAGTCTCCTCGGTCATCAGGACGTAGGCGGAGTCGATCATGTCGCCCGCCTGGCCCGTCATCGGCGCGATGAGGGTGAGATCGATCCTGGCGACCTGCCCCTCGGGGGCGGAGCGACCCTCGCGCACTGGCGGCTCGCCGGGCTGCAGGCGGCCGACGACGGTGACCTCGCCCGTCGGCGGCGCGGGGACGCGGTCGGGCTCCGGCTGGTCGTCGCCGGGCGGGACCCAGCCCCGATCGATCACGACGACGCGACCGTCGTCCGTCCGGAACGGCACGAGCACCTCGAACGCGCTCGTGCCGCCGTGAGGCCGGTTGCGCACGAGCAGCGTCTGCTCCGTGAGGTACTCACCGCGGATCTCGACGGGACGCCACTCGTCGCTCGCGACGAGGTCCTGCCCGGCGGGGATGAGGTCGCGCAGGGCGACGGGCTCGCGCGAATAGTTGTCGGCGACGAGTGCGAGCTCGGCATCCCGTTCCGCGTTGCGCGAGAACTGCCAGTTGGACAGGAACGCGCAGGCGATCGCGAACACGATCGCCATGGCGACGTATCCGCTCCAGCGCAGCGCCGTGTCGCGGTTCACGAGGCGGGTGCGGTGTCGAGCGCGAGGACCTCGACGGGGAAGCTCCGCGACGCGAGGTAGTCGCGGAGGAACCCGACGTGGTCGGGGCAGGCGGTCCACACCTTGCGCCGGTCGGCCGAGTGGATGCGGGGATTCCGCCACACGACCTGCCACTGCGCGTCGGCGTGGCATCCCGCGCGCGAGCACTGCGGGCTGGTCATCGCTCCTCCCGGGGCCGGGTCTCTTGGATCCTGATCACGTTCTCGTCCGGTTTCGGCGGGGGAGCGGATGCCGTCGGTGCCGCGTCGATCTCGCGCGACGGGCGTTCGGCCACGACGACCTCGTCGCCGTTGCCGACGTTGGCCACGACCACGGCGAGGTAGGGCAGGACCGCAGCGCCGGCCGCGAAGATCCAGGTCTGCCAGCCGTAGGGAGTGACGGTGACCATCAGGATGAAGCAGACCACGCGGACGGTCATCATGATGACGTAGCGACGGGTGCGCGAGCGTGCGTCGACCTCCGGCGCCGTGGCGAGCGAGGTCGCGGACGGTGTCGAGTCGTACTTGGTGCGGCGGGACGTGGGAGGGCTCCTAGGAGATCTGGCCCATGGACGGGATCGAGGCGGCGATCGCGATGGCCGCGATCACCCAGATGAGGATCAGCAGCAGCCAGAAGCCCGTGCCGATCCAGCCGATGATGGTGCCGGCGACGGCCATACCGCGGCCGTTCTCACCGGAGGTCTTGAGCTGCTTGAGTGACATGTGGCCCGTGATGACACCGGCGATCGAACCGATGAGGGGGATGAACGTCACTCCGGCGATCGAGGCGACGAGCGAGATGATCGCGAGGACGTTGTTGGGCCGGGGCGGGGCGTAGCCGTAGGCGGGCTGTCCGTAGGGCTGCTGCCCGTAGGCGGGCTGGGCGTACGGCTGCTGGCCGTAGGTCGGCTGCGCGTAGGGCTGCGGCGTGCCGGTCTGCTGCTCGCCGTAGGCGGGCTGTCCCTGCGCGGAGGGCGGCGCGTACGGCGGGGCGGGCGGGTACGCGGCGCCCGCGGCGGGCGGGGCCGGCGGCACGTCGGAGGGCTGCGGCGGGGTGTTCGTGGCGTCGGTCACGTCCGTCTCCTTCAGGCGAGGTGACCCCCAGCCTACCCGCCGTGCGCGCCGCTAGGCTGGTGCGGTTCACCCGGCTCGGAGCAAGGAGAAACATGTCCCACGAGCGCGTCGTCCTCGTCACCGGAGGCAACCGCGGCATCGGCCGCGCGATCGCCGAGCGATTCGTCTCGGAGGGCTACACGGTCGCCGTCACCGCTCGATCGGGCGAGGGTCCCGAGGGGACGCTGACGGTGCGGGCCGACGTCACCGACGCCGCCTCCCTCGATGCCGCGTACACCGAGGTCGAGCAGCAGCTCGGCCCCGTCGGGGTGGTCGTCGCGAACGCCGGGATCACGAAGGACACGCTGCTGCTGCGTATGACGGAGGAGGACTTCGACTCGGTCGTCTCGACGAACCTCGGCGGCGCCTTCCGCGTCGTCAAGCGCGCCGCCAAGGGGATGCTGCGGGCCAAGTGGGGCCGCGTCATCCTCATCTCCTCGGTCGTCGGCCTCTACGGCTCGGCCGGGCAGATCAACTACTCGTCCTCCAAGAGCGCGCTCGTCGGCTTCGCCCGCTCGCTGACCCGCGAGCTCGGGTCACGGGGGATCACGGCCAACGTCGTCGCTCCGGGTTTCATCGAGACCGACATGACCGCAGCCCTTCCCGAGGACACGCAGGCGGAGTACAAGAAGAACATCCCCGCGGCGCGTTTCGGCGCCGCCGACGAGGTCGCCGCTGCCGTCGTCTGGCTCGCCTCCGACGACGCCGCCTACATCTCGGGCGCCGTCATCCCGGTCGACGGCGGCCTCGGCATGGGCCACTGACGGGTATCAGCGCACCGCTTCGATGATCCGCCGCGCCAACTCGTCCGGCGCGGAGAACTGGGGCCAGTGACCGGTCCCCAGCCGGACCACCTCGGCTTCCACGATCGCGGCGAATTCCGCGGCGAAAGCGCCCCAGGCCGTCACCGCCTCGCGGAACGCCGCCTCGTCCAGGGACCCCATGAGCAGGGTGACGGGGACGCGGTGACGGTCGGTGCCCTCGAGCAACAGCGGATCGGTCGGGACGTGCCCGGGAACGGATGCCGTGAGCGGCGCCGTCCGCCGACGGGTCGCGTCGTCGAGGTCATCGACGTCCTCGGCGTCGAAGAACTCCCAGCCGGGGAACGGGACGACGCCGTCGACGAGGGGGAACTCCGAGATGTCGGCGCCGGGAGGCGGAGGCGTCGTGTCGACGAACACCACCCGCGTCACCCGGTCGGCGCGGCGTTCGGCGGCGCCCCACGCGACGTTGCCGCCGCCGCTGTGACCGACGAGCACGACCGGACCGTCGATGCGGTCGATCTCGTCGACGACCGCGTCGACCCAGTCCGCGAGACGGACCTCGGATGCCGGGGCGCCCACGCCCGGCATCGTGAGCGGATGCGGGGAGTGGCCCGCGTCGCGCAGTGCGGGGACGACGTCGTCCCATGACGCGGCCGTCAACCAGAGCCCGGGGATGAGGATGATGTCCATGGCGGCGACGCTACCGGCGGTCGCCGACATCCGGCAGTACCGCGGCGTCGGATCAGGGGAGGAGGGGGATGAGGGCGGCGAGATCGACCGGACCGACGACGAGGTCGGCACGACGGCGGACGGCGGGTTTCGCGTTGAACGCGACACCCAGGCCGGCGGCATCCATCATCAGGAGGTCGTTCGCCCCGTCGCCGACCGCGATGGTCGCCGCCGGCGCCAACCCGTAGGTCAGCGCCCACTCGCGCAGCGCCTCGGCTTTGCCGGCCGCATCGACGATCGGACCGTCGACGACGCCGGTGAGCGCGCCGCCCGAGACCGCCAGCCGGTTGGCTCGCCAGACGTCGACGCCGAGTGCGGGGGCGACGGTGTCGAGGATCTCGTGGAAGCCCCCCGACACGACGGCCGCGACGCCGCCCCGGTCGTGGATCGCGGCGATCAGCTCGTGTACGCCCGGCGTCGGCTCGACGCGCGACAGCACCCGTGCGAAGGAGGCGACCGGGACGCCGGTCAGCTCCTGCACCCGGGAGCGCAGACTCGTCGCGAAATCGACCTCACCGCGCATCGCCGCCTCGGTCGCGGCGGCGACCTCCGCACCGCGGCCGGCCTCATCGGCGATGAGCTCGATGACCTCGTTGCGGATGATCGTGGAATCGGCGTCGAACACGACGAGGAATCGGGCGTCAGGCACCCGACCACGCTAGCGGCTCCATCGCCGGGCCCCGCGCTCAGGAGGTGATGCGGATGTTCTTCCCCACGACGGTGAGCCCGCTGTCGGTGACGGTGAACCCGCGCGACAGATCGAGCTCGCGGTCGACGCCCACGGTGGCCCCGGGTTCGATCACGACGTTCTTGTCGAGGATCGCGCGGTGCACACGTGCGCCGGCACCGACGCTCACGTGGTCGAAGAGGACCGAGTCGGTGATGGTCGCGCCGCCGCCCGAGAGCGTCCACGGACCCAGCACGCTCCGCTCGAGATGCGTGCCCGAGAGGACGCAGCCCAGCGACACGATCGAGTCGATCGCGTTCCCGATGCGCCCCATCCCGTCGCGGACGAACTTCGCGGGCGGCGAGTTCACCGACTGCGACCGGATGGGCCAGTCCATGTTGTAGAGGTTGAAGACCGGCAGCGCGGAGATGAGGTCCATGTGCGCGTCGAAGAACGAGTCGATCGTCCCCACGTCGCGCCAGTAGTCGCGGTCGCGGTCGGTGGAGCCGGGCACGTCGTTGCGCTTGAAGTCGTAGACCGCGGCCTCGCCCCGGGAGACGAAGTAGGGGATGATGTCGCCGCCCATGTCGTGGTTCGAGGTCGGCAGCTCTCCGTCGGCCTCGACGGCCTCGATCAGCGCGTCGGTGTCGAAGACGTAGTTGCCCATCGAGGCGAGCACCTCGCCGGGGCTGTCGGGCAGCCCGGTGGGGTTCTGCGGCTTCTCGAGGAAGTCCCGGATCGTGACGCCGTCGGCGGGGTCCACGTCGATCACGCCGAACTGGTTGGCCAGCCCGATGGGCTGACGGATGCCGGCCACCGAGGCGCGCGCGCCCGAGGCGATGTGCGCCTCGATCATCTGCTGGAAGTCCATGCGGTACACGTGATCGGCGCCGATGACCGCGACGATGTCGGGCTTCTCGTCGTGGATCAGGTTGAGGGACTGGAGGATCGCGTCGGCCGACCCCGAGAACCATCGTTTGCCGAGCCGCTGCTGTGCGGGCACGGAGGTGACGTAGGCCCCGAGCAGAGCCGACATGCGCCACGTCTGCGACACGTGACGGTCGAGGCTGTGCGACTTGTACTGCGTCAGGACGACGATTTGGCGGAGCTCGGAGTTGATGAGGTTCGAGATCGCGAAGTCGATCAACCGGTACTGCCCGCCGAAGGGGACGGCGGGTTTCGCGCGGTCCTGGGTGAGCGGCATGAGTCGCTTGCCCTCGCCACCGGCGAGGACGATACCGAGGACCTTCGGGGATGCTGGCATGTGCTCACACTATGTGTCTTTCCGAGGGTCCGACTAGGACTGTGACGCCGTGTCCCGGTGCCCTAGAGTTCGGTCCATGCGCGTCGACATCGTCACGAAGGAATACCCGCCCGAGATCTACGGCGGGGCCGGTGTCCATGTGACCGAATTGGTGAAGGCGCTCCGCTCCCGCATGGAGGTCCAGGTCCGTGCCTTCGGCGCCGAGCGCGACGAGGCCGACACCACGTCCTATGCCGTCCCCGCCGGCCTGTCGGCGGCGAACCCCGCGCTGCAGACCCTCGGGACCGACCTCGAGATCGTGGGCGACGTCGCGGGCGCGGACGTCGTGCACAGCCACACCTGGTACGCCAACTACGCCGGGTTCCTCGCCTCGATGCTGCACGGTGTGCCGCACGTCGTGACCGCGCACTCCCTCGAGCCGCTGCGTCCGTGGAAGGCCGAGCAGCTCGGCGGCGGCTACGCGCTCTCGAGCTATGTCGAGAAGACCGCCTACGAGAACGCCGCCGCGGTGGTCGCCGTCAGCGACGGGATGCGGCGCGACATCCTCCGGAGCTATCCGGCCCTCGACCCCGCCAAGGTGCGGGTCATCTACAACGGCATCGACGTCGACGCCTGGCAGCCCCGGGAGGACCCGGAGCTCCTGTCGCGGTGGGGCATCGACCCGTCCCGGCCGTCGGTCGTCTTCGTGGGGCGCATCACCCGCCAGAAGGGTCTGCCGTACTTCCTGCGCGCGGCGGAGCTCCTCCCGCCCGAGGTGCAGTTGATCCTCTGCGCCGGGGCTCCGGACACGCCGGAGATCATGGCCGAGGTCCAGGGCCTCGTGCAGCAGCTCCAGCGGACCCGCGAGGGTGTCGTCTGGATCGAGGAGTTCCTGCCGCGTCCCGATCTCTGTGCGATCCTCACCTCGGCGACGACCTTCGTCTGCCCGTCGATCTATGAGCCGCTCGGCATCGTCAACCTCGAAGCCATGGCGTGCGGCGCGGCCGTCGTCGGCACCGCGACCGGCGGCATCCCCGAAGTCGTCATCGACGGTGTCACCGGTCGCCTCGTCGAGATCGAACAGGTCGAGGACGGCACCGGGACACCCGTCGATCCGGAGAAGTTCGTCGCCGACCTCGCCGCGACCCTGACCGAGGTCGTCTCCGACCCGGAGCGGGCACGGGCCTACGGCAGGGCGGGCCGGGAGCGCGCGGCATCCGCTTTCAGCTGGGAGGCGATCGCCGACGAGACCGCCGCGCTCTACCGGGAGGTCGTCGCGGCCGCTCGGGAGGGCTCCGGCGCTCGATAGGCTGGGGCCATGCCTCAGGTGCTCGAACTCGCCGACGTCGTCGTCCGCCGCAACGCCCGCAACATCGTCGACGGGATCGACTGGACGGTCGAGTCCGACCAGCGCTGGGTGGTGCTCGGCCCCAACGGCGCCGGCAAGACGACGGTGCTGCAGCTCGCGGCGACACTCGTCCACCCCACCTCCGGCGCCGTCACCGTCCTCGACGAGCGGCTCGGACGCACCGACGTCTTCGACCTGCGCCCGCGGATCGGCTTCGCGTCGTCGGCGATGGCCAAGCGCGTGCCCCAGGACGAGACGGTGCTCGACGTCGTCCTCACGGCGGCCTACTCGGTCCTGGGCCGGTGGCGCGAGGACTACGAGGCGATCGATGAGCGCCGTGCGCGTCGCGTGCTGGGGGAGTGGGGTCTTGCGGACCTCGCCGACCGCACCTTCGGGACGCTCTCCGACGGTGAGCAGAAGCGGGTGCAGATCGCCCGTGCCGTCATGACCGACCCCGAGCTGCTGCTGCTGGACGAGCCGACCGCCAGCCTCGACCTCGGCGCCCGCGAGGAGCTGCTGTCCCTCCTCGGCGGGTACGCCCGGGAGGAGTCGACGCCGGCCATGATCATGGTCACCCACCACGTCGAGGAGATCCCCGTCGGCTTCACGCACGTCCTCCTGCTGCGCGAGGGAGCCGCGGTCGCGCAGGGGCCGATCGCCGAGACCCTGACGGCGGAGAACCTCACGGCCACCTTCGGTCTGCCCATCACGCTGACGTCGGAGGACGGCCGGTTCGCCGCGCGCGCGGCATCCTGATAGAATCTTGCGTTGGCGCGCTCGCGCCGCAGACTTCCACCCGCATCTGGCAAAATCCAGGGCACTTCGTGAGGAACCCAATGAAGACTGACATCCACCCCGAGTACCGCGCCGTCGTGTTCCGCGACCTCGGCTCCGGCGAGACCTTCCTGACCCGTTCGACGGTCTCGAGCGACAAGACGATCGAGCTGGACGGCGAGACCTACCCCGTCATCGACGTCGAGATCTCGTCCGCCTCGCACCCGTTCTACACGGGCAAGCAGCGCATCATGGACTCGGCCGGCCGCGTCGAGAAGTTCAACCAGCGCTTCAAGAACTTCGGCAGCAAGTAAGCAGCCGTCACCGAAGGCCCCGCTCCGGCGGGGCCTTCGTCGTACCCCGGTGCGATCAGCGGATCGGCCAGCTGCCGTCGAGGGCGTCCTCGGGGTCGAGGCGGCCGATGCTGATGAAGTACTCCGTGAGGCTCTCGGCCTGCGCCCTGGCCCAGGACACCTGCTGCGTGTGGAGTTCGACAGACCCCAGCTCGAGCCCGTACCGGGCGGCGATGGCCTGTGCGACCCGGCCCGCCGCCACGGCGTCGGCCGCGGCGTCGTGAGCGCCCTCAAGCGGGACCGCGTAGTGGGCTGCGACAACCTCGAGCGTGCGCTTGCCGCGGCGATAGCGGTCGTAGGTCTTGTCCACCACGAGGGGGTCGATGACAGGTGACGGGGCGGCGATAGGTTCCACGGAGTGGCGCAGCGCCTCGTACTTGAGCATCGAGAAGTCGAAGGGCGCGTTGTAGGCGACGACCGGGATTCCGCGGTCGAAGAGCTCGCGCAGGGCAGCCGTCACCTCGGCGACGACCTCCGCGGCAGAACGGCCGGCAGCGCGTGCGTGGTCCGTCGTGATCCCGTGCACGGCGGTCGCGCCGGCCGGGATCTCGACGCCCGGGTCGGCGAGCCAGTTCCGAGCGGAGACGACGCGTCCGCTCGCGTCCAGCACCCCGACGTGCGCGGTGACGATGCGGTCCTCGCGGACGTCGATCCCCGTCGTCTCGAGGTCGAACACCCCGAGGGCGCCGACGCCCGGCGGGTCATCGGCGACAAGCCCGGGCGCGGAGTCGTGGTCGGGGCCGTTGTCCCCGTCCCACGCGTCGTCGTCCCACAGGGGGATCGACTGCCAACTCACCACGCTCCGACCGTAGGACGAGCCTCCGACATCCCTCGGGCGGCGCGCCGCGCTCGTAGACTCGTGGAGTGACCGTCGCCAGCCCGTACGCCGACCGCTTGCGCGCGATCTCTGTTCAGCGCCACGAGGTGACCGTCGCGGATGTACCGACGGCCTACTGGGTCTACGGTCCGGACGACGCGGACACCACGATCCTCGCCGTCCACGGATTCCGGGGGGAGCACCACGGCCTCGAGCCGGTCGTCGCCTTCCTCGACGACGTGCGCGTCGTGTCACCCGACCTACCGGGGTTCGGCGAGACCCCCGCGCTGCCCGGCCGGCACGATCTGGCCGGCTACGCCGACTGGCTCACGGCCTTCGCCGCCGCGGCGGCGCCGGGAGCCGTCGTCCTGGGGCACTCGTTCGGATCGATCGTCTCGGCGGCCGCCGTGGCCCGCGGGCTCCCGACGCCGCGGCTGATCCTCGTGAACCCCATCGGCGCACCGGCACTTGAGGGACCCCGCGGCATCCTCACCCGTCTCGCGATCTTCTACTACCGGGCCGGAGCGCGCCTGCCGCGCCGCCTGGGCGACGCGCTGCTGCGGAACCCGCTCATCGTGCGGGTCATGAGCATCGCGATGGCCAAGACGCGCGACAAGGACCTCCGCGCCTTCATCCACGACCAGCACGAGACCTATTTCTCGCGCTTCGCCGATCGGGACACCCTCTCCGAGGCGTTCGTCACCTCGGTGTCGAACGACGTGCGGGCCGCGGCCCCCGACATCCAGGTGCCGACGCTGCTCATCGCCGCGGAGAACGACGACATCACGCCGCTGTCGGCGCAGTACGCGCTGCAGAAGTTGTTCCCGCACGCGGAGCTCGTCGTGATCCCCGGTGTGGGGCACCTCATCCACTACGAGACGCCGCAGGCTGCGGCATCCGCCGTCACGCGCTTTCTTCGGCCTTCCGGCGCCGATACGCCATGACGTTCATGCGGTTGCCGCAGTTGCCGGTGTCGCAGTAGCGCTTCGAGCCGTTCTTCGAATAGTCGATGTAGACGGCCTCGCAGTCGTCGGCCGAGCACACCCGCACGCGGTCGAACTCGTCCGAGCGGATGACGTCGACGAACGCCATCGCGACCTCCACGGTGATGCGCGTCGCGAGCGGCGCCGCGTCGTCGGTCGCGTGGATGTGCCAGTCGTAGGAGTCGTGGATGACGAGCTGGGGAAGCGCCTTCCCCTCGCGCAGCATCGCGTTGACGATGGGCACCGCCGCCACCCGGTCGCCGGCCCACAGCATCCGCAGTCGCGTGCGTGCGGCACGCAGCTCGGACAGTTCGACGTCGTCCCGGCGGATCACGCCGCTGTAGGGGAACTCCTGCAGGAACGCGCTCAGGTCGTCGAGGGTCGCCAGCCTGTCGACGCCCTCGCCGTCGATCTCGGGGAGGGAGTTCACAAGCGCCGTCGCGGCACGCAGCGAGATCTCGGTGTCATGGATGAACATGGTCTTGACTCCTGACGCGGGGGATCGCTACTGTCACCAGTGTAATGACGCTTAGGTCATGACTCACGGACCGCACCCCCGAGGACGATCGATGACGCACACCGCGCCCGTCCGGCTCGCCGCCGACCCCGCCCCCGTCGTGCGGCGCACGCCCTCGAGCGGACTGCTGCTGGCGGTCACGAGCGCGCTGACGTTCTCGATCAGCGGCCCGATCGCCAAGCCGCTCCTCGAGGGCGGCTGGTCGCTCGCGGCCGTGCTGGCGATCCGGATGGGTGTCGCGGGCCTCGTCCTCTCGCCCGCGCTCGTTCGCACGCTCCGCCGCCGCCCGGACTTCCTGCGGGTGCACTGGCTCTCGCTCGTCGCCTTCGGGCTCATCCCGGTGGTGGGATGCCAGGTCTTCTACTTCTCGGCCCTGCAGCGGATGCCGGTGGGCGTCGCCCTGCTCATCCAGTACCTCGCGCCGGTCATGCTCGTGCTCTTCGTCTGGGCGAGGACGCGCCTCGCGCCGTCGCGCACCGTCCTCATCGGGTCGGTCGTCGCCATGGCCGGCCTCGTCCTCGTCGTCGACATCGCCGGTGCGCGCTTCGATCTGCTCGGCACGGCGTTCGCCCTCCTGGCGGCGGTGTGCGCGTGCGTGTACTTCGTCATGAGCGAGCGCACCGGGGACGACCTGCCGCCGCTCGCCCTGGCGGCCGGAGGGTTGCTCGTCGGGACGGTGACGATCCTGGCCCTGGCGGGTGTCGGCATCCTGCCCCTCCGGGTGTCGGGCGCGCCGGTGGAGATGCTCGGGATGAGTGCTGCGCCGCTGGTCCCGCTGCTCTTGGTGGGAGTGTGCACGGCCCTGGGGTACGCGTTCGGCGTCATGGCGGTCCCGAGGATCGGGTCGCGGCTGGCCTCGTTCGTCGGGCTGTCCGAGGTGCTGTTCGCGCTGAGCTTCGCGTGGCTGCTGCTGGGGGAGGCGCCTGCGCCGGTCCAGTTCGTGGGTGGCGCGCTCATCCTGGTGGGCGTGGTCCTCGTCCGTGTCGAGGAACGCGCGCCCGCCGATGTCAGTTCCCCCGCCGAGCCGCTGCCAGGAGAGGTCGGACCCGGTATCCGATGACCTCGCCCATGGCGAGGGAGGTCTCGGTGCGCTCGACGCCGTCGATCGCGAGGATGCGCGCGTCGATGTCGAACAGGTGCTGCGTGTCGCGCGCCGCGACCCGCACGAGCAGGTCGACGGGTCCACTCAGTCCGTGGCACTGGACCACTTCGGGGATCTCCTGCAGTTCGTCGGTGATCCGCGGCAGATCCGCCTGGCGCACCTGGACGTGCAGGATCGCGTCGATCGCATAGCCGAGCGCGGCGGGCGACATCGCGCGCTCGAACGAGAGGAAGACCCCCGATCGCTCGAGCTTGGCCATGCGGGCCTGGACGGTGTTGCGGGAGAGCCCGAGTCGCTCGGCGAGCGCGACCACGGTGGCACGGTGGTCCTCGGCGAGGGCGTTCAGAAGCTCGAGATCCGCGTGGTCGAGGGCGCTCATAGTGCCACACCATAGCAGGGGGGTCGCGGCGCCGCTTACGCATCCTGCTCAATGTTGCGCGTGATGCTTGAGCGAGGTGCGATGTCGGCATACTCTCGCAGCATCCGGCGACGAAGCCGGTGTTCTGCGCCGGTCACCCGTCCACAAGACGCGTGTCCGCGATCAGAGAGGGACGATGATGACCGACACTCTGACCCCCGCCGCGTCGGTGGCGAGCGACACCGAGGACGTGGCCCGTCTTCTCGACCACGAGGGCCGCCGCGTCCGCGACGAGCGGCTCGACCCGTGGGCCGCCGACGTCGACGCCGCGATGCTCCGACAGGTCTACCGCGACATGTTCCTGACCCGCCGCCTCGATGCCGAGGGCGTCGCGCTGCAGCGCCAGGGCCACTTGGGCCTCTGGGCGCCGGCGCAGGGTCAGGAAGCCGTGCAGGTCGGCACCGCCTGGGCCTGCCACGACGACGACTTCCTCTTCCCCAGCTACCGCGAGATCGGCATCGAGGTCGTCCGCGGCGTGAAGCCCCGCGACTTCGTCATGGTGTGGCACGGCGCCGAGCACGCCAGCTGGGACCCCGCCGACGTCCACGTCGCGAACCCGCAGATCATCATCGGCGCGCAGAGCCTCCACGCCGTCGGGTACGCCATGGGCATCCAGCGCGACGGCGGCGACCAGGTCGCGGTCGCCTACTTCGGCGACGGCGCGACGAGCCAGGGCGACGTCAACGAGGCGATGGTCTTCGGCTCGGCCTTCGGGGTGCCCGTCGTGTTCGTCTGCTCCAACAACCAGTGGGCGATCTCCGAACCCGTCGGACTTCAGTCGCGGACACCGATCGCCGGCCGCGCGCCGGGTTTCGGCATCCCGAGCCTGCGCGTCGACGGCAACGACGTCCTCGCGTGCATCGCGGCGATGCGCTGGGCGGCCGACCACGCCCGCAGCGGCCGCGGTCCCGCGTACCTCGAGGCCGTCACCTACCGCGTCGGACCGCACACCACCTCGGACGACCCCACCCGCTACCGCGACGCGGACGAGGTGGCGTACTGGCGGGCGCGCGACCCCCTCGCCCGGGTCGAGGCGTACCTGCGGTCCCTCGGTGCGTTCGACGACGCCTTCGCCGAGGCGTTGACGGCGGATGCCGACCGCTTCACGGCGGCGATGCGCAGCGCCGTCGTGGGGGCCGCCGCCCCCGAGCCGCTGCGCGTGTTCGACCACGTGTACGCGGAGCCCCACAGCGGGCTCGACGAGCAGCGCGCCGGGTTCGCCGCCTACCTCGACGGCTTCGCCGAAGGAGGCGCGCGATGACCGAGCTCACGATGGGCAAGGCCCTCACCGCCGCCATGCGTCGCGCCATGACCGATGACGACCGCGTGCTCGTGATGGGGGAGGACATCGGCCGCCTCGGCGGCGTGTTCCGCATCACCGACGGTCTGCAGGCCGAGTTCGGACCCCGCCGTGTGGTCGACACCCCGCTCGCGGAGTCCGGCATCGTCGGCACCGCCGTCGGTCTCGCCTTCCGGGGCTTCCGGCCGATCGTCGAGATCCAGTTCGACGGGTTCGTCTACCCCGCCTTCGACCAGATCGTCAGTCAGGTCGCGAAGCTGCACTACCGCACGCAAGGACGCGTGAAGATGCCGATCACGATCCGCATCCCGTGGGCCGGCGGCGTGGGGGCCGCCGAGCACCACTCCGAATCGCCCGAGGCGTACTTCGTCCACACTGCGGGTCTGCGCGTGGTGGCCGTGTCGAACCCGCAGGACGCGTACACGATGCTCCGCCAGGCGATCGCGAGCGACGACCCGGTCGTCTTCTTCGAGCCGAAACGGCTGTACCACGCCAAGGGCGAGGTCGATCTCGACGGCGACATCGCCGACGCGCCGCCCCTCGGCCTCGCGCGCGTCGTCCGGGAGGGCACCGACGTGACGATCGTCACCTACGGCTCGCAGGTGACGACGGCGATGGATGCCGCGCTCGCCGCCGAGGACGAGGGGCTGTCGCTCGAGGTGATCGACCTGCGGTCGCTGTCCCCGGTCGACTACGGGACCGTGGCGGCCTCCGTCCGGCGCACGGGTCGCGTCGTGGTCACGCATGAGGCGTCCCGCGAGGCCGGTGTCGCCGCCGAGGTGATCGCGAGCATCACCGAGAAGTGCTTCCACTACCTCGAAGCGCCGCCGCTGCGGGTGACCGGGCACGACGTGCCGTACCCGCCGGCGAAGCTCGAGCAGCACCATCTGCCCGACCTCGACCGGATCCTCGACGCCGTCGACCGCGTCATGGGGCGCGCCGGGATGCCGGAGGTGACCGCGTGATCACCGACTTCCGCCTTCCCGACCTGGGAGAGGGTCTCGTCGAGGCCGAGATCGTGCAGTGGCACGTCGCCGCGGGTGACGAGGTCACGTTGAACCAGACGATCGCCGAGGTCGAGACGGCCAAGGCCGTCGTCGAACTGCCGTCCCCGTTCGCCGGCACCGTTTCGGCGATCCGTCACGCCGAGGGCGACGTCGTCCCCGTCGGCGAGGTGCTCATCTCGTTCGACGTCGAAGGATCGGATGCCCCGGTCCCCGAGACCGCGGAGAAGCGCGAGCCCAACCTGGTCGGCTACGGGGCGGCGCCCCGCAGCACCGCCCGCCCGCAGCGGCGGGCTCGGGCGGGGGCGGCGGGCGACGCCGTGGACCTGGCCGTCCGCGAGGCCGCGCCGCACGACGCGATCGCGCCGAGTGCCCCCGAGCGCGAGCCGCGCGAGCGCCCCCGGTCCACTCCGCCGGTGCGCAAGCTGGCCCGGGACCTCGGGGTCGACCTCGACCTCGTGGCCGCGAGCGGGGTGGACGGTCTCATCACGCGCGATGACGTCGAGGCTTACGCCGCCCGCACGGCCCCGGCGACCCCCGAGGCTCCGCGCGGGCCCGTGCCGCCGACCGCGGCACCCGTCGCCGGCGCGGCCGACGACGAGCGCATCCCGATCCGCGGGGTGCGCAAGCACACGGCCGACGCGATGGTGCGCTCCGCGTTCACCGCCCCGCACGCGGCGACCTTCCTCACCGTCGACGTGACGGCATCCGTCGCCTTCGTGGCGGGCCTGCGGGCCGACGCCCGCTACGCGGCGCACCGGGTCGGGATCATGGCGGTCGCCGCGAAGGCGGTCTGCCTCGCGCTGCGCCGCACGCCGGAGTTGAACGCGACGTGGGACGACGCGGCGGGCGAGATCGTCCGCTTCGCGAAGGTCAACCTCGGCATCGCCGCGGCGACCGAGCGCGGACTCGTCGTTCCGTCGGTGAAGGATGCCGGCGGGATGCCGCTCCTCGAGCTCTCCGACGCGATCCGCGCCCTCGCGGACACGGCACGGGCGGGCAAGGCCACTCCGGCGGACCTGTCGGGCGGCACCTTCTCGATCACCAACTACGGGGTGTTCGGCGTCGACGCCGGCACACCCATCCTCGTGCCGGGGGAGGCCGGCATCCTCGGTCTCGGAGCGGTGCAGCGCCGGCCCTGGGAGCACGAGGGCGGCGTTGCGCTGCGCGACGTCATGACGCTGAGCCTGTCGTTCGACCACCGGCTGGTCGACGGCGCCGAGGCGGCTCGGTTCCTCACCGACGTGGGCGACGTCCTGCGGGACCCGGCCCGGGCGATGGTGTTCGCATGAGCCTGTCGATGTCGGGATACGGTCTCAGCGAGGAACAGGTCGAGCTCGCCGGTCTCGTGCGCTCGTTCGCCGACGAGGTGGTCGCGCCGGTGTCGTACGAGGCGGATCGCACGAAGACCCTGCCGATGGACGTCGTCGCCCAGATGGGCGATATGGGACTGTTCGGCCTCCCGTTCCCCGAGGAGGTCGGCGGGCAGGGCGGCGACTACGTCACGCTCGGACTCGCCATCGAGGCGCTCGCGCGCGTCGATCAGTCCATCGCCATCACGCTGGAGGCCGGTGTCAGCCTCGGGGCGATGCCGATCTTCCGCTTCGGGACCGACGCGCAGCGCGAGGAGCACCTGCCCGACCTGCTGGCGGGTCGTGCGCTCGCCGGGTTCGGTCTGACCGAGCCGGAGGCGGGATCGGATGCCGGGGCCACCCGCACGACCGCGCGTCTCGACGACGGCGAGTGGGTGATCGACGGGGCCAAGCAGTTCATCACCAACTCGGGTACCCCGATCACGCGCTTCGTCACCGTCACCGCCGTCACGGGGGAGCCGGGTTCCGCGACGCGGGAGATCTCGACGATCATCGTCCCGAGCGGCACCCCGGGGTTCACGGTCGGCCCGGCGTACGACAAGGTCGGCTGGCATGCGAGCGACACGCATCCGCTCGTCTTCACGGGCGCGCGCGTCCCGGAGGGGAACCTCCTGGGGGAGCGCGGCCGCGGTTTCGCGAACTTCCTGCACATCCTCGACGAGGGTCGGATCGCGATTGCGGCGCTCGCCACCGGTGCCGCGGAGGGATGCCTCGAGGCGGCCGTCGACTACGCGAAGAGCCGTGTCGTGTTCGGGGAGTCGCTGGGCAGCAGGCAGGCGATCCAGTTCATACTGGCCCGCATGCAGCAGCGCGTGCACGTGTCGCGGCTGGCCTGGCTGCACGCGGCGCGTCTGCGCGACGCCGGCTTGCCGTTCAAGACCGAGGTCGCCATCGCCAAGCTCACCTCGAGCGACGCCGCGATGGACAACGCACGCGATGCGACGCAGATCTTCGGCGGCAACGGGTTCATGAACGAGTACCCCGTCGCCCGGCACTTCCGCGACTCGAAGATCCTCGAAGTGGGGGAGGGGACGACCGAGGTGCAGCTGCTCCTGATCGCCCGATCGCTCGGGCTCGCCTGATCGTCAGACGGGGACGGCGGAGGTCTCGAGCAGGATGAGACCCTCCGGCTCGACGCGGAAGCTGTGAGCCGACCCGTTGAGGATCTTGTGGCCTCGGCCGGGGTGCACGCCGTCGGTCACGTGCTCCATGACGGCGCGGATGAGCGCGCCGTGGGCGACGACGATGAGGTCGGGGGCGTGCGGATCGTTCTCGCGCCGGGCGCGCTCGACGACCTCCTGTAGTGCGGCGAGCGCGCGGACCGCCACGGCATCGCGGGATTCGGCGCCTGGCACGACGGCCGTGTCCCAGGGTCCCCAGCGCTCGGCGAACTCCACGTCGGTGACGCCCTCGGCCTCGCCGTACGAGCGCTCCCGCAGGCCGATGTGGGTGGTCGGCTCCGGCAAGCCCAGCTCCGCGGCGATGATGCGGGCGGTCTCATGCGCGCGGGACAAGTCGCTCGAGACCACGACGGTCGTGCTCGCGCGCGTCACGCGCTCGGCGAGGTCATGGGCGGCGGCACGTGCCTGGATCCGGCCGGTGTCGTTGAGCGGGATGTCCGTCGAGCCCTGGATGCGGCGGGCGCGGTTCCAGTCGGTCTCGCCGTGGCGTACGAGGGTGAGGATCGTCACCCCACGAGCCTACGCGGGGCGCGGTGTCAGCCCGCCGAGAGGGCCCGGCTCAGCGCCGTCAGCACCTCGGAAGTGCCGGCGTCGATCTTCACCGTCGCCCGCGCGTCACCGCGGGTCTGCCCGCGGTTGACGATGACGACCGGGAGCTTGCGGCGCCGCGCCCGGTCGAGCAGCCGGATGCCCGAGTTCACGACGAGCGACGAGCCGGCGATCAGCAGGGCGCTGCTGGCGCGCACGAGCTGCTCGGCCTCGCGGAACTTCTCCAGCGGGATGTACTCGCCGAAGAAGACGACCTCGGGCTTCAGCATCCCGCCGCACACCGAGCAGTCCGGGACGACGAAGCCGTCGCTGCGACCCGGCAGGACGTCCCCGTCGGGACCGAGCTCGACGCTGTCGGGCACGGTGATCCACGGGTTGTCGCGTTCAATGCGCTCGGCGAGGTCGCGCCGGTCGAAGACCTGACCGCAGTGCAGGCAGCTCACCCGCCGCATCGTGCCGTGCAGCTCGACGACCCGGCGGCTACCGGCGCGCAGGTGGAGCCCGTCGACGTTCTGCGTGATGACGCCGGTCGCGACCCCGGACCGCTCGAGGTCGGCGAGCGCGCGGTGCCCGTCGTTGGGGGCGGCGGCGGCGAAGGTGCGCCAGCCGAGGTGACTGCCCACCCAGTACCGCCGCCGGGAGGCGTCGTCGGCGAGGAACTCCTGCGCCGTCATGGGGGTGCGGACGGGGGCGCCCTTGCCGCGGTAATCGGGGATGCCCGAATCGGTCGAGACCCCGGCGCCGGTGAGGACGGCGACGCGGCGCCCGGCGAGCGCGTCGACCGCGCGTTCCACGGCGGCGCTCGTCGCGGCATCCAGGTCCAGCACGCTCATGGCCCTCCTCGGTTTCCGAGCCTACGCCGTCGCGGTTTCGCGCAGATCACGCCGCGGCGCCCGTGACAGCATGGGTGTATGACGACGACCCGGATCGACGATCCCGCCGATCCGCGCCTGTCGGACTACCGCGACCTCACCGACACGGCGCTGCGGCGCGTCGCCGAACCCGCCGGGGGCCTCTACATCGCCG
The DNA here is from genome assembly GCF_049545465.1 of Microbacterium sp. NPDC079356. NCBI lineage: Bacteria > Bacillati > Actinomycetota > Actinomycetes > Micrococcales > Microbacteriaceae > Microbacterium > Microbacterium sp. NPDC079356. The sequence goes on along the minus strand of NZ_JBMWDN010000001.1, from coordinate 800,448 downwards.
AATCGGCGAAGGTCATCTCCCGTGCCGTCGTGGCGGGGCACCGTCCCCGCTCCCTGCTCGTGCAGGAGAAGTGGCTCGACGACGCGCTCCCGCTCGCCGGCGACGCCCCCGTCTACGTCGTGCCGGACACCGTCGCCGAGCAGGTCACGGGCTTCGCCGTCCATCGCGGCGCGCTCGCCGCCATGCATCGCCCCGCGCTCCGGGATCCCGCCGCGCTCCTCGAGGGCGCGCGCACGGTCGTGGTCCTCGAGGACATCGTCGACCACACGAACGTGGGGGCCGCGTTCCGCGCCGCCGCCGCCCTCGGCGCGGACGCCGTGCTCGTCAGCCCGCGCTGCGGCGATCCGCTGTACCGCCGGAGCGTGCGGGTGAGCATGGGCACCGTCTTCCAGGTGCCGTGGACGCGGTTGCCCGAATGGGATGCCGCGTCGCTCCTGTTCGCGGCCGCCGGCATCCACCTGGCGGCTCTCGCGCTGGCCGAGGACGCGGTGCCCCTGGACGCGTTCGCCGCCGCGCGACCGGAGCGGCTCGCCGTGCTCATGGGGTCTGAGGGCGAAGGGCTGTCGGACGCCGCCCTCGCCGCCGCCGACACGATCGTCACGATCCCGATGGCGGGCGGGGTCGACTCCCTCAACGTCGCGTCGGCCGCCGCGGTCGCGCTCTGGGCGTTGCGCTGAGTCGGATCAGCCCTGCGAAGCGTCGGTCGAGAACGGCAGCGCTTCGGGGCGCTTGGCGGTGACGTTGTCTCCCGAGGACTGGTGCCGCAGGCGCCGCAGGACCCAGGGCACGAAGTGCTCCCGCGCCCAGACGAGGTCGTTCGCGCGCGCGGCGCGCCACGTGGTCGGCGGCAGCGCCTCGGGAGCCATCGGCTGCAGGTCATTCGGCACGTTCAGGGCGCGCAGCACCATCCGTGCGACCTCGTGGTGCCCGAGCGCGTTGTAGTGCAGCCGGTCGTCGTCGAAGAAGCGCATGTCCTGCACCGACTTCAGCGCCCACTGATCGGCGACGATGCAGTCGTACCGATCCGCGATGGCACGGATGTTCTCGTTGTAGATCGCCACGCGCCCGCGGATGCCGCGGAACACCGGGGTGAACTCGGTGTCGACGGCCGTGAACACGAGCAGCGTCGCGCCCTGCGACGACAACCGGGCGACGGCGTCCTCGAAGAGTTCGGCGACCGCATCCGGATCACCCTGCGGGCGGATGACGTCGTTGCCGCCGGCGGAGAGCGTGATGAGGTCGGGCTTCAGCGCGAGCGCGGGTTCGACCTGCCCGTCCACGATCTGGCGGATGAGTTTGCCCCGGATCGCGAGGTTCGCGTAGGCGAAGTCCTCCACCTGGGACGAGAGCACGGCAGCGACGCGGTCGGCCCAGCCGCGGTGCTCACCCGGGCGGTCGGGGTAGGGGTCGCCGATCCCCTCGGTGAACGAGTCACCGATCGACACCATCCGTCGCCACGGGTGGACGGTCGAGTTGGGGACGTAGGGCGAACGGTTCTCGTCGGGCCCGGAGTCGATGTCGTGCATGGCACCTCCGCCTCGAGGCTACCCGTCCGCGCGCGGCGACCCGGGGCGCCCGGTGTCGGACCGGACGATTAGGGTGGATCGACGTGACGAGCGAGACGATGAACGAAGAGGGGGCGGCTTCGCAGGAGCCCCACTTCGGGAGTTTCGCCGCCGAGCACCTCTCGCCCGCGTTCCCGCAGCGCGCCCCGTGGGGAACGGCCCAGAACCTGCGTGCCTGGCAGGCCGAGGCCCTCGAGCAGTACTTCGAGGCCGACGGGCCCGACGGCGTCGGACGGGGACCCCGCGACTTCCTCGCCGCCGCCACCCCCGGCGCCGGCAAGACGACCTTCGCGCTCCGGCTCGCGAGCGAGCTGCTGCGGCGCGGGGTGATCGATCGCATCATCGTGGTGGCGCCGACTGAGCACCTGAAGACGCAGTGGGCGGATGCCGCGGCGCGCGTCTCGATCCGGCTCGACCCGCGCTTCAGCAACAAGCACTACTCACCGGCGCGGCACTACCACGGCGTCGCCGTCACCTACGCGCAGGTCGCGGTGAAGGCCGCCGTGCACGAGCGTCTCGTCCTCGATTCGCGCGCCCTCGTCATCCTCGACGAGGTCCACCACGGGGGCGACGCCCTGAGCTGGGGCGACGCGCTGCGCGAGGCCTACGGGCGGGCGACCCGACGGCTGCTGCTGTCGGGCACGCCGTTCCGCAGCGACACGGCGCCGATCCCGTTCGTCGAGTACCACCCCAACGACAAGGGCATCCGCATCTCGCGGACCGACTACAACTACGGCTACGGCCGCGCGCTCGCCGACGGCGTCGTCCGTCCGGTGCTCTTCCACGTGTACGCGGGCCAGATGAAGTGGCGCACCAAGGCCGGTGACGAGTACGAGGCGCACCTCGGTCAGGACAACACGAAGGACATCAACGCGCAGGCGTGGCGGACGGCGCTGAACCCCGAGGGCGAGTGGATCTCCGCCGTGCTGCGCTCTGCGGATCGCCGACTGAGCGAAGTCCGTCAGGACGTCCCGGATGCCGGGGGTCTCGTCATCGCGACCGATCAGACGGCCGCCCGCGCCTACGCCGCGATCCTCCGCGACATCACGGGGGAGCCGACGACGGTCGTCCTCTCCGACGACAAGGCCGCGTCGGGGCGGATCGAGACCTTCTCGCAGTCCACGACGCGGTGGATGGTCGCGGTGCGGATGGTGTCGGAGGGGGTCGACGTCCCCCGTCTCGCCGTCGGCGTCTACGCGACGAGCGCCTCGACCCCGCTTTTCTTCGCTCAGGCCATCGGACGCTTCGTGCGGGCCCGGCGCCGCGGCGAAGCGGCATCCGTCTTCCTCCCGAACGTGCCGCAGCTGCTCGCCCTCGCGAACGAGATGGAGCGCGAGCGCGACCACGCCCTCGACCGCGAGGAGACGGACGACGACGGTCTCGAGGACTCGCTGCTGGAGGAGGCCGAGCGCGAGGACAAGGCGTCGGACTCGCTGCTCGAGGAGGGCAGCTACCAGGCGCTCGGGTCGACCGCGCACTTCGACCGGGTGCTCTACGACGGCAAGGAGTTCGGGCAGCTGGCCGTCCCCGGCACTCTCGAGGAGGAGGAGTTCCTCGGCATCCCGGGCCTGCTGGAGCCCGAGCACGTGCACGAACTCCTCATGCAGCGGCAGTCGCGGCAGTCGCGTCACCGTCACGCCCGCGAAGCCCAGGAGAAGGCGCGCGGCGAGGAGACGGGAGAGCCGGAGAACACCCTGCCGCCGGCGTTGCACCGCACCCTCCGCGAGCAGCGACAGCTGCTCAACAGCCTCGTCGGGCTCTACGCACGGCAGAGCGGCGAACCCCACGGCGCCGTGCACGCCGAATTGCGTCGCGTGTGCGGGGGACCCGAGGTCGCGCGCGCGACCGTCGCGCAGCTGCAGGCGCGCATCGACGTCCTGCGACGGCGCGTCCACTCCTGACCCCTTCGGATCCCCGAAATGCTGGCAGTTCCGGCTTCGGCGCGGTCCCGGCCGGACGCGGTGGCTACCGTGAAGGGGACATGAGCACGACGAACGCGACCCCGCTGCCCGACGCCACCCCGAGGGATCGGCGGCGCTGGGCCTCCTATCTCGTCGACGAACGCGCCGAGGCCCGCGTGTACCGCGAACTCGCCGCACGGAAGTCCGGGGAGGAGCGCGACATCCTCACGGCGCTCGCCGACGCGGAGGGGCGCCACGAAGCGCACTGGCTAGGACTGCTGGGAGGTGAGCCGCAGCGGCTGCCGAGGGCCTCGGTGCGCACACGGATGCTGGCGGCGATGGCGCGCCGCTTCGGCTCGATCTTCGTCCTCGCGCTCGCGCAGAACGCCGAGAACCGCTCCCCGTACGACGACGACCCGCACGCCACCCCCGCCATGCGAGCGGACGAGAAGATCCACGGCGAGGTCGTGCGCGGCCTGGCCGCGCGCGGTCGGATGCGCCTGTCGGGCACCTTCCGCGCCGCCGTCTTCGGGGCCAACGACGGACTGGTGTCCAACCTCGCCCTCGTCATGGGCATCGGCGCGACCGGGGTCGCGCCGCAGTTCGTGCTCTTCAGCGGCATCGCGGGCCTCCTCGCGGGCGCCCTTTCGATGGCGGCCGGCGAGTTCGTCTCGGTCCGGTCGCAGCGCGAACTGATCGAGGCGACGCATCCCAACAACGACACCGATCACGTCCTGCCCGACCTCGACCTGGACGCCAACGAGCTCGCCCTGGTGTACCGGACGCGCGGGCTCGACGAGGACGACGCGCTGGCCCGGGCACGGAAGGTCATCGCGACCGCCCAGGCGAGCGACCGCGCCGTGCCCTACCGGCGCGCCGCGGAGCCGCCCGCCGACCTCGAATCCGTCGGCTCGGCGTTCGGGGCCGCGGCATCGAGCTTCGCGTTCTTCGCCTCGGGTGCCGTCATCCCGGTCCTGCCCTGGATCTTCGGCCTCTCAGGGCTCTCCGCCGTCGTCCTCGCCCTCGCGCTGGTCGGGCTCGCGCTGCTGCTCACCGGCGCCACCGTCGGGCTGCTCTCGGGCGCCCCGCCCCTGCGCCGCGGCCTCCGCCAGCTCGCGATCGGCTTCGGTGCCGCGGCGATCACCTACCTGCTGGGTCTGCTCTTCGGCGTCTCCGCGGCGTAGTCGCCCCGATTATCGGGAGCGGTCAGAACGTGCTATTGTCGATCCTCGGTTGCGAAACCGAAATCCCCGAGGAAACGACGGGAGAAAACTCTGCGCGGGTGGCGGAATAGGTAGACGCGCTAGCTTGAGGTGCTAGTGCCCGAATAGGGCGTGGGGGTTCAAGTCCCCCCTCGCGCACAGAGTCGAAATGGGTCCCGAAAGGGGCCCATTTCTCGTTTCCGGCCTCCCCGGCGCCGTCCTGCCGACCGGGTAGCGTGGGCGGCATGTCCGCTCCCGACGATCTGCCCGAGGTCGCCCGCGTCGCGCGCGACCTGATCAGGTTCGACACGACGAACTACGGCGAAGGGCGCGCGCACGGCGAACGGGAGGCCGCCGAGTACGTCGGCGCGTACCTCGAGTCGCTCGGCCTCACCCCGGAGTTCTACGAGCCGATCCCGCGCCGCACCAACGTCACCGCGCGGGTGCCGGGGCGCAACCCCGACAAGCCCGCGCTCGTCCTCCACGGCCACCTCGACGTCGTCCCCGCCGTGGCCGAGGACTGGAGCGTCGACCCCTTCGAAGGTGTCGTCAAGGACGGGATGCTGTGGGGTCGCGGCGCCGTCGACATGAAGGACATGGACGCCATGATCCTCACCTCGGTCGGCGACCTCCTGCGGGCGGGGGAGCAGCCCGAGCGCGACCTGGTCCTGACCTTCTTCGCCGACGAGGAGAACGGCGGCGTCGAAGGCTCCCAGTTGGTGGTCCGGGACCGGGCTGAGTGGTTCGCCGGCGCATCCGAGGCGATCAGCGAGGTCGGCGGGTACTCCATCGCCGTCGGCGACGAGCGCGCGTACCTGCTGCAGGTCGGCGAGAAGGCGCTCGTCTGGATCCGGCTGCACGCGACCGGCCTCGCCGGGCACGGCAGCCGTCACCACCCCGACAACGCCGTCACGCGCCTCGCCGAGGCCGTCGCCGCTCTCGGCCGGACGGGATGGCCGATCGAACTCACCTCGACGACGCGCCAGCTCGTGGGCTCGCTCGCCGAGCTGTCGGGCACCCTGGCCGACGACCCCGACACCGTCGCCGACACGGCGGGCGCGGCATCCGCGTTCCTGCGCTCCACCTTCCGGACGACCACGAACCCGACCGGTCTCACCGCCGGTTACAAGCACAACGTGATCCCGGATGCCGCGACCGCCGCGATCGACATCCGCACCCTCCCCGGGCGCGAGGACGAGGTGCTCGCACAGGTGCAGCGGATCGTCGGCGACGACATCCGCATCGAGGTCGTGCACCGCGACATCGGACTCGAGGTGCCGTTCGCCGGGGACGTGGTCGACGCGATGGTCGGCGCGCTGGGCAGGCACGATCCCGGCGTACCGGTCATCCCGTACCTTATGGGGGGAGGGACCGACAACAAGGCCCTCGCCGAGCTCGGCATCGCCGGGTTCGGGTTCGCACCGCTGCGACTGCCCGCCGATCTCGACTTCACGGGGATGTTCCACGGTGTCGACGAGCGTGTCCCGATCGACGCGCTGGTGTTCGGGCAGCGTGTGCTCACCGATCTGATCCGCTCGTACTGAAAGGCCCCGCATGTCGATCCTCGAGGCCATCATCCTGGGCATCGTCCAGGGTCTGACCGAGTTCCTCCCGATCTCCTCGAGTGCGCACCTGCGCATCGTGGGGGAGTTCCTGCCCTCGGCCGAGGACCCGGGTGCGACGTTCACCGCCATCACGCAGATCGGCACCGAGCTCGCCGTCCTCGTGTACTTCTGGACCCGCATCGTGCGCATCATCGTCGCGTGGGCGAAGTCCCTCACGGGGCGTGTCCCGCGCAACGACCCGGACGCGCGGATGGGGTGGATCGTCATCATCGGCACGATCCCGATCGGCGTGCTCGGCTTCCTCTTCCAGGACGTGATCCGCGAGACGTTCCGCAACCTCTGGCTCGTCGCGATCGTCCTCATCGTGTTCGGCCTGATCCTCGGTGTCGCGGACGCCCTCGGAAAGCGAGACCGCACCGAGAAGGACCTGACGATGGGTCACGGATTGACCCTCGGCTTCGCCCAGGCGCTCGCCCTCATCCCCGGCGTCTCGCGCTCGGGTGCCACGACGACCGCCGGCCTGGCGCTCGGGTACACCCGTCCGGCCGCGGCGGAGGTCGCGTTCCTGCTGGCGGTGCCGGCCGTGTTCGGCAGCGGCCTCTACGAGCTGCTGCAGGCGATCCGCGAGCCCGGGCAGTCGCCGTTCACCCTGGGTGAGACCGCGGTCGCGACGGTCGTCTCGTTCGGCGTGGGTCTCGCGGTCATCGCCTACCTCATGCGATACCTCAAGCGCGGCAGCTTCCTGCCGTTCGTCCTCTACCGGATCGTGCTGGGCGTCGTCCTGCTCATCCTGCTCGCCACCGGGGTACTGCAGGCCTACTGAGCCCGCTCAGCGGCGCGGGTCGTCCTTCGGCCCGCGCGGTCCGTCGCCGCGGCGGCGCAGGTAGCGCTCGAACTCCTGCGCGATGGCGTCGCCCGACGCCTCGGGGGAGTCCCACGCGTCACGGGTCGTCTCGAGCTGGCGGATGTACTCCGTCATCTCCTCGTCGTCGGCCGCGGCGGCGTCGATCGACGCCTCCCACGCGAGCGCATCCGCCGGCAACGTGCCGCGCGTGATCGTCGCACCGGTGATCTCCTCGAGCTTGTCGAGGAGCGCGAGGGTGGCCTTGGGCGACGGCGTGTGTCCGCCGACGTAGTGGGGGATGCTCGCCCACAGACCGGCCGAGGGGATGCCGGCGGCCTCGCCGGCTGCGGCGAGCGCCGACAGGATGCCGACCGGACCTTCGTAGGTCGAGCGCTCGAGCCCGAGAGCCGCGCGCAGCTCCTCGTTCTCGGATCCCGCGAACACCGAGATCGGGCGGGTGTGCGGGACGTCGCTCATCATCGATCCGAGGGCCACGATGCCGGTGATGTCCTCGCGCAGGGCGGCGTCGACGAACTCCGCTGCGAACGCCTGCCAGGCGCGGGCCGGCTCCGTCCCGGTCAGCAGCCAGAGGTCGGGGCCGTCCTCGCGCGGCGTCACGGGGCGCCAGAGGGTGGCGTCGGGCCAGACCAGGCGACGGGCACCGTCGGCATCCATCTGCATCTGCGGACGCGTGTACTGGTAGTCGAAGTACAGCTCCGGGTCGACGCCGAACGCCCTCTCGAACGTCCCGGACGAGCGCAGCTGTGCGACCGCAGCGGTGGCGGCCTCTCCGGCGTCGTTCCAGCCGTCGACGGCGATCACGAGCACCCGCTGTCCCAGTCCCTGCACGGACGTCCTCTCTGTCGGTACCCCCACGATACGCCGACCGCCACCGGGCGGGCGGAAGCCCTCGCATAGCATTGACCGGTGACTTCCCCCCTTCCCGCCGCGGTCCTCTGGGACATGGACGGCACCCTCGTCGACACCGAGCCGTATTGGATGGCCGCCGAGACCCCGCTCGTCGAGCGCTTCGGCGGCACCTGGACGCACGAGGACGGTCTCGCCATGGTGGGCATGGGCCTCGAGGACGCGGCGCGCGTCCTGCAGGGCGCCGGTGTGCGCCTCGAGGTCGACGAGATCGTCGCCCACCTGACCGACGAGGTCATGCGCCGCCTGCGCGAGGACGGCGTGCCCTTTCGTCCCGGCGCTCGGGAGCTGCTCCGGGAGCTCCGGGAGCAGGGCGTGCCGACGGCCCTCGTCACCATGTCCATGAGTCGGATGGCGAGGGTCATCACCGAGCTCATCGACTTCGACGCGTTCGATCTCGTCATCGGCGGCGACGACGTCACCCACGCCAAGCCGCATCCCGCTCCGTACCTGCAGGCCTGTGCCGCGCTCGGGGTGGACCCCGCCGACACGGTCGCCTTCGAGGATTCGCTCACCGGCACCGCCTCCGCCATCGCCGCGGGCACGGTGACGGTCGGCATCCCGCACATGGTCCCGCTCGACGGGGTGGGGGCGCACGAGTTGTGGCCCACGCTCGACGGTCGGACCGTCGCCGACGTCGCCGACGTGCTCGCCCGCGTGCGCCAGGAGGTGGACGCGTGAGCGCCGACCTGCGGCCGAGCGGCCCGTTCCGGCTGGGTGACCGCGTTCAGCTGACGGGACCCAAGGGGCGCATGCACACCGTCACCCTGCGGGAGGGCGGCGAGCTCCACACGCACCACGGCGTGCTGCGCCACGAGGCGATCATCGGTCAGCCCGACGGCTCGGTCGTCGTGAACAGCGGCGGTCACGAGTACCTGGCGCTCCGTCCGCTGCTGCGCGACTTCGTCATGTCGATGCCGCGCGGCGCGGCGATCGTCTACCCGAAGGATGCCGCGCAGATCCTCGCCTCCGCCGACATCTTCCCCGGGGCGACCGTCGTCGAGGCCGGCGTCGGCTCGGGCGCGCTGTCGCTGTGGCTGCTCCGCGCGATCGGGCCCTCCGGTCGCCTGCTGTCGTTCGAGCGCCGCGAGGAGTTCTCCGAGGTCGCCGAGGCCAACGTCGAAACCTTCCTCGGGCACTACCCCGACTCGTGGCGGGTCGTCGTCGGCGACCTCGCCGAGCACCTGCCACAGGTGACCGAGCCGGGCAGCGTCGACCGCGTCGTGCTCGACATGCTGGCGCCGTGGGAGTGCATCGACGTCGTGGCCGAGGCGCTCACCCCGGGCGGCGTCGTGCTCTGCTACATCGCGACGGCCACCCAGCTCAGCCGGGTCGCCGAGTACATCCGGCATTCGGGCCTGTTCACCGAGCCCGAGGCGACCGAGACGATGGTGCGGGGGTGGCACGTCGAGGGTCTCGCCGTGCGTCCGGACCATCGCATGGTCGCGCACACCGGGTTCCTCCTCACCGCCCGTCGCCTGGCCCCCGGTGCGATGCCGCCGGATGTGCGCAAGCGCGCGCTGAAGAAGCCGTCGTACGCCGACGAGGACGTCGAGGCGTGGACCCCCGGTGCCGTGGGCGACCGCGAGATCACGGACAAGAACCTCCGCAAGCGGGTGCGCGACGCCCAGCGCGCCGTCGAGGGCGCCCGGCAGGCTGCCGAGGATCGCTCCGGCGAGACCGTAGACTGATCCAATGCGTCAGATCCCCCCTGCCGTGGCCGTGCTCGGCCTGACCGCTCTGGCCCTCGTCGGGTGCGCCCCCACCGGTCCCGCAGACGCCGGCTGCGAGCGCGTCACCGCGCCCGCCTCGTCCCTCGACCTCGTCGATGTGACGGATGCCGAGGCGGCACCGGCGGCCACCACCACCACCCCGGTCTACGTCACGAAGACCTCGTTCACCGACATCGCGACCGGCTCGGGCACCCCGATCACGACGAGCGAGCAGGACGTCCAGCTGGGGATCACGCTTCTCGACGGCGCGACAGGTCAGACGGTCCTGTCCGCGCCGACCCGCGTCGTCCAGGTGAGCGTCCTCGAGCAGACGTTCCCGACGATCGAGAAGATCCTCGACTGCGCCCGCCCGGGCTCGCGGATCGTCTCGGCCATCCCGGCGAAGGACCTGAACCCCGACCTCGTGAGCCAGATCGGCCTGAGCGAGGAGCAGGCGGCCGTGGTCGTCATCGACGTGAACACGGTCTTCCTTCCGGCGGCGAACGGCGTGCCGCAGTACGTCGACGGCAGCAACATCCCCACCGTCGTCCTCGCCCCCGACGGCACCCCGGGCATCATCGTCCCCGACGCGGTCGCGCCGAAGGACCTGATCATCAAGACCCTCAAGAAGGGCGACGGCGAGAAGCTCACCGCCGACTCGACGCCGCGCGTCAACTACACCGGTGTGCTCTGGAACACCGGAGAGGTGTTCGATTCCACGTGGGAGAAGGGCTCCCCGGCGACGCTGTCGCTGGACAGCGTCGTCCCCGGCTTCCAGAAGGCGCTGGAGGGTCAGACCGTGGGGTCGCAGGTGCTCGCGGTCATCCCTCCCGAGCAGGCCTACGGCGACACGGCCTCGGGTTCCGTCCCCGCGAACTCGACGCTCGTCTTCGTGATCGACATCCTCGGGATCGACACGAGCGACGACGCCACCACGGCGACACAGTGAGCCCGCGCGGGGCCGGCGACCGGTCCCGCGCCTAGGATTGCCGTGTGCCCACCGATCCGATCCGCAGCGCGCCCGAGGAACGGCTCGTCAACCTCGTCGTCGCGTTGCTCGCGACGGAGCAAGGGCTGACGAAGGACACGATCCTCTCGTCCGTCTCGGGCTACCGCGAGCAAGGGGCGGCGGGTGCGTCGAAGGACGCGCTCGAGAAGATGTTCGAACGCGACAAGGACAGCCTGCGCTCGCTCGGCGTTCCGATCGAGACGATCGGTGACTACGCCGACCCCGACGACCTCCGCGAGGCGCGGTACCGGATCCCGACGGCCGAGTACTCCCTGCCGGTCGACATCGACTTCACCCCGGCCGAGATCGCGGTGCTCAACCTGGCCAGCGGCGTCTGGGGCGAGAGCTCCATGTCGGCGTCGGCGCGCAGCGGTCTGCGCAAGATCCAGGCGCTCGGCATCGAGGTCGACGCCCCCATCATCGGCTACGCCCCGCGCATCAGCCTGCGCGAGCCGTCCTTCTCGCCGCTGCAGCGCGCGATCGAGCAGGGGCGGGTCGTCGAGTTCGACTACGTCAAGGGCGGATCGGATGCCGCGCACCGCCGCCGTGTCCAGCCGTGGGCTCTCGTCGAGTACGAGGGCCGATGGCACGTGTACGGCTTCGACCTGCTGCAGGACGCCGAGCGCACCTTCCTGCTGACCCGCATCTCCTCGGACGTCGTCGTCACCCGGACCTCGTTCGAGCTCTCGCTGCGCGAGGGGGCGGGCGACAAAGCGATCGCCGGGCTCGAGGCGGTCGCCAGGCGTCAGCGCGCGCTCGTCCAGGTCGAGCCGGGGACCGAGGCCGCGGTGCGTTTGAACCGTCGCGCGGTCGCCGCAGACGACACCGGATGCCGGGTGCCCTACGTCGACGCGCAGATCTTCGCCGACGAGCTCGCCTCCTACGGGCCCGAGGTCCGGGTGATCGAGCCGGTCGAGTTGGCCGACCTCGTCGGCGCGCGCCTCCGCCGCGCCCGCGACCTGCACGCGGAGGCCGCCGGATGAGCGCGCAACCGCTGGTCGCGACGGACCGCGCCTCCCTGATCCTTCAGCTCGTGCCGTACCTGATCTCGAAGGGCGAGGTCACGGTCGAGGACGCCGCGCGGGACTTCGAGGTCGCGCCCGACGAGATGCGCTCGATGGTCGAGAAGCTGACGGTCATCGGCCTGCCGGGGGACGGCGGCTTCTGGCAGATGGCGAACGACCTCTTCGACATCGACTGGGATCTGCTCGACGAGCAGGACACCATCTCGATCACGAACGCCGTCGCGCTCGAGCGGACGCCGCGGCTGACCGCCCGCGAGGCGGCCGCCCTGCTGGCGGGTCTGCAGCTCGCGGCGAGCCTTCCGGGAGTGGGGGACAGCGGCGTCGTCCAGGGGCTCCTCGCCAAGCTCGCCGCCGGCGCGTCGAGTGCTCCGGCGGAGGTGATCGTCGCCACCCCCGTCGTCGACGACGTCCGCGCCACGGTCGCGGCGGCCGTCCAGCAGGGCGTCGCCGTCTCGTTCGAGTACCGGGCTCCGGATGCGCCGGTGACCACCCGCACGGTCGACCCCGTCAAGGTCCACATCGCCGACGGCCAGTGGTACCTGCAGGGCTGGTGCCACCTGCGGCAGGCCGTGCGCACGTTCCACCTCGACCGGGTCTCCGAGGTCGTCCTCACCGACATCCCGAGCACGCACGGCGCGGACGCGCTGCCGGGCCTGTTCGAACCGACCGAGTCCGATGTGATCGTCGAGCTCCGCTGCCGCAAGGACGTCGTTCCGCTGCTCGGCGAGTTCGCGGCGCGCGCCGTCGTGCGGGGCAAGGGCGATGTCCGGTCGGTCCGTCTGCGGGTCGGTGACGAGCGCAGCCTGAAGCGACTGGCCGCGCGTCTCGGGGGCGACGTCGAGGTCGTCTCGCCCGACACCGCGCGGGAAGCAGCGCGGGCGTGGGCCGAGGCGGGGCTCGCGCAGTACACCTGAGGACCGGCCGCTTCCGGGCGGTTAGACTGGAAAGACTTCAACCCCGAGGAGCTTTCATGGGCGGTCTGCAGGGCTGGCATCTTCTCATCGTCTTGGCGGTGATCCTTCTTCTGTTCGGTGCGGCCAAACTGCCGGCGCTGGCGAAGAGCGTCGGTCAGTCGGCGCGTGTCTTCAAGGGCGAGATGAAGGCGATGAAGGAGGAGGACGGGCCGGCTGAGACGCCGAACCACCAGGCTCCTCCGGCGCCGTCCTCGGTCACCCCGCTGACGCCGCCGCCCGCGCAGGGTCCACCGCAGGGCCCCGCATCCTGATTCAGTGACGACCACCGAACGGGACGCCGCGCGAGACGACGCCCCCTACCGGGACAAGCGGATGTCGCTCGGCGACCATCTGCGAGAGTTCCGCAAACGGCTGCTGATCGCTGCCGCGGCGCTCGTCGTGGGAATGATCGTCTCCTTCATCCTGACGGACGGCATCATCTGGGCGATGACGGAGCCCATCCGCATCGTCGCGGAGCGTCGAGGTGACGAGGATGCCGTCACCCTCATGTTCGCGACGGTGACATCCGCCTTCGACCTCCGCATCCGCATCTCCTTCGCCGTCGGCCTGCTCATCTCTGCGCCTGTCTGGCTGTGGCAGATCTGGGCCTTCCTGATGCCCGGGCTGACGCGGAAGGAGATCCGTTACACGATCGGGTTCGTCGCTGCCGCGGTGCCGCTGTTCTTCGCAGGCACCTTCACGGGCTGGCTGATCCTTCCGCACCTCGTCGAGCTGATGGCCGGCTTCACACCCGTCGGCGCCTCCAACTTCTACGACGCGAAGTACTACTACGACTTCGTGTTCAAACTCCTCCTCGTCGTGGGCGTCGCCTACGTGACCCCGGTGTTCCTCGTCGCCTTGAACCTCGCCGGCGTCATGACCGGCCGCGAGATCATCAAGGGCTGGCGCGTGGCGATCGTCATCGCGACGGTGTTCGCCGGAGCCGCCACCCCCGCAGCCGACGTCGTCAGCATGCTCATCCTCGCGGGCATCCTGACGGTGCTCTTCTTCGCCGCCGCCGGACTCTCGATGCTCTTCGATCGCCGCAAACGCAAGCGCGACGAGGCGCTCCTCGGTCCGGTCGCATGACGGACCCCTCGGCACGCTACGCCCGCGCGCAGGCGGAGCGCCGGCATCCGATCTCCGCATCCTTCGCGTCCCTGCAGCGGTTCGACCTCGACCCGTTCCAGATCGAGGGCTGTCACGCGCTCGAAGAGGGCAGGAGCGTGCTCGTCGCCGCCCCGACGGGCGCCGGCAAGACGATCGTCGGCGAGTTCGCGATCCACCTCGCGATGCGGGAACCGGGCGACAAGGCCTTCTACACGACGCCGATGAAGGCGCTGTCGAACCAGAAGTTCCGCGAGCTGCAGGAGGTCTACGGCGAGGGCGAGGTCGGCTTGCTCACCGGCGACACGAACATCAACGGGAACGCGCGCGTCGTGGTCATGACCACCGAAGTGCTCCGGAACATGCTCTACGCCGACTCGCCGGCCCTGCGCGGACTCCGCTACGTCGTGATGGACGAGGTGCACTACCTCGCCGACCGGTTCCGCGGACCGGTGTGGGAGGAGGTCATCCTCCATCTGCCGCCCGCTGTGCGCCTCGTCTCCCTGTCGGCGACGGTCTCGAACGCCGAGGAATTCGGCGACTGGCTCGACACGGTCCGCGGCGACACGGCCGTGATCGTCTCCGAGACCCGTCCCGTTCCGCTCGAGCAGCACGTCCTCGTGCGCGGCGACCTCCTGCCGCTGTTCGACGACCGCGCCGGCATCGCCACCGCACAGGTGAACCAGGAGCTCACCCGCATCCGCTCACCCAAGGGCGCCGTTTACGAGAACAATCGCCGCGCCATGGAGTACCGCTCGCGCGGCGACCAGGAGAGGCGCCGCCCGCACCGGGGCGGTAAGCGTCCCGTACGACCGTCGACGGCGATGCGGATCGAGCGGATGGACCGTCCGCAGGTCGTCGAGCTGCTGGGTCGCTCCAACCTGCTGCCCGCCATCTTCTTCATCTTCAGTCGGGTCGGATGCGACGCCGCGGTGCAGCAGGTCCGGCGCGCGGGTGTGCGGCTGACCGACACCGCGGAGCGCGACGAGATCCGCTGGATCATCGATGAGCGGATGCGGGCGCTCCAGGACGAGGACCTCGGCGTCCTGGGCTACTGGGAATGGCGCGACAACCTCGAGCGGGGGATCGCGTCGCATCACGCTGGCCTGCTGCCCGCGTTCAAGGAGGTCGTCGAGGAGCTGTTCCAGCGCAAACTCGTGAAGGTGGTCTTCGCGACCGAGACGCTGGCGCTCGGGATCAACATGCCCGCCCGGACGGTCGTTCTCGAGAAGCTCGAGAAGTTCAACGGCGAAGCGCGGGTCGCGATCACGTCGGGCGAGTACACCCAGCTCACCGGGCGCGCCGGCCGGCGCGGCATCGACGTCGAGGGGCATGCGGTCGTCCAGTGGACCGAGTCGCTCGACCCGCAGGCAGTGGCGGCGCTCGCGTCGCGCCGCACGTACCCGCTCAACTCGAGCTTCCGGCCGACGTACAACATGGCGGTCAACCTGATCGACCAGTTCGGCCGGCCGCGGGCGAGAGAGATCCTCGAGTCCTCGTTCGCGCAGTTCCAGGCCGACCGCGCCGTCGTGGGCCTCGCCCGGCAGGTGAGGGAGGCCGAGGCATCCCTCGCGGGCTACGAGAAGTCGATGACGTGCGACCGCGGCGATTTTGCCGAGTACTCCGGCATCCGGCGCGACCTCAGTGACGCCGAGAAGCTCAACCGCGCCGACCGGACGGCGCCCGCCCGCATCCGCCAGCAACGCCAGAACGAGATCCAGTCGCTGCGCCGCCGGATGCAGCGGCACCCCTGCCACGGCTGCCCCGATCGCGAGAACCACGCCCGCTGGGCCGAGCGGTACTGGAAGCTGCGTCGGCGCACCGATCGCACGCGCCGCGACATCGAGACCCGCACCGGCACCGTCGCGCGGATCTTCGACCGCATCATCGACGTGCTGGCCGAGCTGGACTACGTCGCCTTCGACGACGACGGGGCCGCCACGCTCACTGCGGCCGGGCGCACGATGCGCCGCATCTACGGCGAACGCGATCTGCTGGTCGCGGAGTCCCTGCGCCGCGGGCTGTGGCGCGAGCTCGACCCCGCGGGCCTCGCCGCCCTCGCGTGCTGCCTCGTCTACGAGCCGCGCCGCGACGACGCCGGGGAGTACCGCCTGCCGCGCGGGCCGTTCCGCGAGGCCCTCACGAAGACGCAGGACCTCTGGAGCCGGCTCGACGACCTCGAACAGGCCCACCACCTGCCGGGCACCGAGGCGATCGCGACCGGCCTCGCGCAGGCCATGAACTCCTGGGCACGCGGAGCGTCGCTCGACGTCGTCCTCACCGAGGCGGACATGGCGGCCGGCGACTTCGTCCGGTGGACGAAGCAGACGATCGACCTGCTCGACCAGCTGTCGATCGTGGCGGATGCCGATGTCGCGACGACCGCGCGGAAGGCCCTCGACGCCGTGCGACGGGGCATCGTCGCCTACAGCTCGGTGTGACAGAGGCCGGGTGCGGCCCGGCTGACAACACGATCGCCCTCCCGCACGACCTGCGGCCGAACGTGAGGGCGATGGAGGGGATGACGGGAATCGTCCCCACCGCCTCCTCCACGCGCCGCTACGCGCCGCGCGGAGCCTCGGGCGGCGTGGGCCCACCCAGGGGTTCGATCCGCTGACAACACGATCGCCCTCCCGCACGGCCTGCGGCCGAACGTGAGGGCGATGGAGGGGATGACGGGAATCGAACCCGCGTAATCAGTTTGGAAGACTGAGGCTCTACCATTGAGCTACATCCCCGTCGGCGCCGCGATGAGCGCCTCGACGAGTGTACCCGACATGGTCGGCTAGACTGACCAACGGCCGTTTTTCGGCGCTCGCCAGCGTGCGCGCCCGGGGCGTAGCTCAGCTTGGTAGAGCGCCCGCTTTGGGAGCGGGAGGCCGCAGGTTCAAATCCTGTCGCCCCGACCAACGGCCCCACGAACCCAGATCACCGAACGGACGCGCGCGTGCGCGGCCGGACAAGGAGAACGACAGGCATGGTCACCAGCACCGTCGAGCAGCTCACCCCCACCCGGGTGAAGCTCCACATCACGGTCACCCCGGAGGAGCTCAAGCCGAGCATTTCCCACGCGTACGAGCACATCGCGCAGGACGTCCAGATCCCGGGCTTCCGCAAGGGCAAGGTCCCCGCGCCGATCATCGACCAGCGCATCGGGCGCGAGGCCGTCCTCGAGCACGCCGTCAGCGAGGGGCTCGACGCGTTCTACCGCGAGGCCGTCACGGCCAACGAGGTGCGCATCGTCGGCCGCCCGGCCGCCGAGATCGTCGAGTGGCCGAGCACGAAGGACTTCTCCGGCGACCTCAAGGTCGAGGTCGAGGTGGACGTCCGCCCCGAGTTCGAGCTGCCCTCCTATGACGACATCACGATCGAGGTCGACGCCGTCGAGACCGACGAGGCCGCCGTCGACGCCGAGCTCGACAAGCTCCGCAGCCGTTTCGGCACGCTCGTGACCGTCGACCGTCCCGCCAAGGCCGGTGACTTCGTCGAGCTCGACCTCGTCGCCACGATCGACGGCGCCGAGATCGACCGCGCCGAGGGCGTGTCCTACGAGGTCGGCTCGGGCGAGCTGCTCGAGGGCATCGACGAGGCCGTCGAGTCGCTCACCGCCGGTGAGGACACCACGTTCCGCTCGAAGCTCGTCGGCGGTGACCACGCCGGTGAAGAGGCCGAGGTCGCCGTGACGGTCAAGGCCGTCAAGGAGCGCGAGCTCCCCGAGGCCGACGACGACTTCGCGCAGGTCGCCTCAGAGTTCGACACGATCGCCGAGCTCCGCGAGAGCCTCGTCGAGCGCGTCTCGGAGCAGGCCGTCTTCACGCAGGGCTCCGCCGCGCGCGACAAGCTCGTCGAGGCCCTCATCGAGAAGGCCGACATTCCCGTCCCCGCCAAGCTGGTCGAGGACGAGGTCCACGCCCACCTTGAGGGCGAGGGCCGCCTGGAGGACGACGTGCACCGCGCCGAGGTCACCGAAGCGAGCGAGAAGCAGTTCCGCACGCAGATGATCCTCGACAAGATCGCCGAGAAGCACGAGGTGCAGGTCTCCCAGGAGGAGCTCACCCAGTACCTCATCCAGTCGTCGGCGCAGTACGGCATGTCGCCGCAGGACTTCGTCAACGCGCTGCAGGAGGGCAACCAGATCCCGCTCATGGTCGGTGAGGTCGCCCGCAACAAGGCCCTGGCGATCGCGCTCGGCAAGGTGAACGTCGTCGACACAAACGGCAAGAAGGTCGACCTGGCCGGCTTCGCCGCCGAGGACGAGGACGCCGCGGACGAGGCAGCCGACGAGAAGCCCGCCGCCGAGAAGGCGCCTGCCAAGAAGGCTCCGGCGAAGAAGGCTCCGGCGAAGAAGGCTCCGGCCAAGAAGGCCGCCGCCGAGAAGGCGGATGCCGCCGACGAGGCAGCCGAGGAGAAGCCCGCCGCCAAGAAGGCTCCGGCCCGCAAGCCGGCCGCCAAGAAGGCCGACGCGGACGCCGCCGAGGCGCCCGCCAAGAAGGCTCCCGCCAAGCGCGCCACCAAGAAGGCCGCCGACGCGGAGTGATCGTTTCGAAGGGCGGCGGGTGCCTCACGGCCCCGCCGCCCTTCGGCGTCTCCGGGCCGCGTCCGCGGGGCTCGCGCGGCTGGATGCCCGCCCCGGTATGCCCACGGCGAACACGGGCGAGGCGCTCGGGACGCGCCACTAGATTCGAAGCACGAACACGAATCCAGGAGAGCATCCATGGCTGAACCCCTTATGGCGACCAGTGTCTTCGACCGGCTGCTGAAGGACCGAATCATCTGGCTCGGTTCCGAGGTGCGCGACGAGAACGCGAACGAGATCTGCGCCAAGATCCTGCTGCTCGCGGCCGAGGATTCCGAGAAGGACATCTACCTCTACATCAACTCGCCCGGTGGCTCGATCACCGCCGGCATGGCGATCTATGACACGATGCAGTTCGTGCCGAACGACATCGTCACCGTCGGCATCGGCATGGCCGCCTCGATGGGTCAGCTCCTGCTGACCAGCGGCACGAAGGGCAAGCGCTACATCACGCCCAACGCCCGTGTGCTGCTGCACCAGCCCCACGGTGGCTTCGGCGGCACGGCCAGCGACATCCAGACCCAGGCCCAGCTGATCATCTCGATGAAGAACCGTCTCGCGGAGATCACGTCCGCGCAGACCGGCAAGTCCGTCGAGCAGATCAACGCCGACGGCGACCGCGACCGCTGGTTCACGGCAGAGGAAGCCCTCGAGTACGGCTTCGTCGACCACATCCGCGAACACGCCGCCGACGTCGCCGGCGGTGGCGGGACCGAGAACTGATCGCCCGGAGGACGAAGAGAATGCACACCCCCACTTTCGGTCGCCCGCAGGGCGTCGCCATGCCCTCGAGCCGCTACATCCTGCCGCAGTTCGAAGAGCGCACCGCGTACGGCTACAAGCGCCAGGACCCGTACAACAAGCTGTTCGAGGACCGCGTCATCTTCCTGGGCGTCCAGGTCGACGACGCATCCGCGGACGACGTGATGGCGCAGCTGCTGGTCCTCGAGTCGATGGACCCCGACCGCGACATCATCATGTACATCAACTCGCCCGGTGGCTCGTTCACGGCCATGACGGCGATCTACGACACGATGCAGTACATCTCGCCCCAGGTGTCGACGGTCGTCCTCGGACAGGCGGCCTCGGCGGCATCCGTCCTGCTGGCCGCGGGTGCCACCGGCAAGCGTCTCGCGCTGCCGAACGCCCGGATCCTCATGCACCAGCCGGCCGTCGGCGAGTCCGGTCACGGGCAGGCGTCGGACATCGAGATCCAGGCGGCGGAGATCCTCCGCATGCGCACCTGGCTCGAGGAGACGATGGCCCGTCACACCAACCGCACCGTCGAGCAGGTCAACAAGGACATCGACCGCGACAAGATCCTCTCGGCCCAGGAGGCGCTCGAGTACGGCATCGTCGACCAGGTCCTGACCTCGCGCAAGCGCACCCCCGCCGCCATCACCGCGTGATGCCGGCACCCGACGCCCCGCCGATCCGTCGGCGGGGCGTCGTCGTCCACACTCGCGTCGCAATCCACCCCGTGCCCGGATCTGCGATTAGGCTCGTCTCCACCGGCACGAGATCCTGAGGGGGACACCATGGCACGCATCGGTGAGAGCGCCGACCTGTTCAAGTGTTCCTTCTGCGGCAAGAGCCAGAAGCAGGTCCAGCAGCTGATCGCCGGCCCCGGCGTCTACATCTGCGACGAGTGCGTCGAGCTCTGCAACGAGATCATCGAAGAGCGCATGGCCGAGTCCGGCGACGGTGAGGTCAAGGACTTCGACCTTCCCAAGCCGCGCGAGATCTTCAGCTTCCTCGAGGAGTACGTCGTCGGTCAGGACTCCGCCAAGCGCGCCCTCGCCGTCGCCGTCTACAACCACTACAAGCGCGTCCGCGCCCGCAGCACGATCCAGTCCGCCGAGCAGCGCGCCGACGAGGTCGAGATCGCCAAGAGCAACATCCTGCTGCTGGGACCGAGTGGATGCGGCAAGACGTACCTCGCGCAGACGCTCGCCAAGCGGCTGAACGTCCCCTTCGCGGTGGCGGATGCGACGGCCCTCACCGAGGCCGGCTACGTCGGCGAGGACGTCGAGAACATCCTCCTCAAGCTGCTGCAGGCCGCCGACTTCGACGTCAAGCGCGCCGAGACGGGCATCATCTACATCGACGAGGTCGACAAGATCGCCCGCAAGGCCGAGAATCCGTCGATCACCCGTGACGTCTCGGGTGAGGGTGTCCAGCAGGCACTGCTGAAGATCCTCGAGGGCACCGTCGCCTCGGTGCCGCCGCAGGGCGGCCGCAAGCACCCGCACCAGGAGTTCATCCAGATCGACACGACGAACGTCCTGTTCATCGTGGCGGGCGCGTTCGCGGGGCTCGAGGACATCATCTCGTCGCGTGTCGGCAAGCACGGCGTCGGCTTCGGCGCTCCGCTGCAGGACAAGGAGCAGGAGCTGGACGTCTTCCGCGACGTCCTCCCCGAGGACCTGCACAAGTTCGGTCTCATCCCCGAGTTCATCGGCCGTCTGCCCGTCGTCACGACGGTGTCGCCGCTCGACCAGACCGCGCTGATCGAGATCCTCACCGGTCCGAAGAACGCGTTCGTCAAGCAGTACCAGCGGATGTTCGAGCTGGACGGTGTCGAGCTCGAGTTCGAGGATGACGCCCTCCGCGCCATCGCCGATCTCGCCGTCGCCCGCAAGACCGGCGCCCGCGGACTCCGGGCCATCCTCGAGGACGTCCTCGGTCCGATCATGTTCGAGATCCCCTCCGCGGAGGACGTCGACAAGGTCGTGGTCACCCGCGCCGCCGTCCAGGACGGCGCGCCCCCCACCCTCGTGCTGCGCCAGAAGCGCAAGAGCGCCTGACGCCCGCGGATGTCGTAGGCCGGGGGTAGCGTCCCCGTCATGGGACGCATCCTCTACGACACCGCCACGACGGCCAACGGATTCATCGCCGACGAGGAGAACTCCCTCGCCTGGCTGTTCGCCGTCGAGGACGGCGACACTCCGGACGACGCCCTCCTGCCGTCCGGGGCGACCGTGCTCGTCGAAGGATCGACGACCTACGAGTGGGTGCTGGCGGAGTCCGACATCCTCGCCCACCCCGAGCGGTGGACGCAGTTCCACGGCGACCGTCCGACGTTCGTGTTCACGACGCGGGACCTGCCGAGACCCGCGGGCGCCGACATCCGCTTCGTCCGGGGACCGGTGGCATCCGTCCTTCCCGACATCCGTGAGGCCGCCGGCGACGGCGACGTCTGGATCGTCGGCGGGGGAGACCTCGCCGGTCAGTTCCTCGACGTCGGCGCGCTCGACGAGATCGCCGTGTCGGTCGCGCCCGTCTTCCTCACCGGCGGCGCACCGCTGTTGCCGCGTCGACTCGAGTCCGACCGCCTGCGGCTCGTGTCGGCCGAGGCGGTCGGACAGTTCGCGCGACTCGTCTACCCCGTCGGCTCGGCGGCGGGCTGAGCCCGGTCAGCCCGTGAGACCGCGGCGCTCGAGCAGCGGCTCGATCCGCGCGTCGCGACCGCGGAAGTCGCGGTAGGCCTCGAGCGGGTCCTTCGACCCGCCCACACCGAGCAGGCGATCGCGGAACCGGTCGCCGTTCGCACGGGTGAGGCCGCCGTTCTCGCGGAACCATTCGACGGTGTCAGCGTCGAGGACCTCGCTCCAGATGTAGGAGTAGTAGCCCGCGCTGTACCCGCCAGAGAAGATGTGGGCGAAGTAGGTCGACGAGTAGCGGGTCGGAACAGCGGGATTGTCGAGGCCGATGTCGGCGAGTGCTGTCGCCTCGAGGGAGTCGACGTCGATCTCGGATGCCGTGTCCTCGACATCGAGGCTGTGCCACGCCTGATCGATCCAGGATGCGGCCAGGTACTCGCTGGTGGCGAAGCCCTGGTTGAAGGCCTCCGATTCGCGCAGCTTCGCCACGACCTCCGCCGGGAGCGGCTCATCAGTGTCGATGTGGCGGGCGTACGAGGCCAGGATCTCAGGCCAGAAGATCCACATCTCGTTGACCTGGCTCGGGAACTCCACGAAGTCGCGGAAGACCGCCGTGCCGGCGAAGTGCGGGTAGGTCACCGTCGCGAACAGTCCGTGCAGCGCGTGACCGAATTCGTGGAAGAGCGTCGTGACCTCGTCGAGGGTCAGCAGCGTGGGGCTGCCGGGCGCGGGCTGCGGCACGTTGAGGTTGTTCACGACGATCGGCGCCGTGCCGCGCAGGGCGGACTGCGAGAGGATGGAGTTCATCCACGCCCCGCCGCGCTTCGAGTCGCGGGTGTAGAGGTCGAGGATGTAGAGCCCGAGATGCGAGCCGTCCTCGTTCCGGACCTCGAACACGCGCGCCTCGGGGTGGTAGGCGGGCAGATCGGGGCGCTCGGTGAAGGTGATGCCGTACAGGTCGGTCGCCGCGCGGAACACACCGTCGACGAGCACGCGCTCGGCCTCGAACCAGGGCCGCAGCGCGGTGCGGTCGAGGTCGTACCGTGCGGCGCGGACCCGCTCGGTGTAGAACGCCCAGTCGTGCGCCGCCAGGTCGAACCCACCGCCGTCGCGGTCGATGATCTCCTGCAGTGCCGCCTGCTCCTGCCGGGCGTTCTCCGCCGCCGGCACCGCGAGGCGGCGCAGCAGCGCGTGCACCGCCTCGGGCGAACCGGCCGTCTCGTCCGCGGTGACGTACGCCGCGTGCGAGTCGTACCCCAGCACCCGGGCGCGCTCCGCGCGCAGCCGGACGATCTCGGTGAGGACCGCGCGGTTGTCGTTCTCGTTGCCGCGTCGCCCTCGCGAGCGGGAGGCGGTCATCAGCTTCTCGCGGCTCGCGCGGGACGTGAGCGAGGAGAGGTAGGGATGCCCCGTGAACAGCGTCAGCGTGACGACGAACTTTCCGTCGAGGCCGCGATCGGCGGCGTTGCGTGCCGCGGCCGACAGCTCGCCGCCGGTGAGGCCGTCGAGTTCCGCGGCGTCGTCGAACACGACAGCGAGCTCGTTGGTGTCTGCGAGGAGGTTCTTCTCGAAAGTCGTCGTCAGCACGGAGAGCTGCTGGTTGAGCTCCGTGAGGACGGTCTTGTCGGCCTCGTCGAGTCCGGCACCTGCGTTCGTCATCTCGCGGTGGGTGCGCTCCACGAGGTAGCGGTCCTCCCCGGTGAGGCCGAGGTCGTCCAGCTGCGCGTGGACGGCGGCGACCCGCGCGTACAAGCGGGCGTCGAGGGTGACGGCGTCGTGGTGCGCGGCCATGAGCGGCGCGAGCTGCTCATCGATCTCCTGAATCTCGGCCGTCGCGTCGGCGGAGCTGACGGTGTAGAAGGTGCGTGCGACGCGTCCCAGCAGCTCGCCGGAGCGCTCGAGGGCGACGAGCGTGTTCTCGAACGTGGGCTCCTCCGTCGAGGCGGCGATGGCCTCGATCTCCGCGCGGTGAGCCGCGAACGCCTGCTCGAAAGCGGGCAGGTAGTGCTCAGGGCGGATGCGGGGGTAATCCGGCAGATCGAACGGGAGAGGGGAGGGCGAGAGGAGCGGGTTGGCAGCGGCATCCGGCATCGTTCCAGCGTACGTCGCGGCCGGGAACCGCGGCGTGCAAAGGAACCGTTGCAAAGAAAAACTTGCAAAGCTAGCCATGCAAAGGTATCTTTGCATCATGATCGAACAGCGACAGGTGCGCGAAGACCGCAAATTGGATGCCGGGGCCCTCCGTGCCCTCGCGCATCCACTGCGTGTGCAGCTCTTCGACATCCTGTCGCAGTACGGCCCCCAGACGGCGAGTTCGCTCGCCGAGCGCACGGGGGAGTCGTCGGGGGCGACGAGCTACCACCTGCGGGCGCTGGCCAAACAGGACCTCATCCGCGAGATCCCCGACCGGGGTTCGGCGCGGGAGCGGTGGTGGGAGCGTGCGGACAAGTCCGTCTCCTTCGACAGCCCCGAGGCCCTCGCGTCGCCGGCCATCCGGTCCGCCACGCAGCTCATCATGAACGAGTTCCTCGGTCGCCGGCACCAGCAGTTGATGCGTCACGTCAGCGAGGGCATCGCGTCGCCCGACAAGGAGGACGACGCCGCGATGATCTCCACCGCGAACATCCACCTCACGCGCGATGACGCCATGGCGCTCATCGAGCGTCTGTCCGCCGTCGTCGACGAGGCCGTCGCCCGTGCCCGCGGGCGCGAAGAAGAGCCCGACCGACTGCCGTTCACCATCCGGGTGGACGTGTTCCAGCTTCCCGAGGACGGAGACGGACGATGACCACGATCACCATTCCTGTGCTGGACGTCGCCGCGCGTCCGACCCGGCTCGAGGCGGCACTGCTCGCGGCGTCGGCCTCGGTGCAGCGCGCCGTGGCCGCACGGATGATGCGCCGCGCCGAGCAGGCACTGACGCAGTCAGCCGCCGACGAGCACGTCGAGCGCACCCGCGCCGACGTCGCCGCGCACCTCGCGCGTCACCCGCGCGGCTGAGCCCCCGTCAGGCCATACCGTCGTCGTCGAGATGACCGACGACGATCTCGCCCTCGCGGCCCACACGCACGACGACCCCTGTCTCGAGCTCCGCGACCGGGCGTCCCTCGAGCCAGGTCAGCGTCCATCGTGGGCGGGGCTGGCCGAGCGGATCCTGGTCGATCGTGGCATCGACGGCCGCGATCTGCTCTCGCAGGATCTCCGGCACGGCGGACGGCGGCTGGTCGCCGCTGGTCCAACGGGTTCCGAGCTGCATGTCAGGCCTCCTGCGGGGTGAGGACGATGTCGCCGACCGACACCGTGTCGCCGGTCGCGTACGAGACCTGCACGATGCGTCCGACGGCGGCCAGGTCGCCCTCGGCCGAGCGGATGGCGTCGAGTGCGGCATCCGGTCCCGTGATGGTCAGCGACGCGACCGGCGTCTTCTGCGAGGCCTTCGCCTCGGTCTTCGCGCGGCGCACGCTGATGAGCGCTTCGCCCACCGTCCGCAGCACGGCCGGGTCGCCCTCGATGCCGAGCGGTTCGGGCCACGAGGCGGTGTGCACCGACCCCGCCTCGAACCACGACCAGGCCTCCTCCGCGGCGAACGAGAGCACCGGCGCGAGCAGACGCAGGAGCGTCGACAGGGCCATGCGGAGCGCGAGCGCTGCCGACGCCTGACCGGCGTCGGCCTGGTTGTACGCACGCTCCTTGACGAGCTCGAGGTAGTCGTCGCAGAAGGTCCAGAAGAACGCCTCGGTGACTTCCAGCGCGCGGGCGTGGTCGAAGGCGTCGAACGCCTTCGTGGCATCCCGGACGACCTGGTCGAGGGTCGCGAGCATCGACGCGTCGAGCGCGTGCGTGATGCGAGCGTCCTCGGGGACGGGGAACGAGAGCATGAACTTCGCCGCGTTCAGCACCTTGATCGCCAGGCGGCGGCCGATCTTCACCTGCGTCGGGTTCTGCGGGTCGAACGCGGCGTCGGCGCCGAGACGGCTGGAAGCCGCCCAGTAGCGGACGGCGTCGGTTCCGTGCGCGTCGAGGATGTCGGCGGGCGTGACGACGTTGCCCTTGGACTTCGACATCTTCTTGCGGTCGGGGTCGACGATGAAGCCCGAGATGGCGGCATCCGTCCACGGCGCGCGGCCGTCCTCGAGCACCGAGCGGACCATGGTCGAGAACAGCCACGTGCGGATGATGTCCTGCCCCTGCGGGCGCACGTCGAACGGGGCGACCAGGTTCCAGAGCTCGGGGTCGCGCTCCCAGCCGCCCGCGAGCTGCGGGGTCAGGGACGACGTCGCCCAGGTGTCGAAGATGTCGCGCTCGGCGTCGAAGCCGCCGGGCACGCCGCGCTGGTCCTCGGTGTAGCCGTCGGGCACGTCCGTCGTGGGGTCGACCGGGAGACGCGAGAGATCGGGGGTCAGCACGCGGTCGTAGTCCCGCTCGCCGTTCTCGTCGAGGCCGTACCAGACCGGGATCGGCACACCGAAGAAGCGCTGGCGAGAGACGAGCCAGTCGCCGGTGAGGCCGTTCGTCCAGTTCTCGTACCGCACACGCATGAAGTCCGGGTGCCAGCCCATCCCGCGGCCCATCTCGATGAGCTTGTCGCGGAGTTCCGCGTCGCGGGCGCCGTTGCGGAGGTACCACTGGCGCGTCGAGACGATCTCGAGGGGACGGTCGCCCTTCTCGTAGAACTTCACGGGGTGCGTGAACGGCTTCGACACCTCGAGCAGCTCGCCGGACTCCTGCAGCAGCTCGACGATGCGCTTCTTGGCGCTGAACACCGTCTTGCCGGCGAGTTCCGCGTACGCCGCCTTCGCGGCATCCGTCACGAGCACGTCGGGGGCCTCGTCGATGATGCGGCCGTCGCGGCCGAGGATCGTGCGGTTGGGCAGGTCGAGCTCGCGCCACCAGATGATGTCGGTCACGTCGCCGAACGTGCAGATCATGGCGATGCCCGTGCCCTTGTCCTTCACCGCGAGGGGGTGGGGGAGGACCGGCACCTCGACGTCGAACAGCGGGGTGCGCACGGTGGAGCCGAAGTACGGCTGGTAGCGCTCGTCGTCGGGGTTCGCCACGAGTGCCACGCACGCGGGGAGCAGCTCGGGCCGCGTCGTCTCGATGTGGATGTCGCCCGAACCGTCGCTCTTGTGAAAGGCGACGCGGTGGTACGAGGCTTGCTGATCGCGATCCTCGAGCTCGGCCTGCGCGATGGCCGAGCGGAAGTCGATGTCCCAGAGGGTGGGCGCCATGGCCTGGTAGGCCTCACCGCGGTCGAGGTTCCGCAGGAACGCGAGCTGGCTGGTGCGGATCGTGTCGTCCGAGATCGTGCGGTACGTCTGCGTCCAGTCCACCGACAGACCGAGCTTGCGGAACAGGTCCTCGAACTGCTTCTCGTCCTCGATCGTCAGCTCCTCGCAGAGCTCGATGAAGTTGCGACGGCTGATCGGCACCTGGTCGGCCGGCTTCAGGCTCTTCGCGTCACCGCGGAAGGGCGGCGTGAAGTCCGCGTCGTAGGGCAGCGAGGTGTCGCAGCGCACGCCGTAGTAGTTCTGCACGCGTCGCTCGGTGGGCAGACCGTTGTCGTCCCAGCCCATCGGGTAGAACACCGTCTTGCCGCGCATGCGCTCGTAGCGCACCTTCACGTCGGTGTGGGTGTAGCTGAACACGTGCCCGATGTGGAGCGAGCCGGATGCCGTCGGGGGAGGCGTGTCGATAGAGAAGACGCCCGCGCGCCCCTTCGCCTTGGCCGCGTCGCGGTCGAACAGGTACGTGCCCGCGTCGGACCACGCGGCATCCCACTTCTGCTCGAGGCCTTCCAGGGCGGGCTTGTCGGGAATGTGCGCATTCGTCATGGTGGGGCTCCTCGAGCGATATGTGCGGCACTGTGTGAGCGTGCCTGAGTGTGGGTGCCGAGCCAGTCTACCGCCGAGGCGTCAGCCGGACGGGTGACGGTTCGCGAGGAGATGGAGGTTATCGAGGAGCGGATGCCGGGATCCGGGCCTCGGGACGCGTCATCTCCTCGCGAACCTCCGCCGCTTCCCCCCCCGGTGCGCACCGGGCCGCGCCCGTGCACACCGTTCCGGCGGTGCCGGTTCCTCGGCCGGTCAGGGCCGCAGGCTGTGCGGATGAGGGTGACGGATGCGGTGGCGCAGCGAGGTGGGATCGTCCGATCGGCGGTGTTGCGCCGACTCGGCTTCAGTGAGCGCGCGATGCGCACGGCGGTGGACGCCGGGGAGCTCGTGCGGCCGCGACGAGGGTGGGTCGCCCTCCCGGCGAGCGACCCCGCGCTACGCGCCGCGGCCGCTGCAGGGGTCGTCCTCTCGTGCGTCACGCAAGCGCAGCGGCTGGGGCTGTGGGTGCTGCACGCGGAAGCGGCGCACGTCGCGGCATCCGCTCATTCGGGATCCGTCCGGACCGAGGACCCGGGCACGGTCGTCCACTGGTCCGAGCCGATCGTGCCGCGCGCACCGGACGCGCTCGTCGACCCGATCGAGAACGTCCTCGCGCTCAGCGCGAGCTGTCTGCCGTTCGAGGAGGCCCTCGCGATGTGGGAGTCCGCGATCGAGCGGGGACTGGTCCAGCTGCCCGCGCTCCGTCGGCTGCCGTTCCGCGGACGGGCACGCGAGGTCCTGGCCCAGGTGACACCCTTCTCCGGTTCGGGCCTCGAGTCCTTCATCCCGCCGCGGCTCGCGTGGCTGCGGGTGCCCATCGTGCCGCAGGCCTGGATCGCCGGACATCGCGTGGACTTCCTGCTGGGCGATCGCCTCGTCCTGCAGATCGACGGCGGCACCCACGTCGGCGCGCAGCGCGACAGGGACAACGCCCACGACGCCGAACTGATGCTGCTCGGGTACCACGTGATCCGCGTCGGGTACGCGCAGGTCGTGCATCGCTGGCACGTCGTGCAGGACGCCGTCGCGCGCGCGGTGGCGCAGGGGCTGCATCTCGCTGAGCGGTGACGGTGACGCTGTCGGTGACGGTTCGCGAGGAGATGGAGGTTATCGAGGAGCGGATGCCGGGATCCGCCCCTCGGGACGCGTCATCTCCTCGCGAACCTCCGCACAGCGACGCGCCGCGCGCCGCGGCCGGCGTCAGCGCGTCAGAACGCGGCCTCGATCGTCTCGTTGCCGTCGATGATCTCGCGCACCGGGTCGCTCGTGAACGCGTCGATGAGCGCCTCGGTGGAGGCGGCATCCGCGTCCTCTTCGGGGACGACCAGCTGCAGGGCGAAGCGGTCGTCGAGCTCGGTCAGCAGCCCGTCGTCCTGCGGGGTGAGGCCGAGGGCCGCGATGTGGGACGGCCACTGGAAGACCAGGTCGGCCTCGTCGTACGCCGTGTTGAGCTGGTTGATCTGGAGCTCGAGGAACTGCAGGTCCTTCGGGTTCTCGGCGATGTCGTCCACGGTCGCCTCGTACGGGTCGACGCCCTCGGCGAGGGTGATGATCTTCGCGTCGGCGAGCATCTTCAGCGCACGGCCGGTGTTGGAGGCGTCGTTCGGAATGGCGACGGTCGCCCCCTG
The DNA here is from genome assembly GCF_049545465.1 of Microbacterium sp. NPDC079356. NCBI lineage: Bacteria > Bacillati > Actinomycetota > Actinomycetes > Micrococcales > Microbacteriaceae > Microbacterium > Microbacterium sp. NPDC079356. The sequence goes on along the minus strand of NZ_JBMWDN010000001.1, from coordinate 771,178 downwards.
GGGCAGGTCGGCGATGTCGTCGATCGTCTTCGAGTAGAACGCGATCGTGAAGTTGTAGATCGGCTGGACCGCTGTCAGCGACGCGTCGTTCGCGGCGTTGAACTCCTGCATGTAGGGCTCGTGCTGCGAGAAGTTCGCGTCGATGTCGCCGGCGGCGAGCATCTTGTTGATCGTGACGTAGTCGGCGACCTCGACGAGCTCGATGGCGTAGCCGTCCTCGATCTCGTCGGCGGCGGCCTCGACGATGTCGGTCATGGGCGAGGTGACGGCGCCGACCCGCAGCCTCTGCACCTGCTCACCGCCGGGTGCGGCGGGTGAGGCACAGCCGGCCAGGAAGGCGACGGTGGCGGCCGTGAGGGCGGCGGCGAGGGTGAGGCGGCGCGGGGACATGGTGCTCCTTGTGGGATGGGGGTGGATGCCGGTGGTGGCGGACGCTCAGCGATGGTCGAGGCGGACCGAGATCCGCTGCCCGACCGCTTGGATCACGAGGACGATGGCGAGGATGACGAGGATCGTGAAGTACATGAGCGCGTCGTCGTACTCCTGGTAGCCGTACCGCAGCGCGAAGTCTCCGATCCCGCCGCCGCCGACCACGCCGAGGACGGTCGAGTAGGACAGCAGGCTGATGCTCGCCGAGGTCAGCGCGTACACGAGACCCGGCAGCGCCTCGGGCAGGAAGAAGCGCCACACGGTCTGCGGCACCGTGGCCCCGAGGGTCTGCGCGACGCGGGGGATGCCGGGGCTCACCTCGCGGAGGATCTGCTCGACCAGCCGGCCGTACACGGCGACGGCGACGACGCACAGCGAGAACGTCGCCGCGGGCGTGCCGAAGGTGGTGCCGTAGATCGCCCGGGTCGCCGGCACGAGGAACACGACCAGCAGCAGGAACGGGAACGAGCGGATGACGTTGATGAGGACGTTCGCGACGGTCCACACGACCCGCTGCGGGCGGATGCCCCCGGGGCGGGTGAGGTAGACGGCGGCGCCGAGGGGCAGGCCGAGCAGCACGGCGGCCGCCAGCGAGACGCCGAGCATGTAGCCGGTCTCGCCCAGGGCCTCGATGAGGTCGTCGCCGCGCTCGGCCAGCGACGCTCCGAGCGAGGCGAGGACGTCGTCGGGGTCGTTCATGCGCCGAGCTCCCGTCGCGCGCGATCGAGGTACGTCTCGCGCTCGCCGCGTGCGGTCGGGGAGACCGCGAGGATCTCGACAAGCCGGCCGTCGTCGAACAGGGCGACGCGGTCGCAGATCGAGCGGACGACGTCGAGGTCGTGGGTGACGATCACGACGGTCGTCCCGAAGCGATCGCGGGCGTCGCGCAGAAGATCGAGCACCTCGCCGGCGGTAGCCGCGTCGAGCGCCGACGTGGGCTCGTCGCAGAGCAGCAGCCGGGGGCGCGTCACGAGGGCGCGGGCGATGCCGACGCGCTGGCGCTGACCACCGCTCAGCTGGGCGGGATACGCGTCGGCCCGGTGGTCGAGCCCGACGAAGCGCAGCGCATCATCGACGGCCTGGGCTGACCGCTCGCTCCGGGGACGGAGGGCGAGCGGGAGGTCGACGTTCTGCCGCACGGTGCGATTCGCGAGGAGATGCACGCCCTGGAAGACGACGCCGATCTCGCGCCGCAGGCTGCGGAGCCCCGTTCGACCGAGCCGTCCGACATCCTGGCCGAGCACGCTGACCGTGCCGGAGGTGGCGGCGACCTCACCCGTCAGCACCGAGAGGAGGGTGCTCTTCCCGGCGCCGCTCTCGCCGATGACGCCGAGGATCTCGCGGTCCGCGACGGTCAGGTCCACGTCCGCGAGACCGCGGACGCCTCCGGGGTACTCCACACCTGCGCGAGCGAGCTCGACAGGGGGCGCAGGCAGCACGGACGGACCTCAGAACGTTGTTGGATGAAGTCCAATTATAGTTCTGCCATGAGCACCAGGTACCGGACCGAGGCGATCAACGACGACGGCGGGACGGGTGTCAGCCGGGTCGTCGGCGGCCTGGAGGTCGCGGTCTCGAACCCGCTGAGCCCCGATGCGGACCTGTCGCGCAGCAATCCCGAGCAGTTGCTCGCCCTCGCCTGGGCCACCTGCCTCGACGCCACCCTGCAGGCGATCGTGAAGGCCGCGCACCGGACTCGGGTCCGCGTCGAGGTCGAGCTCCACGACTCCCCGGAGCGCGGCGGCTACGAGTTCCACGTCACCGCTTTCGTCTCCGCCGAGGGACGCACCCTCGCCGAGACAGAGGAACTCGTCGCTGCCGCCCACCATCGATGCCCGATCTCCCGCCTGCTGCAGGGTGCGGCGACCGTCGGCATCCGTGCGGAGGAGTGGGCCTCCTAGCGGTCCACGGCGAAACCGAGGTGCGGCATGTCGACGCCTCGGTAGCGGGTGACGAAGCGGCGACGGACCGTCATCCCGAGGCGGATGGCGACGTTCATGGACGCGATGTTCGTGTCGCGGACTTTTGCCCACACGGTCGGGGCGTCGAGGTTGCGGAAGGCCCAGTCGCGTGACGCCGCGGCGGCCTCGGTCGCGTATCCCCGATGCCAGTGCGCCCGCTGGAAGAGGTACCCGACTTCCAGGACCTCGACGTCTTCGATCCGCTGGCGGGTGATCCCGCACTGGCCGATCATCCCGCCCGGCTCGGCGGCGAGCTCGACCGCCCAGAGCCCGAACCCGTCCTCCTCGTAACGTTGCAGGTTGCGATCGAGCCACGCCCGGCACTCCGCCTCGGCGAAGGCCCCTTCGTAGGCGGTCATCGCAACCGGGTCGGTGAGGATCGTCCGGAGCGCCGGCAGATCGTCTTCGCCCATGTCTCGGAGAACCAACCGGGCAGTACGCAGCCTCATTCGCCGGTCCGGACGTCGATCCCGAGGGATGCCGCGAGCGCGAGTGCGTGCGAGGCCGCCTGGTCGGCGGTCACGGTCACGCCGCGCAGCATCCGGACATCCGTGAACGACAGCACCTCGGCGCCGCGCAGGTCGACGTCGCTCGCCTGCCACTCCCGCAGGTCCATCTCGTCGACGGCCGTGTCGGCGAACCGCAGGCGCTCGACGCGGGCGCCCGGCAGGTCGAGGGTGCCGATGCGGCATCCGCTCACCTCGACGTCGCGCAGGGTCGCGCCCCCACCCGTCAGGTAGTCGACCCGCACGCCGTCGAGGACGAGCCCGTCGCACCGCGCTCGCGAGAGGTCGAGCGTGCCGATCCGCCCGCCGCGCACCACGACCGTCCGCCACGTCCCCTCGCGGGCGACCAGCTCGGCTGTCGACACCGCGTCGAGGACGACGTCCGCCAGGATCGCGCCGGTCAGATCGAGGGAGTGGACGGATGCCGGGGCCACGACGCTCTCGCTGATGCGGCTGTGCGCGGCATCCGTCGTTCCGGGGTCGAGGTCGATGCGCGCCTCGGAGAACGCGCCCGACCGGCGCAGCGTCGCGGGTTCGAGCGCGCGGGGCAGATCGGGATCGGGGATGCGGGGCGGCTCGGGACGGGTGCGGGGGCGGGCCATGACGCCAGGCTATGCCGACGGTATGATTGTGGACATCAGCACCGATCCGGCCATCACCGGGGAGCTCTCGGAAGAACAGCGGTCCGCCGCCCAGTAGAACCGAGCGGGGCAGGCCCGTCATCGCCGCAGGTGAGTGGGTGCCCCCGGATCCGGGTGGCATCAAGCGGGGTGGTACCGCGGTCTCCGGATCGTCCTCGCAGGAGCAGACCTGCAGGAGTGACATGACCTACCCCCGACCTTCCGCCTTCGGCCCGGCCGCCGACGCGCCCGCGGCCGTCGTCCCGAGCCCGCGCTTCCCCGACCTCGAGCGCGAGGTCCTCGCGTTCTGGGAGCAGGACGACACGTTCCGCGCCTCGATCGCGCAGCGCGACGGCGCCGACGAGTGGGTGTTCTACGACGGTCCGCCGTTCGCCAACGGCCTGCCGCACTACGGGCACCTCCTCACCGGGTACGCGAAGGACCTCTTCCCGCGCTTCCAGACCATGCGCGGCAAGAAGGTCGACCGCGTCTTCGGGTGGGACACGCACGGCCTCCCCGCCGAGCTCGAGGCGATGAAGCAGCTCGGGATTACGGAGAAGAGCGAGATCGAGGACATGGGGATCGCCGCCTTCAACGCGAAGGCGCGCTCCTCCGTGCTCGAGTACACGCAGGAGTGGGAGAACTATGTCACCCGGCAGGCCCGCTGGGTCGACTTCGAGCGCGGCTACAAGACGCTCGACACCGGGTACATGGAGTCGGTGCTGTGGGCCTTCAAGGAGCTCTACGACAAGGACCTCGCCTACGAGGGCCACCGCGTGCTGCCCTACTGCTGGCGCGACGAGACGCCGCTGTCCAATCACGAGCTGCGCATGGACGATGACGTCTACAAGATGCGCCAGGACCCGTCGGTGACGGTGACCTTCCCGCTCGTCGGCGCGAAGGCCGAGACCCTGGGCCTCACCGCCGTCCGCGCACTCGCCTGGACGACGACGCCGTGGACCCTGCCGACCAACCTCGCGCTCGCCGTCGGACCCGACATCGAGTATGTGGTCCTGCCCGGCGGTCCCGCCGGCGCCGCCGACGTTCACGAGGACGCCCTCGAGGGGCAGTCCCACCGCTACCTGCTCGCCGCCGACCTCCTCGCGAACTACGCGAAGGACCTCGGCTACGCCTCCGCCGAGGAGGCGCGCGCCGCCGTCGACCAGACCGTCCGCGGAGCGGAGCTCGCCGACGTCGCGTACGACCGCCTGTTCGACTACTACGCCGACGAAGAGACGTGGGCCACGCAGAACGCCTGGCGCATCCTCGTCGACGACTACGTCACCACGACCGACGGCACCGGCATCGTCCACCAGGCCCCGGCATACGGTGAGGACGACCAGCGTGTGACGGGGGCCGCCGGCATCCCGCTCATCATGAGCCTCGACGACGGCGGACGCTTCCTGCCGCAGGTGACCGACGTCGCCGGCGAGCTGTGGATGGACGCGAACCGTCCCCTCATCCGCCTGCTGAAGGCCGAGGGGCGCCTCTTGCGCGAGGCGTCGTACGAGCACTCGTACCCGCACTGCTGGCGCTGCCGGAACCCCCTCATCTACAAGGCCGTCTCGAGCTGGTTCGTGCGGGTCACCTCGATCAAGGACCGCCTCGCCGAGCTCAACGAGCAGATCACGTGGGCGCCCGAGAACGTCAAGCACGGACAGTTCGGCAAGTGGCTCGAGGGCGCGCGCGACTGGTCGATCAGCCGCAACCGGTTCTGGGGCTCGCCGATCCCGGTGTGGAAGAGCGACGACCCCGAGTACCCCCGCGTCGACGTCTACGGTTCGCTCGAGGACCTCGAGCGCGACTTCGGTCGCCTGCCGGTGAACGAGGCCGGCGAGGTGGACCTCCACCGCCCGTTCATCGACGACCTGACCCGGCCGAACCCCGACGACCCGACCGGGCAGTCCACGATGCGCCGCATCGAGGACGTGTTCGACGTGTGGTTCGACTCCGGCTCGATGCCGTACGCGCAGGTGCACTACCCGTTCGAGAACCGCGAGTGGTTCGACGAGCACGCCCCCGCCGACTTCATCGTCGAGTACATCGGGCAGACCCGCGGCTGGTTCTATGTCATGCACGTGCTCTCGGGTGCGCTGTTCGACCGTCCCGCGTTCTCGGGCGTCGCCTGCCACGGCATCGTCCTCGGCAGCGACGGGCAGAAGATGTCGAAGTCCCTGCGCAATTATCCGGACGTCAGCGAGGTCTTCGACCGCGACGGCTCCGACGCGATGCGCTGGTTCCTGATGAGCTCGTCCGTCTTGCGCGGCGGCAACCTCGTCGTCACCGAGGAGGGCATCCGCTCTGGCGTGCGCGAGTTCCTCCTGCCGCTGTGGAACGCCTGGTACTTCTTCTCGACGTACGCGAACGCGGCCGGCGGACCCGACGGCGAGGGGTACGAGGCCGTCTGGCGCACGGACTCCACGAACGTCCTCGACCGTCACATCCTGGCGCTCACCGGCGACCTCGTCCGCGACGTCGCCGCCGACCTCGAGGCGCTCGACTCGACGATGGCCGCCGCCAAGCTCCGCGAGTTCGCCGAGGCGCTCACCAACTGGTACATCCGCCGCTCCCGCGACCGGTTCTGGGTGGGGGTGGATGCCGCCGACCCGAGCACGACCGAGGCGTTCGATACGCTCTACACGGTGCTCGAGACGCTCACCCGCGTCGCAGCGCCCCTCATCCCGCTCGTCGCTGAGCGCGTCTGGCAGGGACTCACCGGGGGTCGCAGCGTGCACCTCGAGGACTGGCCCGACGCCGCGCGGTTCGCCGCGGCATCCGACATCCGCGAAGCCATGGACACCGTGCGCGAGGTCTCGTCGGTCGCCAACGCGCTGCGCAAGAAGGAGGGCAAGCGCGTGCGTCTGCCCCTCGCGTCGCTGACGGTCGCCGTGACGGGCGCCGACGGACTCGCGCAGTTCGAGGACATCGTCCGCGACGAGCTCAACGTCAAGGCGGTCGAGGTCGTCGAGCTCACCGACGGCCTGGCCGAGCAGTACGGCATCAGCCAGCGTCTCGCGGTCAACGCGCGCGCCGCGGGGCCGCGCCTGGGCAAGCAGGTGCAGCACGTCATCAAGGGCGCCAAGGCGGGCCTGTGGAGCGAGGAGGGCGGCGTGGTCGTCGTCGACGGCATCGCGCTCGAGCCGGGGGAGTACGACCTCACGCTCGAGGCGGGCGGCGTCGCCGAGGGCACCGCGATCGCGCTCCTTCCGCGCGGCGGCTTCGTCCTGCTCGACACCACGACGACGCCCGAGCTCGAGGCCGAAGGCCTCGCGCGCGACGTCATCCGCGCCGTGCAGGACGCCCGCAAGGCGGCCGGATTCGAGGTGAGCGACCGCATCGCGCTGCAGCTCACCTTCGCCGACCGTGCCGACGCCGAAGCCGTCGCCGCGGCGTTCGACGTCGCCGACGTCGCGGGCGAGACGCTGTCGGTCGCCGACCTCGTCGCGACCGCCGACGGCGACACGCTGCGCGGCGAGGCCCTGCGCTCGAGCCCCGAGTACACGGTATCCGTCCCCGCCGGCACGTACGCGAACGCCGGCGACCTCACCATCGGCGTCCGCCGGATCGGAGCGACCTCATGAGCGACCGGACCCGAGCGGATGCCGTGTACGCGGCGCTCCTGCAGCGGCAGGGCGAGCGGTGGGTCGAGCCCCGCGTCGAGCGCACCCGTCGTGCCCTCGAGCTCCTCGGCGACCCGCAGCGGACCTACCGCGTCATCCACGTGACGGGCACGAACGGCAAGACGTCGACGAGCCGCATCGCGGAATCGATCGTGCGCGCCCACGGCCTGCGCACGGGGCTGTTCACCAGCCCCCACCTCGAGCGGTTCACGGAGCGGATCATGATCGACGGCGAGCCGATCGCCGACGCCGCGGTCGCCGACGCGTGGGACGAGATCGCTCCGATCGTCGCGCTGGTGGACGAGGAGCTCGACGGCAAGGGCGAGCCGCCGCTCACCTTCTTCGAGCTGCTCACCGTGCTCGCCTTCGTTTCGTTCGCCGACGCCCCCGTGGACGTCGCCGTGATCGAGGTGGGCATGGGCGGTGCGTGGGACTCGACGAACACGGCCGACGGCGACGTCGCGGTCCTCGCCCCCATCGACATCGACCACGCCGACAAGCTCGGCGACACGATCGCCGAGATCGCGACGGTGAAGGCCGGGATCATCAAGCCGAACGCGGCTGCCGTCTCGGCGGCGCAGCAACCCGCCGCCCTCAGCGTGCTGACGACGGCCGCGCGGGCTCAGGGTGCGTCCCTGGCCGTCGAGGGCGAGCAGTTCGGCCTGCTCGACCAGAAGCTCGCGGTCGGCGGTCAGCTGCTCACGGTCCGCGGACTCGCCGCGACCTACGAGGAGCTGTATCTGCCCCTTTACGGCGCGCACCAGGGGCGCAACGCCGCCCTCGCGATCGCCGCGGTCGAGTCGCTCATCGGCGGTGGCACGCAGCCGATCGCCCCCGATGTGCTGGCCGACGGACTCGGCGCCGCCACCTCGCCGGGGCGCCTGCAGCTCGTGGGAGTCGCGCCCACCGTGCTCGTGGACAGCGCCCACAATCCGCATGGCGCGCGATCGCTCGTCGCAGCGCTCGGCGAGTCGTTCGACTTCGACGAGTGGGGCCTCGTTCTCGGCGCCTTCGCCGACAAGGACGTCGCCGGCATCGTCGGCACGCTCGCGCCCGCCGTCGCGCACGTGTTCGCCACGGCGCCCGAGTCCGACCGGGCGGAGGAACCGGATGCCGTCGCCGACCTCGTCGAGCAGACCGAGACACCCGTGACGGTCCACCGCGACCTCGCCGATGCCGCCGAGGCCGCGCGTGCGTGGGCCGCGGCATCCGACCGCCGGGCCATCGTCATCGCCGGCAGCGTCGTGCTCGCCGGCGAAGCCGTCGTGCTCGCCGAGGCGGAGGACTGGAAGTCGGGGTACGAGGCGTGAGCGGGCCGCGCGGGCGCCGCCGGCGCGGCGCCCGGGAATCGCTCCTCTCGGTCATCCTCGGGTTCGAGTCGATCGTCGCGTTCCTGGCCGGTCTCGCGGTCTACGGCCTGCGCGCGCTGCCCGAGGGCATCGAGCCGTGGTGGGGGATCGTCGGCGGCGTCGTCCTCGGCCTCCTGATGATCGCCCTCGCAGGGGTCACCCGGTACCGCTGGGCGGTCATCGCCGGCGGCGCTCTGCAGGTCGTCATCGCGCTCGGGGCGATCCTCGTGCCCGCGCTCCTCATCGCGGCGGCCGTTTTCGGCGCGTTGTACGTCTATGGCACCATCAAGGGCGGCGCGCTCGATGCGCGCAACGCCTCACTCGCCGCCGAGGCGGAGAAGAACGGAGACTGACATGGCCACCGAACAGACCCTCGTCCTGGTGAAGCCCGACGGGGTCGCCCGCGGACTCACCGGCGCGATCCTCGCCCGCATCGAGGCGAAGGGGTACTCGCTCGTCGACATCCGCCTCGTCGAGCCCGACCGTGAGCGTCTCGAGCAGCACTACGCCGAGCACGCCGGCAAGCCCTTCTACGAGCCGCTGCTCGAGTTCATGATGTCGGGGCCCTCGGTCGCCATCCGCCTCGCCGGCAACCGCGTCATCGAGGGGTTCCGCTCCCTGGCCGGCACCACCGACCCGACCACGGCGGCACCGGGCACCATCCGCGGCGACTTCGGCCGCGACTGGGGTCTCGCCGTCCAGCAGAACCTCGTCCACGGCAGCGACAGCGTCGAGTCCGCGAACCGCGAGCTCGCCATCTGGTTCGACTGACCCGCGGTCAATGAGAGCGCCCGTCCCGTCATCGGGGCGGGCGCTTCGTCGTGTCAGCGCGTGAACTCCGAGATCCAGTCCAGCTGCACCTGCGCGATCACCCCGATGATGGCGAAGGCGACGATCGCCATGAGCGGCGTCCACGCCATCAGGGCGTCCGCGCGACGGCGTGCGGCCGCGGAGGCCGGCAGCGCGCCGACCCGCACCAGATGCACGGCGACGGCGAAGAACGTCGGGATCGTCACCGACCACGTGACCATGCACCAGGGGCAGAGGGTCGCGAGCACGAAGATGCTCTGCGAGATGAGCCAGAGGACGAAGGCGAAGGCGGCGGTGACGCCGACCCCGAACAGCACCCAGAACCACCGCGCGAAGCGCGCGCCGGCCAGCAGCGCCGCACCGACGATGATCGGCGCGACCCAGCCCGTCAGTCCGAGGATCGGGTTCGGGAACCCGAACACCGACCCCTGCGCCGATTCGAGGTTCTTGCCGCATTGGACGAGCAGGCTGATGTCGCAGGATGCCGCCGACCCGGGATTCTCGAGGAGATGGAAGCGCTCGGTGGTCAGCTGGAAGGCGGCGAACCAGCCCACGACGCCGGCGAAGATGAGCCACAGGGCGAACACGGTCGGGCGGGAGGTGCGGCTCGGGGAGGGCATGCGGGCGATTATCGCACCGCGCGTGATCCGCTCCCTGAGGCGCCGGCCGTGCAGATCCGAGGGCGTCGGTCACGGCTCCGGCTCGGGAAGTGGGATAATGGGGGTCGACGTCCCCGCGGCCGCGCCGCCAGGATGTCACCAGAAGACTTCGGGCGAGCAACGCCCGCGCAGCATCACCCCGCCGCGAGTGCGGGGATCGGCTGCAGACCAGATGAGTTCGCGGCACACCTCCGAGACCGGAGCGGAGCCGCCCGATTTTCGCCGGACGGCACGCGGAGCCGTCGGCTGGGAGTAAGCCAGAGATGGCAGATGAGACGAACGACACGACAGCATCCGATGCGACCGAGGGCGTTCTGACGCCTCACGACGCCGACGGCGGGACCGAGACCGGTCAGCCCGTCGAGGCGGAGTCGCAGCCCGCCGAGCCGACCGAGGACGCGCCCGCGGAGGAGGCGCCCGCGGAGGAGGAGCCCGTGACCGAGACGCCCGCGGCGGAAGCGCCGGCGGCACCGGAAGAGCCCGCCGCCCCCGCGATCCCCACCGCCGTGAGCCTCGGTCTGCTCCCGGAGCGGTTCGTCTCCGCGGTGTCGACCGCGCTGCACTTCTACGCCCCCGAGGTCGCCCCGCTCCCTGCCCTGTCGCGCGACGATCGTGACGACCGCGACGACGCCGGAGCCGAGGCATCCGGGGGATCGCGTCGCCGCAACCGCCGGCGCGGCGGCGGCAACACGTCCGAACAGAACGACGAGCCGGCGGCGCCGCGTCGTCGCGTCGTCGAGGTCATCACCGAGCCGCAGCGCATCAAGGGCTCGACGCGCCTCGAGGCCAAGAAGCAGCGTCGCCGCGACGGACGCGAGGCGGGCCGTCGGCGCGCCGTCGTCACCGAGGCGGAGTTCCTCGCGCGCCGCGAGTCGGTCGACCGCGACATGATCGTTCGTTCGCGCGGCGGCCGCATCCAGATCGCCGTGCTCGAGGACAACGTCCTCGTCGAGCACTACGTCGCGCGCAACCAGGATGCCTCCCTCATCGGCAACGTCTATCTCGGCCGCGTGCAGAACGTGCTCCCCAGCATGGAGGCGGCCTTCGTCGACATCGGTCGCGGTCGCAACGCCGTGCTGTACTCGGGCGAGGTGGACTGGGATGCCGTCGAGACCGGCAACCAGCCGCGCCGGATCGAACTCGCCCTCAAGTCCGGCGACCGCGTCCTCGTGCAGGTCACCAAGGACCCCGTCGGCCACAAGGGTGCGCGACTGACCAGCCAGATCTCGCTCCCCGGCCGCTACCTCGTGTACGTGCCCGGCGGAGCGATGAACGGCATCTCGCGCAAGCTCCCCGACACCGAGCGCGCCCGCCTCAAGAAGATCCTCAAGGAGGTCCTCCCGGAGTCCTCGGGCGTCATCGTGCGCACCGCGGCGGAGGGAGCCACCGAGGAGCAGCTCACCCGCGACGTGCAGCGCCTCACCTCGCAGTGGGAGCACATCAGCACGCAGGCTCAGACGGGCCAGGCGCCCGCGCTCCTGCACTCCGAGCCCGACCTGCTCGTCAAGATCGTCCGCGACGTCTTCAACGAGGACTTCCGCAAGATGCTCATCCAGGGGGATGAGGCGTACCAGACGATCACGTCCTACCTCACGGGCGTCGCCCCCGACCTGCTCGAGCGCATCGAGAAGTACGAGGGGGAGCAGGACCCGTTCGACGTGTTCCGCGTGACGGAGCAGATCGAGAAGGCGCTCGACCGCAAGGTGTGGCTGCCCTCCGGCGGATCGCTCGTCATCGACCGCACCGAGGCCATGACGGTCGTCGACGTCAACACCGGCAAATTCGTCGGCACGGGCGGCAACCTCGAGGAGACCGTCACCAAGAACAACCTCGAGGCTGCGGAGGAGATCGTCCGCCAGCTGCGGCTGCGCGACATCGGCGGCATCATCGTCGTCGACTTCATCGACATGGTGCTCGAGTCCAACCGCGACCTCGTCCTGCGCCGCCTCGTCGAGTGCCTGAGCCGCGACCGGACGAAGCACCAGGTCGCCGAGGTCACCTCGCTCGGCCTCGTGCAGATGACCCGCAAGAAGATCGGCCTCGGGCTGCTCGAGACCTTCAGTGAGGCGTGCGAGGTGTGCGCCGGTCGCGGCGTCATCGTGCACCACGACCCGGTCGTCAAGCACCGCACTTCGTCGGGCGGGGGCAACGGCAACGGCAACAACCGGCGCCCGCGTCAGAACGGCGGCTCCGCGCCGGCGCAGAACGGCGCCGCCGCCGCACCGGCACCCGGCGGCACGCACGTGATCACCGAGGGTGTGAAGTCCGCGCTCGCGCAGATCGCGGCATCCACCATCCAGCCGCACGAGGAGCCCGCCGCCGTCGTCGCGGAGGAGCCCGTCGCTGAGCGTCCCGAGCGGCCCAAGCGCCCGCGCCGCAAGAAGGCGGAGCCCGCCAAGACCGACGCCGACCGCCTGCTCGACTCGGTGCTCGAGGCGCTGCCCGAGCCGAAGGCGCCCGGTCAGGGGCGCGCGCGTCGTCGCGTGACGACCGCCGCGCTGACCGGCACGCCCGTCCAGACCCCGACCGAGGACTGAACGCGCACGTCACCGTCCGCGGCGCTCGCGGGCGGTGACGCGCAGTCCCGAGGCGATCAGCCGACGGACCAGGTCGTGCGCACTCACGCGTTCCGCGCCGCCCGCCACGAGGCGGTCGATCGCGTCCTCGGGGACGTCGTAATGGTCGCGGTCGAAGGCGCGGGGCGGGATGCCGTGGGTCGCCGCGAAGGCGTGGAGCTCGTCGAGGTCGTTGTCCGACACCATGTGGGCCCAGAGCCTGCCGTGCGCCGGCCACATCGCGGAGTCGACGAGGATGGCCATCCGCCGATCATATGACCGCACCGCGCGAGGGGGACCGGCCGCGGCGCGCCGGGCCGCGCTTTTGCCCTGACTGCGGCGATCGGGTATTCTGGCTCCTTGGTGCGTCACGTGTCGCAGGCAGTTGCGACGCAGAGCCTGGCTTCCGCACCACGACTTCCAGTCTCATCAGACAATCGGAGCCGAGCGCTCCACAGAAGAAACAAGGTGTGAAGTGGTTTACGCAGTTGTGCGCGCCGGTGGCCGTCAGGAGAAGGTCCAGGTCGGCACCATCGTCGTCCTCGACCGTCAGGCGGCGAAGGTCGGCGACAAGATCGAGCTCCCCGCCGTCCTGTTCGTCGACGGCGACGCCGTGACGACCGACGCCGACAAGCTCGCGAAGGTCAAGGTCACCGCCGAGGTCCTCGGCGAGGAGCGCGGCCCGAAGATCGTCATCCAGAAGTTCAAGAACAAGACCGGCTACAAGAAGCGCCAGGGCCACCGCCAGGACCTCACGCGCGTCAAGATCACCGGCATCAAGTAAGAAGCCGAGAGGACACGAGAGATGGCACACAAAAAGGGCGCAAGCTCCACCCGTAACGGTCGTGACTCCAACGCACAGCGCCTCGGCGTGAAGCGTTTCGGCGGCCAGCAGGTCCTCGCCGGCGAGATCATCGTCCGTCAGCGCGGCACCCACTTCCACCCGGGCGCCGGTGTCGGCCGCGGTGGCGACGACACGCTGTTCGCGCTGGCCGCGGGCGCGGTCGAGTTCGGCACGAAGGGCGGCCGCAAGGTCGTCAACATCGTGTCGGTCGCCGAGTAATCGGACGCAATCCTTCACGAGGGGCGGGCTACGGCCCGCCCCTCGTCTTTTCCCCTGATAGGAGACATCGCATGGTGACGTTCGTCGACCGCGTGACGCTGCATCTGCGCGCGGGCAAGGGCGGCAACGGCTGCGTCTCTGTCAAGCGCGAGAAGTTCAAGCCGCTCGCCGGCCCCGATGGCGGCAACGGCGGGCACGGCGGTGACATCGTCCTCGTCTCCGACCCGCAGGTGACGACGCTCCTGTCGTACCACCACTCGCCGCACCGCTCGGCCGGCAACGGCGGGTTCGGCATGGGTGACCACCGCTCCGGCGCGAACGGCGAGCCCCTCGAGCTCACCGTCCCCGTCGGCACGGTCGTCAAAGACGACAACGGTGAAACCCTCATCGACATGGCGACCCCCGGCATCCGCTTCGTGGTCGCGCCGGGCGGGCAGGGCGGTCTCGGCAACGCGGCGCTCGCGAACCCCAAGCGCAAGGCCCCCGGCTTCGCGCTACTCGGCACGCCCGGCTGGGAGGGCGATGTCCACCTCGAGCTGAAGACGGTCGCCGACGTCGCCCTCGTGGGCTTCCCGTCCGCCGGCAAGTCGAGCCTGATCGCGGCGATCTCCGCCGCGCGGCCCAAGATCGCCGACTACCCGTTCACGACGCTCCACCCGAACCTCGGGGTCGTCCAGGCCGGCGATGCGCGGTACACCGTCGCCGACGTGCCCGGCCTCATCGAGGGTGCCAGTGAGGGCAAGGGTCTGGGACTCGAGTTCCTGCGTCACGTCGAACGCTGCACGGCGCTCGTGCACGTCCTCGACTGCGCGACGCTCGAGCCCGGTCGCGATCCCCTCAGCGACCTCGACGTGATCCTCGCCGAGCTCGGGGCCTACCCCGTGCCCGAGGGCCAGGTGCCCCTGCTGGAGCGTCCGCAGCTCGTCGCACTCAACAAGCTCGACGTCCCCGAGGCGAAGGACCTCGCCGACCTCGTCCGGCCCGAGCTCGAAGCGCGCGGCTTCCGCGTGTTCGACATCTCGACCGTCAGCCGCGACGGTCTGCGTCAGCTGACCTTCGCGCTCGGCGAGATCGTCGAGGAGCACCGCGCGGCCCTCGCTGCCGCGCCCGCGCCGGAGCGCGTCGTGATCCGCCCGAAGGGATCGACGAAGGACTTCGAGATCCGCGTCGAGGGCGGCACGTACGGCAACATCTTCCGCATCCTCGGCGACAAGCCGGTGCGGTGGGTGCAGCAGACCGACTTCCAGAACGAGGAGGCCGTCGGATTCCTGGCGGACCGCCTCGAGAAGCTGGGCGTCGAGGACGGCCTCTTCAAGGCCGGCGCGCAGGCCGGGTCGACGGTCGTGATCGGCCCCGGTGACGGCATCGTGTTCGACTGGCACCCGTCCCTCGGGTCCGCGGCCGAGCTCATGACCGCGCCGCGCGGCACCGACCCCCGACTCGATCTGAACCCGCGTCGGACGACGTCCCAGCGCCGTGACCGCTATCACGAGCGGATGGATGCGAAGGCCGAGGCCCGCGCCGAGCTCGAGTCCGAGCGCCTCGCGGCCCGCGGGGAGGACGAGGACGCGTCGTGACGCTGCAGGACCGCGCGGGCCTCGCCGGCGCACGCCGTGTCGTGGTGAAGGTCGGGTCGTCCTCGATCAGCGGTGAGAACGCCGGCAAGATCGGACCGATCGTCGATGCCCTCGCCGAGGCGCACGCGCGCGGCACCGAGGTCGTGCTGGTCTCCTCCGGCGCCATCGCCACCGGCATGCCGTTCCTGCTCCTCGACGCGCGTCCGAGCGACCTCGCCACGCAGCAGGCGGCCGCCGCGGTGGGGCAGAACGTCCTCATCTACCGCTACCAGGAGGCGCTGCGCCCGTTCGAGATCGTCGCGGGTCAGGTCCTGCTGACGGCGGGCGACCTCGAGAACCCGACGCACCGCTCGAACGCGCGACGCGCGATGGAGCGATTGCTGGGTCTGCGGATCCTGCCGATCGTCAACGAGAACGACACCGTCGCGACCCACGAGATCCGCTTCGGCGACAACGACCGGCTCGCCGCCCTCGTCGCCCAGCTGATCGGGGCCGACGCACTCGTGCTGCTGAGCGACATCGAGACGCTCTACACCCGCCCGCCCGACGAGCCCGGCGCCGTCCCCATCACGCGCGTCGACTTCGGTGACGACCTCGCCGGGTACCAGTTCGGCTCCGTCGTCGTGAACAGCGTCGGCACCGGGGGAGCGGCCACGAAGGTGTCGGCGGCCCGGCTCGCGTCCGCTGCGGGGATCGCGGTGCTCGTCACGAGCGCCGATCTCGTGCACGCGGCGCTCCGCGGCGACGAGGTGGGCACGTGGTTCGCGCCGAACCCGCATCCGGCCGCGCCGTCGATCACCGGGTCCGTGCGGGTTCCCGAGGCCTGACACGGGGGGAGCGGCGGCATCCGTCCGCTCTAGACTTGGCGGATGACGATCACCGCGACCACCCCCCAGGAGCGCATGCACGCGGCGCGCACCGCGTCCCGGTCCCTGGGTCTGTTGACGGATGCCGCCAAGGCCGACCTCCTGCGCTCGATCGCCGCCGCGATCGAGGCGAACATCGCGCCCATCGTCGCCGCCAACGCCGAGGACCTGGCGCGCGGCCGCGCCGACGGCCTCTCGACCGGCCTGCTCGATCGGTTGACGCTCGACGATCAGCGGGTGCGCGCCCTCGCTGCCGCCGTGCGCGACGTCGCCGAGCTCCCTGACCCCGTGGGTCGCGTGCTCGATGAGCGCGTCCTGCCCAACGGATTGCACCTGCAGAAGGTGTCCGTCCCGTTCGGGGTGATCGGCTCGATCTACGAGGCCCGCCCCAACGTGACCGTCGACATCGCCGCCCTCGCGCTGCGGTCGGGCAACGCCGTGGTCCTTCGCGGCGGGAGCGCTGCGCAGTCCTCGAACGCGGCCCTCATCGCCGTCATGCGCGGCGCCCTCGCCGAGGCCGGCGTCGACCCCGAGGCCATCCAGACCGTCGACGACTTCGGTCGGGACGGCGCGCGGGCGCTCATGCGCGCCCGCGGACTCGTCGACGTCCTCGTCCCGCGCGGCAGCGCGCAGCTGATCGAGACGGTCGTCACGGAGTCGTCGGTGCCGGTCATCGAGACCGGTGCGGGCGTCGTGCACATCGTCCTCGACGAATCGGCTCCGCTCGAGTGGGCGACCGACATCGCCGTCAACGCGAAGGTGCAGCGCCCCAGCGTATGCAACGCCGTCGAGACTCTGCTGGTGCATCGGGGCGCCGCCGAGCGCCTCGTGCCGCCCGTGGTGGCCGCTCTGCAGGCCCAGGGGGTCACCGTCCACGGCGACGACGCCACCGCGGCACTGGCGGCCGATGTGGTCCCCGCGACGGAGGCCGACTGGGCGACCGAGCACATGAGCCTCGACATCTCGGTGCGTGTCGTCGACGACCTCGACGAGGCCCTCGCGCACATCCGGCGCTACTCGACACAGCACACCGAGTCGATCATCACGGCCGACGACGCGGCCGCGGAGCGGTTCCTCGCCGAGGTGGATGCCGCGGTCGTCATGGTCAACGCGTCGACCCGTTTCACCGACGGCGGCGAGTTCGGCTTCGGCGCTGAGGTGGGCATCTCGACGCAGAAGCTCCACGCGCGGGGCCCCATGGGCCTCCCGGAGCTGACGACCACCAAGTGGCTGGCGCGGGGCGCCGGGCAGATCCGCTCCTGACCACCTAAACTGTTCCTGCACCCGACCCCTCGAACGGAGCCCGAATGAATCTCGCGACGACCATCGTTTCCGCTGCGGCGGAGGCCGAGCACCAGGGCGGCAACGTCATGGCCACGACCTTCGTCTACGGTGTGGTGGCCTTCGTGCTCTTCCTGCTGCTCGCGCTCGTGTCGGTGTCGTACCGCAACGTGGCGAACCGCCACGCGCACAAGGCCGAGGCGTACGCCGCGAAGAACCCCGTGCAGCAGGCGGGCCACGGCCACCACTGAGGCCGTGTCCATGGCAACCACGCGCGCACCGCGTATCGGTGTGATGGGCGGCACGTTCGACCCGATCCATCACGGCCACCTCGTGGCGGCGAGCGAGGTCGCTCAGTCGTTCGATCTCGACGAGGTCATCTTCGTCCCGACCGGTCAGCCATGGCAGAAGTCGGGCGTCTCCTCGGCGGAGCACCGGTATCTGATGACCGTCATCGCGACGGCATCCAACCCGATGTTCACCGTGAGCCGCGTCGACGTCGACCGGACCGGGGCGACCTACACGATCGACACCCTGCGGGACCTCAAGGCGCAGCGGCCCGACGCCGACCTCTTCTTCATCACCGGGGCCGACGCCATCGCGCAGATCCTCGGATGGCGCGACGTCGCCGAGCTGTGGGAGCTCGCGCACTTCGTGGCGGTGTCGCGTCCGGGGCACACGCTCAGCGTCGACGGGCTGCCGGCTGAGGACGTCAGCAAGCTCGAGATCCCCGCCCTGTCGATCTCCTCCACCGACTGCCGCGCTCGCGTGAGCCGTGGACACCCCGTCTGGTACCTCGTCCCGGATGGCGTCGTCCAATACATCGCGAAGCATCACCTGTATCGGAGCAAGGCATGAGCACACCTGACCAGCCGAGCACTCCGCCGCTCACCCGGCGCCAACTGCGCGAGCTGCGCAACACGGCATCCACGCCCATCATCACCCCCGAGCAGGCGCAGGCGGATGCCGAGATGTCGGATGCCGCCGCGGAGGAAGCGGCCGAGGCGGCCGCCGCCCACGAAGCCGAGGTCGCGCCCGAGCGGACGCCGATCGCGCTCGACGGTCTCTCCGACCTCGACCCGGACGCGCGTCCCGTCACGCGGCGACAGGCGCGTCTGCTGGAGAAGCTGCGCACCGGCACCGTCGAGGTGATCCCGACCGACACCGGCGACGTCCCCACCTCGGAGACCGAGGCCGACGCCGGAGATGAGGCGCCCGAGGATGCTCCCGACGTCGTCGACGCCGAGGACATCGAACACCTCGAGGAGCCTGCAGCGGCGGACGAGCCTGCTGTCGATGAGCCCGCGGACGAGATCGAGGCCGAGCCGCTGCACGGAGCCGTCGACGAGGACGCGCACGGAGCCGTCGACGAGGTCGCGCACGATGTCGACGAGGACGCGCACGATGTCGACGACGAGGAGCCCGCGGCCCACGGCGACGAGTCTGCGGAGCACGAGAATCTCGCCGAGGAGGAGCGCGCACAGGACGACGCGCCCGCAGAGGCGGGAGCCGACGAACCGGCCGACGCCGCCGCCGCCGAACCCGCGGAGCGCAAGGAGACGGAGGCGCACGACGAGGAGCAGGAGCCGGCGCGCGTCGTCGCGCCCGATCTCGGCGCGCAGCTGCTCGAGGACGGGGCGGCGCACGTCGAACTGCCGCCGTCGTTCGACCACCTGCTGACCCGGGGAGGGAGCGGGTCCGCCTCCGCGCCGAACGCCCTCATCCTGTCGCAGACGCCCGACACCGGCTCGCTGTCGGTCCCGATCCTCGGTACCGGTGAGTTGATCATCACGGGCAGCTACCAGCTGCCCGACACGTTCGGCTCGACCGGTGGAGCCCCCGGGGTCTCCGACGGGAAGGATGCCGACGCCGCCCTCATGGACGGGGAACTCCCGCC
Organism: Microbacterium sp. NPDC079356; assembly: GCF_049545465.1. NCBI lineage: Bacteria > Bacillati > Actinomycetota > Actinomycetes > Micrococcales > Microbacteriaceae > Microbacterium > Microbacterium sp. NPDC079356. Next base: position 751,985 of record NZ_JBMWDN010000001.1, on the reverse strand, counting down.
GGCGTCGTCGCCCACCCCGATCGCCGCGTCGGCCGCGATCAGTACGATCAAGAGTGCGGATGACATCATCCGCCCCCCGGCGCCCGAAAAGGGCAGCCGCCTCATGATGACACTCGCGATCTGCGCCGGAGCCCTCGGGCTCGCCATCGCGACAGTGCTCGTCCTCATCCTTGTGAACGGAAGTTTCTGATGGTCGCTGCAGAGCACACGCACGAACTCGTCCAGGTGGCCGCCTCCGCCGCCGACAGCAAGGGCGGCACGGATCTCGTCGCCTTCGACGTCTCCGGTCCGCTCCCGCTCATCGACGCGTTCCTCCTCGTGACGGGAAACAGCGAGCGCAATGTTGCCGCCATCGCCGACGAGGTCGAGGACAAGATGCTCGAGGCCGGGCAGAAGCGTCTGCGCCGCGAAGGGCGCGACGAGTCGCGTTGGGTGCTGCTGGACTTCGGCGACCTCGTCGTGCACGTCTTCCACGAGGAGGAGCGGGTCTTCTACGGGCTCGAGCGCCTGTGGAAGGACTGCCCGGTCATCCCTGTGGCGATCGCGGAGCCGACTCCGAGCGAGTGACGATGTCGCCTCGTGTTCAGAGCACTCCTCGGCGTGTAGTAAGCTGAATGAGTTGCCGCGAGCGGCGACCAAGGGCCTGTGGCGCAGCTGGTAGCGCACCTGCATGGCATGCAGGGGGTCAGGGGTTCGAGTCCCCTCAGGTCCACCAAACACCCCGGTTCGCCGGGGTTTTTGTGTTTCGCGGAAAGGTGGGCGTCCACCCTGGGCATGAGATGGTGAGCGCATGGCACCGGCCGCAGGAGGAACCCGTGGAGCGCACGTCGACCCAGATGAAGATGATCCTGGCTCTGTTCGCCGCGGTCCTCATACTGTCCGCCCTCGCGGCGATCAGAGCCGTTTGGATCCCGCAGCCGGAGCTCAACCCTTTCGCGACGAATGGGGAGCTCATCGGGTACTTCTTCGCGCTGCACTCCGCCGGTGGGTTGGTCGCCTTCATCATCGTGCTGCTGCTCGCGGACAAGGGTGACGGCGATTCCGCACCGTTGACTGCTGCATTCCTCGCGAATCTCGTCCCGGCCAGTGTCGGTCTCGCCGTCGCCGGCTTTTTCGGCAACGGGGGCACCGTTGCGATCTTCGTTGCTGCGGTGGCGCTCGTCGGTACTCTCACCTTCTGGCTCGTCCTCCGCGCTTTTCGTCGTCCTTTCGGGCCTCAGCACCCGTAACACCTGGGCTCGGCGAGCGGGGCCGTACCGGTGGGACGTGCGAACGACACGTCAACGGCTGTCGTGATTTGCCGGGCCCGTGACGGGCGGGATGCCACCATGGTGCGCATGACCCGGGGAACCCGATGAACACTCCCCTGCCCTCGACGCTACGGCTGATCCTGATGAGGCCGCGCGATCCGCACGAGCCGGGGCGGGCGGCATCCTCTCTCAAGTTGCTTTTCGATCTCGTGTTCGTCGTCGCGGTGAGCATCTCGGCGGATCAGCTCCACCTCACGCTCGCGGAGGATCGCGTCCTCGACGGCGTGATCAGCTACGCAGCCGTGTTCTTCAGCATCATCCCCGTCCCGATCGCGTTGACCGCCGTCATCCTGGCAGGGGTCGTCGCCGTCCTGGTCTGGCGCTCGCCCGTCGCGTCGAGCCGGGAGGTATCAGAGCCCGTCGTCTGAGTCCGGGTCGTCCTGCGCGAGCTGCGCATCGACGGTGAGGTCACCGTCCTCGGGGACGTGGAACCGCTCGTCGGGGTCGACGGCCGCCCCGTTGTCGGATGCGCCCTCGGGGGCGGGCGGGAGGCCCTCCTGTTCACCGCCGATGAAGCGGTCGAGCTCGGGGGAGTGCGAGGTGCTGTCAGCGCTCACGATGATCCTTTCGACTCCGCCAGTCTCGCGGCGCAGGCGACGAGGGTCGAGGGCTTGACGTCGGCGTCGATGCCGACCGCGTGCCCTCTGACGTTCGACGCTCGCGGTGAGTAACCTCGTGCCTGGCTCCGCCCTCGCGGAGCTGAGAACGGAGAAACGATGAAGTTCTTCCAGAGGCTCGGCCGGTCGCTCATGCTGCCGGTGGCCGTCCTTCCCGTCGCCGCGATCCTGTCCGGCATCGGCTATTGGATCAAGAACGCCAACGGCGGCGCCGACAACATCGGCTCCGCGTTCCTGAGCGCGGCCGGCGGCGCGCTCCTGGACAACCTGGGGCTGCTGTTCGCCGTCGGTGTCTCGATCGGGATGGCGAAGAAGTCCGACGGCACCTCCGCCCTCGCCGGCCTCGTTTCGTGGCTCACCGTGACGACCATGCTGCGCCCGGCCACGATGGCGGCCCTCACCGGAGCCGCGGTCGAGGACGTCGACCCCGCGTTCACGAAGATCCAGAACGTGTTCGTCGGCATCATCTGCGGCCTGATCGGGGCGTGGTGCTACAACCGCTTCAAGGACACGAAGCTGCCGGACGCGCTGTCGTTCTTCTCGGGCAAGCGCTCCGTCGCGATCGTCACCGCCGGGCTCTCGCTGGTCCTCGCGATCGTGCTCATGTTCGTGTGGCCGTTCGTCTACGGAGGCCTCGTCGGTTTCGGCGAGTGGATCGTCACGCTGGGGCCGGTGGGCGCCGGTATCTACGGATTCTTCAACCGGCTGCTCATCCCGCTCGGGTTGCACCACGCGCTCAACTCCGTGTTCTGGTTCGACGTCGCGGGCATCAACGACCTCAACAACTTCCTGCAGGGCTCCGGCGGGGACGGTGTCTATGGCGTCACCGGGCAGTACATGACGGGCTTCTTCCCCATCATGATGTTCGGCCTGCCCGGCGCGGCGCTCGCGATGTACGTGACCGCCAAGACGACCCGGCGCAAGGTGGCCGCCGGCATCCTGCTCTCGGGAGCCATCTCGTCGTTCTTCGTCGGCGTCACCGAGCCGCTCGAGTTCTCGTTCATGTTCCTCGCGCCGTGGCTGTACCTCATCCACGCGGTGTTCATGGGCATCTCGCTGTTCGTCTCGGCGATCCTCCCGGTGCGCATGGGCTTCGGCTTCTCGGGCGGATTCATCGACCTCGTCCTGGGGTGGGCGAATCCGCTCGCCGAGAACCCCTGGATCATCCTGATCATGGGACCGATCTGGTTCGCGATCTACTTCGTGGTCTTCCGCTGGATCATCCGACGGTTCGATCTCAAGACGCCCGGTCGCGAGGACGACGACGCGCTGGAGGACGAGGGGACGGATGCCGCGCCGCGCGGCGACTTCCATGCGACGGCGGAGCGGTTCGTCGAGGCCCTGGGCGGTCGCGAGAACATCGTCGAGCTCGACAATTGCGCGACGCGTCTGCGCATGGAGATCGCTGACGTCGCGCGGGTCGACGACGCCGCCCTCAAGCGCGCCGGTGCGGCGGGGACGATCAAGCCGGGTGGGCACTCCGTCCAGGTCGTCTACGGATTGAACGTGCAGTTCGTGAAGGACGCGATGGAGGACGTTTTGGCGGGTCGCGCCGTGTCGGCGGCGCCCGCACCCACGACCGGCACCGCTGTCGCACAGGCGACGCAGGCTCCGGATCTCGTCCGGCTGCGCCCGCCGGTGGCCGGGCGCGTGCTGGCGCTGTCGGAGGTCCCCGATGAGATGTTCGCCGGCGGGACGATGGGGCCGGGAGTCGCGATGGACCCGACGGGCGACGTGATCTCGGCGCCCGCTGATGGCCGCGTCGAGAGCGTGTTCCCGACCGGGCACGCGATCGGTCTGCGCCTCGACGACGGGACGGAGCTGCTGATCCACGTCGGGATCGACACCGTCGCGATGGAGGGCGACGGATTCGAGACACTCGTGACCGCCGGTCGGCGCGTGACGGCGGGTGAGCCGCTGGTGCGCTTCGACCGGGCGAGGATCGTGGCCGCGGGGCTCTCGCCGATCACGCCGATCGTCGTCCTCAACAACCCGGCGGCGCGCGTCGAGCTCGGGTGAGACCGGGGTCAGCCGATCCGTGCGAGGAGCGCCGCACGGATCGGCTGCGCCCTCGCCGTGAACTCGCGCTGGGCGGCGACGTAGTCCGCCTTCCCTTCGGGTGTCTCGACGGGGACCGCGCTGTACCCCCACCCGGTCAGATCGTAGGGCGACGCACGCATGTCGAGTTCCCGGATGTCGCGCGCGAGCTCGAACGCATCGAGCATCAACTCGCCGGGCACGAGCGGCCCCAGTTTCACGGCCCACTTGTAGAGATCCATGCCTGCGTGCAGACATCCCGGCTGTTCCATCTGCGGCTGCGTCTCCCGCGTCGGGGCGAAGCGGTTGCGGGGCACGGCGTCGGGCGTGAAGAACCGGAACGCGTCGATGTGCGTGCACCGCACATCGTGCGCCTCGACGACGGCATCCGTCCCTTCCGCGCCGAGTCGGAGGGGGACCGGATGCCGCGTGTCCCGGTCGCGGTACACCATCGCCCACTCGTGCATGCCGAAGCAGCCATACGATGCCGTGCGTCCCAGGGCGCCCGCGAGGATGCCGCGGATCGCTCGGACGAGCGGGCGTTTCTCGGTGAGGAACGCCTCGGTGTCCGCGCCGACGACGCCGCCCTCGGCGCGGTACCACCGCCAGGCCGCGTGGGGTGCGTCGGCCGCGTCGTCGAGCGCGACGTCCCGCCCGGGATGCCACCGCCGCAGCAGGGAGGGTTTGTACGAGTAGTACGTGTACAGGAAGTCGTCGACGGGATGCGTCTCGCCGCGCGCCGCCCGCTGACGGCGCCCGGCGGTGAGCGCATCCGTGCGGGCGGCGTGCGCCCGCATCCGCTCGGTCCAATCGGACCGGTCGAGCACGGTCGCGGTGGCGGTCGTCACGAGCGGGTCAGACGGGCTCGATGAGGTCGGGCGAGTCGTTGCGGACGTTCCCGACGGCGTTCGAGACGACATGGTCGGTCAGGCCGGCGACCACCTGGTCCGCGGCGTCGACGGCCGCGTCGAGCAGGTCGCCCACGTTGTCGACCTCGGTGTCGAGCCAGGCGTCGGCGAAGTCGGCATCGAGGAACAGCGGCATCCGATCGTGGATGGAGCCGAGCGGATCGATGGCGGCGCGCGTGAGGATGGTGAACGAGAGCAGCCAGCGGCTCGGATCGTCCTCGGCCTTCGCGGGATCCTTCCACCATTCGTAAAGCCCGGCGAACAGCAGGGGCGAGCCGTCGGCGGGGTGGATGAAGTAGGGCGTCTTGCCCTCGTCGGTGGTCTGCCACTCGTAGTAGCCCGTCGCCGGCACGATCGCGCGGCGCTTGATGAGGGCCTGCCGGAACATCGGCTTGTCCTCGAGTTCCTCGGAACGCGCGTTGAACGCCCGCGCACCCACCTTGACGTCCTTCGCCCACGACGGCACGAGACCCCACCGCGCCGGCTCGAGGCGCCGCGTGGGCGGATCGGTCTTGGCCGAGTCGAGGACGATCGCGACCTGCGCCGTGGGAGCGATGTTGTAGGACGGCGCCGGGAGGTCGTCGCTCTCGACGTCGACGCGCAGCACGCCGACGAGCTCGGAAGCGACATTCGCGACGACGAAGCGACCACACATGTCGGACAGCCTAGGAGGAGGGGGGGACATCGCGGACGATGTCGACGTCCGTCAACCGTTCCAGCAGTTCCGCCCCGTCATCGCCGGTCACCCACGGCACCCCGGCGGCGCTGTGATCGTCGACCGCCGTGCGGCCACCCGCGAGGACCGCTTCCGCCGGTGTCAGCCGCCGGATCGCGACCGCCGCGACCTGTTCGGGATGCTGGATCGTGAACTGCGTATAGATCTCATCGTCGTGCTGCCCGTCGTCGCCGATGAGGAGCCAGTCGATGTCGGGGAACTCGTCGGCCAACCGGCGAAGGCTCTCCTGCTTGTGCAGCTTGCCGCTGCGGAACCAGCGGTCGTGCGTCGGCCCCCAGTCGGTGAGGAGCATCGCGCCCATCGGGAACAAGTGCCGCCGCTGGAACCGGACGAGCGTCGGCGCGACGTTCCAGGCTCCCGTCGACAGGTACAGGACCGGCGACCCGGGGTTCTCGCGGGCGAGCCGTTCGAGCAGCACGGCCATGCCGGGCACCGGCTGCCGGGCGTGCTCGTTGAGGACGAAGGAGTTCCACGCCGCCACGAAGGGGCGGGGGAGGGCCGTCACCATGACGGTGTCGTCCACGTCCGAGATGATGCCGAATCGGATGTCGTCCCCGACCACGAACACGCGCGCCTCGACGGGCTCGGCCTCCTCGACCCGCATCGTGACCGTCTGCCATCCGGGCGGCAGCGTGGCGGGCAGGACGGCGTCGATCACGCCGCCGCGGTCGGCGGTGACCTCGTGCGGCACACCGTTCACGGTGACGGTGACCGTCGCGTGTGCAACCGGGACCGATGCGAAGCTGCGCCATCCGCGCACGCCCGCGTAATCGCCGCGTTCGCGCCTCTTGTCCTTCGGGGGGATGAGGACCCTGCCGAGCACCCGCACCCACTGGGTGCTCCCGTACCCCGGGAACGCGGCGACGGTCGCCGTCCGCCCGCGTGCGCGGGCGCGTTTCTCGCGCCACGCGTGGAACCTGTACTCCAAGCGCGCGAGCCAGAGCACCTTCATCGGGGGCGAAGCGGGGGAAGCCATCGCTTCAGTCTTTCACGTCGTCGGCGTCGACCCCGGCGGGCTCCTCCTCGGCGAGGTGACGGGCCTCGCGCGCGCTGATGAAGCGCTTCGCGACGTAGACCAGCAGGAGGAACGCCGCGATCACGCCGACGAACAGGTACCCCGCGTAGTGCAGGTTGTCGGAGAGCTCGCGGTAGCCTTCGGCGGCCGCCGCCGCCACCGATACGTAGGCGACGGACCACACGGCGCACGCGGGCACGGTCCAGGCGAGGAACCGCCGGTAGGCGAAGCCGCTCATCCCGACCGTCAGCGGTACCAGGGAGTGCAGGACCGGCAGGAACCGCGACAGGAAGATCGCCGGCCCGCCCCGCCGCCGCAGGTACAGCTCAGCGCGCGCCCAGTTGCGCTCACCGATGAGCCGGCCGACGCGGGAGAAGCGGATGCGGGGACCCAGCCAGCGGCCCAGCGCGAAACCGATGCTCTCGCCCGCCAACGCTCCGATGAGGACCGCCGCGACGAGCCACGCGCCCTCGGGGAAGGTGTCGACCGCCGTGCCGGCGACGATCACGATCGAGTCGCCGGGGACGATCAGACCGACCAGAACGCTCGTCTCGAGCATCATGGCGACGCCGGCGACGATCGTCCGCACGACCGGGTCGACAGCCTGAACGGTGCCGAGCAACCAGTCGAGGATCTCGTTCACGACCTCAGATTATCCGCCGTCTACCCTGAAGGGATGTCGAGTGACCTGCCGCACCGCGTCCTCTCGGGGTGGGTCGATCCTGCGGTCGCGTTCACGGGGCTGTTCGCGGCGGGCGACGCCTTCTGGCTCGACGCCGGTCCGGACGCGTCCGACGGATGGAGCTGGGTGGGCAGCGGCATCCCGTCGTCCTCTCCACGCGACGTGATCGTCGCGGGCAGCGGTGACCGCGCCGCGGGGCCGTTCCGCGGCGGCTGGGTCGGATGGGCCGGGTACGACGCCGCGGCGGCCCGGGCGGGTGCGCCGGCCGCGGTCGACGCGGGCCCGGAAGAACTCTGGCTGCGCGTCGAGCGGATGCTCGGGTTCGACCACTCCTCGCGTCGTGTCCTCGCCTTCGCCCCGGCCGATCAGTTGGCCGCGTTCGTGTCCGAAGTCGAATCGGTCGCCGAGTCGCCGCTGCCGTCGGTCGGTCCTGCTCCACAGGTCGAGGTCACCGTGCGCCACGAGCCGGGGGAGTACGCGGAACTCATCGAGCAGTGCCGGGACGAGATCCGCGAGGGGCGCGCGTATCAGCTGTGCCTGACGACGCGGTTCGAGACGGCGGCATCCGTCGATCCCGTGCACACCTACCTGCGGCTGCGCGCCGCGACGCCCGCCCACCACGGCGGGTTCCTCCGCAGCGGCGGGTGGGCGCTCGCGAGCGCGTCGCCGGAGCAGTTCCTCGCCGTGGACGACGGGATCGTCCGCACTCGCCCCATCAAGGGAACGCGCCCGCGATCCGCGGAGGCGGAGCGCGACACGGCTCTCGCGGCGGACCTGCGCGCCAGCGTCAAGGAGCAGGCCGAGAACGTGATGATCGTCGATCTGATGCGCAACGACCTGCAGCGGGTCTGCGTCCCCGGGTCGGTGGCGGCGGAACGGCTGCTCGAGGTGGAGTCGTACCCGGCGGTGCATCAACTGGTGAGCACGGTGGCGGGTCGGCTGCGCCCCGGGACGACCGTCGGCCAGCTGTGGGATGCCGCGTTCCCGGCGGGGAGCATGACGGGCGCGCCGAAGCTGTCGGCCATGCAGATCCTGCACCGGCTCGAGGCCGCGCCGCGCGGGGTGTTCTCGGGATGCTTCGGGTGGATCGGCGACGACGGCGGGGTGGACCTCGCCATGGTCATCCGCTCGATCGTGGTCCATCCGGACGGCGCGTACGTCGGCGCCGGAGGGGGGATCACCTGGGGGTCCGTCGGCGCGGATGAGGTCGCGGAGGTGGGGATCAAGGCCCGGGCACCGCTCCGCGCCTTGGGGGCGGACCTGCCTCCGGGCTGGTGAAAGTCCCGGTCCGCTAGGCTGAAACGGCGCTTTCGCGCGCCCTCCCGACTTTGCACGATTGGTTCACCGTGTCCTCCAGCACCTCCCACGACGCATCGACTCCCGAGCAGACGAGCTTCGACTCCCGCGCCATCCAGACCAAGTGGCAGACCCGGTGGGCGGAGGCCGACCCCTTCAAGGCGGGCGGCGACGAGGACACCCGACCGCGCAAGTACGTGCTCGGCATGTTCCCCTACCCCTCGGGCGACCTGCACATGGGGCACGCCGAGAACTACGCCTACGTCGACGCGGTCGCGCGGTTCTGGCGCCACCGCGGCTACAACGTCCTGAACCCGATCGGCTGGGACTCCTTCGGCCTGCCCGCCGAGAACGCGGCCATCAAGGGCGGTGCGGGCTCGGATCCCCGAGAGTGGACGTACAACAACATCGCCCAGCACAAGACGAGCTTCCGCGCGTTCGGGTCGTCCTACGACTGGAGCCGCGTGCTTCACACGAGCGACCCCGAGTACTACCGCTGGAACCAGTGGCTGTTCCAGCGCCTCTTCGAGCGCGGTCTCGCGTACCGCAAGCAGAGTGCCGTCAACTGGTGCCCCAACGACCAGACGGTGCTCGCCAACGAGCAGGTCGTCGACGGTCACTGCGAGCGGTGCGGGTACGAGGTCGTCAAGAAGAAGCTGACGCAGTGGTACTTCAAGATCACCGAGTACGCCGACCGTCTGCTCGATGACCTGAATCAGCTCGAGGGGTTCTGGCCGCACAAGGTTCTGCAGATGCAGCGCAACTGGATCGGCCGATCGGTCGGTGCGGACATCGACTTCGAGATCGAGGGGCGCGACGAGAAGATCACCGTCTTCTCCACCCGTCCCGACACGCTGCACGGTGCGACCTTCATGGTCGTCGCCCCCGACTCCGACCTGGCTGCCGAGCTCGCCGAGGGCGCCTCGCCCGAGGTGCAGCAGCGCTTCCGCGACTACCTCGACACGGTGCAGAAGACGAGCGAGATCGAGCGGCAGACCGCCGACCGTCCCAAGACGGGTGTCTTCCTCGACCGCTTCGCGATCAACCCGATCAACGGCGAGCGTCTGCCGATCTGGGCGGCGGACTACGTCCTCGCCGACTACGGTCACGGCGCCGTCATGGCCGTGCCCGCTCACGACCAGCGCGACCTGGACTTCGCCCGCGCGTTCGACCTTCCGGTGAAGGTCGTCGTCGACACGACGGCGCCGGTCACGGGCGCCATCCCGGTCATCGAGGTCGACGAGGACGGTGTGCCGATCGGTGATGACCTCGAGTCGATCGACCCCGCTCGTACCGGCACCGCGCTGACGGGCGACGGGCGCCTGATCAACTCGGGTTCGCTCAACGGTCTCTCCAAGCGCAACGCGATCGCGCGCGCGATCGAGGAGCTCACCGCGGCGGGCACCGGTCGGGCCGCGAAGACCTACCGCCTGCGCGACTGGCTGATCTCGCGCCAGCGCTTCTGGGGCACGCCCATTCCGATGATCCACACCGAGGACGGCCGCATCGTGCCCGTCCCCGACGAGCAGCTGCCGGTCGTGCTGCCCGACGCGAAGGGTCTCGACCTGAAGCCGAAGGGCACGTCGCCGCTGGGCGGCGCGACCGAGTGGATGACGACGGTCGACCCCGAGACGGGGGAGCCGGCGCTCCGCGACCCGGACACGATGGACACGTTCGTCGACAGCTCGTGGTACTTCCTCCGCTTCCTGGCCCCGAACGGGGCGACGGAGCCGTTCCCGACGGCCGAGGCATCCAAGTGGGCCCCGGTCGACTCGTACATCGGCGGCGTCGAGCACGCGATCCTGCATCTGCTGTACGCCCGGTTCATCACAAAGGTCCTCTTCGACATGGGCCTCGTCGACTTCACCGAGCCCTTCACGAGCCTCATCAACCAGGGCATGGTGCTGCTCGATGGATCGAAGATGTCGAAGTCGAAGGGCAACCTCGTCGAGTTCGCGTCGAGCATGGACGACCCGGGAGCGGATGCCGTGCGTGTCGCGATCGCGTTCGCCGGGCCCGTGGAGGACGACATCAACTGGGAGGACGTCTCGACGACGGGTGCCCAGAAGTTCCTCGCGCGCGCCCTGCGGATCGCCGCGGACGTCGCGAGCCCCACGGATGTCGTCTGGGCCGAGGGCGATGCCGCTCTGCGCCGCGTCACGCATCGCCTGTGGGCCGATGTCGTCGGCCTCGTCGAGCAGTCGAAGTTCAACGTCGTCGTTGCGCGCCTCATGGAGCTCGTCAACGCGACCCGCAAGACGATCGACTCGGGCGCCGGTGCGGCCGACCCGGCGGTGCGCGAGGCCGCCGAGGCCGTGGCGATGGTCCTGGACCTGTTCGCCCCGCACACCGCGGAGGAGATGTGGGAGATCCTCGGCTACGAGCCGTTCGTCGGTGTGGTGCCGTGGCGTCAGGCCGACCCGACGCTCCTCGTCGAGGAGTCCGTCACGGCGGTCGTCCAGGTCAACGGCAAGGTGCGCGGCACGCTCACCGTCCCCGCGAAGATCTCGGGCGAGGAGCTCGAGCAGCTCGCGCGCGCCGACGAAAAGGTCCGTCGTGCGATCGGCGACAAGGAGATCACGCGCGCCGTCGTCCGGGCGCCGAAGGTCGTCAGCTTCACCGTCGCGTGAGTCCGGCCGCGGGCGGCTGGAGCGGTGGCGTCGCGATGCGCAGATTCGGATATCGTTCGCGGGACCTCATCCGACTGCGACGATTCCTCCACGACACGCGATCCGTGATAGCCGTCCACGGCTGACGGGCGGCGGATGATCGCGCACGTGGCCGCGGGCGATCCTCGACGCATGGGTGCGCAGACGGTGCCGGTGTCGCGTCGCCGGCTGGGGATCGGTGCCGCCGTCGCCCTCGTGGTCGTGGTCGCGGCGGTCACGATCGCGATCGGCATCGTCCGGACCGGGGCGGAGGCTGCGGTCGAGACCGTGCCGGATGCCGTGTCCGAGACCGTGGCCCCCGCGACCGTTTACGTGCACGTGTCGGGCGAGGTCGCCGAGCCCGGGTTGTACCGGCTCGACGAGGGCGCGCGTGTCGTGGATGCGGTCGCCGCCGCCGGGGGATTCACCGATGCGGCATCCCGCGAAGGCGTCAACTTGGCGCGACCCGTCAGCGACGGCGAACAGCTCGTGGTTCCCGCCGAGGGGGAGGAGGAATCGGATGCCGCGGGTGCGACGGCGCCCGAGGGCGACGGTCGCGTGAACCTCAACACCGCGGACCTCGCGGCCCTCGACACCCTGCCGCGCGTGGGTCCCGCGATCGCGCAGCGGATCCTCGACTGGCGCGAGGACAACGGCCGCTTCACGAGCGTGGACGACCTTCTCGCGGTCCCCGGCATCGGCGAGAAGATGCTCGCCTCGCTCCGCGACCTGGTCACGGTGTGAGTGTCCGGACGGCGCGACGCCGCGACCTGCGTCTGCTCCCGGTCGCCGGCACGGCGTGGGCGGGTGCGGGGGCGGCGATCACGTTCCCGGAGCACGCGGTCGTGTGGGCGGTCGTCCTGTGGGGCGTCGCCGTCGCGTTCCTCGGTGTCGCGCTGCGCCGCGCGAGACCCACGGCGCTCGCGCTCGTCGCGGTCTCCCTCGCCGTGGCGGCGGCTGCGGCATCCCACGTCGCGCTCGCGCAGCCGGCGCGGGACGCACTGGCCGGTCTCGAGGTCGACGGGGGCCGCAGCGTCACGTTCGAGGTCGACGTCGTCGGCAAGGTGGAGCGCTCCGCCACGGGGTACCGCTTCGATGCGATCACGCGGTCCGCGACCGTCGGCGATGACGACCGGGCGGTGTCGGCACCCGTCGTCGTCCGCGCGCCCGAGCGTGCACCGGGTCTCGACTTGGGCGCTCGCGCGACGGTCACGGGCACGGCGTTCCGGGCGGACCCCGGCGACCGTGCGGTGCTCGTCGTCGAGGCATCCGCCCTCGTCGTCGACCGGCCTCCCTCGGGCCCGTTGGGCGTGGCCGCGACGTTGCGCACCGGTCTCGTGTCGGCCGTCGACGGGCTGCCCGATCCCGGCGCGGGCCTCGTCCCCGGACTCGCCGTCGGCGACACCTCGGCCGTGAGCGACGAGCTCGACCAGCAGATGAAGGCATCGTCGCTGTCCCACCTGACGGCGGTCTCCGGAGCGAATTGCGCGCTCGTGGTCGGGATCGCGTTCGGTATCGCAGCGCTCTGCGGGGCGCGGCGCGGCATCCGCGTCGCAGCCGGGCTCGTGACGCTCGTCGCGTTCGTCGTCCTCGTCTCGCCGGAGCCGAGTGTCGTCCGAGCGGGCGCGATGGCCGCGATCGCGATGCTCGGCCTGCTGCTCGGGCGGATCGGCGCGGGTGTCTCGGTGCTGTCGGCGTCGGTGTGCCTGCTCCTCGTGCTCGATCCGTGGCTCGCGGCATCCCTCGGGTTCGCACTCTCGGCCGTCGCGACCGGATCCTTGCTGCTGTTCGCGGGACCGCTTGCCGACGGACTGTCGAGGTGGATGCCGTCGCCCGCCGCACTCGCGCTGTCGGTGCCGCTCGCCGCGCAGCTGGCCTGCGGGCCGCTGCTCGTGCTCATCGAGCCGACGGTTCCCCTCGTCGGGGTGCTCGCGAACCTCCTGGCGGGTCCCGCCGCGCCCGCGGCCACGGTGCTCGGCCTGCTCGCCTGCCTCGCGTTGCCCGTTCCGGTCCTCGCACAGGGGCTCGCGGCGATCGCCTGGCTGCCCGCGGCCTGGATCGCAGGGACGGCGGACCTCGCCGCACGCCTGCCCGGGGCATCCCTGCCCTGGCTCGAGGGGATGCCGGGACTCCTCGCACTCGCCGCGACAGGAGCGGCGATCGGGGCGGTGATCGCGGCGCGGCATCCCCGTCTGCGGCGCGTGGCGGCGTGGAGTCTCGCCGGCGTCGTCCTCGTGGTCGCCGCCGCCGGCCCGGTGCGGACGCTGCTGGACCGCACCCGCGTGCCGGACGCGTGGGCGATCGCGGCGTGCGAGGTCGGGCAGGGCGACGCGGTCCTGGTCCGTGAGGGCGACGCCGTCATGCTGATCGATACCGGACCCGAGCCTGCGGCGTTGGCGGGATGCCTCGACCGGTTCGCGATCGACCGCGTCGACATCCTCGTGTTGACCCACTTCGACATGGACCACCGTGGCGGCGCCGACGCTCTGCTCGGGCGCGCCGATCTCGTCCTGCACGGCCCGGTCCCCGATGCGGAGGCCGCGGACCTGCTCGCGCGGTTCACCGCGCGCGGCGCCCGGACGCAGCAGGTGTCCGCGGGCCAGAGCGGCGCGCTGGGGGAGTGCCACTGGCGCGCGCTGTGGCCGAAGCCGCGGGATCCGGTCTATCCCGCCGGGAACGACGCGAGCGTCATCATCGACGTGACCGGATGCCGCGTCCCCGACGCGATCTTCCTCGGCGACCTGTCGGCTCAGCCGCAGCGCTCCCTCGCGGCGACGGGCGCCGTCGATCGCCGCTATTCCGTCGTCAAGGTCGCCCACCACGGCAGCGCCGACCAGGACGCCGGCCTGTACCGCGATCTCGACGCTCGCGTCGCCCTCGTCACCGTGGGCGAGAACACATACGGCCATCCCCGGGACGAGATCCTCGATCTCCTGCACGAGGAACAGGCGACCGTCGCGCGCACCGACACCTCCGGCGACCTCGTCGTCTGGCGCGGCGACGCCGGCCTGCGCCTCTGGCGCTCGCGCGAGGGCTGACGCTCCCGTCACCGTCCGCCGCCCTCGGTAGGCTGGACACCATGCCGAGCCCCCGTCGTCCCGCCGCGAAGACGACGAAGTCGGCGATCCCGCAGATCTCCTGGCGGGCGCCGCAGCCGGCACCGGTCGTGCTCGTCTCCGGTCCCGAAGAGGTCTGCGCCGAGCGGGCGACCGCCGGCATCCGCGATTACCTGCGCGCCGAGGATCCGAGTCTCGAGGTCACCGACGTCCGCGCCGACGACTACGCGCCCGGCACGCTGCTGGCCGTTTCGTCGCCGTCGCTGTTCGGCGAGCCGCGGCTCGTCCGGGTGTCGGGCGTCGAGAAGTGCTCCGACGCCTTCCTCGCCGAGGCGATCCGCTACCTCGAGGCGCCGCAGGACGGCGCGACGATCGTCCTCCGCCATACCGGCGCGAGCGTCCGCGGCAAGAAGCTGCTCGACACGATCCGCGCGGGCGTCGGCGGCGGTGTCGAGATCGCCTGCCCCGCCGTCAAACGCGACTCCGACCGCTTCGACTTCGCCGCGGGCGAGTTCCAGGCCGCGAAACGACGCATCGCCCCGCCCGCCCTCCGTGCCCTCGTCTCTGCGTTCTCGGACGATCTCACCGAGCTCGCGGCCGCCTGCCAGCAGCTCATCTCGGACGTCGAGGGCGACATCACCGAGCAGGTCGTCACCCGCTACTACGGTGGTCGCGTCGAGACCACCGCGTTCGCCGTTGCAGACACGGCCATCGCGGGTCGCTACGGCGACGCCCTCATCACCCTCCGGCACGCTCTCGCCTCGGGCGCCGATCCGGTCCCGATGGTCGCCGCCATCGCGTCGAAGCTGCGCACCATGGCGCGCGTGGCCGGCTCCCGCGAACCGTCCGGCGCCCTCGCCGCGCGCATCGGCATGAAGGACTGGCAGGTCGACCGGGCCCGCCGCGACCTCGCCGGCTGGACGGAATCGTCGCTCGGCATCGCCATCCAGGCGGCCGCGCGAGCGGATGCCGAGGTGAAGGGCGCCTCGCGCGACGCCGTCTTCGCGGTCGAGCGGCTCGTCACCGTCGTCGCGACGCGCGCGCCCTACGGCGCCTGAGACCACGCCCGGGAACGACGAAGGCCCGCCCCCAGGGGGACGGGCCTTCGGAAGAGTTGCGGCTCAGAGAGCGGCGACCTGCTTGGCGATCGAGGACTTGCGGTTGGCCGCCTGGTTCTCGTGGATGACGCCCTTGCTGACGGCCTTGTCGAGCTTCTTGGTGGCCTTGAGCAGCGCCTTCTCGGCAGCGGCCTTGTCGCCGGCCGAGATGGCCTCACGGGTCTGACGGACGACGGTCCGCAGCTCGCTCTTCACGGCCTTGTTGCGCTCGCGGGCCTTCTCGTTGGTCTTGTTGCGCTTGATCTGCGACTTGATGTTCGCCACGTTCGACGTATCTTTCGTTCGGAGTTATCGGTTGGAAGTGCCGGCGACAGAAGAGGGCTGTCACGCAGCGGTCGTGTGAGGGAGGAACCCACACGCAAGCCAAAAACCGATTCTATCAGGTGCGCGCCTCATCCCGAAGTCGGCCGGTCCCGCGCCATCGTCGCCAGCGCCAGGTCCACGATCGCGTTGAACACACGGGGCCGCATCGCGGTGACGAGATGGGATGTCCGGGGCACGACGATGAGCTCCGCCTCGGGCTTGAGCTTCGTGAACAGGCGCTCGTTGAGCCGCAGCTGGTCCCACTGCCCGTTCACGAACCACATCGGGACCGAGATCCGCTGCAACGCGACCACGAGATCGAGGACCGACAGGCTGCGCAGAGCGATGTCCTGCGTGTCGTACGCGTAGCCGCCGGCGCCGAAGTCCGCCCGCGTCTCAGGTGGGAGCGTCCGGTCGAGCACGAGGTCGGCGAGCGGCTGACCGCGTCGGGGCAGGCGATCGAACCCCCGCGCCAGTGCCCGATAGATCGCGAGTCCGGCGCCGCGGGGGATCGACGTGCAGCCGGCGGCGATGAACGCATCCACGGGCGGGGGCTCCTCACGGCCCATGTACTCGATCGCCACGAGCCCACCCATCGAGTGCGCGACCAACAGCACGGGGCCGCGGGCCGCGGCATCCCTCACCGCGGTGTCGATCGTCTCGAACGCGCCGTCCAGCGTGAACGTCTCGCTCATCCGGCGACCGTGCCCCGGCAGGTCGACGGCGATCGCGCCGACACCCGCCGCGGCGAGATGCTCCACCTGCGCGCGCCACATCGTCGCGGAAGTCCGGATGCCGTGCACGAACACCACCTGAGGCGTCATCCCCTCAGCCTACGAATCCGGAGACCCTTCGACGCGAGAACGGGGGCGGATCCATGGATCCGCCCCCGTTCCGGTCCGTCCGGTCAGAAGAGGACGCGGACCTTCACCGGCGTGCTCTCCGATCCCTCGGCGACGGTCGGGTCGTCGGGGACGAAGGTCGCCGTGTAGGTGTGCGTCCCGCGGGACAGCCGGCCGAGCGTCGTCGACGCGGTGCCGCGGCGGACCTCCGCCGTCGCGATCACGGTGTCGCCCTCGCGGAACTCGACGACGCCCTCGGCGCGGCCGCCCTCCTGCGTGACGATCGCGACGAGCGTCGTGGGCAGGAACCGGTTGATGTGGACCGGCGTGACGGCCACCAGACGCGTCTTCGTCGCCGCGGCGGGCTCCGCCGCCTCCTCGACGGTGACGGGCACCTGCACGACCGTGCCGCTGGGGGCGGCGGTCACGGTCAGCTGCGCGGCGCCGGCGGGCGTTCCGGCGGGCAGGGTGACGCTGACGGATGCCGCGCCCTCCGACACCGGCGCCGTGCCGAGCACCTGCTCGCCCAGGCTCACCGAGACCTCGACGTTGGCGGGAGCGCCCTTGCTGGTCAGGTCGAGCCCGGCCACCTGGAACGACACGGTCTCGCCCGCCGCGACCGTCTCGGGCACGCCCGAGACCTGCACGCCGTGCTTCGCGAACGAGGGGGCGACGGGCGAGCCCTCGGCGAGGTAGTCGACCCACGCTTCGTAGTCGAGCAGACCCGTGTCGACGTAGTCCTCGCCCTCCGTGAAGGCGCGGAAGTTGTCGCCGCCGGCCGCGAGGAACGAGAACGTGCCGATGCGGTAGGTCCCTTCGGGATCGATCGGAGCCCCGTCGACCGTCACGGACGTGATGCGCTCACCCTCCGGCAACGCCGGGTCGTAGGTGTACGAGACGTTGTCCGAGAGTCCCAGCTGCAGGTAGGGGCGCTGGGGGACGTTGCCCGCGGCATCCCGCTGCCACTGCTGCTCGAGCATCGTCGTGAACTCCTCACCCGTGAGGGTGACCAGCGCGAGCGTGTTGTTGAACGGGAGCACCGCGTTCGCCTGGCTGAACGAGATCGATCCGTCCGCGAGACCCGCGACCGCACCGGCGCCGAACTCGGCCTGCGTGTCGAACAGATCGGCGCGCAGACCACCCGGGTTGGTGACGCCGATGACGGCGCCGTTCGGCAGGTCCGCGAGGCTGTCGCGGAGCATGTTGGCGACGGTGTTGCCGAGCGTCGACTCCGCCGCCCGGTTGTCGCGCGATCCGCCGGTGTAGACACCGTCGACGTACGATCCGCCGCTGTAGGCGGTCGTGATGTCGCCCGAGACCTGACCGACTTCGGTGTTGCCGACCGCGGCGGCGTTCGCCAGCGCGGCCTTCGTGATGCGGTCGACCTCCGCGACCCGCGGGTAGGCGGCGACGAGGTCGGCGGCGGGGGTTGTCGTCCGGGCGACGTTGCGCTCGGTGTGCGCCGAGACCTCACCTGTGGCGGCATCCACCGTCAAGGTGATCTCACCGATCTTGGCGCCGTACGAGCCGGTCTGCACGACGGGACGCGTCCGGTCCGTGCCGGGAATCGGTGCCGACCACGCGTACTCCTTGTGCGTGTGACCGGTGAAGATGGCGTCGACCTCGGGGGAGGTGTCCTCGATGATCGCTCCGAAGGCGCCGCCCGCGGCGACCTCCTCCTCGAGGGTCGCGCCGTCCGGCGTGCCGGCTCCGGCGCCCTCGTGGTAGAGCGCGACGATGACGTCCGCCTCGCCGTTGGAGGCGTCGCCGTCGGTCAGCTGCGCGGCGACGCGGTTGACCGCCTCGACCGAGTCGCCGAAGTCCACCGACTCGATGCCGGTCGGCGTGACGAGCGTCGGGGTCTCCTCCGTGACGGCGCCGATGACGCCGACCGTCAGTCCGTCGGCCTCCAGCAGCGCGTACTCGTCGAGCGCCGGGGTCGTCGTGCCCTTCTCGTAGACGTTCGCACCCAGTTGCGGCGCGTCGAACGCGTCCGACACCCGACCCGACAGGTCGGCGAAGCCGCGATCGAACTCGTGGTTGCCGACCGCGCTCGCCTGCAGACCCAGGGCGTTCAGGACGTCGATCGTGGGCTCGTCCTGCGCCACGGACGACGCGAACAGCGAGGCGCCGATGTTGTCGCCGGCCGACAGGAACAGGGTGGGCCCGGATGCGGCCTTCCGCAGCTCTTCGACGGTCCCCGCGAACGCGACGGTGTTGCCGTCGATGCGTCCGTGGAAGTCGTTGATCCCGAGAAGGGTCAGCTGCACGGGGGCGGCATCCGCGTCCATTCCGACGATGACCGGATCGTGGTCGCTCGAACGGAACGGGTCGGCCGAGTAGAACTCGGTGCCGTGGGTGCGGAAGCGGCTGTACTCGAGGGCGATCGACTCTCCGGAGTTGATGTTCCAGATGTCCGCGCCGGTGGCGCGGGCGAGCGCCGCCTCGTTCAGCAGGACGTGGTCGAGCGAGCCCGAGAGCCCCGAGAAGCTGTACGACGACGAGTCGAGGTCGAACGCCTGCTCGGCATCCGCGTACCCGGCCTCGTAGAGCACCTGCAGCGGGTCCTCCTGGCTGTACGAGTTGAAGTCGCCGGCGAGGGCCACCGCATCCACGTCGCCCTGGATCTCCGCGACCCAGTCGCGCAGTGCGGTCGCCTGACGGACCCGCGACTCGTTCGAGGATCCCTGACCGTCGCCCGTGTCGGCGTCGCCGGGCCACGGACCCGCGGAGCCCTTGGACTTGAAGTGGTTGACGACGAACAGGAACGGGTCGCCTCCCGCGGCGGGCTCGAACACCTGCGCGAGGGGCTCCCGCGCGTTGCCGAACGCCTCGCCGTCGGCGCTCTGGTCACCGAGGGCGCGCGCGGCGCCCACGGGGGAGACGAGGGCGGGCTGGTAGATGATCGCGTTGGTGATCACGTCCTGCTCGGATGCCGGGGGGAGATCCGCCGACGAAGGAACGAAGGCCCAGGTGTCGGCACCCGCCTCCGCGTTCAGCGCGTCGACGAGCGTGGCGGTCGCCTCATCCTTCTCCTCGCCGAGAGCGGCCGAGTTCTCGATCTCCATGAGACCGATCACGGCGGCATCCACCGAGGTGATGGCCTCGACGAGCTTGGTCTGCTGACGCTCCAGGTCGGCGGCGTCCCACGCGCCGCGCTGGGCGCATCCGTCACGGACGGTGACGCCGTCGCCGAACCGGTCGGGGTAGGCCTCGCAGCTCGCCGAGTCCGTGCCGAGGGTCGTGAAGTAGTTGAGGACGTTGAACGACGCGATCGACAGGTCCCCGCCGACGTCCTCCGGCGCGTCGGTGCGGACGTTCTCGAAGACGACCTCGTCGGCTCCCGTGCCGTCGCCGACGAGCGGCTCGGTCGGGTTCAGCTTCCACGTGCCGT
This sequence comes from Microbacterium sp. NPDC079356, assembly GCF_049545465.1. Lineage (NCBI taxonomy): Bacteria > Bacillati > Actinomycetota > Actinomycetes > Micrococcales > Microbacteriaceae > Microbacterium > Microbacterium sp. NPDC079356. Next base: position 732,023 of record NZ_JBMWDN010000001.1, on the reverse strand, counting down.
TGCGGTAGTCCACGATGAGCGGCGCCGAGAAGGTGACGCCCCCGCCGACCGTCACCGGCTCGGTGAGCGAGACGTAGGCGGGGGTCAGCGCGCGGTTGGCGCCCGACGTGTAGTCGATCCCGGCGCCGTCGTCGAGGCGCACACCGCGCGCGGCGTTGTCGGCGGCCACCGCGGCCGCGGCGTCACTGCCCGGGCGGGCGGCGTCGGTGGGCTGACGCAGAGGGGTGTCGCCGGCAGCCAGACCCACCTCGCCGAAGCGGTTCGTGCTGTAGGTGTCGCTGACGGTGAACGCGCCTTCCGGGGCGACGAGCATCGACTCGAGCGACTCGCGCTGCGCCGCCGTCGTCGGCCAGCCGACCGTCGCGGGCGTGGGAGCCGCGGCGTCGTCGATGACGTCGGCGTCGCCCGGCTCCACGGTGATCTCGGTCAGCCCGTCGAACTCCGACACGACGCCGGTGACCGACACGGTGTCGCCGAGCGCGACCTCGCGGACGGCGCCCGGGGCGTAGACGAAGACGGCGTCCGACGCGGTGTGCGCGTCGAGATCGAGTGTGCCGCCCGTGCCGGGCGTCTGGATGACGTAGCCGTTGTAGCCGCCGGTGGGATAGTGCGCGGTGACCACGCCGGTGGTGGTGACGGTGCGGCCGGTCAGCGGGGACGCATCCGTCGTGCCCTGGATCTCGGCGATCGTCGCCGCCTGCGGCTCGGGGTCGGGCTCCGGCTCGGGGTCGACGTCCGCGCCGAGCCCGGTGGGCGTGGGGGCGCCGGCGGCGAAGTCCGCCGCGTTGTCCGCGGTGTTCGAGGCGTCCTCGTCGCGGGAGACGCTCGTCGCGTTCGAGGTCCCGGGCGCCGGCGCGGAGCCGGCGAAGGCCGAGGCGGTGCTGCCCCAGCCGACCAGGTCGACGACCTGGTCCAGATCGGCGATCCCGGTGCTGCCGGTCAGTGCCGCCTCGGTGGACACGAGGGCGACCTTGGCGCCGCTGCCGCTCATCGCGATCGAGCCGTCGACGTCGGCCTCGAACGCGGGGAGCGACGTGTTGCTCCCGAAGGCCTGACCGATGAGCAGGTTCTCGCCGGCGGGGAGGTCGACGTCGCCGAGCTTCGTCACCTGCCAGGTGGCACCGGTCGCAGAGGCGTACTGCACGCTGAACCCGCTGAGGTCGACCGTCTCGTCGCCCGTGTTGGCGAGCTCGATGAAGTCGCGGTTGACGGCGGCGCCGCTGTTGCCGCCGCCGCCGTACACCTCCGAGATGACGACGGGCGCGTCGGCCGACACGGCGGCGTTCGCCGCGCTCGGCACGAGGGCGAGACCCGCGGCCGTCACGGCGGTGACGGTCAGCAGGGCGCCGGTGCGGCGAAAGGCGGACGGTGAGGCGTGCGCAGGAACGGGTGGGTTCGACACGGTGGGATCTCCCGAAGCGGCACGGGCGCGGGGCTTATCGCGCAGGAACCGACCGCCACATTGAGCATTCGGTCGGTCTCGCGGCCCCGCAAGTGTCAGATCGGTTAACTCTTTCTCATGCGGCGGGCCACTGGCGTGTCGCCGCCGTGGCGGGTTATGGTTCCCGATCGTCGGGGCTGGCGCCCGGCCCCGCGCCGGTAGACTCGGCTGGTCATGTCACCCCGCGCCCTTCAGCCCCTGCAGCCCGCGGCCACGCCGCCCGCGCAGCTCCGCAACTTCTGCATCATCGCCCACATCGACCACGGCAAGTCCACCCTGGCCGACCGCATGCTGCAGATCACCGGCGTGGTCGCCGACCGCGACATGCGTGCCCAGTACCTCGACCGCATGGACATCGAGCGCGAGCGCGGCATCACCATCAAGAGCCAGGCGGTCCGGATGCCGTGGGCCACCGCCGACGGCACGTTCGCCCTCAACATGATCGACACGCCCGGCCACGTGGACTTCACCTACGAGGTCAGCCGCTCCCTCGCCGCCTGCGAGGGAGCGATCCTCCTCGTCGACGCGGCGCAGGGCATCGAGGCGCAGACCCTCGCCAACCTCTACCTCGCCCTCGAGAACGACCTCGAGATCATCCCGGTCCTCAACAAGATCGACCTGCCCGCGGCGGACCCGGAGAAGTACGCCGCCGAGCTCGCGAACCTCATCGGCGGCGACCCGGCCGACGTGCTCAAGGTGAGCGGCAAGACCGGCATGGGGGTCGAGGCCCTCCTCGACCGCATCGTCGAGCGCATCCCCGCACCCGTCGGGGATGCCGACGCCCCCGCCCGGGCCATGATCTTCGACTCGGTCTACGACGCCTACCGTGGCGTCGTGACGTACGTGCGGATGGTCGACGGCAAGCTCGAGCCGCGCGAGCGGATCCAGATGATGTCGTCGAAGGCGGCCCACGACCTCCTCGAGATCGGGGTGTCGAGCCCCGAGCCCGTGCCCACCAAGGGTCTCGGCGTCGGCGAGGTGGGCTACCTCATCACCGGTGTGAAGGACGTCCGCCAGTCCAAGGTCGGCGACACGATCACCAACCACCGCAAGCCCGCATCCGAGGCGCTCGCGGGGTACACCGACCCGAAGCCCATGGTCTTCTCGGGCATCTACCCGATCGACGGCAGCGACTACGCCGAGCTCCGTGAGGCGCTCGACAAGCTGAAGCTGTCGGATGCCTCGCTGCAGTACGAGCCGGAGACCTCGGTCGCCCTCGGGTTCGGATTCCGCTGCGGCTTCCTCGGTCTGCTGCACCTCGAGATCATCACCGAGCGCCTCGCGCGCGAGTTCGGACTCGACCTCATCACGACCGCGCCGTCCGTGACGTACGAGGTGATGACCGACACCGGCGAGACCGTGACGGTGACGAACCCGTCCGAGTACCCCGACGGCCGCGTCGCCGAGGTCTCCGAGCCGGTCGTGAAGGTCGGCATCCTCCTGCCGAAGGACTACGTCGGCACCGTCATGGAGCTCTGCCAGTCCCGCCGCGGCACCCTGCTCGGCATGGACTACCTCAGCGAGGACCGCGTCGAGCTGCGCTACAACATGCCCCTCGGCGAGATCGTCTTCGACTTCTTCGACCACCTGAAGTCCAAGACGCAGGGCTACGCGAGCCTCGACTACGAGCCGGCCGGTTCTCAGACCGCCGACCTCGTCAAGGTCGACATCCTGCTGCAGGGCGAGAAGGTCGACGCGTTCAGCTCGATCGTCCACCGTGAGAAGGCCTACGCCTACGGGACGATGATGACCGAGCGGCTGCGCAAGCTCATCCCGCGTCAGCAGTTCGAGGTCCCCATCCAGGCCGCGATCGGCGCCCGCATCATCGCCCGCGAGAACATCCGCGCGATCCGCAAGGACGTCCTCGCGAAGTGCTACGGCGGTGACATCACCCGTAAGCGCAAGCTGCTGGAGAAGCAGAAGGAGGGCAAGAAGCGCATGAAGATGGTCGGCCGCGTCGAGGTCCCCCAGGAGGCGTTCATCGCCGCGCTCTCGGGAGACGTCGAGGGCAAGGACAAGAAGTAGGCTGGCACGATGCGCCGCGGGAGTTTCCAGGCAGGGACCGTCGACTACGCCGCCGTCGGGGCCACGCAGGCCCCCGATCTCATGGGCTATCCGCCGAAGGGCACGACCCCGGCGGAGGCGTCGTGGCGTCTCGGCAGCGGTGAGAGCCGTTTCGTCACCTCGACCGAATCGCTCCTCGGGTGGGGAGCGCAGCGGGGGGCGGGTCTCCAGGTGACCGATGTGCGCCCGGCATCCGGTCCGATGTACTCCGGTGTCGGCTTCGACGCCGACGGCAACGCCATCCAGCCCAGCCGTCTCGACGACGACCAGCGTTTCGACGCCGACGGCGTGCCGTTCGCGAGCGCCGGGACGACCGTGCACCTTCGAGGGCGCGTCGGCGGGATGCGGGCGGATGCCGAACTCCGGGTCATCTCGGTCGTCGACGAGCCGCGTCGGGTCGGGTTCTCGCTCGGCACCGTCGGTGGATCCGTCGTCAGCGGCGAGGAGTCCTTCCTGCTCGAATGGCGCGACGACGACGAGGTCTGGTTCACGGTCCGCGCCTTCGACAAGCCGACCGGCGTGCTCTACCGCCTCTGGCGTCCGCTGGTGAAGCGTCGGCGTCGCGCCCTGTTCCAGGGGTACCTGCAGGCGATGTCGCCGATGTACGCCACCGGCTCCTGATGGGCTCGGCCCTTCCCCTCGGCGATCCCGCTCCTCTCGACGGCGCACTGCCCGCCGACGTGCGCGTGTCGGACGACGTCGACTTCGGCGTCTACCTGCACGTCCCGTTCTGCCGCGTCCGCTGCGGCTACTGCGACTTCAACACCTACACGGCGACCGAACTGCGCGGCGCCCGACAGGACGCGTACGCCGACGAGGTCCTGCGCGAGATCGCGATCTCCCGGCGCGTGCTGGCCGAACGCGGACCGCTCCGCCCCGCGCAGACGGTGTTCTTCGGCGGCGGCACCCCGACGCTCCTGCCGCCCGGCGACCTGGCGCGCATGCTCGACGGCGTCCGGGAGGCCTTCGGTCTGGCGGACGGTGCCGAGGTGACGGTCGAGGCGAACCCCGACACGATGACGGACGCCGTGGCCGAGACCCTCGCGGCCGCCGGTGTGACACGCCTGTCGATCGGCATGCAGTCGGCTGTCCCGCACGTCCTCGCCGCCCTCGACCGCACCCACGACCCCGCGAACATCGCCACCGCGGTCGCCGCGGCACGGAACGCGGGGCTGGCGGTCAGCCTCGACCTCATCTACGGCGCTCCGGGGGAGTCGCTGGAGGACTGGCGGACCTCGCTCGAGACGGCGACGGCCCTCGCACCCGATCACGTCTCGGCCTACGCGCTCATCGTCGAGGACGGCACGAAACTCGAGCGGCAGATCCGCCGCGGCGAGGTGCCCGCTCCCGATGACGATCTGCAGGCCGACATGTACGAGCTGGCCGACGAACTGCTCGCCGCGGCGGGATACGGGTGGTACGAGGTCTCGAACTGGGCGACGAACCGCGCGCAGCGGTCGCGCCACAACCTGTCGTACTGGCGCGGCCAGGACTGGTGGGGGTACGGCCCGGGCGCCCACAGTCACATCGGCGGACTCCGGTGGTGGAACGTGAAGCACCCCGCGGCGTACGCGCAGCGCCTCGCGGCGGGACAGTCGCCGGCGGCCGGACGGGAGCGACCGGATGCCGAGGCCCGCCGCCTCGAGGACATCCTGCTGCGCTCGCGCATCGTCGACGGGGTGGCCGTGGACGAGGCGACGGCCGCCGGGCGGCGGAACGTGGCATCCCTCATCGCCGACGGGCTCGTCGACGGCGCGGCGGCGGTCCACGGCACGATCGTGCTGACCCGCCGCGGGCGGCTTCTCGCCGACGCCGTCGTGCGGGCGCTCACCGAGTGATCCGAGCAGAACGCTCCGCGCGCGGTAGAATTGGCACTCCAAGATCGAGAGTGCCAGCGGAGGAGGGATGATGGTCTCGGAACGCGGTCTTCAGGTGTTGCGCGCGATCGTCCAGGACTACGTGGACACGCGGGAACCCGTCGGCAGCAAGGCGATCGTCGACCGCCACCAGTTCGGTGTGTCCGCCGCCACGATCCGCAACGACATGGCCCTCCTCGAGGACGAGGAACTCATCATCGCGCCGCACACGTCGTCGGGCCGTGTGCCCACCGACAAGGGGTACCGGGTCTTCGTCGACCATCTCGCCGAGGTCCGTCCGCTGACCTCCGCGCAGCGCTCCGCGATCGGCGCGTTCCTGGAGGACACCGGCGACCTCGACGACCTGCTCGTCCGCACGGTCCGCACGCTCACCCGCCTCACCGGACAGGTCGCGATCGTGCAGTACCCGTCGTTCGCCCGGGCGAACGTCTCGCACGTCGAGGTCGTCCACCTCGGCGGCACCCGCATCGTCATCATCGTCGTGACCGACACCGGCCGGGTCTCGCAGCGGGTCGCGTTCCTCGCGACCGAGCCGTCCGCCGAGGAGGCCGAACAGCTCAAGCTCGCGATGGCCGCGCTGCTGACCGGCAAGAGCGTCCGCGACGGTGCCGCGGCGATCGCCCGCATCCTCGAGGAGGAGGCTCCGGCCCCCCGCGAGGAGAACCGGCGGATCGTCCTGCGCGCGATCGGCGAGGAGCTCGACGAGTTCCGCTCCGACCGCATGGTCATGGCCGGGTCCGCGACCCTCGCCCGTCGCGAAGCGGACTTCCGCGGCAGCATCTACCCGCTGCTCGAGGCGATCGAGGAGCAGGTGACGCTCCTGCGCCTCATGGGGGAGATGGTCGCGGACGACCGGGGACTGGCGACCAGCATCGGCCGCGAGAACGAGCCGTTCGGGCTCGCCGAGGCATCCGTCGTCGCGGGGGACTACGACGCCGGCGGCTCGCAGGCGCGCGTGGGCGTGCTGGGTCCGACCCGCATGGACTACCCCACCAATCTCGCGGCGGTCCGTGCCGTCGCGCACTATCTGACGCGTCTGCTCGAAGAAGACGAGAAGTCGCGCTGAACGAATCGGCCTCCGGGCCGGAGAGGTGATTGTGGCTGACCACTACGAGGTCCTGGGTGTCGCGCGCGACGCGAGCCCCGAGGAGATCAAGAAGGCGTACCGCCGACTGGCGCGACAGCTCCACCCCGATGTGAACCCGGGAGAGGATGCGTCCGAGCAGTTCAAGCTCGTGACGCACGCGTACGACGTGCTGAGCGACCCCGACCAGCGCCAGCGGTACGACCTCGGTGGCGACTCCGGGGCGTTCGGCGGCGCCGGGGCCGGGTTCGGCGGCTTCAGCGACATCTTCGAGACGTTCTTCGGCGGAGGCGGCGGGGGCACGCGTGCCGGACGGCCGCGCTCGCGTCGCGAGCGGGGCCAGGACGCCCTCGTGCGCGTCGACCTGACCCTCGGCGACGTCGTCTTCGGCGTGCACCGCGACATCGAGGTCGACACGGCGGTGCTGTGCGAGACCTGCCAGGGCTCGTGCTGCCAGCCCGGCACCCAGCCGGTGACCTGCGACATCTGCCACGGCTCGGGGCAGATCCAGCGGACCGTGCGGAGCCTGCTCGGCAACGTCGTCACGTCGCAGCCCTGCACGACCTGCCAGGGCTACGGCACGACCATCCCCTACCCGTGTTCCACGTGCCAGGGCCAGGGCCGCGTCCGCGCGCGCCGCACCGTGTCGATCGACATCCCCGCCGGCGTCGAGACGGGACTGCGCCTGCAGCTGCCCGGATCGGGCGAGGTCGGCCCCGCGGGCGGCCCCAACGGCGACCTGTACCTCGAGGTGACGGTCGCGCCGCACGACGTCTTCAGCCGTGACGGCGACGATCTGCTCGCGACCCTCGAGGTGTCGGTGATCGACGCGATCCTCGGCACGAGTGTGACGATCGATTCGCTCGACGGCCCCGTCGACCTCGAGATCCGCCAGGGTGTCCAGGCGGGCGACGAGCTGACCATCCGCGGGCGCGGCATCACCCCGCTCCGCGGCGAGCAGCGCGGCGACCTCCGCGTCGCCGTGCAGGTGGTCACCCCGTCGCACCTCGACCCCAAGTCGCGGGCCCTCGTCCAGGAGCTCGCCAAGCGCACGCGCCCCGCGCCGCCGCACCTCGCCGAGTTCCACCCGGGCCTGTTCTCCAAGCTCCGCGGCAAGTTCAAGCGCTGACCGTGGCCCTGCACTTCCTGATCGAGGATGCCGGTGCCGCCCGCCCGGGCGACGTCGTCCGGCTGACGGGCGCCGAGGCGCACCACGCGGCCGCCGTGCGCCGCATCCGGGTCGGGGAGGGGGTGACCGTGGGCGACGGCCGCGGCCTCTGGCTCACGGGAACCGTCGCCTCGGTCGCACCGAAGGAGGTCGTCGTCGAGGTCGTCGAGCGGCGGGAGCACCCGGCGCCGTCGCCGCGCACGGTGCTCGTGCAGGCGCTCGCGAAGGGTGATCGCGACGAGCTCGCGGTGCAGGCCGCGACCGAACTCGGCGTCGACGCGATCCTCCCGTGGCAGGCAGCCCGGTCCGTCTCGCGGTGGGACGGCGCGAAGGTCGCCAAGGGCGTCGCACGCTGGGAGTCGATCGCCCGCGAGGCGGCCAAGCAGGCCCACCGTGCCTGGCTGCCCGAGGTGGGCGACCCGGTGACGACGCGGCAACTCGTCTCGCAGGCCGAGTCGGCACGGATGCTGGTGCTCGAACCCACGGCATCCGCTGCGCTCTCCGCGGTCGACCTCGACGCCGCAGACACCCGTGACGTGCTGCTCGTCGTCGGTCCCGAGGGTGGGATCTCGCCCGACGAGCTCGACGCGTTGCAGGCCGCGGGCGCGACCCTCGTGCGGCTCGGCGACACGGTTCTGCGCACCTCGACCGCCGGTCCCGCAGCGCTCGCGCTGGTCAACCGGGCGCTCGGCCGCTGGTGAGTCGGCACCGGCCGACGCCGGGAGCCGCTGACTAGACTGGGGGGATGAGCGAGTCGTCGGTGTTCACCCGCATCCTCCGGGGTGAGATCCCCTCCGAGATCATCGCGGAGACCGAGAACGCGTTCGCGATCCGCGACATCGCCCCGCAGGCTCCCGTGCACCTGCTCGTGATCCCCAAGAGCGAGCAGTACCGCGACGTCGTCGAGCTCGCCGCGGGCGACCCCGCCCTGCTCGCCGAGCTGGTGGGGCTCGCGAACAGCCTGGCCGCCGAGCACGCCGACGGCGACTTCCGCCTGATCTTCAACACCGGCCCCGGCGCCGGTCAGACCGTCTTCCACGTCCACGCCCACGTGCTGGGCGGCGGGCTCAGCGAAGGGAGCCTCGGTGGCTGACAGCACCGAACCCACCGTCGACCGCATCTACGCGGACGGCGTCGCGATGGTGCAGCTGCTGGGTCCTCAGGACCGCCTGCTGCGCACCGTCGAACGCGAACACCCCGACGTGCAGGTGCACGTCCGCGGCAACGAGATCACGCTCACCGGCGAGGGCGACGCCGTGGCGCGTGCCCGCGAACTCGTCGACGAGCTCATCGGCATGGCGCGGGCGGGGCAGGGCCTCGACCCGAGCGACGTCACCCAGTCGAGCCGCATCCTGCGGGACAACGGCGGGATGCGTCCCTCCGAGGTCCTCGGCGAAGCCATCCTCTCCTCGCGCGGCAAGGTCATCCGTCCGAAGACGCTCGGCCAGAAGGAGTACGTCGACGCGATCGAGGAGAACACGATCGTCTTCGGCATCGGCCCCGCCGGCACCGGCAAGACCTACCTCGCGATGGCCAAGGCCGTCCAGGCGTTGCAACGCAAGGAGGTCAGCCGCATCATCCTGACCCGTCCCGCCGTCGAAGCGGGGGAGCGTCTCGGATTCCTGCCGGGCACGCTGACCGACAAGATCGACCCGTACCTGCGGCCGCTCTACGACGCGCTGAACGAGATGATGGACCCCGAGCTCGTCCCGAAGCTCATGGCGTCGGGAACGATCGAGGTCGCCCCCCTCGCCTACATGCGCGGGCGCACCCTGAACGACTCCTTCGTCGTCCTCGACGAGGCGCAGAACACGACGCCCGAGCAGATGAAGATGTTCCTCACCCGTCTCGGGTTCGGCACGCGAATGGTCGTCACGGGCGACATCACGCAGGTCGACCTGCCGCAGGGCGCGTCGGGCCTCCGGCTCGTCACGCGGGTGCTCAAGGACATCGACGACATCCACTTCGCGCGCCTGACGAGCGACGACGTCGTGCGCCACACCCTGGTGGGCCGCATCGTCGACGCCTACAGCGCGTACGACGAGGAGAAGCTCGCCGCACGCCGTGAACGCGACGAGGCGAGCGAGTTCGCGAACCGCGCCGAGCGCCGCGCGGGCCTGCGGCCCGCCGGACCCCGCGACCGACAGCCCAAACGAGGACGATCATGACCATCGAGATCACCAACGAGTCCGGTGTGGAGGTCGACGAGACCGTCCTGCTGCGCCTCACCGAGCACAACTTCGCCGAACTGCACGTCAGCCCCGACGCGGACGTCGCGATCCTCCTCGTCGACGAGGGCGCGATGGAGGCGCTGCACGTGCAGTGGATGGACGAGCCCGGTCCGACCGACGTGCTGAGCTTCCCCATGGACGAGCTGCGCCCCGGGACCGAGGAGGCGCCCACTCCTCCCGGGCTCCTCGGCGACATCGTGCTGTGCCCGCAGGTCGCCGAGACCCAGGCGCAGGCGGCGAAGCACTCCACGATGGACGAGCTCATCCTCCTGACGACGCACGGACTGCTCCACCTGCTCGGCTTCGACCACGCCGAGCCCGAGGAGGAGCGCGAGATGTTCGGACTCCAGAAGGAACTCATCGGCGCGTTCCACTCCAGCGAGCGCCGCCGGCGCGCATGACCGAGATCCTCCTCCTCGTCGCGGCGGGCCTGCTCGTCGCGCTCGGCGGGCTGATGGCCTCGCTCGAGGCCGCGCTCGACGTGACGGGTCGCGCCGACCTCGCCGACCTCGCCGACGAGGCGCGCTCGGGAACGGCCCTGCGGCGGATCGCCGCCGACCCCGACGCCCACCGCACGGCGGTCGTGTTCATCCGCATCCTCGTCGAGACGGCGGCCGCGGTGCTCGTGACGGTCGCGTTCACGCTGATCTTCGACAACATCTGGTGGGCGATGCTCGCCGCCGTCGTCCTCATGACGATCGCCTCCTTCGTCCTCGTCGGCGCCTCGCCGCGCGCCGTCGGGCGTCAGCACGCGAAGGGCTTCCTGCGGGCCTGCGCCCCGCTCATCCGCGGCGCGCGCATCGTGCTCGGGCCCCTCGCGCACCTCCTCGTCCTCGTGGGGGACCGGCTGACCCCCGGCATCCACCGGGGTGCTTCGTTCGCCTCCGAGGAGCAGCTCCTCAGCATGGTCGACGAGGCCGCCTCGCAGGACCTCATCGAGGCGGACGACCGCGACCTCATCCACTCCGTGTTCGACTTCACCGACCGGTTCGTGCGCGCTGTCATGGTGCCGCGCACCGACATGGTGACGATGGATGCCGCGGCCACGACGCAGCAGGCGATGACGCTCTTCCTCGACAAGGGCGTCTCGCGCATCCCGATCGCCGACGGCGAGGCCGACGACATCACCGGTGTCGTGTACCTGAAGGACCTCGTCCAGTTCGCCTACCGCGACGAGACCGCGTGGCGCGGCGTCCCGGTCGCCCAGATCGCCCGACCGGCGGTCTTCGTGCCCGAGTCGATGCGCGCCGAGACGCTGCTGCAGCAGATGAAGCGCGAAGCCGTGCACGTGTGCCTCGTCGTCGACGAGTACGGCGGGGTGTCGGGGCTCGTCACCCTCGAGGACCTCATCGAGGAGCTCGTCGGGGAGATCGCCGACGAGTACGACCTGCGCACGAGCGAGGTCACGGACCTCGGCGACGGCCGCTTCCGCGTGAGCACGCGCCTCGGGCTCGACGAGGTCGGCGACCTCTTCGGCATCGAGCTCGAGGACGACGACGTCGACTCGATCGGCGGCCTGTTCGGCAAGGCGCTCGGCAGCGTCCCGGTGCCGGGCGCCCGCGTCGAGCACAGCGGCCTGATCCTCACCGGCGGCACCTCCCTCGGTCGCGGCCGCGGTCTCGCCACCGTGTTCGTCGAGCGCGCCGAGAGCCTGGAGGCCGCCGAGAGCGCCTTCGCACCCACCACCGGAGAGATCCGCGTCTCGCGGGGATCGGAGTGACCGTGACCGACCGTTCCGGTTTCGTGACGTTCGTCGGACGCCCCAACGTGGGCAAGTCGACGCTGACCAACGCCCTCGTCGGCGAGAAGGTCGCGATCACGAGCGACAAGCCGCAGACGACCCGAAAGGCGATCCGCGGCATCCTGAACCGCCCGAGCGGACAGCTCGTCATCGTCGACACCCCCGGCATCCACAAGCCGCGGACGCTGCTGGGCCAGCGCCTCAACGACCTCGTCGAGCAGGTGCTCGGCGACGTCGACGCCATCGGATTCCTCGTGCCGGCCACCGAGAAAGTGGGACCCGGCGACCGGCGGATCGCGGCATCCCTCGACGGATACGGTCGCGCGAAGAAGGTGGCCATCGTCACGAAGGTCGACATCGCAACCCGCGAGGAGATCACCGAGCGCCTCATGGAGGTCGACGCGCTGCGCGAGGACTGGGCCGCTGTCATCCCGCTCTCGGCCGTCACCGACGACCAGCTCGACGTGCTCGCCGACGAACTGCTGAAGCTCATGCCCGAGGGCCCCGCGCTCTACCCCGAAGGGGTCGTCACCGACGAGAGCGTCGAGGATCGGATCGCCGAGATCATTCGCGAGGCGGCGCTCGACGGCGTCCGCGACGAGCTGCCCCACTCCATTGCCGTGACGGTCGAGGACATCTCGGCCCGCGAGGACAGTGACCTGACCGACGTGTACGCGAACATCGTCGTCGAGCGCGACAGCCAGAAGGCCATCATCATCGGCCGCGGCGGGTCCCGTCTGAAGGAGGTCGGGGCGCGGTCGCGAGCGGGCATCGAGCCGCTCGTCGGCGGCCGCGTGTTCCTGTCGCTGCGCGTCCGGGTGGCCAAGGAGTGGCAGCGCGACCCCAAGCAACTGGGGCGCCTCGGATTCTGACCGGCGACGGCGCCGGCATCTCACGGAAGGACGACGGCATGGCACAGGCATGGTTCGCGACGGGGCCGGAGGGTCTGTCGCAGTGGGAGCTCCGCGAGGTCGAGGTGCCGGCACCGGGCCCCGGCGAGGTGACCATCCGGGTGCACGCCGCCGGGATGAACCCCGCGGATGTGAAGTACCCCACTCGTCCTGGCGCGTCGTTCCCCTTCCCGATCGGGTACGAGGTGGCCGGCGAGATCACCGCGCTCGGTGCCGACACGCGGATCGGCTCGGGCGCGGCGACGGTCGGCGACGAGGTGCTCGCGTTCCGCGTCAGCGGCGGGTACGCGACCGAGGTGACGGTCCCCGCCGAGAAGGTCTTCGCGAAGCCGTCGAGCCTCACGCATCCCGAAGCCGCGAACCTGCTCCTGGCCGGGGCGACGGCCGCCGAACTGCTCGAGCTCAGCGGTGCGCGAAGCGGCGACACGGTGCTGTTCCACGCCGCCTCCGGCGCGGTCGGCGTGAGCTTCCTGCAGCAGGCGGCGATCCGCGGTGTCCGCGTGGTCGGGACGGCGAGCGAGCGGAACGCCGACGTCGTGCGGCGCTACGGCGGCATCCCGATCGCGTACGGCCCGGGTCTCGTCGACCGGGCGAAGGATGCCGCGGCGGGCGCCTCCTTCGTCGCGTCGCTCGACGGGGTGGGGACCGACGAGGCGATCGAGGCCTCGCTCGCGCTCGTCGAGGACCGGACCCGCATCATCACGATCGTCCGTCGCGACCTCGAGTCCGAGGGCATCGTCGCGATCGGCGGCATGCTGCGCGCGAGCGCGGCCTTCCGTGACGCCGTCCGCGGCGAGCTCGTCGACCTCGCGCAGCGCGGACTGCTCGAGGTGCCGGTCGCCCGCACCTTCCCGTTCGCCGACGCGGTCGAGGCGGCGCGTTTCCTCATGGAGGGGCACCCGGGCGGCAAGCTCGCGTTGCTGCCCTGACGGAGAGCGACGCCGCTCAGTCGACGGAGCGCAGCGCGGACCGGACGATCACCTTGCCGGGACCGAAGTCCTCGTTCGCCGCGCGCTGCCAGGTGCCGTCGTCCCAGATCACGTCGACGTACACCCAGCCGTCCTGTTCGTACGAACCGAGGTAGCCCGAGCCGAGGGCATCGGGCACGATCGACTGGATCGTCGCGGCGTCCTGAGCGGATGCGGCGCCCGCCTTCCCGCCGGTGGGGTCGGGCAGTGCGATCGGGTCGAACAGTGCGAGGGGGACGGGTGTGTCGCGGACGGTGAAGCTCTCGCCGTCGTAGACACCGCGCACCGCGTACGTCCCCCAGGTCGTGCCGCCGGCAGAAGCCGCGTCCGTGAGGCCCTCCCAGGACCATCCGACGAGGGGGATGCCGCTGCACTGCGGCGGCGCGGACTCGGCGACGGCCCCCAGGCACAGCTTCGCCGTCGTCCCGTCGTCGAGGACGGTTCCCTGTGCGAGCACCTCGCCGGTCGGGTTCTCCGGTGTCAGCGCGGCGAGGGCGGCCCCGGGAGGCGCAGCGGAGCCGCCCGCATCAGCCGCGGCGGCGCAGGAGGTGAGCAGCAGGGTGGCGCCGGCGAGCAGGACGGCGGCGGATCGGCGGAGCGTCATACCGGGAGAGTGTCGGGGCCGCGGCATCCGTCTCGGATGTCGGCGCTTCGGATCGGGGTGTAACGTGTCGGTATGCGCTTCTGCGGCCTCCTTCTTCGTCGCCGCGACGAGTCCTCGATCTAGGACCAACTCGTCGCGGAGGTTGTCGTGGGTCCGCACCAGTGACGAGAGAAGAAGCACCCATCATGCGAAACACCCAGAAGCCCTCCGGCGCCCCGATCCACAAGTACCGCCCGTTCCACGAGCAGATCCGCGTCGAGCTGCCCGATCGCACCTGGCCGGGCAAGCGCATCGAGGTCGCGCCCCGCTGGTGCGCCGTCGACCTGCGCGACGGCAACCAGGCGCTCATCGACCCGATGAGCCCCGAGCGCAAGCGGATCATGTTCGAGCTGCTCGTGAAGATGGGCTACAAGGAGATCGAGGTCGGCTTCCCGAGCGCGAGCCAGACCGACTTCGACTTCGTGCGCCAGCTGATCGAAGAGGACCTCATCCCCGAGGACGTCACGATCCAGGTGCTGACGCAGGCCCGCGACCACCTCATCAAGCGCACGTACGAGTCGATCGCCGGTGCCAAGCAGGCGATCGTCCACCTGTACAACTCCACGAGCGTGCTGCAGCGCGAGGTCGTCTTCCGCACCGACCAGCAGGGCATCATCGACATCGCCCTCGAGGGCGCCCGCCTGTGCCGCGAGTACGAGAAGACGATCCCCGAGACGACCGTCTACTACGAGTACTCGCCCGAGAGCTACACGGGCACCGAGCTCGAGTTCGCCGTCGACGTCTGCAACCAGGTCATCGAGGTCTTCGAGCCGACTCCCGAGCGCAAGGTCATCATCAACCTGCCGGCGACCGTCGAGATGGCGACGCCCAACGTGTACGCCGACTCGATCGAGTGGATGAGTCGGCACCTGGCGCACCGCGAGAACGTCATCCTGTCGCTGCACCCCCACAATGACCGCGGCACCGCGATCGCCGCGGCGGAGCTCGGCTACATGGCCGGGGCCGATCGCATCGAGGGATGCCTCTTCGGCAACGGCGAGCGCACGGGCAACGTCGACCTGGTCGCCCTGGGGATCAACCTGCTGACGCAGGGCATCGACCCGCAGATCGACTTCAGCGACATCGACCACGTCAAGCGCACCGCCGAGTACTGCAACCAGCTGCCCGTGCCCGAGCGGAGCCCCTGGGCGGGCGACCTGGTCTTCACCGCGTTCAGCGGGTCGCACCAGGACGCCATCAAGAAGGGCTTCGAGGCGATGGAGGCGCGTGCCCAGGCGGCGGGCGTCTCGGTCGACGAGATCGAGTGGGCCGTGCCGTACCTGCCGATCGACCCGAAGGATCTGGGACGCTCCTACGAGGCCGTCATCCGGGTCAACTCGCAGTCCGGCAAGGGCGGTGTCGCGTACCTGCTGAAGACCGACCACGCGCTCGACCTGCCGCGCAAGCTGCAGATCGAGTTCTCGGGGGTCGTGCAGGCGAAGACGGATGCCGAGGGCGGCGAGGTCTCGAGCCGTCAGATCTGGTCGATCTTCTCCGACGAGTACCTGCCCGCTGCCGCCGCCGACGAGAAGTGGGGTCGCTTCGAACTGCTGTCGACCCGTACGCAGAGCGACATGTCCGGGGAGGTCGCGCTCGAGGTGACGCTCCGCGACGGGGACGAGCGCGTCGCGGCGACGGGCGCCGGCAACGGTCCCATCGCGGCTTTCCTGAAGGTGCTGGGCGAGCGCGGTTTCGAGATCTCCCTCTACGACTACGTCGAGCACACCCTGGGCGCCGGCGGCGACGCGCACGCGGCCGCGTACGTCGAGCTGCAGGTCGGGGACCAGCGCCTCTGGGGCGTCGGCATCGACGGTGACATCTCGACGGCGAGCCTGAAGGCGGTCGTCTCGGCGGTCAACCGGGCGATCCGCAGCCGCGTGTCCGAGAGTGAGCTCGCCGGCGTCTGAGTCCGCGCGGTCGCCGTCGGGACCGGATCACGGTCTGATGATCGGGATGGTCGAGGTCTCGACGGCGACCTTGCGCCGGTAGAGGGCGCGCTGCTCCGGCAGCGAGATGTCGAACGCGACGGCGAGGACCCGGATGACGGCGGTCACCGCGATGCAGGTGATCGCCGCCGGCACCGCCGCGACGCCGACGAGGTCGAGGACGGCCAGGACGGCGCATCCCACCGCTGCAGCGACGGCGTAGAGCGAGCCGACGTGCATCATCGCGACGGGGAGACCCATGAACACGTCGCGCAGGAGGCCCCCGCCGACCGCCGCGCACGCGCCGACGAAGACGGACGGGATGAGGGGGAGGCCGAGCGCCAACGCCTTGGTCGTCCCCAGTGCGCCGAACATGCCGATCGCGACGGCGTCGAGCGCCACGATGACGGCGTTGAGCCGCTGGAAGAGGTTCGCCAGCAGCATCCCGACGAGGGCCGCGGCGGTGACGGTGATGAGGTATCCGTCGCTCTGGAGGGCGACCGGTGTCGTGTTCAAGAGCAGATCGCGGATCATGCCGCCGCCGAGGCCCATGACGACGCCGATGATCGCGACCCCGAGCAGATCGAGTCGGCGCTGACCCTGGAACCCCGAGGCGAACAGGGCGCCCTGTACGCCGCCGAGCCCGACGGCGGTCAGGTCGGCCCAGAGGGGGATGAGGAACTGCGGCTCGGTCACGCCTTCATTGTGCCCGCTCGCGGGATAATCGAGGGGTGCCCACTTACCGCGACGAGGTCGTGGTCCTTCGCACCCACAAGCTGGGCGAGGCGGACCGCATCGTGACGATGCTCAGCCGTCGTCACGGCAAGGTGCGCGCCGTCGCGAAGGGTGTCCGGCGGACGTCGTCGAAGTTCGGCGCCCGGCTCGAGCCGTTCATGGTCGCCGACGTCCAGATGTACAAGGGCCGCTCGCTCGACATCGTGCAGCAGGCCGAGTCCCTGGGCGCCTACGGTGCGGACATCGCTACCGATTACGACCGGTACACAGCGGCATCCGCCATGTCCGAGACCGCCGACCGGCTCAACGAGGCCGAGACGACGCCGCAGCAGTACCTCCTCCTCGTGGGCGGGCTCCGCGCCCTCGCCCGCGGCGACCACGCCCCGCGGTCGGTGCTCGACTCGTACCTCCTGAGGGTCATGTCGCTCTCGGGGTGGGCGCCGTCCCTGCGGGAGTGTGCGCGGTGCGGTGCTCCGGGGCCGCACGAGTGGTTCGTCGCGCAGCTGGGTGGCATCGTCTGCGCTGCGTGCGCGCCCACCGGTGCTCCGCGGGTGAGTGTCGAGACCGGCGATCTGCTGCGGGCGCTGCTGGCGGGGGAGTGGGATGTGGTGGATGCCGCCTCGTCCGGCGCCACCGCGGCATCCTCCGGCCTCATCGCCGCCTACGCGCAGTGGCACACCGAGCGCGGCATCCGTTCCCTGTCCCACCTGGAGGCGCCTCGGTGAGTCCCAAGCCGTACACGCATCGCGACGCGGTGCCCTATCGACCGCTCGACTGGACCGGGCTGTACCCGCCGGAGTTCCCGAAGGGGGCGGTGCCGGGCCACGTCGCGATCGTGATGGACGGCAACGGCCGGTGGGCGAACCGCCGCGGGCTGACCCGGATCGAAGGGCATCGCGCCGGCGAGGAGGTGCTGCTCGACGTCGTCGCCGGGGCGATCCAGGCGGGCGTCAGGCACCTCAGCGTCTACGCGTTCTCGACGGAGAATTGGGCGCGTTCGCCCGAGGAGGTGCGCTTCCTCATGGGGTACAACCGCGACGTGCTGCACCGTCGCCGGGATCAGCTGAACGAGTGGAACGTGCGCATCCGCTGGGCCGGACGCAAGCCGCGGCTGTGGGGATCGGTCATCAAGGAACTGCAGTACGCCGAGCAGCTCACGTCCGGCAACACCGGCCTGACCCTGACGATGTGCATCAACTACGGCGGGCGGCTGGAGATCATCGACGCGATGCGGGCGATGGGTGAGGAGATCGCACGCGGAAAGCTGAAGCCCTCGGCCATCACCGAGAAGACGCTCCGGCGCCACCTGTACGTCCCCGACATGCCCGACGTCGACCTCTTCGTGCGGTCGAGCGGTGAGCAGCGGACGTCCAACTTCCTGCTGTGGGAGGCGGCGTACGCCGAGATGGTGTTCCTCGACACGCTGTGGCCCGACTTCTCGCGGACCGACCTGTGGGGCGCGATCGAGCTCTATCTGTCGCGCGACCGCCGCTTCGGCGGGGCCAAGGACGCCCCGACGTCCTCCTGAGGTCAGTCCGCGGCTCGCGCGGCGGGGCCCGCGAGCCAGCGCTCGACCTCCCGCGGATGCCGGAGGCGCACGACGGGCAGGCCGTACTCGGCGGCGACCCGCGGCATCCGTTCCCGCCAGGTGCCGTGCGTGCGCATCTCCCAGCGCAGGATGTGGTCGGGGTCGCGGAGGACCGTCCACAGGGGAGGCTCGACGTTCCCGTTCCAGAGGGGCTGCCGCAGGATGCTGCGCCGCAGGGTGCGTCGCACGAGCCGGGTGCGCGCGATACGACGGGGGAGGTCGAGCCACACCGCGAGGTCGGCGCGCTCGCCGAGCACCTGCCCGCCGCCCGCGCTGAAGTAGTTCCACTCCGACACCCACCGCTCACCGGCGGCGACGCGGCGCACGTCGTGGAGGAACTCGGGCCGGGGCGTCCAGCCCGGTCCGTGGAAGAGCGAGTCGAGCTCGGTGTACTCGAGGTGCCACAGGTCGGCGAGCCGTCGTGCGAGGGTGGATTTGCCCACCCCCGTCGTGCCCGCGATCACGACGCGACGCGGCGGGGCCGGCAGCGGGTCGTCGGCGGAGAGCATCCCGTCAGCCTAGGACGGCGGCGGGAATAGATGCGAGTGCCCGGCGCGTTGCAGGCGATGTGACGGATGCCATCAAGATCGACGTGTGGAGTGACATCGCCTGCCCCTGGTGCTACATCGGCAAGCGCAACCTCGAGACGGGGCTCGCGGCGACGGCGGACGACGCCGACGCCCCCCGCGTGGAGGTGACGTTCCACTCGTACGAGCTGTCCCCGGACACCCCCGTCGACTTCGACGGGAACGAGGTCGACTTCCTCTCGCAGCACAAGGGCATGACGCCCGAGCAGGTCAAGCCGATGCTCGACCGGGTGACGGGTGTCGCCGCCGAGGCGGGCCTCGAGTACCGGTTCGACCTGCTGAAGCACACGAACACGGTGAAGGCGCACGAGCTGCTCCACTTCGCCAAGGAGCAGGGTCTCCAGAAGGAGATGACCGAGCGGCTCATGTCGGCCTACTTCACCGAAGGCCGTCACGTCGGTCGCATCGACGACCTCGTCGATCTCGCCGCCGAAGCAGGACTCGATCGGGAGGCCGCGCGCGACGCGCTGGAGTCCGGCCGCTACCTCGAGGCGGTGCGGGCCGACCAGGCGCAGGCGCAGGCCTACGGCATCCAGGGTGTGCCGTTCTTCGTCATCGACGGCAAGTACGGCGTCAGCGGGGCGCAGCCCGCCGAGGCGTTCGCGCAGATCGCACGTCAGGTGTGGTCCGAGCGCGCGGAGGCGTCGGCCGCGAGCTGATCAGGCCAGCGCGTCCTCGATCGCCGCGACCACCTCGGGCTCGTTCGGCTTGGTCTGCGGACGGAACCGGTGCAGCTCGCCGTCCCGCGTCACGAGGAACTTCTCGAAGTTCCACATGACGGGGCCCTTCGCGCGCTCCGCGTTCGGGGTCTTCTTCAGCGCCTTGTAGAGCGGAGCGGCGTGCGAGCCGTTCACCCGGATCTTGTCCATGATGGGGAACGTGATGCCCCAGTTGACGGCGCAGTAGTCGAGGATCTCCTCCATCGACCCGGGCTCCTGCCCCATGAACTGGTTGCACGGGAACCCGATGACCTGCAGGCCGCGCTCGCCGTACGTCTTCTGCAGCTCCTCGAGCTGCTCGTACTGCGGGGCCAACCCGCACTTCGACGCGACGTTGACGATGAGGAACGCCTTGTCGCCGAAGTCGCCCAGTGTCGCCTCCCTCCCGTCGGCCGTAGTGAACGGGATGTCGCGGAGGGAGGGGGTCTCGGTCATGTCTCCACGATAAGACGCGCGCCGATGCCGCAAGCGCTCGCCGTCTGGGAGAATGGGAAGGATATGTCCTCGACCCTCGCACCCCCCGCGCCCCTGCGTATCGGGCCGATCACCCTCGACGCCCCCGTCGTCCTGGCACCCATGGCCGGCATCACCAACACGGCCTTCCGTCGCCTGTGCCGCGAGTACGGTGCGGGCCTCTACGTGAGCGAGATGATCACGACGCGCGCTCTGGTCGAGCGCAACGCCACGACGATGCGGCTCATCCGCCACCACGAGTCCGAGACCCCCCGGTCGATCCAGCTGTACGGCGTCGACCCGGCGACCGTCGAGGCCGCGGTCCGGATCATCGTCGAGGAGGATCACGCCGACCACGTCGATCTGAACTTCGGATGCCCCGTGCCCAAGGTGACCCGCAAGGGCGGCGGCGCGGCGCTGCCGTGGAAGACCGAGCTGTTCCGCGAGATCGTCGAACGCGCCGCGAAGGCCGCCGGCGACATCCCGTTGACCGTCAAGATGCGCAAGGGCATCGACTCCGACCACCTGACCTACCTCGAGGCGGGCCGGATCGCCGAAGGCGCCGGCGTCGCCGCCGTCGCGCTCCACGCGCGGACGGCATCGGAGTTCTACTCGGGCCACGCGGACTGGTCCGCGATCGCGAAGCTGAAGGAGACGGTCACGAGCGTCCCCGTGCTCGGCAACGGCGACATCTGGTCGGCGGAGGACGCCCGCCGGATGATGGCCGAGACCGGTTGCGACGGTGTCGTCGTCGGACGCGGATGCCTCGGCCGCCCCTGGCTCTTCGGTGACCTCGCGCGCGAACTCGGCACCGGCCACGCCGCTCCGCCCGTCGATGCGACCCTCGGGTTCGTCGCGGCCGCGTTCCGTCGCCACGCGGAGCTGCTGGTCGAGTTCTTCGAGGACGAGGACCGCGGCTGCCGCGACATCCGCAAGCACGTCGCCTGGTATTTCAAGGGCTACGCCGTCGGGGGTGACCTGCGGGCTCGCCTCGCGACCGCGTCGAGCCTCGCGGAGATCGACGAGCTGCTCGCGACGCTCGACCTCGACGCGCCGTACCCCGGTGCCGCCGCGGAGGGTCAGCGCGGGCGTGCGGGCACGCCGAAGCGGCCGGCCCTGCCCGACGGGTGGCTCGACTCGCGCGAGATCGGACACGCGGCATCCACCGCCCTTGCGGATGCGGAGCTCGACACCAGTGGCGGCTGAGTCGGTGGTCGGCGCGAGCGTGGGCATCGCCGCCGGACGTCCCACGGGCTACGACGACCACGACGCCGAGCGTTTCCACCCGGAGAAGCACCGTTCCCTGCGCGACGGGTTCGCCCGTGACCGTGCCCGGGTGCTGCACTCCGCGGCGTTCCGGCGGCTCGCGGCCAAGACGCAGGTGCTGAGCCCCGCGAGCCCCGACGACTTCGCCCGCAACCGGCTGACCCACTCGCTCGAAGTGGCACAGGTGGGACGTGAGCTCGCGATCGCGCTCGAGCTCTCGCCCGACGTGGTCGACACGGCGTGCCTGAGCCATGACCTCGGGCATCCGCCCTTCGGGCACAACGGCGAGCGGGCGCTCAACGAGTGGGCCGAGGACATCGGCGGGTTCGAGGGCAATGCGCAGTCGCTCCGGATCCTCGCCCGTCTCGAGCCGAAGGTCGTCGACGACGACGGCGAGAGCTTCGGGCTGAACCTCACCCGCGCGAGCCTCGACGCGACCTGCAAGTACCCGTGGACGGCGGATCACGCGATCCCGGATCCCGGAGGACGCCAGAAGTTCGGTGTGTACGCCGAGGACGAGGCGATCTTCCGGTGGATGCGGCAGGGCGCGCCCGGTCGGGTGCGGTGCATAGAGGCCGAGGTCATGGACCTCTCCGACGACATCGCCTACTCGGTGCACGACTTCGAGGACGCCGTCCTGAACGGCTACCTCGATCCCCGCCGACTTGCGGATGCCCGGGAGCGCGAGGCGCTGCTGACGGCGATCCAGTCGTGGGTCGGGCTCGGGTTCAGCCGCGATGAACTCGCCGATGCGCTGTACCGACTCGTGCGACTTCCCGAGTGGATGACCGACTTCGACGGCACGCGGGCGTCGGTGGCCCGGCTGAAGAACCTCACGTCCGACTTCATCGGGCGCTTCGCTCGTGCCGCGACGGCGGCGACGCGCGAGCACTACGACACGCCCGCGCTGACCCGCTACCGGGGACGGATGATCGTGCCGCGGGTGATCGAGGCCGAGATGGCGGTGCTGAAGGGCACGATCGGGGCGTTCGTCGTGTCGATCGACGGTCGTAAGGGGCTCTACAAGGAGCAGCGTCGGGTGCTGAAGCGCCTCGCGTCGGCTCTGCTGGAGCGTCCGGAGCACCTCGATCGGGTGCACGCGGTGGACTTCGCGGCGGCATCGAGCGATGTCGAACGCAAGCGCGTCGTGGTGGATCAGGTGGCGACGCTCACCGACCGTTTCGCGATCGAATGGCACTCGGCTCTGGTCGGGCCCGTGGACCTGCGCGAACTCGGCTTGTGGCCGGCGGGGTCGCGGGTCGTCGCGAACGCGAGCTTCGCCCTTCCCGAGCCGATCGAAGGTCTCTGATGGCCCGCATCCGGCAGTCCGACGTCGACGAGGTGAAGGCCCGGACGAACATCGCGGACATCGTGGGGGAGCGGGTCGCCCTGAAGTCAGCGGGGGTGGGGTCCCTCAAGGGGCTCTGCCCGTTCCACGATGAGCGCAGTCCGAGCTTCAACGTGCGGCCGCAGGCGGGGTACTACCACTGCTTCGGCTGCGGGGAGTCGGGCGACGTCTACTCGTTCCTGCGTGCGATGGACCACCTGTCGTTCACGGAGGCGGTCGAGCGTCTCGCGGCTCGCATCGGGTATCAGCTGCACTACGAGGACGGCGGTGCTGCGCCCGAGACCGGCGGCCGCACGCGGCTCTACCAGGCGAACACGGCCGCGGCCGAGTACTTCCGCGCGCAGCTCGCGACAGCGGAGGCCGACGCGGGTCGCCGGTTCCTCGGCGAACGCGGGTTCGATGCCGGTGCCGCCGCGCACTTCGGTGTCGGATACGCCCCGAAGGGGTGGAACAACATGCGCGACGCCCTGCGCGCGCAGGGCTTCACCGACGAGGAGTTGGCGACGGCGGGGCTCGTGTCGCAGGGGCAGCGCGGCGTGTACGACCGGTTCCGCGGACGGGTGGTGTGGCCGATCCGCGACCTCACGGGCCAGACGATCGGCTTCGGGGCGCGGAAGCTGTACGAGGACGACCAGGGGCCCAAGTACCTGAACACGCCCGAGACGCCGATCTACAAGAAAGCGCAGGTCCTCTACGGTCTCGACCTCGCGAAGAAGGACGTCTCCCGCTCGCACCGTGTCGTCGTCGTGGAGGGGTACACCGACGTGATGGCGTGCCACCTCGCCGGGGTGACCACGGCGATCGCGACGTGCGGCACCGCGTTCGGGTCGGACCACATCACGGTGCTGCGCCGGGTGATGGGTGACGACAGTGCCTCGGGCGAGGTGATTTTCACGTTCGATCCGGATGCCGCGGGGCAGAAGGCGGCGTTGCGGGCGTTCTCGGAGGAGAAGCGGTTCGCGGCGCAGACGTACGTGGCGGTCGCGCCGGACGGTCTCGACCCGTGCGATCTGCGGCTCAATCGCGGCGACGGCGCCGTGCGGGCGTTGATGGACGCGAAGGCGCCGATGTTCGAGTTCGTGATCGACCAGAAGCTGGCCGGGTTCGATCTCAGGAGCGTCGAGGGCCGGGTCGGCGCGTTGCGCGCGGCCGCGCCGATCGTCGCGGAGATCCGCGACTCGTCGCTGCGGCCGGGGTACACGCGGGTGCTGGCGCGCAAGCTCGGGATGGACCTCGGTGAGGTCACTCCGGCGGTGGAGCGCGCGGCGCGCGGGCCGCGCGGCCCGCGGGAGCCGGAGGCGGCTCCGGTCGAGAGGTCCTCGGATGGGGCGGCTCCGTCGTTGCGGGTGACGGTGGCGAGCCTTCCGCGGACGGCGAGCGTGACCCTCGAGCGGGATGCGCTGATGGGTGTGCTGCAGTACGGGCACGTCATCGACCGGGAAGAGGTGGATGCCGCGTTGCAGATCCCGATGGAGCATCCGGCGCTCGACGCGGTGCGCCAGGCCGTGGCGGCGCAGCCGGACCGTTCGCGTGTCGGGTGGTCGACGGCCGCCGTGGACGCGACGCGGGAGCCGTATCGCGGGCTCGCCGCGGAGCTGTTGACGGCGTCGTTCCCGGCGTTGACGGAGGTGGAGGCGACGACGTCGGCGCGTGCGCTGTGCCGTCGACTTCGGCTGCGGGCGATGGATCGGGAGAAGGCGGAGCTGCTCGGCGCCGTCCAGCGCGTGCCGGCGGACTCCGAGGAGGGTCGCGCGGTTCGGGTCGCGCTGCGCGACCTCGACCAGCGGCGCCGGACGCTGGCTGATCTCGTCTGACGCTTCGTGTCGCCGCGCAGAAACGCGGGATGGTGGGATGCGGGGCGTTCTCGCACCGCCGCGCGACGGTGGGCTGCGCGGGCGACGCTCTCTCCCCGCGCCTCACGCTCAGGCGTGTTTGCCGGTCTACGAGAGCGACGCGCTCTGATTGCCGCGTGATGCTCAGAAGGGTGCGGGTGCCGCTGGTGCGGGTGGTGGTGATGGTGGTGCGGCAGGGGTGAAGGCGACGGCCGGGGTGGGTGCGTCTTCGCGGTACATCCTGCCGAGGGGTGAGGTCCATTCGAGGACGCCACCCTGGAGTTGTCGGACCCTCCACGCGGTGAACTGCTTCATCGAATGGTGCCGTTGGCACAGGTGAGCCAGGTTCGAGAGTTCCGTTCGTCCGTCGAGCGCGTGGTCGTGGGTGTGATCGACTTCGCAGCGGATGGCGGCGACGCGGCATCCGGGGAATCGGCAGTGCTGGTCGCGGGCTTGCAGGAACCGCCGCATCCCGGTCGGGACACGGTACGAGTCGGTTGAGACGGTGACCCCGGTGGTGGGGTCGTGGAAGAGCCGTTCCCACATCCCGGTGTCGCCCGCGAGGGTGCGGGCGGTCGCGGGGTCGATGGGGGACCGGCCGGTGAGGTCGCTCGGTCCATCGTCCTCGCCGGTGAGTGTCGCTGCGGGAATGAGCACCTGCACACGCGCGCGGATCGCACCCAGCGGACCGGCAGCGGTGTCGCGGGTGTCGTCGAGCGCTGGTGTTCCCGCGAGGAGGAGGTCGGCGAACACGTCGGCCCGGACCTGGTCGGTGGACCGGTTGTCAGTGGCGACGATCACGGCAGCGTCCTCGCTGTCGCGCCGCGTGACTGCGGCCCCGAACGCGACACCGATACCGCCGCGCGCAGCGATGCGTTCGTCGCGGGTGTCGATGATCGCCCTCGCCTGCTGCGTCAGCCGGTCATGGATGCCCTCGGCGATCACCGTCGGGACGGTTGCGATCACGTCGGACATCCCGTCCCGTCCCGGCACGATGCGCACGCATCGCGTCGCGGCGGCCTCTTCGTGTCGTTCCGCGAACGAGCGAGGATGCATCCGGTACGCGAGGATCTCCAACTCTCCCCGGACACGGTTGGGGGTGTCCCGCTCGCACCGTGAGATCGCAACCTGTTCGAACTCGGACCACATCTCCGCCGGCAGGCTCGTCCCGGTCTCGACGATCGCGATCGCGTGACCGCGCACGATCCGCCCTTGCTCCCATGCCTCGACCGTCGCGGGGAATCCTTCGACCAGAGTCCGCGCCTCACCGATCCGCCGTTGCACGGTCCGATCGGTGACGCGCATGACCCCGCCGACCTCGGCCGCGATAGACCGCAACGCCATGTCGTGGACCTGCACGCGGGCGTTCCGTTGCGCAGTCTGCGCCTCCGCCAACCGGCCCGCGGCGGCCAGCGCGCGCAGTTCCTCGATCTGCGCGGCGGCGATCCGCCGGGCCGCGGAATCGACGTCCGCAACGACCCCCGCCAGAGCAGCGAGATAGTCCTCGCCACCGGGGGTTTCCGCCGCATCCGTCATACCTGAACTCTGCCACTGGCCACCGACATCCACCCCGGCGAAACCGGCTCAGAACACGCGTTATGCACACCTCGAGAATGAGAGTCTTCTCATCCTCGGTGGGCGACCGCGAGCGGATGATGCGCCACGACACCCTGCGCCCCCAAAAGCCCCGGCGGAACAACGCACCGGACCCGCCGCAGTTTCCGCACCGCCCCGGACTGGCGCCCGCGTCCCCGACGGATGAGGATGGAACGCATGCCTCGAGTGACCGAACCGGATGCCGCCATCTACTGCTCCGACCTGTCGATCGCTCGTGTCTCCGCAGACACGCGTGTCGTCGACGGCGTGTCTCTGCGGGTCGCGCCGGGCGAGGTCGTCGCGGTGATGGGCGCGACGGGTTCCGGCAAGTCGAGTCTCGCCTCGTGTCTCGCGGGGGCGGACCACCGCGACCTGCGCATCGTCGGCGGGGTCGGGGAGGTCACCGGCATCTCCCTTCGTGCACGGGGTCGCGCCCGGCGGGTCCTGACCTATCGCACCGGGCACCTGCGTCAAGGGGCGAACTCGGATCTTCCGGCGCGGCTCACCATCTCGGAGATCGTCGCGGAACCGATCACAGCCCGTGATCGCAAGGTCAACGAGCGCGCCCTCGCGCTGCGGGTCGCCGCGCTGCTCGACGAGTTGCAGCTCCCCATCGGGGCGTCGGAGAAGTACCCCTACGAGCTGAGCTCCGGCATGCGTCAACGCGTCGCAATCGCGCGCAGCCTCGTGCTCGATCCCACGGTCCTCATCGCGGACGAGCCCTACGCGAACCTCGACGTCGACGTCCGGCCCGCCGTCCTCGACGCTCTCCGGCGACGTGTCGACGACGGGATGGCTCTGCTCGTCGTCACGAACGAGCGCGAGCTCGTGGCCGACCTCGAGGCCCAGGTCCTCGTCCTGCGCGCCGGTCACCCGATCGGTGTCGGCCCCACCCTGGACGACGTGCTCTGGACCCCCGACGAAGCGACACGCATCGGCGGCTGATGTCACGAGCACCCCTCGGGCTTTGCTACGATTGTGTGGTTGCCCGGTCGCGGGTGGCTGATCCTCGGTAGCTCAATTGGCAGAGCAATCGGCTGTTAACCGATAGGTTCTTGGTTCGAGTCCAAGCCGGGGAGCCATTGAACGAAACCGCCGGTCCCGCCGGGGGTTTTCGCTTTCGCGGCACGGATGCCGGGGCGCGGCATCCGCTCTTCCGAGAAGTTTTCTTGCGCGGGGGGCCCGGAGCGGCCTCATCCTGGAGCCATGAGCACCGTCGTCGGAGGCTGGAAGGTGTGGAGCTGGGGCGAACGCGCGGGCGTGATCGTCCTCGCCGCCTCCGTGGTCCTGCTGGTCTGGGCCGCGTTCCCGTACGGCGGCGGCCAGGACGTCGCCTTCTTCGCCCTCTTCGGCGCGCTCGTCGCGGGCATCACGGGACTCGGCGTCCACGTCGCGTCCTGCGAAGCCCGGTTCCGCCGGCAGTCGCGCTCGCGCCGGCGCTGACCGTCAGCGCAGGACGCTGACCCCGCGCCGTTCGAGAGCGGACAGCGTCGCGGCGCCGGCAGCATCCTCCGCGTCGACGATCACCCCGTCGACCGCATCCCACGTCAGAACCCGGTACCGCGACGCGGCCCCGATCTTCTCCGCACTGCCGAGGACGAACGTCTCCGCCGCGCGGCTCGCGAGCGTGCGCTTCATCGCGGCCTCGTCGGCGTCGCCGGTGGTGAGACCGACGTCCTCGTGGACACCCGTGACGCCGAGCAGGAACCGGTCCGCGGAAACGGTCATCGCCGCCTCGACGGCGGCGGCGCCCGAGGCGACCGCCGAGTGCTTGAACAGGCGGCCCCCGAGGATGATGACCTCGGCTGTGTGGTGCAGCAGCGCGGCCGCCACGGTGGGACTGTGCGTGATGATCGTGCACTCGCGTCCGGGGTCGAGGGCGCGCACGGTCGCGAGCGCGGTCGTCCCACCGTCGAGGATGACGGTGCTGCCTGGTTCGATCAGCTGGGCCGCACGCCGCGCGACGCGTTTCTTGCTGTCGGTCGCGACGGTTTCGCGCACACCGTAGTCCGCGACGGCGGGGGACGCGGGAAGGGCGCCGCCGTACACCCGGACGGCCAGACCGGCGGCATCCAGTTCGCGGAGATCGCGGCGGATGCTGTCCTCGGAGAGCCCCAGTTCCGCGGCGAGCTCCTTCGCGACGATGCGTCCGTCCGAGCGGAGTCGGTCGAGCAGCAACTGCTTGCGGGTGGCGGCGAGCATTCTCGATCCTTCACGTTTCTGCATGTTTGTGCTTATTCTATCGGCATGGCCCCCTCAGACGCACCTCGCCCCCTCCTGATCCTCATCGCCGGCCCGTACGCCTCGGGCACGAACGGGGACCCTGACCTCATGCGGCGCAATCTCGAGCGCCTCGAGCAGGCCGCCTGGCCGATCTTCCGAGCCGGCCACATCCCGATGATCGGGGAGTGGGTGGCGCTGCCCGTTCTGCGCAGCGCCGGCGCCGGGGGTCCGCACGATCCCCTGGCCGCGCAGGTCATGTACCCGACGGCCGAGCGCCTGCTGCAGCACTGCGACGCCGTGCTGCGCCTTCCGGGCGAGTCCCGAGGCGCAGATCAGGACGTGGCGATCGCGCGGGAGCGCGGCCTCCCGGTGTACACCTCCCTCGCCGAGGTGCCGGGCGTCGCCGTCGCGACCTGACGACAGCTTTCCGAGCCGCTTTCTCACGGTGTTTCTGGTAGACAGATCAGGTCGTCAGTCCCTGGGGGCTCTGAGGAGCAGGGCTGACGGGAGCGAACGGGGATCGCGTGCGCGCGAACAGGGATCTTCTGGCCGATGCCGTCGACGTGGTCGTCCGCAACGACAACTGCACGGGCTGCGGTGTCTGTGCGCTGGTGTCCGACCGGATCACGATGGGACTGTCCGCCGACGGATTCATGCGACCCACCGTGGCACCGCGCGGCGGCGACGATGACGCGGCGCAGGCGCGCACCTTCCAGGTATCCTGCCCCGGCGTCCGACTGCGCGCACCCGACTCGGAGGGATCGACGCACTGGCTGTTCGGTCGCGTGGTCGCTGCGTGGGAAGGGCACGCGGTGGACGACTCTGTCCGACGAGCGGGAAGCAGCGGGGGCGTGCTGACGGCGTTGACCGCCTTTCTCGTCGACGTCGGAGAGGCTGCGGTCGTCACCGGTGCCGCGCAGGACGCTTCGCGTCCGAAGCGGACGGTGCCCGTCACGATCACCTCCCGGGAGGAAGCGCTTGCGGCTGCCGGCTCGCGATACGCGCCCGTCAGCGTGCCCTCCGCGTGGAACGGCGGCGGGATGGTCGGTAAGCCCTGCGAGGTCGCCGGTCTTCGCCAGTACCTCGACGCCACCTCCGGGGAGGACCCGATCCTGCTCTCGTTCTTCTGCGCCGGCACTCCGAGTCAGCACGCGACCGACGGTCTCGTGCAGAAGCTCGGCGGTGACCCCGAGCAGCTCACTTCGCTGCGATACCGGGGGGACGGGTGGCCGGGTCGGTTCGTCTTCACCGGTGCCGCCAGCGGATCCCAGGATTACAACGAGTCGTGGGGTCACCACCTCGGTCGGCAGCTGCAGTCCCGCTGCAAGATCTGTCCCGACGGCACGGGTGAGCACGCCGACATCGCGGTGGGTGACTTCTGGGCGACGGACGAGCGGGGGTTCCCGACCTTCGACGAGGGTGAGGGGTCGTCGGTGGTGATCGCGCGCACCCGTCGAGGTGCTGCGTTGATCGAGCGCGCCGTCGCGGCGAAAGTCCTGGCGCTCGCACCGATCGACCTCGACGACGTCGCACGCGTGCAGCCGCTGCAGTCCGAGCGCCGCGCGGTGCAGCTCGGACGATCGCTCGGGCGCCTGCTCGCGGGCTTCCGTGTCCCGCGATTCCGCGGATACGGAGCGCTCGTCCTGGCGCTGAAGAACCCGCAGCGGAACATACGCGCTGCGCGCGGAACATGGAGTCGAGCGCGGCGCTCACGCCGAGCCTGACCTCACCCGTCGCGGAGCACAGCGCCCGACCACACCCAGCACCGGCGCTCCTGATCGCCGACCCGGAATCGGATCGCCGCGGCCCGGTCGGTCCACATGCACAGATCCGCATCGACGAGCACCGGCTCGGCGCCGAAGCGCACCCACGCCTGCACCCGGGCGGGGCGCGGATCGGTCGTCACGGGCCTGCGGTCGAGCTCCAGCTCCTCGTTCGTGAGGGACTGCAGGATGCCGCGCGACGCCACCCGCTGCAGGATGCGGTCGTCCATCCGCGCATCGACGCTCGCCGCGTACCGCCTGTTCGCACCCAACCGGCATCCCTCTCTCCGGCCGACTCCGCGATCGTACGCAGAGCGGCGGACATCGGTGTCAGCCGGTGAGGTGGGCCTGTACGGCCTCGTCGCCCGATCCGGTCACGGCCACCACGCGTCCCGCCGTGATGCGCAGGAACAGGAACTCGGCGACGTTCACGTGCCGACGCGTCGGCGGGATGCCGCGCCACACCCCGGTGTGCGTTCCGCCGGCGCGCAGGTGCGCGGCGATCCGATCGTCCTCGGCGACCACCTGGATCGTCTTCCACCGCCAGTCCGGGAAGCCGTGGAACAGATCGGCCAGGTCATCGATCCAGGCGTCCGCTCCTGCCGGCAGGTGGGCGCGCCGGACACCCGGATCGAGAAGATCCCGGATCGCCGCCAGATCGTGCCGGTTGCAGGTGTCGACGAAGTCGTCGAACCACCCGTGCAGCTGCCACGGCTCCATGGCGGACGGCCGGTCAGGCGTCGAGGTCGTCGACGCCCGGCATCCAGCTCTGTCCGGGCTTGCCCCAGCCGCGCTTGCGGGCGATCTTCTGGGTGGTCTTCCAGTCGGAGTCCGACAGGCGGTCGATGTAGAGGATGCCGTTGAGGTGGTCGAACTCGTGCTGCATGATGCGGGCGCGCCAGCCCTCGACGCGGATCTCGACCGGAGCCCCGTCGAGGTCCGTGCCCGTCACCAGGACCGCGTCGGCCCGGCGCAGAGCGAACCGCTCGCCCGGGAAGGACAGGCACCCTTCGGACTCGTCGTCGGGGTCGGGGGAGCCGGGCTCGGGTGGCGTCATCCAGAGTTCCGGGTTGATGAGGACACCCCGCCACGGCTGCCCGTCGTCGTCCTGATACGAGTACGTGTAGATACGGAGCCCGACGCCGACCTGCGGGGCGGCGAGGCCGACACCCGGTGCCGTGTCCATCGTCTCGAACATGTCGGCGACGAGCGCGCGGATGTCGTCGGTCACCTCGTCGACGGGAGCGGCGACGGAATGGAGGACAGGATCGCCCATGATGCGAATCGGAAGTACGGCCACGTCAGAAGCCTAACGAGGCTCGCGCCCGGTATCGTCGAGGCGTGATTCTCCCCGGGACGCCGATCGACGACCTCACCGACGAGCTCGTCGGCGTCTTCGGCAACCCGGCGATCCTCATCGGCATCCCGCTCGCGATCATCGGCGCGGTGTTCATGTCGTTCGGTGCGCAGTATCAGCACCGCGGCGTGCAGAAGGTCGAGCAGCTCACCGCGCAGGCGGGTGTCTCCGGCCTGACCGGCGGTCAGCTTCTGCGGTTGCTGCGCCGTCCGTCGTGGGTCCTCGGGACCGTCATGCTGGGCCTCGCGATCCTCTGCCAGCTCGCGGCGCTGTCCTTCGCGCCGCTGATCCTCGTACAGCCGATCGGCGCGATCTCGCTCGTCATCACCACGCTGCTCAACGCGCGGGTCAGCGGACACAAGCCGACGCGACGCTCGATCACCTCGATCGCCCTGTGCGTCGGCGGCATCTTCATCTTCGTGACGGTCGCCGCGCTGTACGCGACCGAGCGCCCGATCAGCGACCCGCAGCTGCTGACGGTCCTCTGGATCCTCCTTGGCGTCGTCGTCGTGCTGGGCGTCCTGTGGGTGACCCTCCGCAAGCGGATGCGGGCCCTTTTCTACATCGTCGCGGCCGGCATCGTCTATGGCTTCGTCGCGACCCTCGCGAAGGTCGTCATCAACCGCATCGCCAACGGCGACTTCGAGTGGCTGACGGTCCTGTGCATCGTCGCGCTGCTCGCCGGAACGGCGATGGGCGCCTACTTCGTCCAGACGGCGTACTCGTCGGGCCCGCCGGACCTCGTCATCGCCGGACTCACGGTGATCGACCCGATCGTCGCGATCGTCATCGGCCTCGCCGTCCTCGACGAGGCGAGCGGTGCCCCGTTCTGGGCGTACATCGGGTTCACCGTGGCGGGCGCGCTCGCGATCGTCGGCGTCTTCCAGCTCGCCCGGCACCACCCGCAGGTGGTCAGCGACAGCCAGGAGATCCCGATCTTCCGCGGCAGCACCGAGTTCATCGACGGCAAGAAGCCCACGACGGGATCGATCCGGATCACCGAGACCGTCGCGAAGGTGTGGCCGGATCCGCCCGTCAAGGACGAGGAACGACCGAAACGATAGGCTCGTCCTCACAGGGGGCGGTGGCCAAGCTGGTCAAGGCAGCGGGCTCATAACCCGACGATCGTGGGTTCAAGTCCCACCCGCCCTACCGATCACCGCGTTGCACGGCGTCGTAGGACGGCTGACGCAGCGCCTCGAACCACGCGGGCATCCGCGCGCCGGGGATGAGGCGACGACCGGCATCCGCCCTCATCGCGTCCGGACTGTCGGCTGTCCGCAGGTCGACCAGGGCGAACGGATGCCACGGCCCCGCGGGTGTCGCATGCGAGAGCTCCACCCACCACGCCGTCCGACGCAGCGTGCGGTGCAGCTCGCCCAGCCGTGCGGGCAGACGCGGCCCGAGAGAGCGGGCACGCACCATCACACGGCCCTGATTGCTTTCGTACGGGACGAGCGTGCCGTACACAATCCGCGGGGATGGATCGGGCGTGGATGCCGCACCCGCTGCACGCCGAGGAACACGAGGGCGAATGCGCGGCCGACGACCGCGGATCCTCGCCCCATCAGGGGTGCGTGATCGACGGTCCCTGGGGGAAAGGGTCGTCCTCGCCGTCCGACACCTCGCCGTCCGACACCTCGTCGCCGGCTCGGGCCGCGTCGGCCTTGACCTCGTCGCTCGCGGCGTCGGTCGGCGGCGCGTCGTCGGCGTGGGCGTCGTCGGTGTCACGGTGGTGAGGGGTGTTCTCGCTCATGATCTTCCTTCCGTCGAGCGGCCACTGTGCCTCTGCACAGGGCAGCGTCCTACGGGGTTGACGGATGACCGGAGCCGTGAGTGTTACACGGTTGTGATTCGACGTCGACGTAGGCGATAATGGCGGCACAACCGGATATCCGGCCAGCACTCTCCATCAGGTCGTAGGGGAAGACGTACCTGAACGAAACGGAGAGATCGATGGCCACACCTCAGGCGCGCGGAGTGATCTTCATCCACTCCGCGCCACGCGCGCTGTGCCCCCACCTCGAGTGGGCGGCCGGGCGTGCCCTCGGGCATGCCGTCAACTTCGAGTGGGCGGACCAGCCCGTCCTCGACGGCAGCCGACGCGCGGAGTTCTACTGGGAGGGACCCGCCGGCACCGGCGCCGCCCTCGCGACCGCCATGCGCGGGTGGGAGCACCTGCGTTACGAGGTGAGCGAGGACCCGACGCCGCGCAGCGACGGCGGCCGGTGGCTGCACACGCCGAGCCTCGGCATCCACTACGCCCAGACGGACTCGGCCGGCAACGTCGTCATCGGCGAGGACCGCCTGCGGTACGCCATGGAGATCGCGGCCGGCGACATCACCGAACTCCAGCGAGAGCTCGACGTCGCGCTCGGCGTCGCCTGGGACGACGAACTCGAGCCGTTCCGTCACGCCAGCGACGACGCGCCGGTCGTCTGGCTGCACAAGGTCGGCTGAGACGACCCGTCCCGAGCGGACACTCCACGATCGGACAGGTCTTCAGGCGGGGCAGGAGAGCTTCGACCGGCTTCGGACGGCTTCCCGGAGACCGGGGCGGCCTCGGCCCCGCCTGGACAGAACGACAGACGCCCCCGGTGGCTTCCCGGGGGCGTCTGTCGTGTGTCGGATCAGACCGAGCGGAACGCGACGACGGCGTTGTGACCGCCGAAGCCGAACGAGTTGCTGATCGCCAGCTGGTCACCGTCGCCGAGCGGCACCGCGTCGCCGGACAGGCGGAACGGTACAGCCGGGTCGGGTTCGGTGATGTTGATGGTCGGCGGAGCGACACGGTCGCGCAGGGCGAGCACCGTGAACATCGCCTCGAGGGCGCCCGTACCGCCCAGCAGGTGGCCCGTGGAGGCCTTCGTAGCCGAGACCGGCATCTCCTCGACACGGTCGCCGAAGACGGACTTCAGTGCGACGTATTCGTTCGGGTCGCCGACCGGGGTGGAGGTCGCGTGCGCGTTGACGTGGGTCACGTCGTCCGGCGCGGCATCCGCCATCTCCAGGGCGAGACGGACGGCGCGCGCGGCGCCGGTGCCCTCGGGGTCGTTGGCGGTGATGTGGTATGAATCCGCCGTCACGCCGCCGCCGACGAGCTCGGCGTAGATCTTGGCGCCGCGCGCCTTCGCGTGCTCCTCGGTCTCGAGGATCAGTACGGCCGCCCCCTCGCCCATGACGAAGCCGTCGCGGTCGATGCTGCCGGGACGGGATGCCGTCTCCGGGGAGTCGTTGCGCCGCGAGAGCGCCTGCATCGAGGCGAACGACGAGATCGTGATGGGGTGGATCGCCGATTCGGTACCGCCGGCGATCACGACGTCGGCGAGGCCCGCGCGCATGTGCTCGAGGGCGTTGACGATCGACTCGGTGCTCGACGCGCAGGCGCTCGCGAAGGTGCGGGCGTAGGCGCGGGCACCGAAGTGCAGCGACAGGTTGCCCGCCGCTGCGTTGGGCATGAGCATAGGCACCGTCATCGGCATGACGCGACGCGGCCCCTTCTCGCGCAGGGTGTCCCAGGCATCGAGAAGCGTCCACACGCCGCCGATGCCCGTGGCGAACTCGACGCCGAGGCGCTCCGGGTCGACCTCGGGCGAACCCGCGTCCGCCCAGGCCTCCTTGGCAGCGACCATCGCGAGCTGCGACGACGGGTCGAGTCGCTTGGCGACGGGGCGTTCCAGCACCGTCTCGGGGCGCACCTTCGCCTCGGCGGCGAACGTGACGGGCAGCTGGTATTGCTCGACCCACTCGTGCTCGAGGGTGCGCGCGCCGGACTCTCCGGCGAGGAGGGCGTCCCAGCTCTCGCCGGCGGTTCCGCCGATGGGGGAGGTCGCACCGATGCCGGTGACGAAGATTCGCTTGTTGCTCATGGTTCCCTCGTGCTGCTCCGGTGGGGGCGAACCCCCACCGGACGCGCGGATCAGGCCTGGTTGGACGAGATGTAGGTGACGGCGTCGCCGACGGTCTTGAGGTTCTTGACCTCGTCGTCGGGGATGGTGACGCCGAACTTCTCCTCGGCGTTGACGACGATCGTCATCATCGAGATCGAGTCGATGTCGAGGTCGTCGGTGAACGACTTCTCGAGGGCGACCTCGTCGGACGAGATTCCGGTCTCGTCGGTGATGAGCTCGGCCAGGCCGGCGAGGACCTCGTCGTTGGTGAAT
Source organism: Microbacterium sp. NPDC079356 (assembly GCF_049545465.1). NCBI lineage: Bacteria > Bacillati > Actinomycetota > Actinomycetes > Micrococcales > Microbacteriaceae > Microbacterium > Microbacterium sp. NPDC079356. The sequence goes on along the minus strand of NZ_JBMWDN010000001.1, from coordinate 696,340 downwards.
GCCATGGGATTTCTCCTTCTGTGGGAATCGGGCCCAGCCGGGCCGGTAGTCAGTTTAGGTGGGGGAGCGCCGTCGTCACGGGAGGACGACGACCTGGGCGCCGAACACGAGTCCGGCTCCGAATCCGATCTGCAGGGCGAGGCCGCCGCTGAGTTCGGGGTGCTCTTCGAGCAGACGGTGCGTCGCCAGCGGGATGGATGCCGCGGAGGTGTTGCCCGTCGTCTCGATGTCTCGACCGATCACGACGGACTCGGGCAGCTTCAGCTGCTTGGCGAACTCGTCGATGATGCGCATGTTGGCCTGGTGCGGCACGAAGGCGGCCAGGTCGTCGGGGGTGATCCCGGCGGCTTCGATGGCCTGGCGTGCGACCTTGACCATCTCCCAGACGGCCCAGCGGAACACCGTCGGGCCCTCCTGACGGAGGGTGGGCCAGGGGGCGAGGCCGTCGCGGAACTCGGTCAGCGTGTGGTTCATGCCCACGGCATCCGCCTTCGAGCCGTCCGAGCCCCAGATGGTCGGACCGATGCCCGGAGTCTCACTCGGTCCGACGACGACCGCGCCCGCACCGTCGCCCAGGAGGAACGAGATGGAGCGGTCGGTGGGGTCCACGACGTCGCTGAGCTTCTCGGTACCGATGACGACCGCGTAGTGGGCGGCGCCGGCGCGGATGAGGGCATCGGCCTGGGCGACCCCGTAGGCGAAGCCGGCGCAGGCGGCGTTGAGATCGTAGGCGGCCGCCGGGTTCGCGCCCACGCGGTCGGCGACGATCGCCGAGACCGACGGCGTCTGCTTCGGGTTCGAGATCGTCGCGACGATGACGGCGTCGATCTTGTCGGCCGGGATGCCGGAGCGTTCGATCGCCTCGGCGGCGGCGTCGGCGGCGAGATCGATCGCCGAGGTGTCGGCATCCGCCCTCACGCGGGTGATGATGCCGGTGCGCTGACGGATCCACTCGTCGCTGGAGTCGATCGGTTCGATCAGGTCCTCGTTGGGGACGGCGTTCTGACCGCGCGCCGCACCGTAGGAGTAGATGCGGGTGTGGGCGGCGCCGGTCGGCTGGATCAGCTGGGGGGTCATGCGTTCTCTCCGGTCAGGAGGGCGTTCGCGGCGGCGAGGTCCTCGGGCGTCTTCACCGCAACAGACGGTACGCCGCGCAGCCCGCGTTTGGCGAGTCCGACGAGCGTGCCCGCCGGTGCGAGCTCGATGATCCCGGTGACGCCGTTGTCGGCGAACGAAGTCATGCACAGATCCCAGCGGACGGGATTCGCGACCTGCGCGACGAGCAGATCCAGCGCGGCGCGGCCGTCGGTGACGGTGCCGCCGTCGCGGTTGCTCCAGAGCGTGAGGGAGGGGTCGGATGCCGAGACGACGGCCGCAGCCGACCGCAGCGTCTCGACGGCCGGCGCCATGTACCGCGTGTGGAACGCTCCGGCGACCTGCAGCGGGATCACGCGGCTGCCGCGCGGGGCATCGGCGGCGAGCTCCGCGAGGGCGGGCAGCGCGCCGGCGGCGACGATCTGACCGCCGCCGTTGTAGTTGGCGGGGGTGAGGTCGAGCTCCTCGAGGCGGCCGAGCACCGTGGCCTCGTCTCCTCCGACGACGGCGCTCATGCCGGTCTCCTCGAGCGCGGCGGCCTCGGCCATCGCGCGGCCGCGGATGCCCACCAGGCGCATACCGTCCTCCTCGGTGAGGACGCCGCCGGCGACGAGCGCCGCGATTTCGCCCACGGAGTGGCCGGCGACGCCGTCCGGCCCGTGACCGGCGGCGACGAGCGCGCGCCAGGAGAGCAGGCTCGCGGCGACGATGAGGGGCTGGGCGACCTTGGTGTCGCGGATGCGGTCGGCATCCCACTCGGTTCCGGCGGCGACGAGGTCGACCTCGGCGAACGCGGAGTACTGCTCGAGCAGCTCGCTGGTGCCTTCGGTGTCGAGCCACGGGGTGAGGAACCCGGGGGTCTGCGAACCCTGGCCCGGGAAGACGGCGATGATCACGGTTTCCATCCTTGCAAGTTCGGGTCGGACGTGCTGTCGGTCGGCGCACAACAAAGTGCGGATCGTTTGTCTGTGTCGTACAGGATCAGCCGCGGCGCGGCGGGCGTCGGCGGGTCACCTCGGCGCCGATCGAGCCGAGGATCAGCGCCGTCTGGAGGATGAGCGCCTCACGGGGACCGGTGGCATCCCACCCGATCACGTCCGACACCCGCTTCAGGCGGTAGCGCACCGTGTTGGGATGGACGAAGAGCTCGCGGGCCGTCGCTTCGAGGGAGCGACCGTTGTCGAGGTAGCTCCAGAGGGTCGTCACGAGGTCCGTCGAGTGCGCCTGCAGCGGTCGGTAGATCTTGTCGATGAGGGCAGCCTTCGCGAGGGGGTCACCGGCGAGGGCGCGTTCGGGCAGCAGGTCGTCGGCGTCGACCGGCCGCGGCGCGTGACGCCAGGACTTCGCCACCGCGAAGCCGGCGAGCGCGGCACGCGCGCTGATGCCGGCATCCAACAGGGCGGGCGCCGTCGGGCCCAGCACGAGATGACCGCTCCCGAACCCCGGCTCGAGACGCGTCGCGATCTCGGTGAACGGGAGCTCCTCGGCATCCTCCCGGCCCGTCTGGTCGGCCCGCCCGATGACGAGCACCAGGCGCGAACCCTGCACGCCGATGAGGACGTCGACGCCGAGCTTGCGGGCCGTCCGGCGCACCTGGTCGACGTCCAGCTGAGGCGGTGTCGTCCCCACCAGGACGGCGACCTCGCCGTGGCCGTGCCAGCCGAGCGCCGCGATGCGGCTCGGCAGCTCCTCGTCGGCCTCGCCCGTCAGGATCGAGTCGACGACGAGCGCCTCGAGGCGGGCATCCCACAGTCCGCGCGCCTCGGCCGCGCGGGCGTACACGTCCGCGGCGGCGAAGGCGACCTCGCGCGAGTACAGCAGGATGCTCTCGCGCAGCCCGTTGCCGCGCCCCGCGACACGTTCCTCGGTCGTCTCCACCGTCACGCGGATCAGCTGGAGCGTCTGGGTCAGGCTGATGCTCCGCAGCAGCTCGCGGGGAGCGGAGGCGAAGATGTCGGCCGCGATCCACGGCGTCGAGTTCGGGTCGTCGTACCAGTCGATGAAGGACGAGATGCCGGACTGCGCGACGAGACCGACGGCCGACCGCCGCCCGGGGGGCATCTCGGCGTACCACGGCAGGGACTCTTCGAGCCTGCGCAGTGTGGTGCTCGCGAGATCACCCGAGATGCGACGGAGCCACGCCAGTGTCTCCGCCTTCTCCTGGGCGGTCGGCCGTTCGGTCATCGCGCGGGTCAGGCTTCGCCGCCCGCGTTGCCGGAGGTGCCGGCGTTGACGTCGTGCAGACGGTACTTCTCGATCGCCTGAGCCGACAGGCCGCGGTCGACGACGCCGTCCTCGGCCAGGGCCTGCAGCGTGCGCACGACGATCGACGGGCCGTCGATCTTGAACTGGCGACGGGCCGCGGCGCGCGTGTCCGAGAAGCCGAAGCCGTCGGCACCGAGCGTCGCGTACCGGCGGGGGATCCACTGGCGGATCTGGTCCTGCACGGCGTGCATGAAGTCGCTGACGGCGACGATCGGTCCCTCGGAGTCGCTCAGCTTCTCGGTGACGTAGGCCGTCTTGGGCTCTTCGGTCGGGTGCAGGAAGTTGTGCTCGTCCGCCGCCAGACCGTCACGACGCAGTTCGGTCCAGCTGGTGACCGACCAGACGTCGGCGCTCACACCCCAGTCCTTCTGCAGCAGCTCCTGCGCCTCGAGCGCCCACGGCAGACCCACGCCGGAGGCGAGGATCTGGGCGCGGTGGCCCTCTCCCGACCCGGTCGCGACGCGGTGGATGCCGCGGATGATGCCGTCGACGTCGACATCCTCCGGCTCCTTCGGCTGGACGATCGGCTCGTTGTAGACCGTGATGTAGTACATGACGTTCGGGTCCTCGTGCTCCCCGCCGTACATGCGCTCGAGACCCGACTGCACGATGTGCGCGATCTCGTAGCCGTAGGCCGGGTCGTAGGAGACCGTCGCCGGGTTGGTCGAGGCGAGCAGGTGCGAGTGGCCGTCGGCGTGCTGGAGGCCTTCACCGGTCAGCGTGGTCCGTCCGGCGGTGGCGCCGATGATGAAGCCGCGCGCCATCTGGTCGCCCGCCGCCCACTGGGCGTCGCCCGTGCGCTGGAAGCCGAACATCGAGTAGAAGACATAGACCGGGATGAGCGGTTCGCCGTGCGTCGCGTAGGAGGTGCCGACACCCGTGAAGGCGGCGACGGCGCCGGCCTCGTTGATGCCGACGTGCATGATCTGGCCCTGCGGGCTCTCCTTGTAGGCCAGGAGCAGCTCGCGGTCGACGGACGTGTAGTTCTGTCCGTTCGGGTTGTAGATCTTCGCGGTCGGGAAGTAGGCGTCCATGCCGAACGTGCGCGCCTCGTCGGGGATGATCGGCACGATGCGGTGGCCGAAGTCCTTCGTGCGCAGCAGGTCCTTGAGTAGGCGGACGAACGCCATCGTGGTGGCGACCTCCTGCGTGCCCGAGCCCTTCTTCGGCAGCGCGTAGACGCTGTCGTCGGGAAGGCTGATCGCGGTGTGCGTGCTGCGACGCTGCGGGAGCGTGCCGCCCAGCGCGCGACGGCGCTCGACCATGTACTCGATGGTCTCGTCGCCCTCACCCGGGTGGTAGTACGGCGGCTCGTATGGGTTCTCCTCCAGCTGCGCGTCCGTCAGCGGGATGTGCATCTGGTCGCGGAAGAGCTTGAGGTCGTCCAGGGTCATCTTCTTCATCTGGTGCGTCGCGTTGCGCCCCTCGAAGTGCGGACCGAGGCCGTATCCCTTGACCGTCTTGGCGAGGATGACGGTGGGCTGGCCCTTGTGCTCGACGGCGGCCTTGTACGCCGCGAAGACCTTGCGGTAGTCGTGCCCGCCGCGCTTGAGGTTCCAGATCTGCTCGTCGGAGTAGTCCTTGACGAGGGCGGCGGCGCGCTCGTCGCGGCCGAAGAAGTGCTCGCGGACGTACGCGCCGTTCTCGGCCTTGTACGTCTGGAAGTCGCCGTCCGGAGTGCTGTTCATGAGGTTCAGCAGGGCGCCGTCGGTGTCGCGGAAGAGCAGGTCGTCCCACTCGCGGCCCCAGACGACCTTGATGACGTTCCAGCCGGCGCCGCGGAAGAAGCTCTCGAGCTCCTGCACGATCTTGCCGTTGCCGCGCACCGGGCCGTCGAGTCGCTGCAGGTTGCAGTTGACGACGAAGGTGAGGTTGTCGAGGCCCTCGTTCGCCGCGACCTGCAGCTGACCGCGGCTCTCGACCTCGTCCATCTCGCCGTCGCCGAGGAAGGCCCAGACGTGCGAGTCGGAGAGGTCCTTGATCCCGCGGTTGGTGAGGTACTTGTTCGTCATCGCCTGGTAGATGGCGTTGATCGGACCGAGACCCATCGACACGGTCGGGAACTGCCAGTAGTCCGGCATGAGACGCGGGTGCGGGTACGACGGCAGACCGTGGGGGGCAGCGGATGCCTCCTGGCGGAAGCCGTCGAGCTGCTGGCTCGTGAGCCCGCCCTCGAGGAAGGAGCGGGCGTACATGCCGGGGGAGGCGTGGCCCTGGAAGAAGACCTGGTCGCCGCCGCTGGAGTGGTCGGGGCCGCGGAAGAAGTGGTTGAAACCGACTTCGTAGAGGGCCGCCGACGAGGCGTAGGTCGAGATGTGACCGCCGACGCCGATGCCGGGACGCTGAGCGCGGTGCACCGTCAACGCGGCGTTCCAGCGGATCCAGCGGCGGTAGCGACGCTCGATCTCTTCGTCACCGGGGAACTCGGGCTCGCTGTCTGCCGGGATCGTGTTGATGTAGTCCGTGGTGGGGACCTGCGGGACATTCAGGTGCAGTTCGCGCGAGCTCTGCAGCAGGCTCAGCATGATCTCGCGGCCGCGGCCGGCGCCCCGGGCGTCGACGAGCTGGCGCAGGGATTCCTGCCACTCCGACGTCTCTTCCGGGTCGCTGTCCTGCGGGCCCTGCGAGTACGGATCCTGATCGTTGACAGTCACAAGAGGCCTTTCGTCGCCTGGCAGATCGTGCCAGGAAGGAGGGTTCGAGCGAGGGCGCGCTTGTTCGCCGCGCACAACTCGCTTGTCCTCAGCCTACCCATTGCGCCCGGCGGCGTTCGCCGTTCGAGACGGCGAGATGAGACAGCGGAGGGCGGATGCCGGGAGTGGGCCCTGCCGGGATCGAACCGACGACATCCACGGTGTAAGCGTGGCGCTCTACCAGCTGAGCTAAAGGCCCTGACGGACCGAGTCTACGGGCGGAAGCCGTAGGCCCGGTGCGCCGTCACCGCGCGGTGGGCGCGGTGTACAGGTCGCCGCCCTTCGCCAGCCGCGAGTGCCGGCGCGAGTACGCGAAGTAGATGACGAAGCCGAGCGCGAGCCAGATGAGGAAGCGCAGCCAGGTCTCGACCGTGAGGTTCAGCATCAGGTAGATGCAGACGACGGCCGACAGGGCGGGCAGCCACGGGTTCAGCGGCACGCGGAACCCGCGCGGCAGGTCGGGACGACGCCGGCGCAGCATGATGACACCGACGGACACGAGGACGAACGCCGACAGCGTGCCGATGTTGACCATCTCCTCCAGCACGCCGACGGGGGTGAGCCCGGCGACCACGGCGACGATGACCGTCACGATGATCGAGATCACCCACGGGGTCCGGAAGCGGGGGTGCACCTTCGCGAGTCCGCGGGGCAGGAGCGCGTCGCGCGACATCGCGAAGATGATGCGGGTCGCGCCGATCATGAGCGTCAGGACGACCGTCGTGAGCCCGGCGACGGCGCCGGCGGAGATGACGGTGGCCATCCAGGTCTGGCCGTGGAAGGCGAAGGCGTTCGCGAGCGCGGCGGCCGGGTCGAGGTCCTGGTACGGCACCATGCCGGTGACGACGAGGGCGACGGCGCCGTAGAGGATCGTGCAGATGACGAGCGAGGCGATGATGCCGATCGGGAGGTCGCGCTGCGGGCGCTTGGTCTCCTCGGCCGTCGTGGCGACGACGTCGAACCCGATGTAGGCGAAGAAGACGAGCGCGGCGCCGGCGAAGATCCCGCCCACGCCGAAGGCGGTCGGCTCGATGCCGGAGAAGAACTGCAGGAGGGGCTGCGTGAGCCCCGACGCCGTCTCGCGCGGCGCGGCATCCGGGATGAAGGGAGAGTAGTTCGCGGGGTTCACGAACAGGAGACCGGCGATGATCACGAAGAGGACGATGAAGAGCTTGACCGCGACGAGGACGAGGTTGACGCGCAGGGATTCCCGGATGCCGAGGGTGATGAGCACGCCCAGCACGACGACGAGCAGCACGGCCATCACGTCGACGGTGCCGCCGTAGCCGATGGCCGCGGGGATCGGTGCGCCGAGCTGTTCCATCAGCGACCCGAGGTAGGCGCTCCACCCCTGCGCCACGACGCTCGCCCCGAGGAACATCTCGAGGATGAGGTCCCACCCGATGATCCAGGCGAAGAGCTCGCCGAGGGAGGCGTAGGAGAAGGTGTAGGCCGATCCCGACACCGGGACGGTGGAGGCGAACTCGGCGTAGCACATGGCGGCCAGGCCGCACGCGATGGCCGCGACGACGAAGCTGATGACGATGGCGGGCCCAGCGACCTCGTGCGCGGCGCGCCCCGTCAGGGTGAAGATGCCGGCGCCGATGACGACACCGACGCCGAAGACGGTGAGGTCGAGCGCGGACAGCGACTTCTTGAGCCGGAACTCCGGCTCCTCGGTGTCGGCGGTCGACTGTTCGACCGTCTTGGTGCGCAGCATGCTCATGCTGATCTCCTCCCGCGCGATTCCGGCACGTCATGCTAGTGCGTTGCGGCATCCCGCTCGTCGCCGACGCCCCGGCGGTCCGTCGGCCGAGGGTAGGTTGGAGGGCGTGAAAGCCAGCTTCGCCGACCAGCGCCGCCTCCTCGATCTCGCCGATGCGGACCTCGCCGCGCAGCAGGCGGATCACGCTCGCCGCAACCCCGCGCAGGCCGCCCGCGTGAAGGAGCTGCTCGCCGAGCGCGCGACGCACTCGGCCGAGCTCACCCGTCGACTCGGTGCCCGTGACGACGCGAAGGCGGAGCTCGCCCGCATCCAGTCCGACGTCGCCGTCGTCGACGCCCGGACCGCCCGCGACAACGAGCGGCTCGCGTCGACGTCGAGCGCGAAGGACGCGCAGGGGCTCGAGCACGAGATCGCCTCGCTCGCCAAGCGCAAGTCCGACCTCGAGGACGCCGAGCTCGAGGTCATGGAGCGCCTCGAGGAGGCGGAGGCCGCGGTCGCCGCCCAGGAGGCGCTCATCGCCTCGGTCAACGAGGAGGGTGCCCGCCTGAGCGCCGAGGCCAAGGAGGTCGTGGCCGACGCGACCGCCCGCCACGAGGCCGCCACGCGTGACCGCGCCGCGATCGCGGCGAGCCTGCCGGCCGACCTGGTCGCGATGTACGACCGCCTCGCGGCCCGGGGCGTCGGCGCCGGTCTCCTGCAGCACCGCACCTGCGGCGGGTGCCGCATGGTGCTGTCGGGGACCGACCTGAACACCGTCCGCGCGGCGGCCGAGGACGACGTCGTCACGTGTCCCGAGTGCGGCTGCATCCTCGTCCGCGGCGAGGACTCCGGGCTCTGACCGTCCCGGGCGCCTCCGCCGGGGACGCCGTCCCCTGGATCGTGGTGGGGGCCATCGGCGACGGTGTCGCCCTCGTCCCCGTCGCCGCCGACGGATCACGCGGCGACACGACCCACCTCGACAGGCGCGACTTCGCCGAGCGGGTGCGGCGCACGGAGGGCACCACCCGCTGGGTGTGGAGCGACACGACCGCGTGGTACCCGGCCCTCCTCGCGGGAGGCGTCCGCGTCGCGCGGTGTCACGACCTGCGCCTCGCGCACGCGATCCTGCGCGACAGCGCGCGTGCGGTGGCAGCGGACCGCCTGCGCTCTGCGACGGAGTGGGATGCCGCGGCATCCGTCGTCGATGACGGACCGAGCGCGCTCTTCGACATCGATCCGGGCACGCGCGAGGTGCCCCACGACCTGGACTCGGCCCTGGCGGAGTTCGAACGTCAGCGCGAGGTGATCGCCGCGAGCGCGGCGGGGCTGCGCCTGCTGGTGGCGGCGGAATCGGTCGGTGCCCTCGTCGCGACCGAGATGCACGCGGCGGGCGTTCCCTGGGACGCGGAGGTGCACGACGGGATCCTGACCGGGATGCTGGGGCCCCGGGAAACCGCCGGGCGCCTGCCCGCGCGCATCGAGGCGCTCGGCGCCGAGATCCGTGCGCTCCTCGGCGACCCCGGTGTCAGCCTCGACTCGCAGCCGAAGCTCCTGCGCGCGCTGCACCGCGTGGGGGTCGCGGCGGCGTCGACCAGCAAGTGGGAGCTGCGCGAGTACGACCATCCGGTGATCGCGCCGCTGCTCGAGTACAAGCGCCTCATGCGGCTGTTCACCGCGAACGGGTGGGCCTGGCGCGACGAGTGGGCACCCGACGGCCGGTTCCGCCCGGTGTACGTGCCGGGCGGCGTGGTCACGGGACGGTGGGCGTCGTCCGGGGGAGGTGCGCTGCAGATGCCGCGTCAGCTGCGCCCCGCGGTGCGGGCCGACCCCGGGTGGTCGCTCGTGGTCGCCGACGTGGCGCAGCTCGAACCGCGGGTGCTCGCCGCGATGTCGCGGGATGCCGCCCTGGCCGACAGCGCGAGGGACACGGACCTCTACGAGGGCATCGTCTCGCGCGGCGTCGTGAGCACCCGGTCCGAGGCGAAGTTCGCGCTGCTCGGCGCGATGTACGGCGCGACGACGGGGGACAGCGGACGACTCGTGCCGGCCCTCCGCCGCGCCTACCCGCGCGCCATGGGGCTCGTCGACGACGCCGCGCGAGTCGGCGAAGAGGGCGGTGTCGTCTCGACGTGGCTCGGTCGCAGCAGCCCGCCGCCGTCGCCGGGGTGGCGAGCGCTGCAGGGGAGCGCGGGGGACCCCGAGGCGACCGAGGCGGACAGGACGCGCGCCCGCCGCGCCGCGCGCGACCGTGGGCGCTTCACGCGTAACTTCGTCGTGCAGGGGACGGCAGCGGAGTGGGCCCTCGCGTGGCTGGGCGACCTGCGTGCGCGCCTCGCCGCGCTGCCGCTCGTCGACGAGGCGGATGCTGCGCCCCGGTCGGGTCCGCTCCACGCACGGCAGGCGCACCTGGCCTTCTTCCTGCACGACGAGGTCATCGTCCACACGCCGGCCGCGCACGCGGCGCTCGCGGCCGAGGCGGTGTCGCTCGCGGCCGACGCGGCCACGCGCCTGCTCTTCGGCGACATCCCGTTGGACTTCCGCCTCGACCTGCAGGTGCGGGTCGACGCCGCGAAGGAGTGACCGGCCGGCCGGGTAGACTCGACCCCGCGAATGGGTCGGCTGGACGGTCGCGTGGCGCGAGAGCGCACCGAGGAACGTCCGGGCTCCACAGGGCAGGGCGGTGGGTAACACCCACCCGGAGTGATCCGCGAGACAGTGCCACAGAGAGTAGACCGCCCCGGTTCCGACCGGGGTAAGGGTGAAAGGGTGGTGTAAGAGACCACCGGGGTCGTGGTGACACGACCCGCACGGTAAACCTCGCCCGGAGCAAGGTCAGACAGGGGATGCCGACGCGGCCCGCTGAGTCCCCGGGTAGACCGCTGGAGCGGCACGGCAACGTGTCGCCGAGAGAGATGACCGTCCACGGGGTCCGCGAGGACCCCCGGACAGAACCCGGCGTACAGGCCGGCCCATTCGCCCTCCGGACGACGCGTCAGCGCGCGGTGGTGTCCGCCAGGTCGCCGCCCTGCTCGGCCGACACGTCCTCACGCTCGCCCGCGAGAGCGAGCGCCGCCGCGCCGATGATGCCCGCGTTGTTGCGGTGCACGGCGGGGACGATCTCGGTCTTCAGATCGAGCAGCGGCAGGAACTTGTCGGCGTGCTTCGAGACGCCGCCGCCGACGACGAACAGGTCGGGCGTGAACAGGAACTCGAGGTGGCTGTAGTACTGCTGCAGACGGCCGGCCCAGGCATCCCATTCGAGTTCCTCGCGCTCCATCGCCGAGTAGGCGGCGAAGTGCTCGAAGTCCGTCTTGTGACCGGGGCGGTGCAGGTGGCCCAGCTCCGTGTTCGGAACGAGGACGCCCTTGTAGATCATCGCGGTGCCGATGCCGGTGCCGAGGGTCGTCAGCAGGACGAGGCCGTTGCGGTCCTTCGCGGCGCCGTAGCGCATCTCGGCGACGCCGGCGACGTCCGCGTCGTTGGCGAAGTGGATCTGGCGGCCGAGTCCCTTCTCGAAGAACGCCTCGGCCTCGAAGTCGATCCACGTGTCGGCGACGTTCGCGGCGGACAGGGTGCGGCCGTTCTTCACGATCGCCGGGAACGCGACGCCCAGGGGGACGTCGGCGTCGGTGACCTCGAGCTTCTCGAGCACCTCGCGCACGGCCGTGAGCACGTCGTCGGGTTCGGCGCCCTTGGGCGTCGGGACCTTGATCCGGTCGGTGAGGAGCGTTCCTTGCGAGAGGTCGACGAGGGCACCCTTGATGCCCGTCCCTCCGATGTCGATGCCGACGGCGGTGGTGGCGGTCCCAGTCATGCCTCCGAGCCTACTGCGACCGCGCGATGGGAATCGTAGGATGCGGGGCGCCGCCTTCGTAGGATGAAGCACACGAGGCCGAGGAGGACCCCATGAGCGACGCCGACAAGTACTGGTACAACCTGAAGACGGGCGAGGTGCAGCAGGGGTACGAGGTGCCGTCGGCCGATCGGGCCGGCCCGTTCGACACCGCCGAAGAGGCGGCGCGCGCTCCCGAGATCATGCGCGAACGCTCCCGCGCGTGGGCGGCGGAGGACGCGGCCGAAGACGACTGAGGCGCGCCCGCGTCGCGTGAGTGCGGCGCCGTGGCGGACCGATAGTCTTGCAGTCGGCTCGGCACCGGGAAGGATGCGATGGACAAGCAGCGTGACTTCGTTCTGAGGACGATCGAGGAACGGGGGGTCAAGTTCATCCGGTTGTGGTTCACCGATGTGACCGGAACCCTCAAGTCGGTCGCGATCGCCCCCGCCGAGGTGGAGGGCGCCTTCGCGGAGGGACTCGGCTTCGACGGGTCCGCGATCGAAGGTCTGACCCGTTCCTACGAGTCCGACCTGCTGGCCCACCCGGACCCCTCCACGTTCCAGACCCTGCCCTGGCGCGGCGAGATCGACCCGACGGCGCGCATGTTCTGCGACATCACGACCCCCGACGGGCAGCCCGCGGTCGCCGATCCGCGCAACGTGCTCAAGCGCGCCCTCGCCAAGGCGGGGGACGCCGGCTTCACCTTCTACACGCACCCCGAGATCGAGTTCTACCTGCTCAAGTCGTCGTCCTTCGGTCCCGAGGGACCCGAGCCCGTCGACTCGGCGGGCTACTTCGACAATGTCCCCGGCGGCACGGCGCACGACTTCCGCCGCCGCTCGGTGCGGATGCTCGAGGACCTCGGCATCTCCGTCGAGTTCAGCCACCACGAGGGTGGGCCGGGTCAGAACGAGATCGACCTCCGGTACGCCGACGCGCTGGCGACGGCCGACAACATCATGACGTTCCGCACCGTCGTGAAGGAGGTGGCGATCGAGCAGGGCGTCTACGCGACGTTCATGCCGAAGCCCCTCAGTGGCAAGCCGGGCAGCGGCATGCACACGCACATGTCCCTGTTCGAGGGCGACATGAACGCGTTCTACGAGGAGGGCGCGCAGTACCAGCTCTCCAAGACCGGCCGCCAGTTCATCGCCGGCCTCCTGCGTCACGCGAACGAGATCTCGGCCGTCACGAACCAGTTCGTGAACTCCTACAAGCGCCTCTGGGGCGGGGACGAGGCGCCAAGCTTCATCTGTTGGGGCCACAACAACCGCTCCGCCCTCGTGCGGGTGCCGATGTACAAGCCCAACAAGGGCCAGTCGACGCGCGTCGAGTACCGCGCACTGGACTCCGCCGCCAACCCGTACCTCGCGTACGCGCTCATGCTCGCCGCCGGCCTCAAGGGCATCGAGGAGGAGTACGAGCTCCCGCCCGAGGCCGAGGACAACGTGTGGTCGTTGACGGATGCCGAGCGCCGGGCCCTCGGCTACGGTCCGCTTCCCTCGAGCCTCGACCACGCCCTGGAGTACATGGAGGAGTCCGAGCTCGTCGCCGAGACACTCGGCGAGCAGGTGTTCAACTACGTGCTGCTGAACAAGCGCCGCGAGTGGCAGGAGTACCGGTCGCAGGTCACCCCGTTCGAGCTGCAGAAGAACCTCGAGATGCTCTGAGGCGATGGCCTCCACCGAGCGACGCGCAGCACTCACCGATCTGGCCCGTGCGGGCTTTTCCGACCTCGAGACATCCTCCGACGCCCTCGACGAGCTGAGCTCCCTCACCGGGATCGACCGCGGCCACCTCGTCGAGAGCGCCCAGCGAGCGGCGGATCCCGACGGCGCGGTTCAGGCCTGCGTGCGGATCGGCCGGCGCGATGCCGCCGCCCTGCGCACCGCCATGGACGACGCGGGCGCGGTGCTGTGGTCGCTGCTCGGTGCCTCGTCGGGGTTCGCGGACTTCTTCCTCCGCCACCCCGAGGAGCTCACCCACCTCGTCGGGGCCGGTCGCATGCTCCCCTCGCCGCAAGCGATGCGGGAGGGGCTGCTCGAGGCGATCGGAGCGGATGCCGACGGTTTCGCGGCGGCATCCGATGAATCCGCGTGGGTCGCCCTGCGCGTCCGCTACCGGCGGATCGTCGCCCTCATCGCGGCGTACGATCTCGCCGCGACCGACGCGACCGACGTCCTGCCCGAGGTCGCGGCCGCCCTCGCCGACGCCGCCGGCGCCGCCCTCGACGCCTCGCTGTGCGCGGCGCGGACGCGCGCAGCGGTCGCGATGTTCCCGCGCGAACAGGTGGCGGCGACGCGGCTGGCCGTCATCGGGATGGGCAAAACCGGGGCCCGCGAACTGAACTACGTGAGCGACGTCGACGTGATTTTCGTCGCCGGGGTCGCCGACGGCGCCGACCTGGCGGAGGGGCGCGCGATCGACATCGCGACCCGTCTCGCCACCCTCACGATGCGCGGCATCTCGGACGTCGAGATCGAACCGCCGCTGTGGGAGGTCGACGCCAACCTGCGACCCGAGGGCAAGCAGGGTGCGCTCGTGCGGACCCTCGACTCGCACCTGTCCTACTACGCCCGGTGGGCGAAGAGCTGGGAGTTCCAGGCCCTCCTCAAGGCGCGCCCGCTCGCGGGCGACCTGGCGCTGGGGGAGGAGTACTGCGCGGCCGTGCAGCCGCAGGTGTGGACGAGCAGCGCGCGCGAGAACTTCGTCGACAGCGTCCAGCGGATGCGCGAACGCGTGACGGATCACATCCCCGCCGACGAGGTCGCGCGGCAGTTGAAGCTCGGGCCGGGCGGGATCCGCGACATCGAGTTCACGGTGCAGCTGCTGCAACTGGTCCACGGTCTCGCCGACGAGGGGATCCGGCAGCAGAGCACGCTCGGGGCCCTCGTCGCGCTCGTCGGCGAGGGGTACATCGGACGGACGGATGCCGCGGCCTTCGGCCAGCACTACCGCACCCTCCGGGTCATGGAGCACCGACTGCAGCTGCGCCGACTGCAGCGCACGCACCTCATGCCGACCACGGACGACGAGCTGCGCGTCCTGGCGCGGGCCACGGGCCTCGCCACCGACGCGGCGGGCATCGGTGCGGTCTGGGAGCGGATCAAGCAGCAGGTGCGCGAGATCCACATCCGTCTGTTCTACCGGCCGCTGCTGTCGGCCGTGGCGGCCCTCCCGGCCGAGGAGCAGGGGGCGCTGTCGTCCACGCAGGCGCACGATCGTCTCGCGGCCATCGGCTTCCGCGATCCCGCCGGCACGCTCCGCCACATCGGCGCACTGACGAGCGGACTCAGCCGCAAGGCCACCATCCAACGGCACCTCATGCCGGTGATGATCCGGTGGTTCGCCGACGGCGTCGACCCCGACTACGGGATGATCTCGTTCCGCCGCATCAGCGAACGCCTCGGCGACACGCCGTGGTTCCTCCGCATGCTCCGGGACTCGTCGGGTGCGGCCGAACGGCTCACCCACGTGCTCTCCGGCTCCCGCTATGCCGCCGACCTCATGGAGTGGATCCCCGAGGCGGTCGCGTGGCTGGACTCGTCCGAACAGCTGCGCCCGAGGTCCGGGTTCGCCCTGCAGCAGGAGGCTCGCGCCATCCAGGCCCGTCACGAGTCGATCGGCGACGCGATGCGGTCGGTGCGTGCGCTGCGACGCCGGGAACTGCTGCGTCTCGCCCTCGGCGGCCTGCTCGGCGAGTTGACGATGGCCGAGCTCGCCGACGGTCTCACCTCCATCAGCGAGGTGACGATCCAGGCGACGCTGCGGGCCGTCTGGCGGGAGGTCGTGCCCCCCGAGGACGATTCGCTCGATTTCGCGGTGATCGCGATGGGGCGCTTCGGCGGCGGCGAGCTGGGCTTCGGATCGGATGCCGACGTCATGTTCGTCTACGATCCCAACGGTGTGCCGCCCCAGCGCGCACACGATCTCGCGCTGAAGATCGTGCAGGGTCTGCGCACGCATTCCGAGGACCATCGTGCGCCGTTCGACCTCGACGCGGGGCTGCGGCCCGAGGGCCGGAACGGGCCCATGGCGCGCTCGATCGACGCCTATGCCGAGTACTACCGGCGCTGGTCCCTGTCGTGGGAGGCTCAGGCCCTGCTGCGGGCGAGGGGCGTCGCCGGCAGCGTCAAGCTGATCGCGCGGTTCACGGCGTTGGCGGACGAGGTCCGTTATCCGCTCGATCCCGACCCGCAGGGCCTGCGCGAGATCAAACGCATCAAGGCGCGCGTCGAGAACGAGCGGCTGCCGCAGGGGGCCGACAGATCGCGTCATCTGAAGCTCGGCCCCGGCGGCCTCAGCGACGTCGAGTGGCTCGTGCAGCTGCTGCAGTTGCAGCACGCCGCGCAGGTCGAGGGTCTTCGCACGACTTCCACGACACAGGCACTCGCGGCGGCGCAGGGCGCCGGATTGATCCCGGATTCCGCAGCCGAGAGGCTGTCGTCCGCCTGGTGGCTCGCGAGTCGCCTCCGTTCGGCGAACACGCTCCTGTCCGGTCAGACGAGCGACGTGCTGCCGAGCGACCGTGGCAAACTCGACGGGATCGGCCGCCTCCTGGAGTATGAACCGCGCTCGGCCACGCAGGTGGAGGAGGATTGGCTGCGGACCGCGCGGCGAGCCCGCCGCGCCTTCGAGAATCTCTTCTACGGCTGAGCGCCGACCCACCGAAAGGCTTCCCCCATGTCCGTTGGACTGCTGGCCGTCGTCGACGACATCCTGAGCGCCGCCCTGAAGGCGTCGTCCAAGACTGCGGGCGTCGTCATCGACGACGCCGCGGTGACCCCGCAGTATGTGCAGGGTGTGACCCCGGCCCGCGAACTGCCGATCGTCGGCAAGATCGCCCTCGGCTCGTTGATCAACAAGTTCCTGATCATCATCCCGATCGCCCTCGTGCTGACCGCTTTCGCGCCGTGGGTGCTGCCCTACCTCCTGATCCTGGGCGGCGCCTTCCTCTGCTTCGAGGGTGCGGAGAAGGTCCTCGAGTGGTTCGGGTTCCACCTCCACGCGGAGGAGGAGGCGGAGCGCGACGAGAAGAAGCTCGTGCTGGGCGCCGTCCGCACCGACCTCATCCTTTCGAGCGAGATCATGCTCATCTCGCTGGACAGCCTGGAGGAAGGGCTCGGGATCTGGCAGACCCTCGCCATCCTGGCTGTCATCGGATTCATGATGACGCTGCTCGTCTACGGGGCCGTCGCCCTGCTCGTGAAGATCGACGACATCGGTCTGCGGATGGCGAAGAGCCCGGTCAGGCGCGTCCGCCACAACGGCGCCCGCATCGTGCGGTCCATGCCCGCGGTGTTCCGCGGGATCAGCATCCTGGGGACCGTGGCGATGCTGTGGGTCGGTGGACACCTCGTCCTGGAGAACGTGGGCAAGGTCGGATGGCACTGGACGACCGACCTCCTGCACGGCGTCGAGCACCTGCTCGAGGCTGCCGGTCCGGTCGTGGTCTGGGTCGGCGAGACGCTGGTCTCCGCGATCGCCGGCCTTCTCCTCGGCCTCGTGATCGTCGGGGTGATCATGCTCGTCGGCCGGCTCCGCGGAGGCCACAAGGAGCACCGCGGCAGTTCGTCCGCCTCCGTTCACTGACCTGTCAAGGGGTCCGGCGGCTGCCAAGCGGGGCCGTACCGTCCAGACATGACGAACGATCAGAACTCCGCTCCGGTCGAGCCCACCGAGGCCACCGACACCGCCCACTCGCAGGACGACCAGATCGATCACGACGCCGCGTACAGCCCCGGCAGCGAGACCGAGACGCAGCAGAAGCAGGACGAGCACGTCTCCGACGAGGTGGCGGGCGACATCGACGAGGATCAGGTGCAGGTCGCACCGGGCACCGGGGGACCCGACGACGTCGGCGAGGTCGAGGTCGACCCGAAGGAGATCAACCTCCCCGGGTTCTGACCCGCGGCCGCACACGTGAAAGGCCCGCCGGCGCGATGCCGGCGGGCCTTCACAGTCGGGCGATCAGACCCCGAAGTACAGCTCGTACTCGAACGGGTGCGGACGCGCCGCGATCGGCTTGATCTCGTTCTCGATCTTGTACTCGATCCACGTCTCGATGAGCTCGGGCGTGAACACGTTGCCCCGCGTCAGGAACTCGTGGTCGGCGCGCAGCGCCTCGAGCGAGTCCAGGAGCGAGTTCGGGACCTGCGGGATGTTCTTGGCTTCCTCGGGGGGAAGCTCGTACAGGTCCTTGTCGACCGGCTCGTGCGGCTCGATGCGGTTGATGATGCCGTCGAGGCCGGCCATCATCTGCGCGGCGAAGGCGAGGTACGGGTTACCGGAGGCATCCGGTGCGCGGAACTCGATGCGCTTGGCCTTCGGGTTCGACCCGGTGATCGGGATGCGGATGGCCGCCGAGCGGTTGCCGGCCGAGTAGACCAGGTTGACCGGCGCCTCGTAGCCCTTGACCAGTCGCTTGTACGAGTTGATCGTCGGGTTGGTGAACGCGAGGACCGCGGGGGCGTGAGCCAGCAGGCCGCCGATGTACCAGCGAGCGGTGTCCGACAGCCCGCCGTAGCCCTTCTCGTCGTAGAAGAGCGGCTTGCCGTCGAGCCACAGCGACTGGTGCGTGTGCATGCCGGAGCCGTTGTCGCCGAAGAGCGGCTTGGGCATGAAGGTCGCGACCTTGCCCCACTGCTCGCAGGTGTTCTTGACGATGTACTTGAACTTCAGGATGTCGTCCGCCGAGTGCACCATGGTGTCGAAACGGTAGTTGATCTCCTGCTGGCCGCCGGTGCCCACCTCGTGGTGCGAGCGCTCGAGGACGAAACCGGCCTCGATCAGCTTCAGCGTGATGTCGTCACGCAGGTCGGCGGTCTTGTCGACCGGGCTGACCGGGAAGTATCCGCCCTTGTACGGCGTCTTGTTGGCGAGGTTGCCGCCCTCTTCGGCGCGGCCGGTGTTCCAGGCGCCCTCTTCGGAGTCGACGGAGTAGAAGCTCGAGTTCTGCTTCACCTCGTAGCGGACGTCGTCGAAGATGTAGAACTCCGCCTCGGGCGCGAAGAACGCGGTGTCGGCGATGCCGGTCGACGCGAGGTACTTCTCCGCCTTCTTGGCGACCTGACGCGGGTCCTTGTGGTAGATCTCGCCGGTGCGCGGGTTGTAGATGTCGAAGATCATGACGAGCGTCTTCGCCTCGCGGAACTGGTCGAGGTAGGCCGTCGTGACATCCGGGATGAGCTGCATGTCCGACTCGTGGATGTTCGCGAAGCCGCGGATCGAGGAGCCGTCGAAGAGCTGGCCGACCGTGAAGAACTCCTCGTCGACGATCGAGGCCGGGATGTTGAAGTGCTGCTGCACACCAGGGAGGTCCGTGAAACGGATGTCGAGGAACTTGACGTCCTCGTCCTTGATGAACGCGAGCACCTCGGAAGAATCTTTGAACATGGAGTCTCCAAGATCGGGTGCGTTGTCGTCGCCCGTCGGATCAGGCGCTCCTCGAACCTATCGGGGTGCAGTTGCCCGGCAGTGTCCCCGATGTTTCGAGGATGTTACGCGGTCCGGATTACGCTGAGACGGTGTCATCGACCCTGCCCGACTACCCCGGCGAACGGCTCGGCCGTCCCGCCACCGGCCGCGGCAGCATCGGTCGGCCCGGCCGGCGCATCGGCGCCCTGTTCATCGACTACGCGGCGGCGACGGTCCTGGCGACGGCGTTCTTCGGATACGACCAGTTCGCCCTGCCTGAGAAGGCCGGCTGGACGTTGTTCGCGCCGATGATCGTGTTCGCCGCCCTCCAGATCCTGTTCATCCCCACGATCGGCGGGAGTCCGGGTCACCGGCTCCTCGGGATGCGGGTGGAGCTGGCGCGCGGCGGATGGCCCGGCCTCTGGCGTCCCATCGTCCGCACGGCACTGCTCGTGGTCGTGCTGCCCGCGGTGATCTGGGACGCCGACCAGCGTGGCCTCCACGACAAGGTGGTCGGAACCGTCCTCGTCCGCGGCTGACGCGGCGGCTTACCGGGGTCGCGGAGCGCGGGCGCGCGTCGGGTCGATGCCCTTGGGGATCGGCAGCGACGTCACCGACTGCGACACCGAGTCGATGCGCTTGACGACGGCCGCGAGGGTGGCTCGATCGACGGTCTTGGGCAGCGCCTTGATGGTCTTGGCGAGCTTGGAGATGTGGACGTCGCCCTCGCCGTCGCCGACGTAGAGGACCTCGATGTTGATGCCCGAGGCGACCCGCGCGACCTTCTTGCGCTCGTCGTTCACGAGGCGCGTCAGTCGCCCGCGCGCACCCTCTCCGATGATGACGACCCCGCCGCGACCGACGGCCCGGTAGACGGCGTCCTGCGTCCGCGGGTTGACGCCCACGGGCATGTCGGACGTCACCCAGCTGCGACCGAGACCGGTCGAGAGGATGTGGCCGGTGGCACCCGGCATCCCGTCGAGCTTCTTGTACATGACCCGCGTCGACAGGCGCGTCAGCAGGATCATCGCGAAGAGGAAGCCCATGAGCAGGCCGCTGACACCCCAGAGGATGACGCTCCAGATCTCCACCGGCGGCACGAGGAAGCCGAGGCCGACGCCCAAGGCGACACCGAGGAGCAGGGCACCGATCAAGGCCCACGGCAACCACCGGAACTCGCTCCGGGTGAACGTGTACAGCGAGCGGATCTGGGAGAAGAATCCGGGGCGCTTCTCAGGTGCGGTACTGCGGGATGCCATGTGCTCAGCCTACCTTCGCGGCCCGCGGACTTCTTCACACGTCGTCGGCCGCGGGCGGCTGTCCACCGGTCGTCGAAGCGCAGCCGATGATGGTGGGCGCGGGCGGAGGGTGGAGCAATGGAACCCGTCGCTCTGGACATCCCGCCGGCGCTGCGCGAGCTCACCGCAGCCGAGGCCCCGTTCGCCGGGGTACTGCGCGCCGGTGACCCGCCGACCGTGTGGGTGGACGCCGCTGCCTTCGGCGCCTCGCCCGCGTGGGCGGTGCACGGGGCCGAGCACCTCCTCGCCCCGATGGACGCCGCGGGGGCGCCGGAAGGTCCCCGTGTCGTCCTGCCGCACTGTCCCGTCAGGCTCGACGAGGTGCTGACGGACGGCTCGCCTCCGCCGGGTGTCCTCGTCACGCTGGCGGTCAGCGCCCTCCGAGGCGCACGCGAGGCGGACGGACTCGGTGCCGAGGCCGGACGATGGTGGGTCACCACCGAGGGCAGACCCGTCCTCGCGTTGACCGGCACGCTCGCCTGGCGCGAGGACACCGTGGACCTCCTCCGGCGGGTGGATGCCGCAGACCCGGCGCTGCAGCGAGCACTCGACAGCGCCGCAGCGGCGATCGGCGATCCCCGGCTCCTGCGCAGAGAGGGCGAGGCGATCGAAGGCGCGTTGTTCGCCGCGGCGGATCCCGAACCGCTTCCGACGGAACGGCGCGAGGACGGGCACCTGCCCAAGAGACGCGAACGCGCCGTGGCTCCTCCGCACGCGAGTGGGAGCGTCGCCGGCACCGTGCGGGACCTGCTCGCGCGCTTGGTGGACGTGGGGGTCGCCGAGCGGGTCGCGCGCGCGTGGGCCGCGGTCGTCCATCGCACCCGTGAGACGCCGCGCGCGGGTGATCGGCAGGCAGACCGGCCCACGGGGGGACGGCGCCGTGTCCTCCTCGTCGCGGCAGCCGTGGCCACGGCGGTCATCGTCGGGGGCGCCCTGTGGCCGTCAGGGGAGGGGGAGCGCCCGGCAGCGGCGGCCGGCGGGTCCGCTGATCCGACGCGCGCGGCGGCGCCGTCGGCATCCGCCACTCCGGTGCGCGACGAGGATCCTGCGACGGAGGACGCCGTCCGGTCCGATGAGGGGCCGGCGGAGATCGTCGACGCGGCTCGCGGCCTGGTGGACGCGCTGGCTGCCTGTGGTGACGACGCCTGTCTCGGAAAGCTCTGGGAGGAGCCCGGAGCGGCCCGACCGATCGACGCCGCGGGTGGGGACTACGCGGTGGAGGTGGTCGACGAGTACGGCGGTGCCGCGGCCGTCCGGATCGTGACGGCCGAGGTGACCCAGGTGCTCGTCATGGTGCGGGTGGAAAAGCGATGGCTGGTCCGCGAGGTGTACGACCTCGCGGACCAGCCATGATCCCGCTGGGGGTGTCAGACGCCGAGCTGACCTTCGAACTGCGCCGCCTCGAGGCGAGCCTTCACCGCGCTGAGGAAGCGCGCGGCGTCGGCACCGTCGATGACGCGGTGGTCGTAGGACAGCGCCAGGTAGACGTAGGAGCGGACGCTGATCGCGTCCTTCCCGTCGACCGAGACGACTCCGGGACGCTTCACGACGACGCCCGTGCCCAGGATGGCCGACTGCGGCAGGAACACCACGGGGGTGTCGAACAGCGCGCCACGCGAACCGGTGTTGGTGAGCGTGAACGTGCCGCCGGCCAGCTCGTCGGGCTTCAGCTTGTTGTTACGCGTCCGGTCGGCGAGGTCGGCGATCTCGTGCGCGATCTGTGCGATGTTCTTGTCGCCGGCGTCACGCAGGACGGGCGTCAGCAGACCCCGCTCGGTGTCGACCGCGATCGAGAGGTTCTCGCTCGCCGGGTAGACGATCTGGTCGCCGTCGACGGTCGCGTTGATGATCGGGAACGCCTTGAGGGCTTCGGCGGCCGCCAGCGCGAAGAACGGCAGGAACGACAGCTTGTCGCCGGTCTTCTCGAGGAACGAGTTCTTCACCGAGTCGCGGTAGTTCGCGAGCTTCGTGACGTCGACCTCGACGACCGTCGTCAGCTGAGCGGTCTGCTGCATCGACTCGACGGCACGGCTGGCGAGCACCTTGCGCAGACGCGACATCGCCTGGGTGGTCCCGCGCAGCGGCGAGACCTCGACGGCGGCAGGCGCCGGCGCGGCGGTAGCGACGGGCGCGGACTCGGCCTTGGGGGCCTCGGCGGCCTTGAGGACGTCCTCCTTGCGGATGCGTCCACCGACGCCGCTGCCACGCACGTTCGACAGGTCGACGCCGTGCTGCTGGGCGAGCTTGCGCACGAGAGGAGTCACGTAGGTGACGCCCTCGTCGTCCGACGCCGACTCGGCCGGCGCCGGTGCGGCCGGAGCGGGCTGCTCGGCCTTCGGCTGCTCGGCCTTCGGCTCCTCGGCCTTGGGCTGCTCGGCGGCGGGCGCCTCGCTCTGGGGCGCCGGGGCCTCGGGGGCCTTCTCCTCGGCGGGAGCCGCGGGGGCCGATTCAGCGGGTGCCGCGGCGGCGCCGGATCCGACGCGGGCCAGGACGGCGCCGACCTCGACGGTCTCGTCCTCCTGGACCAGGATCTCGGTCAGCGTGCCGGCGATGGGCGAGGGGATCTCGGTGTCGACCTTGTCGGTCGAGATCTCGAGGAGGGGCTCGTCGACCGCGACGTCGTCGCCGACCTGCTTGAGCCAGCGGGTGACGGTGCCCTCGGTGACGCTCTCACCGAGCTCGGGGAGGACGACGTCCTTCGCGTCGCCGGATGCCGCCGGTGCCGGTGCCGGTGCGGACTCGGCGGGAGTCTCCTGCGGGGCGGGCTCGGCGGGTGCGGACTGCTCGGGCGCGGACTGCTCAGGTGCGGACTCGGCCGGAGCGGACTCGGCGGGCTCGGACTCGGCCGGCGCGGACGAGCCGTCACCGATCTTCGCGAGCACGGCGCCGATCTCGACGGTCTCGTCCTCCTGCACGAGGATCTCCTCGATGACGCCGCTGACGGGCGAGGGGATCTCGGTGTCGACCTTGTCGGTCGAGATCTCCAGGAGTCCTTCATCGGCCTGGACGGAATCACCGACCTTCTTGAGCCAGCGGGTGACCGTTCCCTCGGTGACGCTCTCACCGAGCGCGGGGAGGACCACGGATGTGCTCATGACTGTGTCTCCTTCAAGAAAGTGCGATGTGCTGTCTAGCTTAGTGTCGCCCGTGCGACGGGGTCAGACGGTATGGAGGGGCTTGCCCGCGAGCGCGAGGAACGCCTCGCCGAGGGCTTCGCTCTGGGTCGGATGCGCGTGGACGAACGGTGCGATGTCCTCGGGGTGGGCTTCCCATCCGATCGCGAGCTGTCCCTCGGTGATGAGCTCGCCGACGCGGTCGCCGACGAGGTGCACGCCCACGACGGGGCCGTCCACGATGCGGACGACCTTGGCGAAGCCCGCGGTCCCGAGGATCTCGCTCTTCGCGTTGCCGGCGAGGTTGAACTCGTAGGCCGCGACGCGATCCCCGTGCGCGGCGCGCGCCTGCTCCTCGGTGAGGCCGACCGAGGCGACCTCCGGGTGGGAGTACGACACGCGCGGGATGGTCGATTCGGGGACGGCGACCGGCGCGAGACCGGCGATCCGCTCCGCCACGAAGATGCCCTGCTGGAAGCTGCGGTGCGCGAGCTGGAGCCCGGGGACGATGTCGCCCACGGCCCATACGTGGGGGACCGCGGTCTGCAGGTCGTCGCCCACGACGACGAACCCCCGGTCGCGGGTGACACCCGCCTCGTCCAGGCCCAGGCCGTCGGTGGCGGGACCTCGTCCGACCGCCACGAGGACGTAGTCCGCCTCGACGACGGCTCCGTCCGAGAGCGCGACGGCCACGCCGTCCTCGCGCTGCGAGACGCCCTCGCAGCGGGTCGAGAGGGCGGTCCGGATGCCGCGCTTGCGGTACGCGCGTTCGAGGGCCTTGCTCGATGCGGCATCCTCTGCCGGGAGCAGTCGGTCGAGGGCCTCGACGATGAGGACGTTGACGCCGAGCGAACGCCACGCGCTCGCGAACTCGACCCCGATGACCCCGCCGCCCAGGACGACCACCGAGCCGGGGACGGTGTCGAGCGTCAGCGCGGTCTCGCTCGTGAGCACCCGTCCGCCGACCTCGATCCCCGGGAGCGACCTCGTCTGCGAGCCCGTCGCGAGGATGACATCCGCACCCGCGTACTCGTCCTCGCCGACGATCACGGACCGGTCCGCGCTCAGCCGGCCCTCGCCCGCGACCACGGTGATGCCGCGCGTGGACAGCAGGCTCTGCAGGCCGCGGTACTTCTTGGCGACGATGCCTTCGCGGTAAGCGGTCATCCGCGCCGGATCGAACCCCGTCAGCGAGGCGTCGACGCCGACGGCGGCGGCTTCCCGCACGTGGTCAGCGATCTCCGCGGTGTGGAGGAGCGCCTTGGTCGGCACGCAGCCGCGGTGCAGGCAGGTTCCCCCGACCTTGTCCTTCTCGATGAGGGCGACCTTCTTGCCCAGCTCGCTCGCGCGGATCGCGGCGGCGTACCCGCCGCTGCCGCCGCCCAGGACGACGACGTCGAACTCGTGGCGGCTCATCGGATCTCCGCCTCGAGGAAGGCGAGCAGCGAACGGACCGTCGCCGCCGTGGGTCCCTTGTCGGTCGGGCCGAAGGGCGAGGCCTTGTTCTCGCCGCTGCCCGCGATGTCGAGGTGCACCCACGGGATGCGGGGGGCGTCGGCAGCCTCTCCCGTGCGGCCGACGAAGCGGCGCAGGAAGAGCCCGGCGAACATCGTGCCGCCCGCCGGGTCGCCGACCTTGGCGTTGCGGAGGTCCGCGATGGGGGAGTCGAGCTCGTCCTCCATGTGGTCGGGGAGCGGCAGCTGCCATGCGGCCTCACCGGCGGATGCTGCCGCCTCGAGGTAGCGCGCCACGGTCGCGTCGTCGCCCATGACCCCCGTGTGGCGGTTGCCGAGCGCGACGATCACGGCACCCGTGAGCGTCGCGACGTCGACGATGACATCGGGTCGCGTCCGGCTCGCCGCGACGAGTCCGTCGGCGAGGACGAGGCGGCCCTCGGCATCCGTGTTGAGGACCTCGACACTCGTCCCGTCGAGCATCCGCAGGACGTCGCCGGGGCGGGTCGCGCGCCCGGAGGGCATGTTGTCGGCGATGCACAGCCACGCGGTCACCGCGATCGCCAGTTCGCGTTGCGCGGCGGCGCGCACCACGGCGAGTGCGGTCGCCGCGCCCGCCATGTCGAACTTCATCCCGACCATGGATGCCGGTGGCTTCAGCGACAGTCCGCCGGTGTCGAACGTGATCCCCTTGCCCACCAGGGCGATGTGGCGGTCGGCGCCCGCGGGGGAGTAAGTCAGGCGGACGAGGCGGGGCGGACGGTCGGATCCTTTGCCGACGCCCAGGATGCCGCCGTATCCCTGCGCCGCGAGCTCGGTCTCGTCGAGCACCTCGACGTCGACGGGGAGCCCCGCGACGGCCTCGATGGCGCGCTCGGCGAGATCGGCGGGTCCGAGCCACTCCGCGGGCACGTTGACGAGGTCCTTCACGAGGGCGACGGCGGACCCGGTGACGTCGACCGCGCGCAGCTCCTCCGGGTCGACGTCGGCCGACAGATGCAGGACGACGTGGGAGGCGCGGGCCTTCCCGGACTCGGAGGACTTGTATCCCTCAAAGCGGTATCCGCCGAGGACCGCGCCTTCGGCCGCGGCGCGCCAGTGCGCTTCGGCGTGCGGGAGGGCGACGGCGAGCCGGGCGAACCCCGTCGTCGTGCGCACGGCGGCACCGACGGCATCCCGGATCGCCTCGGCCGAGGGTGCAGAGCCGGTCCCCACGACGAAGAGGGGGAGCGCGGTGGCGGCGGGGGCGAAGACCCGGGTCGTGGTCCCGGGGGTGCCGCTGAATCCGATGCCGCGGAGGACCTCCTCGACACCCGGCCAGTCCGCGAGGACCGACGCCGCGTCGTCGAGCGGCGGGAGGGCGAGGATGATCGCGTCGGCACCGCCGTCGCGTGCAGGAGAAGTGGACACGGTCAGCTCGGGGTACGGCATGAAATCCATCCTATGGACGGGGGCGTTCGCTCAGAGCGGGACGGGTGGCGCGCCGCCTGCTTCGGGCGTGCTCCTACAGTGGAGACATGCCCCTGTCTGGTCCCCTCTACGAGCGCATCACGACGGCGCCGCCCGTGCCCGCGGGCCTTCCGCTGGTCGTCGCGTTGACCGGCTTCACGGATGCCGGTTCCGCGGTCACCCGCGTCGTCGACCACCTGCACACCGAGCTCGACCCGCAACCGGTCATCACCTTCAACCCGGACGTGCTGTTCGACTACCGCGCCCGCCGGCCCCTCATCACCTTCAACGGCGACCACCTCGAGGATTACCAGCCTCCCCGTCTCGACCTCGCGCTGGTCCACGACTCGCTCGGTCAGCCCTTCGTTCTGCTGTCCGGCTACGAGCCCGACTTCGCCTGGGAGGCCTTCGTCGACACCGTCGTCGGACTCGCCGAGGGGCTGCAGGTCCGGTCGGTCACGTGGGTGCACGCGATCCCGATGCCGGTGCCCCACACGCGGCCGCTGGGGACGACGGTCAGCGGCAACCGCGCCGACCTCACCGAGGCGCACTCCGTATGGAAGCCCCGCACCCAGGTCCCCTCGACCGCCGGGCACCTCCTCGAGTACCGGCTCTCGGATGCCGGTGTCTCCGTGTCCGGGTTCGCCCTGC
The DNA here is from genome assembly GCF_049545465.1 of Microbacterium sp. NPDC079356. Classification (NCBI taxonomy): domain Bacteria; kingdom Bacillati; phylum Actinomycetota; class Actinomycetes; order Micrococcales; family Microbacteriaceae; genus Microbacterium; species Microbacterium sp. NPDC079356. The sequence continues at coordinate 669,366 of NZ_JBMWDN010000001.1, read as the reverse complement.
TGGTGCCGCACTACCTCGCGGAGACGGACTTCCCCGCGGCGGCGATCGCCGCGCTCGACAGCGTCTCCGTCGCGACCGGTCTCGTCTTCGACAGCGACACCCTCCGTGAGGAGAACCGGGAGTACCTCGAGAAGGTGGACGACCAGGTCGCGGCCAGTGAGGAACTGACCGCCATGCTCGGCAACCTCGAGAGCCGTTACGACGCTTACATGGCGGGCTCGACGCAGGCCCAGCCGATCATCCACACCGGCGATCTGCCGTCCGCCGACGAGCTGGCCGCCGAGCTCGAGCGGTTCCTCGCGAACCGTCCCGCCGGCGACGACGACCGGCGCCCCGGGCTCGGCTGAGTCGCACCCCGCGCCGCCGTGACAGCATTCCGCCGGGGAATGCGCACAAGGTATTCGGTGTTGACACGGGTACGTCCTTCATGCATCCGAGACGTATGAGAGAATGGACGAAATGACCCGTTGTCGGGCCCGTGGAGTCGCTTCCGTGCGAGTCCGGCGGACTTGACAAGGGTCTTACTAGTGTCCGAAACCCGGCGGAGTGCCGTCGGTGAAAGGCGAAACGTGACTTCGAGCACGAGGACCACCCGTACACGCGCGGCCGACACGGTCGACGACGCCGAAGCGGTCGAGCCCGAGGCGGCGACCACCCCGGCGAAGAAGGCCCCGGCTCGCAAGGCCGCGGCGAAGAAGCCGGCCGCGACGAAGGCGTCCCCGGCCAAGGCACGCGCCAAGAAGGCAGCCGACGACGAGGACGAAGACGAAGAAGTCGACGAGGTCGAGATCGACGTCGACGCCGCCGACGATGCCTCGGACGACGACACGAAGAAGGATGCCGAGAAGGCGGACGGCGAGGACGAGGACGAGCCCGCGAAGCCTGCCTTCACCGAGCCGCTCCCGACGGGCGCGATCGTCATCTCCTCCTCGGACGACGACGAGGTCCCGGTCTACTCGACGCAGATCACCGGTGCGACCGCCGACCCGGTCAAGGACTACCTGAAGCAGATCGGCAAGGTCCCGCTCCTCAACGCGGCCGAAGAGGTCGAGCTCGCGATGCGGATCGAGGCGGGCCTGTTCGCCGAGGAGAAGCTCTCGCACATGACGGCGGCCGAGAAGTCGTCGCAGCTGGGTCTCGACCTGCAGTGGGTCGCCCGTGACGGGCAGCGCGCCAAGAGCCACCTGCTCGGCGCGAACCTGCGACTGGTCGTCTCGTTGGCCAAGCGCTACACCGGTCGCGGCATGCAGTTCCTGGACCTCATCCAGGAGGGCAACCTCGGCCTCATCCGTGCCGTCGAGAAGTTCGACTACACCAAGGGCTTCAAGTTCTCGACCTACGCCACCTGGTGGATCCGTCAGGCGATCACCCGCGCGATGGCCGACCAGGCGCGCACGATCCGCATCCCCGTCCACATGGTCGAGGTCATCAACAAGCTGGCCCGCGTGCAGCGGCAGATGCTCCAGGACCTGGGTCGCGAGCCCACGCCCGAGGAGCTCAGCCGCGAGCTCGACATGACGCCCGAGAAGGTCATCGAGGTCCAGAAGTACGGCCGCGAGCCCATCTCGCTTCACACGCCCCTCGGTGAGGACGGCGACAGCGAGTTCGGTGACCTCATCGAGGACACCGAGGCCGTGGTCCCCGCCGACGCCGTCGGTTTCACGATGCTGCAGCGTCAGCTGGAGTCCCTGCTCGACTCGCTCAGCGAGCGCGAGGCGGGTGTCATCCGGATGCGGTTCGGCCTGGGCGACGGTCAGCCCAAGACGCTCGACCAGATCGGCGACACGTTCGGCGTCACGCGTGAGCGGATCCGTCAGATCGAGTCCAAGACGATGGCGAAGCTGCGGCACCCGTCTCGGTCGCAGTCGCTGCGGGACTACCTCGAATGAGCGGCGCCGCGAACGAGGGCAAGGAGCTCACGCGAGCGGTCGACGGCGCGACGTACGCCCGGATCCCGATCCGGACGCACGTCGTCATGCCGGGCGAGGACATCGACGAGATCGTCGCGACCTACGCCTCGCCCGAGCTCCAGCCCGGTGATCTGCTGTTCGTGACGGAGAAGATCGTCGCGATCACGCAGGGCAGGTCGTACCTCGTCGAGGACATCGCGCCGCGCCCGCTCGCGCGTTTCCTCTCGCGCTACGTCGTCAAGACGAAGTACGGCATCGGCCTGGGCATGCCCGAGACGATGGAGATGGCGCTGCGCGAATGCGGGACGCCCCGCATCCTGTTCGCCGCCGGCGTCGCCGCGATCACGAAGCTGTTCGGACGACGGGGTGACTTCTACCGGATCGCCGGCGACAAGGCGCGCTCGATCGACGGCCCGACTCCGCACACGATCCCGCCGTACAACAAGGCGGTCGTGCTCGGTCCGAAGGAGCCGGCCGCCGTGGCCGCGCGCCTGAAGTCCCGTCTCGGCGGCGCGTTCGAGGTGGCGGTCGTCGACATCAACGACATCGGCGGCAACATCCTCGGGTCGACGCTCGACAAGGCGGGGGAGCAGCGGCTCGTCCGCATCCTCTCGGACAACCCGCTCGGCCAGGGACACCAGTCCACGCCGCTCGGCATCATCCGTCCGTCGAAGGGCTGACCGTGGGCGCCGTGAACAGGCTCTACCGCCGTGCCCGCTTCTTCGTGCGCCGGGTGGTCAACTTCGACACCGAGCGTGTGCTGCAGTTCGCCCGTCAGTCCGCGCGGCTGTCGAAGGCGCCGCTGTGGTGGGTCGTCGCCGACATGGCCTGGTGCTCGGTGCGCTACGAGACGACGTTCGAGAACTACTCGGAGTGGGACTTCCGCATTCTCAAGGGTCGTGAGCGTAAGACGTACATGACCGACCCCAAGTCGTTCCACCTCTCGCGACGCCTCAACGACAACGCGCAGCGGGCGATCTTCGACGACAAGCTCCAGTTCGCCACCCGTTTCGGGCCCGAGTTGGGTCGTCAGTGGCTCGACCTCGGTGAGTCGGATGCCGCGGCCTTCGCCGCCTTCGTCGCCCGCCACCCGCGCATCATCGCCAAGAACCCCGGCGGCGTGGGCGGCAACGGAATCACGCTCGTCGACTCCGCCGACATCGGGGACGTCGACGCCTTCCGCGATCGGCTGCTCGCCGACGGTCAGACGCTCGTCGAGGAGGTGCTCGTGCAGCATCCCGACATGGCGGCGCTGTACCCCGGGAGCGTCAACTCGCTCCGGATGGTGTCCTACCTCGATCCCGACGGCGAGGTGCACGTCCTCGCGGGTGTGCTGAAGATCGGCAACGGCGGGGTCATCGACAACTTCAGCAACGGCGGCATGTACACGATGCTCGACGAGCAGGGTCGTGCCCTCCACGCCGCCAGCGACGAGGAGGGGTGCCCGTTCGCCGAGCACCCCGCGACGGGAACACCCATCACGGGGTTCCAGGTGCCGCTCTACGACGAGGTGCTCGAGCTCGTCGACCGGCTCGCGCGTCGCGTGCCGGCCTTCCCGTACATCGGGTGGGACATCGCCATCACGCCCGACGGCCCCGTCGTCATCGAGGGCAACCACAACTCCGGCGTCTTCCAGTCGAAGCCCTCGGTCTCCGGCATCCGTCGCGGTCTGCTGCCCCGCTACCGCGCTGCGATGCGCTTCTGACCGACCCCAACCGAAGGGACCGACATGCGCCGCATCCGCGTCCGCCTGCAGTACCTGATCCGTCGCGCACGCAAGCTTCGCCCGGGCAACCTCGTCGAGTTCGCGCGGACCGTCCAGCGGGTGTCGAAGGCGCCGCTGCCGGTGATCATCGCGGACATGCTGTGGTGCTCGGTGCGCTACGACATGGCGTTCCGCGACTACGCGGTGTGGGACATCCGGCTCCTGAACGCGCGTGAGCGGAAGACGTGGATGACGCATCCGAAGTCCTTCCGCATCACGAAGATGTACAACACGCCCGAGGGGCGCTCGAAGCTCGAGGACAAGCGCCGGTTCGCCCGCGAGTACGCCGATCTGCTCGGTCGCGAGACGATCGATCTGCGGGACGTCGACGACGCGCAGCTGGCGGCGTTCCTCTCCCGGCACCCGCGTGTGCTGGCCAAGCCCAACGAGGGTCACGGCGGCGGGGGGATCGAGCTCCACGAGGTCGGCCCCGACGTCGACCCGGCGCGGTTCCGGGCCGAGGTGACCGCCCAGGGCCAGACGGTGCTCGACGAGTTCATCGTGCAGCACCCCGAGATGTCGGCGCTGTACCCGGACGCGGTCAACACCGTCCGGCTCATCACGTTCCTCGACAAGGACGACCGTGTGCACCTGCTGGCGGCCGTGCTGCGCATCGGCAACGGCGACGTCATCGACAATTTCGCCTCGGGCGGGATGTTCACGATGCTCGACGACGAGGGCGTCGCGCTGTACCCCGGTGTCGACAAGAACAGCAACGTCTATCGCGAGCACCCCGTGACGGGAACGCCGATCGTCGGATTCCGGGTGCCGCTCTACAGCGAGGTCCTCGATCTGGTCGCCGCCCTCGCCCGTCGGACGCCCGAGGCGCCCTACGTGGGGTGGGACATCGCGATCACCGCGAACGGTCCCGTCGTCATCGAGGGCAACCACAATTCCAGCGTCTTCCAGCCGAAGCCGTCGGCGTCGGGCGTGCGAACGGGCCTCCTCCCGGTGTACCAGGCGGCCGTCGGCTTCTGACCTGCAACGCGAAAGCCCCCTGCATGGCAGGGGGCTTTCGTCGTGATCGGGATGCCGCGGCTCAGACCGACTCGGTCAGGCGGGCGGTTTCGTCGTGCCACGAGGTGGCGACGGCGCGGAGCTTCTCCTCGTACTTGCGGCCGTGGTGGGCGCAGAACAGGAGTTCGCTCCCGTTGACCTCGGCGGCGATGTAGGCCTGGGCTCCGCAGGAGTCGCAGCGATCCATCGCCGTCAGGCGGTGTTCGAGGACGGCTCCGGGCTCGGTGGTGGTCGACGTGCTCATGTCAGGTGCCTCCTCGTACTGCTCATGACGGGTGAACTGTCACGCAATACAACCACGCCGATGTTGCGGGTATGCCGCCATTGCATGACATTTCGCTGTGCGCGTACGGTATGTGCCCGCTGTGCGTGGCGACCTCGTGACGGCGTGTGTGTCGGTCGGCGTGGTGTCGGGGGTGCCGCATACGATGGGAGATCGTGACAGCCGAGTATTCCGCCCATCATCTCCAGGTCCTGGAAGGGCTCGAGGCCGTGCGCAAGCGGCCCGGTATGTACATCGGCTCGACCGACTCCCGCGGACTCATGCACTGCCTCTGGGAGATCATCGACAACTCGGTCGACGAAGCCCTCGGCGGACACGGCGACCGCATCGAGATCATCCTGCACGCCGACGGCAGCGTCGAGGTCCGTGATCGGGCGCGCGGCATTCCGGTGGACGTCGAACCGCGCACCGGCCTGACGGGTGTCGAGGTCGTGTTCACCAAGCTGCACGCGGGTGGCAAGTTCGGCGGTGGGTCGTACGCGGCATCCGGTGGTCTCCACGGTGTCGGCGCGTCCGTCGTCAACGCCCTCTCGGAGCGGCTCGACGTCGAGGTCGACCGGGCGGGCAAGACATACGCCATGTCGTTCCACCGGGGTGAGCCGGGCGTGTTCGAGGGCGACTCGCCGTCATCCGGATTCCGGCCGTTCGAGAAGTCCAGCGAGCTGCGCGTCGTCGGCAAGGCGGCGAAGGGTGTCACGGGTACCCGCATCCGCTACTGGGCGGACCGGCAGATCTTCACGAAGGACGCAACGTTCGATCTCAGCGAGCTGGAGCAGCGCGCGCGTCAGACCGCGTTCCTCGTCCCCGGTCTCGAGATCGTCATCGTCGACCAGCGGACAGCGGACACCGTCGAGACGAGCTATCGCTTCGACGGAGGCATCTCGGAGTTCGCCGATTTCCTCGCCCCGGATGCGCCGATCACGGACACGTGGCGTCTGACCGGCACCGGCACGTTCACCGAGACGGTGCCCGTCCTGCAGGCCTCCGGAGCCATGGTCCCCACCGAGGTGCAGCGCGAGTGCGAGGTCGACATCGCGCTGCGATGGGGGACGGGCTACGAGACGGTCACCCGCTCGTTCGTGAACATCATCGCGACGCCGAAGGGCGGCACGCACCAGCAGGGCTTCGAGCAGGGCCTCATGAAGACGCTGCGCGGGCAGATCGAGTCGAATGCCCGCAAGCTCAAGGTCGGTGCGAACGACAAGATCGAGAAGGACGACATCCTCGCGGGACTGTCGGCGGTGCTGACCGTCCGCCTGCCGGAGCCCCAGTTCGAGGGCCAGACGAAGGAGATCCTGGGCACGCCGGCCGTCCGCAACGTCGTGACATCGGTGGTCTCGAAGGAGCTCGCCGCCAAGTTCGCCTCGACGAAGCGGGACGACAAGGCGCAGACCGCCCTGCTGCTCGAGAAGGTCGTCTCCGAGATGAAGGCCCGGATCTCGGCGCGCACGCACAAGGAGACCCAGCGCCGGAAGAACGCGCTCGAGTCGTCCTCGCTGCCGACGAAGCTCGCCGACTGCCGGACGAACGACGTCGCCGAGTCGGAACTGTTCATCGTCGAGGGGGACTCGGCGCTCGGGACGGCCAAGCACGCCCGCAACAGCGAGTACCAGGCACTGCTGCCGATCCGCGGCAAGATCCTCAACGTCCAGAAGGCGTCGATCAGCGACATGCTCTCGAACGCCGAGTGCGCCGCGATCATCCAGGTGATCGGTGCCGGTTCGGGCCGCTCCTTCGACCTCGAGGCCGCCCGCTACGGCAAGATCATCCTGATGAGCGACGCCGACGTCGACGGCGCACACATCCGCACGCTGTTGCTCACCCTCTTCTTCCGGTACATGCGGCCCCTCATCGAAGAGGGTCGGGTGTACGCCGCCGTGCCGCCGCTGCACCGCGTCGTCGTCATGAACCCCGGCGCCAAGCCCAACGAGACGATCTACACCTACAGCGAGCAGGAACTCCACACGCTGCTTGCGAAGCTGACGAAGTCGGGCAAGCGGTGGCAGGAGCCGGTGCAGCGCTACAAGGGCCTCGGCGAGATGGACGCGGACCAGCTCGCGACGACGACGATGGACCGCGCGGGACGCACTCTCCGCCGCGTCCGGGTGCAGGACGCCGAAGTCGCTTCCACCGTGTTCGAGCTGCTCATGGGATCCGAGGTGGCGCCCCGCCGGGACTTCATCGTCACCTCGAGCGAACGGCTGGATCGCGAGCGGATCGACGCCTGACCCGGCGCCTCCTCGGGTCTACCCTGGGCTCATGACCTCCCACCGCGTCGTCGCTCCCGTGATCGCCCCCGGCGACAAGCCGAAGGGGCCGGCGTCGTACTTCCCGAGCATCGAGAAGACGTATGGGCAGTCCGTGCAGCACTGGCTCGACATCGCGGCCGACGCGCTCGACACGAGGACGCACATGGAGACGGTGGGGCTCCTCAAGGAGGAGCACGGCCTCGGCCACGGCCACGCGAACGCGATCGTCGCCTACGTCAAGGCGAAGCTGACCGCCTGACTCAGAGGCGCCGCTCGTGGCGACGCGGCTTCAGATGAGCCGGGGCGTCGGACGCCGGCATCCACTCGCACGTGAAGGACCCTCGGTAGCCGAAGAGGTACCCGAAGCGGTCGTTGTCGACGCGGAGGTCGACGTGGAACCGTCCGTCGGTCTCGTCGAACCGCTCGCGGAGAGTCGCGCGGCCGCTGAACAGCATCGGGAAGCGGAAGGCGACCGGCCCCTCGTAGAAGCGCTGCGCGCCGCTGCGCAGGAGGAGTGACCCGTCGGGCTCCGCCGACACGTCGAGGTCGACCGCGAGGTGCTGGTGGGTCCCCAGGTAGTCGACGATCCCGTCGGGCCCTGCCACCATCGTCGCGTCGAAGCGGCGCCTCCTGCCGCGGACCCGGTACTCGCGCACGAAGGTGACCGTCTCCCGTCCGTACGGATCGAGGTAGGGGTAGTTGGCGATCGTGAAGGGGACGTCGGCGCCCACGTCGGGGACGAGGATGTTGCGAAGGCGCCCGATCTGCAGGAACGGCACCGTCCACCACGGGCCGCGCGTGATCCGCGTCATGACCCCGCGTCCCACGCAAGCCATGCCGCCCGTCAGCCCGACGTCGAAACGACGCTGGAGCTGCGGGTGCAGACGATCGAAGTCCGCTCCCATCGTGGTGCGAAAGAGCGAGGTCATGTCGGCTCCCGAAGGTCGGCGAGGGTTGCCGGCGCATCGTCGAGGGCGTGCCGGCCGGCGGGTCGACGACCGCACCGCGCCGCGCGAGGTCGGTCCGCGCGCCACCAGGCCAAGACGGAGACGAGGCCCCACCGCTCCGGTGCGACCCCCGTCTCGGCCCAGATGCGCAGCCGGTCGAAGCTCCACGCCGTCGCCCAGCCGAGAAGCGGACGCACGAGGACGTCGGCGGGGCCCCACCCGGGGTCGTAGTCGTACCCCGTCACGAATCGCACCCGGCCGTCGCGCAGGGGGATGTACCGCCAGTACCCCCGTCCGCGGCGTATCGGAGAGAGTCGATCGGTCGTCGAGAAACGCAGCGCCGACGTCCGGGTGCGGTCGGGCCGCAGGCGCTCGCCCAGGCTGACACCCGTGCCCCGCACCGTGTGGAGCGGCGTCCGACGTTCGTACGTGAACCGCTGCCTCCCGGACGCGTCGGTGCCCGTCGGCTGGATGCGCGAGAACCGGACGTCCCAGCGCGGGTGCAGCTCGGGGTCCTGGGTGAGCGCCCAGAGGTGCTCCATCGGCGCGGCGATGTCGATCTCCACATGGATGCCGCGCCGAGCCACGCCCGTGCCGCCTCAGGAGACCGCGGTGCCGATGGCGCCGATGACGGCGTCGAGGACCTGACCGGAGGCGTCGCGTTTCGCACCCGGTTCGGGCAGCTGCCGGACCGAGCCGTCCGCACCCACGGCGCGGGGGCCATCGCCCACCCAGGCGAGGATGAGCGCGTCCTCGCCGCGGAGGAATCGCTGCGCGCGCACGCCGCCGGTCGCACGACCCTTGGCGGGGAACTCGGTGAACGCGGAGACCTTCGCGGACCCGGCATCCGTCCCCGGCAGGGCCGCGGTGGATCCGGCGACGGTCGCGACGACGGTGTCGTCGGTCGCGGCCACGGCGGTGAAGGCGATCACGCGGGCGTCGCCTGTGAGACGGATGCCGGCCATGCCGCCCGCCGAGCGGCCCTGGGGACGCACGGCCGCGGCATCGAACCGCAGCAGCTGGGCGTCGGTCGTGACGAAGACGAGTTCGGTCCCGTCCGGCGCGAGCGCCGCCCCGACGACGGTGTCGCCGGGCTTGAGCGCGATGATCTCGACGTCCGGCTTACCGGCCGGGAGCTCGGTCGCCGCGACCCGCTTGACGACGCCCTGCGCCGTGCCCAGCGCGATCGGCGCGTCGGCCGTCAACGGGACGAGGGCGAGCACATGCTCGTTCGCGCCCAACCCGAGGTACTGCGCGGCGCGTGTGCCGGCCGCCAGCTGCACCGAGTTCGCCGGGACCGAGGGGAGGTCGACCGGGGTGAACCGGACGAGGCGTCCGAGCGTGGTCACCGCGCCCAGGTCGCCGCGAGTCGTCGTGTCGACCGCCGACCGGATGGCGTCGTGCTTGGACCGGCGGGCCGGCGGCACGATGCCGCCTCCCGGTACGTCGGGCACCAGCTCGGCGCGCACCATGCGACCGGTCGCGGAGAGGAAGACGCGGCACGGCGCATCCGCGATCTGCAGATCGGCAGGGGCAGCGGCGCGGCCGCGCGGGGTGACCGGTCCGCCGTTCATGAGCAGGGTGCGGCGCGGCGTGCCGAAGGCCTCGGCTGCGGCATCCAACTCCTTCGCGACCTGACGGCGCAGGAGCACGTCGCTGGCCAGCAGCTCCTCCAGTGCGGCGATGTCGGCCTTCAGGGTGTCGCGCTCGCTCTCGAGCTCGACACGCGAGAACTTCGTCAGCCGGCGCAGGCGCAGTTCGAGGATGTACTCGGCCTGCGGCTGCGACAGGTCGAACACGTCCATGAGTCGCATGCGGGCCTGATCGCTGTCGTCCGAGGTGCGGATCACCTGGATGACCTCGTCGATGTCGAGGATGGCGATGAGGAGGCCCTCGACGAGGTGGAGGCGTTCCTGCTTGCGGGCGAGCCGGTAGCGGCTGCGCCGCGTGACGACCTGGATGCGGTGGTCCAGGTACACCCGCAGGAGGTCCTTCAGCCCGAGCGTCTGCGGCTGACCCGCGACGAGGGCGACGTTGTTGATGCCGAACGAGTCCTCGAGCGGAGTCAGGCGGTACAGCTGCTCGAGCACGGCGTTCGGGTCGAAGCCCGTCTTGATGCCGATCACGAGCCGCAGACCGTTGTTGCGGTCGGTGAGGTCGGTCAGGTCCGAGATGCCGGTGAGCTTCTTCGCCGTGACGGCGTCGCGGATCTTCTCCATCACCCGCTCGGGGCCGACCATGTAGGGGAGCTCGGTGACGACGATGCCGGTGCGGCGCGGGCCGAGCGATTCGATCGACGTCTTCGCGCGGGTGCGGAAGGAGCCGCGCCCGGTCTCGTACGCCTCCTTGATGCCGTCGAGTCCGACGATGACGCCGCCGCCGGGGAGGTCGGGACCCGGCACGAACTCCATGAGCTCGTCGAGGGTCGCGTCGGGGTGCTCGAGCAGGTGGACGGCGGCCGAGACGACCTCGATGAGGTTGTGCGGCGCCATGTTGGTCGCCATGCCGACGGCGATGCCGGTCGCGCCGTTGACGAGGAGGTTCGGGAAGGCGGCCGACAGCACCTCGGGCTGCTGGAACTGGCCGTCGTAGTTCGGGATGAAGTCGACGACGTCCTCGTCGAGGTTCTCCGTGAGTGCGAGGGCGGATGCCGCGAGTCGGACCTCCGTGTACCGCGCCGCGGCAGGGCCGTCGTCGAGCGAGCCGAAGTTGCCGTGCCCGTCGACGAGCGGGACGCGCAGGGCGAAGTCCTGGGCGAGGCGGACGAGCGCGTCGTAGATCGCGGAGTCGCCGTGCGGGTGGAGCTTTCCCATGACGTCGCCGACGACGCGCGCGCTCTTGACGTGGCCGCGGTCGGGGCGCAGCCCCATCTCCGACATCTGGAACAGGATGCGGCGCTGCACCGGCTTCAGGCCGTCCCGCGCGTCGGGCAGGGCGCGCGAGTAGATGACCGAGTAGGCGTACTCCAGGAAGGACCCCTGCATCTCGTCGGCAAGATCGACGTCCTCGATGCGTTCAACGGCGGGAGGGGGAGGGGGAGTGCGCGATGCCATGGCCTCGATCGGTCTTCGGGAGATGCTGCCAGGGGTCAGGACGGCGGCGGGGCACCGTGTGGAAGACTGACCCGGATGACTGCCAGCCTACCCGCGGACCCGCCCACGGCCCGGAGCCTCACCGGTGTCGTGCCGCAGATCCTGGCGTCGCTGCAGGGGCGCGGCGAGTGGTTCGCGCCGGCGCGATCGGCGATCGTCGTCATGGTCGACGGACTCGGTCGATCGAACCTCACCGCCCGCGCCGGGTACGCCCGTTTCCTCGCCGGACGCATGACGAAGAAGGATGCCGCGCGCACCGTCTTCCCCGCGACGACCGCAGCGGCGCTGACGAGTCTGCTCACCGGGGAGTCGCCGGGCCGGCACGGCCTCGTCGGCTACCGCGTGCGGGTGCCGGGCACCGACCTGGCACCGAATCAGCTCAAGGGCTGGGAGACCGACGGTCTCGATCCGCTCACGTGGCAGCGCTGCGCGCCGATACTCGAACGCGAGACCGCAGCCGGGCGACCCTGCTTCGTCGTCTCGTCGCCGCGGTACGCCGCGACCGGGTTCACCCGCGCGCTGCAGCGCGGCGCGGAGTTCATCGGGGCCACGACCATCGCGGAGCGCATGGAGCGCTCCGCGGATCTCGCGTTGCGGCATCCTGGCGCCCTCGTCTACACCTACATCCCCGAGCTCGACACGATCGCGCACGCGCGCGGGTGGGAGAGCGACGAATGGTCGGCCGCGCTGGAGACCGTCGACGTGGCGGCGCGCGATCTCGACACGGCGATGGGCGCCCATGCGGGTGCCGTCGTCACGGCCGACCACGGGGTGGTCGACGTCCCGCGGCACCGTCACCTGCTCCTGCAGGACGGCGATCCGCTGGTGGACGACGTCCGCATCGTGGGCGGCGAGCCGCGCATGCTCCATCTCTACGCGGAGAAGGGACGCGCGGACGACGTCTTGCGTCGGTGGCACGAGGCCGAGTCCGGAAGGTCCTGGGTGCTGTCGCGCGACGAGGCGGTCGCGGCGGGCCTGTTCGGCGAGGTCGTGGACGCGGAGGTGCTCCCTCGCATCGGCGACGTCCTGGTGGCCGCCCGCTCAGCGGTCGCGTACTACGACGGCCGGGAGTCGGACAAGCGGCCGCAGAGCATGATCGGGCAGCACGGATCACTCACCGATCAGGAGCGCGTCGTCCCGATGGTGCGACTGGGGTCGTTCGCCTGACGCTCAGCCGTCCTCGGTGCGGGCGCCGAAGACGATCTCGTCCCACGACGGCATCGACGTGCGTCCGCGGCGGCGCGTCTGCTCGGCCGGAGCCTCGCTCGCCTCGGTCTCGGTGGGTGCCGGCTCGTCGGGGGCGGACTCCTCGGGCGTCTCGAGCGCGTCGAACAGGGCGACCGGGCTCGACGACCGCTGTTCGGTCTGCTCCGTCGGCATCGGCTCGCGCTGTCCGCGGCGGCGGCGGAGCGCCTCGAGGAGGTCGGCCGTCTCCGCGGAGGTCACCGGGGCGTCCGGGGCACGCTTGATCGCGGCCTGCTGTACAGCTGCCGAGGAGGAGGGGCGATCGTCGGTCGCTTCGGCCGCGCCGTCGGGGGCGACGAGCCCGCGGGGACCGAACGATCCGCTGTCGAACCGCGAGGCATCCTTCTGCGGAGCGGTGTCGAGGGCGCGCAGGCGAGGGATGAGGCCCTCCGGGAGGGAGCCTTGCCGGGAGAGCTGCGTCGCGTCGGAGTTCTGGGGTGCGAGCGAGGATCGGCGGGGGTCGAACGACCACCGCGCGTCGTGCTCGACCTCGCCGACGGTGAACTCGAGCTTCACGGTCCAGCCGTTCTGGTCCTTCCAGCTCGTCCACCGTTCGCCGGTCGCGCCCGCCTCGGCGAGCTTCGCGCGCACGGCGTTGCCGAACGTGGGCTGCGCCCCGGGGTCGAGCTCGCCGCCGATCAGCACGGTCACGGCGAGGGCCTGGTCGACGACGTGCTCGCGCTCGGCGAGGACGGGCCCTTCGAAACGCTGGACGTCCTCGACGCGGACTCCGAGCAGCTGGGCGACGTCCTCAGCCGACATCCCGGCACGGATGTGCGCCTGGATGTCGCGGGGGTTGGGGCGGGCGAGTCGAGGTTCGGCGTCGCGCTGCAGGCGGCGCAACTGCGTGCGCAGCGCCTCGTCGACGGCGAGCGAGAAGCGGTCGCCGGCGTCGGTCGCGAGCATGAGGCGACCGTCCTCGGTGCCGATCACTTTGAGCTGTTCCATGCGGACGTCCTCCAGATCCAGCGTGTGCGCCCATGGTGTCACGGCGGGCGCCCGGCGACGGGAATATCCGGGGCGTGCCGCGAGTTTGCGGTGAGGCCCCTCCGAAAGGCGGCGGCGACCCGGCGGCCCATTTGCGATTCACGGGTGCGTGATGCAAACTATGGCCGCCCGAACGGGCCGCACCCACTGCAACACCCCGAAAGTTGAGACGTTCTCGCATGGCCACGGATTACGACGCCCCCCGCAAGACCGAAGACGACAGCGAGTCGATCGAGGCTCTGAAGGAACGCGTCCCGGACAAGATGTCCGGCTCGGTCGACGTCGAGGACTCCGACAACCCCAGCGGTTTCGAACTGCCCGGCGCCGACCTCTCCGACGTCGACCTCGACGTCGTCGTCCTGCCTCCGCAGGAGGACGAGTTCACCTGTGTCGAGTGCTTCCTCGTGAAGCACCGCACCCAGATCGACCACCAGACCTCGATCGGTGCCATCTGCACCGAGTGCGCGGCCTGACCGGCCCCGACCTTCAGGTCTCAGCGACCCCGCTGCGCGCGGGTGATCATCGCCGCCACCCTCTCGGGGGTGCGGGACGAGAACACCCACCGCGCCGTGGGGTCGTCCTCGTCTGCGACGGGAACGCGGACGACACCGTCGATGCCTCCGCGCAGGAGGTGCCAGTCGTCGCGGCGGAGGTCGCTGCCGCGGGCGGCCCGCGCGGCCTCGCCGGCGAGGATCTCGGGCTCGCCGAGGTCGCTGACGGCGATGTGCGCGCGGCCCACGCGGAGCTCGCCGTCGCTCACCGAGACGACCGGAGCGCCGGCGATGAGTGCCGAGACGAGGCCCACGCCGACGGCCAGACCGACCACGAGCGCGAGGGTCGTGTCGATCGGCGCGAAGGTCACCGCGGCCATCGGTGCGCACACCGCGGCACTGACCAGCAGCCACAGCGACGGGCTCAGCCGCTCGCGGTACGAGGGGGGAGCGGAGCGGTCGGTGTTGTGCATTAGCCTCGGGGGGTGATCGATACCGTGGACGTTCCCATTATCTCGGCTCAGGTCCCCGTCTACGCGCACCCGGGCGACGCGGGCGCCGACCTCGTCGCCACGGAGCGGGTCCGACTCGCCCCCGGGCAGCGCGCCCTGATCGGCACCGGCGTGCGCATCGCGTTGCCCGACGGCTACGTCGCCTTCGTCGTACCGCGCAGCGGTCTCGCGGCGAAACACGGCATCACGGTGGTCAACTCCCCGGGGACGGTGGATGCCGGCTACCGCGGCGAGATCAAGGTCACGCTGTTGAACACGGATGCCGCAGAGGCGTTCGACGTCGCGCCCGGCGACCGCATCGCCCAACTCATCGTCATGCCCGTCTCGCGGGCGACCTTCCTCCCCGTCGACGCGCTTCCCGACAGTGTGCGCGGCGACGGGGGATTCGGATCCACCGGCTATACGACAGGACAACCCGCATGAGCGACGAGCTCGCCCCCAAGTCGGCACCGAGCGATCGTGCCAGCAACGGTCCCTTCGACGAGGCGGAAGCCAATCCCGTCCGTCCGTACATCGATCTCGGCGGCGTGAAGGTGCTGCCCCGCGAGGGCCTGAACCTGCGTCTCGAGGTCGAGGAGCAGACCAAGCGCATCGTGGCCGTCGGCCTCGATTACGCCGGCTCCACGCTGCAGGTCCAGCCCTTCGCCGCGCCGCGCTCGAGCGGCCTGTGGGAGGAGACGCGTGAGCAGATCCGACAGCAGGTGCGCCAGCAGGGCGGTCGCGTCGAGGAGCGCGAGGGCCCGCTCGGTCCCGAGCTGCTCGCCGAGGTCCCCGTCGCGGGAGCCGACGGCGCGGCCGGCAAGCGTCTCGCCCGGTTCGTGGGTGTCGACGGTCCCCGGTGGTTCTTGCGCGGCGTCATCGGCGGAGCCGCCGCGAGCGACATCGACGCTGCGGCGCAGGTCGAGGACCTCTTCCGATCGATCGTCGTGGTGCGGGGAGCGACCCCCATGCCGCCGCGCGACCTGATCCCGCTGAAGATGCCCGCCTCTCCCGGCAGCGCATGACCGCGTCGCAGGACCAGGGCGGATCCGACGAGCCCTCGACGCCCCGCCCCGACCTCGTCCCCCCGGTCGCATCCGAGGGTGCGACGGCGTCCGAGCTGCTCGGGCAGGCCCTGGGCGGTGCGGCGAAGCGGGCCGGACTGGATCCGGCCGAGGATGCGACGACCGGTCACGTCGTCTGGCGGGCGATGGGGGGATGGCGCGGCATCGCCGAATCCGTCCTCCCCGGTCTCGTCTTCGTCGTCCTCTTCACGGTCACCGGGCAGGACCTCGTGCTGTCGCTCGTGGCGTCGGTCGGGCTCGCGGCCGTGTTCACGATCATCCGCCTCCTCCAGCGGTCGCCGGCGGCCGCCGCCTTCGGCGGTCTCGTCGCGACGGGTGTCGCTGCCGCGCTCGCGCTGTTCACCGGTCGCGGCGAGGACAACTTCGTCCCCGGGCTGATCACGAACGCCGCGTACGGCACCGGTCTGCTGATCTCGGCACTGATCGGCTGGTCGCTCATCGGACTCGCAGTCGGCTTCCTCATGAACGAGGGCACCGCGTGGCGCGCCGACCGACGCAAGCGTCGTGCCTTCTTCTGGCTCACGATCGCGTGGGCGGCGTTGTTCTACGCCCGGCTGGCCGTGCAGCTCCCGTTGTACCTCGCGGGAGAGGTCGCAGCACTCGGCACGCTCAAACTCGTCATGGGTCTTCCGCTGTTCGCCCCGATGGTCGCCGTGACATGGCTCGCGGTCCGGGCGCTGTACCCGCCCCGTGTCCCGCGCCTCGACGAGAGCTGAGGAACGACCCCACCGGCGCCGCGGGGCTGATTGACTGAGCCCATGGACGCCGTGCCCATGTTCCCGCTGGGAAGCGTGCTGCTCCCGCACACGCCGCTCGCGCTGCGCGTCTTCGAGCCGCGGTACCTCACGATGATCGGGCGGCTGCTCGATGCCGACGACCCGTCGTTCGGGGTGGTCCTGATCGAGCGCGGATTCGAGGCCGGGGGCGGCGACGAGCGCGCGATGCTCGGAACCCTGGCGCGCATCGTCCGGGTCGAGGCGGGCGCCGAGGACCTGTTCGTGATCGCGGTGGGAGGGGAGCGGATCGCCGTCGACAGGTGGGGTGAGGACGACCCGCATCCCGTGGCGGACGTGTCACCGGTCGCGCCGCTCGCCTGGGACGAGGACCTCCTGCCGCTGCGCCGTGAGGTGGAGCGCGTCGTGCGTCGTGTCGCAACGTTGGCTGCGGTCCTCGACGAAGCGCGGTGGGACCCGGATGCCGAGGTGGCCGACGATCCCGTCGTTTCGACGTGGCAGCTGGCAGCCATGGCCCCGCTGGGGGAGTACGACCGGTTCCGCCTGCTGGGTTCCACGAGCATCGCGGAGCTGCTCGAACGGCTGCGCGGGATGTGCCTCGAGGAGGAACCGGTCCTCGTCGCCCGGATCGCGGATGCGGCCGATACGGACGACGGGGATGTCTGACACACGTGCCGGAGGCGTCCGTGAGGTATCTTGATATCAAGATAGATTTCGCCCGTCACGGTAAGGCAGACCTCACTAGCCGCCGGGACCGGGCGGGGCGAAGATGGGAGGGCCGGCTCACGCCGCGGCCGCCGACGAAGGAGAGCACACGTGTCCACTGTTGACAGCTTCGGTGCGAAGAGCACACTCACGGTCGGCGACACCGACTACGAGATCTTCCGCATCGACACCGTTCCCGGCTACGAGAAGCTTCCGTACAGCCTCAAGATCCTCCTCGAGAACCTGCTCCGCACCGAAGACGGTGCGAACGTCACGAAGGAGCAGATCGAGGCTCTCGGGAACTGGCAGCCCGACGCCGAGCCGAACACCGAGATCCAGTTCACGCCCGCACGCGTCGTGATGCAGGACTTCACCGGTGTCCCGTGCATCGTCGACCTCGCCACGATGCGCGAGGCCGTGACCGCCCTCGGCGGCGACCCCAACAAGATCAACCCGCTCTCGCCCGCCGAGATGGTCATCGACCACTCGGTCATCGCCGACCTCTTCGGCAGCGAGAACGCTCTCGAGCGCAACGTCGAGATCGAGTACGAGCGCAACGGCGAGCGGTACCAGTTCCTGCGCTGGGGCCAGACCGCCTTCGACGACTTCAAGGTCGTCCCGCCCGGCACCGGCATCGTCCACCAGGTCAACATCGAGCACCTGGCCAAGGTCGTCTACGACCGCACCGTCGACGGTGTGCTGCGCGCCTACCCCGACACCTGTGTCGGCACCGACTCGCACACCACGATGGTCAACGGCCTGGGCGTGCTCGGCTGGGGCGTCGGCGGCATCGAGGCCGAGGCCGCGATGCTCGGCCAGCCCGTCTCCATGCTGATCCCGCGCGTCGTGGGCTTCAAGCTGACCGGTGAGATCCCCGCCGGCGTGACCGCCACGGACGTCGTCCTCACGATCACCGACATGCTCCGCAAGCACGGCGTCGTCGGCAAGTTCGTCGAGTTCTACGGCGAGGGCGTCGCCCAGGTGCCGCTCGCCAACCGCGCCACCATCGGCAACATGAGCCCCGAGTTCGGCTCGACCGCCGCCATGTTCCCCGTCGACGACGTCACGCTCGACTACCTGCGTCTGACCGGTCGCGACGAGCAGACCGTCGCGCTCGTCGAGGCGTACGCGAAGGCGCAGTCGCTGTGGCACGACCCGGCGCGCGACCTCAGCTTCAGCGAGTTCATGGAGCTCGACCTCTCGACGGTCGTCCCCTCCATCGCCGGCCCGAAGCGCCCGCAGGACCGCATCCTGCTCTCCGAGACGAAGAGCCAGTTCGAGAAGGACATCCTCAACTACGCGGATGCCGCCGAGGAGGACTCGGTCGAGATCGAGGGCACGTTCCCCGCCTCCGACCCGGGTACCACCCCGGGTGTCGAGCACGAGACGGTTTCGGCCGAGGGCGTCTCGCACCAGCACGACCACGAGCACGTCCCCTCGATGATCTCGAGCGGTGCCCGCCACGCGGCATCCAAGCCGGTCAAGGTCACGACGCCCGACGGGCAGTCCTACCTCCTCGACAACGGCGCGGTGACCCTCGCGGCCATCACCTCGTGCACGAACACGTCGAACCCGTCGGTCATGATCGCGGCGGGACTGCTCGCCAAGAAGGCCACCGACAAGGGCCTGAAGCGCAAGCCGTGGGTCAAGACGACGCTCGGCCCCGGCTCGAAGGTCGTCACGGACTACTACGAGAAGTCCGGGCTCGACAAGGCGCTCGAGGCGCTCGACTTCTACACGGTCGGCTACGGCTGCACGATCTGCATCGGCAACTCGGGCCCGCTCATCGACGAGGTCTCGGCGGCCATCAACGAGAACGACCTGGCCGTCACCGCGGTGCTCTCGGGCAACCGCAACTTCGAGGGTCGCATCAGCCCCGACGTGAAGATGAACTACCTCGCGTCGCCGCCGCTGGTCGTCGCCTACGCCCTCGCCGGGTCGATGAACTTCGACTTCGAGACCGACGCCCTCGGAAAGGACGCGGACGGCAACGACGTGTTCCTGAAGGACATCTGGCCCTCGCCCGACGAGGTGCAGGAGGTCATCGACCACTCGATCTCCCGCGAGCAGTTCATCAAGCAGTACTCGACCGTCTTCGACGGCGACGAGCGCTGGAAGAACCTGCCCACGCCCACTGGTCCCGTCTTCGAATGGGACGAGGACTCGACGTACGTCCGCAAGGCGCCATACTTCGACGGCATGGAGCGCACCCCCGCACCGGTCACCGACATCTCCGGCGCGCGCGTCATGGCGACGCTCGGCGACTCGGTCACGACCGACCACATCAGCCCGGCCGGGAACATCAAGGCGGGGACCCCCGCCGCGCAGTACCTGACCGAGCACGGGGTCGCGCAGAAGGACTTCAACTCCTACGGCTCGCGCCGCGGGAACCACGAGGTCATGATCCGCGGCACCTTCGCCAACATCCGCCTGAAGAACGAGCTCGTGGCCGCCGTCAACGACGGCAAGGTCGTCGAGGGCGGGTTCACCCGCGACTTCACGCAGCCGGGCGGCCCGCAGTCGTACATCTACGACGCGAGCCAGAACTACCAGGCGCAGGGCACCCCGCTCGTCGTCTTCGGCGGCAAGGAGTACGGCTCGGGCTCGTCGCGCGACTGGGCGGCCAAGGGCACCAGCCTGCTGGGCGTCAAGGCGGTCATCACCGAGAGCTTCGAGCGCATCCACCGCTCGAACCTCATCGGCATGGGTGTCGTGCCGCTCCAGTTCCCCGAGGGGGAGAGCTGGAAGTCGCTCGGCCTCGACGGCACCGAGATCGTCTCGATCACGGGTCTCGAGCAGCTCAACGAGGGCGTCACCCCGAAGACGGTGAAGGTCGTCGCCGAGCCCAGCGAGTTCTCGCCCGAGGGCAAGCAGACGATCGAGTTCGACGCGGTCGTCCGTATCGACACCCCCGGTGAGGCCGACTACTACCGCAACGGCGGCATCCTGCAGTACGTGCTGCGTTCGCTCGTCTGAGCTCCGTTGTCAAGAGGACCCCGGCTCCGCGTGGAGTCGGGGTCCTCTCGCGGACGGCCACGTAGACTCTGGACATGAGTCTTCTCGAGGGAATTACCGGTCCACGTGACCTCGACCGATTCTCGAGCGAGGAGCTCCACATCCTCGCCGACGAGATCCGGACCTTCCTCGTCGAGAACGTCTCGCGGACCGGTGGCCACCTCGGGCCCAACCTCGGCGTGGTCGAGCTCACGATCGCGCTCCACCGTGTGTTCGACTCGCCGAACGACCCCATCATCTTCGACACGGGGCACCAGTCCTACGTCCACAAGCTGCTGACCGGGCGACAGGACTTCTCGAAGCTCCGCTCCCGCGGCGGCCTCGCCGGCTACCCGCAGCGATCGGAGAGCCCCCACGACGTCGTCGAGTCCTCGCACGCGTCGAGCTCTCTCAGCTGGGCCGACGGCGTCTCGCGTGCCCTCACCCGCACCGGGCGCAAGGACCGTCACGTCGTCGCCGTCGTCGGTGACGGATCGCTGACGGGCGGGATGACGTGGGAGGCGCTCAACAACATCTCCGACGACAACGACCGCAACCTCGTCATCGTCGTCAACGACAACGGCCGGTCGTACGCGCCGACCATCGGTGGCATGGCCCGCTACCTCAACCGCGTGCGCACCGCCGACAGCTACCAGACGCTCCGTCGCAGCTCCGCGCACGTCTCACGCCTGTTCGGCCCGATCGGGCGCGCCGTCTACCGCGGTGTGCGCGGCGGCACGCACGGGTTCCTCTCCCGATTCACGAACAACATCGCGCTCTACTCCAACCTCGACATCAAGTACCTCGGTCCCGTCGACGGGCACGATCTCGACGCGATGGAGGAGACCCTCCGCCTCGCGAAGGAGTACGGCGCCCCCGTCATCGTGCACGCGATCACCGACAAGGGGCGCGGCTTCGAGCCGGCCCGGCGTGACGAGGCCGACCAGTTCCACGCGGTCGGCAAGATCGACCCCGTGACGGGTGAGCCCATCGGAGCCTCGGATGCCGTGGCGTGGACCGACGTGTTCGCGGACGCGCTCGTCGACGCCGGCGACCGGCGCGAGGACATCATCGCGATGACCGCCGCGATGCTCCGCCCGACAGGTCTGCAACCGTTCGCGCAGCGGTTCCCCGACCGCGTGTACGACGTGGGCATCGCCGAGCAGCACGCGGTCGCCTCGGCCGCCGGTCTCGCCTTCGGCGGACTCCACCCCGTCGTCGCGATCTACGCGACCTTCATGAACCGCGCGTTCGACCAGGTCATGATGGACGTCGCCCTCCACAAGGCGGGCGTCACCTTCGTCCTCGACCGCTCGGGTGTCACCGGCCCCGACGGCCCCAGCCACCACGGCATCTGGGACCTCGCCATGCTGCAGCTCGTCCCCGGCATCCGTCTGGCGGCACCCCGCGACGGCGAGCGGCTGCGCGAACTGTTCGACGAGGCCATCACGGTCGAGGACGCCCCGACCGTCGTGCGCTTCCCGAAGGGGTCCGTACCCGACGCCCTCGAGGCGATCGAGCGGCTCGAGGACGGTACTGACGTCCTCTACCGCAGCGGTGCGGAGGACGTGCTCCTGGTCGGGATCGGACCCATGGCCCACCTCGCCGTCGCCGTCGCCGAACGTCTGCGCGCGCAGGGCATCGGGTCGACCGTCGTGGATCCTCGATGGGCCGTGCCGATCCGCCCCGCGATCGTCGACCTGGCGGCATCCCACCGCCTCGTGATCACGATCGAGGACGGCATCCGCGTCGGCGGCGTCGGCACCCGGGTCCGGCAGGTGCTGCGCGAGGCCGGTGTGTCGACCGCGGTCGATGAGCTGGGGCTCCCCGACGAGTTCATCGACCACGCGAGTCGCGAGCAGATCCTCGCGGATGCGGGGCTCACGGCACCGAAGATCGCGCAGGACGTGGTCGCTCAGGTCCTCGGCACGCGCGTGCCGATCGCCCGGCAATCGACCGACGACGCGGTGTGGTCCTCGCAGGACGTCGAACTGCGCGGCCCCGCCGACTCCGCGTCGGACTGACGTCGCGCCTGCGTGACAGCATGGAGGGATGCAGACACCGCAGCATCCCGGCGATGAGAACCTGAGTCGAGAGGATGCCGCGGGCCGCGCATCCGTCGTCACGTTAGAGACGATCGAGGTCGACCTCGACGTGCGATCGGCGTCCGACCCGGCGCGCGAGGACTTCGAGACGCAGAGCATCCTCCGCTTCGACGCGGCGACCCCGGAGACCTGGGTGGACTTCCTGGGCGCGTCGGTCGACGAGGTGGAGATCAACGGGGAGACCCGAAAGGTCGACTGGGACGGCGCCCGCATCCGACTGACGGGCCTGGCTGAACGCAACACGGTGCGGATCCGCGCGCGCGGCCGGTACAGCCGGTCGGGTGAGGGTCTGCACCGCTTCGCCGACCCGGTCGACGGCGCGGTGTACCTCTACACGCAGTACGAGCCCGCCGACAGCCGCCGGGTCTACCCCTGCTTCGAGCAGCCCGATCTGAAGGCGCGGTGGACCTTCCACGTCACGGCCGCGGGCGACGGTGTCATCCTCTCCGGCGGTGCGGAGACCGGGCGCACCGACGTCGACGGCGGCGTCCGGGTCTCGTTCGCCGAGACGCCGCCGCTCTCGAGCTACGTCACCGCGGTCGCGGTGGGCCCGTACCACCGTGTGGACGGTGTGTGGCGAGGCGAACGCCAGAGCGTCGACCTCGGGGTGCTCTGTCGTGCCTCGCTCGCGGAGCACCTCGACGCGGACGAGATCCTCGACATCACCCGTCGCGGCCTGGACTTCTTCACGAGCGCGTTCGACCAGGACTACCCGTGGGGCAAGTACGACCAGATCTTCGTCCCGGAGTACAACCTCGGCGCGATGGAGAACCCCGGACTGGTGACCTTCACCGAGGCGTACGTCTTCCGGGGAGCGGCGACGGCGGCCCAGCGCGAAGCCAGGTCGAACACGATCCTGCACGAGATGGCCCACATGTGGTTCGGCGACCTCGTGACGATGCGGTGGTGGGACGACCTGTGGCTCAAGGAGTCGTTCGCCGACTTCATGGGGACCCACGCCAACGTCGCGACGGGGCTCCACCCGGATGCCTGGGTCACCTTCGCGAGCCGGCGGAAGGGCTGGGCGTACGTGCAGGACCAGCTGCCGACGACGCATCCGATCGTCGCCGACATCCCCGATCTCGAGGCGGCCAAGCTCAACTTCGACGGGATCACCTACGCCAAGGGCGCCTCGGTCCTGAAGCAGCTCGTGGGCTTCGTCGGCGAGGAGGCGTTCTTCCGCGGGGCGCGCCGCTACTTCGCGTCGCACGCCTACGGCAACACGACGCTGGAGGACCTCCTGGCGGCCCTCGAAGAGGCCTCGGGCCGCGACCTGCGGTCGTGGAGTGCCGCGTGGCTCGAGACGACGGGTCTGCCCACCCTCAGGACCGAGCGCGCCCCCCTCGCAGTCGTGCAGGACGTCGCGAGGCCCCATGCCGTCCGCGTCGGGCTCTGGGACGACGAGGGCGGGCGGCTCGTGGCCCGCGGCGACGTCGCCGTCGACCTGTTCGAGGAGCGGACGGTCGTGACCGCCCCCGTCCTCCCCGACGCCGCTGTGGTCGTGGCGAACGTCGACGACCGGTCGTACGCGAAGGTGCGGCTCGACGACCGGTCGCTCGCCGCGGTCCAGGAGGGTCTGTCGACCGTGCCGGATGCGGTCGCGCGGGGCGTCGTCTGGGCTGCGCTGTGGAATGCCGTCCGGGACGGCGAGCTCGCGGCATCCGTCTACCTCGCCATCGCGGCACGGCATGCGCCGCAGGAACCGCACCCCGCCCTGCTGGCGGACGTCCTCGCGCACGCGGCCTTCGCGGTCCGCCACTACGTCCCGGACGCCGCCCGTGCCGCGGCGGCGGATGCGTGGCTCGACACCGCCGGGGCCGCGATGGACGCCGCGGCCCCCGGTTCGGACGCGCAGCTCATCTGGGCTCGTGCCGTCGGGGTGGCCGCTGAGCTGTCGGACGGTCGCGCCGAGCTGATGACGGCGATCCTTGACGGTCGGGCCCCGACTCCCGAGGGGCTCGCGCTCGACCCCGACCTGCGCTGGGGGTGGGTGTTCGGACTCGCCGCCTCGGGCCGGGCGGACGCGACGCGGATCGAGGAGGAGGCGGCGCGGGATGCCACGTCGTCGGGCCGTACGGCGCGTCTCGCCGCCCTCGCGGCCCGGCCCGAGGCATCCGTCCGTGCCGATGCGTGGCGCGCGGCGTGGGACGACCCGACGCTGACGAACGATCATCTGGACGCGGTCATCCGGGGCGTCCGGGCGGGCCAGAGCCGGTCGCTCGTCGCGGCGTTCGACGACGACTACTTCGCCCGCATCCTGCCGGTCTGGCGCTCGCGCAGCATCGAGATCGCGGCGCGTCTGGTGCGGGGGCTGTTCCCCGCCACGGAGGACACCGCGGCGGTCGACGCGTGGCTGGCCGAACATCCGGACGCGCCGGGCTCGCTCCGCCGCATCGTCCTCGAGGAGCGCGACCACCTGGCGCGCGACCTGCGGGTCCGTGCGGCCCAGGCGGTGCTCGAGGCACGCTGACACACGGAAGCGGCCCCGGGGATCCACCCCGGGGCCGCTCCCGTCCTGCCGTCCGATCAGGCGATGCCGCGGATCGGCGGGTGGTGGAACGTGTCACCGAACACCCGCTCGCTGGCTCCCTCGCGGTCGAGGTACGGCGTGGCGCCACCGTCGATGAAGGGCCAACCCGCGCCGAGGATGAGGCAGAGGTCGATGTCCTCGACCTCGGGCACGACGCCCTCGTCGAGCATCAGCTTGATCTCCTGCGCGAGGCCGTCCTGCACCCGGCGGAGGATCTCCTCAGCGGATGCCGGTGTCGATCCGGTCGCCTTCTTCGCGACCTTCTCGGCGGCCTTCGTGAAGCCGGTCACCCGGCCCCCCTTGTCCTTCTCGACGACCGCGTCGAGCGCGGCGAGCTCGTGGAAGTTCTCGTTCGCGTAGAACCGGTCGGGGAAGGCGCGAACCATCGTGTCCTGCACGTGGGCGGCGACCTTCCAGCCGACGAGGTCGATCAGCTGGAACGGCCCCATGGGCAGGCCCAGCGGAGCGAACGCCTTCTCGACATCGGCGACGGGTGTGCCCTCGTAGACGGCGCGGGCCGCCTCGCCCATGACCTTGGCGAGCAGTCGGTTCACGACGAAGCCGGGCGCATCGGCAGTGAGGACCGCGTTCTTGCCGAGGCCCTTCGCCACGACGAACGCGGTCGACAGGGCGGCATCCGAGGTCTTCGGCGTCTTCACGACCTCGATGAGCGGCATGACCGCGACCGGGTTGAAGAAGTGGAAGCCGACGAGCCGCTCGGGGTGAGCGAGCTTCGCGCCGATCTCCTCGACCGACAGCGACGAGGTGTTCGTCGCGAGGATGGCGTCCTCGGCCACCACGGCCTCGATCTCGGCGAAGACGGCCTGCTTGACGCCGACCTCTTCGAAGACGGCTTCGATGACGAAGTCGCAGTCCGCGTACGCGGACTTGTCCGTCGTCCCGGTCACGAGGGCGCGCAGCTTGTTGGCGGTGTCGCCGTCGAGCCGGCCCTTCGCCTCGAGCTTGCCGATCTCGTCGTGGATGTACGCGACACCCTTGTCGACGCGCGCCTGGTCGAGGTCCGTGATGAGCACGGGCACCTGCAGCTTGCGCACGAACAGCAGCGCGAACTGGCTGGCCATGAGTCCCGCACCGATGACGCCGACCTTCGTGACCTTCTTCGCGAGAGCCTTGTCGGGCGCACCGACCGGCCGCTTCGCGCGCTTCTGCATGAGGTCGAACGCGTACATGGATGCCGCGAATTGGTCGCCCGTGACGAGCGAGGCGAGCGCCTCATCCTCCCGCGCGAAGCCCTCGGCCTTGGTGCCGCTCTTGGCCTTGTCGAGCAGGTCGAGAGCCACGTACGGCGACCGGGGCACCGTTCCGATCTTCGACTCGAGCATGCCGCGGGCCATCTTGATCGCGATGGGCCACTTGGTGAGGCGCTCGATCTTGCCGGGGGCGTTCTTACGCTCGACCTTGACGGCGCCGGTGAGGACGTCGTCGGCCCAGCGCAGCGACGATTCGAGGTAGCTCGAGGCGGGGAAGATCGCGTCCATGATGCCGAGGTCGTACGCCTGCTGCGGCTTGAGCACCCGGTTCTGCTTCAGCGGGTTCGAGATGACGACCTCGAGGGCGTTCTCGATGCCGATGAGGTTCGGCAGCAGGTACGCGCCGCCCCAGCCGGGGATGATCCCGAGGAAGACCTCCGGGAGGGCGATCGCCGCAGCCGAGGCATCCACCGTCCGGTAGGTCGAGTTCAGCGCGATCTCGAGGCCGCCGCCGAGCGCGAGCCCGTTCACGAACGCGAACGAGGGCACGCCGAGGTCGGACAGCTTGCCGAGCACGTAATGGCCGAGCTGGGCGATGAGTCGCGCGTTCTCCACCGAACCGACGTTGCTGACCTCGCTGAGGTCGGCGCCGGCGGCCAGGATGTACTGCTTGCCGGTGATGCCGACGGCGTCGATCTCGCCCGCGGCCGCGCGCGTCGCCAGGGTGTCGAGCGTCGCGCCGAGCTCGGTGAGCGTCGCCGGGCCCAGCGTGTTGGGGCGGGTGTGGTCGCGGCCGTTGTCGAGCGTGATGAGGGCGAGGACCTTGCCGCTGGCGAGCGTGATGTCGCGGACGGGGGAGTGGGTCACGACCTCGCTGTCGGAGAGGGCGAGAAGGGGCGAGAAGTCGATCCGGTCGTAGTTCGTCATGGTCGGCTGCCTCACTTCTTCTTCTTGCCGTTGTAGTGCGGGTTCTCCCAGATGACGGAGCCTCCCTGTCCGAGGCCGACGCACATCGCGGTGAGGCCGTAACGGACGTCGGGTCGCTCCGCGAAGTGCGCCGCCAGCTGGATCATGAGGCGGACACCGGATGCCGCCAGCGGGTGCCCGAGTGCGATCGCGCCGCCCCAGGGGTTCACGCGCGGATCGTCGTCGGCGATGCCGAAGTGGTCGAGCAGCGAGATGACCTGCACGGCGAAGGCCTCGTTCAGCTCGAACAGGCCGATGTCGTCGATCGTGAGGCCCGCCTTCTTCAGCGCCTTCTCGGTCGAGGGGATCGGGCCGATGCCCATGATCTCGGGCTGGACGCCCGCGAAGGCGAACGAGACCATCCGCATCTTCGGCGTGAGCCCCAGTTCCTTGACCGCGCCGCCGCCGGCGAGGAGCGACATGGTCGCGCCGTCGGTGAGCGGGGAGGAGGTGCCGGCCGTCACGCGACCGTGCGGGCGGAACGGCGTCTTGAGGGCGGCGAGGTCGGCCATCGTCGTCTGCGGACGACGGCCCTCATCCTCGGTCGCCAGTCCCCACGCGCCTTCGGCATCCTTCACCGCGACGGGGACGAGGTCGGGCTGGAACTTGCCGGCTTCGTAGGCGGCCTGCGCCTTGTGCTGGCTCAGCATGCCGAACCGGTCGGAGCGCTCCTTCGTGAGCTGCGGGAACCGGTCGAAGATGCGTTCCGCCGTGACCCCCATGTTGAGGGCGCCGGGGTCGACCATCTTCTCGGCGACGAACCGCGGGTTGGGGTCGGCGTTGCCGCCGATCGGGTAGTGCCCCATGTGCTCCACACCGCCTGCGAGCGCGACGTCGTACATGCCGACGCCGATCGCCCCGGCCATCGTGGTGACGCTCGTCATGGCGCCCGCGCACATCCGGTCGATGGCGAAGCCGGGGACCGTCTGCGGGAGCCCCGCGAGGATCGCCACCGACCGCCCCAGGGTCAGCCCCTGCTCGCCGGTCTGGCTCGTCGCGGCGATCGCGACGTCGTCGACGCGCTCAGCCGGGACGTCGGGGTTCCGTTCCATGAGGCCGATCGTCGCCTTGACGGCGAGGTCGTCGGCGCGCGTGTTCCAATACATGCCCTTTTCGCCCGCACGCCCGAACGGGGTGCGCATTCCGTCGACGAAATAGACGTCCGAAAGCTCGGCCACACTGCCTCCAATGATTGGGTTCCCACCCAGCCTAAGGAGGCCGCGATACCGCGAAAATCGGTTGGGTCGAACCTACGAAGCGGTCTCGGATGCCGCGTCGGGCACCTGCACGGAATCGACAAAGGCCGTGGCGATCACCTGTGCAGTCTGTGCAATCTGCCACGGGCGCGCGCCCAGCTCCCCGAGGGCGTCGCCGATCGACTCGGCCGTCACCTCGGCCGGCGGATGCCAGGCCACGCGGCGGAGCAGGTCGGGCGTCAGGAGGTTCTCCGTCGGCATCCCCAGCTCTTCGGCGCGCGCCTCCACGAGAGGCCGGGCGGCCTTCAGGCGCGCGTCAGCCGCGGGGTTGCGGTCGGCCCATGCGCGAGGCGGCGGCATTCCGTCACCCGGGCCCCGCTCGGCGGGCAGGGCGGGATCTGCGCGCCCCGCCTCGATGGCCGCCCACCAGCGGTCCAGCTGGCTGCGGCTCGCGCGTCCCGTGAACTCCTTCACGCGGGCGAGGTCCTGCTTGGTCGCGGGGTCTGCGATGACGGCCGCGACCAGCGCGCGGTCGGGCACGAGCCTTCCCGGGGAGACGTCCTCTTCGCGGGCGTAGTCCTCGCGGGCCTGCCACAGCGCACGGGCGACGGCGAGCGCGCGGCGACCGCGCACCGTGTGGAGCCCGCTCAGCCGGCGCCACGGCTCTTCGCGCGGCGGCTTGGGGGCGCGGGTGCGCACTGCCTCGAACTCCTCCTGGGCGAAGGCGGTCTTGCCCTGTTCATCGAGTTCGGTCGCCAAGGCGTCGCGGACGTCGATCAGGTGCAGCACGTCCAAAGCGGCGTACTCGAGCCACCCCTGGGGGAGCGGCCGGGTCGACCAGTCCGCCGCTGAGTGCGCCTTGGCCAGGGTGATGCCGAGCGTGTCCTCGACGACGGCGCCCAGACCCACCCGATCGTGACCGAGCAGTCGGGCGGCGAGTTCGGTGTCGAAGATGCGGGGCGGCTCGAGTCCGGCCTCGCGCAGCGACGGCAGATCCTGGCTGGCTGCGTGCAGCACCCACTCCTCGTCGCCGATCGCCGCCTGCAGGGCGGAGAGGTCACCGATCGCGGGCGGGTCGAACAGGAACACCTCGCTGCCGCGCCGGTAGACCTGGATGAGGTAGGCGCGTTGCGAGTAGCGGAAGCCCGACGCCCGCTCGACGTCGACGGCCACGGGACCGTGACCGGCCGCCAGGCGCGACGCTGCGGCCGCCGCCGCATCCAGATCGGCGATGACCTCGTATTCAGCCACGTGTACTCCGCTGTCCGCCGAACACGGCGATGTTCTCCGAACCCGGGGGGAGCCCTGCCAACATGCAGACCAGCTCGCCCCAGGCGTCCATGTGACCGGTCGGATCCCCGTCGGGGGACCACGACGCGCGGAGTTCGATCTGCGCTCCGTCGCCCTCGGCGGCCAGCGTCCCGAAACCCTTCGAGAGGGTCTTGGTCGCTGTGCCGGATGCCGCGTGGAACGTCGCTCCGCGCGCTGCGAGGGCATCGACCAGCCATGACCAGGCTACGTCGGCCAGCAGGGGATCGGTGCCGATCTCGGGTTCGAGAGGGGCCTGCGCGAAGCAGACGATCCGCCAGGGGCCGCCCCAGGCATCCGGTTCCGAGGCGTCGTGGAGGATGACGATCCGGCCCGTCCCGTAAGGGGATTCACCGTCGTCGTCCGGACGCACGTCGCCCGCGAAGGCGATGGCCTCGGGAGCGAGGGATGCCGGTGCGGCGATCTCGCGCACGACGAAGTCCTCGCGGAAGTGCAGGGCGCGCAACGCGTCGCTCACAGCGAGGAACTCCGGCGTCCCGGTCGGGGGTTCGGTCACGGCGACAGACTAGAGTGAGGGCACCATGAAGGCTTCCAGGCGCGCCGTCCCCGACGCGGCCCGACCCGGGACCGTTCCCACGATGCGCAGCACGGTCGTCGCACTCACCACGGCGCTCGTCAGCACGACGGGACTGCTGGCCCTCCTCGCCGGTCGCGTCGCGCGGCGCGTCGTGACGCTCTCCGCTCGGGTGCCGGACACGACCCTCGTCGACGTCGACGTCGCCGCGCAAACCATCACGCTCTCGCGCTCGGCGGACACCGTCCTCCCGGGGCGTTACGGCCTGTTCACCACCGGGACGCAGAGTTACATCAAGCTCGGCACCGTGCTCGCCGCGGGGACGGACACCGTCACCCGGAAGCTCCTCACGCAGATCGACGAGTCGGATCGCCTCGACGCCGCCGCAGCCTTCAGCGGGTGGTACTTCTCCGATCCCGCCGAACTGCATCTCCCGTTCGAGGAGGTCTCGGTCAGCACTTCGCTCGGGTCGTGCCCCGCGTGGGTGTTCCCCGCGGGCGGCGGGAGCGACGTCTGGGCGGTGCACATCCACGGACGCGGCACGACGCGTGCGGAGACCCTGCGTGCCGTGCCGGTCTTCCATGCCGCGGGGATCACCTCGATGCTCACCTCCTACCGCAACGATGCCGACGCCCCGCGCAGCAGCGGGGGGAGTTCGGCACTGGGCGCGACCGAGTGGCGCGACGTCGACCGCGCGATCGGCTACGCCCGTCGCGCCGGGGCGCGGCGCATCATCCTCATGGGGTGGTCGATGGGCGGCGCGATCGCGCTGCAGCTGGCGGCGGGATCCGCCCACCGCGACCTCATCGTCGGCGTCATCCTCGACTCGCCCGTCGTCGACTGGCGCCGCGTGCTGACGCACCACGCCGACCTCACCCGCATCCCGCGCCCGCTGACGCATCTCGCCCTCGACGCGCTGACCCGCCCGTGGGCGTCGTCGCTGACGGGGGCGGGCGACCCGATCCCGTGGGACCGTCTGGACGTCCTCGCCCGGGCGGACGAGCTCGTCGCACCGATCCTGATCCTGCACAGCGCGGCGGACGACTTCGTGCCGCCGGCGGCCTCCCGTGCGCTGCGGGATCGACGTCCCGACCTCGTCACGCTCGATGAGTTCGAGGGGGCCCGGCACACGAAGCTGTGGAACTACGACGAGGAGCGCTGGACCTCGGACATCCGCGACTGGCTGTCGGCGCGGGGCCTCACCGGCGACGCAGACGCAGGTAACTGAATCCGTCGTCGTCGACGAGCACGCCCGCGGGTGTCGTGTCGACGGCGTCCGCCAGCGGCAGGAACGGTCCGGCGCTCGGGACCAACCGGGGCGCTGCCGTGATGCAGTACTCGTCGACGACGTCGGCCGCGGCGAACTGTCCGGCCAACGACGGGCCGCCCTCGCAGACGATGCGTCGGATGCCGCGGTCGGCGAGTGCGGAGAGGATGCCGGGCACCGGCATCCGTCCGTCGTCCAGCGTGACGCGGACGATGGTGACACCGGGCACGGGGCGCGGGGTCGGCGCGTCCGGGGGCAGCAGGAGGAGGACCTGGTCGTCGGGTCCGTCGGCGGCGGGTTCGAGTCGGTGCCCGGCGAGGTCACCCGCTCGCGACACGACCACGAGGCGGGAGCGACGGGGGAGGACGTACCCCTCGGCTCGCACGGTCTGCGCTCCCACGACGACGGCGTCCGCGCCCGCGCGGATGACGCCCAGGATCGCGCGGTCGGCGCGGTTCGTGAGGGTGTCACTCGTGCCGTCCGGGCCGACGGCCGACCCCGTCAAGGAGGTGATCATGTTGAGGCGGACCCAGGCGTCCGCGGCCGGCGCGTACCGGTCGGCCAACCATGCGCGCCCCTCGGGCGTCGCGGCATCCACCCGCTCCCCGGTCGACGGCAGCACCTCGGTCACCCACACGCCGCCATCCTCGCACGCGCTGCGGGCCGCGAAGGGGACTGCGCCCGGCGGCTAGGCTGGTCGGGTGCCCCTCACCTCCTCCGGAACCACGCACCTGAGCGAACGCGATCCGAAGGTGAGCGGTGCCGAGATGGTCGCCGCTCTCGTGCCGCCGCCGCAGTTCGACGAGGCGACGTTCGCGACCTACCGCGCGGACGATGCGTATCCCTCGCAGCAGGAGGCCAAGGACCTGCTCGAGGTCTTCAGCTCGGGTCGCGGCGCACCCGCCGCGCGGGGCGGCTTCTTCCGACGCGCCAAGCGCGAAGCGCCGATGAAGCCGGGCGTGTACCTCGACGGCGGTTTCGGTGTCGGCAAGACCCACCTGCTCGCGGCGATCTACCACGCGATGCCGGCACGCCGGAAGTACTTCGGCTCGTTCATCGAGTACACGGCGCTCGTCGGGGCGCTGGGCTATCAGAAGACCGTCGAACTCTTCCGCGGCGCGGATCTGCTGTGCATCGACGAGTTCGAGCTCGACGACCCGGGCGACACCATGGTGATGACACGACTCATCGCCGAGCTCGTCCCCACCGGCACGAAGCTCGCCGCCACCTCCAACACCCCGCCGAATGCCCTGGGGGAGGGGCGGTTCGCCGCGCAAGACTTCCTGCGCGAGATCCACGCGATGGCGGAGCACTTCCAGACCATCCGGATCGACGGCACCGACTACCGCCAGCGCGCCGTAGACGGTCACGCGGTCGTCCTCGACGACGCCGGGTACGAGAGCGCGATGACGGATGCCGCGGCATCCGCTCTCGTCTCCGATGACGACTTCGGGGCGTTCATCCGACACCTCGCCTCGGTGCACCCGTCGCGGTACATCCGCCTCATCGAGGGGATCGGGACCATCGGCCTGCGGAACGTGGTCGGATTCGACGACCAGTCCGCCGCCCTGCGCTTCGTGGCGTTCGTCGACCGCGCGTACGACGCGCAGATCCCGATCCGCGCCACCGGGACTCCGCTCGATTCCGTGTTCCGCGAGGACATGCTCGCGGGCGGATACCGCAAGAAGTACCTCCGCGCCGTCTCGCGCCTGGTGGCTCTCACCCACTCGTAAGGCGCAGGACGCCTCACTCGCAGAGGCGGGAAACGTGATGTTTACCTGCTCGACCCGCTCGTAACCGGCGCGAAACACGACGCATCCCGCCGCGGAAACTCGACGGCGCCAAACTGATCGCGCCCGACAGCGCTGCCTACCCGAATGAACAGGCGCGCCGGGACCGAGTTACACAACACATGAGTGAGGAACTTCATGGACAGCGGAAACCTCGCGTGGTCTGTCGCCGCGACAGCCCTCGTACTCTTCATGACGCCGGGCGTCGCGTTCTTCTACGGGGGTCTCGTCAAGGCCAAGAGCGTCGTGAGCATGATGATGCTCAGCTTCGGCGCCATGGGTCTCATCGGCGTCCTCTGGATCCTGTTCGGGTTCAACATGAGCCTCGGCGGAGGCACGTTCGCCTTCTCCGGTAACCCGTTCGTCGACTTCGGGCTCGCCGCGGCGGACAGCGACACCCTCGTCGGCGCCACATACGGAGCCACCTTCGCGATCATCACGGTGGCCCTCATCTCGGGCGCGATCGCCGACCGCGCGAAGTTCGGCGCGTGGATGATCTTCGCGGGCATCTGGGCAACGGTCGTCTACTTCCCCGTCGCCGCCTGGGTGTGGGGCGACGGCTGGATCTTCAACTGGGGTGACAACACGGGGCTGCCCGGAGTCATCGACTACGCCGGTGGTACCGCTGTCCACATCAACGCCGGTGCAGCCGCTCTCGCCCTCGCGCTGGTTCTGGGCAAGCGGGTCGGGTTCCAGAAGGGCATCCACAAGCCCCACAACGTGCCACTCGTCATGCTCGGTGCCGCGATCCTCTGGTTCGGCTGGTTCGGCTTCAACGCGGGTGCCGAGGGCACCTTCGGTCTGCTCGGCACCGAGGACCAGGCCGTGGGCACCATCGTCATCAACACGCTCGGCGCCACCGCCGCCGCGATCCTGGGTTGGACTCTCGTCGAGAAGCTCAAGGACGGCAAGGCGACGTCGGTCGGGGCAGCCTCCGGTGCAGTCGCCGGTCTCGTCGCCATCACCCCCGCGTGCGCCGCTCTGGCGCCGGGATGGGCGCTCCTGCTCGGTGTCATCGCCGGCGCGGTCTGTGCCCTCGCGATCGAGCTGAAGTGGAAGCTTGGCTACGACGACTCGCTCGATGTGGTCGGCGTGCACCTCGTCGGCGGTCTCATCGGCACCCTGTACCTCGGCTTCTTCGCGACCGGCACCGGCCTGTTCACCGGTGGTGACGCGGGCCAGCTGATCTCGCAGACCGTCGCCGCCTTCGCGGTCCTCATCTACTCGTTCGTGGTCGCCTTCGTCATCGGCTTTGCGATCGAGAAGACGATCGGCTTCCGGGTGAAGAACGAGGACGAGATCGCCGGCATCGACACCGTCGTCCACGGCGAAGAGGGTTACGCTCTCGTCGACTGATACGCACCTCGCACCGAGGGGGCGCCGCGGACCATCCGCGGCGCCCCCTCCTCTGTGCAGGGGCCGGAGTCTTGCGCTCGTTCCGTCTTCCGCCCTAGGTTGGCGGGGAAGCGCTTTCCTGCGCTTGCCGACCCGTCTCCGGCGGCGGAGCCCCGTGCGAAGGACCTGTACCGACAGGGCGGCCTGCAGGTGGCGATCTCCTCGCGCACAGAGCACCCCGAAGCCGCAGCCCTGTTCCTCGACTACGTGGTCAACAGCCCCGAGGCGGGCGAGATCTTCGGTACGACCCTGGGATTCCCGGCATCCACGAGCAAGCTCGAGGGCGCAACGCTCGAAGGTCCGGATCAGCAGGTCGCCGACTACATCGAATCCGTGTCAAACCCCATCGGTGACGCACCCCCGGCGGCCGTGGTGGGCTACGGCTCCCTCGAGCAGAAGTTCTGGGATCTCGAAAAGGAGCTCGGTCTCGGAACGAAGACCGTGGATGCCGCGGTGAGCGAGTTCTTCACCGAGGCGGAGGTGATCCTCGCCAACTGAGAAACTGCATCGCTGGTCCGCGCCGTCCACACGGCGACGGCGCGGAGCGGCGATGTCAAGGCCCTCCGGGCGGTGCAAGCCGATCCGTACGTTGCGTCGCATGTCCGCGGCCGCCGATCGTCCCACCTCCACCCTGCTCGTCATCCACCGCCTGGCCGAACTCGCCGCTCTGGTGCGCGCCAGCCCGGGCCTTCACGTGCGCTGGTCGGAAGGCCCCGCGCAGGATGCGGAGCCGACGAGCATCGATACCGAGAGCGGGCTCCGACTGCCGGGACTCTCGGTCAATCCGCTGGACGCCGAAAGCTGGTGGACCCGGCCGCTCGAGGACTGGCTCGCGCGCCAGCTGTCGCAGTATCGGCATCTGCAGGACGAGAACCCGGACCGCTTCGCATGGGTCCTGCGGGGTGAGCTCGCCGGTCGGGGTCCCGACTGTGAGCCGCTGCTTTCGAATCCCGAAGCGATCGCGATCCTCGACGAGCAGCTGCTCCAGGAAGCGGAGGATCGCTACCGCGGCGAGTTCGACGCGGGTCGGGGGCCGGAGGGATGAAGGCGTCGACGGCCTGGGTGGAGGATCGTCCCGGATTCTTCCGTATGACAGTGGCGGCCACGAACTGCTACCTGATCAGGGATACCGACGGCGTGACGCTCGTCGATGCCGGACTGCCGGCGACGGGAAGGGTCCTCGACGTCCTCCTCGGCGACCTGGGCCTGCGACGCCAGGACATCGATGCCGTCCTCCTCACACACGCGCACTTCGACCACGTCGGCCTCGCTCACGGACTGCGGGCGTCGGGGGTCCCCGTGCGTGTCCACCCGGATGATCGTCGGCTGGCGCGGCATCCGTACCGGTATCGTCCGGCCGTGGCTCGGATCCCGTATCTGCTCACCCACCCGGGCGGCATCCCTGTGATCGGTCGGATGGCAGGGGCGGGTGCGCTGGCGGTGCGCGGGGTGGACGCGGAGGCATCCCTTCCATCCGGCGGCGTCCTGGATGTGCCGGGTCGTCCCACGGTCGTGCACACACCCGGTCACACCGACGGGCACTGTGCGTTCTACTTCGCGACGCGCGGCGTCCTGTTGTCCGGCGACGCGCTCGTCACTCTGGATCCGTATACCGGCAAGCGCGGTCCGCAGATCGTCGCGAATGCGGCCACGAAGAATGCAGCGACCGCGCTGCACTCCCTCGACGCGCTCGAGGCGACCGAGGCGGGCGTGGTGCTGACGGGGCATGGGGACCCCTGGATCTCGGGGATCGCCTCAGCTGCTCGACGGGCCCGGGTCGTCGGTCCACACTGATCCGGACAAGGGCGAAGCCCCGGCGGTCTGGGACCTGCCGGGGCTTGTTCGGTGGGCGATGCCGGACTCGAACCGACGACCTCTTCCGTGTGAAGGAAGCGCGCTACCAACTGCGCCAATCGCCCGAATGACACTCGGGCCGGTGTCCGAGCATACCGGATCGCGAGGCTCCGACCGAACCGACGGAAGCCCGATCGGGTGACACGCGCGGGGCGTACTCGGTTTTGCGCTGGCGCCGGAATCGTCTAGTGTTTAACGAGTGCCGGAGAGATCCGGAACGAAATGCGGATGTAGCGCAGTGGTAGCGCATCACCTTGCCAAGGTGAGGGTCGCGAGTTCGAATCTCGTCATCCGCTCGAGTGTGGGGATCTTCCTCCGGGGAGATCGCGTCACGTGGGTCAAACCACACACGGTGGCGTGGCCGAGTGGCTAGGCAGCGGCCTGCAAAGCCGTCCACACGGGTTCGAATCCCGTCGCCACCTCCACTCACAACTCAACAGCCTTCACAGGCGCGATTGGCGCAGCGGTAGCGCGCTTCCCTGACACGGAAGAGGTCACTGGTTCGATCCCAGTATCGCGCACAGACAAACCCCCGGTCATCCGGGGGTTTTTTGTTGTGCGCGGGCGGCGCTGTGCGGGCCCGAGGCGCCCCGGGCCCGCACAGCGAGGGTTCAGCCGACGGCTGCGACCTGCTCCGTCTCGGGCAGCTCGTGGAGTCCGGCGGGGGAGTTCGCGGCAGCCATCAGGCGCTCGACCCACTCGTGGTTGAGCGGGATGCGGGCGTCGCCCCGCCGGCGGAAGGCGAGGCTCGATGCCCGGTTCATCCACACGGTCGTGCGGCCGGTGCCTTCACCCGCGGCCCGCGACCACGTGAAGAGGAAGGCTTCGCCGCGGCGGAGCTTGGCGTAGATGACGGCTTCGAGGTGCGCGAGAGTGCGATCGTCGATGTCGAAGCGTGTGGTGCTGTTGTAGGCGAGGAGTCCCATGGAACCGACCCTGGTCGAGGCGTACAGAAGGGCGGAGCTGCGGTCTCCACGGTCATCCTCTCACCCGCGCGGGCCATCCCCGCGCACCGGCCGGACGTGTCGCACGGTCGTCACAGGTCGCTGAGACAATGCGGACATGACCACCGCCCGGATCATCGTCCTGTTCGTCCTCGCCGCCGTCGCCGAGATCGGCGGCGCCTGGTTGATCTGGCAGGCCGTGCGGGAGAACCGAGGATGGTGGTTCGCGCTGCTCGGGATCGTCGCCCTCGGCGCCTACGGCTTCGTCGCCGCCCTGCAGCCCGACGCTCATTTCGGACGGGTGCTCGCCGCGTACGGCGGAGTGTTCGTCGCGGGATCCTTGGCCTGGGGGATCGTCGTCGACGGGTTCCGCCCCACCGTGTGGGACTACGTGGGCTCCGGTGTCGCCCTGGTCGGGGCCGCGATCATCATCTTCGCGCCGGTGGTGACCGACGCCGTCGACGGATGATCGCGACCCCGCGGCCGATCAGGGGACGATGACCGCGCGCCCCCGCACCTTCCCGGCCGCGAGCGCCTCATAGGCCTTCGGGCCGTCGTCGAGGGAGTACCGCTGCACCTCGACCGACACCTGACCCGATCGTGCGAGGTCGAGCACCTCGATCAACTCACTGCGCGATCCCCAGTACGGGATGCGGACGGCGGCGTCGTAGGCGATGGATCCGAAGCCCACATGAGCAGTGCCCCCGCCGATCCCGACGATGGTCACGTCGGCGTCGACGGCCGCTGCGCCGACCGCGGTGGCGATTGTCGGTTCCGCACCGACGAAGTCGAACACCGCATTCGCCCCCAGGCCGCCGGTGAGGTCGCGGATGGCGTCGACGGCGTTCTCATCGCTCAGGACGGCGTGATGCGCGCCGACCTCGCGCGCGAGCGCCAGCTTTTCGTCGTTCACGTCCAACGCGATGACCGTCGTCGCCGACACCGCACGCAGGATCTGGATCGCGACGTGCCCGAGACCGCCCGTCCCGATCACCACGGCGGTCGTG
Source organism: Microbacterium sp. NPDC079356 (assembly GCF_049545465.1). Lineage (NCBI taxonomy): Bacteria > Bacillati > Actinomycetota > Actinomycetes > Micrococcales > Microbacteriaceae > Microbacterium > Microbacterium sp. NPDC079356. The sequence continues at coordinate 631,263 of NZ_JBMWDN010000001.1, read as the reverse complement.
CCGGCGCCGAGCTTCGGCAGCGAGGTCTTGATCGCGTGATACGGGGTGAGCCCGGCATCCGTCAGGGAGACGTTCTTCACGGGGTCCAGATCGCCGAGCGGAACGAGGTGACGGGCGCTGTCGACGATCATGTACTCGGCCATCGATCCGGGTGCGCCGAGGCCGGGAGGCATGATCCCTTCGGACTGCGCGTTCGTGCAGTAGTTCTCCTTGCCCTGCGCGCAGTTGCGGCAGCGCCCGCATCCCCACGGACCGTACACAGCCACGGCGTCCCCGACCTGCAGGTGCTCGACGCCCTCGCCGAGCTCTTCGACGATGCCCGCCCCCTCGTGCCCGAGGGTCAACGGCAGGGGGTACCCCGCGGCGGTGTACTCCTCCTCGCTCAGCCCCATGACGAACTCGTCCGAGTGGCAGACGCCCGCCGCGGTGACCTTGAGCAGCACCTGCCCGGGCCCTGCAGTCGGCTTCTCGATCTCGACGACCTCGGGGGGTGAACCAATGCGCGTGTACTGGAGTGCCTTCATGCGTGGCACGCTACGCCGCATGCGTCTCGCGGCGCATGCCCCTGCGCCGCGGCATCCCGACCGATAGGATCCCGCCATGGCCCACCTCGTGCTCACTGTGGTCGGCGACGACCGTCCCGGACTCGTCAACGCCCTCGCCGAGCAGGTCTCGGCCGCGGGAGGCAACTGGGAGCGCAGCGAGCTCGCCGAGCTGGCCGGCGCCTTCGCCGGCATCGTGCTCGTCTCGATCGACGACGACCGCGAGGCCGACCTCGTCACGGCGCTCGAAGGACTCGACGGGATGCTGCGCGTCACCGTCCACGGCGGACACGTGGCCTCGGTGACCGAACCCGTCGAGCGCGCGATGGAGGTCACCGTCCTCGGCAACGACCGCCCCGGGATCGTGCGCGACGTGACCGCGGCGATCGCCGCCCACGCGCTCAGCATCGACACCTTCCGCAGTCGGACGCTCGACGCGCCGATGGCGGGCGGGACCCTCTTCGAGGCGACGGTCGCGTTCCGCGTGCCGGCCGGAGCGGATGCCGCGCCGGTGACGGCCGCGCTGGAGGAGCTCGCGGGCGAGATCCAGGTGGACCTCACCGTCGCCTGACGTGCACTGCGTCGACGAGATCCGCTCCCGCCTGCGGGCCGCAGCCGACCCGTCCCGCGCGGGCCGCGGGGAAACCGCCGCGGCGCGCCTCCTCGACGACGCGCAGGTCAGCGCAGGAGCAGCGGGACGGTCGCGGCGGCGACGACGAGGGGAGCCGCGACGAGACCCCACAGGATGAAGCGACGCCACGGCAGGTGCACCCCCGCCGCCACGAGCCGCTGATGCCAGAGGAGGGTGGCAAGCGACGCCCACGGCGTGATGAGCGGCCCGGCGTTCACGCTGATCAGCAGGGCGGCCAGGCGCTCCGGCGTGTCCGCCGTCGATTCGAGCAGCAGATACGCGGGAAGGTTGTCGAGCGCATTCGCGATCACGAGCGCCGTTCCCGACATCCGCAGCAGGTCGACCGGCGCCGACCCCGATCCGGCCACGGCCGTCGCCAGCTGTCCCGAGCCCCACGCCTCGAGGGCGGCGACGGCCGAGAAGAGTCCCGCGGCGAACACGAGCAGCGACCACGGCACGAGCCGCAGCCCCAGCGCCTTCGGCGAGCGCCACGCGAACAGACCGATCAGGGCGAGCGCCGCCACCGTCGCCGGGATCCACGGCTCGATCCCGCTCACGAGCAGCGGCAGCAGGGCGAGGACGATGACGGATGCCGCAAGGAGCTGCACCCGGTCGCTCACCCGCGGCGGCGGGGCCACCGTGAACGAGCCGACCAGCGAGCGCCGATGGATGACCCATAGGAGGGCGACGGTCACGAGGACGGCGACGGCGGCGGACGGTCCGAGCAGGAGCACGAACGACGTCGGGTCGGCGGCCCCCGGCATCCGGGCCAGGGCGAGGAGGTTCGTCAGGTTCGACACCGGCAGCAGGAGCGACGCGGTGTTCGCCAGCCACACCGTCGCGAGGGCGAACGGCAGCGGCGGCAGCCCGTTCGCGCGTGCGACGGCGATCACGACGGGGGTGAGGAGGACGGCGGTCGTGTCGAGCGACAGGAAGGCGGTGGTCACGATCGCGAGGGCCACGACGAGTGCCCAGAGCAGAGCGGTGCGTCCACGCGACATCCGGGCCAGCCACGACGCGGTGACGTCGAAGACCCCGGCCTTCGCCGCGAGCTCCGCGACGACGGTGACCGCCACGACGAACGCGAGGATCGGGAGCACGCGCTCGGCGACCACGCCGAGCTCGGAGAGAGGCAGGATGCCGGTGGCGACGGCGACGATCGCGCCCACGAGCAGGACGAGCCCCGCGAGAGCGAGCTTCACGGCATCCATCATCGCCCCTCCCGGCGGCCCGTTAGACTCGCATGATGCAGAACAGCCGGGTGTCCCACCTCGCCGGCACGCGAACGCCGCGGGCCTGAGCGGGCGGAGCGCGTGCAGCGTTCGAAGCTGAGTCACCGTGATCCGAGCCACCTCTGGAGATCTCCCCTTGTCTGATCCGATCGCCCCGGCGGATGTCGCCCTTCCCGCCGACGGTTTCGCCCTGTTCCCCGACCGCTCCGTCGTCGCGCTCCGCATCCGCGGCGAGCTGAAGGACCTCGCGACGGTCGTCGACTCTCTCGACGGCGTCGAGCCGGTCACCGTGTCGAGCCCCGACGGGCTGAACATCCTGCGCCACTCGACGGCCCACATCCTCGCGCAGGCCGTGCAGCGCGTCCGCCCGCAGGCGAACCTCGGGATCGGCCCGCCGATCACCGACGGCTTCTACTACGACTTCGGCGTCGAAGAGCCCTTCACCCCCGAGGACCTCAAGGCCATCAAGAAGGAGATGGAGCGCATCGTCCGTGAAGGACAGCGTTTCGTCCGCCGTGTGGTGAGCGATGACGAAGCCCGCGCCGAGCTCGCCCATGAGCCGTTCAAGCTCGAGCTCATCGGGCTGAAGGGCGGGTCGCAGGAGGCGGCCGAGGGCGCGTCCGTCGAGGTGGGCGGCGGCGAACTCACCATCTACGACAACGTCACCCGCGACGGTGAGACCGCGTGGAAGGACCTCTGCCGCGGGCCCCACGTGCCGAGCACCCGTGTCGCCGGCAACGGCTGGGACCTCACCCGCGTCGCCGGCGCCTACTGGCGCGGCAGCGAGAAGAACCCGCAGCTGCAGCGTATCTACGGCACCGCGTGGCCGTCCAAGGACGAGCTGCGCGCCTACCAGCACCGCCTCGAGGAGGCCGCCAAACGCGACCACCGCAAGCTCGGCAAGGACCTCGACCTCTTCTCCTTCCCCGAGGAGATCGGGCCCGGCCTGTCGGTGTTCCACCCCAAGGGCGGGATCATCCGGTACGAGATCGAGCGTTACATGCGCGAGAGTCTCCTCGCCAACGGATACCAGGTCGTGAACACGCCCCACATCACCAAGGGCGACCTGTTCATGACGAGCGGTCACCTGCAGTGGTACGCCGACGGCATGTACCCCCCGATGGTGCTGGATGAGGTGGTGGATGCCGACGGCCACGTCTCGCGCGAGGGCCAGGAGTACTACCTCAAGCCCATGAACTGCCCGTTCCACAACCTGATCTTCCGCTCGCGCGGGCGCAGCTACCGCGAACTGCCGCTGCGGCTCAGCGAGTTCGGCTCGGTCTACCGCTACGAGAAGAGCGGCACGCTCGCCGGCCTGACCCGCGTGCGGGGGATGACGCAGGACGACACCCACATCTACGTGGCGTCCGACCAGGTCAAGGGCGAACTCGAGCACAGCCTCGAGTTCGTACTGAAGACCCTGCGCGACTACGGGCTGAACGACTTCTACCTCGAGCTGTCGACGAAGGAGGAGGGCAACCCCAAGTTCATCGGCGACGACAGCCTGTGGGACGAGGCGACGCAGACCCTGCGGGAGGTCGCCGAGGGTTCCGGTCTCGAGCTCGTGCCCGACCCGGGCGGCGCCGCGTTCTACGGCCCGAAGATCTCCGTCCAGGCGCGGGACGCGATCGGACGCACCTGGCAGATGTCGACGATCCAGCTCGACTTCAACCAGCCCGAGCGGTTCGAGCTCGAGTACACCGGTCCCGACGGTGAGAAGCACCGTCCGGTCATGATCCACCGTGCGCTGTTCGGGTCGATCGAGCGGTTCTTCGCGATCCTCCTCGAGCACTACGCGGGTGCTTTCCCGGTGTGGCTCGCTCCTGTTCAGGTCGTCGGCATCCCCGTCGCCGAGGAGTACGGGCCGTACCTCGACGAGATCGTGGCGCGCCTGCGCGCCGAGGGCGTCCGCGCCGAGGTCGACCACTCCGACGACCGCATGCCGAAGAAGATCCGCACCCACACGACCCAGAAGGTCCCCCTTCAGCTCATCGCGGGGGAGCAGGACCGTTCGGGGGGCACGGTGTCGTTCCGGTTCCGCGACGGCTCGCAGACCAACGGCATCCCCGTCGACGAGGCGATCGACAAGATCGTCGCGGCGATCGCGGACCGTACGCTCGTGAACACCGCGGAGGACCTGGCATGACGGACGACGACCGCCGCGTGGAGGTTGCCGCCGAGCTGGCGGGCGTGCCCGACGAGTTCCAGCGACTGTGGACGCCGCATCGGATGGCCTACATCCAGGCGGGCCCCGAGCCACTGAAGCACGACTGCCCGTTCTGCGCCGCCCCGGGCAAGACCGACGAGGAGGGTCTCATCGTCGCGCGCGGTGAAACCGCCTACGTCCTGCTGAACCTCTTCCCGTACAACTCGGGACACCTGCTGGTCTGCCCGTACCGTCACTTCGCGACGTACGACGACGCGACCCCGGAGGAGGTCGCCGAGATCGGCGCGCTGACCCAGGTCGCGATGAGGGTCCTGCGCACGGTCGCGAAGTGCGACGGGTTCAACCTCGGCATGAACCAGGGCACGGTCGCCGGTGCGGGCGTCGCGGAGCACCTGCATCAGCACGTCGTGCCGCGCTGGGCGACGGACGCGAACTTCTTCCCGATCATCGCCAAGACGAAGGCCCTGCCGCAGTTGCTCGGCGAGGTTCGGCAGGCCGTGGCCGACGGCTGGCCCGTCATCTGACGAGCCGGCCGCCCCGCCACGTCAGCGGACCTGCGTGACCTCGAACTGCATGCGCGGGTGGGCGTAGGCCTCCTGCGCCTCGATCAGTCGGAGCTCGCGCGAACCCGCGTCGTACGTCTGCTGCAGCAGGTCGAAGACGCTCGAGGTCGTCCGCGCGAGGGCGTCCGCCGCGTCGCCGGTGCGGCGGAAGTGCGCCGTGAACAGGGCTGCCGTGACATCACCCGAGCCGTTGGCCTTCATCGGGATGTGGGGGGTGCGGACGATCCACGCGCCGTCGTCCGTGACCGCGAGCATCTCGATCGTCCCCTCGGGGCGGTCGGGACGCTCGACGCTCGTGACGAGGACCGTCGACGGGCCCATCGCCCGGGCGGCGTCGACCGACGCGAGCGTCGACTCGAGGTCCGACGGCTCGGTCCCGGTGAGGAACCCCAGTTCGAACTGGTTCGGGGTGATGAGGTCGGCGGCCGGGACGACCCGCTCGCGCAGCAGGACCGGGATGGCGGGGGCCACGAAGCATCCGCTCTTCGCGTTGCCCATGACGGGGTCGCACGCGTAGATCGCGCTCGGGTTGGCGGCCTTCACGCGGGCGACCGCGTCGAGGATGACGTCGCCGATGCCCTCGCCGCCCTGGTACCCCGAGAGGACGGCGTCGATCTCGCCGAACGCGCCGCGCTCCTCGATGCCGGTGATGACGTCGGCGACGTCCTGCGGGCTGATGAGCGGGCCGCGCCACGCGCCGTACCCGGTGTGGTTCGAGAAGTTCACGGTGTACACCGGGTACACCTCGACGCCGATGCGCTGCAGCGGGAACACCGCGGCGGAGTTTCCGACGTGACCGTACGCGACGGCGGACTGGATGGAGAGGATCTTCACGGGGCGGTACTCGCTTCCGGTGAGGGCGCGATGGCTCGCGCCGAGGCGGCGACGTCGGCGGCCAGGCGCGCGAGGTCGGTGTCGGACAGATCGTGGACGGTCAGGCGCAGGCGGTGGGTCGCCGCGGGATCGGCGAGGACGAACTCGTCGCCGGGACGGGCGAGCCACCCACGACGCATGAGCTGCTCGGCGACGGCGCGGGCGGGAGCGGGGACGCTCACCCACACGCTCAGCCCGTCGCCCGCCGCGGTGGGCAGGCCGAGTCGCGTGAGCTCCCCGGCGAAGCGGTCGTTACGTGCGCGGTAATGGCGTGCGGCGCGCTCCACCCCGGCCAGGACGGCGTCGTCGGAGACGAGCGCGAGCACGAGACGCTGCAGCAGGTGGCTCACCCAGGTGGACCCGGGGCTCAGTCGGCGCGCCAGGCGCTCGGCGGTCTCGGTGTCGCTCGCGGTGACCGCGACGCACATGTCGGGCCCGAGGAATTTCGACACCGAGCGGATGAGGGCCCACCGTCGGTGCCCGGGCCCGATGATCGAGTGGTACGGCTCGCGCGAGAGCATCGAGAAGTGGTCGTCCTCGATCACGAGGACATACGGATGCTGCTCCAGCACGGCGCGCAGCTGCGCCGCCCGCTCGGCCGTCAGGCTCACACCGGTGGGGTTCTGCGCGCGCGGGGTGCACACGATGGCGCGCACGCCGGCGTCGAGCGCGGCGCGTAGTCCGGCGACCGTCATCCCCTGATCGTCGACGGGGATCGGGACCGGCCGGTAACCGCCGATCCGCACCGTGCGGAGGGCGGAGAGGAAGCAGGGATCCTCGAGCCCGACGGCGTCGTCGCGGGTGAGGGCGTCGGCGAAGAGGCGCTCGAGCGCGTCGACCGCGCCGCCCGTGATGGTGAGACGCAGCTCGGCGCGTTCGGGCAGATCCTTCGCGATCCACTGAGACGCCCACGTTTCGAGGTCGGGGTCGATCGTCGGTTCGCCGTAGAGGACGGGCCGACCCGCGAGGCTCGACAGCGCATGCGAGGGGTCCGGGATGAGCGCGGGGTCCGGGTTCCCCGTCCCGATGTCGCGCAGCACGGTGTCGGCGGCGAAGCCCTCCTGCGCCGGGTCGGAGCGCGGCGCGACGCGGGTACCGGCGCGGCCGGCGGTCTCGACCGCTCCGGCGGCGGCGAGGAGGCGGTACGCGGCGACGACCGTGTTGCGGTTCACCCCGACGAGGTCGGCGAGTGCGCGGACGGAGGGGAGCGCGGCGCCGGGGGTGAGGTCGCCGCGGTCGATGAGGGCACGGATGCTGTCCGCGATCTCGGCGGCGGTCTCGCCGCCGATCGTCAGGACATCGTCTGCCATGGGACGAGTCTATGTCCGTGTCATGCTAACTTTTGGCCTATGCCAACGAACACGACTGGAACCGCGCGGGTGAAGCGCGGCCTCGCCGAGATGCTCAAGGGCGGCGTCATCATGGACGTCGTCACCGCCGACCAGGCCAAGATCGCCGAGGACGCCGGCGCCGTCGCCGTCATGGCGCTCGAACGCGTGCCCGCCGACATCCGCGCCCAGGGTGGGGTCGCCCGCATGAGCGACCCCGACCTCATCGACGACATCATCGCGTCGGTCTCCATCCCCGTGATGGCCAAGGCGCGCATCGGGCACTTCGTCGAGGCGCAGGTGCTGCAGGAGCTCGGTGTCGACTACATCGACGAGTCCGAGGTGCTCTCACCCGCCGACTACGTGAACCACATCGACAAGTGGGACTTCACGGTGCCGTTCGTCTGCGGGGCGACGAACCTCGGCGAGGCCCTGCGACGCATCACCGAAGGTGCGGCCATGATCCGCTCGAAGGGCGAGGCCGGTACCGGCGACGTGTCCGAGGCGATGAAGCACATCCGCAAGATCCGTGGTGAGATCGCCGCTCTCTCCGCGCTGCCGAAGGACGAGCTCTACGTCGCGGCCAAGGAACTGCAGGCGCCCTACCAGCTCGTCACCGAGGTCGCCGAGACCGGCACCCTGCCCGTCGTCCTCTTCGTCGCCGGCGGTGTCGCGACACCCGCGGACGCGGCCATGATGATGCAGCTCGGAGCCGACGGCGTCTTCGTGGGCTCGGGCATCTTCAAGAGCGGCAACCCCGCCGAACGCGCCGCGGCGATCGTCAAGGCGACGACGTTCCACGACGACGCGAAGGTGATCGCCGACGTCTCGCGGGGGCTCGGTGAGGCGATGGTCGGCATCAACGTCTCCGACCTCGCCGCACCCCACCGGCTCGCCGAGCGGGGATGGTGACCGCTCCCCGCGTCGGCGTCCTCGCCCTCCAGGGCGACGTCCGCGAACACACGCGCGTGCTCGCCGAGCTCGGCGCCGACGTCGTCCCGGTCCGCCGGCCGGAGGAGCTCGCGCAGGTGCAGGGGCTCGTGCTCCCGGGGGGCGAGTCGAGTGTCATCGACAAGCTCGCCCGCGCGTTCGGGATGCACGAGCCCATCCGTTCCGCCATCGCGGAGGGGATGCCGGTGTACGGCACCTGTGCCGGCCTCATCCTCCTCGCCGATCGCCTCGCGGACGGGATCGCCGGGCAGCAGACGTTCGGCGGCCTGGACGTGACGGTGCGCCGGAACGCGTTCGGTGGCCAGGTCGAGTCCTTCGAGACCGAGCTCTCGGTGCCGGCGGTCGGCGAGCCGCCGGTGCGCGCGACCTTCATCCGCGCCCCCGTCGTCGAAGAGGTCGGACCGGCGGCCGAGGCGATCGCCGCCCTCCCCGACGGCAGGGTCGTGGGGGTGCGCCAGGGCGCGGTCATCGGCCTCTCCTTCCACCCGGAGCTCGATGCCGAGACGCGTTTCCACGAGTTGTTCCTTGCGAGCGTGCGCGACGCGTAGCGGCCTCATGTCGGCACGGTCGTAGACTGGACCCCGCGCTTTTTCCGAGAGGAGTCCCGTGAGCGGACATTCCAAGTGGGCCACCACGAAGCACAAGAAGGCCGTCATCGACGCGCGTCGTGCGAAGTCGTGGGCGAAGCTCATCAAGAACATCGAGGTCGCCGCCAAGCTGGGTGGTGCGGACCTGCAGGGCAACCCGACCCTCTTCGACGCCGTCCTGAAGGCGAAGAAGACCTCGGTCCCGAAGGACAACATCGACCGCGCCATCAAGCGCGGCGCCGGCATCGGCGGCGAGTCGGTCGAGTACACCTCGATCATGTACGAGGCCTACGGACCCAACGGCGTGGCGCTCATGGTCGAGTGTCTGACCGACAACAAGAACCGTGCCGCCGCGGAGGTCCGCACGGCCCTCACCCGGAACGGCGGCACCCTCGCCGATCCGGGATCGGTCGCGTACAACTTCACCCGCAAGGGCGTCATCGTCGTCTCCGGTGAGGGGACGACCGAGGACGACCTCATGATGGCGGCTCTCGAAGCCGGTGCCGAGGAGATCGAGCCGCGGGCCGAGGGCTTCGAGGTCGTCACCGAGGCATCCGATCTCGTCTCGGTGCGCACCGCGCTCACCGACGCCGGCATCGAGTACGACTCGGCCGACGTCGAGTTCGTCCCGAACCTCAAGGTCGAGATCGACGCCGACACCGCGCGCAAGATCTTCCGCCTCATCGACGCCCTCGAGGACAGCGACGACGTGCAGAACGTCTACGCCAACTTCGACCTGACGCCCGAGGTCCAGGCCGAGCTCGAGACCGACGACGAGGACTGACTCCGCAGGCGCGCCGACGAGCGGATGCCGCACCTCCCGCCTAGCGTGGGGGAGTGGCATCCGCTCTTCGCGTCCTCGGCATCGATCCGGGACTCACCCGCTGCGGCGTGGGGGTCGTCGACGTGCGCGCCGATAGATCGGCCACGCTCGTGCACGTCGGTGTCGTCCGTTCGGCGACCGATGCGCCGATCGAGCAGCGGCTCGCGAGCATCGCGGCCGGCATCCGCGCGGTGATCGCCGATCACGGGCCTGACGTCGTGGCCGTCGAGCGGGTCTTCGCCCAGCAGAACCGCAACACGGTCATGGGGACGGCGCAGGCCAGCGGCATCGCGCTGCTGCTCGCCGCCGAGCACGGGCTGCCCGCCGCGACGCACACGCCCTCCGAGGTCAAGGCCGCCATCACGGGGTACGGCAACGCCGAGAAGCTGCAGGTGCAGACGATGGTCGCGCGGGTGCTGCGCCTCGACGCGCTGCCTCAGCCCGCCGACGCCGCCGACGCGCTGGCCCTCGCGCTTTGCCACGCGTGGCGTCGCGGTCCGGCCGCTGGAGGCGCCGCCGCGGCGCTCACCCCCGCCCAGCGTGCGTGGGCCGCCGCTGAGAAGGCGACGCGACGCTGAGACCGCACGTCCCAGGTGTGTCGCTCGAACATAGGTCCGAAGGCTCGCTTAGGCTCGGATCATGATCTCCTCGCTGCGCGGCCGTGTGCTGCACCTCGAACCCGACTCGGTCGTCATCGACGTGCACGGGGTCGGTTACGCGGTCGCCGTCACGGCGCAGCACGCGCGGCAGCTCCACCTCGGCGATGAGGTCTTCGTGCACACCTCGATGATCGTCCGCGAGGATGCCATGCTGCTGTTCGGCTTCGAGGACCGGTCCGAACTCGACGTGTTCGGCCATCTGCTCAGTGTCTCGGGTGTCGGACCGAAGTCCGCGCTCGGGGTGCTCTCGGCCCTCACAGTCGATCAGATCGCGACCGCGGTCGCCGATGAGGACGACGCGCCCTTCCGCCGCGTCTCGGGCATCGGCCCGAAGACCGCCAAACTGATCGTCGTGCAGCTCGCCGGCAAGCTCACCGCGCCGGCCCGCGCGACGCCCGGCGTCCCCGCCGCGCAGGGTCTCGGCGTGCAGCTGGCGGCGGCGCTCGTCGCGCTGGGGTGGAGCGAGCGCGTCGCGACGGAGACCGCCGAGAACGTCCTGGCCGAGGCGCCCGCGGGAGCCACCGTGCCGGCGCTGCTCAAGCTCGCTCTCGCCCATCTCGGTCCCGCACGTGCGGAGCGCACCGGTGTCTGAGGCCCGCGACCAGCGCCTTCCCGAGGACGAGGGCGAACTCGCCGTCGAAGGCGCGCTGCGCCCGGGGTCGCTCGCCGAGTTCGTCGGTCAGATGAAGGTGCGCGGGCAGCTGCAGTTGCTGTTGGATGCCGCCCGCATCCAGCAGCGTCCGGCCGACCACATCCTGCTGTCGGGCCCTCCGGGGCTCGGCAAGACCACCCTCGCGATGATCGTCGCGCACGAGAGCGAGCGTCCTCTGCGGATGTCGAGCGGACCCGCGATCCAGCACGCCGGAGATCTCGCCGCCCTGCTGTCGAGCCTGGTGCCCGGCGAGGTCCTCTTCATCGACGAGATCCACCGGATGGCGCGCTCGGCCGAGGAGATGCTGTACCTCGCGATGGAGGACTTCCGGGTCGACATCATGGTCGGCAAGGGGGCCGGGGCCACCAGCATCCCGCTCGATCTCGCTCCCTTCACCCTCGTCGGCGCGACGACGCGGTCGGGAATGCTGCCGAACCCGCTGCGCGACCGGTTCGGCTTCACCGCCCACCTCGAGTACTACGAGCCGATCGAGCTCGAGCAGGTCATCGCCCGTTCGGCGGTGATGCTCGACGTCGACCTGCCGGCGGCATCCCGCGCCGAGATCGCACGTCGGTCGCGCGGCACACCCCGCATCGCGAATCGGCTGCTGCGCCGGGTGCGGGACTACGTCGTGGTCCACGGCGGCTCCTCGACGCAGGCGACGACGGCGGACGTGTCCGCCGCGCTCGACCTGTACGACGTCGACGATTTGGGACTCGACCGGCTCGACCGCGCGGTGCTCGACGCCCTCGTACGCCGCTTCCGCGGCGGCCCCGTGGGGCTCAACACCCTTGCGGTGACGGTGGGGGAGGAGGCCGACACCATCGAGTCGGTCGTCGAGCCCTACCTCGTGCGCATCGGCTTCATGGGGCGCACCCCCCGCGGGCGCGTCGCGACCCCCGAGGCGTACGCGCACCTGGGCATCCCCCGCCACGACGGGGCGCTGACCCTCGATGACCTATAATCGCTGAAGGCTCCGGCCTCCCACCCTCTTCGCCGCATCGCTGCGGCGTGCCCACCCGAAAGGCGGACACCCGTTCATGTTGCTTCTCTCCCAGCAGAACACCACGCAGGCCACCGGAGGCAACTTCTTCACGGACTACGGCCTGCTCATCCTGCTGGCGGGTCTGCTCGTCTTCATGTTCATCAGCTCGCGTCGTCGCACGAAGCGGATGAAGGAGGAGCAGGAGAAGAAGGCCCTGCAGATGGTGCCCGGCGTGAAGGTGCTGCTCCAGGGCGGCCTCTACGGGACGATCGTCGAGTACGACCCGACCGACCTCTCGAAGCCTGCCCACGTCGAGCTCGCCCCGGGCATGGTCGTCGAGGTCCACAGCCAGGCGATCCTGCGCGCCGTCGAGGAGGAGGAGCCCGTCGTCGATGAGACCGAGCAGGTCCCCGGTGACGACGTGATCGTCTCCCGCGACGAGGCCGACGTCGACCCGCGCCCGGTCGACGGCACCCCCGACGCGGACGACAAGCCCAAGGCCTGACCTCACCGCTCCGGCGGCCCCTCACGAAAGTTCCCTCCGTGGCTTCATCCACCCCCGTCCGGCGCGCGTGGCGCGCACTGATCGGACTCCTGGCCCTGACGGCCGTCCTCTTCGGCGTGAACGCCGCGGGCGTCTACCTGTTCGAGCGGAGCTCGTGGGTTCCCGAGCTCGCCCTCGACCTGCAGGGCGGCACGCAGATCATCCTGCAGGCGCAGACGGAGGAGGGGGCGCAGCCCACCGCCGACCAGATGCAGCAGGCGGTCTCGATCATCCGCCAGCGCGTGGATGCCTCGGGTGTCGGTGAGACCGACATCACCACGCAGGCGGGCAACCAGATCGTCGTCCAGCTCCCGGGCATCGCCGACGAGGAGACCCGCGACCGCATCGGCCGTTCGGCGCAGATGCAGCTGCGCGCGGTGCTCTACACCGCCGCTCCGACGAACACCTTCATCGGCGAGGACGGCAAGGAGACGCCCTACCCGACCCCGGGCCCCTCGCTGAACGCGACGCCCACCCCGTCGCCGACCAACGGCAGCGACTTGTCGTGGGCGACGGAGGAGGTCCAGGCCGAGTTCCTCGCCTACGACTGCGCGAACCCCGCGAACGACGCCGCACAGGAGCCCGCCGACCAGCCGCTCATCACGTGCGACGCCGACGGGTCGGCGAAGTACCTGCTCGGACCGGTCGAACTCGACGGTTCGGCCATCTCGGACGCGTCGAACGGTCTCAACTCGCAGAACGGTCAGTGGGCCGTCAACATCGTCTTCGACAGCGCCGGGACGGAGACCTTCGGCGAGATCAGCCAGCGTCTGTTCAACCTGCAGCCGCCGCAGAACCAGTTCGCCTTCGTGCTCGACGGCGAGGTCATCTCGGCCCCGTCGATGAACGCGGTCATCACCGACGGCAAGCCGCAGATCACCGGCAACTTCGACCAGGAGACCTCGAAGACCCTCGCCGACCAGCTCAAATACGGTGCCCTGCCGCTGAGCTTCGAGGTGCAGAGCAGCAACGCGATCTCGGCGACGCTCGGTTCCCAGCAGCTGCTGATCGGCCTCGTCGCGGGGCTCATCGGTCTCGCCCTCGTCGCGGTCTACTCGCTCGTGGTCTACCGCGCGCTCGGGTCGGTCATCATCGCCTCGCTCGCCGTGATGGGCATCCTGACCTACATCACGCTCTGCATCCTCGCCTGGCGCATGGGCTTCCGCCTGTCGCTGGCCGGTGTCGCGGGCCTCATCGTGACGATCGGCTTCACCGCCGACTCGTTCATCGTCTACTTCGAGCGCATCCGAGACGAGCTCCGTGACGGCAAGTCGATCACGAGTGCGGTGGAGGACGGCTGGGCACGCGCCAAGCGGACGATCTACATCTCGAAGTCGATCAACATCCTCGCCGCCGTGGTGCTTTACATCCTCGCCGACGCGACCGTGAAGGGCTTCGCCTTCACGCTGGGTCTCACGACCGTCATCGACGTGCTCATCTTCGTGCTCTTCACCCACCCGGTGCTGCAGCTGCTCGCGCGCACGTCGTTCTTCGGGGGCGGACACCCGCTGTCCGGGCTCGACCCGACCGCGCTCGGCGCGGTGTATCGCGGCCGTGCGCAGTTCCGCGCCCCGGTGGCCGCGGGCGGAAAGTCGCAATCCGACAAGCGGTCGTCGAGGTCCCGCAGTGAGGCGGTCCGCCGCCAGACGATCGCCGAGCGCAAGCTCGCGCAGCAGAGCGGCGATACCCGCTCCGCAGGGGAGGGGGACGACTGATGCGCTCCATGAACGATTTCGGTAACGACCTGTACACGGGGAAGGTCTCCTTCCCGTTCGTCGGCCGTCGGCGCCTCTGGTTCCTCATCGCGGCGATCCTCGTGATCGGTTCGGCGCTGGTGCCGGTCTTCCGCCCCATCCAGTTCTCGATCGAGTTCACGGGCGGCTCGCAGTTCACCGTCAACGACGTCGCCTCTCCGGATCAGCTGCGCGCGACCGATGCGGTGCAGTCAGTGGTCCCGGATGCCGCGACCCGCGTCACGACGGTCGGCGACGACAGCCTGCGCATCCAGACCGACCAGCTGGGTGAGCTGGAAACGCGCCAAGTGACCTCCGCCCTCGTCGAGGCGTTCAACGTTCCGGATGACAGCGTGAGCTCGTCCTTCATCGGTCCGAGCTGGGGTGAGAGCGTCACCCGGCAGTCGTTGTGGGGTTTGGCGATCTTCCTCGTGCTGACGTTCCTGATCCTGGCGCTGTACTTCCGCACGTGGAAGATGTCCGTCGCGGCGATGATCGGTCTCGTCGACGTGCTCGTCGTGACGGTCGGGGTGTACGCGCTATTCGGGTTCGAGATCTCCCCGGCGGCCGTCATCGGCTTCCTCACGATCCTGTCGTACTCGCTGTATGACACGACGGTCGTGTTCGACAAGATCCGCGAGAACACGTTCGAAGACGGGGAGAAGTCCGGGAGGACGTTCGGCGAGTCGGTCAACCTCGCGGTGAACCAGACGCTCGTCCGCTCGATCAACACGACCGTCGTGGCCGTGCTGCCGACGGGAGCGATCCTCTTCATCGGCGCCCTGTGGCTCGGTGCGCAGACGCTCACCGACATCTCGCTCTCGATCTTCGTCGGAACGATCGTCGCGGCCTATTCGACGCTGTTCGTCGCGGCCCCGCTGTACTCGCTGCTGCGCGAGAACGAGTCCGACCTCAAGGCGCGGGATCAGCGCGTCATCGAGGCCCGTTCGGCCGCCGTCGCCGCGGTCTGAGCCGGATGCGCGCGGGCGTAGGATTGTCCTCCAGTTCCACGCGCGTGCGGACAGACGGGAGGCGATCGCATGGCTGAGGCGGTCACCCCGACAGGAACCGCGAACGGGGGCCAGTCGCTGCGCCGACTCGTGCCGCGCATCTTCTCCCGCGCCCCCTCGCGGGACGCGCTCGAGGAGCTCATGCGCACGGTGCGCATGCACCACCCCAAGGGCGACATCGCGATCGTGGAGCGGGCCTACCGCACCGCCGCGAAGGCGCACGCGTCGCAGAAGCGTCAGAGCGGCGAGCCGTACATCACGCACCCCCTCGCCGTCGCGCAGATCCTCGCCGAGCTGGGCCTCGGCCCCCGCGCCATCGCGGCGGCCCTCCTGCACGACACGGTCGAGGACACCGACTACTCGCTCGACCAGTTGACGGCGGACTTCGGCGACGAGGTCGCGATGCTCGTGGACGGCGTCACGAAGCTCGACAAGGTCAAGTACGGCGATGCGGCACAGGCCGAGACCGTGCGGAAGATGATCGTCGCGATGTCGAAGGACATCCGCGTGCTCCTCATCAAGCTCGCCGATCGCCTCCACAACGCGCGCACGTGGGGCTTCGTTCCGCCCGAGAAGGCCGCCAAGAAGGCCCGCGAGACCCTCGAGATCTACGCGCCGCTGGCGCACCGCCTCGGCATCCAGACCGCGAAGAGCGAACTCGAGGACCTCTCGTTCGCCGTCCTGCACCCGAAGCTCTACGCCGAGATCGACTCGCTGGTCAAGCAGCGCACCCCGCAGCGCGAGCAGTACGTGCACACGGTCATCGACGCCGTGGAGACGGACCTACGCGATCTCCGTATCCGCGGTCGTGTCATGGGTCGGCCGAAGCAGCTCTACTCCGTGTACCAGAAGATGGTGGTCCGCGGTCGCGAGTTCGACGACATCTACGACCTCATCGGCATCCGGATCATGGTGAACACGGTCCGCGACTGCTACGCCGTGCTCGGCGCGATCCACGCGCGGTGGACCCCGATCCCCGGGCGGTTCAAGGACTACATCGCCACGCCGAAGTTCAACCTCTACCAGTCCCTCCACACGACCGTGATCGGTCCCGGCGGGCGCACGGTCGAGATCCAGATCCGCACCCACGAGATGCACCAGCAGGCCGAGTACGGTGTGGCGGCGCACTGGAAGTACAAGGAGCAGATCGCCGGCGGCAAGGCCGACTCCAAGGCCATCGACCAGGACATGGCCTGGCTGGCGCACATCTCGGACTGGCAGGCCGAGACCGCCGATCCGGGGGAGTTCCTCGACTCGCTCCGGTTCGAGATCGGTGCGAAGGAGGTCTACGTCTTCACGCCGAAGGGACGAGTCATCGGTCTTCCGGCCGGGGCGACCCCCGTCGACTTCGCGTACGCCGTCCACACCGAGATTGGCCACCGCACGATGGGCGCGAAGGTCAACGGCCGCCTCGTGCCGCTCGAGTCCGAACTCCACTCGGGTGACGTCGTCGAGGTGTTCACCTCGAAGAACCCGGATGCCGGGCCGAGCCAGGACTGGCTGGCGTTCGTCAAGAGCACCCGGGCGCGCAACAAGATCCGCGGCTGGTTCACGAAGGAGCGCCGCGACGAGGCGGTCGAGCAGGGCAAGGACGCGATCGCCCGTGCGATGCGCCGCCAGAACCTGCCGATGCAGCGTCTGATGAGCCAGGACTCGTTCACCGCGGTGGCTCACCAGTTGCGCTACGAGGACGTCACCGCCCTCTACGCCGCAGTCGGCGAAGGACACGTCTCGACCCAGTCCGTAATCGAGAAGGTCACCGCGCTCGTGCGCTCGGAGGAGGAGGACACCTCCACCGGTCCGATCGACCTGCCCGCCGTCGGTCGGTCTAAGGCGCCGCGCGGCGGCGACTCCGGCGTGCTGGTGCGGGGTGCTCCCGACATCCTCGTGAAGCTCGCCAAGTGCTGCACGCCGGTGCCGGGCGACGAGATCGTCGGGTTCGTCACGCGCGGCAGCGGGGTCTCGGTCCATCGCGCGGACTGCACGAACGCGGCGGCGTTGCGCGACCAGCCCGATCGGATGATCGAGGTGTCGTGGGCGCCGACGTCGAAGAGCGTGTTCCTCGTTCACATCCAGGTCGAGGCGCTCGACCGGTCGGGCCTGCTGAGCGACATCACGCGGGTGCTCAGCGAGCACCACGTGAACATCCTCTCGGCATCCGTTCAGACGACCAACGACCGCCTCGCCCTCAGCCGCTACGTTTTCGAGATGGGCGACACGGTGCACCTCGACCGCGTGCTGAACGCCGTCCGCCGGATCGACGCCGTGTACGACGTCTACCGGGTCACCTCGTCCTGACGCCTCCGGAGCTCGGTGGCGGCCGCCCGTTTGTGGTGGACAGGTCCGGAGGTCTCGACCCAGCTCAGCGCATCCGCGAGGAGCTCCGGGCGCCACGCCAGCACGTCGTCGACCAGCCGTGGCGGACCGGCGCCGACGACGGCGTCCCGGACGAGGTCGACGAGCGTTCGCACCGGCGTCGTCACAGCCACGCCGCTGATGGTCTCGACGTCGGAGGCGGGCAGGGCCACGTCGCGGAAGCGGATGCGGGTGTCGAGGGGGACGGCAGCCCGCGTCCGGCCGGCGCGCTGCAGGGTCTGGATGAGGGGCGGTTCGGGGATCGCCCCGTGCACCCACGCCGCGCTCGCGTGCGTGACGGCCCGGTGGACCCCGGCGACCCCGCGGAACGAGGCCGCACGCAGTTCGCGCGTCTCGACGGCATCGGCGGGCATGAACGCCTCGCCGATCTCGACGAGGTCTCCATCCAGCCGGGCTGCGGTCAACTCGGCGGTCGACAGGCGGTCATCGGCGAAGTAGAGGAACGGCCACATGAGGGCAGTCTGCGCCACCGCGCCGAGACGACGACGCCGCGGCGGGACTCTGTGGAGAATCCCGCCGCGGCGACGGTGCTGTGTCGGAGGCGGTCAGCCGCCGAGGGCGCGCAGCCAGCCCTTGCGGGCTTCGAGCGCGTCCTTCGCCTTGGCGATCGCGGCCTTGTCCTTCGAGGCCTCGGCGGCGGCGAGCTCGTCCTCGAGCTTGGATATCGCATCCTGGAGCTGGCTCGTCATGTCGTTCTGACGCGCCTTCGTCTCGGGGTTGTTGCGCTTCCAATCCTCGTCCTCGCGCGCCTTCAGCGCGGTCTCGACCTTGCGGAGCTGGTCGTCCAGGCCGCGCTCCGTGTCGCGCGGGAAGACCCGACCGATCTCATCCCACTGGCGCTGGATGTTGGTGAGGAGAGCGCGCGCCTTGCCGTTGTCCTTCTCCTTCGCGACGCCGGCGGCCTCGTCGAGGAGTGCGCGCTTGGCCTCGATCTTCTCCTTGGACGCCTCGACGTCGCCGTTCTCGCGTTCGATGCGCGCACCGTAGAGCACGTCGCCGGCGGCCTTGAAACGGGCCCACAGTGCGTCGTCCGCCTTCTTGCCCGCGCGACCGGCGGACTTCCACTGGTCGAGCAGCGTGCGGTAGGCGGCGATGCCGTCCTCACCCTGCGGCGCGAGGGCCTCGGCGCGCTCGACCAGTCGGGTCTTCGCGTCGCGGGCGGCCTTGTGCTGCTCGTCGAGGCTCGAGTAGAACTCGCGGCGGTTCTTGTCGATCACCGCGCGCGCGTCGCGGAACCGCTTCCAGAGCTGCTGACCGACGGCCTTCGGCAGGCGCGGGCCGCTGCTCTGGTGCTCCTGCCAGCGGGCGAACAGGGCGGCCACGTCCGCGGTCGTCTGCTTCCACTGGATGGACCGCGGGTCCTTCGCGGCGATCGCCTCGATCTCGGCGACGATCGACTCGCGCTCGGTCACCGCGGCATCCACTGCGGCACGCTGCGCCTGGGCCTCCTCGGCGCTCGCCTCGGAGAGGGCGCCTTCGAGTGCCGTCACGCGGGCTTCGAGCGCGGCCAGGTCGCCGACGGCGGCGGCACCGTCCAGGCGCTCCCGGATGGTGCGTGCCGTGGAACGGAGGTCGGATGCGGAGGCGCCGCCGCGACGGTGTCGCACTTCGAGGAGCGTCACCTCGGACGCGAGGTCGGCGAACTTGCGCTCGAAGTAGGCCAGTGCCTCTTCGGGGGTGCCGTCGGGGTACTGCCCGACGACACGCCACTGGTCGCCCTCACGGACGGAAACGGTGCCGTCGTCGTCGACGCGGCCCCACGGCTGGGTCTCGGCGGATTCAGGGGTGGCGGAACTCACGGGGGTCACCTCGTCGGCGGCATGCGCCGCATGGGGGTCGGATTAGTGACTCAGCCTAGTACGGCGGTCACGGGGTCGGAGAGGGGGTCGGCGAGCCCGACGGTGAGGCGGACGGCGTCGGCGACCCGCTCGGTCCCGGGGTGGGTGTCCCGCTGGGGGAGGCGGGCGCGGTCGGTGTCGGCTCCGGCTCCGGCATGCCCGGCCCGAGCGTGTAATAGGCGACCTGCGCACCCAGCAAGGCGGCGATCAGGAGGCCGCCGGCGACGCCCGCGATCAGGTTGTCCCGGCGCCTGCGCTGGATGACGGAGGCGTGGAACCGGCGCCGCGCCTCATACAGTCGGGCACGCTCGCGCTCCTGCGCACTGTCGCGCCCCTTGCCCCTGCCCGCTGCCACGGTGATCCTCTCGTCGGCGCCGCGCACGCCCGCGCGGCCATCTGCAGAGTATTCAGTCCCCGGCATCCGTTCCAAACCGGAGCCCCGCAGCCTCGGCACGATGTCGGTGGGGGCGGTTAGCCTGGGGGGATGGCCCAGAGTGACGCGCTTTTCCGTGGTGCGACGCCGCTGGCCGTGAGGATGCGGCCCGCATCGCTCGACGAGGTCGCAGGGCAGACGCACTTGTTGCGCCCCGGCTCCCCGCTCGTGGCTCTCGCCGACCCCGGCCGCGCGACGACCGGAGCCGTGTCGGTGATCCTCTGGGGCCCGCCCGGCACGGGCAAGACGACGCTCGCCCAGGCCATCGCGCGGACGTCGGGCCGTCGGTTCGTCGAACTGTCCGCGGTGACCGCGGGCGTGAAGGACGTGCGCGAGGTCATGCAGGAGGCGATGACCCAGCGCGACCTGTACGGGACGTCGACCATCCTGTTCCTCGACGAGATCCACCGGTTCACCAAGGCGCAGCAGGACGCCCTGCTGCCCGGCGTCGAGAACGGATGGGTCATCCTCATCGCCGCGACCACCGAGAACCCCTCGTTCTCGGTGATCTCGCCGCTCCTGTCGCGCTCGCTCCTGCTCACCCTGCAGCCGCTGACGGACGCCGACCTCGGCATGCTGATCGACCGCGCCGTGACCGACGCTCGCGGACTCGCCGGGACCGTCGAGCTCTCGGACGACGCACGTGCCGCGCTCGTCCACCTCGCCTCGGGCGACGCACGCCGCGCCCTCACCTCGCTGGAGGCCGCCGCGGCCATGGCGGAGCCCGGGGAGGACACCCCGGTCATCACCGCCGAACACGTCGCCCAGGCCGTCGACCGCGCTCTCCTGCGCTACGACCGGCAGGGCGACGAGCACTACGACGTCATCAGCGCGTTCATCAAGTCGATCCGCGGTTCGGATCCGGATGCCGCCATGCACTACCTCGCCCGCATGATCGAAGCCGGGGAGGACCCGCGTTTCATCGCGCGACGGCTCGTGATCTCGGCCGCCGAGGACATCGGCCTCGCCGATCCGCAGGCGCTGCAGATCGCGGTCGCGGCCGCCGACGCCGTGGCCTTCATCGGGATGCCGGAGGGCCGCATCCCTCTCGCGGAGGCGACGGCGTACCTGGCGACGACGGCCAAGTCGAACGCGGCGTACAACGCCATCAACGCCGCGATCGCGGACGTCCGCGCGGGCGGCTTCGGGCGGGTGCCGGTGCACCTGCGCGACGCGCACTACGCGGGAGCCAAACGCCTCGGTCACGGCAAAGGCTACGTCTACCCGCACGACCTCGACGTGGGCGTCGCGACCCAGCAGTACCTCCCTGACGAGCTGCGCGGCCGACGCTATTACGAGCCGACCTCGCGCGGCGTCGAGCGCGACATCTCCGCCCGCCTGGAGAAGATCCGGAAGATCCTCGGTGAGTGACCCCTGGGAGCGCCGCATCGAGTCGGTCTGGGAGGGTGCGGACGACGGGAAGCCGGAAGCGCTGCGATCGGCGATGGCGGACGCCCTCGCCGGGCGCCCGGAGGACGACGCGCGGTGCCTGTTCGAGCGGGCATCGGTCGAGGACTTCCTCGGGGAGGAGGCGGCCGCCATCCCGCTGTACCGGCGCGCGCTGGATGCGGGACTCCGCCCGCCCTTCCGCAGTCAGGCGATCATCCAGCTCGCGAGTTCGCTCCGGAACGTCGGCGATGCCTCCGGGGCGATGGCGGCCCTCAAGGGGATCGATCCCGCCGACCCGCTGTCCGCGGCGGCGGCAGGATTCGAGGCCCTCGCGCTCTACGACGACGACAAGCCCGCGCGTGCCCTGCGGACCGCGCTCGGCGCTCTCGCGGACGAGGTTCCCCTCTACGGTCGTGCGCTGCGCGCCTATGCGGCGGACGTCCGCACACGCCCCCGCATCCGGGTCATCGCCGTCGCAGTGCTGATCCGCGACGGCCACGTCCTCGCCGAGGAGTACGCCGCGACGCCGGCCCGTCCCGCGTTCCTTCGCGCTCCCGGCGGAGGAGTGCAGCCGGGCGAGACCGCGGAGGCGGCCGTCCGACGCGAGATCGCCGAGGAGCTGGGGGTGACCGTCACCGAGACCCGACTCGTCGGGGTGGTTGAGAACATCTTCGACAACGAGGGCCGGCCGGGGCACGAGATCGCCTACGTCTTCGCGATCCGGAGCCCCGAGCTGGAGGCCCACCCGCGGGGCGACCGCCTGCCCGTACTCGACGGCGACACGACCGTCGGCTGGTACCGCCTCGAGGACGTGTCGGAGGAGTCCGTGCCGTTCTATCCGCCCGGAGCCCTCGATCTGGCACGCGGCCGGGGATGAAGCCGCCCGTCTGTTAGACTTGACCGGCTCGAAACCGTGTTTTCGGGCATCCTCTTCTCTCTTTCCCACCTTTCGGCGTGCCCCGGCGTGCAGTCCGGAAGGGCGAGAGACGGCGATACGCCCGTGAGCCGTGAAAGACATGGCCACGTCATGGAAGGAAGATTTCGTGGCAACGAAGTCCCAGGACCGCCGCAAGGTGCGCCTCTCGCGCGCCCTCGGCGTCGCACTGACCCCCAAGGCCGCCCGCTACCTCGAGAAGCGTCCCTACGCTCCCGGTGAGCACGGCCGCACCAAGCGCAAGCAGGACAGCGACTACGCCGTCCGTCTCCGCGAGAAGCAGCGTCTGCGCGAGCAGTACGGCATCCGCGAGAAGCAGATGCGCAACACGTTCAACGAGGCCCGCCGCACCGAAGGGCTGACCGGTGAGAACCTCGTCGAGCTCCTCGAGATGCGTCTCGACTCGCTCGTGCTGCGTGCCGGCTTCGCCCGCACCACCGCACAGGCTCGCCAGCTC
This sequence comes from Microbacterium sp. NPDC079356, assembly GCF_049545465.1. NCBI lineage: Bacteria > Bacillati > Actinomycetota > Actinomycetes > Micrococcales > Microbacteriaceae > Microbacterium > Microbacterium sp. NPDC079356. The sequence goes on along the minus strand of NZ_JBMWDN010000001.1, from coordinate 608,556 downwards.
GTCGTGCACCGTCACATCCTCGTCGACGGCCAGCTCGTCGACCGCCCGTCCTTCCGCGTGAAGCCGGGCCAGACGATCCACGTCAAGCCCAAGAGCGAGGCTCTCGAGCCGTTCCAGGTCGCAGCAGCCGGCGGTCACGCCGAGGTCCTGCCTCCGGTTCCCGGCTACCTCTCGGTCGAGCTCGACAAGCTCCAGGCACGTCTCGAGCGTCGCCCGAAGCGCGCCGAGGTCCCCGTGACCTGTGAAGTCCAGCTCGTCGTCGAGTACTACGCCGCGCGCTGAGCGAAGCTCATCACCGCCAGAAGGGGCGTCGGGTTCACCCGGCGCCCCTTCTGCTTTGCACCTAACATGGATCCCATGAAGAGCGTCCTCTGGTTCCTGCTGGGCATCGCCGGTGGCTTCGTCGTCGCGCACCTGGTCAACAAGGACCCCCGAGGTCAGGAGCTGCTCTCCGAGGTCGATCTCCGGATCTCCGAGTTCACCGACCGGATGGCCGACGCCTACCGGGCGCAGGAAGCGAAGATCGACGGCATCGTCGCCGACGCGAAGGACCTCGCCGCCGACGTCGCCGCCGCCGGCCGCTCGGCCGCAGCGAAGCTCGACGACTGACCACCCCCACATCTCCCGGTCGCCTCCTCGCGGATGCGACCGATCCCGCCTGCAGTTGAGGACACACGATGAAGACCGCTGAGATCGCCCGGCGCTACCTGGACTACTTCGAGAAGAAGGGGCACACGATCGTGCCCTCGGCATCCCTCGTCAGCGACGACCCGGCGCTACTGTTCACGGTGGCGGGCATGGTCCCCTTCATCCCGTACCTGTCCGGCGACGTGCCCGCGCCCTACAAGCGCGCCGCCGACAACCAGAAGTGCATCCGCACGAACGACATCGAAGAGGTCGGCAAGACCCCTCGCCACGGCACCTTCTTCCAGATGCTCGGCAACTGGTCGTTCGGCGACTACTTCAAGGAAGGCGCGATCCGCTACGCCTGGGAGCTGCTCACGACGTCCGAGGAGGAGGGCGGCCTGGGCTTCGACCCGAAGGATCTGTGGGTCACCGTCTACGAGGAGGATGACGAGGCGATCAAGCTCTGGCTCGAGCACTCCACGCTGCCCGAGGAGCGCATCCAACGACTCGGCAAGGACACCAACTACTGGACGACCGGCCTTCCCGGCCCGGCCGGCCCGTGCTCGGAGATCTTCTTCGACCGCGGCCCGGCCTACGGCGTCGACGGTGGTCCCGCGACCGACGACGACCGGTACGTGGAGATCTGGAACCTCGTCTTCATGCAGTACGAGATCACGAACGTCCGCTCGAAGTACGAGTTCGACATCGTGGGCGACCTCCCGGCGCAGAACATCGACACCGGCATGGGCCTCGAGCGGGTCGCCTTCATCAAGCAGGGCGTCGACAACATGTACGAGACGGACCAGGTGCGTCCCGTCCTCGACAAGGCCGTCGAGCTGTCGGGTAAGCGCTACGGCGAGAACCACGACGACGACGTGCGCTTCCGCGTGGTGGCCGACCACATCCGGTCCTCGCTCATGCTGCTCTCGGACGGGGTGACACCCGCCAACGACGGCCGCGGCTACATCCTGCGCCGTCTGATGCGCCGCGCCATCCGTTCGATGCGCCTGCTCGGCGTCGACGGTCCGACGTTCGCCGAGCTGTTCGCCGTCTCCCGCGACGCCATGAAGGAGTCGTACCCGATCGTCGAGACCGACTACGCGCGGCTGTCGCAGTACGCCCTCGCGGAGGAGGCGACGTTCCTCCGGACCCTGGCGAGCGGTTCTGAGATCCTCGACACCTCGATCGAGTCCGCGAAGTCGTCCCAGTCGACGTCGCTCAGTGGCTCCCAGGCGTTCCTGCTGCACGACACCTACGGCTTCCCGATCGACCTCACCCTCGAGATCGCCGAGGAGGCCGGACTCACGGTCGACCGCTCCGGCTTCGACGCCCTCATGAAGGAGCAGCGCGAGCGCGCGAAGGCCGATGCGCGCTCCCGCAAGGGCCAGCTGGCCGACACGAGCGTCTACCGCGACTTCCGCGCGCTGGGCGAGACGGTCTTCACGGGGTACACCGACCTCGAGACCGAGTCCCGCGTGCTCGGCATCCTCGTCGGCGGCGCACCCGCCGACCGTGCCTCTCAGGGCCAGATCGCCGAGGTGATCCTCGCGGAGACCGCGCTCTACGCCGAGTCCGGCGGCCAGGTCGCCGACAAGGGCGTCATCGTCGGCCCGGGCTACGAGCTCGAGGTCCTCGACGTGCAGAAGCCCGTGCCGGGACTGGTCAGTCACACCGTCGAGGTGACGACGGGCGAGGTCGCCGTCGGTCACGCTGCGACGACGGTGGTGGATGCCGCCAACCGCCGCGCGGCCGCGCAGGCGCACTCGGCGACCCACCTCGTCCACGCCGCGCTCCGCGACACCCTCGGCAAGGGGGCGACGCAGGCGGGCTCGCTCAACCGCGCCGGTTACCTGCGTTTCGACTTCTCGTGGGGTCAGGCGCTCTCTCCCGAGACCCGCAGCGAGATCGAGGAGATCGCCAACAACGCGGTCCGCGACGACCTCGAGGTCACGACGCGCGTCCTCTCGCTCGACGAGGCCAAGTCGGCCGGCGCGATGGCGCTGTTCGGCGAGAAGTACGGCGACCGTGTGCGCATGGTCGACATCGGCGGACCCTGGTCGCGTGAGCTGTGCGCCGGGACGCACGTGTCCTCGAGCGCGCAGATCGGTCTCATCAACCTGGTGGGGGAGTCCTCCGTCGGTGCGTCGAACCGTCGTGTCGAGGCTCTCGTGGGTCAGGACGCCTTCCGCGAGCTCGCCGCCGAGCGCGCGATCGTGTCGCAGCTCACGTCGGGGCTGAAGATCCCCCGCGACCAGTTGCCCGCGCGCATCGCGGAACTGCAGGCGAGCCTCAAGGCGGCGGAGAAGAAGATCGCCCAGTTCGAGGCCAAGGCCCTCGGCGAGCGCGTCCCGACGCTTGCGGCATCCGCTGTCCGCGCCGGTGCGCACAGCGTCGTCGCCCAGTCCGTCGGCACCGTCGGGTCCGCCGACGACCTGCGCTCGCTCGCCCTGCAGGTGCGCGAGCGCCTCGGCACCGACGCGGCCGTCGTCGCGCTCGGCGGCGAGGTCGGCGGGCGCCCCGTCGTCATCATCGCCACGAACGAGGCGGCCCGCGCCGCGGGCGCCAAGGCGGGCCTGCTCGCGCGTTCCGCGGCGGGTGTGCTCGGCGGCGGCGGCGGTGGACGCGACGACGTCGCGCAGGGCGGCGGGACGGATGCCTCGGCACTGCCGGCGGCGCTGCAGGGCATCGTGTCGGTGCTGGGGAGCGCTGCCGCGTGAGCGGGTTCCGCCGCGGGGTGCGCCTCGGGATCGACGTCGGGCGCGCCCGTGTCGGCGTGGCGCGGTGCGACCCCGACGGCCTGCTCGCCGTTCCGGTCGAGACGGTGCCGCGTGCGGAGACCTCGGTCGCCCGCATCGTCGAGATCGCCCGCGAGTACGACGCGATGGAGGTGCTGGTCGGTCTGCCGATCAGTCTCGGGGGAGCGGAGACCGCCTCGACGACCGACGCCCGCGAGTTCGCGATCGCTCTGGATGCCGCGGTGGAGGTGCCCGTGCGCCTCGTCGACGAGCGCCTGAGCACCGTGTCGGCCAACGCCGTCCTCCGGCAGAACGGGCGTTCGCAGAAGTCATCTCGTAGGATTGTCGACCAGATCGCCGCGGTCGTCCTCCTCCAGCAGGCGATCGACGTCGAGAAGAGCACCGGTAACCCGGCCGGTGCGGCGCTGTAGGAAGACGCAGGAGTCCACCGATGCCCGAGACGCCTTCGCGCGACGACCATTCCGGCGCCCCCGCGGACGAGACCGCGACCACCGGCGCCCCCGTGTCCCGGCGCGCCGCGCGTCAGGCTCAGCAGGGCGCGAGCGGTGACGCACCGACGGGTGCTCCCGCCCCGACGCGGCCGCAGACGACGCCGCGCGCATCCGTCTCCTCGACGGCACCGATCGACGCCCTCTTCGAGGAGAAGGGGCTGGCCGCACCCTCCAGCTCCACGAAGCGACACGATCGTGACCGACGGAAGAGCCGCGTCGCCGCCTGGGGGGTCTTCGCGATCGTCCTCGCGATCCTCGGCGGTCTCGTCGCCGGCGGCTTCTACGTCTGGAACACCTACGAGGACCAGATCCGCGCCGTCATGGGCTGGGAGGAACCCAAGGACTACGACGCGGGTCTCGCCGAGGGCGAGGCGAGCGTCACGATCCTCTCGGGTCAGACGGGCGCCGACATCTCGCGCGCCCTGTTCGACGCGGGTGTCACAAAGACCTCGGACGCGTTCTACTCGTACCTGATCGACAGCGGCGAGGACCCGAACGTCCTGAAGCCCGGCGTCTACTCGCTGCAGCAGAAGATGACCTCGGAGGCGGCGTTCACGGCGCTCCTCGATCCCGCGAACAAGCAGGAGTACACCGCGCAGCTGCGTGAGGGCCTCACCGTCGCGCAGTCCGTCCCGCGCATCGCGGAGGGCATCGGCCTGCCGGTGGAGGAGGTCGAGGCCGCCGTGAAGGATCCGGCCGCCTACGGTGTCAAGGCGCAGAGCCTCGAGGGCTGGCTGTTCCCGGCGACCTACACCTTCGACCCCGACGTCACGGCGACGCAGGTGATCCAGGCGATGGTCGACCGGACGGTGACAGCCCTCGACGATGCCGGCGTCCCGGCCGACCAGCGGGAGCGCATCCTCACCGTCGCCTCGATCATCGAGAAGGAAGCCCGCTACGAGGACGACTTCTACAAGGTCTCGCGCGTCATCGAGAATCGGCTTGACCCGTCGATCAGCGACACGAATGGCAAGCTGCAGATGGATTCGACCGCGCAGTACCCCTTCGCCGATCGGGAGGGTGGCACGAGCTCGCGCGCGGAGGAGCTCGAGGACGACAACCCGTGGAACACCTACGTCAACCCCGGCCTGCCGGTGACGCCCATCGCCAACCCCGGTGAACTCGCCATCAAGGCGGCGCTGGAGCCTGCCGAAGGGCCGTGGCAGTACTTCGTCACCGTCAACCTCGACACCGGCGAGACCGTGTTCTCCGCGACCTTCGCCGAGCACGAGAAGGCCGTCGCGCAGTACCAGAAGTGGTGCCGGGACAACCCCGACGGAGGCTGCTCCTGATGCCGGTCGCCCTGGAGGTCTGGGGCGATCCGATCGAGCACAGCCTGTCGCCGGCGATGCACACGGCCGCCTACGCGCTGCTGGGGTGGGACTGGACCTACGGTCGGCGGCGGGTCGACGAGGCCTCCTTCGCCGATGAGCTCGCCTCGCTCGGCCCCGAGCACCGCGGGCTCTCGCTCACGATGCCCCTCAAGCACGTCGCCTACGCCGCCGCCGGGCAGCACGACGCCCGCGCGGCACTGACCGGCGCGGCGAACACGCTCGTCCGGTCCGGCTCCGGGTGGCATGCCTTCAACACGGATGCCGGGGGCATCGTCGCCGCGTTGGCGGAGGCCGGTGTCGTCGCCGCCGACCGCGCACGCATCGTCGGTGCGGGGGCGACGGCATCCGCTGCGCTCGTCGCGCTGTCGGAGATCGGCGTGCGGCAGGTGTGGATCGCGGCACGCCGTCCCGCCGCGGCCGCCTCGCTGCAGGACCTGGCGGAGCGGCTCCGGCTCCGCGTCGACGCGGTGCCGCTCGACTCGGCGACTCACGCGTCCGTGGACGTCACGATCGCGACGCTCCCCGGCGGTGTCTCGGTGGACGGGTCCGTCGCGGATCGTCTCGCCGCTGCCGGCGGCGCACTCCTCGACGTCGTCTACGGCCACTGGCCGACGGACCTGTCGCGGGCGTGGGACCGCATCGGCGCGCCCGCGCAGGGCGGGGCGGGGATGCTGCTGCATCAGGCCGTGCTGCAGATCCGCGCGTTCGCCTCGGGGGGCGTCGATCAGCCGCTGCCGCGCGAGGACGAGGTGGTGGCCGTCATGCGCCGCGCGCTCGTGGGAGACTAGGGCAATGCTCCGCGTGCTCACCGCCGGCGAATCCCACGGCCCCGAACTCGTCGCCATCATGGAGGGTCTGCCCTCCGGCGTGCCCGTCTCGCTCGACGCGATCCGCGCCGACCTCGCCCGCCGCAAGCTCGGCTACGGACGCGGGTCGCGGATGAAGTTCGAGGAGGACGAGCTGAACCTCTCCGGAGGCGTGCGGCACGGCCTCTCGCTGGGCAGCCCGATCGCCCTGCGCATCGGCAACACCGAGTGGCCGAAGTGGGTCGAGGTCATGAACCCGGAGCCGGTCGAGATGACCGAGCGCTCGCGCGGGCGCGGCGCCGCTCTGACGCGCCCCCGTCCCGGCCACGCCGACCTCGTCGGCATGCAGAAGTACGACTTCGACGAGGCCCGCCCGATCCTCGAGCGCGCCAGCGCCCGCGAGACCGCGGCGCGCGTCGCGCTCGGCGCGATCGCCCGCGGCTTCCTCTCCGAACTCGGCATCCGCCTCGTCAGCCACACCCTGTCGATCGGTCCCGTGCAGGTGCCCGAGGGCTCCGCGCTCCCCGGTCCGGACGACGTCGCGACCCTCGACGCCGATCCGCTGCGCTGCTTCGACCCGCAGACCTCCGAGCGCATGGTCGCAGAGGTTGATGCCGCCAAGAAGGACGGCGACACCCTCGGCGGCATCGTCGAGGTGCTCGCCTACGGACTGCCCCCGGGCCTCGGCTCCCACGTGCACTGGGATCGCCGCCTCGACGGCAAGCTCGCCCAGGCGCTCATGAGCATCCAGGCGATCAAGGGCGTCGAGGTCGGCGACGGGTTCGAGACCACGCGCCGCCGCGGATCCGCGGCCCACGACGAGCTCTTCGCAACGGCGGACGGCATCACCCGCGCGTCCGACCGCGCCGGCGGCACCGAGGGCGGCATGTCGACGGGCACCGTCCTGCGCGTCCGCGCGGGCATGAAGCCGATCGCGACGATCCCGCACGCGCTGCGCACCGTTGACGTCGCCACCGGCGACACCGCAGCCGCGCACCACCAGCGCTCGGACGTCTGCGCGGTCCCCGCGGCCGGCGTCGTCGCCGAGGCGATGGTCGCGATCGTCCTGGCCGACGTCGTCCTCGAGAAGTTCGGCGGTGACAGCGTGCGCGAGACGCGGCGGAACCTCGAGACCTACCTCGCGGCGATCCCCGAGACGCTGAAGACGACCCCTGCGTCAGAGGCGGCGCTGCTCGCGCATGACCTCGCCTGAGCGCCAGGCGATCGTCCTCATCGGCCCCATGGGGGCCGGCAAGACGAGCGTCGGCAAGCGCGTCGCGAAGCGATTGGGCCGCAGCTTCACCGACACCGACGCCGCGATCGTCCGTCAGCACGGCCCGATCGCCGAGATCTTCGCGACGCGCGGCGAGGGTCACTTCCGCGCTCTCGAGCGCGACGCCGTCGCGGCGGCGCTCGAGGCCGGGGGCGTCGTGTCGCTCGGCGGGGGCGCGGTGCTCGACGAGACCACCCGGCAGCGGCTGCAGGCGCACCGGGTCGCCCTCCTGACGGTCGCACCGCGCGTCGTCGCGCGTCGGCTCGGCGAGGCGGCGACCCGCCCCCTGCTCGCCGCGGGCGACGAGACCCCGATCGCCCGCTGGGAGCGCATCTACGCCGAGCGGCGTCCCGTCTACGAGGCTGTCGCCGATGCGACCTTCGACACCTCGTCGGGCCCGCTCGAGAACATCGTGACCGCCATCGCGGAGTGGGCAGCCCCCTCCGCCGACCCTTCCGGAGCACACGAATGAGCCACACCACCATCAGCGTCACGGGAGCGACGCCGTACGACATCCACGTCGGACGCGGGCTCCTCGCCGGTGTCCGCGAGCACCTCGCGCCCACGGTGAAGAAGGTGCTCGTCGTGCACACGCCGCGGCTCGGCGCGAAGGCCGCCGACCTGCGTGAGACGCTCCTCGCCGACGGCACCCTCGAGGTCCTGACCGCCGAGGTGCCCGACGCCGAGGACGGCAAGCGCATCGAGGTGGCCGCCTTCTGCTGGCAGGTCATGGGCCAGGCTGACTTCACCCGCTCGGACGCGGTCATCGGCTTCGGCGGCGGCGCGGTCACCGATCTCGCCGGGTTCGTCGCGGCATCCTGGCTGCGCGGCGTGCAGATCGTGCAGATCCCGACCACCGTCCTCGGCATGGTGGACGCCGCCGTCGGCGGCAAGACCGGGGTCAACACGGCTGAGGGGAAGAACCTCGTCGGCGCCTTCTGGGCGCCGCGGTCGGTGATCTGCGACCTCGACGTGCTCGACACCCTGCCCCGCAACGAGACCGTGGCGGGCTTCGCGGAGGTGGTCAAGGCGGGCTTCATCTGGTTCCCCGAGATCCTCGACATCGTCGAGCGTGACCCGGAGGCCGCGGTCGACCCGACGACCGCGGAGTTCCGCCGCTGCATCGAGCTTGCCATCGAGATGAAGGCGCGGGTGGTGAGCGAGGACTTCCGCGAGGCGGGCCTGCGCGAGATCCTCAACTACGGCCACACGCTCGGACACGCCATCGAGCACGCCGAGCGCTACCGCTGGCGCCACGGCGCCGCCATCTCGATCGGCATGATGTACGCCGCGGAGCTCTCGCGCCTCGCCGGCCGCCTCTCCGACGAGGACGTCGCCCGGCACCGCCGCATCTTCGATCTGCTCGGGCTCCCCGTGAGCTACCGCATGGACGGGTGGCAGCACCTGCTCGGCGTCATGCAGCGCGACAAGAAAGCACGCGGCGGGATGCTGCGCTTCATCGTCCTCGACGCGATCGGCAAGCCGACGGTCATGCAGGCGCCCGACGAGTCGATCCTGTTCGCGGCGTACCAGGAGGTCGCGGGGTGACGGATGCCGTCGTCCGGCGGGTGCGCCTGCAGGAGTGGCGGCAGGCCCGGGATCTGCGTCTGAGGGCGCTGCGGGACCCGGTGGCATCGATCGCCTTCCTCTCCACCGCCGAGGAGGCGCTCGCCCAGGCCGACGACTTCTGGCAGCAGCGCACCGCGGATGCCGCGATGGGCGAAGACGCCGCGCAGTTCGTCGCCGTCGCGGGGGAGCGGTGGGTGGGCTCGGTGACCGTGCTGCTGCGCGCGGCGGGCTCGACCGACACCCTCGGCCGGACCGTCGACGCACCCCAGGCCGACCTCGTCGGGGTCTTCGTCGACGCCGATCACCGCGGCCGCGGCATCCTCGACGCACTCGTGGAGGCGGCCGCCACGTGGGCGGAGGAAGCGGGCGCGAGCGGACTGACGCTCGACGTCCACACCGACAACGCGCGGGCGCAGGCGGCCTACCGCCGGCTCGGGTTCACGCCGACGGGGCTCGGTGTCGACACCGCAGCGGGGTACGAGATCCAGATGCACCGGGCCGCCCGATAGGGTGCTGACGTGTCGACCCGCCGCCTCCTGCTCGTCAACGGACCGAACCTGAACCTGCTCGGCATCCGCGAACCCGAGGTCTACGGCACCGAGACGCTCGCCGACGTCGAATCCCTGGTCGCAAGGACCGCGGCGGAGTCCGGCTACGAGGTGCGCGCCGTGCAGAGCAACCACGAAGGTGTCCTGATCGACGCGATCCACGCGGCACGCACCGACTGCGCCGGCATCGTCATCAACCCCGGGGGACTGACGCACACCTCCGTCGTCCTGCGCGACGCCCTCGCGGGTGTCGCCCTGCCCGTCGCCGAGGTGCACATCTCCGACGTGATGGCGCGCGAGGCGTTCCGCCACCACTCCTACGTCGCCGACGTCGCGGTGGTCCACGTCGTCGGTCGCGGGGTGGCGGGGTACGCCGAGGCGACCCGCGCGTTGCTCGCCCGGCTCGCGGACTGACCCGTTCCCGGGGCGGATGCCGCGGCATCCCGTAGAATCGATCGTCGGCCGCTCCGGCCCCCGAACTCATCGAACGGAAAACCGCACTCTCATGGCATCCACTGCAGACATCAAGAACGGCGTCGTCCTGTCCATCGACGGACAGCTCTGGAACGTCGTCGAGTTCCAGCACGTGAAGCCGGGCAAGGGCGGCGCCTTCGTCCGCACCAAGCTCAAGAACGTCGTCTCGGGCAAGGTCGTCGACCGCACATACAACGCGGGCGCGAAGATCGAGATCGAGAACGTCGACCGCCGCGACTTCACCTACCTCTACAACGACGGTGACAGCTACGTCTTCATGGACGTGTCGGACTACGACCAGCTGAGCGTGTCCTCGACGGTCGTCGGTGACGCCGCGAACTACCTGCTCGAGAACCAGCAGGTCCAGATCGCGCTGAACAACGGCAACCCGCTGTACGTCGAGATGCCCGCGTCGGTCGTTCTCGAGATCACCTACACCGAGCCGGGCCTGCAGGGCGACCGTTCGTCGGCCGGCACGAAGCCCGCCACCCTCGAGACCGGCTACGAGATCCAGGTCCCGCTCTTCGTCGAGCAGGGCACGAAGGTCAAGGTCGACACGCGCACCGGGGACTACCTCGGCCGCGTGAGCTGACCCGTCGATGAGCGCACGCAGTAAGGCGCGCAAGCGCGCCCTCGACATCCTGTACCAGGCCGACGTCCGCGGCGACGAGCTCGCCGTGACCCTCGCCGCCGAGGCGAAGCGCGCCGCGAGCGAGCCCGCCCGCGAGGCGTCGTGGCTCTACGCGCGCGAGATCGTCGACGGCGTCATCGACACGCAGAGCGAGATCGACGAGCAGATCGTCACCCACGCCCGCGATTGGAAGCTCGAGCGGATGCCGGCGGTCGACCGCGCGATCCTTCGCATCGGCGTGTGGGAGATCCTCCACAACGCCGACGTGCCCACGGCCGTCGCGATCGACGAGGCCGTCGAGCTCGCGAAGGAGTTCTCGACCGACGACTCCGGCTCGTTCGTGCACGGCGTGCTCGCCCGCATCGCGCGGAGCTGACCCCCGGCCGCCGGCGGGCGCGTTCGCTGCGCTCGAGCGGAGATCCGCCTTCGCGAGGACGTTTGCGGCGGCATCCGTCCGAGGGAACGCAGATCTCCGCCGGACGGAAGCCCGGTCATGCGAGGTGGAGGACCTGCGCCAGCGCCCGGAGGATCCGATCCTGGACGTCGGGCCACCGGTCCACGACGTCGGCGTACCCGACACGGACCACGGTGTAGCCGTGCAGGGCGAGGAGGGTGTCGTGCGCGTTGTCGGCATCGCGTTGTGCTCCGACGTGATGGCCTCCGTCGATCTGCAGCACGAGCCTGGCCCCGATGAGGAAGTCGACCCGGTGACCGTGCAGGTACACCTGGGGGTGGACGGTGGCCGGAATCCAGCGGAGACGGACCGAGACGAAGGTCTCGAGGCCGGAATCGAGGTGAGCACAGGCATCCTCGAGCACGCGCCGCGCGGCCGGACGGAGGGCGTAGCGTCGCATGACCGCCGCGGACACCAGGCCCTGCCGCAGCGCGGAGTCCCAGACGGCGAGCGCCTGTTCGAACGGCCGGCACTCCGCGACGATCGCGAGGACGTTCTCGATGGGGTCCTCCAGCGCGCCCGGCACGCGTGCGATCAGCGGCGCGCTCCAGTGGACGCGCGCGCCGCGCGCAGAAACGGTTCCGGATGCCGGTGGCGCGCTCACGTGCGGCCGTGAGGAGTCGTCCAGCGTCCAGAGACCGAGCCGCCGCGCCTGCGTGACGCACGTCAGGACCACGCCCGCGCGTGCCGCGCTGTAGAGGAGGGGATCGGCTCCCTGCTCGGCGACCCAGCCGCGGCGCGGTCGTTCCAGGCCCGCCGTGCCCAGCGGACGATCGGGCCGCCATCCCTCCGCGCGAACGCAGATCTCAGCGTGCGGGGCGGAAGGCGGCGAGCTTCCCGACGCCGCGCCCGGCGCGGTGCACGAGGACCCCCGCCCCAACGCCGAGGACGAGGAAGCAGGCGACGAAGCTCGTGCTCACGAGGACGAGCCCGACCTCGGAGTCCGAGCCGTCGATGGGCAGCACGTCACCGAGGTCGCCGAGGGACATCCCGACGCCGAAGGCCACGCCGACGTAGGCGGGCAGACCGCAGACGAGCAGCGCGAGGTACGCGAGCGCGACCCACTCCGTCCGGAACACGGGGAACATGATCGCGGCGACGAGGACGGTCGCCGCCAGCGCGACCCCGACGAGCGGGAGGGCGACGGCGAGGGGCGTGAAGACGGGCTCACCGGCCGCCTCGGCGGCGACGGCGATCTGGCCGAGCGTCCGCCCCGGCACGGTCGACAGCGGTGTGAGGATCTGGGTGACGACGTACATCAGCTGCGCGTACAGAACGACGAGGACCGTCCCGGTCACCACGATGATCGTGCGTACAGGTGTCATGTCTTCCCCCGGAGTCATCCTGGCATGCCGAGCGGGCGCACCCCGTTAGACTGGTCGCACACAAGCAACCTTTAACACCGTCCTGTGAGGCGGAGAAGGGAGCGGCGGATGACTTCGCGCATCGTCTTGCACGACAGCGACATCGCCCGCGCACTCACGCGCATCTCTCACGAGATCCTCGAGTCGAACAAGGGCCCCGACGGGCTCGTGCTCCTCGGGATCCCCACCCGCGGCGTCACCCTCGCCGAGCGGATCGCGTCACTCATCGCCTCGTTCACCGGCGCCACCGTCCCGGTCGGCGCACTCGACGTGACCATGTATCGCGACGATCTGCACCGCAACCCGACCCGCACCCCGCGCCCGACGGAGATCCCCGCCGGCGGGATCGACGCCAAGACGGTCGTCCTCGTCGACGACGTGCTCTTCTCGGGGCGGTCCATTCGCGCGGCGCTCGACGCGCTGCAGGACATCGGCCGTCCCGCCGCCGTGCGGCTCGCGATCCTCGTCGACCGCGGTCACCGCGAACTGCCGATCCGGCCCGACTTCGTGGGCAAGAACCTGCCGAGCTCGCGCGACGAGCGCGTCAACGTCCGCCTCGCCGACGTCGACGGCGCCGAGGAGGTGACGATCGCGTCATGAGGCACCTGCTCGACACCCGTACGCTCGGCCGCGCCGACGCCCTCCGCATCCTCGACGTCGCCGAGGACATGCGCGACACGCAGTCGCGCGAGATCAAGAAGCTCCCGACACTCCGCGGCAAGACGGTCGTGAACCTCTTCTTCGAGGACTCGACCCGCACCCGCATCTCCTTCGAGGCGGCGGCCAAGCGGCTCTCCGCCGACGTCATCAACTTCTCCGCGAAGGGGTCGTCGGTCTCCAAGGGCGAGTCGCTCCAGGACACCGCCCAGACCCTGCAGGCGATGGGGGCCGACGCCGTCGTCATCCGCCACGGCGCCTCCGGTGCCCCCCACACGCTCGCGACGAGTGGATGGATCTCCGCCGGCGTCCTGAACGCGGGTGACGGGACCCACGAGCACCCGACGCAGGCGCTGCTCGACGCCTTCACGATCCGCAAGCGCTTCTTCGGCGACGACAGTCGGGGTCGCGACCTGTCGGGCCTGCACGTCGCGATCGTCGGCGACATCCTGCACTCACGCGTCGCCCGGTCGAACGTCTGGCTGCTCACGACCCTCGGGGCGCGCGTCACCCTCGTCGCGCCGCCGACCCTCGTCCCGCAGGACGTGACGGCGTGGCCGGTCACCGTCCTCTACGACCTCGATCAGGCCATCGCCGACGCCCCCGACGCGGTCATGATGCTCCGCATCCAGCTCGAGCGGATGAACGCCGCCTATTTCCCGACTGAGCGGGAGTATTCGCGGCGCTGGGGATTGGATGGCGCGCGGATGGCCGCCCTGCCGACCGATAGCATTGTCCTGCATCCCGGGCCCATGAACCGGGGTCTGGAGATCTCCGCCGACGCCGCCGATTCGCCACGCTCGACCGTTCTCGAACAGGTCGCGAACGGGGTGTCGGTGCGCATGGCGGCGCTCTACCTGCTCCTGGCGGGGGAGCAACCCACCCACGACGCACAGGAGGAGGCCCGATGACCGAGACCACCCTCATCCGCGGAGCGCGGATCGACGGCGGCATCGCCGCCGACATCCTGATCCGGGACGGTGTCATCGCCGAGCTGGGCTCCGGACTCAGCGCCGCCGGGGCGCGGACGGTGGATGCCGACGGCCTGATCGCGCTGCCGGGACTCGTCGATCTGCACACCCACCTCCGCGAGCCCGGTTACGAGGCGTCCGAGACGATCCTCACCGGATCGCGGGCGGCTGCCGCGGGCGGCTATACGACCGTCTTCGCGATGCCGAACACCTCACCCGTCGCCGACACGGCCGGCGTCGTCGAACAGGAGCTCGCCCTCGGCGAGGCCGCGGGCTACGTCCACGTGCAGCCGATCGGCGCCGTCACGGTCGGGCAGAAGGGGGAGCGGCTCGCCGAGCTCGGCGCCATGGCGTCGTCGCGTGCCCGCGTCCGCGTCTTCAGCGACGACGGCTTCTGCGTCTTCGACCCGCTCATCATGCGGCGCGCGCTGGAGTACGTGAAGTCCTTCGACGGCGTCGTCGCGCAGCACGCGCAGGACCCGCGGCTCACCGAGGGCGCGCAGATGAACGAGGGCACCGTCTCGGCGGAGCTCGGGCTGACCGGCTGGCCGGCGGTCGCCGAGGAGTCGATCATCGCCCGCGACGTGCTGCTGGCCCAGCACGTCGGATCGCGCCTGCACGTGTGCCACCTCTCCACCGCGGGATCGGTCGACCTCATCCGGTGGGCCAAGAAGCGCGGCATCCACGTGACCGCCGAGGTCACGCCCCACCACCTGCTGCTCACCGAGGAGCTCGTCCGCGGCTACGACCCGCGGTTCAAGGTGAACCCGCCGCTGCGGCGCGACGAGGACGTGATGGCCGTTCGCGAGGGTCTCGCCGACGGCACGATCGACATCGTCGCGACCGACCACGCGCCGCACCCCGCCGAGGCGAAGACGTGCGAGTGGCAGGCGGCGGCGAACGGCATGGTGGGGCTCGAATCGGCGCTCCGCGTCGTCCACGCCGCGATGATCGAGACCGGTCTGCTGGAGTGGGCCGACGTGGCGCGCGTCATGTCGACCGCTCCGGCCCGCATCGGCCGCCTCGCCGACGCCGGCGCGCCGCTCGCGGTCGGCGCCCCGGCATCCCTCACCCTCTACGACGCGCACCCGGTCCGCGTGTTCGGCACCGACGACCTGCGAGGCCGGAGCGTCAACTCGCCCTACCTCGGGCGGGAGCTGCCGGGCGAGGTGCGTGCGACGTTCTTCCGCGGGCGACAGACCGTGGCCGACGGCGTCGTCGTCGACGAGGTCGCCCCGTGAGCCGCGAGGCCGCCGGCCTCATCATGGCGGCGGTCGCGGCGCTCCTGATCCTCGCGGGCCTCATCGCGTGGCGACGACGATCCCGGCGGGATGCGGGTCTGACCGCTCCCGTCGGCGAGGCACCGGCCGGCGCCACGACGCGACTGCGGTCCGAGGGACTGTACGTCGCGACGACGCGCCACGACGAGCCGCTCGAGCGGCTCGCGATCCGCGGGCTCGCCTTCCGCTCGCGCGTCGACGTCACCGTCACCGACCGCGGCGTCGCGCTCGATCTGACCGGCCAGCCGCGGGTCTTCCTCGCGGCGGACCGCCTCGTCGACGCGGGACAGGCCACCGTCGCCATCGACCGGGTCGTCGAGCGCGACGGGCTCGTCCGGGTCGCGTGGACGACACCCGAGGGCACCCTCGTCGACAGCTACCTCCGCCCGCAGGACACCTCGGCCCGCTCGCTCGCCGACGCGATCGCCGGGATCCTCCCCGCCACCCCGACTCCCACCTCCCCCCAGCAGACTCCCGGAAGCGACGCATGAGCATTCAGAGATTCCAGGCTCCCGAACCCGCCGTCCTCGTCCTCGAAGACGGTTCCCGCCACCCCGGTCACGCCTACGGCGCGCGCGGCACCACCCTTGGCGAGGTCGTCTTCGCCACCGCGATGACCGGTTACCAGGAGACGATCACCGACCCGTCCTACGCGGGTCAGATCGTCCTGCAGACCGCGCCCCACATCGGCAACACCGGCATGAACGGCGAGGACCACGAGTCGCGCCGCATCTGGGTGTCGGGCTACGTCCTCCGCGACCCGTCGCGCATCGTCTCGAACTGGCGCGCCGACCACTCGCTCGAAGACGCCCTCGTCCGCGACGGCATCGTCGGGATCAGCGGCGTCGACACCCGCGCGGTGACGCGTGTGCTCCGTTCGGCCGGGTCCATGCGCGGCGGCGTCTTCTCGGGGGATGCCGCATCCCTCACCGACGACGAGCAGCTGCGCATCGTGCGCGAGGCGCCCGAGATGAGCGGGCAGAACCTGTCCGCCGACGTCTCGGTCGCCGCCGCCGAGGTGACCCGGGCGGTGGGCGAGAAGATCGGCAACCTCGCGATCCTCGACCTCGGCGTCAAGCAGGCCACCGTCAACAACCTCGCCGCCCGCGGGTTCGAGGTGCACGTCCTGCCGCAGTCGATCACGTTCGCCGACATCCAGGCGATCGACCCGGTGGCGGTCTTCTACTCGAACGGCCCCGGCGACCCCGCGGCATCCGACCGTCACGTCGCGCTGCTGCGCGAGGTGCTGGATGCGCGCCTGCCCTTCTTCGGCATCTGCTTCGGCAACCAGCTGTTCGGCCGCGCCCTCGGGTTCGGCACGTACAAGCTGCCCTTCGGGCACCGCGGCATCAACCAGCCCGTCCTCGACAAGACGACCGGTCGCGTCGAGATCACGGCGCACAACCACGGGTTCGCCGTCGACGCGCCCATCGAGGGCGTCATCGACAGCCCGAACGGCTACGGCCGCGTCGAGGTGAGCCACGTCGGTCTCAACGACAACGTGGTGGAGGGCCTGCGCGCCCTCGACCTCCCGGCGTTCAGCGTGCAGTACCACCCCGAGGCCGCCGCCGGCCCGCACGACGCCAACTACCTCTTCGACCGCTTCCGCGACCTCGTGATCGCCACTCAGGAGACGACCCAGAATGCCTAAGCGCGACGACATCAACAGCGTCCTCGTCATCGGATCGGGCCCGATCGTCATCGGTCAGGCCTGCGAGTTCGACTACTCCGGCACCCAGGCGTGCCGGGTCCTCCGCGAGGAGGGCGTGCGCGTCATCCTGGTGAACTCGAACCCGGCCACGATCATGACCGACCCCGACTTCGCCGACGCCACCTACGTCGAGCCGATCACCCCCGAGGTCATCGAGACGATCATCGCCAAGGAGAAGCCCGACGCGATCCTGCCGACCCTCGGCGGCCAGACGGCGCTCAACGCCGCGATGGCGCTGCACGACCGCGGCATCCTCGAGAAGTACGGCGTCGAGCTCATCGGCGCGAAGGTCGACGCCATCCGCAAGGGCGAGGACCGTCAGGTCTTCAAGGAGCTCGTCCTCGAGTCCGGCGCCGATGTCGCCCGCAGCGTCATCGCGCACACGATGGACGACTTGCTCGCCGGCGCCGCCGAGCTGGGCTACCCGCTCGTGGTCCGCCCCTCCTTCACGATGGGCGGGCTGGGCTCCGGCTTCGCGTACGACGAGGAGGACCTCCGCCGCATCGGCGGCGCGGGCCTGCGCGACTCTCCCACGACCGAGGTGCTCCTGGAAGAGTCGATCCTCGGATGGAAGGAGTACGAGCTCGAGCTCATGCGCGACACCGCCGACAACACGGTCGTCGTGTGCTCGATCGAGAACGTCGACCCTGTCGGCGTGCACACGGGCGACTCGATCACCGTGGCGCCGGCGCTGACGCTCACCGATCGCGAGTACCAGAAGCTCCGCGACATCGGCATCGACATCATCCGCGCCGTCGGCGTCGACACCGGCGGCTGCAACATCCAGTTCGCCGTCGACCCGCAGACCGGCCGCATCATCGTCATCGAGATGAACCCGCGTGTCTCCCGCTCGTCGGCCCTCGCCTCGAAGGCGACCGGCTTCCCGATCGCCAAGCTCGCCGCGAAGCTCGCGATCGGCTACCGGCTCGACGAGGTGCCCAACGACATCACGAAGGCAACGCCGGCGAGCTTCGAGCCGACGCTCGACTACGTCGTCGTCAAGGTGCCCCGGTTCAACTTCGAGAAGTTCCCCGCCGCCGACACGACGCTGACGACCACCATGAAGTCGGTGGGTGAGGCGATGGCGATCGGCCGCAACTACACGACCGCCCTGCAGAAGGCGCTGCGCTCCCTCGAGAAGCGCGGCTCGAGCTTCCACTGGGGCCCCGAGGAGCGCTCGGTGGAGGAGCTCCTCGAGATCGCGAAGACCCCGACCGACGGCCGGATCGTCGTGCTGCAGCAGGCGCTCCGCAAGGGCGCGACGCTCGAGCAGGCGTTCGAGGCCACGGCGATCGACCCGTGGTTCCTCGATCAGATGATCCTCATCAACGAGGTGGCCGAGTACATCCGCGAGGCCGACGAGCTGACCGAGGACGTCCTGCGCCTCGCGAAGGACCACGGCTTCAGCGATGCTCAGATCGCAGAACTCCGCGGCCTCGGCGAAGCGGAGGTGCGCGGCATCCGTCACGGCATCGGACTGCGCCCGGTCTACAAGACCGTCGACACGTGCGCGGGGGAGTTCCCCGCACTCACGCCGTACCACTACTCCTCGTACGACCGCGAGACCGAGGTCACGCCGAGCGAGGGCCGCAAGGTCGTCATCATCGGCTCGGGCCCGAACCGCATCGGCCAGGGCGTCGAGTTCGACTACTCATGCGTCCACGCGTCCTTCGCGCTGTCGGATGCCGGATTCGAGACCATCATGGTCAACTGCAACCCCGAGACGGTCTCGACCGACTACGACACGAGCGACCGGCTCTACTTCGAGCCGCTCACGCTCGAGGACGTCCTCGAGGTGCTGCACGCAGAGGCGCAGTCGGGCGAGATCGTCGGTGTCATCTGTCAGCTCGGCGGGCAGACGCCGCTGGGCCTCGCGAAGGGCATCGAGGCGGCCGGGTACACCATCCTCGGCACGAAGCCCGCCGCGATCGACATCGCCGAGGAGCGCGAGCAGTTCTCGCAGCTGCTCGACCGGGCGGGACTCATGGCGCCTCGCCACGGCACGGCCACCGACGAGGCGGGCGCCATCGCGATCGCCGAGGAGATCGGATACCCCGTCCTGGTGCGCCCGAGCTTCGTGCTCGGCGGGCGCGGCATGGAGATCGTCTACGACACCGAGAGCCTGCGCGACTACTTCGTCCGCATCGCCGACCAGGCGATCATCCGCGAGGACGCGCCGCTGCTCGTCGACCGCTTCCTCGACGACGCCGTGGAGATCGACGTCGACGCGCTCTTCGACGGCGAGCAGCTCTACATCGGCGGCGTCATGGAACACCTCGAGGAGGCCGGCATCCACTCCGGCGACTCGTCGTGCACCCTGCCGCCGATGTCGCTCGGACGCGGCGAGATCGACCGCGTGCGCACCGCGACCCACGCGATCGCCGAGGGGGTCGGGGTGCGGGGCCTGCTGAACGTGCAGTTCGCGGTCTCGGCCGGCGTTCTGTACGTCATCGAGGCCAACCCGCGCGCATCGCGCACCGTGCCGTTCGTGTCCAAGGCCCTCGGCATCCCGATGGCCAAGGCCGCCAGCCGCATCATGGCGGGCGCGTCGATCGCCGAGCTCATCGCCGAGGGTCTCCTGCCCGAGCAGGACGGCTCGCGGGTGCCGCTGGACGCTCCGGTCGCCGTCAAGGAGGCCGTGCTGCCGTTCAAGCGGTTCCGGACCGCAGACGGTCGCACCGTGGACTCGGTCCTCGGTCCCGAGATGCGCTCGACGGGCGAGGTCATGGGCATCGACCGGGACTTCCCGACGGCGTTCGCGAAGAGCCAGGCGGCCGCGTACGGTGGGATGCCGACCTCGGGCACCGTGTTCCTGTCGGTCGCCGACGACGACAAGCGCGCCGTGATCCTGCCCGCCCACCGGTTGCAGGAGCTCGGCTACACGCTCATCGCCACCGAGGGTACGGCCGAGATCCTGGCCCGCAACGGCATCCGGGTGGAGGTCGTCTCGAAGTACTCCGAGACGCAGGACTCGGGGGAGTCGAACGTCGTCGACCTCATCAACGCGGGCGAGATCGACATCGTCGTGAACACGCCCTCGGGCGGCATCGCCCGCGCCGACGGGTACGAGATCCGCGCCGCCGCCGTGGCCGCCGACAAGGCGCTGTTCACGACGATGGCCGTCCTCGGCGCCGCGGTATCCGCGATGCCGGTCCTCCGCGAGGGCTTCGCGGTCCGGAGCCTCCAGGAGTATGCCGCCGACCGGAAGGCGGCGGTGTGACCTCATTCGGTTCACGGCTGGCCGCGGCGGTCGACGCCCGCGGCCCGCTGTGCGTCGGGATCGACCCCCACGCGTCCCTCCTGGACGCGTGGGGGCTCCCGGCATCCGCTGCGGGTGTCCGCGAGTTCGGCCTGCGGGTGGTGGATGCCGCGCGCACCCGCGTCGGCGTCGTCAAGCCGCAGGTGGCGTTCTTCGAGCGGTACGGGTCGGCGGGGTTCGCCGCCCTCGAGGAGGTCATCGGCACGGCGCGCGCCGCGGGCCTCGTGGTGATCGCCGACGCCAAGCGCGGCGACATCGGCACGACGATGGACGGCTACGCCGAGGCGTGGCTGGCGGCCGGATCCCCGTTGGAGTCGGATGCCGTGACGGTCAGCCCGTACCTCGGCCCGGACTCCCTGCGCGGCACGATCGCGACCGCCGTGCGTGCGGGCAAGGGTGTCTACGTCCTCGCCGCCACGAGCAACCCCGAGGCGGCCGGCCTCCAGTCCGCCGAGGTCACGGCGGTCGATGCGGAGCGCGGCCAGACGGTGGCCGACTGGGTCGCCCAGCATGCCGGAGCCGCCAACGCCTCGGCCGTCGTCGGGGATGACAGGTTCGGGCCGGTGGGGTTCGTCGTCGGGGCTACAGTGGAACGCGCCGACCTCGGACTGTCGGATGCCTCGCTGCATCGCGCATCGATCCTCGCCCCGGGGTTCGGCGCGCAGGGTGCCCGCCTGCGCGACATCACCGAGCGGTTCGGTCCGCTCGCTCCGCAGGTGCTCGCCAGTGCGAGCCGCAGCATCCTCGGCGCGGGTCCCGACGGGATCGGCGCGGCCATCGACACCCACAACTCCGAACTCCAGGACGCACGACATGCCTGACTCCCGCACCCCTCCCGAGGTCGACCGCGCCGCCGCATCGCGACGCGCGGTGGCGGCGCGCCGCGAGCGCGCCGCGCTCAAGCGCGACGTCTCGACGCGCGTCATCAGCCCGCAGGACCTCCTGCGACGCGCGTGGGCCGAGCCCCAGTCCGCGGCGGCCGCCATGCGCGTGACCGAGTTCCTGACCGCGATCCCCGCCATCGGCGAGGGCAAGCGCGACCGGATCCTCGCCGACCTCCAGATCGCACCGGTGAAGAAGATCGGCGGTCTCGGCATCCGTCAGCGTCAGGTGCTGCAGGAGTACCTCGACCGCCGCCTGCCCGAGCCGCGGGCGCGCGCCGAGCGCAGCCGGCTGATCGTCCTGGCCGGCCCGACCGCGGTCGGCAAGGGCACCGTCGCCGCGCACATCAAGGAGCACCACCCCGAGATCCTGCTGTCCGTCTCGGCGACGACGCGGCCGCCGCGGCCGGGCGAAGTCGAGGGGGAGCACTACTTCTTCGTCGACGATGCCGAGTTCGACCGGATGGTGCGCGACGGCGAGCTCCTCGAGCACGCGACCGTCCACAACGCCTACCGGTACGGCACGCCGCGCCGTCCCATCGACGCCGCCCTTGCGGAGGGCCGTACGGTCCTCCTCGAGATCGACCTGCAGGGCGCGCGTCAGGTGCGCGCCGCGGCGCCGGACGCGACGCTCGTCTTCCTTCTGCCGCCGAGCTGGGACGAGCTCGTGAACCGCCTCGTGGGGCGGGGCACCGAGGGCGAGGAGGAGCGCGCACGGCGCCTGAAGACCGCCCGGGTCGAGCTGGCCTCGCAGGGCGAGTTCGACTACCGCGTCGTGAACGACGACGTCGCCCGGGCTGCCGCCGAAGTGGCGGACCTCGCCCGCTGACGCCCGCTGGGAACGGTTCGTTTCAGACCGTTACAGCCGATGAGGCGGGACGGCGGCGGTCCGGAAAGCTGGACGCATGTCCACCGTCCTGACCGCCACCGCGCCTGCGTCGAGTCCCGCCGCGGCACCCGGGGCGGTGTCGCTCGCGGGTGTGGAACGCACCTTCGCCGGCGCGAACGGCGCGGTCCCGGTGCTCCGCGGCGTCGACCTGACGATCGACCCCGGGGAGATCGTCGCCGTCGTCGGTCCGTCCGGGTGCGGCAAGTCCACGCTCCTGCGTCTGCTGGCGGGCCTCGACACCCCGACCGCGGGGTCGGTGACCGTCGACGGCACGCCGCTCCGCGACACCGACGAGCGCACCGCCGTGGCCTTCCAGGAGCCGCGCCTGCTGCCGTGGCGCAGCATCGCCGAGAACGTCGAACTCGGGATGCCGCGCGGCACCGCGCGCGCCGCGACGAGAGCCCGCGTCGCCGAGCTGCTCGACCTCGTGGGGCTGACCTCCGCCGCGACGCGTCGCCCGAGCGAGGTCTCCGGGGGGATGGCGCAGCGCGCATCCCTCGCGCGCGCCCTCGCCCGCGGACCCGAGGTGCTGCTGCTCGACGAGCCGTTCGGCGCCCTCGACGCGCTCACGCGGCTGCGGATGCAGGATCTCCTCCTCGACGTCCACTCCGCCGAACCGACGACCGTCGTCCTCGTGACGCACGACGTCGAGGAAGCCCTCTACCTCGCCGACCGCGTGCTGCAGCTGCGTGCGATCGACGCCGGATCCCCGGAATCCTCGATCGCACGCGTGATCGAGGTCCCCGGCATCCGCCCCCGTGACCGCGCCGATCGCGGCTTCACGGACCTCCGCGCCGAGCTCCTCGACGGACTCGGCGTCGACACCCACCGCTCGACCCCTCAGGAGACCCGATGAGCACCGTCATCCGCCGCACCGCCCCCACGATCGTCGTGGCGGGAGCGGTGATGCTCATGGCCACGGGGTGCCTCGCCGGCGAGAACGCCGCCTCCACCACCGAGAGCACGGGAGAGTGGTCCACCGACACGCTGTCGATCGACTTCGCGACCTACAACCCGCTGAGCCTCGTCGTGAAAGACCAGGGCCTCATCGAGAAGGCGCTCGGCGACGACGTCGACGTCGAGTGGACGCAGTCCGCCGGGTCGAACAAGGCCAACGAGCTGCTGCGCGCCGGTTCGCTCGACGTCGGCTCCACGGCCGGCTCCGCCGCGCTGCTGGCCCGCGCCAACGGCTCGCCGATCAAGGTCATCGACGTCTACTCGCAGCCCGAATGGTCGGCGATCGTCGTCGGCCCCGACAGCGACATCACCTCGGTCGCCGACCTGAAGGGCAAGAAGGTCGCGGCGACCAGCGGCACCGACCCGTACTTCTTCCTGCTGCAGGCGCTCGAGACGGCCGGACTCAGCGTCTCCGACGTCGAGGTGCAGAACCTGCAGCACGCCGACGGCCGCTCGGCCCTCGATGGCGGATCGGTCGACGCGTGGGCCGGTCTCGACCCGATCATGGCGGCCGCCGAGGTCGAGTCGGACGACAAGCTGATCTACCGGAACGTCGACTTCAACTCGTACGGCTTCCTCAACGCGACCGAGGACTTCCTCACCGACCACGCCGATGTCGCGCAGGTCGTCGTCAACGCATACGAGGAAGCCCGCGAGTGGGCTCTGGCGAACCCCGACGAGACCGCGGCGCTCCTCGCCGAGGTCGCCGGGATCGACCCCGCCGTCGCGACCACCGTCATCTCCGAGCGCTCGAACCTCGACGTCAGCGCCATCCCCGGCGACGCCCAGCTGGCGGTCCTCGAGAAGATCGCTCCGGTGCTCGTCGACTCCGACGCGGTGACCGGTGGGCAGGATGCCGTGGACACGGCGCTCGACACGATCATCGAGCCGACGTTCGCCGAGAAGGCCGCAGGCTGATCGTGACGGCCTCCGCAGAGGCGACCACCACCGCCGCGGCGCCCTCGGGCGCGGCGGCGGTGCGGCCGTTCTGGTCCCGCACGAGCGTCCGCGTCGTAGGCGGTCTCGTCGTCCCCGTCGCCCTCCTCGCGCTGTGGCAGGCGGTGACGGCGTTCGGGGTGATCCCGACCTATCGCCTGCCGGCCCCAGTCGACGTGGTGAACGCGGCGGTCCGTCTCGCCGAGGACGGCACGCTCTGGCGTCATATCGCGATCTCGGTGCAGCGCGTCGCCCTCGGCTTCGCGGTCGGGTCGGTCGTGGGCCTTGCCGTCGCCGCGGTCGTCGGGCTGACCCGTTCCGGGGACGTCCTCCTCAGCCCGATCCTCGCGGGGTTCCGCGCGATTCCTTCGCTGGCGTTGGTGCCGCTCCTGCTGTTGTGGATGGGCATCGGCGAGGAGCCGAAGGTGACGCTGGTGGCGATCGGCGCGTTCTTCCCGGTCTTCACGACCGTCGCGGGCGCCCTCCGCCATGTGGATCCGCACCTCGTCGAGATGGCGCGCTCGTTCGGTCTCCGCGGGTGGGGGCTGTTCCGCACGGTCCAGCTGCCCGCGACCGTGCCCTCTCTTGTCTCAGGTCTGCGCCTAGCGCTCGCGCAGGCGTGGTTGTTCCTCGTCGCCGCGGAGCTCATCTCCGCCTCGATGGGTCTCGGATACTTGCTTACCGATTCGCAGAGCACGGGACGCGTCGACCGCATCTTCCTGGCGATCGTGATCCTGGCGGGCCTCGGGGTGCTCTCGAACGCGCTCGTCACCCTGCTCCAGCGCCGTGTCCTGCGGAAGTGGTCATGACTTCGACGACCGCAGACGACGAGCTGCGCCTCGTCGAGACCCGCGCCTACCCGGCGCCGCCCACGTTCGCCGCGCAGGCCAACGTGACCGCCGGTGCGTACGGGGAGGCTGCCGCGGATCCCCTGGCCTTCTGGGAGCGTGCCGCGCGGCGCCTGGATTGGACGACCCCCTGGCACACCGCGCTCGACTGGCAGCCCCCCGCCCGCTCCGACGACGGCACACTGGCCGTCCCGGTCGCCTGCTGGTTCGACGGGGGCACCCTGAACGTCGCCGTGAACTGCGTCGACCGCCACGTCGCCGCCGGGCGAGGTGAGAAGGTCGCTCTCTACTTCGAAGGCGAGCCCGGCGACCGCACCGCCGTCACGTACGCGGACCTGCAGCGTCGGGTGTCGCAGGCGGCGAACGCGCTCACCGCCCTCGGCATCCGTCCGGGCGATCGCGTCGTCGTGTACCTGCCGGTCCTCGTCGAGACGGTCGTGATCACCCTCGCGTGCGCACGGATCGGCGCCGTGCATTCGCTCGTGTTCGGCGGGTTCTCGGCCGAGGCGCTGCGGTTCCGCCTCGAGGACACCGGCGCGAAGCTGCTCGTCACGAGCGATGGGCAGTTCCGCCGCGGGGGAGCGGTCGAGGTGAAGTCCGCCGCCGACACCGCGGCTGCGGGACTGCCGGCCCTCGAGCACGTGCTGGTCGTCCGGCGCACCGGCGACGAGGTCGCGTGGACCCCGGGTCGCGACGTCTGGTGGCACGAGGTGGTCGACACGGCAGCGCCCGTCCACGCGGCGCCGGCGTTCGAGGCGGAGCATCCGCTCTTCATCATCTACACCTCCGGCACGACGGGCAGGCCGAAGGGCCTCGTGCACACCTCGGGCGGGTACCTCACGCACGCGAGTTGGGCGCACTGGGCCCACTTCGACGCGAAGCCCGACGACGTGCACTGGTGCACCGCCGACCTCGCCTGGGTCACCGCGCACACCTACGAGATCTACGGCCCGCTCTCGAACGGTCTCACCCAGGTCATCTACGAGGGGACGCCCGATGCGCCGCACCGCGAGCGTCATCTGGAGATCATCGAGCGCTACGGGGTGACCGTCTACTACACGGCGCCCACCCTCATCCGCACCTTCATGACCTGGTTCGGCGACGCGCTCCCGGCCGGTCACGACCTGTCTCGCATCCGCCTGCTCGGCACCGTGGGCGAGGCGATCAACCCTGCCGCGTGGGTGTGGTTCCGTCGCACGTTCGGCCGCGACGAGGTGCCCGTCGTCGACACGTGGTGGCAGTCCGAGACCGGTGCGGCGATGATCGCCCCGCTGCCCGGCGTCACGACCCTGAAGCCCGGCTCTGCGACCGTCCCGCTGCCGGGGATCGACGCGGCCGTCGTGGACGCCGAAGGCCGCGAGGTCCCGCCGGGACGCTCGGGAACGCTCGTCGTGCGCCGCCCCTGGCCGGGCATGGCGCGGACCGTGTGGGGTGACCCGGACCGCTACCGCGACGCGTACTGGTCGGCCTACGCCGGGCACGGGGAGTACGGCGGCTACTACGTCGCCGGCGACGGCGCGACCCGCGACGCCGACGGCCACATCCGCATCCTCGGACGACTCGACGACGTCGTGAACGTCTCCGGTCACCGTCTGTCGACGATCGAGATCGAATCGGTGCTCGTGGCGCACGAGACGGTGGGCGAGGCGGGCACGACGGGTGTCGCCGATCCCGTCACCGGCCACGCGGTCGCGGCCTTCGTCGTCCCGTCCGGGGCGGGGAGGCCGGATGCCGCCGACCTCCGCGCGCACGTCGCGCGCGAAATCGGGCCGGTCGCCAAGCCCCGCCATGTGGTCGTCGTCCCGGACCTGCCGAAGACCCGTTCCGGCAAGATCCTCCGCCGCCTGCTCGCCCAGCTGTGGCAGGCGGAGCAGGACCGCCGTGCCGGCCGCGAGCCCGCGCCGCTCGGCGACACCACGTCGCTGCAGAACCCCGACGCCGTCGCAGAGATCGCCGCCGCCCTCGCCGCGGCCTGACACGCGGCATCCCGAGAGAGAAGACATGACCGACGAACACCGCTTCGGCTTCCGCACCCGCGCCCTTCACGCCGGAGGGACCCCGGATGCCGCCACCGGCGCCCGCGTCGTGCCGATCTACCAGACCTCCTCGTTCGTCTTCGACGACGCGACGGATGCCGCGAACCTCTTCGCGCTGCAGAAGTACGGCAACATCTACTCCCGCATCGGCAACCCCACCGTCGCCGCGCTCGAGGAGCGCCTCGCATCGCTCGAGGGTGGGATCGGCGCGGTCGCGACGGCGTCGGGGATGAGTGCGGAGTTCATCACGTTCGCCGCCCTGGTCGGCGTCGGCGACCACGTCGTCGCGTCGGCGCAGCTCTACGGCGGCACCGTCACGCAGCTCGACGTGACGCTCCGCCGCTTCGGCGTCGACACCACGTTCGTCGCCTCGAGCGATCCGGCCGACTACGCCGCGGCGATCCGGCCCGAGACGAAGGTCCTCTACGTCGAGACGATCGGCAACCCGTCGGGCGAGATCGCCGACATCGAGGGGCTCGCCGAGGTCGCTCACGCGGCCGGCATCCCGCTCGTCGTCGACTCGACCCTCGCGACCCCCTACCTCGCCCGGCCGCTCGAGCACGGCGCGGACATCGTCATCCATTCGGTCACCAAGTTCCTCGGCGGGCACGGCACCACCCTCGGCGGCGTGGTCGTCGAGAAGGGGACGTTCGACTGGGGCAACGGGAAGTTCCCGCAGATGACCGAGCCGGTGGCCTCCTACGGCGGCATCCGCTGGTGGGACAACTTCGGCGAGTACGGCTTCCTCACCAAGCTCCGCACCGAGCAGCTCCGCGACATCGGTGCGGCGCTCAGCCCGCACTCCGCGTTCCTGCTGCTGCAGGGCGTCGAGACCTTGCCGCAGCGCATCGACGCGCATCTCGCGAATGCGCGCATCGTCGCCGAGTGGCTGGACTCCGACCCCCGCGTCTCGTTCGTGACGTGGGCGGGGCTTCCCGGTCATCCGCACCACGCGCGGGCGCAGAAGTACCTGCCGCTCGGACCGGGGTCGGTCTTCGCGTTCGGCGTGAAGGCGGGCGACGAGACGTCGACCGAGGCGGAGCGGGTGGCCGCGGGACGCCGCGCCGGTGAGGCCGTCATCGACGCGCTGCAGCTCGCCTCCCACCTGGCCAACATCGGCGACGCGCGGACCCTCGTCATCCACCCCGCCTCGACGACGCACCAGCAGCTGAGCGCCGAGCAGCTCGTCGCCGCCGGCGTCCCCGCCGACCTCATCCGCATCTCGGTCGGTCTCGAAGACCCCGAGGACATCATCTGGGACCTCGATCAGGCCCTCACCCGAGCCACAGGAGTCAGCCGATGAGCGACACGAACGCGTGCGCCCTGCCCACGCCCGCCGGGCACCACTCCGCCCCCCGCACGTGGCCGTCGGCCGGAGCGCAGGAGCGGTTCGAGATCCTCCGCCGCGCGAAGACGATCGCGATCGTCGGCGCCTCCGACAACCCGGCGCGGGCGAGCTACTTCGTCGCGACTTACCTGCGGGGGAGTTCGCCGTACGACGTGTACTACGTCAACCCGCGGGCCACTGAGATCCTCGGGCAGCCCGCGTACGCCTCGCTCGCCGACCTCCCCGTCGCCCCCGACATCGTCGACGTGTTCCGAAAGCACGACGACCTGCCGGGCGTCGCCCAGGAGGCGGTGGATGCCGGTGCCTCGACCCTCTGGCTGCAGCTCGGCTCGTGGCACGAGGGAGCCGCGAAGATCGCCGCGGACGCGGGACTGTCGGTCGTCATGGACCGCTGCGTCAAGATCGAGCACGCGCGCTTCCACGGCGGGCTCCACCTCGCCGGGTTCGACACCGGAGTGCTGAGCTCGAAGCGGCAGCTGCTCAGCCGGTGACCGCCCGCGCGGCGGAACCACCGCGCGCCCTGTAGACTGGCGGGATGCCGCGCCGCGCACACGCGCGTCCGTGCAGTCTTCTCGCCTCACCGATCCTGGAGGACCACCATGGCCAACCGTGACCAGGGCATCATCGACCCGCCCATCGACGCACTGCTCGACAAGGTCGACTCGAAGTACCAGCTCGTGATCTACGCATCCAAGCGTGCGCGTCAGATCAACGACTACTACTCGGACCTCCACGAGGGCAACCTCTTCGACAACGTGGGCCCCCTCGTCGACTCGAACGTCGAGGACAAGCCCCTCACGATCGCCCTCCACGAGATCCACGAGGACAAGCTGCGCCTGCGCGCGGCCGAGTGACCTCGACGTCATGACCCGGGCGCCACACGGCGTCATCCTCATGCCCGCGAATCCCCGGTGTCGGGGACCGCGGGCATGATGGTTTCCACACCCCCGATCCGCCCTCTGGAGGACCGATGACCGCGCTGCGCCTGTTCACGTCGGAGTCCGTGACCGAAGGTCACCCCGACAAGATCTGCGACCAGATCTCCGACAGCATCCTCGACGCCCTGCTCGAGGTCGACCCCGGCAGCCGCGTCGCCGTCGAGACCCTCGTCACCACGGGGCTCGTCCATGTCGCGGGCGAGGTGCGCACCGACGGCTACGTCGACATCCCCGGGATCGTCCGTCGTGTCGTGAACCGCATCGGCTACACCTCGTCCGAGACCGGCTTCGACGGCGACTCCTGCGGCGTGACGGTCTCGATCGGCGAGCAGTCCGGCGACATCGCCGCGGGTGTCGACAACGCGCTCGAGCACCGCGAAGGCGGTTCGGTGGACCCCGTCGACGCGCTCGGGGCGGGCGATCAGGGCATCATGTTCGGCTACGCCACGAACGAGACGCCGCAGTACATGCCGACCGCGATCTGGACGGCGCACCGCCTCGCCGAGCGGCTGACCGACGCCCGCCGCAGCGGCGCTCTGCCCTTCCTCCGTCCCGACGGCAAGACGCAGGTCACGCTCGGGTACGAGGGCACGACCCCGCGCACCGTCGACACCGTGGTGCTGTCGACGCAGCACCACCCCGACATCTCGCTGCCGGCGCTCCGCGCGGCGGTCCAGGCCGAGGTCATCGACCCCGTCCTCGCCCAGACGGGGCTCGACGTCTCGGACGTCCGGTACGTCATCAACCCGGCAGGCCCCTTCGTCGTCGGCGGTCCGAAGGGCGATGCGGGCCTGACGGGACGCAAGATCATCATCGACACCTACGGCGGCGCCGCCCGACACGGCGGCGGGGCATTCAGCGGCAAGGACCCGTCCAAGGTCGACCGTTCGGCGGCGTATGCGATGCGCTGGGTCGCCAAGAACGCGGTCGCGGCGGGTCTGGCCGATCGTCTCGAGGTGCAGGTGGCGTACGCCATCGGCCGCGCCGCGCCGGTCGGGCTCTACGTCGAGACGTTCGGCACCGGTCACGTCTCCGACGAGGCGATCACGGCCGCGATCCGCGACGTGTTCGACCTGCGTCCGCAGGCGATCATCGACGACCTCGACCTGCTGCGTCCCATCTACGCGCAGACCGCCGCGTACGGCCACTTCGGGCGCGAACTCCCCGAGTTCACCTGGGAGCGCACCGACCGCGTCGACGCGTTGCGGGCCGCCGCCGGTCTCTGACCCCGTGATCGACGTCGCGCGGGTCCTCATCGACTCGCCGCTGCCGCAGCTCGATCGGCTCTTCGACTACGCCGTCCCGAGCGCCCTCCGGGAGGACGTCCGCCCGGGCGTGCGTGTGAAGGTGCCGCTTCGGAGCGCCGGACGCGTGGTCGAGGCCTGGGTCATCGAGCGCGCCGAGGTCGAGCCGGGCGGGAGACCGCTGTCCGAGGTCGCCGCGGTCGTCTCCCTCGTCCCGATCCTCCCCGACGGGCTCTACCGGCTCGCCCGACGCGTGGCGGACCGCGCCGCCGGCTCGGCGAGCGACATCCTGCGTCTGGCTGTCCCCAAACGGATGGTGCGCGCCGAGAAGGCGTGGGTGGCCGCGGAGCCGCCCGCGGCGCCGACGGTGGACCCGGATGCCGCGACCCGCGCACGTGCGGTGGCATCGGCATACCCCGGGCTCGCCGATGCGGTGCTCGCGGGGGAGCGGCTCGCGGTGGATGCGCCCCCGCATCCCTCGCCCGGGCAGCTGCGCGGCGCGTGGGCGGATCTGCTCGCGTCGCTCGCGACCCTCGTCCTGGACGGCGGCCGGAGCGCGCTCATCGTCGTGCCGGACCACCGCGACCAGTCGCAGGTCCTGCAGGCGCTCGCGGCGCTCGTGCCGGCGGACGCCGTCATCCGCGACGACGCCCGGCGGTCGGGTCCGGAGCGCTTCGCGACCTACCTCCGCATGCTGAGCCCCGCGCCCTGCATCGTGGTGGGCAACCGATCGAGCGTCTACGCCCCGGCCCACGACGTCGGCGCGGTCCTCCTGTGGGACGACGGCGACCCGCTGCTCGCCGAGCCGCTGAGTCCCGGGGTCCACGCCCGCGATGCGGCGCTCGTGCGGCAGGAGGAGGAGCACTCCGCCCTCGTCTTCGCCGGTCACACCCGGACGACGGACGTCGAACGTCTCGTGCAGCTCGGCTGGGTGCGCGAGCTGCCCGCGCAGCGTCGCGTCAGCCCGCGGGTCGTCCTGTCGGCCACGCACGAGGCCGAGTACCGGGGCGCCCGCGTACCGTCCGCGGCCTTCGCCGCCGCGCGCGAAGCCCTGCAGCACGGTCCCGTGCTCGTGCAGGTCGCCCGTCCGGGGTACTCGCCCGTGCTCGTGTGCGCCGAGTGCCGTCACCCGGCGCGGTGTCGGCACTGCGCGGGCCCACTCCGCGCGCGCCGGCCCGGAGCCACCCCGGACTGCGGCTGGTGCGGTCGGTCGGCGCCGAACTGGACCTGCGCGAACTGCCAGGGAACGCGGTTCCGGATGGTGTCGTCGGGCAGCGAGCGGACCGCCGACGAGCTCGGGCGGGCGTTCCCCGGCATCCGGGTCGTCGTCGCCGACGGCGATCACCCCGTCGTGTCCGTCGACGCCCGTCCCGCCCTCGTCATCGCGACGCGGGGCGCGGAGCCGCCCGCCGAGGGTGGGTACCGCGCGGTGATCCTCCTGGACGGCGACAAGATGCTCATGGCCGAGCAGCTGCGCATCGGCGAGTCGTGCCTCCGGTGGTGGTCGAACGCCGCCGCCCTGGCGGCGCCCGGCGCTCCGGTCCACCTCGTCGGGGTCACCGGTCCGGTTGCCCGCGCGCTCGCGACCTGGACGCACGCGGCCTACGCGCGCGCGGAACTGTCCGATCGGGCGCCGCTGCTCATGCCGCCGACGGTCCGGGTCGCCGCCGTCGAGGGGGCCGCGGCATCCGTCGACCGCGCCCTCGCCGAGCTGCGCGAGGCGGTTCCGGGCCTGGGTCCCCTCAGCGTGCTGGGGCCGGTGCCGACCGACGACGGCGCGCGGGCGCTCGTGCGGGTCGACTACGCGCACGGGCGGGCGGTGGCCGAGCAGCTGCGGGCCTCGGTCGTCGCCGACGCCGTCCGCGGTCGACGGCGGGGTCCGGGGCCGCGGACTACACTCAGGGTTCGGCTCGATGTGCCCGAGCTCGATCTGTGAGGACCTGAATGCGCGTCGTTTTCGCCGGAACCCCCGAACCGGCCGTCCCCTCGCTCCGCGCCCTCGCCGCCTCGTCCCACGAGATCGTCGGCGTCGTCACCCGTCGCGATGCCCCCGTCGGACGCAAGCGCGTGCTGACGCCGTCCCCCGTCGCGGTGGCGGCCGAGGAGCTCGGACTGACCGTCGTCAAGGCCGACCGGCTCGACGAAGCGGCGACCGCCGAGATCGCCGCCCTCGGCGCGGACCTCGGTGTCATCGTCGCGTACGGCGGTCTCGTGCGGGAGCCCCTGCTCTCGACGCCCCGGCACGGATGGATCAACCTGCACTTCTCGCTCCTTCCCAAGTGGCGCGGCGCCGCGCCGGTGCAGCACGCGCTCATCGCGGGCGACCGGGTGACGGGCGCCGCCGTGTTCCAGCTCGTCCCGGCCCTGGATGCGGGCGACGTGTACGACGAGATGCGCTACGACGTCCCGCGCGGGGCGACCGCAGGTGACGTGCTCGCCGACCTGGCGGTCTCGGGTGCTCAGCTGGTGTCCGGCGTCGTCGACGCGATCGATGACGGCACCGCCGCCCCGACCCCGCAGCAGGGGGAGCCGACGCTCGCGCCCAAGCTCACGCAGGCGGACGGTGCGCTCGACCTGACGCAGCCCGCCGACCGGGTCGTCGACCGCTTCCGCGGGACGACCCCCGAACCCGGCGCGTACCTCTCCGTCGGCGGCGCACGTGTGAAGATCCACGCGGCCCTGCGCGGTCCCGACACCGGCCTCGAGGTCGGCCGGCTCGCCCTCGTCGGCCGTGACGTGCTCGTCGGGACGGGGGAGGGGACGCTGCTCCTGCGCACCGTGCAGCCCGCCGGCAAGGGCGCCATGCCCGCCGCGGACTGGTGGCGTGGCCTCCGGTCCGACGATCCGCGCGTCGACCTGCCGGGGGAGTCGTCGTGACCGCCGCACGCGACGTCGCGTACACCGTCATCCACGCGGTCGGTGCGGAGGACGCCTACGCCAACCTCCTGCTCCCGCGCGAACTCGAGCGTGCCCGGCTTTCGACGGCGGATGCCGCCCTCGCCACCGAACTCACCTACGGCACGCTCCGCCGGGTGGGCACCTACGACGCGATCATCGAGATCGCCGCGGCACGCCCGGTCTCGGGCATCGACCCCGCCGTCCTGGACGCGCTGCGGCTGGGGGCGCATCAGCTGCTGGCGACGCGCGTCCCCGCGCACGCCGCGGTCCACGAGACGGTCGACCTCGTGGGGCGCGTCGCCGGACGTCGTGCGACGGGTTTCGCGAACGCCGTCCTGCGCCGCGTGTCCGAGCGGGACGAGGAGGAGTGGCTGTCGCGCATCGAGGATGCTGCCCGCTCCGACGACGAGCGGCTGTCGGTGCGCTTTGCCCATCCCGTCTGGATCATCCGCGCCTTCCGACGCGCCCTCGCCGCGGAGGGGCGCGAGGCGGAGCTGCTCGACCTGCTGGCGGCGGACAACGCCGCGCCCACGGTGACGCTGTCGGCCCTCCCGGGCGTGGGCGAGATCCCGGCGGACGCCGATCGCACGCCGTTCTCGCCGCTGGGCTTCCGGCTCGCCGGCGGTGACCCCGATCGCATCGTGCGCGCCTCGGGCGGCGCTGTGCGCGTCCAGGACGAGGGGTCCCAGCTCGCCGCCCTCGCGTTGTCCCGTGCGCTGCCCGTCCGCAAGGGCGAGCGCTGGCTCGACCTGTGCGCCGCTCCGGGCGGCAAGACGGCGGTCCTCGCGGCCGAGGCGGTCGCGCACGACGCCCGGCTCGAGGCGAACGAGCTCTCCCCGGCACGCGCGCGACTGGTGCGCCAGTCGGTCGCCGCGGTCCCGCTCGAGGTGCCGGTGTCGGAGGAGGACGGCCGCTCGCGTGCCGGGCGGGGCGTCTACGATCGCATCCTCGTCGACGCGCCGTGCACCGGACTCGGTGCCCTCCGTCGGCGCCCCGAGGCGCGGTGGCGCAAGGCCCCCGCCGACGTCCCCGAGCTCACGCAGTTGCAGACCGAGCTCCTCACCGCGGCGGTCGACGCGCTCGCTCCCGGCGGGGTCGTCGCCTACGTCACGTGCTCCCCGCACCTGGCCGAGACGGCGGGTGTGGTGGCCGAGGTCGAGCGTCGTTTCGGCGCCGAGATCACCCAGCTCGACGCCCGCGCGGTGCTCCGTGAGATCTCCGGCGGCGACATCGATCTCGCCGCACCGGCCGACGGTTCCGGTCGCGCGCAGCTGTGGCCGCACCGTCACGCGACCGACGCCATGTCGATCTGGCTCCTGCGCCGTTCGTGACTCTGCAGGAAAGACGACGGGGCGCCGGGATAATGGCTGACGTGGCCCATTCCGACGTACGCATCAACCCCAGCATCCTCGCCGCCGACTTCGTGAACATGCAGGCCGAGCTCGCCCGCATCGCGTCGGCGGACTTCGTCCACGTCGATGTGATGGACAACCACTTCGTCCCCAACCTGACGTTCGGCCCGCAGATGGTCGAGCGCATCCAGGCGACCAGTCCGGTGCCGCTCGACGTGCACCTCATGATCAGCGACGCCGACCGGTGGGCGCCGGGCTACGCCGAGATCGGCGCGGCATCCGTCACCTTCCACCTCGAAGCGGCCGCCGAACCCGTCGCGCTCGCGCGGCGCCTGCGTGACATCGGGGCGCGCGCCGGTGTCGCCGTGAAGCCGGCGACCCCCGTCGAGCAGCTCTTCGACGTGCTCGACGAGTTCGACCAGATCCTCGTGATGACCGTCGAGCCCGGCTTCGGAGGGCAGAGCTTCATGGCCGACCAGATGCCGAAGCTCCGTCGCCTGGCCGACGAGGCGCGCCGGCGCGGGTCGCAGGTCTGGTTGCAGGTCGACGGCGGTATCGGCGAGTCGACCATCGCGCAGGCGGCGGAGGCCGGGGCCGACACGTTCGTGGCGGGCTCCGCGGTGTTCGGCGCCGAGGACCCCGGCGCGGCGATCCGCGCCCTCCGGTCGGCCGCGGCATCCGCTCACCGGCACTGACGGCCTCGTCACGGGAACCGGACCGCGGCGCCGTGCCGGTACCCTGGATGGTGTGAAGACCTTTGACGGACTGTTCTCCGAGCTGACCGAGACGGCGCAGACCCGTCCCGAGGGATCCGGAACCGTCGCGCAGCTCGACCGGGGCGTCCACGCGATCGGCAAGAAGATCGTCGAAGAGGCGGCCGAGGTCTGGATGGCCGCCGAATACCAGTCCGACGCCGAGACGGCCGAGGAGATCTCGCAGCTGCTGTACCACCTGCAGGTGCTGATGCTCGCGAAGGGGCTGACGCTCGAGGACGTGTACCGACATCTCTGATCGGTCCTTCCCGCCGTCCGCATACCTCACACCGAAAGACGTTCCATGCTGCGCATCGCCGTCCCCAACAAGGGCATGCTCGCCGAGACCACGGCGGGGATGCTCGCCGAAGCCGGGTACACCGGCCGACGTGACCCCAAGGACCTCCACGTCATCGACCCCGTCAACGACGTCGAGTTCTTCTACCTCCGTCCGAAGGACATCGCGACCTACGTCGGTTCCGGCGCGCTCGACGTCGGGATCACCGGCCGCGACCTGCTGCTGGACGCCCGGATGCCGGGGGCCCGCGAGATCGAGCAGCTCGGCTTCGGCGGCTCGACGTTCCGATTCGCCGGTCCTCCAGGACGCTTCACCGAGCTCTCCGACCTCGACGGTCTGCGTGTCGCGACGGCCTACCCGGGCCTCGTCGACGGCTACCTCGACGAGCACGGCGTGGCTGTGGACCTCGTGCCCCTCGACGGAGCGGTCGAGTCCGCCGTGCAGCTGGGGGTGGCGGATGCCGTCGCCGACGTCGTCTCGACGGGGACGACGCTCCGCCAGGCCGGGCTCGAGATCTTCGGCCCCGTCCTGCTCGAGTCCGAGGCGGTCCTCATCGGCGCCCCGACCGAGGCGCCCGGCACCGAGACGCTGCTGCGGCGCCTGCGCGGCGTGATGGTCGCCCGCCGCTACGTGCTCATCGACTACGACCTGCCGGCGCACCTCGTCGACCAGGCGGTCGCGCTGACCCCGGGCATCGAGTCCCCGACGATCTCGCCGCTGCGCGACCCGGAGTGGGTGGCCGTGCGCGTCATGAGCCCGCGCAAGACCGTGAACCAGGTCATGGACGCGCTGTACGAGATCGGCGCCCGCGCGATCCTCGTGACGGCGATCCACAACGCGAGGCTCTGACGTGTCGCTCGTCTGCCGGGTCATCCCGTGCCTCGACGTGGCCGCCGGCAAGGTCGTGAAGGGCGTCAACTTCGAGAACCTGCGCGAGATGGGCGACCCCGTCGAACTCGCCCGCCGGTACTACGAGCAGGGTGCGGACGAGATCACCTTCCTCGACGTCACCGCGACCGTCGACGCGCGCGACACGACCTACGACGTCGTGCAGCGCACCGCCGAGCAGGTCTTCATCCCACTCACGGTCGGCGGCGGCGTGCGCTCGGCCGAGGACGTCGCCCGCCTCCTCGGCGTCGGTGCCGACAAGGTCGGCGTGAACTCGGCGGCCATCGCGCGGCCGGAGCTCCTCGGCGAGATCGCCGACCGGTTCGGCGCGCAGGTGCTCGTCCTGTCGCTCGACGTCAAGCGCGCACCGCACACTGCCTCCGGGTTCGCCGTCACGACCCACGGCGGCCGCACCCTGACCGACCTCGACGCGCTCGCCTGGGCGCGTGAGGCGATCGAGCGCGGTGCGGGCGAGCTCCTCGTCAACTCGATCGACGCGGACGGTACGAAGGACGGTTTCGACCTCGAGCTCGTCGCCCTCATGCGCGAGGTCTCGTCCGTGCCCGTGATCGCCTCGGGCGGCGCCGGCGACGCGGCGCACTTCGCCCCGGCGATCGAGGCCGGCGCCGACGCGGTGCTCGCGGCATCCGTCTTCCACTCCGGCCAGCTGACCGTCGGCAATGTGAAACAGGCCCTCGCGGCCTCGGGTGTGGAGGTGCGGCGATGACCGGATCGATCGACGAACGCATGGCGCGGGTCGTCTACAACGCCGACGGCCTCGTGCCCGCGATCGTGCAGCAGCACGACACGCGCGAGGTCCTCATGCTGGGGTGGATGGATGCCGAGGCCCTCCGCCGCACGCTGACCGAGGGTCGCGTGACGTTCTGGTCGCGGTCCCGGCAGGAGTACTGGCGCAAGGGCGACACCTCCGGCCACGCGCAGTTCGTCCGCGGCGTGCGCCTCGACTGCGACGGCGACACCCTCCTCGTGAGCGTCGAGCAGGTCGGGGCCGCCTGCCACACCGGCGACCGCACGTGCTTCGACGCCGACGACCTCGACCCCGTGATCGGCGAGTTCTCGTGACCGAGGCCACCGCGCGCCGGATGCGACTGTCCGCCGTGCTGGCGATCCTCCTCGGCGGCGCGGTCGGCATCATCGGGTCGACCCAGACCTGGCTGAACGCGACCTTGAACGACGGCTCGCAGCTCGCGGTCCCGGTCCCCGGCGCCGACGCGCTGGCGGTGCTCGCGCCGCTCAGCCTCGCCGCGCTCGCGCTCGGCCTCGCGCTCACGATCGTCGGGCGTGCGCTCCGCTACGTCTTCGCGGTCGTCGCGATCGGCCTGGGGGCGGGGCTCGGCTGGGGCTCGTACCGCATCGCAGCGGAGCAGCCCATCGACGCCGTCGCAGGGCCGGTGACGGATGCCACGGGCCTCAGCGGCGCGCAGGGTATCTCCGGCATCGTGTCCGGGATCACGGCGACGCCCTGGCCCGGGGTGACGGCCGCGGCATCCGTCCTCATCGTGCTGGGCGGCGTCCTCATCCTCGCGACCGCCCACCGGTGGAGCGCCGGCGGCCGCAAGTACCGCACGACGGGGGCCGCGGGGACCGGCCCCCGCGACAGCATCGATTCCTGGGACGACCTGTCCCGCGGTGAGGATCCGACGAGCTGACGCGTCCGGGGCGGGGGGAGGGTGCCCGCCCCGCTAGACTGGTGGTGCGGCTCCGGCCGCCCCGAACCTGCATGCGAAGGAGAACAATGAGCGGCATCGAGGACCCCGGCCACGGACACTCCCCGGCGGCATGGACGACGGTCGTCATCATGCTCATCGCCCTGACGATCGGCACCGTTTTCTTCTTCCTCGAGATGCCGCTCATGGTCTGGCTCTCGGTCGTCCTGCTGGTCATCGGCCTCATCGTCGGCTACATCATGACCAAGGCGGGCTACGGCGTCGGCGGATCCAAGACCGTCTCGAAGCAGCACTGACGTGCTCGCCGACCTGACGGCCGGCGCGGTGGAGGATGCACGGGAGCGGGAGACCGTCCGCCCCCTGGCCGTGGTGGAGAAGCTCGCGCTCGCGCGGCCTGCCGCCATCGATGCGCTGGCCGCTCTCGCCCCCGCCGACAGCGTCAAGATCATTGCCGAGGTCAAGCGCGCGAGCCCGTCGCGCGGTGATCTCGCTGACATCCCCGATCCCGCGCTGCAGGCGCGTCGCTACGAGATCGGGGGAGCGTCCGCGATCTCGGTGCTCACCGAGGGGCGCAAGTTCAAGGGTTCGCTCGCCGACCTCGAGTCGGTGCGGGCAGCCGTCACCCTCCCGGTGCTCCGCAAGGACTTCATCGCGACGCCGTACCAGGTGTTCGAGGCCCGCGCCGCCGGCGCCGACCTCGTTCTCCTCATCGTGGCGGGTCTCGAGCAGCGCGTGCTGGCCGAGCTGTACGACCTCGTCGTCGAACTCGGCATGACGCCGCTCGTCGAGACCCATTCCGCCGAAGAGGTCGCGCGCGCGGGCGACATCGGCGCGCGCCTGGTGGGTGTCAACGCCCGCAACCTCTCCACCTTCGAGCTCGACCGGGACCTCTTCGGCCGGCTCGCCCCCGAGCTGCCGGACGGCGTGATCAAGATCGCCGAGTCCGCCGTGCTCTCACCCGCCGACGTCGCCCATTACCGCGGCGCCGGCGCCGACGTCGTCCTGATCGGCGAAGCGCTCGTCACGAACGACCCCGTGTCGACGCTCGCCGCCTTCCTGGAGGCAGGCTCATGAGTCTTCGCGCAGTGAACGGTCCCTTCTTCGGCGAGTTCGGCGGGCGATACATGCCCGAGTCGCTGATCGCGGCGATCGACGAGCTCACGGCGGTCTACGAGGACGCGAAGGCCGACCCCGCCTTCGCGGCCGAGTTCGCCCGCTTGCTGAACGTCTACGCGGGGCGGCCCTCCGCCCTCACCGAGGTGCCACGGTTCGCCGAGCACGCCGGCGGCGCACGCATCTTCCTCAAGCGCGAGGACCTCAACCACACCGGGTCGCACAAGATCAACAACGTGATCGGTCAGGCGCTCATCACGCAGAAGCTCGGCAAGAAGCGGGTCATCGCCGAGACCGGCGCCGGCCAGCACGGCGTCGCCACCGCGACCGCCGCCGCGCTGTTCGGCTTCGAGTGCACGATCTACATGGGCGAGGTCGACACCGAGCGCCAGGCCCTCAACGTCGCTCGGATGAGGCTGCTGGGCGCTGAGGTCGTGCCGGTCACGACCGGCTCCCGCACCCTCAAGGACGCCATCAACGAGGCGTACCGCGACTGGGTCGCCTCGGTCGAGACGACCAACTACATCTTCGGCACCGCCGCGGGCCCGCACCCGTTCCCCGCGATGGTGCGCGACTTCCAGAAGGTCATCAGCGAGGAGGCGCGTCAGCAGCTCCTCGACGAGACCGGCCGCCTCCCCGACGCCGTCATCGCGTGCGTCGGCGGCGGGTCGAACGCGATAGGCATGTTCGACGCGTTCCTCGACGACGAAGGCGTCGCGCTGTACGGAGTGGAAGCTGCCGGTGACGGCGTCGACACGCCGAAGCACGCGGCGTCCATCGAACGCGGCCGTCCCGGCATCCTCCACGGTGCGAAGACCTTCGTCCTGCAGGACGAGGACGGGCAGACGACCGAGTCGCACTCGATCTCCGCCGGCCTCGACTACCCGGGCGTCGGGCCCGAGCACGCGTGGCTCGCGAGCATCGGCCGCGCGCAGTACATCCCCGCGA
Organism: Microbacterium sp. NPDC079356; assembly: GCF_049545465.1. NCBI lineage: Bacteria > Bacillati > Actinomycetota > Actinomycetes > Micrococcales > Microbacteriaceae > Microbacterium > Microbacterium sp. NPDC079356. The sequence continues at coordinate 568,337 of NZ_JBMWDN010000001.1, read as the reverse complement.
CCGACACCGAGGCCATGGAGGCGCTGCGCCTGCTGAGCCGCACCGAGGGCATCATCCCCGCGATCGAATCGGCGCACGCCCTCGCCGGCGCACTCCGCATCGGCCGCGAGCTCGGTCCGGACGCGATCCTCGCCGTCAACCTCTCCGGCCGCGGCGACAAGGACATGGACACCGCCGCGCGCTGGTTCGAGCTGTACGACGCCGACAAGGAGCCCGTCGAGATCCCGGCCGACCTCGAGCACGGCAGCGGCGAAGGGGTCGAGCTGTGACCTCGCGCGTCGCCGCCGCGATCGCCGCCGCGAAGGAATCCGGTCGGGGCGCGTTCGTCGGTTACCTCCCGATCGGATACCCCGACCTGCAGACGAGCATCGACGCCGCCGTGGCCCTGGCCGACAACGGCGCGGACATCCTCGAGCTCGGCCCGCCTTACTCCGACCCCGTCATGGACGGCGTCGTCATCCAGGAGGCCACGCAGGCCGCCCTCGCGGCGGGCTTCCGCTTCCGCGACACGTTCACGGCCGTCCGCGCCATCGCCGAACGCGTCGATGTGCCGATCGTCGTCATGACGTACTGGAATCCTGTGTTCCAGTACGGCGTGGACCGGTTCGCCGACGACCTCGCCGCCGCCGGCGGTGCGGGACTCATCACCCCCGACATCACGCCCGACGCAGCGGCCGAGTGGATCGCCGCGTCCGAGCGCACCGGGCTCGATCGCATCTTCCTCGCGGCACCGTCCTCGACCGACGAGCGCATCAGGATGATCGCCGAGCACTCCACCGGTTTCGTGTACACCGTCTCGACGATGGGCATCACGGGGGAGCGGACGGAATTGGATGCCGCGGCCCGCGCCCTCGTCGATCGCCTGCGCGCGCACGGCGTCGAGAACGCCTGCGTCGGCATCGGCATCTCGACGGCCGACCAAGTCGACGGTGTCCTCGACTACGCCGACGGCGCCATCGTGGGCACCGCGCTCGTGCGCGCGCTCCGCGACGGCGGTGTGGACGGCCTCGCCGCGACGACCCGTGAGCTGTCCCGCGGCGCAGGTCCGCGTCCGGGCACCGCGTAGACTCGCCGTCGTGACTTCTGCAGCCCTCTCCCTCGTCGCGAGCATCCCCAGCCCGCCGATCAGCTCGTTCCAGCTCGGCCCACTGACGATTTACTTCTACGCCCTCTGCATCCTCGCGGGCATCGTGGTGGCCACGTTCTGGACCAACCGCCGTCTGACCAAGCGCGGCGCGGAGCCGTGGGTCGTCATCGACATCGCGCTGCTCGCGGTGCCGCTGGCCATCATCGGCGCACGCATCTTCCACGTCCTCACGCACCCGGGGTTCTACTTCGGCGAGGACAAGGACCTGTGGGCGATCTTCCGCATCTGGGAGGGCGGCATCGCCATCTTCGGCGCCCTGATCGGCGGCGCCGTGGGTGCGTGGCTCGGCTGCAAGTGGAGCGGCATCCGCTTCTGGACCTTCGCCGACGCGCTCGCGCCCGCGCTCCTGCTGGCGCAGGCGTTCGGCCGCTTCGGCAACTGGTTCAACCAGGAGCTCTACGGCCTGCCCACCGACCTTCCGTGGGGCCTGGAGATCAGGTACCCGAACCCGGCCTGGCCGGCGGGTCTGCCCGAAGGCACCCTCTTCCACCCGACCTTCCTCTACGAGGTCATCTGGAACGTCATGGGTGTGATCATCATCGCCGCGGCGGGTCGCCGCTTCCGGCTGCAGTGGGGTCGCCTGTTCGGCCTGTATCTCGTGTGGTACTCCGCCGGCCGCATCGCGTGGGAGTCCATCCGCATCGATCCGAGCGAGGTCTTCCTCGGCCTGCGCACGAACGTGTGGGCATCGTTCCTCGGCGTCGTCGTGGGTCTGGTCATCATGATCGTGCAGAAGCGCCGGCACCCCGGGTTCGAGCCGTCGCCGTATCAGCCGGGACGCGAATGGACGCCTCCGGGCGCGGTACACTCGCAGGGAACCGATGACTTCGTCGACGTGAGCGCACCCCCCGCGTCCGAAGAATCCTCCGACTCGGCCACAAGCTCAGTCACCACCCGATAGCACCGCAGGGCCGACGTCGTCCCAGGTTGAGCACCCATGTGAGGACGGTAGGCATGCCCTCGAGCTCCCGTCACGAAGACACCACGACCCGGTCGGCCGGGACCATCACCGGTGGTTCGTTCCCTGCGAAACAGGGGATGTACAACCCGGCGTTCGAAAAGGACGCCTGCGGTCTGGCGATGGTCGCGACGCTGCGCGGTGAGGCGGGCCACGACATCGTGGACCTCGCCCTCACCGCGCTGCGCAACCTCGAGCACCGCGGCGCGATCGGGTCGGATGCCGGTACCGGTGACGGCGCCGGCATCCTGACGCAGATGCCCGACGCGTTCCTGCGCGCGGTGGTCGACATCGACCTGCCGCCCGTGGGGGAGTACGCCGCAGGTCTCGCGTTCCTCCCGACGGACCACGACGAGCGCGCGGCCCAGAAGAGCGCGATCGAGGCGATCGCGCGGAGCGAGGGCCTCACCGTCCTCGGCTGGCGCGTGGTGCCGACGGCCGACGAGAACCTCGGCAAGCTGGCGTTCCACGCCCGTCCGGCCTTCGAGCAGCTGTTCGTGTCGCGGCCGGCGGTCGGCGACGCGCCGGCGCTGTCGGGCATCGCGCTCGACCGGCGGACCTACCGCCTCCGCAAGCGCGCCCAGCACGAGCTGGACGCCTACTTCGTCTCGCTCTCGAGCCGCACCCTCGGCTACAAGGGCATGGTCACGACCCTGCAGCTCGAGCCGTTCTACCCGGACCTGCAGGACGAGCGGTTCGCGACCGAGCTCGCCGTCGTCCACTCGCGGTACTCCACCAACACGTTCCCATCGTGGCCGCTCGCGCAGCCGCTGCGCATGCTGGCGCACAACGGTGAGATCAACACCGTCAACGGCAACCGCAACTGGATGCGGGCGCGTCAGTCGCAGCTCGAGTCCGAGCTGCTCGGCGACATCCGTCCGCTCCTGCCGATCTGCAGCCCGGGCCAGAGCGACTCGGCCTCGTTCGACGAGGTGCTCGAGCTGCTGACGCTGACCGGGCGCAGCCTGCCGCACGCCATCATGATGATGGTGCCCGAGGCTTACGAGAAGCAGGCCGACATCCCGGCCGACCTGCGCGCCTTCTACGAGTACCACTCGATGCAGATGGAGCAGTGGGACGGTCCGGCCGCCCTCATCTTCACCGACGGCTCGCTCGTGGGGGCGACGCTCGACCGCAACGGTCTGCGTCCGGGTCGGTGGACCGAGACCACCGACGGACTCGTCGTCATCGGCAGTGAGACCGGTGTGCTCGACTTCGAGCCCGAGCGCATCAAGCGCCGCGGCCGGTTGCAACCCGGGCGCATGTTCGTCGTCGACACGGCCCAGGGCCGCATCGTCGAGGACGACGAGATCAAGCGCGACCTCGCCACCCTCCACCCCTGGCAGGAGTGGCTCGACGAGGGTCGCGTGCGCCTCAAGGACCTCCCCGAGCGCGAGCACATCGTGCACCCCATCGCCTCGATCACGCGCCGTCAGCGCACCTTCGGTTACACCGAGGAGGAGGTCCGCATCCTCCTGACGCCGATGGGCCAGACGGGCGCCGAGCCGCTGGGAGCGATGGGCTCCGACACGCCCATCGCCGTCCTCAGTGAGCGTCCCCGCCTGCTGTTCGACTACTTCGTGCAGCAGTTCGCCCAGGTGACGAACCCGCCGCTGGACTCCATCCGTGAAGAGGTCGTCACCTCGCTCGGGCTCGGCCTCGGTCCCGAGCGCAACCTGCTGGCATCCGGACCGGACCACACCCGTGTCATCACGCTCGACTTCCCGGTCATCGACAACGACGAACTCGCGAAGCTGCAGAACATCGACCGCGCCTTGCCCGGTCGGCGCTCCATCACGATCCGCGGTCTCTACCGCGCCGACGACGACGCGGACTCGCTCCGTGCGCGCCTCGACGAGATCAACGCCGAAGTGGATGCCGCCATCGCCGACGGTGTCGAGTTCATCATCCTCAGCGACCGCGACTCCACCTCGGACCTGGTTCCGATCCCGTCCCTGCTGACGCTCTCGTCGGTGCACCACCACCTCATCCGCAACGAGAACCGCATGAAGGTCGGTCTCGTCGTCGAGGCCGGTGATGTGCGCGAGGTGCACCACGTCGCGACCCTGATCGGCTACGGCGCGTCGGCGGTCAACCCGTACCTCGCGATGGAGACGGTCGAGTACCTCGTCCGCGCCGGATACATCACCGGTGTCGAGCCCGAGAAGGCCGTCCGGAACCTGATCTACGCGCTCGGCAAGGGCGTGCTGAAGATCATGTCGAAGATGGGCATCTCGACGGTGTCCTCGTACGCGGGAGCGCAGGTCTTCGAGGCCGTCGGCCTGTCGCAGGAGTTCGTCGACACCTACTTCACCGGCACCGAGACGAAGCTCGGCGGAATCGGGATCGAGGAGATCTCGCGCGAGAACCTGGCCCGTCACGAGTTCGCCTACCCGGCGGACCAGGCCGCCCGTGCGCACGAGCGGCTGTGGACCGGTGGCGAGTACCAGTGGCGTCGCGACGGCTCGCCGCACCTCTTCAACCCCGATACGATCTTCCGTCTGCAGCACGCGACGCGGACCCGTCGGTACGACATCTTCCGCGAGTACACCCACCTGATCGACGAGCAGGCCGCCGAGCTCAAGACGCTCCGCGGACTGTTCCGCCTCAAGACCGGGGTGCGTCCGGCGGTGCCGATCGACGAGGTCGAGCCGGTGTCCTCGATCGTCAAGCGCTTCTCGACGGGCGCGATGAGCTACGGCTCGATCTCGAAGGAGGCGCACGAGACCCTCGCGATCGCGATGAACCGTCTCGGCGCGAAGTCCAACACGGGTGAAGGCGGCGAGGACGTCGATCGTCTGCTCGACCCCGAGCGGCGCAGCTCCATCAAGCAGGTCGCGTCGGGACGCTTCGGTGTCACGAGCATGTACCTGACGCACGCCGACGACATCCAGATCAAGCTCGCCCAGGGCGCCAAGCCCGGCGAAGGCGGTCAGCTGCCCCCCGGCAAGGTGTACCCGTGGATCGCCCGCACGCGCGGCGGCACCCCGGGCGTCGGCCTGATCTCGCCGCCGCCGCACCACGACATCTACTCGATCGAAGACCTCAAGCAGCTCATCTTCGACCTGAAGCGCGCCAACCCGTCCGCGCGGGTGCACGTCAAGCTCGTGAGCCAGTCGGGCATCGGCGCGGTCGCGGCCGGCACCGCGAAGGCGCTGGCCGACGTCATCCTCGTCTCCGGTCATGACGGGGGGACGGGCGCGAGCCCGCTCAACTCCCTCAAGCACGCGGGCACCCCGTGGGAGCTCGGTCTTGCGGAGACGCAGCAGACGCTGATGATCAACGACATGCGCGGCCGCGTCGTCGTGCAGGCCGACGGTCAGCTCAAGACCGGGCGCGACGTGCTCATCGCCGCGCTCCTGGGCGCCGAGGAGTTCGGTTTCGCGACGAGCGCGCTCGTGGTGGAGGGGTGCATCATGATGCGCGTCTGCCACCTCGACACCTGCCCCGTGGGTGTCGCGACGCAGAACCCCGAGCTGCGCAAGCGCTTCACGGGCAAGGCGGAGCACGTCGTCAACTTTATGGAGTTCATCGCCCAGGAGGTCCGCGAGTACCTCGCCGAGCTCGGCTTCCGCTCGATCGACGAGGCCGTGGGGCACACCGAGGTCCTCGACGTGCAGCCCGCCGTCGACCACTGGAAGGCGCACGGCCTCGACCTGTCGCCCATCCTGCGGGGTCCCGCCTTCTCCGACGACGCGCCGCGACGCCGGGTGCAGGAGCAGGAGCACGAGCTCGAGGAGCACTTCGACGTCGCCCTGCTCGACCGGGCGCGCGACGTCGTCGAGCACGGCGGCCACCTGACGATCGACCTGCCGGTGCGCAACACCGAGCGCGCCGTCGGCACGATGCTCGGCCACCACGTCACCAAGGTGCACGGCGAGAACGGTCTGCCCTCCGGCACGATCGAGGTCAACCTGACCGGGTCGGCGGGGCAGTCCTTCGGCGCGTTCCTCCCGTCGGGGATCGCGCTGCGCCTGGAGGGCGACTCGAACGACTACGTCGGCAAGGGACTCTCCGGCGGCGAGATCGTCGTCCGGCCGCCGCGTGCGGCGACCTTCGACGCGTCGAAGAACGTCATCGCCGGCAACGTCATCGGCTACGGCGCGACGCGGGGCTCGATGTTCCTGCGCGGCGTCGTCGGCGAGCGGTTCCTCGTCCGCAACTCCGGCGCGACCGCGGTCGTCGAGGGTGTCGGCGACCACGCGCTCGAGTACATGACCGGGGGACTCGCCGTCATCCTCGGCCCGACCGGGCGCAACCTCGGGGCGGGCATGTCGGGCGGTTCGGCCTACATCTACCGGCTCGACCGGGCGCTCATCAACCGCGAGGCGCTCGCGACCGGCGAACTCGAGCTGCTCGAGCTGGGTGCCGGCGACGTCGAGATCCTCCGCGACCTGCTGAGCCGTCACACCGAGGAGACCGGATCGGACCTCGCCGAGCGACTGCTCGCGAACCTCGACACCGAGGTCGCGAACTTCACTCGGGTCCTGCCGCGGGACTACGCGGCCGTTCTGAAAACCCGCCAAGAGGCGGCCGCTGAGGGGCTCGACCCCGACAGCGACGTCGTCTGGACCCGCATCCTGGAGGTGACCGGTGGCTGATCCGAAGGGCTTCCTCAAAGTCACCGAGCGCGAGCTGCCGCCGCGCCGGCCCGTTCCCGTCCGCATCATGGACTGGAAGGAGGTGTACGAGCAGGGCGACCAGGCCGTGCTCCGCCGACAGGCCGGCCGCTGCATGGACTGCGGCGTACCGTTCTGCCACCAGGGCTGCCCGCTCGGCAACCTCATCCCGGAGTGGAACGACCTCACGTGGCGCGGCGAGGGTCGTGCGGCCATCGAGCGGCTGCACGCGACGAACAACTTCCCCGAGTTCACGGGTCGACTGTGCCCGGCCCCCTGCGAGAGCTCCTGCGTGCTCGGCATCAACCAGCCGGCCGTCACGATCAAGCAGATCGAGGTCTCGACGATCGACGAGGCCTTCGCCAACGGCTGGGTCGAGGCCGAGCCCCCCGGGCGCCTCACCGGCAAGACGGTCGCGGTCGTCGGCTCGGGGCCCGCGGGTCTCGCCGCCGCTCAGCAGCTGACCCGCGCCGGTCACACCGTGGCCGTGTACGAGCGCGACGACCGCATCGGCGGTCTGCTGCGCTACGGCATCCCGGACTTCAAGATGGAGAAGCGACACCTCGAGACGCGCCTGCGTCAGATGCGCGACGAGGGCACCCGCTTCCGCGCGGGGGTCGAGATCGGCAAGGACCTGTCGTGGGCGGACCTGCGCGCCCGCTACGACGCGGTCGTCGTCGCCACCGGCGCCACCGTTCCGCGCGACCTGGCGATCCCCGGGCGCGACCTCGACGGGGTGCACTTCGCCATGGAGTACCTCGTCGAGTCCAACAAGGCCGTCGCGGGCGACCAGGTTCCCCACCAGATCCACGCCGAGGGCAAGCACGTCGTCGTCATCGGAGGTGGCGACACCGGTGCGGACTGCATCGGCACCGCTCACCGCCAGGGCGCGCTGAGCGTCACCAACCTCGCGATCGGCAAGCAGCCGCCGGAGTCGCGGCCGGACCACCAGCCGTGGCCCATGATGCCCACGATCTTCGAGGTCGCCTCGGCGCACGAAGAGGGCGGCGAACGCTCCTACCTCGCCTCGACGGTCGAGTTCCTCGGCAACGAGGCGGGCGAGGTGCGTGCCCTGCGCGTGGCCGAGACCGAGTTCGTCGACGGCCGCCGCGTCCCCAAGAGCGGGACCGAGCGCGAGATCCCCGCCGACCTCGTCCTCATCGCGATGGGCTTCACCGGCCCCGAACGCACCGCCCTCGAGGAGCAGCTCGGCACGGTGTTCGACACGCGCGGCAACGTCGAGCGTGCCGATGACTGGCAGTCGACCGCCCCGGGCGTGTTCGTGGCGGGGGATGCCGGGCGTGGCCAGTCCCTCATCGTCTGGGCGATCGCGGAGGGACGCGCGGCCGCTTCGGCTGTCGACGAGTACCTCATGGGGTCGACCAGCCTCCCGGCGCCGGTCCGTCCGACCGACGTCGCGATCGGTCTCCCGCACGCCTAGGCTGGAACCGATCCCAGATCCCGAATCACTACCCGACGGAGCTATTTCTGTGAGACGCGCGAAGATCGTCGCCACGCTGGGTCCCGCCACCGAGAGCTATGAGATGGTCCGCGCGATCATCGACGCCGGTGTGGACGTGACCCGTTTCAACCTCAGCCACGGCGACTACGCCGACCACGACGCCCGACTGGCCAACGTCCGGAAGGCGTCGGACGACGCCGGCCGTGCCGTCGCCGTCCTCGTGGACCTTCAGGGACCGAAGATCCGTCTCGGTCGCTTCGCCGAAGGCCCCCACTTCCTCGCCGTGGGCGACGTCTTCAAGATCACGACCGAGGACATCGCCGGCACGAAGGAGATCGTCGGCACGACCTTCAAGGGTCTGCCCGACGACGTGAAGAAGGGTGACTTCCTCCTGATCGACGACGGCAAGGTCCGCGTCCAGGTCACCGGTGTCGAGGGCCCCGTCGTCACGACCGAGGTCATCGTCGCGGGCTACGTGTCGAACAACAAGGGCATCAACCTGCCCGGTGTCGCCGTCAACGTCCCGGCCCTCTCCGAGAAGGACGAGGCCGACCTCCGCTGGGGTCTGCGCGCCGGGGCCGACATCATCGCCCTCTCGTTCGTGCGCAACGCCGCCGACGTGACGCGCGTGCACGAGATCATGGCGGAGGAGGGACGCAAGGTCCCCGTCATCGCCAAGATCGAGAAGCCGCAGGCGGTCGACGCGCTCGAGGAGATCATCGACGCGTTCGACGGCATCATGGTCGCCCGCGGCGACCTGGGCGTCGAGCTCCCGCTGGAGGCGGTGCCCATCGTGCAGAAGCGCGCGGTCGAGCTCTGCCGCCGCATGGCCAAGCCCGTCATCGTCGCGACGCAGATGCTCGAGACGATGATCGAGAACCCCGTCCCCACCCGCGCCGAGACCAGTGACGTCGCCAACGCCGTCCTCGACGGTGCGGACGCCGTCATGCTCTCGGGCGAGACGAGCGTCGGCAAGCACCCCGTCGGCGTCGTCGAGACGATGGCGCGCATCATCGATGCCACCGAGACCCACGGGCTCGAGCGCATCCCGCCGCTGACGGCCAAGCCCCGCACGCAGGGTGGCATCATCACCCTCGCTGCCAACGAGGTGGCCGAGTTCGTCGAGGCGAAGTTCATCTGCCTGTTCACCGAGTCGGGAGACACCGCCCGCCGCATGTCGCGGTTGCGCCCCGGCATCCCGATGCTGGCGTTCGCGATCGACCCGGCGATCCGTCGCCGTATGGCGATCACGTGGGGCATCCAGTCGGCCCTCGTCGAGCATGTGGCACACACGGACCTCATGTTCCTGCAGGTCGACGACTACTTCCTCTCGCGCGGCCTCCTCGAGGAGGGCGACAAGGTCGTGGTCATCTCCGGTTCCCCTCCCGGGATCATCGGGGCGACCAACGACATCCGCATCCACAAGATCGGCGACGCCGTCCACGGCAAGGCACCGATCTACAAGGCGGAGAGCTGACGCCTCACGGTCATCGGAAGCGGGCAGTCCCTCGGGACTGCCCGCTTTCTAGCACTCGGGATGCCACGGCGGAAGGCCTCCGGCCGGAGATTCCGGCGGGCGTAGGGTCGGGCGGCAAGTAGTCACCATCCGATCGCAGGAGGTCATCATGGGGTTCTTCGGTTTTCTGATCCTGGGGCTCATCGCCGGCGCCATCGCCAAGCTGATCCTTCCGGGCAAGCAGGGCGGGGGCTGGTTCGTCACGCTCATCCTGGGCGTCGTCGGAGCGCTCTTGGGCGGCTGGCTGGGCAGCGTGCTGTTCAACAGGCCGCTCGAAGAGTTCTTCAGCATCCAGACGTGGCTTCTCGCCATCGGCGGCTCGCTCATCGTCCTGCTGATCTACGGCCTGATCGTCGGCCGTCGTCGGACCACCTGACGCGGAGAACACGGAACGGCGCCCCTGCGGGGGCGCCGTTCCGCTGTGGTGCCGGTGGTGGGAGTCGAACCCACACGCCCTTTCGGGCAACCGAGTTTGAGTCGGTCGCGTCTGCCATTCCGCCACACCGGCGCGAGCCTCAACGACGATACCGCAGGATGGCGGGTCGCCCTGGCCTAGGATGGACGGGTGACTGAGCAGGAACCCTCCACCGCCCCCCAGGCTGCCCCGGCTCCCCGACGCGTCGTCGTCGCGGAGGACGAGTCGCTGATCCGCCTCGACATCGTCGAGATCCTGCGTGACAGCGGCTTCGACGTCGTCGGCGAGGCGGGCGACGGTGAGACCGCCGTCCAGCTGGCCACCGAGCTGCGTCCCGACCTCGTCATCATGGACGTGAAGATGCCGATCCTCGACGGGATCAGCGCGGCGGAGAAGCTTAGCAAGAACCACGTGGCCCCCGTGGTCCTCCTCACGGCCTTCAGTCAGAAGGAGCTCGTCGAGCGGGCGAGCGAGGCGGGCGCCCTCGCCTACGTCGTGAAGCCGTTCACCCCGAACGACCTCCTGCCGGCCATCGAGATCGCCCTCGCACGCTACGAGCAGATCATCACGCTCGAGGCCGAGGTCGCCGACATGGTCGAGCGCTTCGAGACCCGCAAGCTCGTCGACCGCGCCAAGGGCCTGCTCAACGAGAAGATGGGCCTGTCCGAGCCCGAGGCCTTCCGCTGGATCCAGAAGGCGTCGATGGACCGCCGACTGACCATGCAGGACGTCGCCAAGGCGATCATCGAGCAGCTCGCGCCCAAGAAGTCCTGACGCGGTCACCGTGATCGAGGAGTTCGATCTCCCGGTCGACCTCGCCTCCCGTCGCGGCACGATCACGCTCCGCGGTGCGGAGGAGGGCGACCTCGACGCGATCGTCGCGCTGCTGTCGGACGACACCGTCAGCGCGGGCCGCGGCGACGTCGCGGCATCCGACGATCGTCCGCTCTACCTGCGGGGGCTACGGCGCATCCTCGCCGCAGACGGGAACGACCTGCTCGTCGTCGAGCGCGAGGGTCGCATCATGGGGACGATGCAGCTGACCGTGGTGCCGGGCATGGCGCGACGGGGGAGTACTCGCCTCATGATCGAGGCCGTGCGTGTCGCCGGTGCGGAGCGCTCGGGCGGGATCGGAGCCGCGATGATGATGTGGGTCACGGACGTCGCGGCACCTGCGGTGGGCGCGTCCCTCGTCCAGCTCACCTCGGATGCGGCGCGCACCGAGGCGCACCGGTTCTACACGCGGCTGGGTTTCGTCGACTCGCACATCGGCTTCAAATACGCCGTCGCGCGCTGACCCGGGTCAGGATGCCGGCCGGTCCCGCACCATGTTGGTGATCCGGACCGTCGAACACCGCCTGCCCCGGTCGTCGGTCACCACGATCTCGTGCACCGTGAGGCTGCGGCCGAGATGCAGCGGGGTGCACACGCCCGTCACCCAGCCCTCCGTCGCGGAGCGGGTGTGGGTCGCGTTGATGTCGATGCCGACGGCGAGGCGGCCGGGTCCCGCGTGCAGGTTGGCGTGCATCGATCCGAGCGATTCGCCCAGCACGACGTAGGCGCCGCCGTGCAGGAGACCGACCGGCTGGGTGTTGCCGGCCACCGGCATCCGTGCCACCGCCTTCTCGAGGGTGAACTCGACGAGCTCGATCCCCATCTTGTCGGCGAGGGCGCCGAGGCCGCGGTCCTTCGCCCAGCTCAGGCCGTCGCCGGCGGAGAGGGCGTCGGGGGAGGGGGCGTTCTCGGACATGGCTCGGACCTCGGCGTCGGGTGGCGCCGACCCGGCGCCGCTGCGGGGGAGTCGATGTCGCACGCCCGAACTAGGCTGGCTGGGTGAGCGACTCCGCACAGCCTACTCTGCTCGTCGTCGACGGCCACTCGCTGGCCTACCGGGCGTTCTTCGCGCTCCCGGTCGACAACTTCTCGACGAAGGACGGCCAGCACACCAACGGCATCTACGGCTTCCTGTCGATGTTCGTGAACCTCGTGAAGGCCGAACGTCCCACGCACCTCGCGGTCGCATTCGACACCTCGCGGCAGTCGTTCCGCACCCGCGTCTACGAGGACTACAAGGCGAACCGGTCCGAGTCGCCGGCCGAGTTCAAGGGGCAGATCCCGCTGCTGCAGGACTGCCTCGCGGCGATGGGCGTGCCGGTCCTCACGAAGGAGGACGTCGAAGCCGACGACATCCTGGCGACGCTCGCGACCCAGGGTGTCGAGAGCGGCTTCCAGGTGCTCGTCTGCTCGGGCGACCGCGACACGATCCAGCTCGTCGCCGACGACGTGACGCTGCTCTACCCGAGCGTGCAGGGGGTCTCGCAGCTGAAGCGCTACACCCCGGACGCCGTCGTCGAGAAGTACGGCCTGCCGCCCGAGAACTACCCCGACATCGCGGCGCTCGTCGGCGAGACGAGCGACAACCTCCCCGGCGTCCCGAAGGTCGGCGAGAAGACGGCGGTCAAGTGGCTCACCCAGTTCGGGTCGCTCGACGAGCTGCTGAACCGCGCGGACGAGATCAAGGGGGTCGTGGGCGGCAACCTCCGCGAGCACCTCGATGACGTCCGCCGCAACCGTCAGCTCAACGCCCTCCTGCGCGACGTCGAGCTCGAGCTCACCCCGCAAGACCTCGCCGTCCAGCCCATGGACACGCAGGCGGTCCGCGATATCTTCGCCCGCCTGGAGTTCCGGACCCTCCTGCCGCGCGTCTTCGACGCGTTCGGTGCGGACGCCGAGCCGCCCGCTCCCGAGGTCGCGGCCCCCGAACCGCAGGAGACGGGTGCCGCGACCCTCGCGGCGTGGCTGGCGGAGCAGACCGGCGAGCTCGCCCTCACCGTCGCGGTCGCCGGCGGGCTCCCGACCCGCGTCGGCGTCGCGACGACGGACGCGGTGCGCGAGACCGCGTGGGGTGAGTCCGCCCGCACGGTGCTCGCCCCGTGGCTGCAGGGCGACGCGCCGAAGGTGATGGTCGACGCGAAGCCGCAGGTGAAGGCGCTGCGCCGGGCGGGTGTGCGCCTCGGCGGGCTCGCGTTCGACGTCCTCCTCGCCGGGTGGCTGCTGCGGCCGAGCCTGCCCGACAAGAACCTCGCCGACCTCGTCGACCGCTACCTGGACGAGAAGCTTCCCGAGGCCGACCCGTCGCAGCTGGTGCCCGAGACCGAGGGCGCGACCCCGGGTCAGCTCGCCTGGTTCGCCCTGCGCGTCGCGGCCGCCGAGCGGGCGGAGCTCCCGGCACCCGTCTCCGCGGTGCTGACCGACATCGAGCTCCCGACCCTCGACGCCCTGGCCGACATGGAGCTCGCGGGCGTCTCGGTCTCCCGCGACAAGCTGTCGGGTTTCTCGGGTGAGCTCGCCGCCCGCGCCGACGCGATCGCGCAGGACGCGTACGCGATCATCGGGCGCGAGGTGAACCTGGGCTCGCCGAAGCAGTTGCAGGAGGTGCTGTTCGACCAGCTCGAACTGCCGAAGACCCGCAAGACCAAGACCGGGTACTCGACGGATGCCGCGGTCCTCGCCGACCTGCAGGACACGAATCCGCACCCGTTCCTCGGCCTGCTGCTGCAGCACCGCGAGGCCACGAAGCTGCGCCAGATCATCGAGTCGCTGACGGTCGGAATCGCCGACGACGGCCGCATCCACACGACCTACGTCCAGACCGGCAGCCAGACGGGTCGGCTCTCGAGCACGGATCCGAACCTGCAGAACATCCCGATCCGCAACGAGGAGTCGCGCCGGATCCGCGCGGCGTTCGAGGTCGGGGCGGGGTACGAGACCCTCCTGACGGCCGACTACTCCCAGATCGAGATGCGCATCATGGCGCACCTCTCGGGCGACCCCGGCCTCATCGAGGCGTTCAACTCGGGCGAGGACCTGCACCGGTTCGTGGGCGCCCGGGTGTTCGGCGTCGAGCCCGCCGAGGTGACGGCTCCGATGCGCACGAAGGTCAAGGCGATGTCCTACGGGCTCGTCTACGGCCTCAGCGCGTTCGGCCTGTCGAAGCAGCTGCGCATCGAGCAGTCCGAGGCGAAGCAGCTCATGCTCGAGTACTTCGCGCGGTTCGGCGCCGTGCGCGACTACCTGCGGTCCTCGGTCGAGCAGGCCCGCATCGACGGGTACACCGAGACGATCTTCGGCCGCCGCCGCCCGTTCCCCGACCTGACGAGCCCCAACCGCGTGCTCCGCGAGAACGCCGAGCGGGCGGCGCTCAACGCTCCCATCCAGGGCAGCGCTGCGGACATCATGAAGATCGCCCTCGTCGAGATCCACCAGGACCTCCTCGATCAGGGCCTCGGCTCACGCGTGCTGCTGCAGATCCACGACGAACTCGTCGTCGAGGTGGCCACGGGGGAGTGGGATGCCGTGGAGCAGATCGTCCGCACGCGCATGGGCGACGCGGCCGACCTCTCGGTGCCGCTCGAGGTGCAGATCGGCCGGGGCGGCGACTGGGACGAGGCGGCTCACTGACGCGGAGCGTGCGACGCTCTACGCTCGGAGGATGACCGACGCACAACGCACACCCACTCCGATCGACACGATCGCGGACCGCTGGGTGGACACGCTGGCCGAACTCTCCCCGAGCCTCGCGACCTACATCGGGCGCACGGAGCACAACGGCCGACTGGACGACTACTCGCCCGCCGGGCACGAGCGTCTGGCCGCTGCTGCAGCCGAGACGCTCCGCGCGCTCGACGCCGCGGACGCGGTCGACGACGTCGACGAGGTCACGAAGATGGACCTCTCGGCCGAGCTGGGGCTCCACCTCGACCTCCACGCGGCGAAGTCGCACCTGCGCGACCTGAACGTCATCGCCTCGCCGTCGCAGGACATCCGCTCCGTCTTCGATCTGATGCCGACCGACACGGTCGACGACTGGTCGGTCGTCGCCACCCGCCTCGCCGCCATTCCGGGGGCCCTCGCCGGTTACGTCGAGACACTCCGACAGGGCATCGCGGAGGGTGTCGTCCCCGCGCAGCGGCAGGTCCGGGAGGTCGTGACGCAGATCGCGCGCTACACGAGCGACACGGGCTTCTTCGCGTCCTTCGTCGGTGAGGCCGCGCCCGCCGAAGGGCACCTCCCCGCCTCGCTGGCCCGCGACCTCGCCGATAACGCCGGCTCCGCGCGGGTCGCCTACGATCAGCTCGCCGCATTCCTGCGCGACGAGCTGGTGCCCGTCGCGTCCGAGACCGACGCCGTCGGCCGGGAGCTCTACGCCCTCCACTCCCGCAGCTTCCTGGGCGCGACGATCGACCTCGACGAGACCTATGAATGGGGGGTCGAGGAACTGGCCCGCATGGTCGCCGAGCAGGAGGCCATCGCGAACGAGATCAAGAGCGGCGCCACCGTCGAGGAGGCGGTCGCCTTCCTCGAGCAGGACGAGAGCCGCAAGCTCCACGGGACCGAGGCGCTGCAGGCCTGGATGCAGGCGACCAGCGACCGGGCCGTCGAGGAACTCGGCCGCACGCACTTCGACATCCCCGAGCCGATCCGTCGCCTCGAGTGCATGATCGCCCCTACGAACGAGGGCGGTATCTACTACACCGGGCCCACCGACGACTTCTCGCGGCCCGGGCGCATGTGGTGGTCGGTCCCCGAGGGCGTCGACTCGTTCGACACCTGGCGGGAACTCACGACCGTGTACCACGAGGGCGTCCCCGGGCATCACCTGCAGATCGCCCAGGCCGTCTACAACCGCGCAGAGCTCAACTCGTGGCGCCGACTCCTGGCGGGCTCGAGCGGCCACGCCGAGGGCTGGGCGCTCTATGCCGAACGCCTGATGGCCGAGCTCGGCTACCTCGACGACCCGGCCGACCGCCTCGGGATGCTCGACGGTCAGCGGATGCGCGCCGCCCGTGTCGTCCTCGACATCGGCGTGCACCTCGGCAAGCCGCGTCTGGACGGCACCGGGGTGTGGGATGCCGACTACGCGCTCGAGTTCATGCGTCGCAACGTCAACATGTCGGACGAGTTCATCCGCTTCGAGGTGAACCGCTACCTCGGCTGGCCCGGCCAGGCCCCGTCGTACAAGGTCGGCCAGCGTATCTGGGAGCAGATCCGCGACGAGGCGGCGCAGCGCGGGGGCGCCGACTTCGACATCAAGCAGTTCCACATGCGGGCACTCCGCCTCGGCGGCGTCGGTCTCGACACGTTGCGGGCCGCTCTGCGCGACGGCTGAGCGACGGAGACAGACGAACGGGGATGCCGGGAATAGCCGGCATCCCCGTTATCGTTCATTCAGTTGAATGAAAGGGGCGGACATGACCGCAGTTGAGCTGGGCCTCGACACCTTCGGGGACATCACCGTCGACGAGCGGGGCGAGCGCGTGTCGGGCGCGCAGGCGATCCGCAACCTGCTGGCGCAGGCGGAACTCGCCGATCAGGTGGGGGTCGACTTCATCGGGGTCGGGGAGCACCACCGCGCCGAGTACGCCGTCTCAAGCCCCGAGATCGTGCTGTCCGCGATCGCCGCGCGCACCGAACGGATCCGGGTCGGAACGGCCGTGACCGTCCTCTCCAGCGACGACCCGGTACGCGTCTACGAGCGCTTCGCGACGCTCGCAGCGATCTCCGAGGGGCGCGCCGAGGTGATCCTCGGGCGCGGGTCGTTCATCGAGTCCTTCCCGCTCTTCGGCTTCGATCTGTCGGACTACGAGACGCTCTTCGAGGAGCGGCTCGAGCTGTTCTCGCTCCTGCGCCAGGAGAAGCCGGTGACGTGGCAGGGGACGACCCGCCCCGCACTGCAGCAGGCGGACGTCTTCCCGAAGACCGAGGCGGGCATCCGGGCCTGGGTCGGCGTGGGGGGATCCCCCGAATCGGTGATCCGCACCGCGCGCTACGGGTACGGCCTCATGCTCGCCATCATCGGCGGCCCGGCCGCGCGCTTCCGCCCGTACGTGGACCTCTACCACCGCGCGATCGGCGAGCTCGGCACCGAGGCGCAGCCCATCGGCATCCACTCGCCCGGTCACATCGCCGACACCGACGAACAGGCGTGGGAGGAGGCGTACCCGGGCTTCGAGGCGCAGAACAACACGATCGGCCGCGACCGCGGCTGGCCGCCGTACAGCCGGATGCGGTTCCAGCACGAGATCGGACCCGAGGGGTCGATCTACGCCGGCTCGCCCGAGACCGTCGCGCGGAAGATCGCCGACACGGTGAGGACCCTGGGGGTCGGCCGCTTCGACCTGAAGTACGCCAACGGCACCCTCGGCCACGACAAGCTCATGCGCTCGGTCGAGCTCTACGGCACGAAGGTCATCCCGCTCGTGCGCGAGATGCTCGGCGAGTGACCCGGGCGCGGCCCCGACCCTCGTACGATGCAGGGATGACCGCGACCTCGACCGGCACGCTGACCGCCCGTCTCGATCGGCTGCCGTTCACGCGCACCCACCTGCGCGTCCTCACCGGATCGGGAACGGGCTGGGCGCTCGACGCGATGGACGTCGGGCTCATCTCCTTCGTGATCGCGGCCCTTGTGGACCAGTGGCAGCTGTCGACCTCGCAGACGTCGTGGATCGCCTCGGCGGGCTTCGCCGGCATGGCGGTCGGCGCCACCGTCGGCGGACTGCTCGCCGACCGCATCGGACGCCGCTCCGTCTTCGCGCTGACGCTCCTCGTCTACGGCATCGCGACGGGCGCGAGTGCGCTCGCGGGCGGTCTCGTCGCGCTCATCGCGCTGCGTTTCGTCGTCGGCCTGGGTCTCGGCGCCGAACTGCCCGTGGCGAGCACCTACGTGAGCGAGTTCGCACCGGCACGGATGCGGGGACGCATCATCGTCGTGCTCGAGGCGTTCTGGGCGGTCGGATGGACGGCCTCCGCGCTCATCGGGTACCTCGTGATCCCGACGGCCGCAGAGGGGTGGCGGTGGGCGCTCGCGATCGGCGCGATCCCCGCGGTCTACGCGCTCGTCGTGCGCTGGGGGCTGCCGGAGTCGCCGCGCTGGCTCGCCTCCCGCGGGCGGACGGCGGACGCCGAACGGGTCGTGGCGGGCCTCGAGGCCT
The DNA here is from genome assembly GCF_049545465.1 of Microbacterium sp. NPDC079356. Classification (NCBI taxonomy): domain Bacteria; kingdom Bacillati; phylum Actinomycetota; class Actinomycetes; order Micrococcales; family Microbacteriaceae; genus Microbacterium; species Microbacterium sp. NPDC079356. Next base: position 550,226 of record NZ_JBMWDN010000001.1, on the reverse strand, counting down.
CTCCCGCGGTGTTCGGACGCCTCGCTCCGGCCGCGGTCGACGCGGTCGAGGCGCCGGCCGCTCCGGCCACGACCGTGGCGATGCGGCTGCGAGGACTCTGGGCGTCAGGGATGCGGCGGCGCACCGCTGCGCTGTGGGCCGTGTGGTTCTGCGTGAACTTCTCCTACTACGGCGCGTTCATCTGGATCCCGACGCTCCTCGTCTCGCAGGGGTTCGGTCTCGTGCGCAGCTTCGAGTTCACCCTCATCATCACGCTCGCGCAGGTACCGGGGTACGCGGTCGCCGCCTGGCTCATCGAGGTGTGGGGCCGCCGCGCGACACTGTCGGTGTTCCTCGCGGGCTCCGCGGTGGCGGCGATCGTGTTCGGCCAGGCCACGACGGTGCCCATGATCCTCGGGGCCGGGATGGCGCTGTCCTTCTTCAACCTGGGCGCGTGGGGCGCCCTGTACGCCGTCACCCCCGAGACGTATCCGACGTCGCTGCGCGCGACGGGCGCGGGCTGGGCCGCCGGCATCGGCCGGATCGCGTCGATCCTGGCGCCGCCTGCTGTCCCCGCACTTCAGGCGATGGGCGGCGTCCCGGTGGTCTTCGTCGTCCTCAGCGCGTTCTTCGCCGTCGCCGCCGCGGCGACGTGGGGGCTCGCCGAGTCCCGCGGGCGGAGCCTCGCCGAGTGAGCGCGTCCTACGCTGGAGGGATGCCGCAGGACATCCGCTACGTCGCGATCGGGGACTCGTTCACGGAGGGTGTCGGCGACGAGCTGCAGGACGGGAGCGTCCGCGGCTGGGCGGACCTCGTCGCGCAGGGCTGGGCGGATTCCCGCGGCGCAGCGATCTCGTACGCGAACCTGGCCATCCGCGGCAAGCTCATGCAGCCGATCGTCGAGGAGCAGCTCGAACGCGCGCTCGCCCTCCGGCCGACTCACCTGTCCTTCAACGGCGGCGGCAACGACATGCTGCGTCCGCGCACGCCGATCGCGCGCATCGCCGACGCGTTCTCGCACGTGCTCCGCCGCTGCGACGAAGAGGGCGTCACGATGATCGTCCTGTCGGGGGCGAACCCGTCCGCGCAGTTGCCGCTGGCGGGCCTCATCCAGAGACGCGGCGACGAACTGTCTCGCGCGGTGACCGACCGCATCCGCGGACGCCACGACCTGGTCGTCGCGTTGAACTGGCCCGACCGCGAGCTCTCGGACCCGTCGTTCTGGTCGGCGGACCGGCTGCACATGAACGCGCGCGGGCATCACCGCGTCGCCGCGCGCGTGCTGGAGGCGCTGGGGGAGCAGCCCCCGACCGAGTGGTGGCGGCTGGAGGAGGACGACACGGCGGTCGCCCTCGGTCGCGGCCGGTACTTCCGCGAGCACCTCGGGCCCTGGTTGCGGCGCCGGCTCACGGGCACCTCGTCGGGAGACGGACGCGAGCCGAAGTTCGCGGAGTGGCTGACGGTCGAACCGCGCTGAAACCGGATTCGACCGTCCTGTCAAGACCATCCAGGATCTTTGCAGCATCCGGGATGATCGGAGCACACAGCCTAGAAAGGGAGTGTGCGCATGAGCATCGGAACCGGAATCGTGCTGTTCGTCATCGGGGCCATCCTGGTGTTCGCCGTCAACGTCGACGTCCAGTACGTCAACCTCGACATGATCGGCTACATCCTGATGGCCGCCGGCGCTGTCGTCTTCATCATCGGACTCGTGCTGATGCTGCGGCGGCGTTCCAGCGAGTCGACCGTCCGAACGGTCGACCCTGTTGCGGGGGAGCGGGTCACCCGCTCCGAGACGCGCACGTCGGGAGACGGCACGTACTGACGCGTGACAGACCTCGAAGGCCCGTCCCCCAGGGGGCGGGCCTTCGTCGTGCGGGCGGTCACCGGCGCGGCCGGCGGGGCGGATCCATCCCGAGGTGGATGCGGGTGCGCCGCCGCTCGATGCTGATGAACGTCGCGCCCACGAGCCACAGCGGGATCTGGACGAGGAAGGCGATGCGGAAGGCCTCGAGCCGGTAGGTGTCGGGGGTGCCCGCGCCCTGGAGGTCGAGGACGAGGCCGATCGCGAAGATCGCCAGCAGCGCGGCGAGGAAGCCGCCGGCGTTCGTGACGCCCGTCGCGGTGCTGAGCCGGTGCGACGGATTGTGCGTGCGGGCGTGGTCGAAGGCGATCATCGACGCCGGTCCTCCCATCGCCAGGGCGACGAGGAGGACGATCAGCAGCCAGAGGGGCGCGGGGCCCGGCCACAGGATGACGGCCGACCACGCCGCGAACTGGAAGCCGACGGCCGGCAGGACGAGCGCGCGGGAGCGCCGGTGCGGGACGCGCCGCGAGAGCTCGCCGAGGACGGGGCCGAGGGCCATGCCGGCGAACACGTAGAGCGAGGTGAGGGCGCCCGCCTCGGCGACCGTCCGCCCCTCGCCCGCCGTCAGGTACGGGAAACCCCACAGGAGGATGAACGCCGTGCCCGCGAAGGGGGTCGTGAAGTGGGACCAGAACGCGAGACGGGTGCCCGGATGCGCGAGGGCGGCGCGGATGCCGACGCCGGTGTCGATCGTCGACGTCACGACCCGGATCGCCCCCGTGTCGGTGTCGACGCTGACGTCGCGCGCGAGGTCCGGCGGACGATTGCGCACCAGGGCGAACACGAGGACGGCGAACAGGACGCACAGTCCGGCGATGCCGCCGAAGGTGACCGTCCACGACGTCGCGTGGAGGATCGTCGCGATGGGGATGACGGCGACGAGTTGACCCGCCTGACCCAGGATGCCGGTCAGCTGCACCATGAGCGGTCCGCGCTGCGCGGGGAACCAGGTCGCGACGAGGCGGAGCACGCCGGGGAACACCGCCGCATCCCCCGCACCGAGGAGCATGCGCGCGACGATGGCGACACCGACGCTGGGGGAGAGGGCCATCGTCAGCTGACCGATGGCCATGAGGATCATGCCGGCGGTCATGATCGGACGCGAGCCGAAGCGGTCGAGGAGGATGCCGACGGGGATCTGCATCCCGCCGTAGACGGCCAGCTGGACGACCGCGAACAACGACAGGGTCGCGGCATCCGCCTGGAACCTGTCCGCCGCGTCGACGCCGACCGCGGCGAGCGAGGTGCGGTTGGTGACGGCGAGGACGTACGCGGCGACGCCGGTGCCCCAGATGATCCATGCGCGCACGCTCGGACCGGTTCGACTCACCCCGCCCACGCTACTCTCCGGCGGGCGTACGCTGGCTCCACCCCACCCGGGCGAACGGAGGACGACATGAAGGCCACCATCGGCGACACCGTCATCGCGGAGGCGGACGACGACCAGATCATCCGCATCGAGGGGAACGCCTACTTCCCGCCCTCGTCGGTGAAGGACGGCGTGCTCGTCGAGAGTCCGACCCCGTACACGTGTCCGTGGAAGGGCGAGTGCCAGTACTTCCACATCGAAGCGGGCTCCGAGCGCCTCGCGGACGGCGCCTGGTCGTACCCGAACCCGTACCCGTCGGCGTTCGACCGCGTCGGTGCGGACTTCTCGGGTTACGTCGCCTTCTCGCCGGGGGTCACGGTCGGCGCCTGACGCCGCATCCGCTCACTCGTGCAGCGGGCCGAGCTCGGCGGCGCGGACGAACCGGGCGGTGACGGGATGGGCTGGCCGCCGTCGAACGCGGGCACCGGGAAGGCGGCGACGTCGTCGCCGAGCGCTTCCTTGATGGCCGGATGGCCCCCGGCATCCAGCAGACCCTCCGTGAGATCGCACCGGATCACGAACTGGCCCGCGTGCCGCAACGCGAGTTCATCGACGGCCTCGCGCGCACGCACCGCGAGTCCGGGGGAGATCCGGTCGTCGAGGAGGTGTCGAACGGACCGCGCTCTACCTCGGCGTCGCACCGGGCGACCTGGCGTCGATCATCGACCCCGAGGTGATGATGTTGACCGGATGGACGGCCTGGTCCTCGGCGACGACCTCGTGGATCCCACGAAGGTCGAACTGCAGCGGCGGGCGCCCGCCGGTGCGATGACCGGAGTCGAACTCGGCGTGTCGACCGTTCGCGGCAGTTCGGTCGCCATCGGCATGGCGACCCTCGCGTTCGAACGCTTCCTCGGTGACGTCGGCCTGTCGACGACCCGTCTGCCGCTCGCTCTGTAGCTCGTCGACGCATCCTCAGCGCACTCGGTCGAGGAGAGCGGGGCCGAGCGCTCGCATCATTGAGTTGACATAATGTGCATTATCGGCTGTTTTCGATCGCTCATGAGTGCTGGTGCCATCTCTATCCCCGGGAAACTGCAGGCGCGCGCCCAGACGGCGGGGTGAGGCCACGGTCTCGGAGCGCACGTGCAGTCTCGCGGACGTGCCGGCGAGCGCAGACGTTCAGGACTCGTCCTGGATCGATGCCTCCGGTTCCCAGCGCAGGAGGTCGCCGGGCTGGCACTCCAGCACCTCGCACAGCGCATCCAGGGTGGTGAAGCGCACCGCCTTCGCGCGACCGTTCTTCAGGACGGCGAGGTTGGCCGGCGTGATGCCGATGCGTGCGGCGAGGTCCCCGACGGCCATCTTGCGCCGGGCCAGCATGACGTCGATGTCGACGATGATCGGCATCAGACGACCCCGTCCAGCTCGGTGCGCATCTCGATCGCCTTGCGCAGCAGTGAGCGCATGACGACCACGACGAGCGCGACTCCCCCGGTCGCCACGGCGGCTCCGTAGATCAGGCCGACGACCCCGGGGGCGACGTCTCCGGGCACGAGCAGGGTGGCGAGGCCCGCGGTCAGGACGGCGGCGACCGTGATCGCACCGATGACGATGTCGACGAAGCGGAAAGCACCGACCGAGAACACGGCCTCCGCGGCGGCCATCGAGACGAGCCGCCAGATGCAGACGGCAACGACCTGCAGGCACACGACCCAGAGCGCGAGGATCGAGACGGCGGCCACCCGCCACGCGAGCGGCACGGTCTCGAGGTCCCGCCAGATCGCGGGAAGGATGCCGACCTGCACGAGGAGCGAGCCCACGAGGGACGCCACCAGCGCCGTTCGGAGCGTCAGGATCGTTGCTGTGCTCATCATCGCCTTTCGATCTGTATCTATCGAAAAACGATAGCCTTTCCCCCAGTCCTCCGCAACGGGAGACCCGCCCTAGGCTCGAAGGGTGCTCGCAGTCCTCACGGGATTCCTCGTCATCGGCGTCGCGATCGCCGTGGGATGGCTGATCGGGCGCATCGATCTGCTCGGCCCGACCGGTGGACAGGTGCTCAGCAGGCTGACCTTCTTCGTCCTGAGCCCGTTCTTGCTGTTCGTGGTGCTGTCCCAAGCCGACGTCCGCACGCTCTTCTCGTCGCTGCTCCCGGTCTCGGCGATCGCGGCGGTCGCCATGTTCGCCGTCTACGTGCTCGTCGCGCGCGTTCTCTGGCGGCGCCCGGCCGGCGAGGTGCTCATCGGTGCGCTGTCGGCGGGACAGGTGAACTCGAACAACATCGGCATCCCCCTGTCGCTCTACGTCCTCGGAAGCGCGGCGTTCCCCGCTCCCGTCATCCTGTTCCAGCTCCTGGTGCTCACCCCGATCACGATGGCGATCTTCGAGGCGCTCACCTCCCCCACCGGGCGGCGGCCCTGGCCGATCCTGCGGCGGACGATCACCAACCCGATCGTCGTCGGCTCGCTTCTCGGCACGATGGTGTCGGCCACCGGCATCCCGCTCCCGCCGATCGTCCTCGACCCGCTGCAGCTGGTCGCGAACGCCGCGGTCCCGATCCTGCTGATCAGCTACGGCATCTCGCTCAACGGTCAGCGCGTGCTGGGGACGACGGGACGACGCCGCGACATCCTCCTGGCGAGCGGGCTCAAGCTGCTCGCCATGCCGGCGGTGGCATGGGTCGTGGCGGCGCTGCTGTTCCGCCTCTCCCCCGCCGAGGTCCTCGTCGTCACCGTGCTCGCGGCCCTCCCGACCGCGCAGAACGTCTTCAACTACGCGCAGCGGTACGCGACGGGGAGGACCATCGCGCGCGACACCGTCTTCCTGACGACGATCGGATGCGTCCCCGTGCTGTTCCTCGTGGTGCTGCTGCTGGGGCCTTCGGCCTGAGCGGCCGGCGGTGTCAGGCGCCGAAGGAGCTGGTGTCGCCGATGAGACGCGTGTGGTCGGCCGGGATCGGCTCGACGGCGGCCCGGGCGACTTCGGCGGCGAACTCCGCGACGTTGTAGAGCTTGCCGGCGCTCTCGCGGCGCTCCGCGATCGCTCCGGGGTTCGCACGCTCGAGCAGGGTCGCCGTGATCGTGCCCTCGATCATGTCGCCCGAGACGACGACGAACTCGACGCCCTTCTCGGTCAGGGCCGGGATCCGCTCGCGGAGGGCGTCCTCGCCGGCGCGCTTGGAGCGAGCGACCGGCTCGTACTCGGGCATGGTCGGCGTGGTCTCGATGAAGTGGGCCTGGTGGCTCGTCACGAACACGACCCGGCTGCCTTCGGACATCAGCGGGAGCGCCGCCTCGAGGGCTCCCACCTGGGCGTCGCGGTTGAGCGTCAGTGCGTAGTCCTCGGCCATGCCGCCTTCCATGCCGCCGGAGGCATTGAGCACGAGGATGTCGAGGGAACCGAAGCGTTCCTTCACCGCGGCGAACATCTCCGAGACGGATGCCGGATCCGTGAGGTCCGCACCGACCGTGAGCACATCGACTCCGAGGCCGCGCAGCTCCGTCGCGAGCTTCTCGGCGCGCGGTGCCTTGTTGCGGAAGTTGATGACGACGTTCGCGCCCGCCTGCGCGAGGTAGCGGGCGGTGTCGGCGCCGATCCCGCGGGACGATCCGGTGACGAGGGCGGTCTGGCCGGTCAGGGATGCGGCGGGAACGGGCTGCGACATGGGGACTCCTGCGGGGTGCTCGGCGGGTGCACGAGACGGACGGGACGGGGACGAGCCTATCAATCGGGGGCGGTTCGGCCTGGCCGTCGACCCCGGTTGGTAGGGTGCGAGGACACGCTCACCGAAGGAGCCGACGATGTTCCCCGATCTCATCCAGTACCTGTGGATCGGTTGGCTGGTGCTCGCGGTCCTCTTCGTCATCATCGAGCTGCTCACCCTCGAGTTCACGTTCCTGATGCTCGCCGCCGGCACCCTCATCGGCGGCCTCGGCGCGAACCTCGCCGGAGGGGTGTGGTGGCTCCAGGTGCTCGCCGCCGCCGCGGTGTCGGCGCTCCTCCTCTTCACGATCCGCCCGCTCCTGCTGCGCGCCCTGCATCGCTCCAGCCAGCACGTCCCGACCAACGTCGACGCGCTCACCGGGATGTCGGCGCGGGCGGTCTCGGCGTTCGTGGACGGCGACGGCTCGGTCAAGCTCGACAACGGCGAGACCTGGACCGCCCGTCTGCTCGACGCCACGGCATCCGTCATACCGGGTCAACGTGTGACCGTCACCGCCGTCCGCGGCGCCACCGTCGTGGTGGCACCCGAAGAAGGGAACCCCGCATGACCTTCCCCGCCCGCGTCGACGTCGGCGCGTTCGTCGGCCAGATCTTCGTCGTCGTCCTCCTGGTCGTCGTCGCGATCTTCGTCGTCGTCGTCCTGTTCCGCTCCATCCGGATCATCCCGCAGGCGTACGCGGGTGTCGTGGAGCGGTTGGGTCGCTATCAGCGCACCCTCTCCCCCGGCCTGAACCTCCTCGTTCCCTTCATCGACCGGCTCCTCCCGCTGGTGGACATGCGCGAACAGGTGGTGTCCTTCCCGCCGCAGCCCGTCATCACCGAGGACAACCTGGTCGTCTCCATCGACACGGTCGTCTACTTCCAGGTGACCGACGCACGCGCGGCGACGTACGAGATCAACAACTACCTCGGTGCCGTCGAACAGCTCACGACGACGACGCTCCGCAACGTGGTGGGTGGTCTGAACCTCGAAGAGGCCCTCACCAGCCGCGACAACATCAACACGCAGCTGCGTGTCGTCCTCGACGAGGCGACCGGCAAGTGGGGCATCCGCGTCTCGCGCGTCGAGCTGAAGGCGATCGATCCGCCCGTGTCCATCCAGGACTCCATGGAGAAGCAGATGCGCGCCGAACGCGACCGGCGTGCCGCGATCCTCACCGCCGAGGGGTCCAAGCAGTCCCAGATCCTCGAAGCGGAGGGCCGCCGGCAGGCCGAGATCCTCCGGGCCGAGGGTGACAAGCAGGCAGCCGTCCTCCGCGCCGAGGGCGAGGCCCAGGCGATCCAGTACGTCTTCGACGCGATCCACAAGGGCGACCCCGACGAGAAGCTGCTCGCCTACCAGTACCTGCAGACCCTGCCGAAGATCAGCGAAGGGGCGTCGAACAAGCTCTGGGTCATCCCCAGCGAGTTCACCGATGCCCTCAAGTCATTCAGCACCGCGTTCGGCGGACCCGCCCGGCCGACGGACGGGACGACACCGGCACCATGACGCATCCGTGGTTCCTCGGTGAGGAGGCCCCGCGGGTACTCGCCCATCGCGGGTTCGTGCCGCCGGACTCCGAGCAGGTCGTCGAGAACTCCGTCGCCGCTCTCGCCGCCGCCCGCGCGACCGGCACCGTCTACCTCGAGTCCGACTGCCACGTCACCGCCGATGGCGACGTGATCCTCTTCCACGACGACGATCTGCGACGCGTCACCGGAGACCCCCGCCCCGTCGCGACCGTCCGCACCCGCGAACTCGTCGAGATCATGTCGACGCGCGGCGGCCTCGCCGTGCTGCCTGATGTCCTCGATGCGTTCCCGGACGCGCGGTTCAATCTGGACGTGAAGGCGGATGCCGCGGCCGAACCCGTCGGCAGGCTCACCGCGCGCGAGGCGCACCGCGTGCTCCTCACGAGCTTCTCGGACTCCCGCCGCGCCGCGGCCCTCACCGCGGCTCGCGCGCGCGGTGGCGAGCCGGCGACGTCCGCGGGGTCGCGCACGCTCGCGCGGGTGCTGGCGGCTGTCACGGCCCGACTCCCCCGCCTCGCGGCGCGGCACCTCGAGGGGCTCGACGCGCTCCAGATCCCGGAGCGTCATCGCGGCATCCGGATCCTGTCCCCGCGCCTCATCGACGCCGCGCACGCGGCGGGCGTCGAGGTGCACGTGTGGACCGTCGACGACCCCGCTCGCATGCACCATCTGTGGAACATGGGCGTCGACGGCGTCGTGACCGATCGAACCGATGTCGGCGTCTCGACGAGGGCATCTCGCGTATAACCGGCGGTCCTGGAGATCGGCTGTGAATAGCACACTCGTTGAGGTCTTCTCGGATGATCCGCACAGGTGAGTTCGTTATACCTGAGGACGACGACGAGAGGACCACACAATGGCAGATCGCAGCCTGCGCGGCATGCGTCTCGGCGCTTCGAGCCTACAGAGCGAAGAGGGCGTCGTGTTCGTGGAGCGCACCAACCACACCTACGTCTGCACCCAGTGCGAGCGCGAGACTGTTCTCACGTTCGCGGCAGACGCCGAGGTTCCCGAGGCCTGGGAGTGCCGCACCTGCGGTTCCGAGGCCGTTCGACGCATCGGCGACACGGTCGCCGTGATCGACCACTCCGGTGACAAGGCCGCACGCACCCACTGGGACATGCTGATGGAGCGTCGCACCATCCCCGAGCTCGAGGAGCTCCTGGAGGAGCGGCTCGCTCTGCTGCGCGCCCGTCGCGGCGGCAGCTCGGACAAGCTGAGCGCCTGACCCTCACACTCCAGCGGCGTCGTCCTCTTCGGACGGCGCCGCTTTTGTGCGCCGGCGGGCGAGGATCCCGAGCAGGACGAGCATCGGAAGCGCCGACCACCCCAGCAGCCACTGGAGGGCCGGACCGAGGACGACCGCGGGGGTGAGCCCGGAGCGCAGCGGCACATCGACCAGGAGCGCCCCCGCCGTGTCGGCGGCGAGGCCGTCGATGACGGAGCCGTCCGGGGCGATCACCTGGCTGGTCCCGACGGTGGAGATGTTGACGACCGAGCGGCCCGTCTCGATGGCGCGCATGCGGGCGAAACCGAGCTGCTGAACGTTCTCGTCGGTCCCGCGGAAGTCGGCATTGTTCGTCTGGAACATGTAGACCTCGGCGCCGTCGCGGGCACCGTCCCAGATGACGTCGTCGTAGATCACGTCGAAGCAGATGGCCAGCCCGACGCCGACGCCGTCCACGTCGAAGAAGGGCGGGTTCGTGCCCGGGGTGTACTCACGCTGGATCAACCCGACGAGGTCGGGCGCGAGCGCTTCGAAGAACCATCGGTCGGGGACGTACTCCCCCATCGGGACGGGACGCGTCTTGTCGTGGAGTGCGAGCGGGTTCTCCGCGCCGGCCTGCCACAGCATCGAGGTGTTGTAGATCTTGTCGCCGCGCTCGGTCGCGGCGTTCACCAGGAGCGGCGCGTCGACCTGGGTGGAGAGGTCGTCGAGCGCATCGGCGATGGAGGAGTTGTTGATCGGGTCGGCGTCGACGCCTCCCTCCGGCCACAGCAGGAGGTCGAGGTCCTGGCCGATCAGGGGCTGCGTGGCGGCGAGCTGGGCGCGGAAGACGGCGTAGGGCTCGCGCTGGTCGAAGTACCCCGACGGGCCGTTCCCCTGCACCGCGCCGACACGCATCGTCCCGGCATCCGTCGTCGGGAACTGCGGTACCAGCAGGAGAAGGGCGGCGGCGACGGCCGCGGGCACGGCGAGCCGTACGCGACGCCACACCCGCAGGCGGACGGCCTCGATGACGGCGGCCGTCAGGAAGACCATGACGAAGGTCAGGCCGCTGACGCCGAGCCACGAGGCGAGCTCGGCGAGCGGACCGTCGGACTGACTCATCCCGAGCCGCGCCCACGGGAACCCCGTGTACGGCCACGATCCGACGAACTGCTCGCGCGCCGTCCAGGCGGCGGCCACGAGGGCAGGCAGTGCGGCGACGCGCGCCCACGGGCCGGGCAGCACCTTCGGCAACCATCTGTAGGCCAGCGTGATGGCGATCGCGCCCACGGCATTCAGCACCGTCTCGACCCCGGCGAGGGCGAACCACGGGACCGGGCCGAGGTAGCGGGTGATCCACGCGATGTGCAGCAGGTAGAAGGATGCCGCGAACGCCGCACCGACAGCGACCGCACCCCATGCGGACCGGCCGATGAGCGTCACCAGGGTCATCGCCGCGCCGACGAAGGCGAGCGGCCAGACCCCGATGTCGGGGAAGGCGAGGTCCAGGACGGCGCCGCCGGCGACCGCCACGGGCAGGGCCAGCCAGAGCGGGAGGAGGGGGCGGTCGCGCATGGAGGAAGCCTAGATGAGACCCGCTATGGCGACGCTGAGAAGCCGCCTCACGCCGCGTCGCCGTGACGGGCGGAGTGGTCGAGGTAGATCGCGGCGTTGCGGAGGATCCCCGCCCGCTCCTCCGGGGTGAGGGGGCGACGCACCGTCGCGGGGACTCCCGCGACCAGCGAGCCGTCGGGGATGACGGCGCCCTCGAGCACGACCGCTCCCCCGGCGATGAGGCATCCCGCACCGATGACCGCGCCGGAGAGGATCACCGAGCCCATCCCGACGAGGGTGCCGTCGCCGATGCGGCAGCCGTGGACGACGGCGTTGTGGCCGATCGAGACGTCCTCCCCCACCTCGACGCCGTGTTCGGCGTCGACGTGGACGGCGACGCCGTCCTGCACGTTGCTGCGGGCACCGATCGAGATCGGCGCACTGTCGCCACGGAGGACCGCGTTGTACCAGACACTCGCGCGGTCGCCGAGGGTGACCGCGCCGACCACGCGCGCGCCGGCGGCGACGAAGGCGGTTTCGGCGACCTCGGGGGTCGCCTCCGGGAGGGCGAGCAGGGTGGCCTGGTCGGACACGGTCATCGGGGGTCTCCTCAGGGGGCGATGTGGGTGAGCCGGCCTGCGACCGTCGTCGCGCCCACGCGTGTCGCGCGGAGACCGGGGTCGTCGGCGGCGAGAGGATCGCGGTCGATCAGGGCGAGGTCCGCGGTCAGGCCGGGCTCGAGCGCACTCCCGGTGGCGGAGCCGCCCGCCGTCGACGCCGCGAGCGCGGTCGCCGCGTCGAGACCCTGCTCGGGGCGCCACGGGGCGCGTCCCCCGCGGGTGCGGTGGACGGCGGCCGCCATCGCGGCCCACGGGTCGAGCGGCGACACCGGGGCATCCGATCCGAAGAGCAGATTCGCCCCCGATTCGGCGAGGGCGCGCAGCGGGTACGGCAGCGCGGTCTGCGCCGCCCACACCGAATCGGTCAGGTCCCGGTCGTCGACGGCGTGCTCGGGCTGCACGCTGGCACCGACGCCGAGTCGGGCGAAGCGTGGGATGTCGGCGTGCGCGACGAGCTGAGCGTGCTCGATCGTGCCCGTGGCGCCGGTGAGGGCGAAGGCGTCCAACGCGTGCGAGTTCGCGACGTCGCCGATCGCGTGGATCGCGCAGGAGAGCCCGGCGCCGGTGGCCCGGATCATCAGCTCCACCAACTCGTCGGGAGCCACCGTCAGGACACCCGTGTTGTGCGGATCGTCGGGGTACGGATGCGAGCACGCGGCGGTCCTCGTGCCGAGGGAGCCGTCGGTGATGACCTTCAGGGAGCCCATGCGCACCAGCCCGAGCGGGTCGACGGCGTCGCCGGTGGCCAGTCCGACGGCGATCGCGCGGTCGAGGAGGTCGGGGTACACGCCGAACGAGACGCGCAGGCTGTCGAAGCCGGCATCCAGGCGGCGGGCCCAGGCATCCGCGTTCCACGCCATGTCGAGGTCGACGATGCCCGTCACGCCGCGGGCGGCGGCACGGTCGAGGGCGTCGCGGACGAAGCCGTCCGAGACGGGGGGATCCACGTCGTTGAGCCGGCGCGAGATCTCGAACGCCGGTCCTTCGCGGAGGATGCCGTCCGCGGTCGGGGCGATCGACTCGCGGCGGAACGCGGCGCTGTTCAGCCAGACGCTGTGGACGTCCGCGTTGATGAGATACGTCGGGACCTCGCCGGTGTGCTCGTCCAGCAGACGGAGCGAGGGGGTGTCGGGCCACAGCGCGTCACGGAAGCCGGTGCCGACGCGTCGTCCGTCGTCGAGGACGGGAGAGTGCCCCATGACGGATGCCGCCTGCACCGCATTCGTCACGCCGCCGAGCGGCGTCCGCTGCGCGACAAGGGCCCACTGCACGGTGTGGACGTGGTGGTCCCACAGCCCCGGGACGAGCCATCCGCCGTCGCCCTCGACGACGACACCACGGCGGGGCAGCGCACCGGCCGGGGCGATGTCCGTGATGACGCCGCCGCGCAGGTGCACGTCGACCGGCGCGTCGCCGAACGGGTCGACCCGCCCGGCGCCGGTCAACCGGACGCCGGCGATGACGTCGACCTGTTCGCCGCGCGACGCCGTCACGAGCGTGCCGCCCGGATCGCGTCGTGGGCGCGTCGCATCTCGTCGGCCAGACGCGGATCGGCATACGGGCTGTCACCGGCGTCGAGGCGGTCGATGATCGTGTCGACGACCTCGTCGGGACGGTTCTGGCTGAGCTTGCGCTTAGCCGTCACGTGCGTCGGAGTCAGTCGGAAGCCGACCGTGCCCTTCTCCAGCCGGCGCACGAACTCGTCGTCGTTCGGCGCCTCCCACATGCGGCGCGGCTGCGGCATCGACCCCTCGAACCGGTCGACGAGACGGTCGAGGACAGCGAGGTTCTCCTCCGCCGAGAGGATCTCGGGTACACCGCGCAGGTGCACCGAGACGAAGTTCCAGGTGGGGACGGCGGGGCCGTCGCCGTACCAGCCGGGCGAGATGTATCCGTGCGGGCCCTGGACGACGACGAGGATCTCGGCCTCGCCGAGGCCGTGGATGAGATCGTCCGGGCGTCCGACGTGCCCGACGATCGTCAGGTCCTCGCGTGTCGGGTCCAGCAGGACCGCGTAGTGGGACGCCACCAGTCCCGCCTCAGTGTCGCTCACGATCGTGACCCAGGGGTTCTCGTCGATCACGCGGCGGAGCTCGGCGGCATCCGTCATCGTGAAACTCGGGTTCTGCCTCACCGTGCGCCCTTCCCGTCCCGGATCATGCCTGGCACCGCGGGCACCAGTACAGCTTCCGCGCGGCCATCTCCTCGAGGACGATCGCCGTGCCGCACACACGGCATGGGAGCCCTGCGCGGTGATAGACCCAGTGGCGGTCGTCGCGGTGCGCCATGGCACGGCGGTACGCCTCCGGGTCGAGGTCGTCCATCGTCATCATCTGGCCGGTCTCGACACCGATCGCGAGCAGGCGCACCCAGTCCTGCCACAGAACCCGCACCGTCTCCTCGGGCACGTCGCGCGCCGGCGTGTGAGGGTTGAGGTTTGCGCGGAAGAGCAGCTCGGCCCGATAGACGTTCCCGATCCCGCTCACGACCTTCTGATCCATCAGCACCTGGCCGATGGGCGTCGGCTTGCGCCGGACGGCGGCGACGAAACGCTCCTCGCCCTCCGCCACGTCGTCCACCAACGGGTCGGGTCCGAGTGCGGCGACGGTGGCGAGCATCTCGTCCACGGTCTGCAGCTCGCACGCTGTGGGGCCGCGCAGGTCCGCGGAGGTCGACGCGGTCAGCAGTCGCAGGCGCACCTGCCCGACGACGGGCGGCGGCCACTCGGCATCCGTCGTCTCGTCGAGTCCGCGGGTCTGCTCGCTCATCCGCACCGCGCCGCGCATGCGACGGGGCGCTCCGATCGACGACAGCGAGTTCTCGCCCGCGTCGTCGTAGACCGGATCGACCCCGCGCTGGTTCGTCTGCCCCATCCGTCCGTTCGCCGACGCGATCGTGGGGTCGAGGAGGATCTCACCCGCGAAGTCCCACGCGCCGTAGATCCCGAGGTGCACCCGCAGCCACACGTCAGCATCGAACTCGAGGAACATCTGCTTGCCGACCGCGCGCACCTGCGTGGGGGTCCGGCCGTCGAGGACGGCGGCGCCCTCCGCGAAACGTCCCTGCGGGCTCGAGGCGGCGACCGGGCGGCCGACGAAGTTGCGGTCGAACTGACGGGCGATGCGATGGACGGAATGACCCTCGGGCATCAGCCCGCTTCCGGGTCGAAGGTCTCCGAGGCGTCGAGCACGTCGGGCTTCGCGGCGCGCGGATCGGCCTCGAGGGTGCCGTCCGTCTCGTACGCCGCGAGCTGCGCGATGCGACGCGCGTGACGCTCCTCCCCCGGGAACGGGGTCGCGATGAAGCGGTCGATGAACCCGACCGCCTCGTCGAACGTGTGCTGGCGCGCGCCGATCGCGATGACGTTGGCGTCGTTGTGCTCGCGCGCGAGTTCGGCCGTCGCGATGTTCCACACGAGGGCCGCGCGGATGCCGCGCACCTTGTTCGCGGCGATCTGCTCGCCGTTGCCGGAACCGCCGAACACGACACCGAGCGTCGGGATGCCGCGCGCCTGGTCCTCGGCGACCGCCTGGGCGGCGCGGATGCAGAAGGCCGGGTAGTCGTCGAGGGGGTCGTAGGTGACGGGACCGTGGTCGACGACGTCGTGACCGGCTTCGGCCAGGTGGTGCTGCAGGCGGGTCGAGAACTCCATGCCCGCGTGATCGGTCGCGATGTGGATGCGCATGTGACGATTCTAGGGAGGCGGATCCCCCGTTCCGGCGAGTCGTCGGCGTAGGCTGGGACGGTTGCCGTCGGCGCCAGCAGCGCCTGTCCACGGCACCCCACCCTCACCCCTGGGAGACACGAACGTGCCTGGAGAGAACCTCACCCGCATCGAAGCGCAGGAGCGCCGCGCGACCGTCGAGACGCACGCGTACGACGTCGCCCTCGATCTGACCACCGGTGACGAGGTCTTCGCGTCGCGGAGCGTCATCCGCTTCGCCGCCACCGCCGGCGCGTCGACCTTCGTCGACCTGATCGCCCGCACCGTCCGCGAGATCACGCTCAACGGTCGCTCGCTCGACCCCGCCGCGGTGTACGCCGATTCGCGCATCGCGCTCGAGGGACTCACCGACGAGAACGAGCTCGTCGTCGTCGCCGACTGCGAGTACACGAACACTGGGGAGGGCCTGCACCGCTTCGTCGACCCCGTCGACGGCGAGGTCTACCTCTACACGCAGTTCGAGGTGCCGGACTCGCGTCGCGTCTTCGCGGTCTTCGAGCAGCCCGACCTGAAGGCCACGTTCCGCTTCACCGTGACGGCTCCCGACGCGTGGAAGGTGGTCTCCAACTCCCCTACCCCCGAGCCGCAGCCCGCGGGTGAGGGCCTCGCGACCTGGTCGTTCGAGCCGACGCCGCGCATCTCGTCGTACATCACGGCCCTCGTCGCCGGTCCGTACGAGCAGGTGTTCTCGGAGCTCACGAGCTCGGACGGGCGCACGATCCCGCTCGGCGTCTACGCGCGCAAGAGCCTGTGGCAGTACCTCGACGCCGACTACGTCTTCGAGAAGACCCGCCAGGGCTTCGCCTACTTCGAGGACAAGTTCGGCGTCCCCTACCCGTTCGCGAAGTACGACCAGCTGTTCGTGCCCGAGTTCAACGCGGGCGCCATGGAGAACGCCGGCGCCGTCACCTTCACCGAGACCTACGTGTTCCGCTCGAAGGTGACGGATGCCGTCAAGGAGCGCCGCGTCGTCACGATCCTCCACGAGCTCGCGCACATGTGGTTCGGCGACCTCGTCACCATGAAGTGGTGGAACGACCTCTGGCTGAACGAATCGTTCGCCGAGTGGGCGTCGACCATCGCCACGGCGGAGGCGACGGAGTGGACCGAGGCGTGGACGACGTTCAACGCCATGGAGAAGACCTGGGCGTACCGTCAGGACCAGCTCCCCTCGACGCACCCCGTTTTCGCCGAGATCAACGATCTCGAGGACGTGCAGGTCAACTTCGACGGCATCACGTACGCCAAGGGCGGATCCGTCCTCAAGCAGCTCGCCGCCTGGGTGGGCATCGAGGCGTTCTTCGCCGGGGTGTCGGCGTACTTCCAGAAGCACGCGTGGGGCAACACCGAGCTCAGCGACCTCCTGGTGGAGCTCGAGAGCACGAGCGGGCGCGAGCTCACCACCTGGTCCAAGAAGTGGCTCGAGACGGCCGGCGTCAACACGCTCGCTCCCGAGATCCGCGTCGACGGTGACGGTGTGATCACGCGCTTCGCGATCGTCCAGACAGCCCCGGCCGACTACCCGACGATCCGCCCGCACCGCCTGGGAGTGGGCTTCTACACGCTGCAGGGCGAGGAGCTCGTCCGGACGCACCACCTCGAGCTCGACGTCGACGGCGACCTCACCGAGGTCCCCGACCTCGTGGGGCACCGGCAGCCGGACCTCGTGCTGCTGAACGACAACGACCTCGCGTACGCCAAGATCCGCCTCGACGAGAAGTCGCTGCGCACCGCCACGGCGCACCTCAGCAAGATCAGCGACCCGCTCGCCCGCTCGCTCGTCTGGGGCGCGGCGTGGGACCAGACGCGCGACGGAGAGGCGTCGGCGACCGAGTACCTCGACCTGGTGCTGCAGAACATCGGCACCGAGACCGAGTCGACCACCGTGCGCACCACTCTCGCCCAGCTGCAGCTCGCCGCGAACTCGTACGTGGACCCGGCGACCCGGGACGCCGCTCGTGAGCGCGTCGCCGAGGGCCTCTGGGCCCTCGCGCAGGATGCCGAGGCCGGCAGCGACAGCCAGCTGCAGTTCGTCACGGCGTACGCGTCGGCGGCATCCACCCCCGCTCAGTGGGAGCGCGTCGCGCAGTTGCGCTCCGGCGCGCAGGAGCTGCCCGGGCTCGAGATCGACGCCGACCTCTCGTGGGCGCTCCTCGTGTCGCTCGCCGCCGGCGGAGTCGTCTCCGCAGCGGAGATCGACGAGGCCCTGGCGGCCGACAACACCGCGAAGGGCGGCGAGTTCGCCGCACAGGCGCGCGCGGCGCTCCCGTCAGTGGAGGCCAAGCGCGCCGCCTGGCAGTCCCTCGTCGACAGCGCCGACCTGCCCAACACCGTGGTGCGTTCGGCCGCGGCCGGATTCGTACACCCCGCGGGCGTGCCTGCGCTCCGCGAGTTCGTCGACGCCTACTTCGACATGCTGCTGCCGGTGTGGGAGTCGCGCACCTACCAGATCGCGCAGTACCTGATCGTGGGGCTGTACCCGGCTCCCCTCGCCGATGCCGCCCTGCGTGACGCCACGCGCGGCTGGCTCGCCGAGCACCGGGACGCGCCCGCTGCCCTCCGACGCCTGGTGAACGAGAACCTCGCCGGCGTCGAGCGTGCCCTCTCCGTGCAGGAGCGCGACCGCCAGGACTGAGCCGCAGGACACACGAGGGGGCGTCGTACCGTGGTACGACGCCCCCTCGTCGATATCGCCCTCACGGGGGACGCGGCGGACGCATCCGGTCCGTAACGTCGAGGTCATGATCGTTGCAGAAGGCCTCACGAAGAAGTACGGAGACAAGACCGCCGTCGACGGGATCGACTTCGCCGTCCAACCCGGCAAGGTGACGGGATTCCTCGGCCCGAACGGCGCCGGGAAGTCGACGACGATGCGCATGATCGTCGGGCTCGACCGGCCCACGGCCGGCCGGGTCACCCTGGACGGACGCGAGTACCGGTCGATGCGCTCGCCCTTGACGGAGGTCGGCATCCTCCTCGACGCGAAGGCGGTCCACACCGGCCGCAGCGCGCGCAGTCACCTGCGGGCCATGGCCGCGACCCACGGCATCCCGCGTTCGCGCGTCGACGAGGTGATCGAGATCACGGGTCTCCAGAGCGTCGCCGGCAAACGCGCCGGCGGGTTCTCGCTCGGCATGGGCCAGCGCCTCGGGATCGCCGCCGCCCTGCTCGGCGACCCGCGCACCCTCATCCTCGACGAGCCCGTCAACGGACTCGACCCCGAGGGTGTCCGCTGGGTCCGCCAATTCGTGCGAGCGCAGGCCGCCGAGGGGCGGACCGTCCTGCTGTCGAGCCACCTGATGAGCGAGATGTCGCAGACGGCGGACCACGTCATCGTCCTGGGTCGCGGGCGCGTGCTCGCCGATGCGGGCATCGATGAGATCGTCCGCGCATGGACCCGGACCACCGTGCTGGTGCGCTCCCCCCGCGCGGCCGAGCTCGCGAACGCGCTGGCCGCCGCGGACGTCACCGTCTCGTCCGGTGCCGACGGCGTGCTCGAGGTCACCGGCCTCACCGCCGCGGCGATCGGCGACACCGCCGCCCGTGCCGGCATTCCGCTCCACGAGCTGACTCCGCGCAGCGGATCGCTCGAAGACGCCTACCTCGCCCTCACCGAGGGTGCCGTCGAGTATCAGACTAAGGAGGTCGCGCGATGACCGCCGTCGCCCCGCCCGCTCCCCTGACCCGTCAGACCTCCGCCCCGGGTCACCCGTCGGCCCGGCTGTCGCTCGGTCGCCTCGTGCGCAGCGAATTCCTCAAACTCTTCACGCTGCGCTCGACCTGGTGGTCCCTGGGCATCGCGGCCCTTCTCACCGTGGGACTTGCCGCGATGGTCGCCGGTGCGTCGTCGAGCTTCGGTCCTGGGTTGAGCCCCGTCGCCGCCATCACCCTGCCCGTCCAGTTCACGATGCTCGTGGCCGGCATCCTGGGCGCCATGGCGATCACCGGCGAGTACTCGACCGGGATGATCCGCTCGACCCTCACGGCCGAGCCCCGCCGTGGTCGGGTGCTCGTGGCCAAGTCCGTCGTGATCGCGACGACCCTCGCCCTGCTCGCGGCCGTGACGTCGGCGATCGCCGGGCTCGTGATCATGCCGATCCTCGGCGCCGACGCCTACGCCTGGGGCGACGCGAAGGAGCTGTGGCTGCCGCTGCTGCTCAGCGTGCTGGCCATGGCCACGTTCGGTCTGCTCGGACTCGGGTGGGGGTTCATCATCCGCAACGGTGCCGGGGCGATCGCGACGACCGTCGGCATCCTGTTCGTCCTGCCCCTCGTGCTGCAGGTGTTCATGCTGTTCGGCGAGTCGTGGCAGTGGATCGTCGATCTCGGCCGTTGGCTGCCGGGCAACGCGGCCGCGGCGCTCACGGATCTGGACGGAGAGGTCTTCTGGCCCTCTCTCGCCGCGACCGTCGCCTGGCCCGCGGGCGCCCTGCTCCTCGGCTGGGCCGTGCTGCGCACCCGCGACGCGTAAGGTCATCGGGTGATCACCGGAAGCCGTGGCGACGCCTCTCCTGAGGCCGAGCCGCGGCTTCCGCGTCCCCCCGGCGTCCTCCGGCGGTTCTGGGCGCGTCACCCGGTCCTCACCGACATCGCGATCGCGGGCTTCTGTCTGCTCCTCTCGGTCGCTCCGGTCGTCGCCCTGCCGGACCGGGCCGTCGCAGACGATCGGATCGACCCGCAGACCTGGGACCGCATCTGGCCGGTCCTCGCGTCGGTCGTCGTCCTCGGGAGCTTCGCCCTCCTCGTCCGTCGTCGCAACCCCGTCGGGGTCTTCGCGATCACCGTCCTCGTCGCGGCGGCCTACCTCTTCTCCCCGGTGTCGCTGGGCGGGCCGCTCGTCGGGATCGCGACCTACACCGTCGCGGTCTACCGCGGCAATCGGGTCTGCCTGATCGCCGTGGGAGCGGGGCTCTCGCTGTTGGTCGTCGTGGCGGGCACGCTCGGGTTCAGCGGCATCATCGCCCCCGACATCGCCTGGAACGTCCTCATCGGCGAAGCGCTTCTGATGCTGATCGGAGGGCTCGTCGGCGCGAACGTCGGCGGCCGCAAACGCTACGTCGAAGCCCTCATCGCGCACTCCCGCCGCCTCCTCGTCGATTGGGATCAGCAGGCGCAGCTCGCCGCCGCAGCCGAGCGCGAGCGGATCGCCCGCGAGCTGCACGACATCGTCGCCCACTCGCTGACGGTGATGGTCGCGCTGGCCGAGGGGGTGGCCGCGTCGAAGGATGCCGCGCACGCCCGTCCCGGTGCGGAGGCGATCTCGGCGACGGGTCGCGAGGCGCTCCGCGACATGCGGGCGACCCTCGGCGTCCTGCGGGACACGGATGCCGCTCCCCTCGCGCCCCTCGTCCGTGACACGACGGCGGAGACGGTCGCCTCCGCCCGCGCTGCGGGCTTCGAGACGCACCTCACGGTGGTGGGCGAGCCCGACGTGCCGACGGCGACGCGGTTGGCGGTGTCGCGGATCGTCCAGGAGGGGGTGACCAACGTGCTGCGCCATGCCCGTGCGGCCACCCGCATCGACGTGGACATCCGGTACACCGACGAAGGAGTCACGGTCTCGGTCGTCGACGACGGCCTCTCCGCCCCGATTCCCTCGGCGGCGGGAGGCTTCGGCCTCCAGGGTGTGCGCGAGCGCGTCGAACTCGCGGGCGGTACCGTGACGGCCGGCCCCGGCGAGCAGCGAGGATGGACGGTGCGGGCGTGGCTGCCGCGGGAGGAGCAGGGATGAGCGAGCGACCGATCCGCGTGGTCATCACCGACGATCAGTCCCTCATCCGCCTGGGGTTCCGGATGGTGCTCGAGGCCGCCGACGACGTCGAGGTGGTCGGCGAGGCCGCGGACGGAGCCGCGGCCGTCGACGCCGTCGCCGCGCTCGCGCCCGACGTCGTCCTGATGGACGTGCGGATGCCGGGGATGGACGGCATCGAGGCGACCCGCCGCATCCGTCGCGACCATCCCGGCACCCGCGTGCTCGTCCTGACGACGTTCGACCTCGACGAGTACGCCTTCGGAGCGCTCCGCGCCGGTGCCGGCGGCTTCCTTCTGAAGGATGCCGAGCGGGAAGAGCTCGTCGCGGCCGTCCGGGCGGTCGCTGCAGGCGAGGCCACGCTCTCGCCCCGCGTCACACGCCGGATGATCGAGCTGGTCACCGCGGGAGGGCGACCGCACCCCGAGCCGCACCGGAGCGCCGCATTGACGGCCCGCGAGCAGGAGGTGCTCGACGCGATGGCGCGCGGGCTCACGAACGCGGAGATCTCCGCGGCGCTGTTCCTCGGCGAATCCACCGTCAAGACGCACGTCGGGCGGATCCTCGCCAAGCTCCCGGCGCGCGACCGGGTGCACGCTGTGCTCATCGCCCACGGGCTGGCGGACCCGGGCGACTCCTAACGCGTCTCAGGCCGGTCCGGGACGGGCTCGATAGGATCGGTGGGATGAACGGAACGGGTGCTGTCGACTGGGAGACCGTCCGCGACGGCTTCCTCCGCTTCCTCGTCGATGCGGGCTGGAACATCCTGTGGGTGGCGGTCACCGTCGTGGTGGCCCTCGCCGCGTCGTGGCTGATGCGACGGCTCATCGCCCGCGTCGTGGACCGGATCGTGACGGGCGCCAAGTCCCGCGCGGCCGCCGAGGACACGCGCGCGATCGACATGTCGCCGCTGGCGCGGGTCCGGATCGTCCAGCGCACCCGCACGCTGGGATCGATCCTCACCAACATCGTCAACGTGGCGATCGTGATCGTCGCGGTGCTCACGATCGTGTCGATCATCAACCAGGGGGTGCTCGGCTCCTTCGCCCTGCTGTCCGCGGCCATCGGTGCGGGCTTGGGCTTCGGCGCGCAGAACATCGTCAAGGACGTCCTCAACGGCATCTTCATCGTGGCCGAGGACCAGATCGGCATCGGCGACGTCGTCGATGTGGGGCTCGCGACCGGCATCGTCGAGTACGTGAGCGTCCGCGTCACCCACGTGCGCGACGTCAACGGCACGCTCTGGTTCGTCCGCAACGGCGAGATCACCCGCATCGGCAACATGTCGCAGGGCTGGGCGCGCGTCGTGATCGACGTCGGGGTCCCGGCCGATGCCGACATCGACGCCGTCGAGGACGCCATGCTCACCGCGGCGAAGGATCTCGTCCGCCAACCGAAGTGGCGTACGCGCATCATCGACAAGCCCGAGATCTGGGGGCTCGAATCGATCGACGGGGACACCCTCGTGACGCGTCTCGTGCTGAAGACCCGTCCGAACGCGAAGGACGACGTCTCGCGTGCGCTGCGCAAGCGCCTGAAGTCGGCGCTCGACACGCTCGGTGTGCCGCTCCCCCAGCTCCAGTCCACCCTGCTCGAGGGTGCGGACGCCGTGCAGAGCATCCGCGGAGCGAACCCGCCGAAGACCAAGCCCCAGCAGGTCGCTCCCATCGCCCCGCCGCGGCTGGCGTGGCGGCCGAAGAAGCGCGGGCGCACCGACGGAGACGCACCCGAGGGGAGCTCGGCCCCGTGAGCGAGACCGTGAGCTTCTACGACGAGGTCGGCGGGCACGAGGTGTTCCAGCGCATCGTCGACGTGTTCTACCGCGAAGTCGCCGCCGACGACGTGCTCCGACCCATGTACCCGGAGGAGGACCTCGGTCCCGCCGCCGAACGGCTGCTGCTCTTCCTCGAGCAGTACTGGGGCGGTCCGACCACCTACGGCGAGACGCGCGGCCACCCGCGCCTGCGTATGCGCCACGCGCCGTTCCACGTCAACCCGGACGCCCGGGACCGCTGGCTGCGAGCCATGCGCATCGCGGTCGACGAGGCACACCTGTCGCCGCTGCACGAGGCGACGCTGTGGGACTACCTCCAGCGTGCCGCCCACGCCATGGTGAACACCTTCGAGCCGACGGGCATCGGACCGACCGCGAAGCCGCACGGCGGGTCGACACTGCCGGTGCGTCCCGAGTCCTGAGCCCGTCGTCCGCTCAGCGGATGCCGGTCGCGCGGACGGCGGTCAGCCCCGTCGGGTTGCCCGCCCGGACGAGGACGTGACCGCGGGGCAGCGTGACACGTGTCCACGTGCCGGTCCGGAGGACGGATGCCTCCCCTCCCGCATCCGGTCCGAGGAACCCGAGTGCGTCGGCCGCGAAGGCGACCCCGGCGATGAGCCCGTTCAATTCGGTGTCCTCGGCGCCCCAGACGGCGGCGCGGACGGTACGGACGAGGTCCTCCCCGGGGGACGCGGGCAGCGCACGGGCCACCTCGTCGACGCCGCGACGCACGGCGCGCGCGAGGTTCTCGACCGGCACCGGATCGCCCGGCACCCATCCGCTGCGCGGCGGGGAGATGCCCGCCCACGCCGCTGAGACGCCGCTGTCGGGCAGGGCGACACGGGTGGCGTCGTCTCCCGCGCGGAGGGCACCGGCATCCACCACCAGATCGCAGGCGAGCTCGGGGTCGATGCGTAGGAACCGCATGCCGAGCACCGTCGGGATGTCCTCCCCGAACCCGCGCGGCGAGAGCGGGGCCGCGGAGACGGCGAGCGTTCCGGCGGCGGCGCGGAGCCGGACGGCGGGATCGCCCAGGCGGGCGGCGCGTCCGGCGAACGTGAGGAGGTCTGCCGCCGAGCGCGGGTCGGGGAAAACGAGCTGCGGAGCCATCCGACCTAAACTACCAACCGGGCGCCGCCTCGGGTCGCCCGGGAGGGGACGCTGTGCGCGAATCGGATCACGTCGACGGTTTGCTGGCGGTGTTGGATCTCGCGTCGAGCGATGCCCGCACGACCGAGGACATCTTCACCGGGGTGTCGCAGTCGATGCCGCTCGGCCGGGTGTTCGGCGGGCAGGTCCTCGCACAGGCGGTCATCGCCGCGGAGCGCACCGTAGAGGACGATCGCGCCGCCCACTCGATGCACGGCTACTTCCTGCGGCCAGGTGACTCGACGCGCGGGATGACCTTCTCCGTGGACCGCATCCACGACGGCCGGTCGTTCTCGACCCGCCGCACTCAGGCGTTCCAGGAGGGCGTCCCGATCTTCTCGATGATCGCGTCGTTCGAGACGGATGCCATGGGGCTCGAGCACCAGGACGAGATGCCGGCGGGCATCCCCGGACCCGAGGACCTCTCGGACGACGCGGTGCTCGCCGGACTCCACCCGATGAGCAAGCGGCACTTCGACCAGAGTCCCATCGAGGTGCGTCACGTCGAGCAGCCCCTCTACGCGACGGCGGGCGAGGAGAAGGTGGCGCAGCAATCCGTCTGGGTCCGCACCCGCGGCGACCTGCCCGACGACCCGCGCTTGCACCGGGCCGCCCTCGCCTATATGAGCGATCTCACGATCCAGGAGTCGGTGCTGCGGGCGCACGGCACGTCGTGGTCCACCCCCGGCCTCAAGGTCGCGAGCCTCGACCACGCGATGTGGTGGCACCGCCCGGCGCGGGTCGACGAGTGGCTGCTGTACGTGCAGCAGTCGCCGAGCGCGCAGGGCGGTCGCGGGCTCGCGACGGGCCGGATCTTCTCCCGCGACGGTCAGCTGGTGGCCTCGGTCGCGCAGGAGATCATGATCCGGGTGCCCGCACCCGAGTGAGCCGCCTCAGCGGCGTCCGAGCGGCGGCAGCGGTTCGCCGAGGTAGGGCTCCCAGGCGGCACGCGTCTCGGGCGACAGCCGCACGGGGCGCCCGGTGACGGCATCCACCTGGACGATGACGGTGGATGCCCGTGCGTAGAGCGTGCGCGGTTCGTGGCCCTCGGGCGTGAAGACCTCGTAGTGCACCTCGGCGCTCGATCCGCCGATCTTGCCGAACCACATCTGCACGTCGATCGGGTCCCGCTGGTACGGCACCGGCGCGAGGTACTCGATCTCCTGTCGCGCGATGAGCGTCAGCTGCGCCGCGCCGTGGCTCGCGTCGATGACCGCGGTGGGCACGGCGCGCTCGGTGGCGCCCGGCATCCAGAAGGCGCGGACGCGCGCCTCCTCGAGGAGTTTCAGCATGGACGCGTTGTTGACGTGGTTGTACGCGTCCAGGTCCCCCCACCGGAGGTGGATGGGGACCCGGATGCGGGCCTCAGTCACGCGTCAGCTTACGGTAGGTCGACTTGGCCGGGTTGGCGGCATCCGCGCCCAGTCGCTCGACCTTGTTCGCCTCGTACGCCTCGAAGTTGCCCTCGAACCAGTACCACTGGTCGGGCTTTTCGGCCGTGCCCTCGTAGGCGAGGATGTGCGTCGCGATGCGGTCGAGGAACCACCGGTCGTGGGTGATGACCACGGCGCAGCCGGGGAACTCGAGCAGGGCGTTCTCGAGCGAGCTCAGGGTCTCGACGTCCAGGTCGTTCGTCGGCTCGTCGAGGAGGAGCAGGTTGCCGCCCTCCTTGAGGGTGAGGGCGAGGTTCAGGCGGTTCCGCTCACCACCGGAGAGCACCCCGGCCTTCTTCTGCTGGTCCGGTCCCTTGAAACCGAACTTCGACACGTAGGCGCGCGAGGGGATCTCGGTCTTGCCGACCGTGATGATGTCGAGCCCGTCCGAGACGACCTCCCACAGCGTCTTGTTGGGGTCGATGTTGGCGCGCGACTGGTCTACGTAGCTGATCTTGACGGTCTCGCCGATCTTCAGGTCGCCGCCGTCGAGGGGTTCGAGACCGACGATCGTCTTGAAGAGGGTCGTCTTGCCGACGCCGTTGGGGCCGATGACGCCGACGATACCGTTCGGCGGCAGGCTGAAGCTGAGCCCGTCGATGAGCGAACGGTCGCCGAAGCCCTTCTGCAGCTTCTTCGCCTCGATGACGACGTTGCCCAGACGCGGCCCGGGCGGGATCGTGATCTCCTCGAAGTCGAGCTTGCGCGTGCGCTCGGCCTCGGCGGCCATCTCCTCGTAGCGGGCCAGGCGCGCCTTCGACTTGGTCTGGCGGCCCTTGGCGCTCGAGCGCACCCAGTCGAGTTCTTCCTTCAGGCGCTTGGCGAGCTTGGCGTCCTTCTTGCCCTGGATGTCGAGGCGCTCGGCCTTCTTCTCCAGGTAGGTCGAGTAGTTGCCCTCGTAGCCGATGAGGCGCCCGCGGTCGACCTCGGCGATCCACTCCGCGACGTTGTCAAGGAAGTACCGGTCGTGGGTGATGGCGATGACGGCGCCCTTGTAGGCCTGCAGGTGCTGCTCGAGCCACAGGACGCTCTCGGCGTCGAGGTGGTTGGTGGGCTCGTCGAGGAGCAGGAGGTCCGGCTTCTGGAGCAGGAGCTTGGCGAGGGCGACGCGGCGCTTCTCACCACCGGACAGCGGCGCGATGGCGGCGTCGGCCGGCGGGGTGCGCAGCGCGTCCATGGCCTGCGCCAGCTGGGAGTCGAGGTCCCAGCCGTCGGCGGCGTCGATCTCCTCCTGCAGGGTGCCCATCTCGGCCAGGAGCGCGTCGAAGTCGGCGTCGGGGTCCGCCATGAGGGCGGAGATCTCGTTGAAGCGGTCGAGCTTGGGCTTGATCGCCACGCCGTCCTGGATGTTCTCAAGGACCGTCTTGGACTCGTCGAGCTCGGGCTCCTGCATGAGGATGCCGACCGAGAAGCCCGGGGAGAGCTTCGCCTCGCCGTTGGACGGGGTGTCGAGGCCCGCCATGATCTTCAGGATCGTCGACTTACCGGCGCCGTTGGGGCCGACCATGCCGATCTTGGCACCGGGCAGGAACGCCATCGTGACGTCGTCGAGGATGAGCTTTTCGCCGACGGCCTTGCGGGCGCGGACCATGGAGTAGATGTATTCGGCCATAACGACCCAAGTCTACGGGCGACGCTTCGTCCTGCGGCACCGCGGAGCGGTCACCAGTCGATCGGGCGGGTCTCCCCCACCAGGCACTCCCCCGCGGGAAGCCCCGGCATCACGAGCGCGGTCGGGCCCGGCACCGACGGACCGACCTGCCCGACGAGGCACTCGTCATCGATGCGCACCGAGAACTGGATGCTGTCGGCCGGGAGGCCGACGGACGTCTCGTCGAAGGTGACCTGCATGGCGTCCTTCGCGAATCCGGCGGCGACGAGCGCGTCGACGTAGTCGCGGCCTTTCACGGACTTCGATCCGCGCCACACCTCGTCCATGACGGAGGTGAAGGTCGGCAGGAGCGCCTCCGCCGAGCCGTCCGCAGGACCCGGGGTCCCCGTGGGCGTGGGACCGGGCGACGACACCGACGGCGAAGGAGAGGCCGGCTCGGAGGCACGCGGCGCCGCATCCGGCGCGCACGCGACGAGGGACACGGCCACGGCGGGGGCGAACGCGATGAGAAGCAGGCGGGTTCCCCGCGGGGACTGGTGTCGGCGCACGGGCCAGAGTCTAGGGCGTGCGCCCTCCGAGCCGGCTGGGTCCCCTCAGAACGGCGTCGCGACCGGTTCGGGGCGGTCGACGCGGTCGTCCGCGGAGTCCTCGACCGGCCCGGCCGGTGCCCACTCGGCATCCGCCTCGACCGGTCGGGCCTCTTCCCGCGGCCGACTCGTTCCGGTGAAGACGGTCGTCCCGAACGCGAGGTCGTGCCCGACGGCGAGAGCGTCGATCTCGGCATCCGTCCCCGACTTCTCCCCGGCCTCCCACCGCTTGATCGCGAGGGTGCCGAGCACGACGACGCGTTGGCCCCGTCGGACGGAGGCGGCCACGTGCTCGCCGAGGGCGCGGAACACCGACACCCGGTACCAGCTCGTGTGTCCGTCGACCCACGCGCCGGCCTTCGCGTCGTACCGGCGTTCGGTGCTCGCCACCCGCAGGGAGACCACCGGTGTGCCGTCGGGCAGCCGCCGGAACTCGGGGTCCGCGCCGACGTTGCCGACGATCGTGATGTGATCCTTCATTGCGACTCCTTGAGAGGTCGGGGGCACGGCGTGCCCGGATGATGCTCCGACGCCCGCGTGCCCGGCGGGCGTCGGAGCCCCCTCAGAATCGCGCCGGAGCCGCACGCACGAACGCCTCGGCCCCCGACCGGTGGATCCGATCGGGGGCCGAGGCGTTGTGGAGGAGGCTCAGCTGCGGGCGTACTCGCCGAACCGCGCCCGGACCTTGTTCACCTTCGGGACGGCGACGGCGAGGCAGTAGCCCTGACCGGGGTTCTTCGCGAAGAAGTCCTGGTGGTAGTCCTCGGCCGGGTACCACTCCGTCAGCGGCTCCATGGTGGTGACGAGTCCGCCGCCCCACCAGTCGGCCGCGCGCTCGGCGGCATGCTCGAACGTCTCGCGCTGCGCGTCGTTGGCGGGGAACATCGCCGAGCGGTACTGGGTGCCGACGTCGTTGCCCTGACGGTTCAGCTGCCGCGGGTCGTGCATCGTGAAGAACGCATCGAGGATGACGTCCGACGGGATGACCTCCTCGTCGAAGGTCACCTTGACCGCCTCGGCGTGCCCGGTGGTCCCGGTGCACACCTGCTCGTAGGTGGGCGACGGCACCGATCCGCCGACGTATCCCGACTCCACCGAGACGACTCCGTTGAGAGCGCGGTAGGCGGCGTCGAGACACCAGAAGCAGCCTCCGGCAAGCACATAGGTCTGCATGCGAGACCTTCCTTTCACTGTGGGATCGTCACCGGTGACAACGCGCGCGACGGCTGCGCTGTTCCCCGAGGGAGGAGTGTCGGAGGCCGAGCGTACCGTGTGGAACCGTCGGAGGAGGGTCCATGAGCACCATCGCAGCGAGCACCGCCCACCGGCTCCGTGCGTACCGGTTGGTCGCGGTGTCCGACCGCGTGGCCCGTGTCGTCGACGGGTCGGGCCGCGTGATCGGCCACGTCGCACGGACCGGTGACGGCGACGGATGCCGCTACCTCGCCCGACGCTACCGCGCCTCGGCGGGCGGTTTCGTCGACGTCGGGGAGTTCTGGCGTATGGACGACGCCGTCGCGGCCCTCCACGATTCCCGCTGAGCGACGAATCAGACGATCGCGGCCATCGCTTCGCGCTCCTCGACGGGGTGAAGCGCGGTGCGACCGGTCACCTCCGGCCACACGCGTGCCAGGACGGCGACCGCCTGACGGATCTGCTCCGGCGGTGCGGTGAAGGGCAGGCGCAGGTGTCCGTCGTAGCCGCCGTCCACCGAGAAGCGCGGACCCGCCGAGAGGAGCACCCCCTCGCGACGAGCCGCCAGGACCAGGCCGCCGCTGCGCGGCGCGTCCAGCCCGACCCAGAGCGAGACACCGCCACGGGGCACCGGCACCGACCAGGTCGGCACCGTCTCGCGCAGCGCGGCGACGGCGGCATCCCTCCCCCGCCCGAGGAGCTCCGCCCGCTGGGGCAGGATCTCGTGCATCGAACGGACCAGGCGCGTCGCGACGGCCTGCTCGAACTCCGCCGTCCCGAGGTCCCGCCGCGGCCGCGACGCGACGAGGCGGCGGACGAACGCCCGCTCGGCGCGGACCCACCCCACACGCAGTCCGCCCCAGACCGTCTTGCCGAGGGATCCGATCCGGACGGCGCGCGGGCCGAAGTCGAGCGCGGCGGGGGTGTCGCCGTCGATGGAGAGCTCCGCCGTCGTCTCGTCGATCACGAGCACGGTGCCCGCGCCGGCGGCCGCGGAGCGGAACGTCGCCGCATCCGCCGTCGTCATGCTCCGTCCCGTCGGATTCTGGAACCACGGCATGAGGTACGCGAGGGTGGGCCGGGCGCGGCGGAAGGCCTGGACCGCTCGGTCGAGGTCCCAGCCGTCCTCCACCGTGACCGGTGTCCCCGTCACCCTCGCGCCCGTCGCCTTGATCGCCTCGGTCGCGTGCGGGTAGGTGGGCGTCTCGAGCAGCGCCGTCGTGCCCGGACGCAGGAGGGCGGAGGTGACGAGATGGATGGCGTGCTGGCCGCCGTTCGTCACCAGGATCTCGTCGGGAGCAGTCGGGAGGCCGCGCATCGTGTACCGGTCCGCAATCGCCGTGCGCAGCTCGCTGCTGCCGACGATGTCGTAGCCCGGCCGGCCGACGAGGGATGCCGCATCGGCACCGACGTCGGCGATGATCCCCGCGAGGCCGGGCCACGCGGCCGGACTCGCCTGCTGCAGATCGATGCCGTCCCCGTCGTCGAAGACCCGGCCCGTCCCGCGACGCACCTGCGGGAGCGTCACGCTCCCCGATCCGCGGGTGCTCTCGATGTGACCGCTGTCGCGCAGCGAGCGGTACGCGGCGGCGACGGTCGCGCGGCTGAGTCCGAGGGTCACGGCGAGTTCCCGCTCGGCGGGAAGGGCGGTGTTGGCCGGGATGCGGTTGTCGAGGCAGAGGAGCCGGATGCCGTCGGCGAGGGCTTCGTAGGTGGGCGTCCGCGTCCGCCAGCCGCCGAGGGCGCCGGCGAGGGTCCGGGCGCCGATTCGAGAGTCCATGGTCCACCGATCCGAGATTGGACTGTGTGCAGGAGGCCAATCGTACGCTGGAATGGACTCATGACCCTCCGCCTCATCCGTCTCGTCGTCGGCCTCGCTCTCTTCGGCGTCGGATGCGCCGTGCTCGTCCAGGCCGGCATCGGCCTCGACCCCTGGACGGTGCTCGCAGAGGGACTCGCGCTGCAGACCGGGATCGGCATCGGTTGGATCGTCGTCCTCACCGGCGCCCTCGTCCTCGTGGCGTGGATCCCGCTCCGCCAGAAGCCCGGGATCGGAACGATCGCGAACATCCTCGTCGTCGGGACGGTCATGCAGGGCGCGCTGGCCGTGATCCCCCCGGTCGGGAACTACCTCTGGGGCGTCGTCGTCTTCCTCCTGGGCATCGCGCTCATCGCCGCCGCATCCGGGATCTACCTCGGGGCCGACCTCGGGCCGGGCCCTCGGGACGGACTCATGACGGGGCTGCACGCGCGGTTCGGCTGGCCGATCTGGGTGTGCCGGTTCGCGGTCGAGGGCAGCGTGCTCGTCACCGGATGGCTCCTCGGCGGCACGGTCGGGCTCGGGACCGTCCTGTTCGCCGTGCTCATCGGCCCCGGCGTCCACCTCGCCCTCGCCCTGTCGGCACGCTGGCGGGCGCTGCGTGTGCGCCGAGCGACCATCGCGGTCTGAGCGGTAGCCTGGGGAACGAGCATCCTTCCCTCCATAGCTCAGTGGACAGAGCGAGCGGTTTCTACCCGCCAGGTCGGGGGTTCGAATCCTCCTGGAGGGGCTCCGAGTCGCCGTGACCACGCCGACTCCTGTGGGAGGAGACCACGTGTCAGCTGCGGAGAACGACCGCCTCGTCTGGATCGACTGCGAGATGACGGGCCTCGACCTGTCGGTGGACGAGCTCGTCGAGGTCGCCGTCGTGATCACCGACTTCGACCTCCGCGTGCTCGACCCGGGGTTCCAGATCGTCATCAAGCCGGACGACTCGGCCCTCGCCCACATGAACGACTTCGTCACGAAGATGCACGAGAGCTCGGGTCTGCTGACCGAGATCCCGAACGGCGTCAGCCTCGCCGACGCCGAGTTCCAGGTGCTCGAGTACATCCAGCGCTTCGTGCCCGAGGGCAAGGCGCCGCTGGCGGGCAACACGATCGGCACGGACCGGATGTTCCTCGCCCGCTACATGCCGCGTGTCGACCGGTGGCTGCACTACCGCAATGTGGACGTGTCGAGCGTGAAGGAACTGGCCCGGCGGTGGTACCCCCGCGCGTACTTCAACGCCCCCGCGAAGGACGGCGGACACCGCGCCCTCGCCGACATCCGCGAGAGCATCCGCGAACTCGCGTACTACCGCGAGACGGTCTTCGTCGCCGCCCCCGGACCGACGAGCGACGACGCGCGAAGCGCCGCGGCCGCGACGGTGTCATCGTTCGCCTCGGGTCTGTAATACACTTGTGTGGTTGCCCGGAGACGGGCACATGGTGGGTATAGCTCAGTTGGTAGAGCACCTGGTTGTGGTCCAGGGGGTCGCGGGTTCGAGTCCCGTTACTCACCCACAGACGGGTCAGGTGTGAACTTTCGACCAAGGGACCACCCTTGGAGGAAGTTCGCACCTGGCCCTATTTCTTTGCCTCGGCGGCCCACCAGGGAAAAGCATGGCGAGGGCCACACTTGCTCGGCGTGCTTACCGAGGCACGGAGACGCCCGCCGGAATCTCTAAGCGAGCGAGAGGAAGAGCTTCTCCAGCTCGTCGATGCGCTCGCCGTCGCCCGGCTCCTCGGCTAGGCACTCCTTCAGGGCACCGGCGACCACCAGGAAGCCAGCCCGGTCGACGGCCTTCGACACTGCGGAGAGCTGCTGCACGACGTCGCGGCAGTGGGCCTCGTCCTCGACCGCAGCGATGACGGCTGCCAGCTGGCCGTGCGCGCGCCGCAGCCGATTCACGATCTTGCGCTTCGCCTCCGGGTCGTGCGCCGCGACGATGTCTGGGCTGATGCTCATCGGATTCCTCCTGGGTTGACATCCACCATACTCCCCAGGGTATAGTTTGGATACCCCCCGGGGTATTCAACCTTCATCGACACCGCCAGGAGGGCGAGATGTGCAGAGCCGCGAAGTGCAACATCTGCGGGAAGACGACCTGGGCTGGCTGCGGCCAGCACGTGAACGACGTGCGCCGCACGGTCCCGGCATCCGACTGGTGCCCCGGCCGGCACACGCAGCGCGACATCGATGAGGCGAAGGCCTCGCGACCCGGCTTCCTCGCGCGCCTGTTCGGCCGCTGATCCACTGACGAGAGGACATCACCATGTGCGCACGCATCACCTGCGACCGCTGCGGCAAGCCGAGCTGGGCCGGATGCGGCCAGCACGTCGAGGAGGCCCTCGGGGGCGTCCCGGCGGCCGACCGCTGCCACTGCTGACGACTACAACGACGACGACGACGAACAAGGAGAGCATCATGCTGCTGGAGCGCATCTACGACGAGGACCTCGCACAGGCGAGTTACGTCATCGGTTGCCAGGCGACCGGCGAGGCGATCGTGATCGACCCCCGCCGCGACGTCGACGAGTACATGCGACTGGCCGACAAGCACGGCCTGCGCATCGCGCACGTCACCGAGACCCATATCCACGCCGACTACCTCTCAGGCACCCGCGAGTTCGCGGCGCGCACCGGTGCCCGCATGCACGTCTCCGACGAGGGCGGACCCGACTGGACCTACGGCACCGGCTTCGACGACGCCGACCGGATGCACGACGGCGACGAGATCGTCGTCGGCAACGTGACGCTGCGAGCGGTGCACACCCCCGGCCACACGCCCGAACACCTGTCGTTCCTCGTGACCGACGGCGCGCAGGCCCAGGAGCCGGGCTTCATGCTCACCGGCGACTTCGTGTTCGTCGGCGACGTCGGCCGACCGGACCTGCTCGACGAGGCGGCCGGCGGCGTCGACACCCGCTTCGAGGGCGCTCACCAACTCTTCGCGAGCCTGCGCGACCGCTTCCTGACACTGCCCGACTACGTCCAGGTGCTGCCAGCGCACGGTGCCGGCAGCGCGTGCGGCAAGTCGCTCGGCGCGATCGCGGCGACGACCGTCGGCTACGAGCGCGCCTTCTCGTGGTGGGCTCCCTACCTCGCCGCCGACGACGAGCAAGGCTTCGTCGACGAGCTACTCTCCGGCCAGCCCGACGCCCACGCGTACTTCGCCCGAATGAAGTCCCAGAACCGCACCGGCCCCGCGGTGCTCCACCCCCGCGCACCGCTCCCCGAGCGGTCCACTGCGGAGGTGCAGCACCTCCTGGAGCGCGACCTCGCGATCCTGGTGGACACTCGGGACCGCCGGCAGGTGCACGACGGCACCGTGGTCGGTTCCCTCAACATCCCGGGCGCAGCGAAGGCCGCGACCTACGGGGCGTGGGTCTACGATCCGGAGGCGGAGCACCGGCCGCTCGTTCTCCTCGCGGACGACCGCGAGGAGGCGGAGCGGATGCGCGACCACCTCGTGCGGGTCGGCATCGACGCCGTCGACGGTTTCATCCGCTCCCTCGACGGGCTCGAGCTGGTGCAGCCCCGACTGCTGCAGCCGGAGGAGCTCGACGGCCTCGCCGACGTGAACCTGGTCGACGTGCGCGGCAGCTCCGAGCACGCCGACGGGCACATCCCCGGCTCCGCGCACCTCAGCGGCGGCCGCGCGCTGTGGCACCTCGACGAGTTGCCCGCGGACGGCACCGTCGTGACGTACTGCCAGAGCGGCGTGCGCAACAGCGTCGTCGCCAGCGCACTGCGCCGGGCCGGCGTCGACGTCGTCGAGCTCGACGGCTCCTACCTCGGGTGGCTCCAGACAACCGGGCGCGAGCCGGCGACCAGCTGACCGCCGAGGATCGAGGCGCCCGATGACGCCGACCGCCACCATCGCCGTTCTTGCGCTCGCCCTGCTGGTCGGCATCAGCCTCGGCCTGCTGGGCGGCGGCGGCTCGATCCTCGCCGTGCCCATCCTGACCGCCGTCGGCGGCGTGGAGCCGCGAGCCGCCATCGCGTCGTCACTGCTCATCGTCGGCACGACGAGCGCCCTCGGACTGCTGCAGCACGCTCGCGCGGGCCGCGTGCGCTGGCGTGTCGGGGTAGTCTTCGGAGCGGCCGGTGTCGTCGGCGCGCTCGTCGGCGGGCTGCTCGGCCGCACGCTGCCCCCAGGCGTGCTCATGGTGCTGCTCGCCGGCACGATGATCGCCGCCGCGGTGGCGATGCTTCGCCGGCGCCCGCGTCACGACCGGGCGGAGCCCGCTCGGCCGCGCATCGCCCTCGTCCTCGTGCTCGGAACGGTTGTCGGCTCACTCGCCGGGCTGGTCGGCGCGGGGGGGCGGCTTCCTCATCGTCCCCGCGCTGATCCTGCTCGCCGGCCTGCCCGCGTCGGCCGCGATCGGCACATCCTTGCTCGTCATCGCGATGCAATCGCTCGCCGGGCTCGCGGCCCAACCAGCACTCCCCGACATCCTCTGGGCGCTGGTGCTGCCGTTCACCGCAATCGCCGTGGCGGGCTCCTTCCTCGGCTCGGCGCTCACCGGCCGCATCCCCGAACGGGCACTGCGCACCGGATTCGCGGTGCTCGTGCTCAGCGTGGCCGTCGCGCTGCTCGTGCAGCAGCTCGCGCTCCACCTCCCGCTCACCTGAACGACACCGCTCACCGGAGAACACCATGACCAGAACCCAGCTCGCCGGCCTCGCCGGCCTCGCGCTCGCCGCCGTCACGACAGGCTGCGCATCGACGCCCCCTGGCAGCGTCGCAGCTCCAGCGGACGCCGTCGTCATCGACGTGCGCACCGCGCCCGAGTTGGCATCCGGTCACCTCGACGGCGCGGTCCTCCTCGACGTGTCGAACGGCGACCTCGCCGCGGCACTGCCCTCGCTCGACCCTGATGCGCCCTACTTCGTCCACTGCAGGTCCGGCAGCCGGTCAGCACAGGCGGTCGCGCTCATGCGCGAGGCCGGCTTCGCGGACGTCACCGACCTCGGCGCGCTCAAGAGCGCGTCAGCGGCGACCGGCCTCGCAATCGGGCGCTGACGCCGGCCCATCCGACCATCACCGATCCAGGGAGCAACCCCGAACATGACCACGCGTGACATCACCATCGAAACGATCGACTCGACCATCGCCGGCGACGGCATGGTGCTCCTCGACTTCTGGGCGGCATGGTGCGGCCCCTGCCGCAGCTTCGCGCCCGTCTTCGACCGAGCTGCCGCGTCGAACACCGACATCGTGTTCGGTAAGGTCGACACCGAGGACCAGCAGCAGCTGGCCGCGGCGTTCCGCATCACGTCCATCCCGACGCTCATGGCCTTCCGCGACGGGATCCTCGTCTTCTCGCAGCCCGGCGCGCTGGGCCAGGCCCAGCTCGACAGCCTCATCGCCGGCGTCCGCGCGCTCGACATGGACGACGTGCGCCGCCAGGTCGCCGAGCAGCGCGCAGCCGCCGAGGCGCCGTGACTTCCCGCCGCCGCGCCCCGGTCTGCGCTCCGGGAAGCATCGAACGCGTCGTGCAGGCCGCTGTCGGCGCGCTGACCGGCGCGTTCGCGCTCAGCAACCTGCACGACGCGCCGCTCGCCATCGCCGCCACGCTCGGCGCTGCGCTCCTCCTCACCGGCGCAGTCCGCGGCTGGTGCCCGGCATCGCTGCTCGCGCGAGTCAGTGCCACCGCCGCAGAGCACAACACGCTTGGCATCCCCGAAGCCCGCCAGCCGCTCGACCAGCGAGGCCCCCGCTAGAGCGCAGGCTTCAGCCGCCCCCTCGTGCTGCCTCGCCGATTGCTAGTCGTCGAGGACGTGTCGTGGGCCGTCGGTTCCGATGACGAGGGCTCCGGCGCAGTGCGCCGAGGCGCACTCGCGCCAACGCCGCGGCGAGCTCGCGTGCAGATCGGCCCGCCAGCGCGGCCGAGCAGGATCAGTTCATCGGCCACGATCCGATGCCGTCACCGCATCCGCTCCGGCTGGCGGTGCGGATGCTGCGCGGTGTCCGCGGCGCGCCAGCGCGATCGTCCAGGCGACGCCGACGAGGAGCAGTAGCCCGCCGGCGGCATTCCACGCGACGTCATACGGCAGCAGCTCCCCCGCCTCGGCTCGCGCGGCGCGCGGCATGCAATGGGGGACGGCATCGACATGCGCCCAGGGTTGCACGGGTACGGATCCTGGCTATCGGCGGACGCTCAGATCCCCATGGCGCCCGAGGCATTCTGCGCTCGTCCGGACGTCCTTAACACTCCCGGCTCCGACACCACGTCCAAGACGCTCCACCGCGAATCGGAGAGCGATGGCGCGGCATGCGCCGGTACGACGCGGTCTCTTTGAAGCGACTCGATCGCCGGTCCGGGCCGCGGCGTCCTGCCGCTCCGGTGACGGCTCCCTCCGCCGGGGAGCTCAGCGCACTTGGCTTACCGCCACGCCGCCGGGCCGCCGGCGGGACGCATGACGTCCGGCTTCTCGGTACCAGCGCGCGCAGAAGAGCGCCACGATCGCGGCCTCGATCAGCTGCCCGCGTAGTACGTGAGCTGCGCGCCGGCTGCACGTCACCGACGGCATACAGGTCGGGAGGAGTGGCGAAGAGCGTCTTGGCGAGGATGCTGTGCGACGCCATCGTGGCGAGGGGTGCGACTGCGGTGGTGAGGTGAGGCGCTCGATGCGGTGTCGAGTCGAGGCCGATGGCCGCGGTCGTCAGGAGGTAGCCCGCGAGGAGCAGGTGGGCGTGGACCGCCACGTGCACCAGCGAACCGGACTGCATCCAGCCGACCAGGGGTGTCGAATAGATCTGCCACAGTCCGCCGGCATTGAGACACGCTGCGGTGACGGCTCGCGTGTCGCCTCTCGCCTGGATGGACAGACGCGGGTCGGCGGGCGCCGCCCTCGCTCATCCACTCCTGTTCTCGAATACTCCTGGGGGTATAGTTGGATGCATCAGCGGGGACCGCGGATCGTGCCGGCACAAGCCTTCGGCCGACTCCCGCCCGCCCCGAGTCGCTTGGAGCAAGTCATGAGCTACGGCATCACCACGACAGTCGCCCTCCCCTTCGACGAAACGGTCACCGCGATCCGCGCGGCGCTCGCCACGCAGGGATTCGGCGTGCTAACCGAGATCGACATGGCGGCGACGCTCAAGGCGAAGCTCGATGTCGACATGCCCCCGCAGGTGATCCTGGGCGCGTGCAATCCTCCGCTCGCGCTCCGCGCGCTCCAGGCGGAGGAGTCCATCGGACTGCTACTCCCCTGCAACGTCACGGTGCGCGACGCCGGCGACGGTACGTCGGTCGTCGAGGCGCTCGACCCGAAGGTCATGGTCGGCGTCACCGGGAACGAGGCGCTGCGAGCGGTCGCAGACGAAGCGGCGGACCGCCTGAGCGCAGCGCTGGCCGAAGTCGGCAGCGGCAACGAGTGACGGCGCGACTGCGCCTTAAGCACGAGAACGGGGAGGTCGAAGCATGTTGATGGGCAACTGGAGCGGCATGGGCAACTGGAGCGGCATGGGCAACTGGGGCGGCATGGGCAACTGGGGCGGCATGGGCAACTGGGGCGGCATGGGCCCCGGAATGGGGTGGGTGTTCCTGCTCTTGATGATCGCGGGCATCGCGGCGCTCGTCGTCCTGACGGTGCGGCTCGCGACCGGCGGTCTGAACCGCGGAGGCCACCGGCCACCGGAGCCGCGAGGCGGATCGGCGCGCGCCATTCTCGACGAGCGCTACGCGCGTGGCGAGATCGACCACGCTGAGTACGACGAGCGAGTCGCACGCCTGCGCGACGCTCCTTGATGGAGCCGATCACCCGCCGCCAGGCTCTGCTGCTGGGCGCCTGCGGCGCCGCGGGCGTGGTACTCGGTGGGCTCGGGCTCAGCAGCACGGGTCTGCCCTGGACCTCGCCCGATGCAACGCCCTCCGGGCCGCTGGCCGAGCCGAGCTCGCTGCGAAGCCGCGGGGGCGTGCTCCGCACCGAGCTGGTCGCCGCGGAGCACGAGAACGAGATAGCCGGCCGCAGGGCGCTCGTGCTCGGCTACAACGGCAGCGTCCCGGCCTCGACGTGGCGCGTGCGCCCGGGCGACCGCATCGAGGTCCGCCTCGAGAACCGTCTTCGCGAGCCGACCAATCTCCACACGCATGGGCTCCACGTCTCCCCGACAGGGAACGGAGACAATCCCCTCATCAGCCTCGCACCCGGCGAGGTGTTCGACTACCGCTTCGACCTTCCTCCCGACCACCCCAGCGGCGTGTTCTGGTATCACCCCCACCACCACGGCAACGTCGCCGATCAGATCTTCGGCGGCCTCTTCGGTGCCATCGTGGTCGAAGGCGACGCGCTCCCGGTCGCCCGCGAGCGGGTGCTCGTGATCTCGGACATCTCGTTCGCCGGCGGAGCCGTCGCTGCCGCTTCGGAGGCAGATCGCATGATGGGCCGGGAGGGCGACTTCCTGATGGTCAACGGTCAACTGCTGCCCGAGATCGTCGCGCGGCCGCGGGAGCGGGAGCGCTGGCGGATCGTCAATGCCTGCACGGCGCGCTACCTCCGACTCGCGCTGCCTGGTCAGCGGCTGGAGCTCCTGGGCATCGACTCCGGGCACGAACCGCGGCCCCGCGCCGTCGATGAGGTCCTGCTGGCTCCAGGCAACAGGGCGGATCTCCTGGTGACGATGCAGGCCGGAAGTGCCCAGCTGCGCACACTCGGCTACGACCGGGGCGCCGCCATGATGGGCGGGATGATGGCCGGCGGGGGCAGCTCCTCCGGCCCGGCGCTGCTCGCCTTCGTCGAAGTTCGCGGGCCCGACGCCGCGGTGCTGCCCGCCGTGCCCCCGCGCGCGCCCGACGCCGACCTGCGCTCCCGCACTCCCGACGCGCTGCGCGAGATCTCCTTCACCATGACCATGGGGATGGGCATGCCGCAGCAGGGCGGGATGATGGCCCTGGGTTTCGACGGGCGCGCATTCGACGCGGGGCGCATCGATCAGCGCGTCGGCGCGGAGACCGTGGAGGAGTGGACGATCCGCAACCCCACGCCGATGGATCATCCGTTCCACCTGCACGTCTGGCCGATGCAGCTGATCCAGGTGAACGGATCGGCGATCGACGGCACCCAGTGGCGGGACGTCGTGAACGTCCCGGCTCAGGGCTCGGTCGTGGTGCGCATCGACTTCGCACGGTTCACGGGCCTCACGGTCTACCACTGCCACATCCTCGATCACGAGGACCTAGGGATGATGGGAACGGTCAAGGCTGCATGAGCGGCGGCCAGCTGCTGGACACCGAGGTTCGCTACCTCACCGAAGACGACGAGTCGATCGATAGCCGGAGCGTTCGACCAGTTCAAGTCCGGTGGGCGACGGACCTATTTCCGTCCCCACTCTCCAATCAGTCACTTGCGTGGGCTCCCTCATCAGCGCCTGCCCAGCACGCTTACAGGGCACCGAGGCCAGCTCTCGAGCGTGCAGCCCTTCGCGGGGTACCCTCAGCGCATGCCATGCCCATGACCCCCCGCCGAACTGGCTGCACAACTCGGCCACGATGACGACGGGCGCGCAATCCGCGCCTTCTTCGTTACCCGACGACGGACGCGGGCACTTCAGCACACATCCCCTGCAAGCTGACGCCCGAGCAGGCCGAACGGGTGCGCGAGCGCTACGTCGCAAGGGCTGTCTGCTGTCGATGCCGCGCGGTGAGATAGAGCCGGTGCGCGGTGATGACGACCGCGAGCCAGCCCACTCCCAACATCCATGCGACGAGCACGTCGGTGAACCAGTGGTGGCCGAGGTAGATGCGGCTGATGCCGATGCTGACGGCGAACACCACGGCCACGGCGATGGTCGCGACCTGGACGACACGGCTCGACTGCCGCAGGAGCAGCATGTAGGCGATCGCGCCCGCAATCGCTGTGGCGTTGAGCGTGTGCCCACTTGGGAACGAGGGCGAATGCTCGAACGGTGGCACGGCGTCGTTGAACCCCGGCCGCACCCGCGCGACGAGTCCCTTGCCGACGACCGTCATCAGCAGCGATCCCACGCCCGCGGCCCCGATGATCAGAACCGGCGCCCAGTTGCGGCGACGCAGCGTCAGCACGACGATGGCGAGCACGGCGATGATCGGCATCACGATCACGCCGCCGATGTTCGTGTACCACGTCACCGCCGTATCGAGCCACGGCGACCTAACCGTCACGAACGCCGCGAGCACCGGACGGTCCAAGCCTGCGACGCCGTCGGATTCTGTCACCGCGTCGTAGACCCAGGCCGCCGCGAGCGTCGCGAGCGCTGCGACCACCGCGCCGACCGCCAGGATGAGGACGAGAGCCGCGTGAGGCCCGAGCAG
This sequence comes from Microbacterium sp. NPDC079356, assembly GCF_049545465.1. Lineage (NCBI taxonomy): Bacteria > Bacillati > Actinomycetota > Actinomycetes > Micrococcales > Microbacteriaceae > Microbacterium > Microbacterium sp. NPDC079356. The sequence goes on along the minus strand of NZ_JBMWDN010000001.1, from coordinate 509,126 downwards.
CTCGCTCAGGCGGTGGACCATCAAAGCGCCGACCCGGCCGGCGCGCGACGGCCAACGGGTCAGATCCTTCGTGCCCAGGTGGCGCTCGACCTCGACTTCCGCGTCGGGACCCGTCTGCTTCGGGTCCTCGCGATCCCGCTGCATCGATGCTCCTGTCCGCCGGCCTGGAGCGATCCTGGCACGGCGTTCCCGATCGAGCACGCCTGCGGCGCTCGCACCTGAGAGCGCTCTCAGGTGGTCTCAGAGTCGCCACAGTGCCGGACCGGGAGTCTCATCACATCGACTCGATCACCGGGTCGGCCCGGACCGGCAAGGGTTCGGAAACCGAACAGGAGCACACCATGAAGAACCTCAAGAAGAAGGCAGCCGTGACCGGCATCATCGCCACGACGCTCGCCTTCGGTGGAGCCGGCCTCGCCATGGCGGCGAACCCCGACAGCACGCAGCCGTCGTCCTCGGCGACCGACGAGCAGGAACCGTCGTACACGGGCACCGTGCAGGCGCCGCAGGACGCGACCTCCCCCGACGGCACCGACACGGAGCTGTCCGAGGCCGACGAGGCCGCGAGCCTGCAGAGCCTCGCCACGGTCACGCCCGAGGAGGCGACGGCAGCAGCGCTCGCAGCGGTGCCCGGCACCGCCGGCGACGCGACGCTCGAGGACGAGAACGGCTACGTCGTCTACGAGGTCCAGGTGACCGCGGCCGACGGCTCCGTGATCGAGGTCAAGGTCGACGCCGGCGACGCGAGCGTGCTCGCGCAGGAGGCTGACGAGCCCGAGTGCACCGACGAGGCCACCGAGAACGGCACCGAGCAGCAGGACGAGACGGGCGAGAACGGCGCCGAAGACCCCAACACCTGACCCCCGACCACCGCCGGCGGAGCAACGCGCTCCGTCGGCGCTGTCGCACGCTCAGCGTCAGTCCGATGAATCAGGAGAATCACACGTGCCCGACGTCTTCCTCGCAGGCCTGCTCGACCCGGTCTCGCTCCTCACCGGAGCAGGGCCGTGGGTGCTGCTCGCCCTCGCCGCCATCATCTTCGTCGAGACGGGACTGCTGTTCCCCTTCCTGCCGGGCGACAGCCTGCTGTTCGCCGCCGGACTGCTGAGCCCGCAGCTCGGCCTTCCCATCCCGCTCGTGCTGGTCGTCGCGGCGGCCGCAGCCATTGCCGGCGATCAGATCGGCTACCTGCTGGGTCGGCGCTACGGTCGGCGGCTGTTCTCGCCTGACGCGAGGATCCTCAAGTCCTCATATCTCGAGCAGGCGGACGCGTTCTTCCTCAAGCACGGCGCGAGAGCGCTCGTGCTGGCTCGCTTCGTGCCGATCGCGCGCACCTTCGTTCCACCGGTCGTGGGAATGTCCCGCCTGCCGTACCGCACCTTCGTCCTCTGGAACGTGCTCGGGGCGGTCGCGTGGGTCGCGATCGCCGTGCTCGCCGGGCGGTGGCTCGGCGGCGTGGCGCGGGTCGCGCACAACGTCGACGCCATCGCCCTTGCGGTCGTCGCGATCTCTGTCGTCCCGCTGGTGATCGAGGTGGTGCGCGCTCGCCGAGCGGCACGCCTGCGCGACGCGGACTGAACGACCACGGGAGTGGAGCGCGGCAGTCACAATGGAACGCATGCGGGTGCTGCTTGTGGAGGACGAACGACGGCTGGCCGAGGCGGTCCGACACGGGCTGATCGCCGAGGCGTTCAGCGTCGACTGGGCCGACAACGGCATCGACGGACTGTGGAAGGCCAAGGAGCAGCAGTACGACGTCGTGGTGCTGGACATCATGCTGCCGGGCCTCAACGGCTACAAGGTGTGCGAGGGCATGCGCGCAGCCGGCATCTGGACGCCCGTGCTGATGCTGACGGCGAAGGACAGAGAATACGACCAGGCGGATGCCTTCGACCTGGGTGCCGACGACTGCCTGATCAAGCCGTGCTCGTTCATCGTGCTCGTCGCGAGGCTGCGAGCGCTCGTGCGCCGCGGCGCGCCGGAGCGGCCGGTCGCGCTCAGCGTGGGCGACCTTTCGCTGGATCCGGTGCGCCACCGCGTCGAGCGCGGCGGGACGGAGATCGCGCTCACGCCGCGGGAGTTCGGGCTGCTCGAGTTCTTGATGCGGCACCCCGGCGAGGTCGCCACGAAGACGCAGATCGTGGAGGCGGTCTGGGACGCGGCCTACGAGGGCGACCACAACGTGGTGGAGGTCTACATCGGCTACCTGAGGAAGAAGATTGACCAGCCGTTCGGACGCACATCGATCAGGACGGTGCGCGGTGTCGGCTATCGACTCATAGCTCGGGACTGACCTCTCGAGTCCGGGTCCGTCCGCGTCGTCACGCCCGGCGTCACGCCTCGCACTGCCGCGGCAGCGTGACGCGCAGCGCAGCTCCGGTGCCGCTGTCGACGACCTCGACCTTGCCGCCGTGAGCGAGCACGATCTCCTTGACGATCGCGAAGCCGAGTCCGGTGCCGCCCTCGTCGCGGGCCCTGCTCTCGTCCAGCCGCACGAAGCGGTCGAACACGCGCTCCCGGTCAGCGGCGGGGATGCCCGGCCCGTCGTCGCGCACTTCGATGACGGCAATGCCGTCCTCGGCTCGCACACTCAGCGCCACCACCTCGCGCGCGTGCCGCACGGCATTGTCGACGAGGTTCCGGACGGCCTGGGCCAGCTGAGGCGACGACCCAGAGACGCGCACCGCCTCGATCCTCGCCTCGACCGTCAAGGCGGTGGTGGAGCGGATGCGGTCGCGCTCGGCCGCGAGCAGATCGTCGAGGTCGACGTCATGCTGCTCTCGGGCGAGCCCCCGCTCGTCAGCTCGGGCGAGCAGCAGCAGCCCGTTCACGAGCCGCTCCATCCGTGTCGCCTCCTCGACGAAAGCCTCCGCGGCGGTCCCAGAGAGCGCCCCGTCGGGATGGGCGACGACCGTCTCCCCCATCGCCTTGATCGTGGCGATCGGGCTGCGCAGCTCGTGGCTGGCGTCGGCGACGAACCGCCGCTGCGAGAGCTGAGCCGCCTCCAGCCGCCCCAGCATCCCATTCATCGTCACGGCCAGCCGGCCGATCTCGTCCTGCGCCGCGGGGACGGGCACGCGCTCGGTCAACTGCCGTCCGCCGATCGCGGCCACCTTCGCACGGATGGCCTCCACCGGCTGCAGCGAGCGACCAACGAGCCAGTACGTCGAGACAGCGACGACGAGCACAAGGATGGGGTAGCCGATCGCCAGCAGCGGCAGCACTGCGGCCGTGCTCTCGTCCACCGACTCGAGCGACTGCGCGACGAGGACGGTGTACGTCCCGGTCGGCGTCCCGATGGCGGCGCGCGCGACTCGGTACGCCTCTTCCTCCTCCACCGGCAGCGTCGCATCGTCCCAGACGATCCCGTCGGCGGGGTCGAGGGGCTGGCCGAGCGCAGGCTCACCTTCCAGGTCGGCCGACTGGCTCGCCACGTCGCCGTCGGCGGTGAGGATCTGCACGACCGTGCCCTGGCGCGACGCGCTCTGCGCGGTCGACCCTAGCGACCGCGCCAGCGCGTCGGCGCTCGTTCCAGCCGGGATCGCCTCGAGCTCGACGAAGACCTCCTCGACGCGGTCCTGCACCGACGCCTCGACACTCGCGCTCAACGAGCGCCGCAGCAGCAGTACGAGCGCCGCCGAACCCAGCGCGAGCGCGACGGCGACGATGATGGTGGCGGCCAGCGCTGCTCGGGCTCGAACCCCGATGACGCCGCGCAGCGGCTCCGGCGCGCGAGACGAGCTCGTGCTGGTGCCGTGATTCATCGCTCCGCCCTTGCCATGGCCGAACGATATCCCAGCCGATTCAGCGGTGTGCTCGCGCCTGAGAGCGCTCTCAGGTGGCCAGGTCGGCCCGGATCGGCAGCGGTCCGCCGTGCCGCTCAGCCAATGGACGCGGGCACCTCGTAGTCGGTTGCGGCTAGGTCCAGCTCATCCGGTCCCGAATCGGCGTCGACGATCGAGACGGCGCTCGGACGTCAGACTGCTGAACCTGGGCGATGCTCATAGCCACGTCCTTCGCCTCCGGTGCGCTGAAACGGGCGCGCCAGACCTGCGCATCCACGGCGAGGCGCACCACCGCTCCATCGCGTTCGGCGAGCGGCTCAACAGCTCCGAGGCGAGCCAGGATGCGGCCCATCACCGGATCGTTGGGTTCGACGAGCATAGACCGCGCCATTCGCGCCGTTCGTTCGTCGGTCGCCAGTTCACTCAAGCTCGGCATCGTCGGTTCCTCTCGGCGTTCGTCACCGACGACGTGCGCCGACAGCCCTGGGGGATCAGCGGCGCGGAGGTGCGTTATGAACCGTCGCTGGCGTCGTCCATGATGAGCCCAGCCTCGACCAGCGCCGCTCGCACGGCCGTGCGGTGGACACCCATCCGGCGACCGATCGCCCGCATCGAGACTCCCGCTCGCGCAAGGCGCACGGCCTCCGCTTTCTCATCAATGCCGAGCCCGGGCCGACGGCTCGGTACGTTGCGACGACGGAGGTGGGAGAACACCGTGGCACGATGGATTCCGTACCGCTCCGCGAGGTGCTTGACGCCCATCCCGGCCAGGTAGTCGCCCACGAGAGCGTCCACCTCAGCAGCGGTCAGAAAAGTTTGAGCCGTCTCGACAGTCCTTACGACTGGCCCCCGATCGTCCCTCGGAGCGCTACTCAGGGGACGCCGCGAGACCTCGTACACACCACGATTCATGCGGTTGACTAGGGTCTTCGTCTTCGGGGAGGAGTTGCCGAACGTGCTACCCAGGCACCCCATGCTTTCCCCTCATGAGGCGCGATCGTGATCGAGATGGATGCCGAGGCCTTCGAGGACCTCGTGGCGTCCGAACTCGACGCCCTGCCCGATGAGATGGTCGCCGGTCTCGACAACGTCGTCTTCGTCGTCGAGGACCGCCCCGAGGACGGATCCCTCGATCTGCTCGGACTGTACGACGGCCTCGCCCTGACCGAGCGCGACCGGTACGGAATGGGAGATCTCCCCGACCGCATCATCGTCTACCGCGAGCCGCACCTGGATGCGTGCGACGACCTCGATCAACTCCGCGACGAGGTGCACACGACGCTCGTGCACGAGATCGCCCACTTCTACGGGATCGACGACACACGACTGCACGAACTGGGATGGGCGTGACATGAGCATCGCGAGTCCCGACCTCGACGAACAGGTCGACCTGCAGGCATCCACCTCGGGTCCCTGGCAGACGGTCGTCTGGAACGACCCGGTGAACCTCATGAGCTACGTCATCCACGTCTTCCGCGAGTACTTCGGGTACTCCCGTGAGAAGGCGCACAGGTTGATGCTGGCGGTCCACCACGACGGGCACGCCGTCGTGGCCGAAGGGTCGCGGGAGCAGATGGAACTCCACGCGCAGGCGATGCACGACTACGGACTCTGGGCGACCGTGCGCGAGGCGGGATCGTGACCGGCCGGCGGGTGAGCCTCGAGCTCACGCTGCTCGAGGCGGCGCACCTGTCGGACCTCCTCGCGCAGTTCGAAGAGGTCGTGGCCGAGCGGGACGCTCGCGATCCCGCCGTCCGCCGGCTCGTCCCCGATGCCTACCGCGACGACGCCGACGCGGCCGCGGAGTTCCGCCGCCTCACGCAGGACGACATCCTGGAGCGACGGCTGACGGATGCCGGGGTGGTGCGCGCGTCGCTGCGCCGGGACGGACGCGACCTGGCCCCTGCGGAGCTCGACCGCACCCAGGCCGAGGACGCGCTGGTCGTCGAGCTGACGCCGGAGGTCGCCGGCGCCTGGCTGCGGACCCTCGCCGCGCTGCGGCTCGTGCTCGCGGAGCGGCTCGGCGTCACCGGCGAAGACCACGACGGCGACGGGGATCCCCGCTTCGGGGTGTACGAGTGGGTCGGGTACCGACTCGACGTGCTCGTCCGCGCCCTCGACGACTGACGGAGGATCAGGGCAGGACGACGACGATCCGCGCGAGCTCCGCCGGTCGGTTCTCGCGCAGGTGCGCATCCTCCTGCGCCGCCCACCGCTCCCAGTGCGGGCGATAGGCATCGCCGTCGCGGGCGAGGGCGCGCGCCTTGCGCGCGGCATCCGGTGCCTCCAGCCAGACCGTGACGTCCGCGAGAACGGCGGATGCCGCGGTGAGGACGCCGGCTCCTTCGACGATGACCACCGGGGCGGGCTCGACCGTCGCGTGACGTCCCGACGGTCTGTCGCGGGACCAGTCCCAGAGCGGCCACCGGGCGGGCTCACCGCGCCGGAGCGGCGTCAGGACCCGCTCGTGCACGATGTCGGTCGCCGCCCGCAGTCCGTCCCACCCCGGGTAGACGTCGTCGAGCCGCACGACGGCCGCATCCGGGAACCGCCCGGCCAGCGTGTCGGCGAAGGTCGATTTGCCGGCACCCGAGCGTCCGTCGATCAGGACGACGACCGGGACGCCGGACGCCGCGTTCACCGCGTCGGCGACCCGCTCGATCCCCGCCGCTGCCGCAGTGGTGAGGGAGGGATCAGCGGGTGAGGGCACGGATGACGCGGCTGAGCGCCCGTCCGGCGACCCACACGAAAGGGATCCCGACCGCGAGGAGCGAGACGAGGTTCGGCTCGAACCGCAGGTCGTCGCCCTTGCGGATGTAGGCGCCGACCGGGATCGCGGCACCTCCGCCACCGCCGCCGCCGCCGTTGGGGTCCTCCCCCGCGCCGAAGCCCGACCAGGTGAGGGCGACGGGGATGAGCCGGATGCCGTCGACGTCCTGCTGCTCGCCGTAGACGCTCGTGACACCGAGGGACGCGAATTGCTTGCCGAGTTCGAGAGGGAGGTTGGCCATGACGACCACGCTAGCCGGTCGCATCACCACGCACAGGGGCTTGCGCGTGACGCGTCCTCACTCCTGCACCGGTCGCGGGTTGGTCGGCAGCGCATTGACGTCGCGTCTGGGGCCGAGTGTGCTCGCCCTCGTCACGGCGCCGCGCCCGAAGCGCGAGCGCGCGTCGTCGAGTGCGGCGTCGACGCGGCGCCACTCGGCATCGTCGTCCCACAGTGCGAGGCCGCCCACGCCGTCGGCGGTCAGCTTCTCGCCGCGCACGCCGATGAGGCGCACGGGTTGCACGAGATCGATCTTCGAGAAGAGGTCGAGGGCGACGTCGCCGATCCGTTGGCCGACGTTGGTGGGCTCGGGGACGCTCACCGACCGCGACAGCGTCGTGAAGTCGGAGAACCGCACCTTCACCGCGATCGTGCGGGCCTCCCAGCCGCCCGCGCGGAGGCGGCTCGCGACCCGGTCCGACAACCGCCGGAACTCGCTCCGCAGCGTCGCGACGTCGGACACGTCCTCGAGGAAGGTCTCTTCGTGACCGACGCTCTTCTCGGTGTGCTCGGTCTGCACGGACCGCGGATCGATCCCGCGGGCCAGCTGCGACACGCGGGCGCCCATCGCCGGTCCCAGCGCCCGGTCGAGGACGCCCCGGGGCGTGTTCAGGATGTCCGACACCATCCGGATGCCGCGGGCCTCGAGCGCCTCGGCTGCTTTCGGTCCCACGCCCCACAGCGCGCCCACGGGCCGCGCCGCGAGGAACGCCTGGGTCTCCGGCTCACTGACGATGAGGAGCCCGTCGGGTTTCGAGACGGTCGAGGCGATCTTGGCGACGTGTTTCGTGGCGGCGACGCCGATGCTGCACGTCAGTCCGGTCTCGTCGAGCACGCGACGCCGGACCATGCGGGCGATCTCGCCGGGACTCCCCCACAGCCGGCGCGCGCCGCTCACATCGAGGAACGCCTCGTCGATCGAGAGCGGCTCCACGAGCGGGGTGACGTCGCGGAAGATCGCCATGACCTTCTTCGACAGCTCCGAGTAGCGTTCGAACCGCGGCACGACGACGATCGCCTGCGGGCACAGCTGCAGGGCGCGCCCGACCGACATGGCGGAGCGCACGCCGAAGCGCCGGGCCTCGTACGAGGCGCTCGAGACGACGCCGCGCCCCTCCATGCCGCCGACGATGAGCGGCTTGCCCGCCAGGGACGGGTCGTAGAGGACCTCGACCGACGCGTAGAACGCGTCCATGTCGACATGGAGGATGCGGGTGCCGGTGTCGTCGGCGCCGTCGGGCGAGACGATCCGCCCCGTCCCGTCACCGCGTCCCATACGTCCATTGTCGACGATGCCGCCGACACCGGTCCGGATCCGGTGCCGACGGCATCGTCACGGCGTCACTGGCCGGCGCGCTCCAGGATGAGCTCGCGGACACGGGCGGCATCCGCCTGGCCCTTCATCGCCTTCATGACCGCACCGATGACGGCGCCGGCGGCCTGGACCTTGCCGTCCTGGATCTTCGCCAGCACGTCGGGCTGGGCGGCGAGGGCCTCGTCGATCGCGGCGATGAGCGCCCCGTCGTCCGAGACGACGGCGAGACCGCGGGCGTCGACGACCTCCTGCGGCGTGCCCTCCCCCGCGATGACGCCTTCCAGGACCTGACGGGCCAGCTTGTCGGTGAGGGTGCCGGCATCCACCAGCTTCTGCAGCTGCGCCACCGACTCCGGCGACACGAGGGCGGCGGGCTCGGTGCCCTGCGCGTTCGCGATGCGGGTGATCTCGCCCGTCCACCACTTGCGGGCGGATGCCGGTGACGCGCCGGCGGCGATCGTCGCCTCGACCTCGGCGAGCAGCCCGCCGTTCGCGACGTCCTGGAATTCGAGGTCGGTGAACCCCCACTCCGCCTTCAGCCGGCGCCGGTACACCGCCGGAGCCTCGGGGAGCGCCGCGCGGAGCTCTTCGATCAGCTCTGCGGACGGCTCGACGGGGAGCAGGTCGGGCTCGGGGAAGTAGCGGTAGTCGTCGGCATCCGACTTGGGACGACCCGGCGAGGTGCGCCCGGTGTCCTCATGCCAGTGCCGCGTCTCCTGCGTGATGGTGCCGCCGGCGGCGAGGATCGCGGCCTGCCGCTGGATCTCGTAGCGCACGGCGCGCTCGACCGAGCGCATCGAGTTGACGTTCTTCGTCTCGGTGCGGGTGCCGAGCTTCTCCTGTCCGCGCGGGCGCAGCGAGACGTTCGCGTCGCAGCGGAGGTTGCCGCGCTCCATGCGGGCCTCGGAGATGCCGAGCGAGCGCACGATGTCGCGGATCGCGGCGACGTAGGCCTTGGCGACCTCGGGGGCGCGGTGCTCCGTGCCGAATATCGGCTTGGTGACGATCTCGACGAGGGGCACGCCGGCGCGGTTGTAGTCGACGAGCGAGTACTCGGCACCCTGGATGCGACCGGTCGCGCCGCCCATGTGGGTGAGCTTGCCGGCATCCTCCTCCATGTGCGCGCGCTCGATCGGCACGACGACGACGTCGCCGCCCTCGAGTTCGATCTCGACGCTGCCCTCGAAGGCGATGGGCTCGTCGTACTGGGAGATCTGGTAGTTCTTGCCGAGGTCGGGGTAGAAGTAGTTCTTCCGCGCGAACCGCGACGACGGCGCGATCGAGCAGCCGAGGGCGAGGCCCAGGCTGATCGAGTAGCGAACGGCGGTCTCGTTCACGACCGGCAGCGACCCCGGCAGCCCCATGTCGACGGGCGCGACGAGCGTGTTGGGTGCCGCATCGTGGTTCGCCTCGTTCGCGGGGTTGCCGGCGGGCGAGAACATCTTGGTCTCGGTGTTGAGCTCGACGTGGACCTCGAATCCGAGGACGGGCTCGAACAGCTCGAGCGCGGTGTCGAAGTCCATCAGCGCGTCCTTGGCCATCAGCGGGCTCCTCCGAGGATCGGGGCGCGGTCCAGGATCGGACCGCCCCAGCTGTCGACGAGCAGCGCCTCGAGCGCCGCCCCCACGCGGTACAGTCGCGCGTCCTCGCGGGCGGGAGCGACGAACTGGATGCCGACGGGCAACCCGTCCTCTTCCGCGAGGCCCGAGGGGATCGAGATGCCGGGGACGCCGGCGAGGTTGACCGGGATGGTCGTGACGTCGTTGAGGTACATCTGCAGCGGGTCGTCGAGCTGCTCGCCCAGGCGGAACGCGGTCGTCGGCGCGGACGGCGTCGCGATGACGTCGACCTGCGCGAACGCCTCGTCGAAGTCGCGCTGGATGAGGGTGCGGACCTTCTGCGCGCTGCCGTAGTAGGCGTCGTAGTAGCCCGCCGAGAGCGCGTAGGTGCCGAGGATGACGCGGCGCTTGACCTCGTCGCCGAAGCCGGCGTCGCGCGTGGCGGCCATGACGTCCTCGACGGTGCCGCCGGGCACGTTCACCCGCATCCCGAAACGGACCGAGTCGAACTTCGCCAGGTTGCTGGACGCCTCCGCCGGGAGGATCAGGTAATACGCGGCGACGCCGTACTCGAAGTGCGGTGCGCTGACCTCGACGATCTCGGCGCCGGCTGCCTCCATCGCGGCGAGGGACGCTCGGAAAGATGCCGAGACGCCGGACTGGAAGCCGGAGTCGTCGAGCTCGCGGATGACGCCGACCTTCAGACCCTTGAGGACCTCGCCGGTCGCGCCCTCGCGGGCGGCGGCGGCGAACGACGGCCAGGCGTCGGTCAGCGACGTCGCGTCGTGCGGGTCGTGCCCGCCGATGACGTCGTGCAGGAGCGCCGAGTCGAGGACGGTGCGCGAGACGGGACCGACCTGGTCGAGGCTCGAGGCGAGGGCGATCGCGCCGTAGCGGCTCACGCCGCCGTATGTGGGCTTCATACCGACGGTGCCGGTGACGTGCGCGGGCTGGCGGATCGAGCCGCCCGTGTCGGAACCGAGCGCGAGCGGTGCTTCGAAGGCGGCGACCGCAGCGGCCGAACCGCCGCCGGAGCCGCCGGGGATCCGATCGAGGTCCCACGGGTTGCGGGTCGGGCCGTACGCCGAGTGCTCGGTCGACGAGCCCATCGCGAACTCGTCCATGTTGGTCTTGCCGAGCGGGACGAGGCCCGCCGCCCGGGATCGTGCGACGACGGTCGCGTCGTAGGGCGACATGTAGCCCTCGAGGATCTTCGAGCCGCTCGTGGAGGGCATGTCGGTCGTCACGAGGACGTCCTTGATCGCCAAGGGCACGCCGGCCAGCTCGCCGAGCTCCTCGCCGGCGGCGCGACGGCGGTCGATGTCCGCCGCGACCTCGACCGCGTGGTCGGAGACGTGGAGGAAGGCGTGCACGTCGCCGTCGACGGCGGCGATGCGGTCGAGGTGGGCCTGGGTGGCCTCGACGCTCGAGAGCTCGCCGGAGCGCAGCTTCGCGGAGAGGTCGGCGGCGGTCAGCTTCAGGATGTCGCTCACTGCTCCTCCCCCAGGATCGCGGTCACGCGGAACCGGCCGTCGGCGGCATCCGGTGCGTTCTGGAGCACCTCGTCGACGGTCAGCATGTCGCCGGGGACATCGGGACGGAAGACGTTGCGCAGCGGGATCGGGTGGCTCGTCGCGGCGACCTCGGGGGTGGCGACTTCGGACACCTTGGCGATGTTGTCGACGATCGCGTCGAGCTGGCCGGTGAGCCGCGCCACCTCCTCGTCGCTCAGCTGGATCCGGGCGAGCACGCCGAGATGGCGCACGAGATCGGGGGTGATTTCTGACACCCCGACAGTCTAGTTCGGGCCGGTCGCCCTCCCGAGCCCGCGCCGACCCGCGCCCTAGGCTGGGGGCGTGACCGATTCGCCCTCCGCCGATCGCCCGTGGCTCTCCTCGTACGGTGAGGGCGTCCCCCTCGACCTGCCCCTCATCGACGGGTCGTTGATGGACCTGCTCGACGAGTCCGCGCGCGACTACCCGGACGCGCCCGCCCTCCAGTTCTTCGGCCGCGAGACGACGTACGCGGCTCTGCACGACGCCGTGAACCGGGCCGCCGCGGGGCTGCGCGATCTCGGGGTGAACAAGGGCGACCGGGTCGCGATCGTCCTCCCCAACTGCCCGCAGCACATCATCGCGTTCTATGCCGTCCTGCGACTGGGCGCGGTCGTCGTCGAGCACAACCCGCTCTACACCCCGCGGGAGCTGCGGACGCAGTTCCAGGACCACGGCGCGCGGCACGCCATCGTGTGGGACAAGGTCGCGCCGACCGTGCAGGGGTTCCCCGCGGACCTCCGGGTCGAGGCGCTCGTCGCCGTCGACGTCACGCGGGCGCTGCCCCTGCACACGCGCCTCGCGCTGCGGCTGCCCGTGAAGAAGGCGCGGGAATCGCGTGCCGCTTTGACCTCGCCGGCGCGCGGTGCGCTGTCGTGGGACGACCTCGTGCGGACGCCGGCACTGGCGGCATCCCACCCCGGTCCGCGGACCGAGGACCTCGCGGTCCTGCAGTACACCTCGGGGACGACGGGGACACCGAAGGGGGCGATGCTGACGCACCGCAACCTGCTCGCCAACGCCCGGCAGAGCCAAGCGTTCATCCCGGCCGTGCAGCGCGGGGACGGATGCGTCTTCTACGCCGTCCTGCCGATGTTCCACGCCTACGGGCTCACCCTCTGCCTCACCTTCGCCATGTCGATGGGAGCGCGTCTCGTGCTCTTCCCCAAGTTCGACCCCGACATGGTGATCGATGCGGTCAAGAAGCACCCGCCCACCGTCCTCCCGCTGGTCCCGCCCATCGCCGAGCGGCTGCTCGCGCGGGCACGCGAGCGCGGCGCTTCGATCCGCGGCATCCGGATCGGCGTCTCGGGGGCGATGGCCCTCTCCCCTGCCCTCGTCGAGCCGTTCGAGGAGGCCACCGGCGGTTACCTCATCGAGGGTTACGGCCTGAGCGAGTGCTCCCCCGTCCTCATGGTCAACCCGCCCGCCGACAACCGGAAGGCGGGCACCATCGGCATCCCGATCCCAGGAACGGACGCGCGGGTCGTCGACCCCGACAACCCGTCGCGTGTCCTCGGCGACGGCGAGCCGGGCGAACTCGTGGTGCGGGGACCGCAGGTGTTCTCGGGGTACTACGGTAAGCCGGAGGAGACCGAGAAGGTGCTCGTCGACGGCTGGTTCCGCACCGGCGATATCGTCGAGCGCGACGCCGACGGCTTCTTCCGCGTGGTCGACCGCCTGAAGGAACTCATCGTCACGGGCGGGTTCAACGTGTCGCCCTCCGAGGTGGAGGCCACGCTCCGGCAGCACCCGCAGGTCGCGGATGCCGCCGTCGTCGGTCTCCCCGACGCGCACAGCGGCGAGCAGGTCGTCGCCGTCGTGATCCCCGCCCCGGGGGTGGGCGAAGTCGACGTCGAGGACGTCCGCGCGTTCGCCCGCACCCGGCTGACGCCCTACAAGGTGCCGAAGCGGATTGAGACGGTCGACGAGCTGCCGCGCTCGCTCATCGGCAAGGTCCTGCGCCGACAGGTGCGCGACGCGCTCCTCGCGAAGGACGCCTGAGCGTCACTCCGCGGCGGGAGCGTCGCCGAGCGCGGCCGGACCCTCGGTGACGAGGACGTGGAACTGCGCGGCGTCGATGATCCGGATGCCGAGGGCCTCGGCCTTCGCGAGCTTCGATCCCGCACCGGGCCCGGCGGCGACGAAGTCCGTCTTCTTCGAGACGCTCGACGCCGCTTTGCCGCCCGCCTGCATGATGGCCTCCTGCGCGCCCTCGCGGGTGTACCCCTCGAGCGAGCCCGTCGCGACGACGGTGATGCCCTCGAGCACTCCTCCGGCCGCGGCCGCGGCGCCGGGTCCCGGGTGCCCGGGCGTGGCCAGCCGCGCGCCCGCGGCGGTCCAGCGGTCGACGATCTCGACGTGCCAGTCGACGGCGAACCAGTCGATGAGAGCGTCGGCGATGATCCCGCCGACACCGTCGACCGCGGCGAGCTCGTCGCGCGAGGCGGCCCGGATCGCGTCGAGCGAGCCGAAGTACTGCGCCAGGGCGCGGGCGGCGACGGGTCCGACGTGGCGGATGTTCAACGCGACGAGGAAGCGCCACAGATCCTTCGTCTTGGCCTTCTCGAGCTCGTCGATGAGGGTGAGGGCCTGCGCCGACGGCTGCGGACCCGTGAGGCCCTCCTTCTTCTCCGCCGCGGTGGGGTTGCGGCGGAACGGCGCGCGGCGGACGACCTCGCCGGTGCTCTCGTCGACCCGCGGCTCGCCGGTCTCGGCGTCGCGGACGATGACCTCGATGGGCACGAGCCGCTCCAGGGTCAGCTCGAACAGTCCCGCCTCGGTCTCGAGCGCCGGCTGCTGCGGATCGATCGGCTGGGTCAGCGCGGCCGCAGTGACCTCACCGAGCGCCTCGATGTCGAGCGCGCCGCGCGAGCCGATGTGCTCGACGCGCCCGCGGACCTGCGCGGGGCAGCCGCGCGTGTTGGGGCAGCGCAGGTCGATGTCGCCCTCTTTGGCAGGGGCGAGGGTCGACCCGCACTCCGGGCACGCCGTCGGCATGACGAAGGCGCGCTCCGTGCCGTCGCGGAGTTCGGCGACCGGGCCCAGCACCTCGGGGATGACGTCCCCGGCCTTGCGGAGCACGACCATGTCGCCGATCAGCACACCCTTCGCCTTGACGACGTCCTGGTTGTGCAGGGTCGCCTGGCGCACGACGCTGCCCGCGACGAGCGCCGGCGCCATCTGCGCGTACGGGGTGGCGCGGCCGGTGCGCCCGACCGACACGATGATGTCGAGGAGTCGCGTCTGCACCTCTTCGGGCGGGTACTTGTACGCGATCGCCCAGCGCGGGGCACGGCTGGTCGCGCCGAGCTCGTCGTGCAGGGACAGCTCGTCGACTTTCACGACGATGCCGTCGAGTTCGTGCGCGACCGAGTGGCGCTTCTCGCCGTACTCGGCGACGAAGGCGAGGACGCCGTCGACGTCGTCGAACGTCTGCGGATACGGGCTGACCGGCAGGCCCCATTCGGCGAGCAGGCCGTACACCTCGCTCTGAGCGGACACGGGCGGGTCGGGCCACGCGCCGATGCCGTGGACGTACATGCGGAGGGACGAGAGACGGGCCTCGCCGGCTTCGAGTTCGAGCCCGGACTTCTTGTCGAGCTGCTGGCGCAGACCTCCGCTCGCGGCGTTGCGCGGATTGGCGAACGCCGGGAAGCGCCGCGCCGCGCTCTTCTGCGCCTTCTCCTCGTCGTAGCGGGGGCGGGAGGCGGCGTCGGCGACGACGCGGTCGCGCAGACGCGCCTGCAGCGCGTTGAGTTCTTCGAAGGCCGCCACCGGGATGAAGACCTCCCCCCGCACCTCCACGAGAGGGGGGTGCCCCTGCCCCGACAGCCGCTCCGGGATGCCGGCCACGCGCACCGCGTTCACCGTGACGTCCTCCCCGACGCGGCCGTCGCCGCGGGTCGCCGCCGAGGTCAGCACACCGTTCTCGTAGCGCAGCGAGATGGCGAGCCCGTCGATCTTGAGCTCCGTCAGCCATCGCACCTTGCGCCCCGCTGCGGCCTCGGCCTTCGTGCACCACTCCTTCAGTTCGTCCGGCGAGAAGACGTTGTCGAGGCTCAGCATCCGCTCGGCGTGCTCGACGGGAGCGAACATCGACGACTCCGCCGCGCCGACGGTCTGCGTCGGCGAATCCTGCCCCTGCAGCTCGGGGTGCGCGCGCTCGATGGCTTCGAGGCGATGCATCCACCCGTCGTAGGTGGCGTCGTCGACCAGACCGACGTCGCCCCCGTAGTAGGCCTCGCGCGCGGCGAGGATCTTCTCCGTGAGCCGCGCGGCCTCTGCGCGGGCCTCATCGAGGGTCAGCTCGGGGAGTTCTGCGTCAGCCACATCGACAGTGTAGGGAGGCCCGGCGACACCGCCGGGACCGTTCCGCGCTCCGGCAGGATGCGGTAGACGAAGGTCCCGGAGTAGCGGAAGACCTCGCCGAGCAGCGGCATCCGCAGTCGGACGTCGACGCGCTGCCGGCCGTTCCCGTCCTCCGTCTCCCGCACCTCCACCCCCGCGATGCGCGGCGCAGCACCGGAGGCAGCGAGCGGATGCCGGGTCCCACGGCGCGTTCGTACACGGATGCCGCGTGTTCCCGGCCCTCGGAGTTCATGGTCGGAATCTACCGGCGACGTGACCGGGTAGCGTCGAGGCATGTCCCGTCCTCGTGCCGTCGTCGCCGGTGCCGGCGGATTCATCGGCGAGGCTCTCGTCGCAGCCCTCACGGACGACGGATACGACGTCGTCACCGTCGGACGCACCGCCGCCGTCCGCTGGGACGACCCCGCCGCGCTCGCGGCCGCCGTCGACGGCTCCGACCTGCTCGTGAACCTCGCCGGGAAGTCCGTCGACTGTCGCTACACCGATCGCAACCGCGACGAGATCCTGCGGTCGCGGGTGGAGACGACGCGCGCCCTGCACGCTGCGGTGGCCGCGGTATCCGCCCCGCCCCGGCTCTGGCTCAATGCGTCCACCGCGACGATCTACCGCCACGCGATGGACCGCCCGAACACCGAATCGGGCGGCGAACTCGGGCAGGGTTTCTCGGTCGACGTCGCGCGGTCGTGGGAGCGTGCGTTCTTCGCGGGGAATCTCCCTCGTACGCGCCGCGTCGCCCTGCGTCTGGCGATCGTCGTGGGCGACGGCCCCGCCTCCCGGATGCTGCTCACCCTCGCACGTACCGGACTCGGTGGGCCGCAGCACGACGGCTGGCTCCCGCCGCACCGTCGCTACCGGGGCATCGGCGACGAGCCGACGGGCGACCGGCCGCCCTGGTACCGCACCCGGGGGCGCCAGCGCTTCAGCTGGGTGCACATCGAGGACGTGCTCCGCGCCGTCCGCTTCCTCATCGAGCGGGACGACATCTCCGGCCCCGTCAACATCGCGGTGCCTGAGGCATCCGACAACCGCACCCTCATGCGCACCCTCCGCGGCGTCGTCGGGATGCCGGTGGGCCTGCCGTCGCTGCGCTGGATGCTCGAGATCGCCATGTGGGTGCTGCGGACCGAGCCCGAGCTGATCCTCAAGAGCAGATGGGTCTTCCCCGAGCGGCTCGTCGACGCCGGATTCCGGTTCGCGCACACCGACCTCCGCGCGGCGTTCGCCGAGGTCGAACGGGGCCGCCGGGTCAGGCGTTCTGGGGAACGGCGGAGACGGTCCGCGCGATCGTGAACTGCCCGATCACCCGGGTCCCGTCGTACAGCACCGCCGTCTGACCGGGCGCGACGCCGTCGAAGGGGGTCTCGGGGACGACCGTGATCGACCCGTCGCGCACGCTCGCCCGAGCGCGGACCGGATCGGCGTGCGCGCGGATCTGCACGTCGCAGGCGAACACGCCGTCGGCAGGAGCACGTCCGGCCCAGCTGTGCCGCTCCCCGGAGATCTCCGCCGTCGCGAGAGCCTCCTTCGGCCCGACGACGACCGTGTTCGAGACGGGACGCACCTCGAGGACGAACCGCGGCTTGCCGTCCGCGGCGGGGACGCCGAGCTGCAGCCCCCGGCGCTGACCGACCGTGAACGCGTGCGCTCCCTCGTGCCGCCCGACGACCGATCCCCCGCGGTCCACGACGTCACCCTGCTCGGCGCCCACCTTCTCGGCGAGCCACCCGCGGGTGTCGCCGTCGGGGATGAAGCAGATGTCGTGGCTGTCCGGCTTCTGAGCGACCGTGAGACCGCGCGTGGCGGCCTCGGCGCGGACGACGGCCTTCGACGGCGTCGTCCCGAGCGGGAAGTAGGTGTGGGCGAGCTGGTCCGCGGTGAGCACCCCGAGGACGTAGGACTGGTCTTTCGCCTCATCCGACGCGCGATGCAGCTCGCGCCCCTCCGAACCGTCGACGAGGGTCGCGTAGTGGCCGGTGCAGACGGCGTCGAAACCGAGTTCGAGGGCCCGTTCCAGCAGGGCCGCGAACTTGATCTTCTCGTTGCACCGCATGCACGGGTTCGGCGTGCGCCCCGCCCGGTACTCGCTGATGAAGTCGTCGATGACGTCGTCGCGGAAGCGCTCGGAGAAGTCCCACACGTAGAACGGGATGCCGAGCAGGTCGGCCGCGCGCCGGGCGTCGAGTGCGTCCTCGATCGTGCAGCAGCCCCGGCTGCCGGTGCGGAGGGTGCCTCCGGCGCGCGAGAGCGCGAGGTGGACGCCGACGACGTCGTGACCCGCGTCCACCGCGCGCGCCGCGGCGACGGCCGAATCGACCCCACCGCTCATGGCTGCCAGTACGCGCATCGTCCCAGTCTACGAGCGCGACCCCGCACGGGCGCTGGACGCCGCCGCGCGGCGGTGCGCCTCGGGGAGGGCGGCGAGGAACGCGTCGACGTCGGCCGCCGTGGTCGTGCGCCCGAGCGTGACCCGAAGGACCGAACGGGCCTCGCGATCGGTGCGACCGAGGGCGAGGACGACGTGGCTCGGCTCGGCGACACCCGCTTGGCATGCCGATCCGGTCGACACACGCACGCCCGCGGAGTCGAGGAGGAACAGGAGGGTCTCCCCCAGCGCGTCGGGGAAGAGCAGGTGCAGGTGGCCGGGCAGTCGCTGGTCCGGTGCGCCGAGCAGTACGACCTCCGGGGCGATGTCGTGCACACCGATGAGGAGCCGGTCGGACAGCGCGCGCAGGCGTTCCGCCTCGGCGGCGCGCTCCGCCGCCGTCAGCTCGAGGGCCACGGCCAGGGCGGCGGCACCGGCGACATCCGGTGTGCCCGAGCGGAGGCCACGCTGCTGCCCGCCGCCGTGAAGGACCGCGCCCATGCGGGCGTGACGCGACACGACGAGCGCCCCCGTCCCGACCGGCGCCCCCACCTTGTGGCCTGCGACGCTCAGCGCGACGAGTCCGCCGCGACCGGCTCCCGGTCCCCGCAGCGCGGCGAAGTCGAGCGACAGATGGGCGATGGCCCCGACGGCGTCGAGGTGGAGGGGCACGTCTGCCGCCGCCGCCGATGCGGCCAGGGCGGCGACATCCGACACGCTCCCGACCTCGTTGTTGGCCACGAGCGCCGTCGCCAGGGCGGCGCCCGGGAGTGCCGCATCGAAGGCCGCGACATCGATCGCCGCGCTCTCGTCGAGCGGCACGGGTCGTACCTCCGCCCCCTGGGCGGAAGCGAGCCACGACACCGTGTCGAGGGTCGCGTGGTGCTCGCCGTCGGGCAGGACGACCGCCGACCGGTCCGGGTCGCGCGCCCACCACGTCCCCTGGAGGGCGAGGTTCACCGACTCCGTGCCCCCAGAGGTCAGCACCACTTCGATGGGGTCGCACCCCAGCACCGCCGCGATCCGCTCACGGGCGTCCTCGAGCAGCCTCCGCGCCGCCTGGCCTGCGCCGTGCACGGACGACGCGTTGCCGGTGACCTCCGACGCGGCGAGCCACGCATCACGCGCCTCCGGCCGCAGCGGAGTGGATGCCGCGTGGTCGAGATAGACCGCCATGACCCTCCGCCTGCCGCTGACCTTCATCGCCTGCTCACTACTGTAGGACGCATGACCTTCGCTCCGGCCGGCCCGACGACCGCGGCGTCCGACACCCCCGTCCCGGGGATGCTGTCGGACGTCTACGACCGGCTCGGGGTACGCCTGCACGACGGGGGCGGGACGCTGCGGGTGTGGTCGGAGCACGCCAACGACGTCGAGCTCGTGGTCTTCGACGACGACGACCCGGACTGGCTCGTCGACACCGTCCCGCTGGCCCCCGTGGGCGGCGGCGTGTGGGAGGCGACGACGCGCGCGCTGCGGGGCGGCGTCACCTACGGCGTGCGGGTCGACGGACCGCACGGCCCCGGGATGACCTTCAACCCGGCGACGCTGCTGATCGATCCCTACGCGCGGGGGTTGTCGGCCCCCGGCATCCACTCCTGGCGCTCCGTCGTCGTCGACGACTGCTTCGACTGGGGCGGCGTCGCGAAGCCGGCGACGCCGCTCGATCGCACCGTCGTCTACGAAGCGCACGTCAAAGGCCTCACCAAGCGGCATCCCGGTGTGCCGGCGGCGTTGCACGGCACCTACGCCGGGATGGCGCATCCGGCCATGATCGAGCACTACCGGAGCATCGGGGTGACCGCGATCGAGCTGCTCCCGGTCCACGCCTTCGCGAGCGAGCCCCGCCTCCTGCAGCTGGGGTTGACCAATTACTGGGGCTACAACTCCGTCGGCTTCTTCGCGCCGCACGCCCCGTATGCGACGGCCGCCGCCCAGGCCGAAGGCGCCACCGCGGTGCTCCGCGAGGTGAAGGGGATGGTGAAGCTGCTGCACGCGGCCGGCATCGAGGTGATCCTCGACGTCGTCTTCAACCACACCTCCGAGCAGGGACTCGGCGAGCCCCGCTCGAGCTTCCGCGGGATCGACAACCGGTCGTACTACCGGCAGGCCGACGACGGCACCTACATCGACGTGACGGGATGCGGGAACTCCCTGAACACGTCGACGGATGCCGCGTCCCGCCTCGTCCTCGATTCGCTGCGCTACTGGGCGAACGAGGTGCAGATCGACGGGTTCCGCTTCGACCTCGCCCCCGTCCTGGGACGCGATGCCTCCCACGCCTTCACCCCGGAGCACCCGCTCCTGCAGGCGATCGTCGAGGACCCCGCGCTGGCGGGCGTCAAGATGATCGCCGAACCCTGGGACGTCGGCATCGGCGGCTGGCAGACAGGGGCGTTCGGCGCCGGCTGGAGCGAATGGAACGACCGCTACCGCGATCGGGTCCGCAACTTCTGGCTGAGCGACATCGACTACTCCCGCCGCGCCGATGTCACGCCGGTGGGGATCGGCGGATTCGCGACCCGGCTCGCCGGATCGGCCAACACCTTCAGCGCCGAGCGCGGACCGCTCGCGAGCGTCAACTTCGTCACCGCGCACGACGGGTTCACCCTCCACGACCTCGTCTCCTACGACTCCAAGCGCAACGAGGCCAACGGCGAGCACGGGCGGGACGGGGCGGACACGAACCGCTCCTTCAACCACGGATTCGAGGGGCCGACCGACGATCCGGCCGTTCTCGCCGCCCGCCGGCGCGCGATGCGCAACCTGCTGGGCACGCTCCTGCTCTCGGCGGGCGTTCCGATGATCACCGCGGGCGACGAGATCGGGCGCACGCAGCACGGCAACAACAACGCGTACTGCCACGACTCCGCGCTGACCTGGTACGACTGGGGCCGCGAACCCTGGCAGGACGACCTGCGCGCCCACGTCGAGCTGCTCACCCGCATCCGCCGGGAGAACCCGGCCCTGCGACCCATCCGGTTCGCCCATGCCGACAAGGCCGTTCCGGGCGCGTCCGTCATCGACTGGTACGACGAGCAGGGGAACACGATGTCGGTCGAGCAGTGGACGGATCCCTCGCACCGCACGCTGCAGTACGACGCCTGCTCCACACCCGAGAGCGAAGCGCCCAACCGCACGCTCCTGGTGGTCCACGGCCGCGAGAGCGACGTCGAGATCACCCTTCCGGCGCTGGAGGGTGTGACGCGCTTCGCCCCCCTGTGGTCGAGCGTCGACGAGCGTCCGCGATCGGATGCCGCCCCGCTCTCCCCCGGCGATGCGTTCACCGCGACCGGTCCGTCAATGTACCTGTTCCGGGCCGAGTGATCCAGGCCGTTTCGAGCCTTCCTCGGCACCGGTAGGTTCGGAACGTGGCCACACAGATCTCCCCCGTTTCCGTCCGCAGCTCCGCTGAGATCCCGGTCCGGCCGGTGAAGGCGACCAGAAAGGATGCCGGCATCCGCAACGGCCGCATCCCGATCGCCTCCCATCGTCCCAGCGTCCCGGGCGGCCGGTTCGCGCCGACCGCGTTCGTCGGCGAGGCGGTGCCGTTCACGGTCGCCGCCTTCCGCGAGGGACACGACCGCATCGGCGTGCACCTGCGGCTGACGGCGCCCTCGGGCGCGGTCACGCTCCACCGGCTCCGGCCCCTCGACGACGGCTTCGACAATTGGCGCGTCGTCGTGGCACCCCTCGAGCAGGGCACCTGGAAGTTCCGTTTCGAGACGTTCGCCGACGACTACGCGACCTGGCGTCATGCAGCCGAGCTGAAGATCGCCGCGGGTGTCGACCCGATCCTCATGCGGGAGATGGGCGCGCGGCTGTTCGAGCGCGCCGCCGCGGAGAAGACCCGTCCCGTCGAGGAGCGCACCGCCCTCACCTCCGCGGCGCGCGCCCTCCGCGATGACGCCGTGGACGACGAGGCGGCCCTCATCGTGGTGCGCGACCCGGGGCTCGCCCGGGCGTTCGCCGACCGCCCCGCCCTCTCGCTCCACACCCTCCACGAGGAGAACACGCTCCACGTCGAGCGCGAGCGAGCCGGCGTGGGCGCCTGGTACGAGTTCTTCCCGCGCTCCGAGGGGGCGGTCCGCCTGCCCGACGGCACCGTCCGCAGCGGCACCTTCCGGACGGCGGCCGAACGCCTCCCCGCCGTCGCCGCGATGGGCTTCGACGTGGTCTACCTCCCGCCCATCCACCCGATCGGCGAGGTGAACCGCAAGGGCCCCAACAACACCCTGAACGCCGGTCCCGGGGACCCGGGATCGCCGTGGGCCATCGGCTCGGCGGACGGCGGACACGATGCGGTCCACCCCGACCTCGGGACGCTCGAGGACTTCCGCGCGTTCGTGGACACCGCGAACGCCCACGGCCTGGAGATCGCCCTCGACCTCGCCCTCCAGGCCGCTCCCGACCACCCTTGGGTGACCGAGCACCCGGAGTGGTTCACGACCCTGCCCGACGGTTCGATCGCCTTCGCCGAGAACCCGCCGAAGAAGTACCAGGACATCTACCCGGTCAACTTCGACAACGATCCGGTCGGCATCCGCGCCGAGGTGCTGCGCATCGTCCAGCACTGGATCCGACAGGGGGTGAAGATCTTCCGCGTCGACAACCCCCACACCAAGCCGCTGCAGTTCTGGGAGTGGCTCATCCGCACCGTCAACGCCGAGCACCCCGACGTCGTCTTCCTGGCCGAGGCGTTCACCCGTCCCATGCCGATGCGGGCGCTCGCACAGAGCGGTTTCCAGCAGAGCTACTCGTACTTCACGTGGCGCAACACCAAGACCGAGCTGGAGGAGTTCTTCGCCTCGATCTCGGACGAGACGGCGGATTTCATGCGCCCGAACCTCTTCGTCAACACCCCCGACATCCTCACCGAGTACCTGCAGTTCGGCGGTCGCCCCGCCTATCGGATCCGCGCCGCTCTCGCGGCCACCGCGGGGGCCAGCTACGGCGTCTACGCGGGATACGAGCTCTACGAGAACGTCGCCCGCCCGGGGTCCGAGGAGAACATCGACAACGAGAAGTACGAGTACAAGTTCCGCGACTGGGCGGGCGCCGAGGCCGCGGGCGACTCCCTCGCCCCCTACCTGCGGCGGCTGAACGAGATCCGCCGGGCGCATCCCGCGCTCCGGCAGCTGCGCGGTCTGCACCTGCAGGGGACGGACGACGACGCGATCCTCGCCTACGTGAAGCACCTGCCCGCGGCGGTGGCCGAGCGCGGCGAATCCGACACGATCATCGTCGTCGTGAACGTCGACCCGCACTCGGCGCGCGAGACGACGGTGCACGTCGATTCGCAGATCTGGGGGCTCCCCCGCGGCCACGACTACGAGGTCGAGGACCTCCTCACTGGCGCGCGCTGGACGTGGAACGAGCACAACTACGTCCGACTCGACGCTTTCGCCGAACCCGTCCACATCCTCCACGTGAAGGCACACTCATGACCCGTCCCGATGATTCGATCCTGGATGCCGTCGGTGCCGGCGCCTACCACGCCCCCCACGACGTGCTGGGCCCGCACCCCGAGGGCGACGAATGGGTGATCCGGGCGCGGCGCCCCTTCGCGCAGACCGTGACCGCCGTGCTGGCCGACGGCTCCCGCGTCGAACTCGAGCACATCCGTCAAGGGGTCTGGGAGGGCGTCGCGGAGACGCAGCCGACCGCCTACGATCTCGTCGCGACGTACGAGGGCGCTCCCGACTACCGCGTGGACGACCCGTACCGGCATCTGCCGTCGCTCGGCGAGATGGACCTGCACCTCATCCGCGAGGGGCGCCACGAGCAGCTGTGGACCGTCCTCGGGGCCCACGTCCGCCACTACGGCCCCGTCAGCGGCGTCTCCTTCGCGGTGTGGGCGCCCAACGCCCGGGCCGTCCGCGTCGTCGGCGATCTGAACGGGTGGGACGGCACCCAGCATGCCATGCGCTCGCTCGGATCGAGTGGCGTCTGGGAACTGTTCGTCCCGGGTATCGGCGCGGGCTCGGCCTACAAGTTCGAGATCCTCACCGCCGCGGGCCACTGGGTGATGAAGGCCGACCCGATGGCCCGGGCCGCCGAGGTCCCGCCCGCGACGGCATCCGTCGTCACGGAGAGCGCGTACACCTGGTCGGACGACGAGTGGATCGCCGCACGGTCGTCCGGCTCCGTGCACGACAAGCCGATGTCCACCTACGAACTCCATCTCGGCTCGTGGCGGCCCGGTCTCAGCTACCGCGACGCCGCCGACGAGCTCGTGGACTACGTGGGGGCGCAGGGCTTCACCCACGTCGAGTTCCTCCCACTCGCCGAGCACCCCTTCGGGGGCTCCTGGGGCTATCAGGTGACGGGCTACTACGCCCCGACGAGCCGCTTCGGCAGCCCCGACGACCTCCGCTATCTCATCGACCGGCTGCACCAGGCGGGCATCGGCGTCATCATGGACTGGGTGCCCGGGCACTTCCCGAAGGACGAGTTCGCGCTCGCGCGCTTCGACGGAGCCCCGCTCTACGAGCACCCGGATCCCCGGCGCGGCGAGCACCGCGACTGGGGCACGTACATCTTCGACTACGGGCGCAACGAGGTGCGTAACTTCCTCGTCGCGAACGCGCTCTACTGGTTCGAGGAGTTCCACGTCGACGGCCTGCGTGTCGACGCCGTCGCCTCGATGCTCTACCTGGACTACTCCCGCGAGGAAGGGCAGTGGGAGCCGAACATCCACGGCGGCCGCGAGAACCTCGAGGCGATCCGCTTCCTGCAGGAGGTCAACGCCACCGCCTACAAGCGCCACCCGGGGATCGCCATGATCGCCGAGGAGTCGACGAGCTTCCCCGGCGTCACGGCGCCGACGAGTCAGGGCGGTCTCGGCTTCGGCTTCAAGTGGAACATGGGCTGGATGAACGACTCGCTCGTGTACATCGGCCGCGATCCGCTCTACCGCTCGCACCACGAGGGCGAGCTCTCGTTCTCGTTCGTCTACGCGTTCAGCGAGAACTTCGTGCTCCCCATCAGCCACGACGAGGTCGTGCACGGCAAGGGGTCGCTGTTCACCCGGATGCCGGGCGACCACTGGCAGCAGCTCGCCAACATGCGAGCCTTCCTGGCGTACATGTGGGGGCACCCGGGCAAGCAGCTCCTGTTCATGGGGCAGGAGTTCGGGCAGATGTCCGAATGGTCCGAGGGGCGCGGCCTGGACTGGTGGATGCTGGATCAGCCGGCGCACCAGCAGTTGCAGCACTTCGTCGCCGCCCTCAACCGCACCTACCGGGACGAAGCGCCGCTGTGGTCGCGCGACACCGACGGGTCCGCTTTCTCCCGCGTCTGGCCGCACACCCCCGACGGCAACATCCTCGGGTTCGCCCGCCGCGACCACGACGGCGGCACGGTGGTCGTGCTGTGCAATTTCGCCGGCTCCCCCCGCCACGACGTGCGGATCACCCTGCCCGAGGCCGGGGCGTGGGCCGAGATCCTCAACAGCGACGCGCAGGAGTTCGGCGGGTCCGGGGTCGGCAACTTCGGCGGCGTGACGACGGATGCCGACGGCACCGCGACCGTCGTCCTGCCGCCGCTCGGCGTCCTCTGGCTCCGTCACCAGGCGTGAGAGAAAGGGGGTCCGGGCTGATGCCCGGACCCCCTTTCCTCTGTCAGAAGAGCAGACTCGCGAGCCGTCCCCGCGCTCGGATGACCCGAGAGTCTGCGTCGCCCACGACGCCGAAGAGTTCGAGCAGACGTGCCCGCACGGGCGCGCGCTCGTCCGTCGGCAGAGCGGCGAACAGATCCAGCAGTCGCGCGAACGCGTCGTCGACGTGCCCGCCGGCGAGATCGAGATCGGCGACGGCGAACTGCGCCTCGACGTCGTGCGGAGCGGCAGCGGCAGCGGCGCGCGCGCCGGCGAGGTCCAGGTTCTGCACACGGCCGAGCAGATGCACCTGCGCGAGGCCGGCTTTCGCGTCCTCGTCGCGGGGGTTCTCGGCGAGAGCCTGCTCGTACGCTGCCGCGGCGGCCTGGTAGTCACCGGACTCGATGGCGTCGAACGCCTCCTGATGGAGCGGCGGCAAGGCGGCCGGGCGGTCCTCGGCATCCGTCTCAGCGCCTTCGACGGGCACCGTCCCGGTCACCCCGTGCTGCGCGGCGAGCTGCAGCAGTTGCGTGAAGACCTCGCGCACCTGCGCCTCGGGCACGGCCCCCGTGAAGAGCTGGACGGGCTGACCGGCGACGAGGGCGACCACGAGCGGGATCGACTGCGCACGGAAGCTCTGCGCGAGCTGCGGGTTCGCGTCGACGTCCACCTTCGCGAGCACGAGCCTGCCGCCGAGCTCGTTCACAAGCTTCTCGAGCACGGGGCTCAGCTGCTTGCAGGGGCCGCACCAGTCGGCCCAGAGGTCGACGACGACGGGGACGGTCCGCGACAGCTCGAGGACCTGACCGAAGTCGGCATCCGTCACGTCGAAGACGAGGCGGGATGCCGGGGCTCCGCCGTCGGCGGGCGCGGCGGCCTCGGGCTGTCCCGCGGGCCGGTTGCGAAGGGACGAGAGATCGACGGCGCCGCGGAGGACGGCGCCGGGTGCGGGGGTGCTCACTCTTTTTCAACCACCTTGGCGTCGAGGACGTTGGAACGGGAGGCCAGCAGCTGGATCTTGTCGTTCGAACCCTGCGCGGGCACGAAGAAGTACAGCTGATCGGTGTAACGGGTCTGGAAGCCGGTGCTCGACTGCGAGACGCCCGAGAGCGCCTTCACCACGACGTTCTCGCCGAGTTTGATCACGGCGTCGTCATCGGTCGGGACGGCGGTCTCGTTCTCCGTGACGGTCACGGCCACGATCGCACCGCTGTCGAGTGTGACGAGGGAGAGCGGCTCGGAATCGCCGGGCTCGGCCAGGAACGAGACCCGGCCGGTCTCCTCACCGGTC
Source organism: Microbacterium sp. NPDC079356 (assembly GCF_049545465.1). Taxonomy (NCBI): domain Bacteria; kingdom Bacillati; phylum Actinomycetota; class Actinomycetes; order Micrococcales; family Microbacteriaceae; genus Microbacterium; species Microbacterium sp. NPDC079356. The sequence continues at coordinate 482,244 of NZ_JBMWDN010000001.1, read as the reverse complement.
TCGTTGAACTTCTTGAGGACGGCAGCGCGGTTCTCGGCGACGAGTGAGCGGAACGTGTCGGTCTTCTCGTCGAACAGGGCGGCGAACTCGCTCTTGTCGCCCTTGTCGAGGACGTCCGCGTACGCGGCGGCCAGGTTCTCGGGCGGCATGAGGAGGAACGGTGAGTTGGGCTCGACGGCCACCGCGCCGACGTACTCCGCGGCGAGGTTCATCGTGGCATCGGCGCGGAGACTCGAGATGTAGGCGACCTTGTACTCGGCCCACGGGTCGCTCTGCGTCGCCGTCATGACGGTGGCGACGCCCTCCGCGTCCTCGACCACCGCCATGAACATGCGCGGCCAGTCGTTCTTCGCCTGCGGCAGGAGCGCGGTCATCGTGCCGGCCGGGATGGCGGGCAGCGGGTCGGCATCGGGGAGTTCGGTGCGGAGTCGGTAGTTCGTCTCACGCTCGGTGAGGGCGGGCCCCGTAAGTCGCAGTGCGGCGGCCTTCGGGTCCTTCGCCTCGTCGGCGGCGGCGACCTGCTCGGAGATCCGGCCGAGGATGCGCTCGGCCTGCGTCTTCGTCACGGCGGGCGCTCCCTGGCCCTCGGGCACGATGACGGATGCCGAGGGCGATGGCGTCGCCTCGGGCTGCAGGTCGGGCCAGGCGTCGGGCGAGCAGCCGGTGAGCGCGATTCCGCCGACGAGAAGCGCGGAGAGCGCGACGAACGGGCGCCGTCCGCGGCCGAGTCGCTTCCGCGCGGGAGCCGCCGTGATGACGCCCTTCTCCGCCTGCTCGACCGAGAGGTCGATGGGTTGCGTCGCAGTGGTCGGCAGACCCTTGCGACGCGGGCCCCGGGACCGCCGGACGTGACGCAGAGCGAGGATGTACAGGACGAGGCCCACGACGGCCATCAGGATGCCGCCGGCCAGCAGCGGTCCCGCCCACGGCGTGGTCGCGCCGGTCGGCCAGGTGACGCTCAGCTCGGAGGGGGCCGCCGCGGTGCCGTCCGAGGCGACCAGGACGCTCATGTCCGCGGGGAGGCGGAGGGTGGTGGCGAGAGATCCGTCCTGCTCGAACTCGTCCAGCCAGAGGTCGGACCCGGCGGGCGCCGCGGTCGGCGCATCGCCCTCGACGGGGGCCGACGCGGCGACGGTCTCGGAGACGGGCAGGTCCTCGGCGCCGAGGGTCACGTGGACGTACTCGGTGGGAGCCAGCCACGCCGCGATGTCCTGCGTCCGACCGTAGGCGGCGAAGACCGGGCCGTCGCCGGCGATGCGGAGGGTCTGCGCGCCCGGGTGGCTGGCGAGGACCGCACCGTCGATGAGGACGTAGGGGGCGTCGGCATCCGTCGTGAGGGTCGCCGTCTCGGTCGCCGGTGCCTCGAGGATCGTGCGCTGGGCCACTCCGGCGCCGATCATCAGCGTGGCAAGGACGAAGGCGATGATCGCCCACACGAATCTCACGAACTGCCGCCCTCCTCCAGCCGGCATCCGGGGTGCACGGCCGATCATTCGACATTCCAGCCTAGCGAACGGTGCTGGCAAACGCGTGGGAGGGCGTCGCTCCCGCGTCCGGGCGCATCGGCGAACTAGGGTGAGGGAAGACCTGGGAGAGGGCACCGTGAAGATCCAGCATCCGTTCCGCACCGCGCTGATCGCCACCCTCGGCGTGGGCGTCGGCATCCTCATCCTCACCGGGGTGCAGACCCTGTCGACCGTCCTGCTCTACATCGGGACGGCCCTCTTCCTCGCCCTGGGACTCGACCCCGTCGTGTCGTTCTTCGAACGCCGCGGACTCCCCCGCTGGGGCGCGCTGCTGGCGACCTTCGCGGGCCTCCTCGCCATCGCGACGGCGCTCGTGCTCATCGTGGTCCCGGTCCTCGTCGACCAGATCGCCAAGCTCGTCCAGCAGATCCAGACACTGGTGGAGAGCGCGGTCGATCAGGAGTGGAACCCGGTCACGGTCGCGCGGGACTGGCTCTCGCACACGTTCCCCCTGCTGCAGGTCGACATGGTGTTGGGCTACGTCAACGATTGGTGGAACGGGCTCGACTTCGCCGACATCGGAGCGGCCCTCGGCACCGGCCTGCTCTCCTTCGGTGCGGGGATCGTCGCGACGACGACGGGGACCATCATCGTCCTCATCCTGACGATCTACTTCACCGCCTCGATGCGCTCCCTCAAGCGCTCCGTCTACCAACTGGCACCGGCGTCGAAGCGCGAGCGCTTCGTCGGCCTCTCCGAGCAGATCACGGCATCCGTCGGCTACTACGTCATGGGGCAGGTCGTCCTCGGCGCGATCAACGGCATCCTGAGCGCCATCTTCCTCACCATCATCAATGCGCCGTTCCCCGCAGTCCTGGCCGTGATCGCCTTCTTCTTCTCGTTGATCCCGCTGGTGGGGACCCTGACCGGATCCGCCATCATCGTGCTCGCCTGCCTGGGGCTCGCGTCGCCGTTGACCGCGCTGGTCGCCCTCGTCTGGTATCTCGTCTACATGCAGGTCGAGGCGTACTTCCTCTCCCCCAGGATCATGAGTCGGGCCGTCTCGGTACCCGGTGCCGTCGTCGTGATCGCCGCCCTCGCGGGTGGATCGCTCCTCGGCCTGCTGGGTGCGCTCATCGCCATCCCCGTGGCGGCGAGCGTTCTGATCATCTACCGCCAGGTGCTGATCCCCCGCCAGAACGAACTCTGATCAGGCGATCCGCCAGCACGCCGTGTGCCAGTGCCGCCTCGCGGCCAGGTCCGCGGCATCCCCGAGCACACCGTCGGCACGCCAGACGACGACGTGCGCCGTCCCGGCCGCCACGGTCCGTCCGCATCCCGGGCACACGTAGTCCTTCTGCGCCTGGACGGCGGACACCGGCTGCACCGTCCACTCGACACCGCGGCGCTGCTCCGTGCGCTTCCAGCCCGCAAGCAGACGGTCGAACGACGCGTCCGGACCGCTGGGCTTGCGCCGATTCGACCGGGGCACGGCTCAGTACCAGCCCGAGCGCTGCGACTTCCCCCAGGCGCCGCACGGGGTGCCGTAGCGACCCTGGATGTATTTCAAGCCCCACGTGATCTGGGTCGCAGGGTTCGTCTCCCAGTCGGATCCGACCGAGGACATCTTGCGGCCCGGCAGGGCCTGCGGGATGCCGTAGGCACCGCTCGAGGCGTTGTAGGCGTTCACCCGCCAGCCGGATTCCTTCTTCCAGAGCGCGACGAGGCAGGCGAACTCCGAGTCCCCCCAGCCGCGCGCGGTCACCATGTCGTACGCGATGGCCTGCGCACTGCCGGGATTCGGCGAGACGAACGGCGGCTGCCAGGAGGAGAACGACCGCGTCGACGAGGACGACCCGGCCGGGGGCGGCGGAGGCGGCGTCGGGGTGGGCTTCACGTAGACGGTGTACTCACTCGCCCGCTCGAGCTCGACGGTCGGAGCGTCACCGGCCTGGTAGCGCTGCGCGTCCTCGACCGCCGACGCGTAGAGCGAGAGCGGGTCGAGTTGCGTCGCTTCGGCAGGGTCGGGGAACGAGACGAGCGGAACGAGCGTCGCGGCGACGAATCCCGCGGTGGCGACCACAGAGAAGACAGCCAGCACACCCCGGCGACGTGACCAGCGCGACGGGGGAGCCGCACGCCCGGACCGCCGGACGGTCTGCGTCGCGACGCCGGCGCGCGATGGGAGGATCTCGTTGCCGGAAGTCACAGTCTCCCGATCATATCGGCGACGCACGGCACCCGCCACGCATCAACCGACGGACTGCATGACGTCGACGACGGCGTCGAGGACGGCGTCGACCTGCGCCTCGTCGTAACCGCGGAGCTGCATGCGGAAGGCGACCGAACGGACCTGTTCGATCGTCAGCCCCTCCCCGGATTCGAGGTAGCGCGCGATCCGACCCGCGACGAGATCCACCTCGTCGACCCGGTACCCGAAACGGAGCGGGGAAACCCGACGGAAGCGGTGTCGCGGCTTCCGAGAGAGGCGGTCGAGGATCTCCTGCGCCAGCGCACGGGACGCCCCCACCCAGGCGCGGGCGCCCCGCTGATTCATCGCCGTCACGCGCTCCCGCTGCGCGAAGGCATCCTCGATGCGGGCGAGGGCCGCGTCGACCGCGTCGATCGCATACCCCTCGCTCACCAGCGGGAACGCGGCGGCGCGGACGTCGGCGGAGGTGAGGTCGGTGTCGTCGGCCTCGAAAGCGACGCGCGCGGAGGCGAGGAACTCGTCGACCGCGCGGGGGGAGTAGCCCTTGCGACGCCCCGAGGTCTTCGGGAAGGCGGCGGGAGAGGTGAGCTCGGTCATGACAGTCCGCTCAGGGGGCTCAGGAGGATGTACAGGGCGAGACCCGGGACGAGCGACGGCAGGATCGAGTCGAGGCGATCGAGCACTCCGCCGTGACCGGGCAGGAAGGAGCTCATGTCCTTGATGCCGAGGTCCCGCTTGATGAGCGATTCGCCGAGATCGCCGATCGTCGCCGACACGAGGATCGCGACCCCGAGGACCGCACCCGCCCACAGCGGCAGCTGCAGCATCAGCACGGCGAGCAGTCCGCCGGCGACCAGACTCGCGACGACGGCACCCGCGAAGCCCTCCCACGTCTTGTTGGGGCTGATCCGCGGGGCCATGGGATGCCGCCCGAAAGCGACCCCGCTCGCATAGGCCCCCGTGTCGACCGAGACCGCGATGACGAGGACGGCCAGTAACCACAGCTCACCGTGCTCCTGGCGCAGGATCACGAGCGCCAGGCTCCCGTGGAAGACGACGTACAGCTGGACGAGGGCGCCCGCGAGGACGTCGGTGACGACGTCACCGTAGCGACGACCGTCGCCGGCTGCCATCTGCGCGATGAGGCGCCACACGATCACGAGGACGACGGCGGCGAACAGGACGAACCACTGCGTGAGGTAGCCGACGAAGGCGGCCCCCAGCACCAGCGCACCGGCGGTCAGCTGCGCGGGGACGTCGATCCGCCGGCCCGATGCCTGCAAGGCCCGCGAGAACTCGAACGCCCCGAGGAAGCACAGCGGCACCGCGAACGCGATGAACGCCCACTTCCAGAAGAGGAGCGATCCCAGCACGATCGCGCCGATGCCGAGGCCGATCAGGGTCGCCATGATCAGGTTGCGACCCGATCGCGCGTTGATGCGCTCGTTGGCCTCTTCGAACTCGACCCGGGCGCGCTCGATCTGACTCTCGAACTCGCTGCGCGCCGCGCGGACGTGCGACTGGAACGAGGACGGGTCGCCCGTCGCCCGACCGGCCCGCTTCAGCTCGGATCTGCTCGGCGGCGTCTCCGGTCCGACCGCGCTCCCCGGTGCGTCTTCGGACATGGCGCTCTCAGACCTCGAGGAGTTCTGCCTCTTTGCGCTTCAACGCCTCGTCGATGAGCTCGACGTGCGTCTTGGTCACCGCGTCGAGCTCCTTCTCGGCCCGAGCGAGGTCGTCGTCGCTCACCTCGCCCTTCAGGGCGTCGAGCTCGTCCTTGGACTTGCGGCGGATGCCGCGCACGTGGACCTTCGCGTCCTCCGCCTTGCTCTTGACGAGCTTGACGTACTCCTTGCGGCGGTCCGCGGTGAGCTCGGGCATCGTCACGCGGACGATGTTGCCGTCGTTCGTCGGGTTCGCCCCGAGGTTCGGCATGTCGCGGATCGCCTGCTCGATCGCCTTCAGCGCGGACTTGTCGTACGGCGTGATCACGAGGGTGCGCGCCTCGGGGGCGTTGAGCGACGCGAGCTGCGCGAGCGGCGTCGGCGTGCCGTAGTACTCGACCTGGACTTTCTGGAAGAGCTGGGGGTTCGCCCGTCCGGTGCGGACGGTCGCGAAGTCCTCCTTGGCGGCCTCCACGGCGCGGTCCATGCGGGTCTTCGTGTCGGCCAGGATGTCGGCGATCACGGTCTCTCCATTCGTCGGTACGTCCGGTTAAGTCTAGTCGGCAGCGTCCCCTGCCTCAGACGCTGACGAGGGTGCCGATCGATTCGCCGAGGAGGGCGCGGGTCACGTTGCCGCCGGGCTCCATGCCGAACACGCGCATGTCCATGCCGTTGTCCATGCAAAGGCTGAACGCGGTCGAGTCGACGACCTTCAGCCCGCGCTGCAGTGCGTCACGGTAGGTGATCGTGTCGAGCTTCTCGGCCGAGGCATCCGTCCTCGGGTCAGCCGTGTAGACGCCGTCCACGCCGTTCTTCGCCACGAGCACCTCGACGGCACCGATCTCGAGCGCGCGCTGCGCCGCAACGGTGTCGGTGGAGAAGTACGGCAGGCCGGCACCGGCGCCGAAGATGACGACGCGCCCCTTCTCGAGGTGACGCTCCGCCCGCCGCGGGATGTAGGGCTCCGCGACCTGGGTCATCGAGATGGCGGACTGGACACGGGTCGCCGCACCCGCCTGTTCGAGGAAGTCCTGAAGGGCGAGCGCGTTCATGACCGTGCCGAGCATGCCCATGTAGTCGGCACGCCCGCGGTCCATCCCGCGCTGGCTGAGTTCGGCGCCGCGGAAGAAGTTGCCGCCGCCGACGACGACGGCGACCTCGACCCGGTCGACCGCTGCGGCGATCTCCTGTGCGATCTGGCTGACGACATCGGGGTTGACCCCCAGCTGTCCTGCGCCGAACGCTTCGCCGGACAGTTTCAGAAGGACGCGACGGCGTCCGGTGTTCTCGTCGATCACGCGGGGATCCTCTCGTCTAGGGGGAGACTATCGAACGGCATGGAAAAGGGGTTCGCATCATCCGATGCGAACCCCTTTCTCATGTGCCTACGCGCCGACCTTGAAGCGGGCGAAGCCGGTGACCGTGATCCCGGCGTCGGCCGCGACCTTCGCGACGGACAGCTTGTTGTCCTTGGCGTAGTCCTGGTCGAGCAGGGCGACCTGCTTGAAGAACGCGTTGACGCGGCCCTCGACGATCTTCGGGAGCGCAGCCTCGGGCTTGCCCTCGTTGCGGGAGATCTCGGTGACGATCTCGCGCTCCTTCTCGACATCCGCCTCGGGCACCTCGTCGCGCGACAGGTACGTCGGGTTCGCGAACGAGATGTGCTGCGCGATCGAGCGAGCCGTCTCGGCGTCATCACCCGAGTAGGCGACGACGACGCCGACCTGCGGGGGCAGGTCCTTGCTGGTCTTGTGCAGGTACACCTGGAAGGCGTCCCCGGACAGCGTGCGCACGCGACGCAGCTCGACCTTCTCGCCGATGATGGCGGCCTCGTCCGAGATGAGGTCGGCGACGGTCTTGCCGCCGGCGTCGGCCGCGAGGGCTTCCTCGGCGGAGTCGGCACCGGCCGCGGCAGCGGCGTCGAGGACCTTCTCCGACAGCGCGATGAAGCGCTCGTTCTTCGCGACGAAGTCGGTCTCGGTGTTCAGCTCGATGAGCGTGACCTTGCCGTCCTGCTCCTTCGCGGCGACGAGTCCCTCGCTCGTGGAGCGGTCGGCACGCTTCGCGTTGCCCTTCGCGCCCTTGAGACGCAGGATCTCGACAGCCTTCTCGAGGTCGCCGTCGGCCTCCTCGAGCGCCTTCTTCGTGTCGACCATTCCCGTGCCGAGCTGCTCGCGCAGCGCCTTGATGTCGGCGATGGTGAAGTTTGCCATGGGTGGCGGCTCCTCAGTAGTTGGGTGGGTGTTTCCAGGCGCCTGTGCCCCGCGGATGGCGGGGCACAGGCGGGATGATCACTCGGCGGACTTCGCCTCGGCGGTCTCGTCGGCGGCGGGAGCCTCAGCGGCCTCCTCCGCGGCGGGGGCCTCGTCAGCGGGCGCCTCGGCGGCGGGGGCCTCGGTCTGCTCGGTCGGAGCGGACTCGAGCAGCTCGCGCTCCCAGTCGGCCAGCGGCTCGGCCTCGGCCGACTCGTCGGTCGGGTTGTGGCGCTGGATGAGACCCTCGGCAGCGGCGTCGGCGATGATGCGCGTCAGCAGGCTGACCGAGCGGATCGCGTCGTCGTTGCCCGGGATCGGGAACTGGAACTCGTCGGGGTCGGCGTTCGTGTCGAGGATGCCGATCACGGGGATGCCGAGCTTCTTGGCCTCGTCGATGGCGAGGTGCTCGCGCTTGGCGTCGACGACCCAGATCGCCGACGGGGTCTTCTGCAGGTTGCGGATACCACCGAGCGACTTGTGGAGCTTGTCGAGCTCGCGCTTCTTGAGGAGGAGCTCCTTCTTGGTGAAGCCGCTCTCGGCCGGGTTCTCGAAGTCGAGCTCCTCGAGCTCCTTCATGCGCGCGAGGCGCTTGGAGACCGTCGAAAAGTTGGTGAGGAGGCCACCGAGCCACCGCTGGTTGACGAAGGGCTGGCCGACACGCGTGGCCTGCTCGGCGATGATCTCCTGCGCCTGCTTCTTGGTGCCGACGAAGAGGATCGTGCCGCCGTGGGCGACCGTCTCGCGCACGTACTCGTACGCCTTGTCGATGTACCCGAGCGACTGCTGCAGGTCGATGATGTGGATGCCGCTGCGCTCCGTGAGGATGAAGCGCTTGACCTTCGGGTTCCACCGACGGGTCTGGTGTCCGAAGTGAACGCCGCTGTCGAGCAGCTGGCGGATGGTGACGACGGCCATGGCCGTTCTCCTGTTCGTTGTGGTTGATCGCGCCGGACGATGGTCGCGGCGAGCCTGGTGCCCGGCACGCACCCGCTCCCGGAGGAGACCGTTGGGTGGGATGCCGCGATGTCGATCGACGGTGTCGGATCGAGCCGCTGTGGGCACGCGTAGTCACCCCGACGGACGGGGTGCCCCACCAGCATAGCAAGAACGAGACCTCCTCCCCCGCCGCCGCCCGCCGCGATCCATCCCCCGTCGCCGAGCGGGACGCCCGTGCCGGCCACGTCGCGGAGCACCATCGGGTCATGCCCTCGATCCGCCGCGTGACCCTGGCTCTGGTGGCTGCCGCCACCCTCGTCCTGCTGACACCTCTGCGCGTCGACGCGGTCCCCGACGGCGCGCCGGACTGGCGACTGCCGGCGGAGGGTGCGAGCGTGGTCGCCCCGTTCGAAGCCCCCGCCCACGACTACGGCGCGGGCCATCGGGGAATCGACATCGGACCCGTGGCGGGTCCCGTCGTCGCACCGGCGGCGGGGGTGGTCGCCTTCGCGGGAACGGTCGTCGACCGCGGTGTCGTCACGATCGACCACGGCGGCGGGTGGGTCACGAGCGTCGAGCCGATCGCGCCCTCCGTCGCCGTGGGCGTCATGGTGGAGGCCGGTGCTCCGATCGGCACCGCCTCCACGGGAGGCCACGCGCCCGCGGGGACGCTCCACGTCGGCGTCCGGCTGGACGGGGAGTACGTCAACCCGCTTCTCCTGCTCGGGCGGGTGCCGAGAGCGATCCTGTTGCCGTGTTGCTGACCTGGACGTCCGGGTGTCTCAGGCCCGGGGGTGGGCCAGTCGATACGCGGCGGTGAGCCGTTCGGTCGAGACGTGCGTGTAGATCTGGGTCGTGCCGAGACTCGCGTGTCCGAGCATCTCCTGCACGGCTCGGAGGTCCGCGCCCCCGTCGAGCAGGTGCGTCGCCGCCGAATGCCGCAGGGCGTGGGGACCGACGGCATCCGCGCCGATCACGGGGCCGAGCGTGCGACGGACGACCTCGTAGGCCGTGCGGACACCGAGACGGCCGCCGCGGGCTCCGAGGAACAAGGCGGTGACCCCGGGGTCGGTCAGAAGAGCGGGTCGCCCGCGGACCAACCACGCATCGACGGCTCGGGCGGCTGGAGCGCCGTAGGGGACCACTCGCTCCCTTCCGCCTTTGCCGAGGACGCGGACGGTCGCCGCTGCGCGGTCGAGCGACCCGAGGTCGAGCCCGCAGGCCTCCGACACGCGGAGGGCGGCGCCGTAGAGGAGCTCCAGCAGTGCCGCATCCCGCAGCGCGACGGGGTCTCCTGTCCCGTCGGCGCCGACGCGCTGCGCTTCCAGCACGGTGTCGAGCTCCGCCGCGGCGGCGACGGTCGGTAGCGTGCGACCGCGCTTGGGCGTCACGAGGCGCAGCGTTGGGTCGTCTTCCCGCATCCGCTCGGCGGACAGCCACCCGAAGAACCCGCGCAACGAGGCGGTGCGCCGCGCGAGGCTCGCGCGGGAGATGCCGCGCTGCGTGGCGGACCAGAGCCACTCGCGCAGGTCCTCGACGTCGAGGCCGGCGACCGACGGATCGTCCGCGAAGGCCGCGAGGTCGGCGAGGTCGGCCCGGTAGGCGCGGACCGTGGCCGGCGACAGCCGTCGAACCCTGGTCAGGTGCTCCGTGTAGAGCTCGACCGCCTCCGACATCCGCATGCTCCCAGGATGCCTCGCCTTCCGCCCTTCCGGCGCGAGGCCTGCGGGGAAAGCCCCTGCCCGACGGATGGTCACCGCGCCGCCGGGGCGCGGCGCCACCCCTCCGGTCCGCGCTGCGCGCGGCCGTCGAGCTCGAGCAGCGCCAGCAGGCCCCTGGCCTCGCCGGCGGCGAATCCGGCGCGACGGGCGACGTCGTCCGGGGTCCGCGGGCTGCGGGCGCTCAGGGCGTCCAGGATCCTCGTCGCATCATCGACCCGTTCTGAGGACGCGTCGACCGTGGGGCTGTCGAGTCCCAGGAGCTCGCGGGCCTCGTCGGCGGAGGTCACGCACCGCGCGTCGTACTCGCGGAGCAGTCGATGGCACCCCGCCGATGCGGCGCTCGTCACGGGTCCCGGGACGGCGCCCAGGGGTCTCCCGAGCGCGGCGGCATGCCCCGCGGTGTTGAGCGAGCCGCTGCGCCATCCCGCTTCGACGACGACCGTCGCTCCCGCCAACGCCGCGATCAGCCTGTTCCGCTGGAGGAAGCGCCATTTCGTCGGCGCGGTCCCACAGGGCACCTCGGCGACCACGACACCCGGACCCGCCGCGATCCGCGCGAGGAGGTCCGCATGGCCCGACGGATAGGCGCGGTCGACACCGCCGGCGAGGACGGCCACCGTCACGCCGCCGGCTGCGAGCGAGGCACGGTGGGCCATGCCGTCGATGCCGTAGGCCCCGCCGGAGACGACGCAGACGCCCGCGCGCACCAGATGCGTGGCGAACTCCCCCGTCACGTGCTCGCCGTACCCGGTGGCGGCCCGCGCACCGACGAGGGCCAGAGCCGGACGCGCACCGCTCAACGCGGTGGTGTCACCGCGTGCCCACAGGGCGCGCGGTGCGTGGACGCCGAGATCGTCGACCGCCCGCGGCCACCCGTGACCGCCGGGGACCAGGAGCTGGGCGCCCACCCGGCGTGCGCGATCGAACGCATCCTCGGCGGAGTCCCGCCGCGCATGCCACCGCCGTCTTCCCGCCTCGAGCTCCGCCGAGGTCGGCCCGCCGCTCCCCCACGCGACGTGGAGCGCAGCGACCGCGCCGAGTTCCGCGATGAGGGATCCCGCGACGCCGTCACCGGGTTCCGTCAGGCACGACCAGACGGCGCAGGCGTGATGGTGGGCGACGGCATCCTCGTCCGCGAGGACGTCTTCCGGCACAAGACCGGCCAATCGCTCGCGCTGCCGAGTGAGGCTCACGGTCAGCACGACGATGCCCCGCGCTTCAGGAACAGGGCTCCGCCGATGTCGGCCGCGTCCGGGCGCTCTCTGCCGGCGAGGTCCGCCAGGGTCCACGCGACGCGCAGCACGCGGTCGTACCCGCGCAGCGTCAGCGATCCCCGGTGCAGGGCGTCGTCGAGCGGCCTGGTGGTCTCGGGCGCGGGGCGCAGAGGTCCCGATCTCAGCCACGTGCCGTCGACCTCGCCGTTGGTCGTCCACGGTGTGCCGGTGAGCCGTCGTCGTGCGCGGTCGCGCGCCGCCCGGACGCGCTCGCGGGCGGCGGCGCTCGTGACACCGGCGCCCACCGCCTGCGTCGCCGACACCCGCTGGAGACCGAGCTCGATGTCGATGCGGTCGATCAACGGACCGGAGAGCCTGCCGAGGTAGCGGCGGATGGCCAGCGACGGGCACGAGCAGACGCCCCCGGGGATCCCGTAGTTGCCGCACGGGCAGGGGTTCGTCGCGACCACCAGCTGGAAGCGAGCCGGGAGCACGGCGCGGAACCCCACTCGGTGTATCTCGATGCGACCGGACTCGAGCGGCTGCCGGAGGGCGTCGAGCGCGTGGCCGCTGAACTCCCCGGCCTCGTCGAGGAAGAGCACTCCGCCGCTCGCCCTCGCGATCGCCCCCGGCTGGAGGATGCGGCTGCCGCCCCCGACGAGCGCGACGGCGGATGCGGTGTGGTGCGGCGCCTCGAAGGGCGGTCGCCGTCGGAGGGTGGTGACGGGCAGACCTGCGAGCGATCGGATCGATGCGACCTGCAACGCCGTCTCGTCATCCAGGTCCGGGAGGAGCCCGGGCAGCCTGCGGGCGAGCATCGTCTTGCCCGCCCCGGGCGGACCGCTCATGAGGACGTGGTGTCCGCCCGCCGCGGCGACGATGAGCGCCTCGACCGCATCGCTCTGCCCGATGACGTCCGCGAGATCGGGGACCGACTCCTCCTCCGCCGGCGCGCTCTCGGGGGCCGGCACGGGTTCGGCGACGACATCGGGGACGTCGAGGCCGTGAGCGCGGGCGACATCACGCAGGCTGACCGCGCCGCGGACCTCGATCCCGTCGACCAACTCCGCCTCGGAGAGGTTCGCGTGCGGCACGATGACGCGACGGAACCCTGCGCGAGCGGCCGCCAGGACCGCGGGCAGCACGCCGGAGACCGGGCGCAGACGACCGTCGAGCCCGAGCTCCCCCAGGTGGACGGTCTCGGCCAGCGACTGCCGGTCGAGAGGCGCCTCCGTCGCCACCGCGGCGATCGCGACGGCGACGTCCAGCGCGGATCCGCGCTTCGGGAGGTTCGCCGGCGACAGATTGACCGTCACGTGTCGCCGCGGGAGCGGGAGGTCGCTGTTCGCGCACGCGTTGTGCACGCGCTGCTGCGCCTCCCCGATCGCCTTGTCTGCCAATCCGATGATGGAGAAGCCCGGCACCTGGTTCGACAGATCGGCCTCCACCTCGACGATGTCGCCGACCAGCCCGGTGAGGACGACCGACCACGTGCGCCCCAGGCTCATCGCAGGTCCTCGAGGTGCTCCACCACGGCCGACTCCGGGTCGGGTCCCGTGATGCCGATGACATCGAGTCGCAGTCGGCGTCCCCGGGCCGCCTCGGGGTGTGCCACGATCCACGCGGCGGCAAGCCGCCACAGGCGATCCCGCTTGCGGGCGTCGACGGCGGCGAACGGATGCCCGAACCACTCCCCTCGGCGGGTCTTCACCTCGACGACCACGAGATCGGCCCCGTGCGCCGCGACGATGTCGATCTCCCCGCCGTGGGTACGCCAGTTCCGGTCGAGGATCTGATACCCGCCGGCACGCAGATGCCGCTCGGCGCGCTCCTCACCGGCCCGTCCGAGGTCGTCTTTCGCTGCCATGCGACCAGCGTGGCCCGCCCGTCCCGGCGAACGGGGTCGTCGACCCGCCCTGGTGGACGAACGCGGAGGGACGACTCCTGGGGAGGAGGCTCAGCCGTCGAGCGAGAGCTCCTCCGGCAGCTGGAAGTCGCGCCGCTGCAGTTCCTCGACGTTCACGTCCTTGAAGGTGAGCACCCGCACGGACTTCACGAACCGGTCGGCGCGGTAGATGTCCCACACCCACACGTCGTTCATCGAGATCTCGAAGTAGAAGTCGTGCTCGGTGTCGCGGCGGACGACGTTGACCTCGTTGGCGAGGTAGAACCGGCGCTCGGTCTCGATCACGTACTGGAACTGACCGACGACGTCGCGGTACTCCTTGTACAGGGCCAGCTCGAGTTCGCGGTCGTAGTCCTCGAAGACTTCGTCATCCATGGTGACTCCATCCTAGGCGGGCGGCGAACGGCCCCGGACCTAGAACAGGGTCGGGGCGGCCGCGATCGACCACGACGCACGGTGGTGTCCGGAAAGACCGTGCTCTTCGATGGCCGCGCGGTGTTCCGCGCTCGCGTACCCCTTGTTGCGGGCCCATCCGTAGACCGGCGCCTCGGCGTCCAGCTCGCTCATGTGCTCGTCGCGCGCCACCTTCGCGATGACGGATGCCGCCGACGCCGACGCGCAGTCGCGGTCGGCCTTGATGATGGGCAGGACGCCGCGACCCACCGGCGCGACCGGGGTGATGTAGTCGTGGTTCCCGTCGAGGACTACCAGGGCATCGCCGATGTCGACACCCTGCACGCGGAGCTCCTCGATGGCGCGCGCGGCGGCAAGGCCCAGGGCCCGGATGATCCCGACCTCGTCCACTTCCGCCGCCGACGCCCACCCCACCGCGTGGGCGGGCACCCAGGCCCGGACGCGTTCCGCCATCCCCGCTCGGCGCGGTTCGACGATGAGCTTCGAGTCCCGCAGTCCCTCCGGTACGCGACGCCGGCTGAACGCGGCATCCGCGGCGACCGCGCCGACCGCGACGGGCCCCGCCAGCGCGCCCCGGCCGACCTCGTCGCACGCGATCACGAGGGGATGCTCCCGGAGCAGTCGACGCTCGAGCGACAGCGTCGGCGCGACCACGGCCATCACGGCGCCGGCACCCCGCGGAACACGTCGTGGTGCGAATCGATGAGACCGAACCGGTCGAACGGCCACGTGATGAGGAACGCCCGCCCGACGATGTTGTCCATCGGAACGAACCCCTGCCCCGGCTGCTCCTGCTGGTACCGCGAGTCCTGCGAGTTGTCGCGGTTGTCGCCGAGCACCCAGATCGAGCCCTCCGGCACCGTGACGTCGTAGTCGAACTCGTCGGGAGCCGACTGGGACGGACCGAGGTCCAGGTAGGGCGTCTCGTCGATGGGCACGTCGTTGACGGTGACCTGCCCGAGCGCGTTGCAGCACACCACGTGATCGCCGGGCAGACCGATGATGCGTTTGATGAGGTGGTCGTCGCTGTCGGACGCCGTGAGCCCGACGAGGGATCCCAGCCAGTCCAGCGCCGCCGTCAACGGAGGCTGCGCCGGCTCGTACGTCGTCGGGAGCCACCCGCCGGGGTCCCGGAAGACGACGACGTCGCCGCGTTCGTACCCGTTGAACCGCGGCGTCAACTCGTCGACGAGGATGCGGTCGCCCTTCAGCAGCGTGCGCTCCATCGAGCCGGACGGGATGTAGAACGACCGCACCAGGAAGGTCTTGACGAGGAAGGACACGAGGACGGCCACCAGGAGGATCACCAGGACGTCCCGGATGAACGGCCACGGTCCGCGTCGGGGACGGGAATCGGAGTCGCTGCCGAGCGTCGGGGACGGGGAATCGGTGGTCATGCTGTCCTTCACCGGTGCCGGGGTTCGGCGACCATCCACCAGCGTCGCACATCATGTGCACGCCGAGCACCGAAACACCCGGGAACGACGGATGCCCCGGGACTCGGTCCCGGGGCATCCAGTGGAGAACGCGATCAGTTGTCGCGCTTCTCCTTGATCTTGGCCTTCTTGCCACGCAGCTCGCGCAGGTAGTAGAGCTTCGCGCGACGCACGTCACCGCGGGTGACGACCTCGATGTGGTCGATCACCGGGCTGTGCACCGGGAAGGTGCGCTCGACGCCCACCTGGAAGCTGATCTTGCGGACCGTGAAGGTCTCACGGACGCCGTCACCGGAGCGGCCGATGACGACACCCTGGAACACCTGGATGCGCGAACGGTTGCCTTCGGTGATGTTGACGTGCACCTTCACGGTGTCGCCGGCGTTGAAGACGGGGATGTCGGAGCGCAGCGAGGCTGCGTCGACGGAGTCGAGGATCTGCATGATCGTCACTTCCTGCGACCGCCTCAGGTCGACCGCGAGAGTAAGAGGAGAAAAGGATGTGGCGCCCGTCGGAGCCGACTCGGCTCCGAACTCCCCCGAGGCAGAGAACTGTCAGGGCACAAAGGGTCATTCTGCCATGGATGCCGACGGCCGCAAAACCGCGGCGCGCGGCCTCACACGAGCGGGTCGCGCTTCTCCTCGACGACGACCACGCTCTCGGGCGTCCGAGCGGGCGCGGTGTACCTGCGCAGGATGACGGAGGGCCGCGTCTCCTGGAACAGCTGTCGCAGCGACAGCCAGAACACGGCGAGGAAGACGACGGTCGCCGCGATGAGGAGAGGCCAGAACCACGCCTCCGAGAAGAAGCCCACGGCGATGGTCAGGACGTGCCAGAGACCGACGCCGCCGACGTCCCACCAGGAGACCGCGCGCGTGTGCCGGACCGTGCCGCGGGAACGGATCAGCAGCGTCAGGACGAGCTGGCCGATGAGGACGGAGGGGATCGCGACGACCAGCACCCAGGCGAGCGCCCAGCCACCGGCATCCGACACGATCCATCCGACGATCAGCCACAGGGGCAGGATGACCGCGCTCGGCAGGAGCCAGAAGAAGAATCCACGACGCAGGGGCATCCTCCGATGCTACGCCGCCGGGCAGCCGCGGCGACCGCCGCCAGCTGATCACTCGCTGAGCAGGTCCGGGCGCCGAAGGCGGGTCCGCTCCACCTGCTGATCGCGCCGCCACTGCGCGACCCGCCCGTGGTGTCCGCTGAGCAAGACGTCGGGAACGTCGTAGCCGCGCCACGATGCCGGCTTCGTGTAGGAGGGGTACTCGAGGAGGCCGTCCTCGTGCGACTCCTCGACGAGGCTCTCCGGGTTGCCGACGACGCCCGGGACGAGGCGTCCGACGGCCTCGATCATGGCCATCGCCGCGACCTCCCCGCCGTTCAGGACGTAGTCCCCCAGGCTCACGAGCCGCACGCGGCCGATGGTCGCGGCGTAGGCGAAGACGCGCTCGTCGATGCCTTCGTACCGCCCGCACCCGAAGACGATGTGCGATTCGGTGCTCCACTCGCGCGCCACGGACTGGGTGAAGCGCTCCCCCGCCGGCGACGGGAAGACGAAGAGCGGTCCGGATGCGGCATCCGTCTCCGTCTCGTGGGAGCCGGCGATGATCGCGTCGAGGGCCTGCGCCCACGGCTCGGGCTTCATGACCATCCCCGCGCCGCCGCCATAGGGCGTGTCGTCGACGGTGCGGTGCCGGTCGGTCGTGTGATCGCGGAGGTCGTGGACACGGATGTCGAGCAGTCCCGCGCCCCGAGCGCGCCCCAGCAGCGACACTTCGAGGACGTCGAAGAAGGCGGGGAAGATCGTGACGACGTCGATGCGCACGTCAGGACCCGGCGTCGGCCTCGTCGCCGGCCTCCGGACGAGGCTCGTCGTCACCGGGGAGGTCTTCGAACAACCCAGCGGGCGGAGTGACGACGAGACGACCGGCGCTCATGTCCACTTCGGGCACGATGGCCTTGACGAAGGGGACGAGCACCTCGCGGTCGTCCGCGGCAAGCTGGACACCCAGCAGATCCTGCGCCGGGAAGTGGTCGACCCGCGTCACGCGTCCGACGACCTGACCGTCGCGCACGACGTCGAGCCCCACCAGCTGGTGGTCGTACCAGGCGTCGTCCTCGACGACCGGCGCAGCGGCATCCTGGTCGATCCACAGGATGGCGCGGACGATGGATTCCGCGGCGGTGCGGTCGTCGATCCCGTCCAGGAAGACGACCGGGTGCGAGTTCATCCACTTGAACTCGCGGACCGTCACCGTCTTTCCGTGCCAGGGCGAGGACTCCGGCACTTGCAGGGTGAACTCCGCACCCGGGACGAACCGTCCGTCGGGATCGTCGGTGTAGAGCTCGAGTTTGAGGGCGCCCTTCAGACCGTGCGCCTTGACGAGGCGCCCGACGCGGAGCTGCGTGCGAGCCGACTTCGCCGACACGTCAGTCGTCCGCGACGTCGACGCGGACGCGCGTACCGTCGGCCAGGGCGGAGATGAGGGTACGCAGGGCTTTCGCCGTGCGTCCGCCGCGCCCGATCACACGACCCCGGTCGTCGGGGTGCACACGCACCTCCAGCACCTCGCCGCGGGGCGACGAGCTGGAGGCGATGGTGACGTCGTCCGGGTGATCGACGATCCCCTTGACGATGTGTTCGAGCGCGGCGGCCAGCAAGGTCTTACTCGGACTCGGTCGCGTCGTCGGCGGCCTCGGCGTCGGCGGCGGGCGCCTCGGCCTTCTTCTCCGCCTTCGGCTTGATGACCGACTTCTTGGACGAGTCGAGCTCGAACGGCGCCTTGGGCTCCGCCGTCTTCACGGTGGAGACGGCGTCCTTGTCGCCCTTGAACTTGCCCCAGTCGCCCGTGAGCTTGAGGATGGCGGCGACCTGCTCGGTCGGCTGCGCACCGACGGAGAGCCAGTACTGCGCGCGCTCCGAGTCGACCTCGATGAACGAGGGCTGCTCGGTCGGGTGGTACTTGCCGATCTCCTCGATCACGCGGCCGTCGCGCTTGGTGCGCGAGTCGGCGACGACGATGCGGTAGTACGGCGCACGGATCTTGCCCATGCGCTTCAGACGGATCTTGACAGCCACAATTCTCCTGAATGGTGTTGCGAGTGATGATGAACGTCGCCTGGAGCGTGGGGTGCACACCCGGCGGGAGCTCTGCGGTGGACCTCCGAGCCGGATAGAGGGTCGGGCAAGGCGGTCCAACCGTCCATTCTGCCAGATGCGGAGGGATGCCGCGAACCGCCGGACGCGCGTGACACACTGGCCCCATGACGGTGACCTTCGCCACATCCGCTCGTTCGACCGTCGGGATCGAGTGGGAGATCATGCTGGCCGACCGGACCACCGGCGATCTGGTCCCGGAGGCGCCCGCGATCCTCGACCAGATCGAGGAGCAGACCCGTCACGAGCGTCACACCGTCACCGGTGAACTGCTCACCAACACGATCGAGGTCACCAGCGGCGTGGGCGACACGGTGGCCGCAGCCGTGGACGACATCGCCGATGCGATCGCCCTGGTCCGCACCGTCACCGATCCCCGCGACATCGAGCTCCTGTGCGCGGGCAGCCACCCCTTCGCCCGGTGGTACGACCAGCAGGTGACCGACAAGACCCGGTACCACAAGCTCATCGAGCGTACCCAGTGGTGGGGGCGCAACATGATGATCTGGGGCATCCACGTGCACGTCGGGGTCGAAGACGTCGCGAAGGTCTTCCCCCTGATCAACGCCCTCTCCGCCTACCTCCCCCACCTGCAGGCCCTCTCCGCTTCCAGCCCGTTCTGGGCAGGCGACCGCACGGGCTACGCATCCAACCGCGCCCTCGTCTTCCAGCAGCTCCCGACCGCGGGGCTGCCCTGGCCTCTCGAGTCCTGGGCGGAGTACGAGGCCTACCTCGCGGACATGGAGCGGACCGGCGTCATGGCGGACTCCACCGAGGTCCGCTGGGACATCCGACCGGCGCCGCGGTGGGGCACGATCGAGATCCGCGCCTGCGACGGGATGTCGACGCTCCCCGAGCTCGCCGCCGTCGCCGCCCTGGTCCAGGTGCTGGCCGAGCATTTCTCGCGCATGATCGACGAGGGTCGCCCGCTCCCCACCATCCAGCCGTGGTTCGTCCGCGAGAACAAGTGGCGTGCGGCGCGCTACGGGCTGGATGCCGACGTCATCGTCGACCGCGCCGGCCGGCAGCGTCCCGTCGCCGACCACCTGCGCGAGGTGACCGAGGCCCTCGCCCCCCTCGCCGCGGAGCTCCACTGCGCGAAGGAGTTCGCCGGGGTCACGCAGATCCTCGATCAGGGAGCCAGCTACGCGCGTCAGACCCGCGTGGCCGATGCCGCCGACGGGGATCTGCGCGAGGTGGTCCACCACCTCATCCGCGAGTTCCGGGGCGGCCCTACGCTGCGCGAGGTCGTCTCGGTCGGCTGAGCTCTCAGCCCTTGCCGAAGAGTTTCTGGATCTCGGCCAGGTCCGCCTCACTCGGCTGGGGTGCGCCGCCGAGGCCGAAGCCTGAGCCCGAAGGTGCGGTGTTCGCCGCCGCGAGGCCCGCGTTCTCGGCTGCGCGCTTGGCGGGGTTGCCCGACCTCGAGCCGCCGCTGCTCTTCTGCTTCTTGCCGCGCTTGCTCGACGCGCCCGGCTTGCCGCCGATCGCACCCATCCCGGGCATGGAGGGCACCCCGCCCCGCGCCACGGTCTTCATCATCTTGGCGGCCTGATCGAAGCGCTGAACGAGCTGGTTGACGTCGGTGACCGTCATCCCCGAGCCGCGCGCGATGCGGAGTCGCCGGGATCCGTTCAGGACCTTGGGGTTCCGGCGCTCGGCGGGGGTCATGGACCGGATGATCGCCTCTGTGCGGTCGATCTCGCGCTCGTCGAAGCTCTCGATCTGCTGCTTCATCTGGCCCATGCCGGGCAGCATCCCCAGCATCTTCTTCATCGAGCCCATCTTGCGGACCTGCTGCAGCTGCTCGAGAAAGTCCTCGAGGGTGAACTGCTCGGTCGCGAGCTTCTGCGCGACGCGCTGCGCTTCCTCCTCATCGAACGCCTGCTGCGCCTGCTCGATGAGGGTGAGGATGTCACCGAGATCGAGGATGCGGCTCGCCATGCGATCGGGGTGGAAGGCCTCCAGGTCGTCGAGACCTTCACCGGTCGACGCGAAGATGATGGGGCGGCCGGTGACCGACGCCACCGACAGCGCCGCACCACCGCGGGCGTCGCCGTCCAGCTTCGACAGCACGACACCGGTGAAGTCGACACCGTCCTGGAACGCCTTCGCCGTGTTCACGGCGTCCTGTCCGATCATCGCGTCGATGACGAAGAGGACCTCGTCGGGATCGGTCGCCTTGCGGATGTTCGCGGCCTGCTTCATCAGTTCCGCGTCCACGCCCAGGCGTCCCGCGGTGTCGATGATGACGGTGTCGTACTGCTGGCGGCGCGCGTACTCGACGCCGTCACGGGCGACCTTCACCGGGTCCCCGACCCCGTTGCCCGGCTCGGGCGCGTAGATGGCGGCACCTGCGCGCTCGGCCACCACGGTCAGCTGGTTGACGGCGTTCGGACGCTGCAGGTCGCAGGCGACCAGGAGCGGAGTGTGACCGTCCTTCTCGAGCTGCTTCGCCAGCTTCCCGGCGAACGTCGTCTTACCGGAGCCCTGCAGGCCGGCGAGCATGATCACCGTCGGAGGCTGCTTCGCGAACTGCAGTCGCCGCTGCTGGCCGCCCAGGATGGCGACGAGCTCCTCGTTCACGATCTGGACGACCTGCTGCGCCGGATTGAGGGCGCGGTTCACCTCGTCACCGAGGGCGCGCTCGCGAACCTTGCCGGTGAAGTCCTTGACGACCTGAAGCGCCACGTCGGCGTCGAGGAGGGCGCGACGGATCTCGCGCACGGTCCCGTCGATGTCGGCGGGCGAGAGCTTGCCCTTCGTGCGGAGGTTGCGGAAGGTCTCGGTGAGACGATCGGAGAGCGTGCCGAAGGTAGCCATGATGGCTCGAGTTTAGTCGAGACCCGTCGTCGCGCCGGCGAGGGACGCAAGCGTGGCCGCGGCCACCGCCAGAGCGCGGGCGAGCTCGTCAGGCAGGGACGATCTGCCGGCGCCCGAGCGAGCCCACCCTTCGATGGCGATCATGACGGCTGCAGCGTGGGCGGCCCCCGCGATCTCGGCGGCGACGCGTGGCGCCCCGAGCGCGGACCAGGATGCCGAAAGAGCCCGGGCGATCCGCGCCTGACGGACGGCGGCTCCCCGCTCGATCTCGTCCTGAACGCCCATCGCCTCGGCGTGGACGAGCGCGAGGGCGAGGCTGTCCGGCGCAAAGCCGTCGCAGAGCTCGATGAGCCCGGCCACGGGTTCGGACAGCGGCACCCGTGCGTGCAACCGGTCGATCCGACGGTCGAGCGAGGACCACAGGATGGCTTCCTTCGACTCGAAGTAGTTGAAGAAGCTGGACCTGCTCACGCCCGCGCGGACGGAGATGTCGGTGACCGATGTCGCGTCGTACCCGCGCTCGAGGAAGAGCTCGCACGCCGCCTCGGATAGCACCTCCCGAGAGGATGCGCGCGGTCGGCCGGTCGTCATGCGAGGAGCCTATCGTCGCGTATTGTTGCACGCAGTCCAACAAATAGGAGATGGCCTCGTGATCGAGATCCGCACCGTAGGGATGGCCCCCGACCTCGTCCCGTATCGGCAGGGTTGGGACCTCCAGCGCACCCTGCACGCCGACATCGTCGCGGGCACCCGCCCCGACACGCTGCTCCTCCTCGAACACGAAGCCGTCTACACGGCGGGCGCGCGCACGGCACGGCACGAGCGGCCGGTCGACGGAACGCCCGTCGTGGACGTCGACCGCGGCGGCAAGATCACCTGGCACGGTCCCGGACAACTCGTGGGCTACCCGCTCGTCCGACTTCCGGAACCCGTCGACGTCGTCGCGCACGTCCGCCGGCTGGAGGACCTGCTCATCGAGGTCATCCGGACCGTCGGCGTCGCGGGTGAGCGCGTCGACGGACGCAGCGGCGTCTGGGTCGAACGAGCGGGGTCGCTCGAGAAGGTGGCGGCGATCGGGGTCCGGGTGCAGCGCGGAGTCACGATGCACGGCTTCGCGCTGAACTGCGACAACTCCCTCGAACCGTTCCGCAGCATCATCCCCTGCGGGATCGCGGATGCCGGGGTGACGACCCTCAGCCAGGTCACCGGTCGCGACATCTCCCCCGTCGACGTCCTCCCCGCCGTCGTCGCGGCGTTCACGCGTGAGCACGGAGCGGAGGTCGCCGCGTGAGCGCGAACACCGCACCCGAAGGCCGCCGGATGCTCCGGCTGGAGGTCCGCAACGCCGAGACCCCGATCGAGCGCAAGCCGGAATGGATCCGCACGAAGGCGAAGATGGGTCCCGAGTACCGGGAGCTGCAGGGACTCGTGAAGGACGAGGGACTCCACACCGTCTGTCAGGAGGCCGGTTGCCCGAACATCTTCGAGTGCTGGGAGGACCGGGAGGCCACGTTCCTCATCGGCGGCTCGCAGTGCACGAGGCGGTGCGACTTCTGCCAGATCGACACGGGCAAACCGGCCGACTACGACACCGACGAGCCACGCCGTGTCGCCGAGAGCGTCACCCGCATGCGCCTGCGGTATGCGACCGTGACGTGCGTCGCGCGCGACGACCTGCCCGACGGCGGCGCGTGGCTCAATGCGGAGACCGTCCGCCGCATCCACGCCGACAACCCCGGTACGGGTGTGGAGCTCCTCGCCACGGACTTCAACGGTGACCCTGAGCTCCTGGACGTCGTGTTCGCGTCGCGCCCCGAGGTCTTCGCGCACAACGTCGAGACCGTGCCCCGCATCTTCAAGCGGATCCGACCGGCGTTCCGGTACGAGAGGTCGCTCGGCGTCCTCACCCGCGCGCGGGACGCAGGACTCATCACGAAGTCGAATCTGATCCTCGGGATGGGTGAGGAACGCGACGAGGTGGAGGACGCACTGCGCGACCTGCATGCCGCCGGTACCGACATCATCACCCTCACGCAGTACCTCCGCCCCACGCCGCGTCACCTTCCCGTGGCGCGGTGGGTCACGCCGCAGGAGTTCGTCGAACTGCGCGAGCTCGCCGAGTCCATCGGGTTCCTCGGGGTCCTGGCCGGACCGCTCGTGCGCTCGTCGTACCGCGCCGGGCGGCTCTGGGCGCGCTCGATGCGGTCGAAGGGTCGCGAGATCCCGGCGGCGCTGGCGCACCTCGCCGACGAGGCCGACGCCGAGGGATTCGCCCAGGCGGTCTGACGCCTCCTCCCCAGGTCGGGCGCGGCCGCGTCCCTCCCCCACCTGGCACGGACGGGATCGCGCGCGGCGCGACGCTTCCTACCTTCGGGATGCCGGATGCACCGGCCTCACCGAAGGAGACACATGCGTACGTCACTTCCGCTCGCGACCGCTCTCGGCGCGGCCATGGCTCTCGCCGCCCTGCTCCCCGACACGGCCTCCGCGCCGACCACGCACGATGTGCCCGAGCCCGCGCCTGGCACCGTGGTGTCCGTGACCGGTGACGCCGCGAACGGGTTTGAGATCGGGTACGACGACGGATCCGCCGAGTACCCCCCGACCGACTCCGAAGCACTCGCCGAGTGCAACGAATACGACACCCGCGTCGAGCGGGTGCGATGCCGCACCGAGGTGAAGACCTGGTACCGGGACCTCGCCACCCTGCGGAACGCGATCGACTGGGCGCACGCGTCGCGCGGCTGACCGCCCGGTGACGCAGACCGTTCAGTCGGCGCTGGTCACCGACTGGACGGCGCCCGAGACGTCGAGGTTGACCAGGAGGACGTCGTCGGTCGAGTCAGGGTCGAGGGCGTACTCCAGCACCGCGAAAGGGTCCTTGCCCCCGTGCTCGTCGGCGAGGATCGTCATGCTCATCAGCTGCAGGGAGCGGATGACGTCCATGTGGGTGTCACCCGAAACGTCGACGAGGAGGTCCTCGATGTCCTCGCCGAGCATCTCCTGCTGCTGGAGGATGAACTCCGTGACCTCGCTCGTGCGATCGTCCAGCTCGGAGACCATCGCGTTCCGGGCACGCAGATCGATGGTCTCCAACGCCGCGATCATGCCGGCCGCGACGTCGAGGGCGTCGATCGAGACGTCGTCCTGGTCGGGCGCGGTGAGGTCGACGGTCACCCGCTGATCACCGAAGTCCACGACCTCCGACCAGAAGATCGACCCGTCGGGTCCGGACTCGAGAAGTCCGAAGTAGTCGTGCTCGATCGCCATGCATCAATGAAACCAGCCTTGACGGTCGCGCGCGACCGCCTGGGTCAATCGACGAGGGCGGATGCGAAGACGTGGGGCGTGAAACCGGTCAGATCGCCGATCCCCTCACCCTGACCGAGGAGCTTGACCGGGATGCCGGTGCGCTCCTGGACCGCGAGCACGAACCCGCCGCGGGCCGAGCCGTCGAGCTTCGTCAGGACGAGCCCCGTCACTCCGGCGTGCTCGAGGAACGCCTCGGCCTGCATGACCCCGTTCTGGCCGGTGGTGGCGTCGAGCACGAGGAGGACCTCACTGATGGGCGCCTGCTTCTCGATGACCCGGCGGATCTTGGTCAACTCGTCCATGAGGCCGCCCTTGGTGTGCAGGCGGCCGGCCGTGTCCACGAGGACGATCTCGGTGCCGGTGCGGATCGCGTGCTCGATCGTCTGGAAGGCGACGGATGCCGGGTCCTGCCCCTCGTGCTGCGGGCGGACGATCGCTGCTCCCCCGCGCTCGGCCCACGTCGCGAGCTGATCCACCGCGGCCGCGCGGAAAGTATCGGCCGCGCCCACCACCACCGTCCGTCCGAAGCGCTTGAGGTAGCTCGCGAACTTCCCGATCGTCGTCGTCTTGCCGACCCCGTTGACCCCGACCACGAGCACCACCGCGGGGCGCTCCGTCAGCCGGAGGGTCGTGTCGAACTTCGCGAAGTGCTCCTCGAGCGTCTCGCGCAGCATCCGTTGCAGGTCCTTGGGATCCGTCGTGCGATACCGCTCGACCTTCTCGCGAAGCTCGTCGACGATGCGTTCGGTGATATCGGGCCCGAAGTCGGCGGTGAGCAGCGCGGTCTCGAGGTCCTCCCACGTGTTCTCATCGATCGTCGGCTTGACGAACATGCCGCGCAGCGCGCGACCGAGGGACCAGGAGCTCTCCGCCATGCACCCAGGCTAGTTGACCGCGTCAGCCCTTCTCGCAGGCGATGCCGTCCTTGTCGCGGTCCATCTTCTTGTTGGCGTTGTAGAGCGCCGTCGAGACGTAGGGCTTGACGGTGAACGGCTTCTTCTTGCCGCTGACCGTGTTGTGGGTCACCCCCGCCCGGGCGACACCGCCCTTGTAGGTCTTGTTGAGCGCCGTGCAGTTCTTGAAGGTCTTGATCGGCGACTTCGCGGCCGGGACGATCGCCCGCACCTGTGACGCCGCGGCCGTCGGCGCGGCCGCGGCCGCCGTCACCGTCACCGGCGCTGCGACGAGCGCCGCCGCCAGCATCGTCGCCACCGCACTCCGCCGCAGCGTTCCCGCGCGCACCGAAATCCTCATCCCCACCCCTTGTCTGGTGTCGGCGACGACGACACCGTCCCCGCTGCCCACACGCTAACGCACACTCGCCGCGCTCAGACGCCCGCCCGCTCGCGCACGCGCTGTCCCACGACGGCGGAGACGCCGTCCTGACGCATCGACACGCCGTACAGGGCGTCCGCGATCTCCATCGTCCGCTTCTGATGCGTGATGACGATCAGCTGGCTCGATTCGCGCAGCTGCTCGAACACGCCGAGCAGACGACCGAGATTCGCATCGTCGAGGGCGGCCTCGACCTCGTCGAGGATGTAGAAGGGACTCGGCCGCGCCTTGAAGATCGCCGTCAGGAGCGCGACCGCCGCGAGGGACCTCTCCCCACCCGAAAGGAGCGACAGCCGCTCGATCTTCTTGCCCACGGGTCGGACGGCGACGTCGATCCCGGTCGTGAGCGGGTTGTCGGGGTCGGTGAGCGAGATGGAGCCCGTGCCCCCGGGGAAGAGGATCGGGAACACCTCCCCGAAGGCCACCTTGGTGTCCTCGAAGGCCGCGAGGAAGATCGTCTGCATCCGCTCGTCGAGCTCCTCGATGATCGTCAGCAGATCCGTCCGGGTGCGGACGAGGTCGTCGAGTTGCTCGGTGAGGAATGCGTGACGCTGCTCGAGCGCGGCGAACTCCTCCAGGGCAAGAGGATTCACGCGACCCAACTGCGCCAGCTTGCGCTCCGCATCCTGCAATCTGCGCATCTGCGCGGAGCGGTCGAACGGCGACGCCTCGCCCTCCTCCGCTCCCGGGACGGGGGCGTCGGGACCATATTCCACGAGGAGAATATCCTCGGAGAGGCCGAGCTCGGACTGCACCCGGTCGAGGAGGCTCTGCACATGCAGCCGCTTCTCGTGCATCTGCAATTCGAGGCCGTGCACCGACTCGGTGAGGCGATTCAGCCTCTCGCGGGTCGCCGCATCCTCCTTCCGGAGCTCGGCCAACTCGGCCGTCAGCGCCGTCCGCGTCTGCTCCGCGCGTTCCAGCTCGACCCGCGCCTGCGCCGTCGACCGGTCGATCGAGTCGAGGACGGGCGGCAGCGCACCGACGACCTCGGATGCGATCGCCCGCTGCGCGCGTCGGATCACGGCTCGACGGGCGGCCGCTTCGGCGGCTGCGCGCTCCTTCTCGCGTTGACGTTCGAGTTGCACCACGCGGCTCTCGGCGGCACGCACCCGTTCCCGGAGCGTTTCGACGTCGAGGCGTGTGTCCATCTCGCGCGCCCGAGCCGACTCGAGCGCATCGAGCAGACCGTCCCGGGCGGACGCATCCAGGATCGGACGCGGCATCTCCTCGGCGGCGCTGAAGGCCTCCGTCGCGGCCCGTGCCGCGTTCTCGGCATCCCGAGCCGCCGACTCGGCCTGAGCGAGGCCGGCGCGTAGCCGGTCGCACTCGGCCACCGCGGATTCCAGACGCACGGTCGCACGGTTGAGCTGTTCCGCGTGGGCCGCGAGAGCGGAGTCGTGCTCGCGCAGCGCGGCGAGGGCATCACGGGTACGCTGGCGCGCCGCATCCCAGGCAGCCTGCGCGTCGGTCAGCGCTTCACGCAGGGAATCCGCGACCACCGTCACCTCGTCGAGACGGACGCGGGCCGCGTCGCGCTCGGCGGCGAGCTCGAGACGCGAGCGCGACTGCCCGGAGCCGGCACGGACCGTGCTCGGCGTCACGGTCTCGCCCGCGCGCGTCACCAGCACGACGCTCTCCCCCGCGTCGGCGGCCGACATCGCGGCAGCGTGGGCCGCATCCAGATCCTCCGCGATCGCGACACCCGCGAGGACGGCGCGGAGGCCCGCCGGCGCCTCGACGACATCGACCGCCCACGTCACCCCCGCTCCAAGGGGCGTCCTGCGAGGAGCCGCAGGACCGTCGGCCAAGGCGACGTCGATCGAACCCAGATCGTGCTCGCGCACCGTCGCGATGACCGCGCGTGCGGCCGCGAAGTCGTCGACGAGGACCCCCTCGGCGAGGGCGCCGAGTGCTGCGGCGATCGCCGCTTCATAGCCGGCCGAGACGCGGATCGCATCGCTGACGATGCCACGGATGCCGTCGCCACCCCGATCGACGACCGCCGCCGCGGCGTTGCGGATGTCGAGGGCGCGGCCGAGAGCCGCCGTCTCCGCCAGCAGCGACTCGCGCTCCCGCTCCGCCGCGTGCAACCGGTCGCGTATCGACCCCACCTCGGATTCGGCATCGGATGCCTCGCGCTGCGCGCCCTCGTACGCGGCCGAGTACTCCCCCGCGGCGTCCGCAGGACCCTCGGTCGCCGGTTCGATCGCCGCCAGCGCGCCTTCCGCGTCGGCGCGACGTTCCTCGGCTGCATCGAGGGCGCGCTGCTGCCTCTCCACCGCCAGCCGAAGCGCCTCCGCCTTCGACCCGGCTGCCTCGGCTCGTCCTCTCAGTGAGGCGAGCCGCATGTCGTGCTCGGAGACCAGCGCACTCTGCGCGGCGATGTCGGTGTCGAGCGCATCGAGCTCGGCGCGCGCCCGGATGACGTCGCGCGCGGCGGCGGCGGCGGCATCCTGCGCGGCACCGAGACCCGACGCGATCTCGTCGATCTCCCGACGTGCGTCGTCGATGACGGCCTGGGTGACGGTGGTCCCGGTGTCCGGCTGGTCACCGTCGTCGTCGAGCAGCGACAGTCGCTGGCCGGCGAGCGAGTACAGCCCGCGCAGTCGCTCCTGGACACGGCCGAGTTCGAACGTGACGGCGCGCGCCCGATCGACCGCCTCGGCGCGCTGATCGTTCTCGAGCTCGTCGATGCGGCGACGCAAGCCGTCAGCGCGGTCCTGCAGGACCAGCCGCTCGGCGTGACGCTCGTGCTCGGCTCGGGCGTGATCCGCCAGCTCCGCTCGGAGGCGCGACATCTCATCGGCGTAGAGGCGCGCCTTCGCGTCGCGAACGACCGCAGCGATCGTGGCCGCCTCGCGCGCGACCTCGGCCTGCTTGCCGAGCGGCTTCAACTGACGCCGCAGCTCGCCGGCCAGGTCGCTCAGCCGAGTGAGGTTCGCCTCCATCGCCTCGAGCTTGCGGAGCGTCTTCTCTTTGCGGCGACGGTGTTTGAGGATGCCGGCGGCCTCCTCGATGAAGCCGCGCCGATCCTCGGGACTCGCCTGCAGGACGGTGTCGAGTCGCCCCTGACCCACGATGACGTGCATCTCGCGCCCGAGCCCCGAATCGCTCAGCAACTCCTGGACGTCGAGGAGCCGACAGGTCTCGCCGTTGATGGCGTACTCGCTCGACCCGTTGCGGAACAGGGTCCGGCTGATCGTGACCTCGCTGTACTCGATCGGCAGCGCGCCGTCGGCGTTGTCGATCGTCAGCTGCACCTCCGCGCGGCCGAGGGGACCCCGCGTCGCGGTGCCGGCGAAGATGACGTCCTCCATCTTGCCGCCGCGGAGGGTCTTCGCCCCCTGCTCGCCCATCACCCAGGCGAGGGCGTCGACGACGTTCGACTTGCCTGATCCGTTGGGACCGACGATGCACGTGACGCCGGGCTCGAGCGCGAAGGTCGTCGGCTGCGCGAAGGATTTGAACCCCTTGAGCGTCACGCTCTTCAGGTGCATGCGGGTCCTCCGGGGTCGTCGTCCCGTCCACGCTAGCGGACGAATCCCGTTTCCCACTTGACGCCGCGCGCGGGCCGGGTCTAGTGTCAGTGCTCGCGTCAGAAGTCTGAGAAAGGAGGTCCCCTGACATGATCATCGAAATGACACCCACCGGAATCGCGTCCACCGCGTTCCCGTGCGCGCTGGGGACCGTCTCCTTCGGCGCCGCGGTGGCAGACCGCATCCGTTCCGGCCACTGACAGCCGTCACGGATCCCGTCCTCGGACGGTGAACTCTCCCACGCCCTGAGGGCGGACTCCGTCCGTCCCCTCCCGGATGCCGGGCCTCTGTGCCCGTGCGTCCCCGTGTCCTCTCGTGCTGCGGCACGATCCTCCGCCGCGCTCCGCGGCATCCATCCCTTCCGAAATGAGATCACTCATGTCCACCCTCACCGCGCCGCAGCGCACCTCGGCGGTCCTCGCCGCGCTGCAGCATCCCACCTCGACGGGCACCTCCGCCCGTCAGACGTTCCTCGACCGGATCGCCCTGCGACTGGCCGTCGCGCTGCTCCTGTGGAGCACGCGCCCCGGCCCGGATCGCGCGGCCGTCCATGCCCGCCGTGCCCAGCGTCTCGCTCGCGAGGCGCGGGAAGCCGAGTGGGAACGCCGTCGTGCGCTCCTCGCTCCGCGTCAATGACACCCCGGGGGCCGCGACCCGCTCGCGGCCCCCGCACCTCTCAGAGAAGAGTCCCTCATGACAACGTCAGTCCCCTTCGAACTGCGCCCCCTCGTCGTACCGGCCAGCGTCGATGCCTCGGATGCCGCCGATTTCGTCGCCATGGTCGACGTCCGGAACGAGATCTACCGCGAGATCAGCGACAACGACGATGAAGCCGTGACACCGGCCCAACTGCTCCCCCACTTCCAACCCGACCCGGACAACGACAAGCGCAGCTGGATCGTTCTGGTCGAGGACCAGGTGGTGGGGCGCGTCATCGTCGACCTCCCCGCTGAGGAGGGGTCGCAGGTCGCCTACTGGACCGTCGAACTCCTCGAGCGGG
This sequence comes from Microbacterium sp. NPDC079356, assembly GCF_049545465.1. Taxonomy (NCBI): domain Bacteria; kingdom Bacillati; phylum Actinomycetota; class Actinomycetes; order Micrococcales; family Microbacteriaceae; genus Microbacterium; species Microbacterium sp. NPDC079356. Next base: position 451,848 of record NZ_JBMWDN010000001.1, on the reverse strand, counting down.
TCCAGGGCAGGGGCATCGGCGGTGCGCTTCACGCCGTCGTCGAGGGCACCGCCCGTGACGCGGGACGCACCGTCCTGCAGGCATGGGCCGAGCATCCCGAGCCCGACGCCGGTGCGACCTCGGAACGGCTCGCCGCGCCGACGGGCTCCGGGGAGATCCCGCTGGACCGTCCTGCGCGCTACTTCCGACGCCACGGGTACACGCTCGAACAGGTCGACCGGAAGAGCGTGCTCGAGATCGAACCCGCACTGCCGAGCGTGCGAGACCTCCTCGCCGATGCCCGATCGCATGCCGACGGTTACCGCGTGGAGCAGTGGATGCTCCCGACTCCCGAGGCCTACCGCGAGAGCTTCGCCTGGGCGAAGTCGCGGATGTCGACGGACGCCCCGGCGGCGGGGCTCGAGATCGACGAGGAGACCTGGGACGTCGAGCGCCTCGCGCGCCACGACGCCCGCTTCGTCGACGGCGGACAGATGGTGCTCGTCACGGTGGCCGTCCATGAGGCGACCGGCACGGTCGTCGCGTTCAACGAGCTCTGCTCCGGCGTCGACCCGACCGCGGCGACGCAGCAGATGGACACCCTCGTGCTCCGTGAGCATCGGGGGCACCGCCTCGGGCAGCTGGTGAAGTGCGCGGGTATCCTCCGGTGGCGAGAGGTCATGCCCCGGTCCTCCCGCATCGTCACCTGGAACGCCGAGGAGAACCGTCCGATGCTCAGCATCAACGAGACGATCGGCTTCGAGCCGGCGGCGTACATCGGCGCCTGGAAAAAGGTCCTCGACTAATTGCGTCGCTGACACCGCGGGCAGTAGTGACTCGATCGGTTGGTGAAGCTCACCCGCACGATCGGCGTGCCGCAGCGCGGGCAGGGCTGACCCGTCCGCCCGTAGGCGTTCAGGGAATGGGCGAAGTATCCCGCCTGTCCGTTGACGTTCACGTACTGCGCGTCGAAGCTCGTCCCGCCCTCGGCGAGGGCCCGGTCCAGCACGGCCCGGACCTCGCCGAGCAGGCGGGTGACGGCGCGCGTCGGGAGCTCGTTCGCGGGGCGTTCCGGATGCAGCCGCGCGGCCCACAGCGCCTCGTCGGCGTAGATGTTCCCGACTCCGCTGACGACGGTCTGATCGAGCAGTGCACGCTTCACTGCGGAGCGCGTCCGCCCGAGCGCGGTCCGGAACGCGCGATCGTCGAACGCGGGGTCCAGCGGATCCCGGGCGATGTGCGCCACCTGCGTGGGGACGAGCGAGATGCCGCTCCCCCGTCCTGCCGCGGCCCCGTCGAGGGTGCGCTCGAGCCGATCGATCGCCAGGGAGCCGAAAGTCCGCTGGTCCACGAAGACCACCGCGATCTCACCGTGGGTCGGATGCCGCACCTCGAAGCGGATCCGCTCGTGGCGGAGTGTCGGTGTGCCGGGCTCGCGCAGCAGCATCTGCCCGCTCATCCCGAGGTGACCGACGATCGCCTCGGCCGGTTCCGCACCGGCATCCGCCAGCGGCATCCAGAGGAACTTGCCGCGGCGGACCACAGCGTCGACGCGCCGACCCGTCAGCCGCGCTTCGAAGTCGGGAGCGTCGCCCGGGTGACGGGTGAGGGACCGGGCGTCCAGAACGGTGACGGCGTCGAGGCGAGCGCCGGCGAGAGCGGGGACGAGACCGGCGCGCACGACCTCGACTTCGGGCAGTTCGGGCACGGGGACTCAGGCCCGCGCGGAGAGTTCGCGCCAGACCGAGAGCGCTGCCGCCATCTCAGCCTGCTTCTTGCTCGAACCGCCGCCGGTCCGCGCGACCTCGCCGACGGCCACCGTCGCCGTGAACACCCGGTGGTGATCGGGTCCCGCCGCCTCGACGCTGTACGTCGGTGCCGCATAGCCCAGGCGCGCGGCGAGTTCCTGCAGGCTCGTCTTCGGGTCCATCGCAGCGCCGTACCGCTCGGGATCCGCCATCAACGGGGACACCAGTCGCAGGACGAGAGCGGTCGCCGCTTCGATTCCGGCGGACAGGTAGGCGGCCCCGATGAGCGCCTCGGTGGTGTCGGCGAGGATCGAATCCTTATCGCGCCCGCCGGTCTGGTCCTCGCCCCGGCCGAGCCGCAGGTGCGCACCGAGGCCCATGCCGCGGGCGACCTCCGCGAGAGCGACGGTCGAGACGACGCTCGCCCGCCGCTTGGCGAGGGATCCCTCATCCAGGTCGGGGTGCGTCCGATAAAGGTGGACGGTGACGGCCATGCCGAGGATCGAGTCGCCGAGGAACTCGAGACGCTCGTTGTGCGCGATACCGCCGTGCTCGTACGCGTACGAACGATGGGTCAACGCAAGCGACACAAGCTCGGGGTCGATCTCGACCCCGAGCTTGTGTGTGAGCACCGAGTGATCGGTGGCGGCGTCCGTCACGACGCGACGATCAGATGTCGGCGACCTTGCGGCCCTTGTACTCGAGGAACAGCTCCGTACCCTGCGAGTCGGTGACGACCTTCGCCTGGTGGGGACGGCTGTAGACGACCTTGCCGTTCTCGATGGTCTTGACGAGCGTGGGGGCCTCGGCCTTCCACTGCGCGCGGCGCGAACGGGTGTTGGAGCGGGAGACCTTCCGCTTCGGGGGGTTACCTGCCATGGTCAGCTCTTCTCTGTGTCGTCGGCGTCGGGGCGCGTGGCCTCGTCGTCGTGGTCTGGGGTTCGGGCCGACAAGGCGGCCAGCGCATTCCAGCGCGGGTCGATCTGAGTCTCCGGGACCGGTGCTCCGGTCAGCCTCTCGCCCGTGGACGGATCTAGTCCGGGGCAATCCGGCTGACACACCGGCTGGAACGGAAGCGACAGGACGATCGCATCCCTGACAGGAGTTTCAAGATCCACGTGGTCGTCTTGAACCTCGAAGTCAGTCGCTTCATCCCCAGAATACCCGAAGAGCTCCTGAAACTCGACTTCGAGGGGGTGTGTCAGGTCCACGAGGCAACGGCTGCACTGGCCGTCGTAGGTCGTGGCGATCTCGGCGGTGACCAGGATGCCCTCGTGCACCGACTCGAGACGGACGTCGACCTCGACCTCTCCCCCCGCGCGGACGAAGGCGAGGCCCTCTCCCCATTTCTCCGGTGCGGGGACCCGCAGTTCGAACTCGCGCATCTCACCGGGAGCCCGGACGATGTCGCGGACGGGGAGGACGAACGGACCGCTCACACGCTTTCTGACCACGGTCGTCCATCGTACGCGTGCGCGGACGCCGGCGGGCCGGATCAGGCGGGGTGGGCTCCCGTGTCGAGGAATCGCGCGACCGGAGCCGGGACGAACGGGGACACGTCACCGCCGAGCGAGGCCACCTGGCGCACGAGCGAGCTCGAGACGAGCGCGTGCGCGGGATCGGGCAGCAGGAACACGGTCTCCACGTGGGCGAGGTGGCGGTTCACGATCGCCATGGGCGTCTCGTAGGCGACATCCACCTGCGAACGGATCCCCTTCACGAGCACCCCCGCGTCCACGTCCGTCGCGTAATCGACGAGCAGCCCGACGCTCCATGCCGCCACAACGACATCACCCTCGATGTCGCTCTCGGCGATGGACTGCTCGAGCAGCGTCAGTCGCTGCGCGATCGGGAGCATCGCCTCTTTCCCCGGGTTGTGGACCACGAGGACGTGCAGCTGGTCGTAGAGGGCGGCCGCGCGTCGGATCACATCGAGGTGGCCGAGCGTCGGCGGGTCGAAGGAGCCGGGCACCACGGCGATCCGGTTGTTCATATCGACGAGCCTAACGATGCGACACGACGTGGAGCGGGTCAGTTCTTCGCGAGGGCGGCACGCTCGCGGTGACTCACGCGCCCGGAGATGGCCGCAGCGAGGCCCGGGTGGCGATCCAGGGCCGGGTCCTCCGCGAGAAGACGCTCGGCCTCGGCGCGGGCGGTGGCGATCAGATCGGCATCCGCCACGACACGCAGCAGCCGCAAAGACGAGCGGACGCCCGACTGCGCATCGCCCAGCACGTCCCCCTCGCCCCGCAGGTCGAGGTCGACCTCGGCGAGTTCGAAACCGTCCGTCGTCGCCGCGACCGCCTCCACGCGAGCGCGGGCCGGGGTGTAGGGATCGGCCTCGGTGACGAGGATGCAGAGCCCGGGGACCGCACCGCGGCCGACGCGACCGCGGAGCTGGTGCAGCTGGGACACCCCGAAGCGGTCTGCTTCGAGGATGACCATGGTGGACGCGTTGGGGACGTCGACGCCGACCTCGACCACGGTGGTCGCGACGAGCACGTCGATGTCGCCGCGGGCGAACGCCTGCATCACGGCATCCTTCTCATCGGCGGGCATCTTGCCGTGCAGGATCTGGACGCGGATGTCGCGGTAGTCCGGGTGGCTCTCGAGGAGCGCCGCCGCCTGCAGGACGCCCCAGCGGGTGCGGCCGGGCTCGGCCTCCTCGACGGGTTCGTCCTCGTCCGTCTCGGTCGACGCGTCGATCGCCGGACACACGACGAAGGCCTGCCGTCCGAGCCGCACCTCCTCGGCCACGCGCTCCCAGACGCGCGCGAACCAGCCCGGCTTCTCCCCCACCGGCGCGACGAAGGTCGAGATGCCCGCCCGGCCGCCCGGCATCGTCCGGATCGTCGAGACGTCGAGGTCGCCGAACACCGTCATCGCGACGGTGCGAGGGATGGGCGTCGCCGTGAGCACGAGGACGTGCGGGGAACTTCCCTTCGCGCGGAGGGTCTCGCGCTGATCGACGCCGAACCGGTGCTGCTCGTCGACGACGACGAGACCCAGGTCGGCGAACGTCGTCGACTCGCTGAGGAGCGCGTGCGTCCCGACGACGATGCGCGCCTGGCCCGACGCCACCCGCAGGGCGGCGCGACGGCGTTCCGCGGCGGGTTGCTGACCCGTGAGGAGTGTCGGCATCAGTTCCGGTGCGAGAGCGGGTCCGAGCATGCGTGCCATCGAGCGGACGTGCTGCGCCGCCAGCACCTCGGTGGGGGCGATGAGCGCGGACTGGCCGCCCGACTGGGCGACCTGGAGCATGGCGCGGAGCGCGACCAGCGTCTTGCCGGAGCCGACCTCCCCCTGCACGAGCCGGTTCATCGGCCACTCGCCGACGAGGTCCGCCGCGATGCGGTCACCCACCGTGTGCTGGTCGGGGGTGCGCTCGAAGGGCAGCGCGGCGTCGAAACGCTCGAGGAGGTCGCCCGCGGGGCGCGCGGTCGCCGACATCATGCGCACGAACTGCCGCTGCTGCAGGAGCGCCGCCTGCAGGACGAACGCCTCGTGCATCCGCAGGGTCTCGCGCGCCGGACCGATCTGGTCGAAGGACTCCGGTGCGTGCATGCGCACGAGCGCCGTCCGGGCGTCGAGCAGGCCCTGCGCGGCGCGGAAGGCATCGGGGAGCGGTTCGGGCACCTCGCCGAGCCCGGTCAGCACCTGGTCGACGCAGCGTTTGACCTGCCAGCTGGAGAACGTGCTCGTGGCCGGGTAGATCGGGATGGGGACGTTGTGCCACGCCTCGGCGCTCAGCCGGGCCGTGCCCTCGTCGTCGAAGAGCTCGTAGTCGGGATGCGTCAGCTGCTTCTGCCCCCGGTACTCCCCCACCTTGCCCGAGAAGATCCCCTGGCGCCCGGCACGCAGGTCCTTCACCCGCCACGACTGCCCGAAGAACGTCAGGGACATCGTGCCGTTGCCGTCGCCGATCAGGACCTCGACGATCTCGCCGCGACGACCGCGCATCTGCCGTGTCGTCGCCGAGAGCACCTCGGCGACGATCGTCACCAGCTCGCCGACCGGGAGTTGGGCGATCGGTGTCAACTGGCCGCGGCTCGCGAAGCGTCGCGGGTAGTGCGCCATCAGGTCGCCCACCGTGGTCATCTGGAACGCTCGACGCAGCCCCTTCGCCAGCGTGTCGCCGACCGCCTCGGCGAGCGGTGTGGCGAGCGAGTACGACGGCATGCCTCGAGTCTAGGAGCGGGCGCGGACGCCGCTATCGTGGCGGGGTGACGAGGATCATCGCGGGAGACGCCGGCTCACTACCCTTGGTCGTGCCGAGCGCCGGTACGCGGCCGACGAGCGAGCGCGTGCGCGAGTCGCTCTTCGGCGCCCTCGACGCCGGCGACCTGCTCGCGGGGGCAGCCGTGCTCGACCTCTACGCGGGGTCGGGAGCGCTGGGTCTCGAGGCGGTGAGCCGCGGGGCCGCGTCGGCCGACCTCGTCGAGCGCGCGCCGCGCGCGGCATCCGTCATCGACCGCAACGTCCGCGCCGTGGGTCCCAGCCTCCCGGGGCGCCGGCTGACCGTGCACCGGTCCGCCGCCGACGCGTTCCTGCGGGCCGGCGGACCCGCGTTCGACCTCGTGTTCGTCGACCCGCCCTACGACATGACGGATGCCGAGGTCTCGGCGACGCTCGGGCTGCTCGTGCCGCGGCTCACCCCCGCCGCGACGGTCGTCGTCGAACGCGCGACGCGCTCCGGCGAACCGCTCCTGCCCGACGGTCTCGTCGTCGACCGCAGCAAGAAGTACGGCGACACGTCGCTGTGGTGGCTCGCTCGCTCGGGTCAGCCGAGCGCCGCATCCCAGTCCGAATAGGGATCCCACCCGCCGCGGCCGTCCGGCGCGACGCCCCCGATCAGGACGGGCACCTCCCGCCGCTGCGCGACACGACCGATCACGGTGAAGCCGGCAGGCGCGGTGCCGGCCGGGAAGCACGCGAGCAGCGCGTGGTCCTCGCCGCCGGAGAGCGCGTCGTCATCGAGGTCCGCCTCGATGAGGAGCGTCACCTCGGAGGCGTCCGCCAGTCGGGTCGCGTCGAGGACGAGGCCGTCCGAGACGTCCATGAGGGCGGTCGCGCCGGCTCGCGCGGCAGCGAGCCCCAGCCGCACCGGCGGCTGCGGCCGGAGCTGAGCCGAGAGGTCCCGCCGCTCCTGCTCGGTGAGGACAGCGAGGTCGACGGCGACCGGGCGTCCCTCGTCGTCGCGGAAGCGGGTGAACAGCAGGCGGAGGCCGCGGGCCGCCGCGCCGAGGCCGCCCGCGACGGCGACGTCGTCACCCGGCCGCGCTCCGGAGCGGAGCACGGGCGAGACGCCGTCCAGGACGCCCAGGGCGGTGACGGCGACGGTGAGGGTGTCGGACACGGTCAGGTCCCCGCCCTCGACTGCGCACCCGGGTGCCAGCTCGTCGAGCGCGTCGCGGAACCCTGTCGCGAGGTCGTCGACGAAGGCGGCGGGGAGGGAGTCCGGCAGGGCCAGGGCGACGAGCAGAGCCGTGGGACGCGCGCCCATCGCGGCGACGTCGGCCAGGTTGACGGCGGCGGCCTTGTACCCGAGGTCCCGCGGCGACGTCCACGCCAATCGGAAGTCGGGACCGTGGACGAGGGTGTCGGTCGTCGCCACGACGCGGCCGCCCGGGACGGCCAGGACCGCGGCGTCGTCACCGGGGCCCACCTCGGCGCGCGAAAGCGGTCCGAGGACGCGCAGGATGCGGCGCAGCAGCTCCGCCTCGGAGACGTCGCGCACACGGAGCTCACCCATGGCTCCACGGTAGTCTGGAGCGATGCCCCGGACCCGCTCGACCGTCGCGCTCGCCCTCCTCGTCGCCGGTGTCGCGGCACTGTCGGGGTGCTCGTCGACGGTGGCGCTCGAGGCCGCCCCCGGAGCCGACGACCCGCGCTGCGCGGAGGTCATGGTGCGGCTGCCCGACGACCTGGGCGACCAGCCGCGGCGCTGGACCGACGCGCAGTCGACCGCCGCCTGGGGCGACCCCACGACCGTGCAGCTCGCGTGCGGGGTCCCGCCCCTCGGTCCGTCGGAGCTTCCCTGCGTGACGGTCGACGGTGTCGACTGGGTCGTCGACGACTCGCGGGCACCGCTGTACCGCATCACGACCTACGGCCGCGAACCGGCGATCCAGCTCATCATCGACTACGACGAGGTCAGCTCGAGCGGTCCGGTGAGCGCCGTCAGCCGCCTCATCACGAAGCGGTTCGAGACCACGGGACAGTGCGTCGCGGCATCCGACCTCGTCCCGTGAGATGGATCAGCGCGCCAGTTCGATCAGCTCGGTGATGAGCTCGGGATAGCTCAGCCCGCTCTCGATCCAGCACGTCGGGAACATCGAGATCGGCGTGAACCCCGGCATCGTGTTCACCTCGTTCACGAAGAACTCGGTGCCGGTGTAGAAGAAGTCGACCCGCGACAGCCCCCGCCCTCCGACCGCCTCGAACGCACGGGCGGCGATCCGCTGCATCTCGCGGAGTTCGCCGTCGTGGAGCTCCGCGGGGCAGACGAGGTCGATGCCGGGGGCGCCGAGGTACTTCGCCTCGAAGTCGTAGAAGGCCCGACCGCTGACGACGATCTCGCCGGCGACGCTGACTCGCGGGTCGCCGCCGTCGCGCCCCTGCAGCACGCCGCACTCGATCTCGCGGCCGGTGACGGACTGCTCGACGAGCACGCTCGAGTCCTCCGCGAACGCGGTCTCGAGCGCGGCATCCAGTTCGTCCCAGTCGGAGACCTTGGACACCCCGACACTCGATCCCGCACGCGCGGGCTTGACGAACACCGGCAGTCCGAGGCCGCGGATGCGGCGGCGCCAGAGGTCGCCGTCGCGCTCGAGGCCCGCCCGCGTCACCGTGACCCACGGGACGACGGGCACTCCGGCCGCCTGGAGGATGCTCTTGGTGGTGTGCTTGTCCATGCCGATGGCGGACATCAGCAGGCCCGCACCGACGTACGGCAGGTCGAGGAGCTCGAGGAACCCCTGCACCGTGCCGTCCTCGCCGAAGCGGCCGTGCAGGATCGGGAAGACGACGTCGATGTCGCCCAGGGAGTCGACGGTCCCGTCGGGGCGACGGACTGAGAGCTCCCGCTCGACGGTCGACTCCGGCCATACGATGCGGGTGCCGTTGTCGACGACCTCCGGCAGCCGATCGGCGTTCAGGGCGAACTTGTCGGGATCGTCGTCCTCGAGGACGTACGCACCCTCGCGGGTGATCCCGACCGGGATGACCCGGTAGCGCTCGCGGTCAATCGCGCGGAGGACGCCCCCCGCCGTGGCGGAACTGATCGAGTGCTCGCTGGAACGCCCGCCGAAAAGCAGAACCACTGCCGCCTGAACCATTCTGAGTCCTCTCCTCGGTGGGCTCGTCGTCATCCGTCGTGAGATGCGGTGCGATGTCGCGCGGATTCATCGTGCCGTCGAGGACCATCTTGACCTGCTCGACGATCGGCATGTGGACGCCGGCCTCGCGGGCCAACTGCAGCACCGGTGCCACCGATGCGAGCCCCTCGGCCGTCTGGTCCATCTGCTTGACGACCTCGGTGAAGCTGTACCCCTGGCCGAGCAGCCGGCCCGCCGTGTTGTTGCGGCTCAGCGGGGACTGGCACGTCGCGATGAGGTCACCGAGACCGGCGAGGCCCTGCAGGGTCTCGGGCTGCGCGCCCTGCGCGACGGCGAAGTCGGTCATCTCGACGAGACCACGCGTGATGATCGACGCCTTGGTGTTCTCGCCGTAGCCGACCCCGTCGACGATGCCGATGGCGACGGCGATGAGGTTCTTCAGCACGCCGCCGAACTCGGTCCCGATGACGTCTGTGTTCACGAAGGTGCGGAAGTAGCGGTTGCGCGAGATGCGGGCGACGGCTTCGGCGGTCTCCTGACTCGACGAGGAGATGACGGCTGCCGTCGGCTGTTCGCGTGCGATCTCGAGGGCGAGGTTGGGTCCGGATGCCACGGCGATGCGCGCGGGATCGCAGTGGAGCTCCTGCTCGAGGACCTGACTCATCCGGAGCCCGGTCTTCTTCTCCACGCCCTTCATGAGCGACACGATCGGTGCGTCGTTCGTCGCGAGCAGAGGCCGGACGCCCTTCAGGTTCTGACGGAGCGCCTGACTCGAGATCGCGATGTAGACCTGCGTCGCACCGTCCAGCGCCTCAGCGAGGTGGTGGGTGGCCGACAGCCCGCGCGGCAGGTTGATGCCGGGCAGGTACTGCGAGTTGCGCTTGCCCTCGCGGATCTCGTGGGCGAGCTCGGCGCGGCGGCCCCACATGACGACGTCCGCGCCGCCGTCGGCGAGCACCTTGCCGAAGGTCGTCCCCCAGCTTCCGGAACCGAGCACGGCGACGCGGGGCGCCGGTGCCTCGCGGCGCGACGCTTCCCTAGGAGTCAAGGCGACCCGTCTCCTTCTGACCGTGCTGGGCCGGGTTCCACCGCTCGGCGGGAGGCTGGACGCCGCGCAGGCGTCCCAGCAGGATCGAGATGTCGCGCATGACGGCATCCGTCGCCGCGGTGAGCGTCGCCAGCGTGGTGTCGGTGAAGGCGGACAGGTCGACGGGCGGGCCCAGCAGGACGCGGACGCGGCGACGCGGCGGCCACAGGCGCAGACGGCCGTACCGCGGCAGGATCTCCTGCACGCCCCACGTCGCCACGGGGATGACCGGCAGCGGTTCGGGCGCGGACAGCGCGAGCCGGACGGCGCCGGTCTTGCCGCGCATCGGCCACATGTCGGGGTCGCGCGTGAGCGACCCCTCCGGGTAGACGATGACGCCGCGCTGCGCCGCCACCAGGGCGTTCGACTGCGCGAGGGTCTGCTTCGCCGCGGCGGAGGTGGATGCCCGGGCCACCGGCACCATCCCCGTCGCCCGCAGCAGCCAGCCGAGAACGGGAACGTGGAACAGGCTCTCCTTGGCCATGAAGCGCGGGGCACGGCCGAGCCGCCATGTCGCGACGGCGAGGATCACCGGATCGAACTCGCTGTAGTGGTTGGGCGCGAGGATGTAGGAGCCCTCGCGGGGAAGGTGTTCGCCGCCCTCGATCTCGATCTTCGCGAACCAGCCGGTCGCGGGTACGACGATCATCGCCGCCGGCCAGAAGACGCTCGGGCGGGTCTTCTCCGGGGAGGCGCGGCGACGAGGAGCCACCGCGCTCACTCCGTGACGTCGAAGTCGGCGCCGAGATCGGTCAGCTTCTCGAGGAACTTCTCGTAGCCGCGACGGATGATCCCGATGTTGCGCACGGTCGACTCGCCCTCGGCCGCCAGGGCGGCGATGACGTAGGAGTACCCGCCGCGGAGGTCGGGCACGACGACGTCGGCGCCGTGCAGCGGGGTCGGGCCGTTGATGACGGCCGCCTGCTCGAGCGCCCGACGCGGCACGCGGCGGTCGGAGCTCGCGATGCCGTCGGGGTGCACCACGATGTCGGCGCCCATCTGGACGAGGGCACGCGTGAAGCCGAGACGGTTCTCGTACACCGTCTCGTGGACGACGGACTCGCCCTCGGCCTGCGTGAGCGCCACGATCAGGGGCTGCTGCCAGTCGGTCATGAAGCCGGGGTGCACGTCGGTCTCGACCATGACGGACTTCAGCGGGCCGCCGCGACGGAAGCGGATGCCGTCCTCGGCGATGTCGAAGTCGCCGCCCACCTTGCGGAAGACGTTGAGGAACGTCAGCATCTCCTGCTGCTTGGCTCCGCCGACGAAGATGTCGCCGTCGGTCGCGAGGGCGGCCGCCGCCCAGGACGCCGCCTCGTTCCGGTCGAAGATGCTGCGGTGGTCGTACCCGCGCAGCGACTCGACGCCCTCGATGAAGATGACCCGGTTGGGCTCGTAGGAGATGATCGCGCCCATCTTCTGGAGGACGGCGATCAGGTCCATGATCTCGGGCTCGATGGCGGCGTTGCGCAGCTCCGTCGTGCCCTTGGCGCGAACCGCGGTCAGGAGCACCTGCTCGGTCGCGCCGACGCTCGGGTAGGGCAGCTCGATGTTCGCGCCGTGCAGGCCGTCGGGAGCCGACAGGCGGATGCCGCTGGGCAGCTTGTCGACGATGGCACCGAACGAGCGGAGGGCGTCGAGGTGGAAGTCGATCGGACGGTCGCCGATGCGGCATCCGCCCAGGTCGGGGATGAAGGCCTGGCCGAGGAGGTGCAGCAGCGGACCGCAGAACAGGATCGGGATGCGGGAGGCCCCCGCGTGCGCGTCGATCTCCTCCATGTGCGCCGAGACGGCACCGCTCGGGTCGAGTCGGAGCACACCGTCCTCGAGGTCCTCGACGTGGACGCCGTGGACCTCGAGGAGTGAGCGGACGACGTGGACGTCGCTGATGTCCGGCACGTCCCGGAGGATGCTCGCCGTCTCTCCCAGGAGGGCGGCGACCATCGCCTTCGTGGCGAGGTTCTTCGCCCCCTTCACCTCGACGCGGCCGCGCAGCGGTCGACCGCCGCGGATCCGGAGCGTCTGACCGGCGCTGCCGCCGCTGGCGGGAGTCGACGCGGAGTCGCTGAGAAGTGTGTTCATCGGTGGGACCTCATTACTGGTGTCGAGGAAGCGTGGTCGGCCCCGTTGTGCGGGGCGCGGGCCGATCAGCGGACGGGGAGCGTCCGCGGCCGCCACGCCTCGCGGCGCGCCTCGAACTGCGCGATCTTGTCTTCGCTGCGCAGGGTGAGCCCGATGTCGTCGAGCCCTTCGAGAAGCCGCCACCTAGTGTAATCGTCGATGTCGAACGGGGCCTGGACGTCGCCGACCTGCACCGTGCGTGTCTCGAGATCGACGGTCACCTCGCGCCCCGGCTCCGCCTCGAGGGCCGCCCAGATCGCCTCGAGCACGTCCTCGGTGACCACACCCGTGACGAGTCCCTGCTTCCCGGCGTTGCCGCGGAAGATGTCGGCGAACTTGGTGCTCAACACCACACGGAAGCCGTAATCGCGGAGGGCCCACACAGCGTGCTCACGGCTCGACCCGGTGCCGAAGTCGGGTCCGGCGACGAGGACGGAGCCGTTCCGGTACGCGTCCTGATTGAGGACGAATGAGGGGTCCTGCCGCCAGTTGGCGAACAGCGCGTCGTCGAAGCCGGTCTTGGTGACGCGCTTCAGGTAGACGGCCGGGATGATCTGGTCGGTGTCGACCGCGGATCGCTTCAGCGGGACGCCGACACCGGTGTGGCGGGTGAACTTCTCCATGTCAGGCCTCCGTCAGTGCGAGTGCGTCGAGATCGCTCGGGCTCGCGAGGCGGCCGAGCACGGCGGTCGCGGCGGCGACCTGGGGCGAGACGAGGTGCGTGCGACCGCCCTTGCCCTGGCGTCCCTCGAAGTTGCGGTTGCTCGTCGAGGCGCACCGCTCCCCCGGGGCGAGCTGGTCGGGGTTCATCCCGAGGCACATCGAACATCCGGCGAAACGCCACTCGGCGCCGAAGTCGGTGAAGACCTTGTCGAGCCCCTCCGCCTCGGCCTCCAGCCGGACGCGCGCCGAGCCGGGCACCACCATGACGCGGACCCCGTCCGCCTTGGTCCGGCCCCGGACGATCGACGCGAACTGGCGGAGATCCTCGATGCGGCTGTTCGTGCACGAGCCCATGAAGACGGCATCCACCTGCACGTCCTTCAGCGGGGTCCCGGGGGTCAGGTCCATGTACTCGAGGGCGCGCTCCGCGGCGGCGCGCTCGTTGGGGTCGGTCATCTCGGCCGGATCGGGGACCACACCGCTCAGGGTCACGCCCTGACCCGGGTTGGTGCCCCAGGTGACGAACGGCTCGAGCTCGTCGGCGTCGAGGAAGACCTCCGCGTCGTACACGGCTCCCTCGTCTGACGGCAGGGTCCGCCAGTAGGCGACCGCCTCGTCCCAGTCCGCGCCCTGCGGTGCGTGCGGCTTGTCCTTGACGTAGGCGAACGTCGTCTCATCGGGCGCGATCATCCCCGCGCGGGCGCCGGCCTCGATGGACATGTTGCACATCGTCATCCGGCCCTCCATCGAGAGCGAACGGATGGCGGAGCCGCGGAACTCGAGGACGTACCCCTGCCCGCCGTTGGCCCCGATCTTGGCGATGATCGCCAGGATGATGTCCTTCGCGCTGACCCCCGGCTTGAGGGTGCCCTCGACGGTGATGGCCATCGTCTTGAAGGGCTTCAGCGGCAGGGTCTGGGTCGCCAGGACGTGCTCGACCTCGCTCGTCCCGATGCCGAACGCCATGGCGCCGAACGCACCGTGCGTCGAGGTGTGCGAGTCGCCGCAGACGACGGTGATGCCCGGCATCGTCAGTCCCAGCTGCGGGCCGACGACGTGGACGATCCCCTGCTCCTTGTCGCCCAGGGAGTGCAGCCGCACCCCGAACTCCGCGGCGTTGCGGCGCAGGGTCTCGATCTGCGTGCGGCTCGTGAGGTCGGCGATCGGCTTGTCGATCTCGAGCGTCGGGGTGTTGTGGTCCTCGGTCGCGATCGTGAGGTCGAGGCGGCGCACCGGGCGACCTTCGGCGCGGAGGCCGTCGAAGGCCTGCGGGCTGGTCACCTCGTGGACGAGGTGGAGGTCGATGTAGATGAGGTCGGGGCTGCCGTCCTCACCCTTGACGACGAGGTGGTCGTCCCACACCTTCTCGGCGAGGGTCCGCGGACGGTCGGGAATCGTGCTCATGGTGTCTCCTGATGTCGGATGGCGCCCGCGACAGCCTCCGCGACGAGAGAGGGCTCAGAGCGAGGTCTCGTCGCGGCCGATAAGGAGTCGAGCGGTCCGCACCGCGCCAGACTACCACCGGCCCGGACGGGGCGAGACGAGCGGGCGGCGTAACACCGCGTCTCACGATCGGGGCTCGCGCGCCGCCACATGGCACGCTGTGTGCGCTGAGGGACAGGAGACGACGATGACGGAGCGGACCACCGGAGGGTTCACGACGCGACAGGTCCACGTGGGGACGGATGCCGCGACGGCGACCCCGCGCGCCCTGCCGATCCACCTCACGGCAGGCTTCACCTTCGACTCGTTCGACGACGCCGCCGCCCACTTCGGTGCCGGCGACGGGTACGGGTACACCCGCACCGGCAACCCCACCGTCGACGCCGTCGAGCGCAAGCTCGCGTCGCTCGAGGGCGGTGCCGAGGCGGTCCTCCTCGCGTCGGGACAGGCCGCCCTCGCCGTCGCGTTGCTCGGGCTCGTCAGCGCCGGATCGCACATCGTCAGCTCGACGCACATCTACGAGGGCACCCGCGGCCTGCTCGTCGACAACCTGGCCCGACTCGGGATCGAGACGACCTTCGTCGACGACATCCACGACCCGGATGCCTGGCGCCGCGCGATCCGCCCGGAGACGCGCGTGCTCCTCGGCGAGTCGATCGCCAACGCCCGCAACGACGTCCTGGACATCGCGGCGGTCGCCGCGATCGGCGACGCCGCCGGCATCCCCCTCATCGTCGACAACACGTTCGCGACGCCGTATCTGCTGCGTCCCCTCGAACACGGCGCCGCGATCGTCGTCCACTCGGCGAGCAAGTTCCTCGCCGGGCAGGGCGCCGTGCTCGGGGGCGTGATCGTCGACGACGGACGGTTCGACGCATCCCGTTCCGGCCGCCTCTTCCCGCACCTCGTCGACAGCGGCGCGGGCACGCCGAGCGTCTGGGAGCGCTACGGCGGGCGCGCGCGCATCGCCCACCTGCGGGAGAGCGTCGCACCGCGGTACGGGCCGACGCCCTCCCCGTTGACCGCATTCCTCATCGGTCAGGGCATCGAGACGCTCAGCCTCCGCGTGCAGCGCCAATCGGAGAACGCGCTCGCCATCGCCGGGTGGCTTACCGACCGCCCCGAGGTGGCGTCGGTCGACTACGCCGGGCTCGCCTCGCACCCCACCCACGACCTTGCGCGGACCTCCCTCCGCGGCGGGTTCGGCTCCGTCTTCACCGTCACGCTCCGCGGCGGGCTGCCGGCTGCGCGGGCGTTCGTCGAAGCGGTCTCGGTGATCACCCACATGACACACCTCGGCGACGTCCGCTCGCTCGTGCTGCATCCGGCGACGACCAGCCACGCCCGGCGCTCCCCCGCCGAGCGCGCGGCCCTGGGCGTCCACCCCGGCACGCTGCGGCTGTCCATCGGCATCGAGGACCTCGACGACCTGCTGGCCGATCTGGACCAGGCGCTCGCGGCAGCGGCATCCGCCGTCCGGCACGATGCGGGGGTGCTCGCATGAGCCGCCCGCAGCACTTCGGGTGGTTCCTCGCGCGCGGCTTCGGCCCGCACGGATGGGGCCACCCGTACCTCGACTGGGGATACGACTGGACCTCCCCCGCGCTGTACCAGGACGCCGTCCGGACCCTCGAGCAGGCGGGGTTCGATCTGCTCATCGTCGAAGACGCGCCGTCGCTGGGTTCGGCCGAGACGATCGACCTGCGGGTGCGCCAGGCCTTCGGCGGTCCGAAGCTCGACCCCCTGCTGCTGGCGCCGTACCTCTTCGCCGCCACCGAGCGCATCGGCATCGTCCCGACGGTGAACCCCGCCGCGACCCTGCCCTACACCGCCGCCCGGCAGTTCGCGACGCTGCAGCACCTCAGTGGGCACCGCCTCGGACTCAACGTCGTCACCGACACCGGCAGCGCCCGCCACTTCTCGACCTCTCCGCAGCTCGGTCACGACGCCGCGTACGACCGCGCCGAGGAGTGGATGTCGGCGATACGGGCGCTCTGGCGGAGCTGGCCCGACGGAGCGCTCATCGCCGATCCCGCCGCCGGCCGGTACGCGGACGGGACTCTGCTCGAACCGACAATCCACCGCGGTGAGTACTACGCGTTCGACGGCCCCCTCAACGCGATCCCGTTCACTGACGGGGAACCCGTCATCGTGTCTCCGGGCGGCTCACCGCGGGGCCTCGGCTTCGCCGGGGCGAACTCCGACGTGCAGCTCGCTCTCGCGCCGATGACCGAGGACTCCGTCCGCGGCTACCGCAGCCGCATCCACGACGCCGCGGTCGCGGCGGGTCGGCTGGCCGAGGACATCACGATCCTCTTCGCCATCCAGCCGGTCGTGGTCTCCTCCGCGGAGGAGGCGGACCGGATCGTCGCCGCCTCGCTCGAACCGGACGATGCGACGCTCCGACGGATCGCGGAACGGCAGTCGAGCGACCTCGAGACGGACCTGACGACCCTGGACCTCGACCGGCCCCTGGATCGGGGGATCTTCGGGGATCACGTCTCGCACGGCAGCATCCGCCGACTCGTGGGCGACCACGACGACGACGCACCCCTGCGACGGATCCTCGCGGCGCACGCACGCCTCGGCCGTCTGAGCGACGGCTCCGGCTGGGTCGGGACCGCCGACGAGCTCGCCGACCGCATCGAGGAGTACGGCGCGTGGGGCAACGACGGCGTGCTGCTCTGGGGCGACCTGCACCCCGTGACCGTGCACCGCACGCTCGACGAGCTCGTCCCGATCCTGCGACGCCGCGGCATCCTGCGCCGGGAGTACGAACCGACCCTCCGGGCGAACCTGCGACCGTTCTGAGGCGCCCCTCAGTCCTCCCGCGACGGGCGGGGGTCGACGGTCGGAGGCGTGCCCTGCTCGGCGGCGACGTCCTCGGCGTGGCCGACGGGCGTCGGTCCCGTCGCCGGAACGGGCTCGCGCAGCCCCTCCCGACGCGCGGCGACGAGACTGGCGACGGTCGCGACGACCATCGAGGCCACGATCACCCCGAGCGACACCCACGTGGAGATCTCGGGCGCCCACTCGATGTGCTCGCCGCCGTTGATGAACGGCAGCTCGTTCTCGCGCATCGCGTGCAGGACGAGCTTGACGCCGATGAAGGCGAGGATGAACGCGATGCCGAAGTGCAGGTACTTCAGCCGGTCGAGCAGACCGCCGAGCAGGAAGTAGAGCTGCCGCAGGCCCATCAGGGCGAAGATGTTCGCGGTGAAGACGATGAAGGCGCTCTGCGTGATGCCGAAGATCGCAGGGATCGAGTCGATCGCGAAGAGCAGGTCGGTCATGCCGAGGGCGGCGAACACGATGATCATCGGCGTGAAGACCTTCTTGCCGTCGATGACGGTGCGCACCTTCGCGCCGTCGTACTCCTCGCTGATCGACATGCGACGGCGGAGCAGGCGGACGACGAAGCTCTCCTTCTTCTCCTCGTCCTCGTCGTCCTCACTCGAGAAGGCCTGCTTCCAGGCCGTGTAGATGAGGAAGAGCCCGAAGAGGTAGAAGACCCAGCTGAACTGCTCGATGATCGCGGCACCGAGGAGGATGAAGATGCCGCGCAGGATCAGCGCGATGATGATGCCCACCATCAGCACCTTCTGCTGCGCCGCGCGCGGCACGGAGAACTGGCTCATGATGAGGACGAACACGAACAGGTTGTCGATCGACAGGCTGTACTCCGTCAGCCAGCCGGCGACGAACTGACCGGCGTAGTCGACGTCCGTCACGACCAGCATGATCAGCGCGAACACGAGCGCGAGGGCCACGTAGAAGACGACCCAGAGCGTCGACTCCTTCGTCGAGGGGACGTGCGGACGCTTGATGATCAGCAGCAGGTCGGCGACGAGGATGAGAGTCAGCACGACCAGCGAGCCGACCTCGAACCAGAGGGGGAGCTCCATGAGGGCCTTTCATGCGGGGGCGTCCCCCAGAGTACCTTTTGAGGTGCCTGAGACGATCCCCCGCGACGCGACACTCCCCCATCGACAGAACGAACGAGGATGCCATGGCCGACCCGCTCGCGAGGCGTGACGCGGACCTGGTGGCCGCCGCCGCGGGTGGCGATCAGCAGGCCTTCCGCGAGCTGTACCGCGCCTACGCGAGGCCGGTGTACTGGCTCGCCCATGGCCTCCTCGGGAACACGGCCGATGCGGAGGATGTCATGCAGGAGACCTTCCTGGTCGCGTGGCGGCGACTGCCGACGCTCGATCTCGTCAGCGAATCGCTGCTGCCGTGGCTCGTCACGATCTGCCGGTTCCAGAGCGCGAACCGGATGCGGCGGCAGCGCCGCGACCGGCTGCACACCGCCGGGGCGGTCGAGGAGACGCTCCCGGCCACGGTCGACGTCGAGGATCAGGTGATCGGCGGGGACCTGGCCGAGCGTGTGATGGCGGAGCTCGGGACCCTCTCCCCCCTCGACCAGCAGATCTTCCGGTTGTGCGCGACGGAAGGCTACGCGTACGCCGCCGCCGCCGCGGAGCTCGGGATCTCGCACGCGGTCGTCCGCAACCGCCTCTCGCGGGTGCGCACGAAGCTGCGCGCCATCGTCGGATCGGAGGGATCATGACCGGGCCCGACCTCGAGCTCCCCGAACTCACATCCGAGCGGCAGGACGACATCGAGGCCGCGCTGTTCGCCGACATCCGCGCCGAGGTCTCGCGCTCGACGAAGCAGTCGCAGCGCCGGCGGCGACGTGCCTGGGGGTACACGGGCGCCGCGGCCGCGGTCATCGTGGTCGCCGGGTTCGTCGGACCCGCTCTGAGCGGCACGGGGGCGGGCAGCAGCGCGGGCGGATCCGTGGGGCTGTACGACGAGGGTGCCGGCGGCGCCGTCGCACCCGAAGCGAACGGGGACCTCGGGGGCGACGGGGGCGGTGTCGCGGAGGAGAACGGCTCGACCGCCGCCACCGGGCGCGAGGTCGTCGCGACCAGTTCGACCGTCCTCGAAGCAGGAGACCCGGCCACCGCCGCCAGGGAGATCGGTGACCGCGCCGACACGGCCGGCGGGTACGTCGAGTCGATGAACGTCTCGGCTGCGTCGTCCGCGGAGTCGTCGGGCGACGTCGCGACCTCCTCTGCGGACGGCACCTGGATCACCGTGCGCGTGCCGGCGGACACGCTGAGCGACTTCCTCGCCGATCTCGACGACGTGGGCGAGGTCCGGTCCTCGGAGATCTCGCGAGAGGACGTCACCGCCCAGTCGACCGACCTCCGCGCACGGATCTCGGCGCTGCAGACCTCCGTCGACCGCTTGGAGTCGCTGATCTCGGATGCCGCCACCACGGCCGACCTGCTGACCGCCGAGGAGGCGCTCTCGCAGCGACAGGCGGAGCTCGACTCGCTCCGGGCGCAGTCCGACGCGCTGGCCGACGACGTCGCCCTCTCGAGCGCCACGATCACCGTCACCGAGCCGGGTGAGGTCGTCGCCGCCGACCCGCAGGGTTTCGGCGACGGTTTCGCGACCGGATGGAATGCGCTCGTCGCGACACTGAACGGAATCGTCCTGGGTCTGGGATTCCTGCTCCCCTGGCTCGTCGTCGCCGGCATCGTCCTCGCCGTCGTCCAGGTGGTGCGCCGGGCACGACGCCGAGCACGGGTGCGGAGTGGATCGCCGGAGGCCTGAGATGCCGCGACGCGCCGAAACGACGACACCCCCGACCTGGTGGTCGGGGGTGTCGTCTGTCTGGTGACCCCAGCGGGATTCGAACCCGCGTTACCGCCGTGAGAGGGCCTTTTCAGCGTTTTCCGTGGGTGTCGCGAGGCTTGAAAACCGTGAATTTATGCGGTTTATGGATGGTACCTACCGGTACATGCTGTTTTCGAGTGTGGGCAAATTGTGGGCAAATGGGCAAATTACCGCCCGCTGCCGGAAGCTTTTATGCCGCCTTTGTGGCGGCTGTGACGACGGTCCAAAAGTGGCGCCAGCCGAGACGCTCCCGGTGACAGTGTTGGGTAGGTTTTGGACCTATCGACCAATGGATGGAGTAGTCGGCGCGCCGTGCCCTGTGAACGGTCCAATGCCTTCGAACGGATCGACCGCCGGCGCGCGTCGGGGCTCTTGAAGCCGGACTTCTGGCGCGACTCCATCGGTTCGCGCACGGTCCATCAACCGTGTAGCGGTGCTTTGGCTTGTGTGGAGTGTATCGGCGACGAGTTTGAGCGGCGGGAAACTGATCGCGCCTGCGACACGATAGATTGCGACGGCGTCAATGAGCGCTGCTTCGGGAGTCCGGCCGGTGCGTCCGCGTTGGTGGGCGAGAAATTGGTGAACGGGTATCGGCGTATCCGTTCCCTCGTCGACGGTGACGACTTCCATCGCGGATCTCGTAAGGATCCAGTGCGTACGGATCTCCCGGAGGTTCTGACTGGTGATATCGATGCCACCACTCCCCCGCTCCAGCGACACGAAGACGACTGCGCTGCGCCCGAGCGCTGAATCCCATTCCGCGCGGACGGTGATAGCTCCGGGTACGTCGTCTTCGTCCGTGACGCGGGCGCACCACGAACTGGGGAGGCTCACCCCGCTGCCCAGGTCGATCCTCTTTTTGCTGACGTCAAAGGTCTCGATGTCTGTCACAGGCTCCACTATTCCATGGCTTGACGGAAAGGCGAAGAGGAGCGTCGCTCTTGGTTCACATTTGTGGTACCTTGCGTCGGAGGAGAGTGTCGATCTTCACTCAGAAAGGAATGCTGCCATGCAGAAGTCGCCAGATTGTCTGGCTCTCACGATGAAGGATGCCGCTGATCTTGTTGGCGTCGACTACCGCACGATCAGGCTCGGCGTCGAGCGGGGAACGATTCCCAGTGTGCAACTTGGGCCGCGGCGGATGATTCCCCGTGCCGCTCTCCTGCGCCTCTTTGGCGTGGAGGTCTGACGCTCCACGTTCGTTGTGTTGCTGGTCATATTTACCTTGAATTCACCTCGCTCTTCACCTTCGCTCCGATAATGGCCGATCTAGCGGTCGACGAGGGCGTAGTGCCCGAAGGGAGCGGTTGGTAAGCGCAGCACGACGCGCAGCGGCGAGCGGAGTCTGCAAATAGCGACCGCAGGGAATGGAGCACTCCTCGACCGCTACCCTCTCGGCGCCGGAGGGCGGGCACGCGTAGAGCAATCACGCACCCATCTCCGAGGTCACAGCCACGACATCCCGTGTCCGCCAGACACCGGCGCCCCGTAGCCCTGCGGCGCCATCGCGCGCACTCTTGCGGCCCGGCGCAGCTCGGAATCTGCGGCGCGCATCGAGTCGTCGATCGTGAGTTCGGTCGTTCCTCGGAGCATCGTCGCGGCCACACCGACGCGCGCGGCGGCATCAGTTTTGGCCACACAGATGGCCTCATTGTGGTGGCGTCCTCGAGTAAGCCCGACATAGAGTCCCGCTGCATCAACGTTTGGGCCGACGATGGCGGCGTCCATGGTGTCCCCCTGCACACCGTGGACAGTGGTCGCGTAAGCGAGCTGCACGTACTCGAGCGCATAGTCGCGGCTTACGCGGCTCCGCACGCCGCTATCGGTCGGTGACAACAGGCCAATGGAATCGGGACCGATGCGGTCGACGATCCACTGCGCGCGATTGTGGACGCCGGTGTTTCGGTCGTTGCGGCGTGTTTGCACGAGGTCGCCGAGGAGGATGCGCTGTTCACCTATTCCCATCGCGAGCGATGTCGCGTCCAGTTCACCGATGTCGATGCGGCGTTGCTGGATCTCAGTATTGACGGCATCGACTTCGCTGTTGGTTCCGCACACCAGCGCGACGCGCCGTCCGTGTCCACGCCAGTGGAAGTAGCCGTCGACGAGCGCCGCTCGAGCCTGCTCGAGGTTATCGACGCGGCGCACGTGGCCGGTGGTGATGAGTTCGTCGGCGATCTTCAACGCGTGATCGCGGTCGCGAGGGTTGCGAAGTTGAAGGGTGAGCGCGGCGTATTCGGGATCGTGGAAGCGACGTACGGTGTCCAGTTCCACCGCGGCGGTCGCGTGCCGGATCGCCGATGCCATCGCGCCGGCATGGCCGACGGGCAGAGCCTGGTTCGTGTCGCCGACCATCGCCAAACTGGCGCCCTTTTCCAGGACAAGTTCGGTGAGAGAATCCGCGGTCTGCAGATCAACCATTCCCGCTTCATCGACGACGATGCGGTCTCTCGCCGACAGCGGGAACCTTGCGGGACCGGCGTACGTGACCCCGGTTACGGAATCGACCTCACCTACACCGAGCCGGCACCATTAGGTCGAGCCTGCGGCGCCGCGATACCAGCGGTAACCGTGATCTGCCAGGAGCGCATGCACGCTGGAAGCTTCAGCGCCGGTCTCGCGTGCTGCCACCGACGCGGCCTTGCTGGTGGGCGCGACCACCAGCATCCGCCGCCGTTGCGCAGTCAGCGAGACGAAGGCCGCCCGCAGCATCGTCGTCTTCCCCGCGCCGGCCGGGCCCGTCACCGCGACCAGACCGTGCGTACCAGCGATCGCGCATGCCGCAGCGAGCTGTGACTGGTCGAGACGATCGAATTCGTCGACCGATGCTGCGGCTCGACGCATCTCATTGGGGAGCTGTGATCGACCAGGCGCAGACAACGCGTCAAAGCGTCCCGCGAGGCGGATCTTGAGTCGCATCGTGTCGGTCGCCATGAAAGCCTTCACGTGGCCGGGCACGCCTTCTGCATCTGTGAGCTTCACCGCATGACCGCGAGCCAAGAGCGCGATTTCTTCGATGAGTTCCTCGAGGACCGCACGATCCGCGACGATCCCAGTCCTGGACACTGCACGAATGGCACCGGCGCGCAGATCGAACAGACTGAAACGGCCACCCGATGAGGTCGAGCGTTCGTCGGCGTCTGCCAGCGCGCGAGCAGCGAGCAGATCGATGTCGAGCTCAGCAATCGCGACGTCGGGGACATTGTGCGCCACTCGCGGGGTAGTGATGTTGACGTCAACTGCGGCGAGTTCGTCACGGACGGAGGCTTCCCATGTCTGTTCGTCCAAGTGTGCCGGCTTGTTCGGGCGCGACACAGCCCACGCGCGTCGATCGATCTGCGCGAGCACCGCCACCGATGGCTGGGACCCGAGGTGTGCGGCACTCCATTGCGCGATCAGCCTCACGCGGTTGGCTTCGATCTGCGCCGATCTGCGTGAGAGCGGCTGCACGGCGGACGCGAGTTCCGCGATCTCGCCCTCGGCGCCGATCGTGTATCCATGGCGTGCGAGCGCGGCGATCCAGTCTGGGTCAGTGCGAGCTGCGAGCTCACCTTCCGCGTTGACGACGGTGTGAAATCTCATGGCGACGCGTGAGTCCACGTTGGTCCACTTGCCGTCTTCGCCTTGAACCTTCACGTTCAACCAGAGATGACGGTGGGCGTGCGGGTCGAGCGCCCGGGAGCGCCGGTGCTGCAACTCGACGACCTCGAGCCGCGCGATTGACTCGCGAACGAGCCCGCCGTGTCCCCGACGAGCATTCAGTTCGCGTTGCCAAAGGATAAGGATGCGGTCGCGAAGCCGGTCTTGGAGCGCTTCGAATGCGATCGCGAGCTCGGGGTGCAGTAGTGCCGCGATGCTGTACGACTTGGGATGGTTGAGCGTGCCGTCAAGCAGGAGATCGGCGTCTGGTCGGAGTAGGGACGTGCCCCTTTCCTCCCCTGTCGCTGGATCGTGCCCGGTGAGCCATACCCTCAGGCCGCCAGCAGACAGGCCGTCCGATCGGACGGCGCCGTCTTGGACGACGTACCTTGTCACCGTCGAATCGGCGGACTCGCTATAGATCGCCAGCGCATCCGAGCCAGTCGAATGCTGCAGGTGCGCGTCGCAAGTTCCCTCGAGTGCGTAAGCGATCGCATGTCGAACCCCACGGGAATCGACACCCCGCTTCCAACGCTCCAAACCGCCGCGCATGGCGCTCAGGCTACGCCCGTTTATGTCTAAATGGAAGGCGCTTACACATTGGTGCCTGCGTGCATTACCACTGGTGTTCTTACTGTGCGTAGTCGTCCTGCATTTGGGACTGTTTCAGTAACGGTGTTTCCGGCGGTTTTCATTTAGTAGGTCTCTGCGGCCGGCCAGCGGTCGGCGAAGGTGATGGCGAATGCGTTGAGAGCGGGCTTCCAGCGCATTGTCCATCGGGTGCGGCCACGCCCTGTGGGGTCGAGGCTACGGGTGACAAGATACAGGCCCCGTTCAGGCGGCGTTGCCGCTTGCGCACGATCTGCGGCTCGAACGACCCGTCCCGGTCCCGAGGAACATCGATGGTGACCTGCCCGGTCGCTTCGGTCAGCACCGTCTTGGGCCTCGTGCCATTGCGCACGTTTCCGCCGTCGCGGTCGGGCCGGCACGGTTCTTCTCGTGCCCGAGGTGTTCGGTGAGCTCCTCGTTCAGCGCGGTCTCGAGCACGTTCTTCGTGAACAGCTTCAACAGCCCATCCGGCCCGGTCAGGGCCAGGCACTGCTCCTTGGCAAGCCGGACCAGCTCCGCCGCCGCAGCAGCCTCCGCGGATCGGTCATCGTTCTGGTGCTTCTTCGGACTCACAACGTCCAGTGTCGTGCTCATCACGGCACCTTTCCCGCCACGCATCACGCGCGGCGCGTCAGGCCGGAAACACCGCTAAATCCACAGTCCCAGCGAGGCACCGCGCGAGCTTCGCCTGCGCCAGAACGTGTCGCGAAACCCTACGGATAGGGGGTGTCTCTCCCGCAGATCACGGCCGCGCTGACAACTCGAGCGAGAAAGCCCTAGGTCAGCGACTTCGCGATCTGACGACTGTCGTGAGATTCGACAGGCAGCTACTTCCTGCAGGCGAAGAATCCGGCCTCGCTCTAGGAGTGGTCTCGAACGGTACTAGGGCTCGACCCCGATGAGCACGGTGTCAGTGGGAGCAGCAGGGCGGGCCCACGGTGTTTGTCCCATTCGAAGGGGCCACAGACTACTTCGATCGGGGCCGACCAACAGGTCGTGTTGAACCTCCGCATGCGCACTCTCGTCGCGATGCTCGAGCAAGTAGGGCGCCGAGGAGTAGATGTCGAAGGCGATTCGCATCAGGTGGATGGGGTCGGGGTCTTCGGGTGGGTTTCGGACCCGGAGGGAGATCGGATCGAACTTTTGGGAGAGTTCTAGCGAGCTCACCCCTGTGGTCGAGTGCTCGGGTGTCCGCCGTCGGGAGTCATGGCTGACCAGGTCGAGAGCTACCTCAGGGCCGTGCGGATTCTTGGAACACAGCTACACATCTATCCCTGCACGAGGCGAATCCTGCGGGGTTCCATCAGTGCATCCTTCGGTTGTCGTTCTTGTCGTTCTTATCGCGCCGAGTGACGACGATCGCCTGTCCAGCGAAGATCACTGCGGCAACTGCCGCCGCCACAACAACGGTCATCAAGTCGGCCTGGGCCTTGAGCACCGTGAACGGCACGAGCACGGCGAAATCAAGCACGATCGTCAGGGCAGGGAGCCACCAGTTCGCCTCGATCTTCTCACGGAGATGCCGGATGACGCCCCATTGCACAGCGATATCCATCGTGAGGTAGAGGAAGACACCCATCGACGCGATCTGGCTGAGATCGAGCAGCGCGGTGGCGGTGATCGCGAGGCCCGCGGTGATCAGCATGGGCTGGTGGGGCACCTTCTTCGGCAGCGACGGAGCTTGTTTCATCTCCTGGAGCATCCCGTACAGACGCGACACGGAGAATAGGCTCGCGAGGAGCCCGGACAACGTCGCGACGACCGCGATGGCGACGGTCAGCCCTATTCCCCATGCCCCGAACAGTGGCTTGGCTGCTTCGGCGAGGGCGTAGTTTCGGGCGTCGACGGCGCCTTTCGCGCCGATGCTCGCTTCGACCGACAGGGTGATCAGCAGATAGAGCACCGCGCAGATGGCGATGGAGATGACGATGGAGCGGGCGATGTTCTTCTTCGCGTTCTGGATGTCATCGCCCTGATTGGTGATCGTCGTGAATCCCTTGTAAGCGAGGACGCAGAGCGCGACGCCGGCGAGTATCCCGAACGGCTGCACCGGATCGCCGGAGGCCTTGGAAAGGAGCCCGTCACCGGACGCGGCGGCGGCGATCAGGCCACCGATAGCGAGGACGGCGATTCCGACGATCTTTATGATCGCGGTTGTCATCGCCGACTTTTCGACCAAGGAGTTGCCGACGAGGTTGACGATCGCGGCGGCGGCGATGGCCACTACTCCGAGGACCGGAACGAGAATGGCCGAGTCTTGCAGGCCGAACGGGCGCAGAATGTAGGTCCCGAAGGTGCGGGCAAGCAGGCTCTCTGCGACCACCATCGAGACGTACATGAAGAGGGTGAAGGAACCTGCGACGATGCCAGGACTGTAGGCATCCTTGAGCAGCATGGCGATGCCGCCCGCCGAAGGGTTGACGCTCGAGTATCGCGTGTAGGAGTACGAGCTGACTCCCGCCACGACGGCGCCCGCGAGGAAGGCCAGTGGGAACCAGTCCCCCGCGAACCCTGCGACCTGTCCGACGAGCGCGAAGATGCCAGCGCCGATCATGACGCCGGTGCCCAGCGATATCGACCCGACGAGGGATATCTTCTGATCTGCGTCTGTCACAACCACCGACTCCGTTCGACAGAGCTTCTCAAGAAGAGCTCTCACTTATACCTTAGGGGGGTATTGAGTGGGACGGGGCGCCGGGAGTGTATTCGGTACTTTTTGGGCCGGCGCAATACCCGGGGGAAGTATGCTCGCGAGTGAGGTTCCGAAGCCCTATTCCATGACACGAATGAACCGACGCGCGACGGCGTCGTCT
This sequence comes from Microbacterium sp. NPDC079356, assembly GCF_049545465.1. Lineage (NCBI taxonomy): Bacteria > Bacillati > Actinomycetota > Actinomycetes > Micrococcales > Microbacteriaceae > Microbacterium > Microbacterium sp. NPDC079356. The sequence goes on along the minus strand of NZ_JBMWDN010000001.1, from coordinate 424,721 downwards.
CTTCTGGTGCCCACTGTGCTCTTGGCGTTGCTGGTTACTGTCGGGATCCTCGGAATGCACACCGTGTCGACCGCTCCCATGGCCTCCGCTACCGCGTCCACTGTGGAGATCGCGTCGATGGACGCGCATGCGTTGGCGACCACCTCTCATCCCGCTCCGGATTCAGGCTGCGCTGATTGTGGCGCTGGCGGCGGCCACAGCGCCATGATGCTGGCATGCGTGCTGGGCTTGCTTGTGGTCGTGTTGCTGGCCGCGAAGTCGACTCCGGGACTCCTCCGTGCACGCGGACCGAGCCTCGCTCCCGCCTTCGTCTTGCCGCGAGTGTTCGTCTCGCTGCGTCCGCCCTCTTTGATTGAGTTGTCGATCAGTCGTACGTGAGTGCTCTTTCCCGGCCGCCCGGTCGGAAAGACTCTGCCCCCTGGTGGGCACCACGTACTGCTTCAACGACACATATAAGAGGACTTTCCACAATGAACAGAATTCGAATGACTGCGCTGACGGCCGCTCCACTGGCTCTCGCGCTTGTGCTGGCCGGCTGCGCCGGCGGTGCCGACAACTCGATGCCGGGGATGGATGGTGGCACCATGCCGCCATCGTCGTCTGCCACGGCACAGGATGGCTTCAACGCTGCGGACTCGATGTTCGCGATGATGATGATCCCGCATCACGAGCAAGCCGTGGAGATGAGCGACATGATTCTCGCGAAAGACGGCATCGACGACAGCGTTCAGGATCTGGCGCGGCAGATCAAAGCAGCGCAGGGCCCAGAGATCGAGTTGATGCAGTCTTGGCTGGACGGCTCGGGAATGTCCGCGTCGGACGGCATGGACGGTATGGGCGACGGGATGATGTCCGGCGACGACATGGCGACGCTCGAGGCCGCAAGCGGCGCGGAAGCGTCGCGCCTTTACCTTGAGCAGATGATCGTCCATCACGAGGGCGCTCTTGAGATGGCACAGGCCGAGTTGCAGAACGGCAGCAGCCCGGATGCACTCGAACTCGCACAAACGATCGTCGACGCGCAGACGAGCGAGATCGCTCTCATGCAAGAACTGCTCACCTCTCTTTGATGTCGCATGCGGGGGCGCTGTGGATCTACGGCGCCCCCGCCCCGCCGACCTCGCTACTTCTTGAAAGGGCTTTACATGCGTTTCTCACTACGTGTGACGACCGGAGTCATCGCGCTCTCACTTCTCACCCTCACCGGATGCTCGGCCGCCAAAACAGCTTCCGCTCCCACCGACTCTGCCGAGGCTGCCACCGCGATATCTCACGTGCATGCGATCGTCGCCGATCCGGCCGGTGAAGGATTCCTTCTTGGAACCCATGAGGGCATCTACGCCGTTGACGCGACCGGTGCCCTCGGCGGGCGTGTCGGGAGCGCTGATTTCGACGCAATGGGCCTCACCGCCACCGACGGCACCCTGCTCGCCTCAGGCCACCCTGGCGCGAACACACCCGCCGAGTGGGGAGCCCCGCACCTGGGGATCATCCGCAGCAAGGATGGTGCCGCCTCGTGGGAGCCTGTCACGTTCACGGGACAGAAGGACTTCCACGCCATGACCTCTGGTCCAGGCGGCACGGTCTTCGCGCTCGCCACCGACAGTCCGGAGTTGCTCTCCAGCACCGATAACGGCGACTCGTGGTCGTCGACGGGAGCGACCACTGACGCCGTCGCGTTCGCCGTGGATTGGGAGGGGCGCGTGATCGCCGCGACACCCGAAGGCACCCAGCTCAGCACCGACGGCGGGGCCTCGTTCAGCCCATGGGCAGACGCTCCTGCCGTGTACCGCGTCGCGGCGTCCCCCGATCACGAACTGGTCGTGGGAGTCGACACCGACAACACGATCTGGGTGACCTCGGCGGCGGGTGCGTGGACCGAAGCGGGCGCCGTCCAGGGCTCCGCGCAGGCCGTCGCGATCACGAACACCGGCGATATCGTCCTCGTTGACGAGCGCGGCCTCAGCTACCTGCCCGCATCGAACTGACCTCGAACTGGTGCTCGGGAATGCCCCGCGCACCAGTTCGGTTGTATGGTGGGAGTACCCCCTAGGGGTACCCCCGTCAAATGAAAGGTGCGAACAATGGAAACGACAGAGTTTCAGGTAACCGGCATGACGTGCGGGCATTGCGAGAAGTCGGTGCGCGACGAAGTATCGAAGGTGGCCGGTGTCACAGACATCGACGTCAACGTAGGAACCGGCAAGCTCGTCGTGTCCTCTTCGCAGCCCGTCGAGGTCTCCGCCGTGATCGCTGCTGTCGATGAGGCAGGGTACGAAGCGGTCGCAGCCTAATGGCCACGGGGGCGGACGAGCGCAATTCGTCCACGAGGAGCGTCCGGTGAGCACCGATGCCGCAGACGACACCCGCATCGAGCTGGAGATCGGCGGGATGACCTGTGCATCCTGCGCGATGCGCATCGAGAAGAAGCTCAACAAGCTCGACGGCGTCACCGCGACGGTGAACTATGCCACCGAGAAGGCGCAGCTCACTGCCCCCGCGACCCTTGACCCCGCGGTCCTGATCGCCGAGGTCGAGAACACCGGCTACACCGCCGTCCTCCCCACGCCGGCAACTCCCGAGGAGGATCGCAGCGACGACGCGGAGCTTCGCAGCCTCCGTCGCCGGCTGATCGTCTCGGCGACGCTTTCGGTTCCCGTCATCCTGATGGCGATGATCCCGGCCCTGCAGTTTCCGTACTGGCAATGGGTCTCGCTCGTCCTGGCTGCACCCGTTGTGATCTGGGGTGCGTGGCCCTTCCACCGTGCCGCGTGGCTGAATCTGCGTCACGGCGCCGCGACGATGGACACCCTGATCAGCATCGGCACGTCCGCCGCGTTCTTGTGGTCGCTGTATGCGCTGTTCTTCGGGACCGCCGGTCACATCGGCATGACCCACGAATTCACGTTCACTGTCACCCCCAGTGACGGGGCGGGGAACATCTACTTCGAGGTCGCCGCGGGAGTCACCACGTTCGTGCTCGCGGGCCGCTACTTCGAAAAACGGGCCAAGAAGCAGGCCGGCGCCGCCCTCCGCGCTCTCCTGGAAATGGGCGCCAAGGACGTTGCCGTCCTCCATGCCGGCGTCGAAACCCGCATCCCCGTCGCGGAACTGCGGGTCGGCGACGAGTTCGTCGTGCGCCCCGGCGAGAAGATCGCCACCGACGGGATCATCACCACCGGCGCATCGGCGGTTGATCAGTCCATGCTCACCGGCGAATCAATACCGGTGGAAGTCGCCGAAGGTGACTCGGTTACCGGCGCGACCGTCAACGCCGACGGACGCCTCGTCGTCCGCGCCACCCGGATCGGGTCCGACACGCAGCTCGCGCAGATGGCGCAACTCGTCGAAGACGCCCAGTCCGGGAAAGCCGACGTGCAGCGTCTCGCCGACCGCATCTCCGGGATCTTCGTCCCCATCGTCCTTGTCATCGCGGTCCTCACCCTCGCGACCTGGTTGGCCCTCGGATTCGGTGCCAACGCCGCGTTCACCGCCGCTGTTGCGGTGCTCATCATCGCGTGCCCCTGCGCACTCGGCCTCGCCACACCGACCGCCCTTTTGGTGGGGACCGGGCGGGGCGCTCAGTTGGGCATCATCATCAAGGGCCCCGAGATCCTCGAATCCACCCGCCGCGTCGACACGATTGTCCTGGACAAGACCGGCACGGTCACCACGGGACGGATGGCACTGCTCGACGTCATCACCGCTCCCGGCGAGTCCCGCGATGAGGTCCTGCGTCTTGCCGGCGCGGTGGAGGATGCCTCCGAACACCCCATCGCCCAGGCCATCGCGAAAGCCGCCACCCAGAACACCGGTGTACTGCCCGACGTCGAGTCGTTCCAGAACGTCCCCGGCAAGGGCGTCACCGGCGTCACCGACGGACGCGCCCTGCTCGTGGGACGCACCGCCCTGCTCGAAGAATGGTCCGTTCACCCGGACGCCGACCTCGTCGCCGCGAAAGACGCGGCCGAAGCTCACGGGCAGACCGCGGTACTCGTCGCGTGGGACGGTAAAGCTCGCGGAGTCCTGGTCGTCGCCGACCAGATCAAACCCACCAGCGTCGAGGCAATCACACAGTTCAAGGCCCTGGGCCTCACCCCGATCCTCCTCACCGGCGACAACCCGACAGCCGCCGCGCACATCGCGGGCCAGGTCGGCATCGATCAGGTCATCGCCGAAGTCCTCCCCTCCGAAAAGGTCGACGTGATCACACGCCTGCAGGGCGAAGGCAAAGTCGTCGCGATGGTCGGCGACGGCGTCAACGATGCCGCGGCCCTCGCGCAGGCCGACCTCGGCATGGCCATGGGCACCGGCAGCGACGTCGCAATCGAAGCATCCGACATCACCCTCGTCCGCGGCGACCTCCGTTCCGCCGCCGACGCCATCCGCCTCTCCCGCCGCACCCTGGGCACCATCAGAGGCAACCTGTTCTGGGCCTTCGCGTACAACGCTGCCGCGATCCCCCTCGCCGCATTCGGGCTCCTCAACCCCATGATCGCCGGCGCCGCAATGGCCTTCTCCAGCGTCTTCGTCGTCGGCAACAGCCTTCGCCTGCGCCGCTTCCGCTCCCACGCGACCGCGTCCCCCGCGTCGCAACCCGCCCCCACTCCCGCGCTGCAAAACGCGTAACGAAAGAAGCCGACCATGCCGCACAGCACCACGGAAGACGCGAGCGCAGAAGAACCACACGCGCACCACGGCTACATCACCGACAAGGCCAAGTACCTCAGTCGGATGAAGCGCATCGAAGGGCAAGCTCGCGGAATCTCCCGCATGGTCGAAGAAGAGAAGTACTGCATCGACATCCTCACGCAGGTCAGCGCACTCACCAACGCTCTGCAAGCGGTCGCGCTCGGACTCGTGGACGACCACCTCAAACACTGCGTGCTCGACGCCGCTCGGGCCGGCGGCGACGAAGCCGACGCGAAGATCAAAGAAGCCACCGACGCCATCGCCCGGCTCGTCCGCTCGTGATGGCGCCCAACCGGACGCAACTAATCGTCCGCTTGATGCGACGCTTCGCTACTGCTTAGGCGATGAGGCTATTGATCGCGATCGCCATCCATGCGACGGCGCCCGTGGTCGGCGGCGTAGGCCGCGAGAAGGTCAGCCGTTACGGGGGAAGTATGCGGGAATCGATCTCTGAGGACTGTCGCGCGCGTCGAGGTCATTCGGGCGGTGAAGAACCGTGAATGGGCCGCGGCCATCACTAACACCGGCAGCAACACTCTCGGGCCATCCTCGAGCGTGATCCTAAATGGCGGGAAGATCACTGAGCCTGACGGCCGACCCCGTCACCAAAATAGGGCTACTACAAACTGTGTAGTTCAGCCCGCTGTAGACGTGCAAACCCTTGAAGAACATGTTCACGATCGTGAAGTTGAACATGACGGCTGAGAAGCCGATGATCGACAGCCATGCCGACCGGGTGCCGCGCCATCCGCGTGTCGCGCGGGCGTGGATGTATCCGGCGTAGAGGACCCAGATCACGAAGGTCCAGACTTCCTTCGTGTCGAAGCCCCAGTAGCGGCACCCACGATCGGCTCATCTCTCGCGGAAATCGACTTCGCGGGCAACCCACGGTCCTGCCACGAGCATCTTCGGCGGCGACCATAGCGTCGTCGCACACCCGCGGGTCAGTGGCGGTCGATCCTTCCGCTAACTAGAGGGACGGCGCAGAGCACGGGACGGCGAACTATACGGTGTTTCAGGCCTGACGCGCCGCGCGTGAGCGTGGCGGGGAAGGTGCCGTGATGACTACGACACTGGAAGTTGTGGGTTCGAAGAAACACCATGATGATGACCGATCCGCGGAGGCTGCTGCGGCTGCCGAGCTGGTCCGTCTAGCCAAAGAGCAGTGCCTTGCTCTGACGGGCCCGGACGGCCTGTTGAAGCAGTTCACGAAGAACGTGCTCGAGACCGCGCTGAGCGAGGAGCTCACCGAGCACCTCGGGCACGAGAAGAACCGTCACGGTCCTGACCGTGAGAGCGGGAACGTGCGCCACCGGACGAGACCGAAGACGGCGCTCACCGAAGCGACCGGCCAGGTCACGATTGGGCGGCCCGCAGCTGCCGCGACGAGCACCTCCGGCTCGGTTCAACTTTTGTCACGAATATGTCGTTTTCGATATGGTCCAGCGTGCTCGGTAATTCGTCGGGCCCATCGAGTTGGCGAGAGAAGGCCGGCCGGGCCCGTGCAGGGAATGTCCGGCTCTTGCTGACTCGGCCGGCCCGGTAGTGGCGTGCACGTACCGGGTAGTGCTCAGATCAGCTTGGCAACGGTGAGCAGTACGGCAGAATCTTCCACCGCCTTGAGAGTGTGATTGGCCGCGGGGACGATGAGAAGGTCACCGATCCAGCCCGACCAGGACATGTTCTCGCTTTCGAGCAAGACCCGTCCGGACAGGACATAGATGGTTGCCTCGCCCGGGCTGGAGTGCTCGCTGAGTTCCCTGCCTGACTGTAGAGCGATCACGGTCTGTCGGAGGACGTGTTCGTGGCCGCCGTACACGGTTGTCGCGCTCCGGCCGCTGGACGCGACGTGAGCAAGCTCGAACTGCTGTCGCACGAGCGCTGTGAGCGACGTTTTTTGCACGATTTGCTCCCTCAATTGTGGTGCGTGTTACCGCACTGCGAGTGGACGCACGACATATCGTCCGATCGGCCTTGGCACGACAGCCGCTGACTAGCTCTCGGGCCTTGACCCTTGATCGTGGACACGGTGTCGCTTCGGTTATGCTGCTTCCGCGAGGGTAGCGGATGTGGTCGCTTCGTAGGCGTTGGGTGAGATGTTGCCGATCGCGGAGTGGCGTCGGCGAGTGTTGTAGCGGTTGGCCCACCGGAACACGGCCCGGTAGGCGGTGGCCTGATCTGGGAACGCAGGGCGCCCGGCGAGGAGCTCGCGTTTCAGCGCGGCGTTGAAGCTCTCCGCCAATGAGTTGTCGGCACTGGTCCCGATAGCCCCCATGGACTGGGTGACCTTCAGGTCGTTGCAGAGCTTCACGTAGGCCTTCGAGGTGTAGACCGAGCCGTGGATGCTCTCCTAAGAGTCAAGCGGCAATTTTGCGTGGTTTGGTGTTCGGGGTGATGTGCTGGATGCCGGGGTTGAGGAGGAAGTAGACCTCGCGGGCGAGGTAGCGCTTCAAGCAGCGGATGATCTCCATTTTGGAATGTCCTTCGGCGGTCTTCTTCGCGACGTAAGCCTTCGTTCTGGGGTCGAGCCTGAGGCGGCTGATCACGGCGAGATGGAGGGCGCGGTTGGCTTGCCTGTCACCGCCGCGGTTGAGACGGTGGCGCTGGGTCATCCCTGATGAGGCGGGCAGGGGTGAGACGCCGCAGAGCATCGCGAACGCGGCTTCTGAGCGCAGCCGGTCCGGGTTGTCGCCAGCGGTGACCAGCAGCTGGCCGGCGACCTCGATGCCGATCCCGACCCGTTCCAGCAGTTGCGGTGCGAGTGCTTGCACGATCGGGTTGATGAGGTCGTCGAGGTCGGAGATCTCGTCCGTGAGTTCGAGATAGCGGCGACCGAACGATTTGAGCGCGACCCGGTAGGCGATGACCGGGTCGGTCGCGTTGGAGACATCGGGTCGCCAGGCGGCGAGATGACGAATCAGCTGCATGCGGGTCAGATTGCGAACCTGGTCACGGACTTCGTCCGGAGCCGCGACGATCGACATCCTCTGCAACTGCAACGTGTTCCGTCGTTCGCGGACGGCTTGGGCGCGTGCGACCCGCAGGATTCTGAGGGCCTCGACCGCGCCGTCCTTGGACTTCGGGATCGTCGTGCGTCGCTCGTGTAGCGCGGCGCGGGCAGCGTTGATCGCGTCGAGATCGTCGTCCTTGCCCTTCCGGCGACGATCCGAACGATCAGGTCGATCGACTTCGAGGACCACGACATCGTGCTTGGCGAGGTGCCGTGTGAGACCGGCGCCGTAGGACCCGGTGCCCTCGATCCCGATCCGAATCAGATCGCCGTGGCTGCGCACCCATGCCAGCAACGCCCGGTAGCCCGCGCGTGTTGTGGAGAAACTATGCGTTCCAAGGACCGTGCCAGCTGGATCGATGACCGCAGCGACGTGGATCTCCTTGTGGGTGTCGACGCCGGCGAACACTGGTGTTCGTGGTTGAGGTCGCCGGGTGGTGTCGGGGATGATGGTCATGTCGTGCTCCGATCTGTTCGCATGGGCGGGGAACGGCATCGCGCACCACCAGACCGGCGGACAAGACAGTGATGAGCACCTGTTGGCGCAGGCTCTCCTTAGGTCACTCCGGCGGCGAGGCGTGACGCCTCACCGGGTGTTCTCAGGAGACCGACAGATCCGAGGAAAGACAGCAAATGTCGATCGGAGTGAGAGTCAGGAACCCCTGAGAACACCCGGCACCAACATCCTCGCGCGTCCATCGCTGTGAGGGTCAGGACCCCCGAGAACACCAGCACGAACAGTCTCACTGTCCGTGTGCATAATGACGCCGCTGATCGCATCACGGCCACCGCGGACAGCGACCGCCATCTGCAACGCCGCCTCCGCCAGCGGCGCGTCGTGATGTTCCCCCATCGCGTATCCGACGATGCGGCGCCCACCCATATCCAGCACACTGTCCAGGTAGAGCTTGCCCTCACCAGTGACGATCTCGGTGCCATCGCCATACCATTTGTGGTTGATCCGATCGGTACCGAAATCGCGGTTGATCAGGTCCGCAGCCCGCCACCTGCCCCGGCCCTGCCGGGTGGTGCCCTTCCGCCGATGTTTCGCCCGAGAACGCAACCCCAACTCGGCCATCACCCCCGCGACGGTGTTCACGCTCACCCGCCAGCCCTCGTCCCGCAGGTCCGCGACGATCCGCGGCGACCCATAGGTGCCGCGATGCGCGGCGAACAGCCGACGGGTTGCGATCTGAAGCTGACCGTGACGGGCATGCGCGGCCGAGGGGTCACCATGGCGCCACTTGTAATACCAGGCCGGGGATACTCCCAGCGCCCGGCACGCGACAGCGATCGGCACGTGGTACTCGGCCCTCTGGGTGGTGATGTGTGCGGCCACCGCTACCGACCCATCGCCTCCTGGACCCAGAGAGCCGTCGATCGTTTGAGGACATCACGCTGCATGCGCAGCTCGGTGTTCTCCTTCCGCAACCGCACCAGCTCCGCACGCTCCGACTCGGTCAACGACCCATCGCCGCCATCGCGTGCCCGGCGTGCTTTGACCACCCAGTTCCCCAACGTGCCCTCGTTGACACCCAGCTCCCGGGCGACCTGCGCGGCCGGCTTACCCGTCTCCTCGACGATCCGCACCGCACCCTGTTTGAAGTCATCATCGAACTTCTGATACCTGTTCATCGCCACTCCCTTTTAAGCGATATCTCCACGATACGAGGGGAAGCCCACAACCCCGAAACAGATCCTGGATGAGCGGTATGCGAAGGGTGAGCTGACCTCCGAGGAGTACCGGGAGCGCCTGGCCACGTTGGGTCTGAAGCCGTAGTGGAACCAATCACCCGGCGCGCCGCTCTGACCCTCGGCGGGATTAGTGCCGCTTTCGTCGTCGCCGGCGGTACGGGACTGCTGTGGAGCAGCCAGTCCCCTGCTCCCGGTTCGGTGACGTCTAACGTTGGCACCGGCGGAGGAAGCGAACTAACGGAACCTGAGGTGCTCAGAAGTGTGAACGGGCTACTTGATGTCGCTCTGGTCGCGTCCGGATCGGCACTGACCATCGGCGGTACGCCCGTTCAGCCCTCACCTACAACGGCGGGGTACCCGGTCCGACGCTGGTGGTGCGCTCCGGAGATGTGCTATCGATCGCGATGCGGAACCAACTCCAAAGCCCGCCAACTTGCACACCCACGGACTGCACATCTCGCCCGAGGGCACCAGCGACAACGTCTTCCGGCGAATCGACCCTGGGACCTCAGCGGACTACCGCTACGAGATTCCCGCGAACCACCTGCCGGGCGTGTACTGGTATCACCCCACCATCACGGCCTGGCAGCCGACCAGGTCTTCGGTGGCCTCTACGGTGCCATCATCGTCGAGGACCCGACGCCTATCGGTGTCAGCTTCGAGCGGGTGCTCGTCATCTCCGACATGACCTTCGGCTCGTCTGGCCAGATCGTGCAGGCATCGCAAACCGAGCGAATGAACGGCCGCGAGGGCGCGACGGTGCTGGTGAACGGCCAACTGGGTTCAACTGTGACCGCCCGTCCGGGAGACCGAGAACGCTGGCGCGTCGTCAACGCCTGTACCTCGCGCTACCTCGACTTGCGGTTGGACGGTCAACGCCTCCAACTGCTCGGCAACGATTCTGGCCGATTCGGAGCACCCCTCGATGCCACATCCCTACGACTACTGCCAGGAAACCGGGCCGACGTGATCGTGACCATGGCGCCGGGCAACTCCGTGCTGCGGGCGGTGCCAGTAGACCGCGGCTCCGCGGGGATGCTGGGAGGCAGTACACGATCAACGGCGGCCGTGGACCCCGCCACTGTGGTGGTGGCGGGATCTGCGGTGTCCCCCGCGAACGAGCTTGCTGTGGCATCGGCCCCTCGCGACCTGAGGTACAGGACCATCTCACGCGACCGCACCTTGATCATGGCAATGGGGATGGGCGGGATGGGCGGCGGAATGATGAGCTTCACCATTGACGGCACAACCTTCGACCCCGGCAGCGTGGATCACCATGTCACGTCGGGGACCGTGGAAGAGTGGAAGATCATCAACACGAGCCCGATGGATCATCCGTTCCACCTCCACGTCTGGCCCATGCAAGTGCTCAGCATCGGATCAGAGACGGCCACAATGCCCACCTGGCAGGATGTGGTCAACGTGCCAGCCCAAAGCAGTTCAATCGTGCGCATCGCCTTCGAAGACTTCAGCGGCAAGACCGTCTACCACTGCCACATCCTCGACCATGAAGTCAACGGCATGATGGGAGTCATCTCCGTCGGCTGAATCGATCGATCCACACTGCCAACGCATCCGGCGGCACATCTGACCGCAACGACTATCGCCGTTTGCATCGTTCAGGCGGAGCCAAATAGTCGCTCCAAGTCGGTCCGTGCGTGCATCCCCTACTGCAAGTACAACGTCACCTGCGGCGGGTCGATACCGAAGTCGATTGAACACGGTGGGTGGGTGTGGTAGGCGGACCCTATGGTGAGCTGTTGTATTTGACGGGGTCATGACCATGGTCGATCGCATATGCCGCAAGCAAGTCGGACATCGTGGGAGTAGTGCGTGGGAACCGACCCTGGAGGACCCCGGCGAACTCCTCCAGCGCCCCGGTCAATAGGCGTGCCGCGATGCGCATGTCAGGCTGCGATGACTCCTTCGCAACTCCGGCGAGGTCCGCGGCGTAGGGCAGCATCGCCGCCAGCGACGAGTTGGGGTCGGTGTCGCGAAAATAGTAGGTTTCGGAGTATTCGCTGAGGTCGACCCTGGCCTGGATGATGGCGGTCGCCAGCTGCTCCAACAGAACTGGCAGAATCACGGAATCAGCATCCTGGTTTCCCCCGACAACCTCTGCGCGCCGCATTGTTGACAGCGTGATCGCCAGCACTCTGCGCCTAGCCAACGCTGGATAGATCTGCAGTACCCATGACACAGCGACCGTCAGGAGTCCAAATCCGAAAAGGGCCTCAAGAGGGACGGCCATGCGCAGCCATCCCGGCGCAGGCACGACGTCCCCGAAACCGAGTGTCGAGATCGTGATCATCGAGATGTACAAAGCGTCCAGCGGAGCGTTCGCGCTATCCGTGGCGGAGCCAGGACCATAGATGAAGCCTTCGGGAACCGAAGGCAGGTAGAGCAGCGCCCAACCGACTACCGCGAGCGTGCCCCACGTGACAATGACGGTCGACAACCCCAGGGGTCCGCTGAGCTGGCCCAGCCGTCCGCGTCCCTGGCGGTACTGTGACATTCGCCAGATAGTGCGCAGCACCAGTCGACTGAGACTACCCTGCCCTTCCGGGTGGCCCAGAGTGTGGAACATGTCGCGGAGTACCAGTAAGACGATCACTGCTCCCGCGGCGCGCACCAGCCATTCCATTCGTCCTCCGATTTCACCGCCAACTACCGATCTGCGTTTCACTACGACATCAAACCGGCGGAACCCGGGAGATTCCTACGACTACAGCCTAAGCTCGGGCATGACCGCGCTACCTTCGCCGATCCGGAAGTGAGATGCGAAGCATGTCCCCCTACATCAGCGTCTTCATGGTGATCGGCCTCGGTCTCGCCGCGGTCGGATTGGTGTACATGGTGGGTCGGTTTGCGGCGGTTTCCCGGGAGGTCGTGGAGGTCCTCCCGTTCCAGTCCGGCTGGGAACCACGCGAACATGCGCTGTCCCGGTATCACGCACGCTGGTACCCGATTGCGCTGGTGTTCCTCGCTTTTGATGTCGAGATGCTGTTCATGTATCCGTGGGCGGTTATCGTGGCCGAACGCGGTGCCGAAGCCATCATCGAGATGTTCGTGTTTCTCGCGCTGTTGGTCGCGGGCGTTGTGTGGGCGTGGCGTGAAGGGGCCTTCCGATGGGTCTGACCGGGTGGGTGGCCAATGCCGCGGTGAAGCGCGTTCACGTCATGATCGTCGAGGCCCCCGGCTCGGGTCTTTTGCGGATGAGGGTTGAGGCTGCGGTCACGGCTCGCGGCTGGGCACTGGCGTGTGCGCCCGCAGACAGTGACGCGCTGCTGGTCTGCGGACGACCGGAGGCGGCGCTGAGCGCGTTGATTGATTCGGTGTGGCAGCAGGTTCCCGCCCCTCGTGCGCGCGCCATTGTGACTAATGTTGCAGACCTGTCGTCGACGTTGGATGCCGTTGTTGAGGACCTCCGCGACACCACAACCCAGCGCATGCGGGCTCGAAGTGAGCAGGCGAGCAAGCCGCCCGTCGTCGCCGAGATGTCAATGGACCACTCCGGACACGACATGGACATGCCCCACGACACAGACCACTCCGGACACGAAATGGGCCAGTCCGGACACGACATGGACATGCCCGGTCACGACACGGACCACTCCGGACACGAAATGGGCCACTCCGGACACGACATGGAAATGCCCCACGACACGGGCCACTCCGGACACGAAATGGGCCAGTCCGGGCACGACATGGACATGTCCGGTCACGACATGGACCACTCCGGACACGAAATGGGCCAGTCCGGACACGACATGGACCACTCGGGTCACGGAATGGATATGTCTGGCCCCGGCGGTATCCCCCTTGCTGGCGGATCGGAGGACCGTGATGGGTTGGAGATGGATGCCACCCACCTCACCCTGGGTCCGATTCTGTCGGATTGGCCCGCCGCGCTCGTTGTGCACTGCACGTTGCATGGTGATCTGGTCACCGATGTGGAGATCGAGTGGGGTGACGCCAACGAATTGCCTGCGGGATCTGTTCGGGAGGATGCCGCCCGCTTGTGCGATGCAGCATCGCGAGTTCTGGCCGTGGTCGGCTGGGATCCGATGGCCGCGCAGGCGCGGCGTGTCCGCAACGACCTCATTGGTGATGTACCGCTCGAGAAAGTGCGACCCCGATTGGTCCGTCTTACCCGCCGCGCAGAGCGGTCACGGACGCTGGCGTGGAGCGCGAAGGGTATCGCGGCGGACGAATCCATCGATCCGCGTGGCACACTCGTTGGTTGGCTGCGCACCTGCTCCGCGTTGCTTGACCCTGAAGCGGCTCCCCCAAGCCGTCTGGCGCTCGGGTCCGCCGCGGACAGTGCGACCAGCGAGGTGATCCGCAGCGCGGTCGTCGGGCACGAACTCTCGGCCGTCCGCCTGATTGTGGCATCCCTCGGGCTGGAACATGCGTTCTCACGGGAGCGGGTGCCGCGTGGGTGAGGTGGCGACGGGTTTCGTCGCCGTGCTACTCGTCGCGGGCGGTCTCGTCGTGGTCGCCTGGGCAGCGGCGGCCGCGAACGCGATGCTTGATGCTCGATCTGTCGGCTCACCGGTCGCAACCGCAGCCGCCGCACCCCTTCGAGAGGTGAGCCGCCTGCTCCGCCAGCAACGCCGCACTCTTGCGGGGGCAGATTCGTTGCTGTGGCGTATCGCCGGCGCAGGACTGGTCATCGCGGGCATGCTGAAGATGCTGGTGATCCCTTTCGGATCCTTCGTCCTGGCCGACCTGCCCGTGGGTCTGGTGTGGTTCAATGCCGTCGACGTGTTGTTGTGGGCGCTGTGGTGGTTGCTCGGGTGGGGAGCCAACAGTTCCTGGTCGCTGGTGGGTGGATACCGTTTCCTTGCACTTGCCCTCTCGTACGAGCTTCCGCTGATGTTCGCGCTGACCGCGCCGGCCATCGCGGCGGGGAGCCTTCGCATGCTCGATGTGCAGGACGCGCAGGGCAACCTGTGGTTTGTCGTCTGGATGCCGGTGGCATTCCTGATTTTCGTCGCATCCGTGGTGGCGTTCTCGTCGTGGGGTCCTTTCCATACCGCGATGAGCGGCGATATCGCCTCTGGCGTGATTGCCGAGCTGAGCGGCGTCGACCGGCTGCTCGTTCTCGTGGGTCGGTACGCCGTCCTCGTCGCGGGTGCCGCGTTCGCGGTGCCGCTGTTCCTCGGTGGCGGAAGCGGTCCGTGGCTGCCACCGTCGATGTGGGTGCTCATCAAGACGCTGGTCGTGCTGGCGGGGATGTTGACGGTGCGACGACTCTTCCCGATGATTCGACCTGACCGTCTCGCGGGGCTCGCGTGGGTCATCATTTTGCCGTTGACGATCGTTCAGGTCGCCGTCGTCGCCGTGATCGTGGGCGTCAACGGGGGTGCCCTGTGATCGCGGCTGCGCTGTTCTGGTTGTTCGCTGTGGTTGCTGTCGCGAGCGGCATCGCCGTCTTCGTGGTCAACTCGATGGCGCGGGCTACCTACGCCCTTGCGGTGTCGTTCGTGTGTGTCGGCGCGATCCTCGTTGTCTTGAACTTGGACTATATCGGGGTGATCACCATCTTGATGATGTTGATGGAGATGGCGATCATGGCCGTTTTCATGGTGATGTTCATGGGAATGAACCCGGCGTTGATGCCGATGGATATGACTCACAGCAAACGCCGTTCGATGATCATCGCGGCGGTCGTGTTCGTGCTGCTGGCGGTGGCAGCGTTTGTCATCCCTTGGCCCGCGCGTGCCGGTGAACCTGCCGCGGACCTCGTCAGGTCACTGGGTGATGCGATCATGGGCTCGAAAATGCTGGTGATGCTCGTCATCAGCCCCGTTCTGTTCGCCACGATTGTCGCGGCACTGGTGCTGGCCAATCCGCACGGCCGTTCCGACCCAGCTGGTGAGGATCGTGACGACGAAGAGGGCGACGGTACGCCGATGCCGCCCGACTCGTCGATGGCAGGGGGGCACCACAATTGATCCTCCCGCTCGTGCTCGTCGTCGCGGCGGCACTTTTTGCCGTCGGGCTGTATGGCGCCCTCTCGCAGCAGGTTGTCGTCATGGTGATGATGGGCATCGAACTGATGATCAACGGTGTACTCCTCGCGGCAGGTGCGCTGTGGTGGTTCCTCGCGCCCACGCCCGACGGCCAGACCCTGATGATCGTTATCCTCGCGGCGATGACGGTGGAGATGGCGATGGGATTCGCGGCGGCCACGATCGTGCACCGCTCCCGAGGGTCCGACATGATCGATTCGGCAACGGACCTGAACGGATGAGTCTCCTGCTGATCATCCTGATCGCCTTGCCGGCGGTTGCCGGCACCGCCCTCCTCCTCGGCGGGCGCCGCTTCGACAGGGTCGCTCCGGTCACATCGATAGCGGTCGCCACGGTGACCCTGGGGGCCGCGATCGCTGCGGCCCTTACCCGGCCGCGGTGGGAGGCGGCCTTTATCGGGCCAGGCGGTGCAACCCTGGTCGTCGACGGGCTTTCCGCCGTCCTCCTGCCGATGATCACCGCCGTCGCGCTCCTCGTCTTGGTCTTCGCTGTTGCCGAGCGGACCCAGCCCGAGGCCCGTTTCCATGGTCTGATGTTGGTGTTCATCGCTGCCGTGCTCATCACGGTGACGTCGACGTCGCTGGTGTCGTTGCTGGCCGCGTGGGAGATCATGGGCGCCACCTCGTACGCTCTCATCGGCTTTTACTGGCAGAACGCCCGCACCATTCCCGCGGGTTTCGTCGCATTCACCGTGACACGGACGGCCGACCTCGGCCTGTATCTGGCTGCGGGTGTGGCCATCGTCGCGGGCGTGGACTGGCAACTCGACGATCTGAGTAGCGCCTCGGCGCCCTGGCTGTCGATCATCGCGGCGGGAGTTCTGATCGCCGGCCTGGGAAAGGCCGCGCAACTCCCCTTCAGCTTCTGGTTGTCCCGCGCCATGGAAGGGCCCAGCCCCGTGAGCGCCTTGCTGCACTCCGCCGCGATGGTTGCCATGGGCGGATACCTGCTGCTTCGACTGAGTCCACTCTTGCTCGCGTCCGGCTGGGCGGGATGGGCGGCCGCATGGATCGGTGCGGCCACGACCATCGTTTTGGGTGTAATCGCCATCGGCCAGTCCGACCTCAAACAGCTCCTCGCCGCATCCACCGCCGCGCAACTGGGATTTGTGACCCTCGCCGCCGGCATCGGGGCGACAGCGGGGGGAACTGCGCAGCTGATCGCACACGCGGCCACCAAGGCGCTGCTGTTCCTCATCGCGGGCGCGTGGCTGGCAGCAACGGGCACCAAACAGTTGCACGCGTTGCGTGGCGTCGGCCGGCGGTGGCCTCTCGTCGGAGTGACGTTCCTGATCGGAGCACTCTCGCTCGCCGGCATCCCACCGCTCTCGCTCTGGCTCACCAAAGACTCTGTTCTCGCGGCCGCGCTCGAAGCGAGCCCCGCTCTGTACGCGGCTGGCCTGGTGGGGGCGGTACTGGCGGCGGCATATTCGGCGAAAATCATCGGAGTGGCGTGGGCGGCCCCTGCGCAGGACGCGGCGCGTGAGGCGGAGTGGGATGCCGAGCAGCAGGGAACACGGCACATTCCTGCCGGCGCGAACGGCCCGCTCGCTGTCCTGGCGGTCGGGGCGGCTGTTCTGGGAATCCTCGCTGCTCCCGGTGTGGATGCTCCGTTCCGCGAAACCATCGGCGCAGCAGGGCAGCCTCAGAGCAGCATCGCCGAGCTGGCGGCATCAGCGATCCTTGCCCTCATCGTCGTTCTTGTCGTGCTGCGGTATCGGCTTCCGCCGGTTCCTGGCTCGGCGACGTGGTTCGGTCTGGAGCGCGCCGCCATCACCATCGTCGGCCGCCCGCTGGAGGTCTTCGCCGCCGCTCTGGCTCGTTTCGATGTCCTCCTCGACGCGCTGATTGATCGGTCACCTGGCGCCCTGCAGGCCGTGGCCGGTCGTGTCGGTCACAGTGATGACAGACTCGACGACGCAATCGATGCCGCGCCGCGTACCCTCGATCGGACGGCGACCGCCACGCGGTCGCTCGACGGCGAGGTCGACGGTGCGGTGGGTCGCGTCGTGACGTTCACCCGCTCTGCCGGTAGGTTTGCCCGACGTTCCCAGTCGGGTCGCATCGCCGACTACTACGCCGCCGGCGCCGTCGTCGCCGTCGCCCTCGTCGTGCTCCTGATTGTTGTGAGGTAGCCCCGTGCTCAGCATTGTCATCTTCTTGCCGGTCGCCGTCGGCATTCTCCTCGCGGTGCTCAGAAGAATCACCCCGGCCGCAGCGCGCTGGGTGTGGCTGACCACGACACTCGTCGATCTGGCCCTGATCGTCGTCATCACGGTGGCCGGGCCCACGAGCGGCAATGGCCTTGTCGCGGAGGAGCAGCTGGCATGGATGCCGGGCGTCGGCACGAGCTATCACATCGGCGTCGACGGGTTCTCGCTCCCGCTGCTCCTGCTGACCGGGGTGATTTTCGTCGCGAGCGCCGTGTGGTCCCTCCGGACTGAGGATCGACCGCGCGCACAGGCCGCGCTGTTTTTGTTCCTGCAGACCACGTGCCTCGGGCTCTTCGCCGCCCAAGACCTCATCTTGTTCTTCCTCTGGTTCGATCTGTCGATCGTGGGGATGTACTTCGTCATCGCCGGATGGGGTCATGGCAACGCCCGCCGATCCGCACTGAAGTTCTTCCTGTACACGTTCCTGGGATCGCTGGCCTTGCTGCTGGGGTTCATCGGGCTCTACCTGAACTCCTCCCCTCACACGTTCGACATGATCGAGCTGTCCCAGGCGGGAGCTTTCACGGGCAACGCGGTGACCGGTGGCCTCATTCTCACCGCGATCGTGGTCGGCTTGGCGATCAAGACCCCGACGTTCCCGTTCCACTCCTGGCTACCCCCTGCCCACACCGATGCCCCGAGCATCGGGTCCGTCGTGCTCGCCGCCGTGATGTTGAAGATGGGCACGTACGGTTTCGTGCGCATCGCGATGCCGATGCTTCCGGATGCCTGGAGAGCTGGCGCGTGGGTGATCGTCGCGGTGGGAATCGTGTCGGTGCTCTACGGCGCGCTCGTCGCACTGGCGCAGACGGACGTAAAGCGGATGATCGCGTTCACCTCGATCAACCACATGGGCTACGTGATCCTCGCCGTCGGTGCCGCCGGTATCGTGTCCCAGGACAGCGAGCAGGCGCAGCACCTTGCAATCACCGGCGCCGTGATTCAGATGGTGTCGCACGGTCTGATCACCGGCGCACTGTTTCTGCTCGCGGGAGTGTTCTGGGATCGCACCGGCAGCTACGATCTCCGCCGTTACGGGGGACTCGCCTCGCCCGCCCCGCGGTTCGCGGGCTTCTTCGCCATCGCCGCGTTCGCCTCCCTCGGCCTTCCCGGCTTCAGCGGATTCATCGCAGAGTTCCAGATCTTCACGGGCAGTATCGGCACGACGCTGTGGGCGGCGCTGGCACTACCGGGCATTCTGGTCGTGGCCGTGCTGTTCTTGCGCGCCTTCCAGCGAGTCTTCACCGGCCCCACCACCGGCCTATCGCCCGGATTCGATGACCTCCGGCGCCATGAGATCGTCCCACTCGTTGTGCTTCTGGGGTTGTCCGTGATCATCGGCATCTTCCCCGGCCCACTGATCGAACTCATCGCCCCCGCGGCCGACCAGTTGATCGGCGTGCTCGGCCCGTGACATCGATGTCTATGAACTATTCCGCGCTGATCCCCGAAGCGGTGCTCCTCGCCGCCGCGGTGATCGCGTTGCTCGGCGGCAGCTTCCTGCCACGCCGAGGCCAGGTCATCATCCG
Organism: Microbacterium sp. NPDC079356; assembly: GCF_049545465.1. Classification (NCBI taxonomy): domain Bacteria; kingdom Bacillati; phylum Actinomycetota; class Actinomycetes; order Micrococcales; family Microbacteriaceae; genus Microbacterium; species Microbacterium sp. NPDC079356. Next base: position 405,545 of record NZ_JBMWDN010000001.1, on the reverse strand, counting down.
TTGGTTCACGCTCGGGGCGCTCGTCGTCAGTGCGGGCGTCGCCGCGGGAGCTGCCGGGCAGGCGGGGGGTGCGATCTTCGAGGGGACCTACGCCATCGACGCCCCGACAATGCTCGTGCGCGTTCTCGCTCCCCTGTGCACGGTGGTCGTGGTCCTGATTGGACGGCGCGACTTCCGCGGCTCCCCCAGGGAAAGCGAAACGTACACGCTCCTCCTCCTGGCCACCCTCGGCACCGTCGTGATGGGCGGAGCGACAGACCTGCTCGTCCTGATTGCGGCGTTCCTTCTCACGAGTATCCCGCTGTACGCGCTCATCGGGATCAGACGTACTGCCCATGCCGCCGAAGCGACTCTGAAGACGTATCTGATGGGGGCGCTGTTCGGTGTCCTTCTGCTCGCGGGAGTGGCACTTTTGACCAGCCTCGCCGGCACGAGTAGCTACGCGACCATGAACACCGCCCTCGCGGCAGCCCCGACCGCTGCGGTCGTCTTGGGTGTCGTTGCGACCATCATCGGTCTCCTCTTCAAGGCAGGAGGGGTGCCGGGGCATTTCTGGGTGCCCGACGCCACCGAAGCCGCAGGCACCGCTGTCGGCGCGTTCTTGACAACAGTCCCCAAGATCGGCGCGCTCGTTGCCATCGCCCGTGTGGTGACCGTGATGCCGTCGAGCATCGACGTTCCGCTCCTCATCGGAGTGCTCGCGGCACTGAGCATGACCGTGGGGAATCTTGCCGCGCTGGCACAGCGCAACGTGCGCCGCCTGATGGGCTGGTCCACCGTGAGTCAGGTCGGATATCTGCTGATGCCGATCGCGGTCATCGGCGCCGCCCCCACTGCTCCGGCGAGTCTGCTCGCCTACCTGGTGCTGTACAGCATCTCGAACCTGACCGTCTTCGCCGCCTTCTCTACGCTGCCCGAACGCGAGCGTATCGACGACTTCGCCGGTGCCGCACGCCGGCATCCGTGGCTGACCGCAACGCTCGTGATCGGCGCGCTCAGCCTGGTGGGAACACCGCCCACCGCCGTCTTCTTCGGCAAACTCGCCGTGTTCACATCCACGTGGGATGGCGGACTCGTCTGGCTCGTCGTCGTCGCGGCGATCAACACGGTGGTCAGCCTCTTCTACTACCTTCGCCTGTTCACCAGCCCATTCCGCGCCGCGCCCGAGGAGATGCCAGGATCGGCCGTACCGGCGGCCCCCAGCAGCGTGCAAGCGACCGCGCTGGTACTCGCGGTCGCCGTGCTCGTGTCAGGTTTCGTCGCGGTGGCGATCGCTCCGAGCTTGATCTGAACTCCGGCGCGGGGAGGGAACGCACCCTTTGCCGGCCGACTGGGCTGTGTGGTCCGCCCAGCTGGTGGAGAAGAAAGTCCATTCGAACTGGACTCGGTCTCGCACATCGAACTGCGCATGGCCCAGCTCGCCAAACGCAGCCGCACGCCTTGGAGCCGGTGGGAAAGGTCGCGGATCCGGTCTACACTCCCCCATCATGGGCAGTGTCACGCCGTACGAATCAGCGCACGGGCGCCGCTACCGCGTGCGTTACCGGAAGCCCGACCACTCGCAGACAGACAAGCGCGGATTTCGCACCAAGCGCGAAGCCGAACTCTTCTTGGCGTCCGTCGAGATAGACAAAGCGCGGGGCGGGTACATTGATCCGGGTCGCGCGCGCGTCACGATCGCACAGTGGATGGACATCTGGCTGGCATCGCGCTCCGATATTCGTGCGACTACGCATGCGCGCATTGAGTCGATCATCAGCAAGCACGTCAAGCCGCAGCTCGGGCACGTCGCACTCGGAGATCTGACCCGCCTCGGAGTTCAACAGTGGGCGTCCAAGCTCCCCGGCGAGCCCGCCACCGTGCGGAAGATCGTTCTCGTCCTCTCAGGCGCCCTCACGCTCGCCGTGGAAGACGGACGAATTTCGTACAACCCCGCCGCATCGCTCAGGCTCGCCCGAACGGTTCAAAAACGCAAACGATACCTGAGCCACACGCAGGTGGGACAGCTCGCCCACGCGGTTGGTGAGCAGCCTCATGGTGCGGACCTGGGATACGACATCCTCGTGCTCGTCCTCGCCTATTGCGGCCTTCGCTGGGGTGAGCTGTCCGGGCTCCGCGTGAAGGATGTCGATCTCGAGCGTGGACGTCTCAATGTCGCGGTGACCGTCGTCATGGTCAAGGGCTACCAGCGGGAGGAAGCGCCGAAAGACTACGAGCACCGCTCCATTCCGGTGCCCGCGTTCCTCGTCCCCCACCTCGCGCGGCAAATCGCGGGCCGCAAACCATCGGACCCAGTCTTCTACGGCCAGCGCACGGGCACCTGGCTGCGCAACGCGGTCTTCCGCATCGGTTGGTTCGACGACGCCGCCACAAGTATCGACCTCGACCGCCTTACGCCTCACGAACTGCGCCACACCGCGGCGTCCCTCGCCATCTCCGCGGGTGCAAACGTCAAAGCGGTCCAGCGGATGCTCGGACACGCGAAAGCGAGCGTGACGCTCGACGTGTATGCCGACCTGTTCGAAGAAGACCTCGACGCGGTCGCGGTCTCGCTCAACAGCGCCGCGCTTCACACCGCAGTTGGCGAGTTGTACGGCGCAACAGCGAGCGAAAAGTAGGCGTCGACGCCACCAACGGCGCAGGGCGATCCGCGCGTGAAAGAACCTCTCTCCGACACCTCATCGCGCGTCGGACCGCAGTCAAAAATGTGCTCGAATCAGCGATCGGGGACAGCTTTCGACGATCTCCGTCAAAGATCGACTCTGGGAACCGTGGGCAAATTGTGGGCAAACCCGAAAAAAGCTCTAAAACCCCTGAGTGTGAAATGACGAAAACCCCCGGTCTGACCGGGGGTTTTCTGTTGGTGACCCCAGCGGGATTCGAACCCGCGTTACCGCCGTGAGAGGGCGGCGTACTAGGCCGCTATACGATGGGGCCGTACTTTTCCGTTCCCTCCCTGCGGAGGCAACCGTTCAATTATGCATGACGTTCACAGCGGTGCAAAATCGGGCCGCCCTTGCCACAGCCCGCCCTGCTGAGTTGACTGGGACGATGCGCGTCACGAAGCACGAACATGCCTGCCTCCGCCTCGACAGCGAGGGCAAGACCCTCCTCATCGACCCCGGTTCCTTCACCCTGCCCCTCGACGATCTGAACGGTCTGGTCGGCGTGATCCTCACGCACGAGCACCCGGACCACTGGACCCCCGCCCAGCTCGACGCCGTCCTCTCCCAGGCGCCGGGTGTGCCGATCTTCGGGCCTGCGGGTGTCGTGGCCGCGGCATCCGACTACGACGTCACCGCGGTGGAAGTCGGCGACGAACTCGAGCTGGGTCCCTTCCGACTCCGCTTCTTCGGCGGCACCCACAGCGTGATCCACGAGTCGATCCCCGTCATCGACAACCTCGGCGTCCTCGTGAACGACGACTTCTACTACCCGGGCGACTCCTACGCCGTCCCCGAGGGCGTCGAAGTCGGTCTGCTCGCGGCGCCCATCGGCGCACCGTGGCTCAAGATCGGCGAGGCGATGGACTACGTGCTCGCCGTGAAGCCGCGCCGCGCCTTCGGCACGCACGACATGACGCTTTCCCGCGCGGGTCTCGCGATGCACCGTGACCGGCTGAAGTGGGCGACCGAGCAGAACGGCGGCGAGTTCGTCACCCTCGATCCGGGAGAATCGACCGACCTCTGACATCGCACGCACGAACGACGGATGCCGCGGGGCTTGCGCTCCGCGGCATCCGTCGTTCGTGGGGGTCGAGCCTCACTCGGCGTCGTGATCCGTCTCGATGAAGGCGACGAGCTTGTCGAGAGCCTCCTCGGCGCCCTCGCCCTCGGCCTTGAGCGTGACGACCGTGCCCTGCGTCGCACCGAGACCCATGAGGGTCAGGATGCTGCCGGCGTTCTGGTCGGGGCCACCGGGAACGGCGATCGTGACGGGCACGCCCGTCTCCTTGACCGCCTGCACGAAGAGCTTTGCGGGGCGGGCGTGCAGTCCGGAGCTGCTCGCGACGGTTGCGGTCCGTTCGGCCATGGTGGATCTTCCTCCTTGAGTCGGTGTATCGAGACTATGCCGTGGCGGCGACGGCGGGCACATCCGCCTCGATCGGGCGGCGGCGGACGAAGCGCTTCAGGACCACGACGGCGACGGCGCTGACGACGGTGCCCGCCGCGATCGCGACCAGCCACAGCCAGAAGTTGTCGATCGCGAAGAAGACGAACACGCCGCCGTGCGGAGCGCGGGAGGTGACCGCAAAGGCCATCGACAGCGCGCCGGTGACCGCGCCTCCGAGCATCATGGCCGGGATGACGCGGAAGACATCCGCTGCGGCGAACGGGATCGCCCCCTCCGAGATGAAGGCGGCGCCGAGCAGCCAGGCAGCCTTGCCGTTCTCGCGCTCGGGCGCCGTGAACAGCTTGCGGCCGAGGACGGTCGACGCGAGCGCCATCGCGAGCGGCGGGACCATCCCCGCCGCCATGACCGCGGCCATGATCTGCAGGTAACGCTCGTCGCCGGCGATGCCCTGTGCCAGGTTCGCGGTGGCGAAGCCGTAGGCGACCTTGTTGACGGGACCACCGAGGTCGAAGCACATCATGAGACCGAGGATGACGCCCAGCAGGATCACGCCGGCGCCGGTGAGGCTTCCCAGCCAGCCGTTCAGCGCCACGCTGAGCGCGGCGATCGGGCCGCCGAACACCATCAGCAGAAGACCCGACGCGAAGATCGAAGCGAGCAGCGGGATGATGACGACGGGCATCAGACCGCGCAGCCAGCGCGGCACGTCGAGACGGTTCAGCCACCACGCCGCGAGACCGGCGAGCAGACCGCCGACGATCGCGCCGATGAAGCCGGCACCCATGAAGGTGGCGACGGCACCGGCGACGAAACCGGGCGCGATGCCGGGGCGATCGGCGATGCCGTAGGCGATGTAACCGGCCAGGGCAGGGACGAGGAACCCGAAGGAGAGGCCACCGATCTGGAAGGCGACCGCACCGAGGTAGTACCCGAGCCCCTCGGGCGGGAGGTTCCACAGCGTGAAGTTCTGAAGGGCGTAGACGGCGTTGTTGACGTCGGCTCCCTCGTGCGGCGAGGCGATCTGGTAGCCCGCGAGAGCGAAACCGAGCGCGATCAGCAGACCGCCGCCGGCGACGAACGGGATCATGTAGCTGACACCCGTCAGCAGCGCCCGGCGGATCGCGCCGCCGAGCGAGGCGGGTGCGGCTTCGCGGGTCGCGTTCCCGCCGGACGCGGCCGGAACGCGCGCCGCGTTCGGGTTCTTCGCGGCGGCGACGGCCTCGCGGATCATCTGGGCGGGCTGCTCGATCCCGCGCTTGACCCCAGCCCGGACGACCGGCTTGCCGGCGAAGCGCGCCTGCTCGCGGACGTCGACGTCGACGGCGAAGATGACGGCGTCGGCCTCGTCGATGATGCGCTGGTCGATGGCCTTGTAGCCACTCGATCCCTGCGGCTCGACGGTCAGGTCGACGCCGTCCTTCTGCCCCGTCGCCGTCAGCGCGTCGGCGGCCATGAAGGTGTGGGCGATGCCGGTGGCGCACGCCGTGACCGCGACGATGCGCGCGGGGCGGCCGTCGATCAGGAGCGCGTCGTCGGCGGAGGCGGCGGCGGCCGGTGCCGCGGCGCGCGAGGCAGGGGCCTCGGGGGCGGGCGCGTCCGAGATGGCGTCGCGGACGATGGCGACGACCTCGTCGGGCGTCGATGCGGCGCGCAGCCCCGCCGTGAAGTCGTCGCGCATCAGGCTGCGGGCGAGCTTCGACAGCACCGCGAGGTGCTCCTCCGCGGCCGTGTCGGGGGCGGCGATGAGGAAGACGAGGTCGGCGCCGCCGTCCTCGGCACCGAAGTCGACGCCGGGGTTCAGCCGCGCGAAGGCCAGAGAGGCCTGCGTGACGGCGGCGCTCTTCGCGTGCGGGATGGCGATGCCGCCGGGCAGGCCGGTCTCGTCCTTCTCCTCGCGCGCCCAGGCGTCGTCGGCCAGGCGGGCGCCGTCGGTGGCCCTCCCCTGCGCCGCGACGCGCCGGGCGAGGGCGTCGATGACGGCGCGCTTGTCGGCGCCGAGCGGCTCGTCGATACTGACGAGTTCCGCGGTGATGATCTCAGTCACGGTGACCTCCAGTGGTCGGGTTGTCCTGCGAGAGGAGTCGCACCGGCACCGCGCCGGTCGACAGGTCGTGGGGGGTGGGAGGTTGGGTGCCCGGAAGCGACGCAGCCGCGGATCCGTAGCGGATGCCGGAGCGTAGGCGCTCCTCCGGTGCGGCACCGGTCGTCTCGGCGAGCAGGTAGCCGGCGAGCGAGCTGTCGCCGGCCCCCACCGTGCTGCGTACGCGCGTCGGGGGCGGTGTGCCGTGCCACGCGCCGTCGGCGGTGACGAGGACGGCTCCGTCGCCCCCGAGCGTCACGAGGGCGGCGGCGACGGATGCCGGGACCAGCCCGCGCGCGATCCGCGCGACGGCATCGGGGAGCTCGAGTTCCGCGTCGAGGCCGCGACCGGTGAGTTCGGCGAGTTCCTCGTCGTTGGGCTTGATCAGGTCGGGGCGCCCGGCGGCGACGACGGCGGCCAGGGCAGGCCCCGAGGTGTCGACCGCGATGCGCGGAGCGGAGGGTCCCCAGGCCGCACGAACCGCCTCGATCACGCTCACGTAGTAGTCCACGGGCAGGCCCGGCGCGAGCGATCCGGCGAGCACCAGCCACGACGCGCCCTCCGACGCGGCGACGACCGCGGCGGTCAGGGCTGCGGCATCCTCTTCCGTGAACGCGGCGCCCGGCAGGTTCAGCTTCGTCGTGGTCCCGGAGTGGTCGGCGATCGTGATGTTCGCGCGGGTGGCGCCGTCGTGGGCGACGGTCCGCGTCGGGATGCCGGTCGCCGCCAGGGCGCCCGCGAACGGATCGCGGGGATCGAGCGGCAGGACGGCGAGAGTGGGACGGGATGCCGCGGCGACCACCCGCGCGACGTTGATCCCCTTGCCGCCCGCATCCTCGCGAACGCCGAGCGCGCTCTGCACCTCGCCCACCTGCAGGGGCGCGGCGAGGGAGATCGTGCGATCGAGGGACGGGTTGGTGGTGAGGGTGACGATCACGCGACCTGCACCTCCACGTCGGCGTCGCGGAGTGCGGCGGCGAGGGCTCCCGTCGGCGCCGTGTCGGTCAGGAGGACGTCGACGTCCGTCAGCGACGCGAACGAGACGAGGAGCTCCGCGTCGAACTTGTCGCCGTCGGCGACGACCACGATGCGGCGGGCCGACGCGACGATGGCGCGCTTGACGGCCGCCTCGTCGGGATCCGGCGTGCTGAGGCCGAATGCCGCGGAGACGCCGTTCGTGCCGATGAAGGCGATGTCGGGCCGGAGTCGGCCGATCGCCTCCACCGTCTGCGCTCCGACGGCGGCTGCGGTGAGCCCGCGCACCCGCCCGCCGATGGCCGTCAGTCCCACGGCGGGGGCGCCGGCGAGGATGTGGGCGACCGACATGGAGTGCGTGACGACCTCGAGGTCGCCGGCGGGGTGCGGTCCGGTCGCGAGAAGCTGGGCGATGGCCCCGGTCGTCGTGCCGGCGTCGAGGTAGAGGGCGCCGTCGAGCTCGGCGCCGAGCAGGTCGACGGCGGCACGGGCGATGGTCTGCTTCGCGCCGCTGCGCTGTCCCGCCCGCTCGGCGACCGAGACCTCGGCGGTGCTCGCGCGAGCCCGGTGGACGGCGCCGCCGTGGACGCGGCGGACGAGGCCGACACGCTCGAGGGCGGCGAGATCGCGACGGACCGTCTCGGTGGTGACCCCGAAGCGATCCGCGAGGTCGAGAACGGCGACGCGCCCGTCCGTGGCGATCAGCTGCTCGATCTGCTGCTGGCGCTCCGTTGCGTACATGTGGTCCTCCTCGAACAAGACCACACGGTACAACACAAAACCACACGAAACAAGAACCGCTCATGCGACGACGCCCCCGGGCCGAGGACCGGGGGCGTCGTCAGGGAGAGGCGGGTCAGGCCTCGCTCATCGCGAGGACCTCGCGCTGACCGCGAGCCGCGAGAGCAGCGGCACGGGCGGCGATGCGCCGCTCCTGCTCGGCCTGCGCGGCGTCGATGGTCTCCTGGTCGAGCGGAACGCTCTCGACCTTGTTCACGCCGTTGTACTTCTCCATGTAGGCGTCGAGCTCGGGGCCCGACTCCCACGACGTGATGAGGCAGTACCGCGGGGCGTCGCCGGGGTGGTAGGCGGCGTGCCACAGACGCTGCGTGTCGATGACGAGCTGCGCGCCGGCGGGCAGGGCGATGCGGGTCTCGCCGCTCGGGTCGGTGCGGTTGTCACGCAGGACGAAGAAGCTGTCCTTGTCGTCGGTGAGGTTGAAGAAGCTGCGGACGACCCAGCCGGTGCCGTCGGGGTTCAGCCGGTTGTTGTCGTCCTGGTGCAGGTTGTAGAGCGCGTCGGCGTAGGTGTTCGGCTGCAGCTCGATGATGCGGCAGCGTCCGACGTTCGAGCCCGGCTCGAGCGCGCGCTCGGTGAGCGTGGGCGCCTTCTCGGTCTGCGAGGGGATCCAGACACCGTCCTTGTCGGTGCGCGGCGGCTGGTGGTTCCAGAAGCCGTTGCACTCGATCTCACCCTTGGCCGAGGCGAGCGGTGCGAAGCGGGTGTCCCCCGACGACTTCCAGTCGACGTACTCGACGTCGAGCCACTCCTTCGGATCGATGTGCTTGCCGTACATGTCGAGGACGGCGTAGCCGGTCTCCTCGAGCAGAGCACTCTTGATGTAACCCATGCGGATCAACCTTTCTGTCGGGCGAGCGAAGTTTTTACAGGCCCGACTTAGGCCAGCCTACCTAGGCGTTCTGGGAGCGTCAGTAGACTCGACCGGGAAATTCGAGGAGCGATTCGAGGAACATGAGCAGCGCCACGAACGTCGATGCGACCGCCGTCAACACGATCGATTGGCTCTCCGCCTCGGACACCACGATCGTCGTGCCGGTCTATCAGCGGCAGTACCGCTGGGACATCGGCGGGTGCGAGCAGCTTCTCGGCGACATCCGCGCCGCAGCCGCAGGTGAAGACGGTCACACGCACTTCATCGGCTCCATCCTCTCGACCGCCAGCACGTCGGCGGAGGACGACGCCCACCTCGTCCTCATCGACGGGCAGCAGCGCGTCACGACGCTGATGCTGCTGGTCGCGGCGCTCCACCACACTCTCCGCGACGACGATCCTGGCCTCGCCGCCGAACTCGAGGCGGTGCTGGTGCGTCACGGCGAGCCGGCGCGGACGAAGCTGCGTCCCCACCGCGCCTGGGCGGACGTCTTCGAGAGCGTCGTGCTCGGCCGCCGCTCCCCCGCCGACACCGACCGCGTGTCGCGCTTCGACGACAACTACGCGTTCTTCCGGAGCCAGATCCGGCCGGACGAGGCCGCTGACATCTGGCGCGGCCTGCGCAAGCTGGAGCACGTGTCGATCACCCTCGGCGGGCAGGCGAACGCGCAGCAGATCTTCGAGAGCCTCAACTCGACGGGCGAACCGCTGCGCGACCACGAGCTGATCCACAACTACGTGCTGATGGGCCTCACGCACGCCGAGCAGAGCGAGATCGAGAACGAGTACTGGCTCGCGATCGAGGCGAACACGGGCGAGCAGATCGGTGCCTTCTGGCGGGACTACCTCGTCATGCTGACAGGGCGCGAGGTGCTCGTCGAGGGCGAGCGCGGTGTCTACGACGCGTTCCGCCACGAGTTCCCGCGCTTGGATCGGACGACGCTGCGTGCCCGCGCGCAAGAGTGGCGTGAGCTGTCGGAGATCTACCGGCTCCTGCTCGAACCGGGCTCGGCGACGGATGCGGGCATCGCACGCCATTTCGCCGCGATCAACACGCTGGGCCGCGGCATGTATCCCCTCGCGATGCGGCTGTACCGGGACCACCTGCACGGTGAGCTCTCGGCATCCGATCTGTCGCTCGCCCTGACGCATGTGGAGTCCCTGCTGCTGCGCCGGACCGTCGTCGGCCTGTCCGTCGACCGGCTCGTCGCGCGCTTCTGCCGCGCGGCGGATGAGGGGACGGAGGCGCTCGTGCTCGCCATCGCCCGCATCACGCCCTCGGACGAGCGGACCCGGGTGGGTCTGCGCTACGGCGAACTCCCCCACGCGGGTTTCGTCCTCGCGCGCCTGGCGGGGGTGGACGACGACGCCGACGTCGTCCTCGAGCACGTCCTCCCCGTGGCTCCCTCCGACGAGTGGACCGGTGACGGTGCCCGGCGCTGGGCCGACCTCAGCGACGACGAGCAGAACGCGCACCGCGCCCTCGTGAACACGCTCGGCAACCTGACGCTCCTCGAGGAGGACGCCGCCGATCGGGTGTTCGACGCCTCCTTCCCCGCGAAGCGGAGTGCCTACGCGTCGAGCGGCCTCGAGTTCACGCGTCGGATCGCGGATGCCGAGACCTGGACGACGGCTCGGATCGCCGAACGCACCGAGCAACTGACCGCGCGCTTCATGGACGCGTGGCGCCGCCCCGCCGTGGTGGGGATCGACGACGACAACCTCACGCCGATCCTCGACGCCAAGAAGCGGCGCGGCTGGCCCCGCGGCTGGCAGCGCGAGTTCGACTACGTCGAGTACCGCGGCGAGCACTGGGACGTGCGGGACGTCCGCTACCTGTTCAACCGCGTGTTCGCGAGGCTCTGGGCCGACTCGCGGCAGAGCGTCGTCGACTACAGCGCGCGCCAGGGCGGCCCGGTCTACCCGGCGATGGCCTGGAACGGCCAGTGGGACACCCTCGATGAGGGGCGGTACCTCTACCTCGGTTGGGATTCGAAGTACATGCTGACCGCCGTGCAGGGCGTGCTCGAAGAGGCCGGGTGGGCCTCGGAGGTCTTCGTCAAATACTCCTACATCGGCGACGCGATGCGCTGAGCAGGGTCAGTCCCCGTCGGCGCCGTCCGGCTCGGGTGCGGGATCGACGGGGATCTCGATCCACGTCGCCGTGGCGGGCGACACGGAGAGCAGGTCCGGAGACCAGTCCGAGACCGCGGGCCCGTCTCCCAGCCGCTCCACGGGGTTTCGTGGCTCCATCGGTTCGGCGGGGAGCCCTGCCCATTCCGACGGTTCTTCGGGTCGCTGCGTGAAGAGTCCCATGCGACCATTGTGCGCCTGTCTGCCGCCGACGCGCACGATTTCAGGCGAAAGCAAAACCCCCGCGGGAGCGGGGGTTTTCTACTTGCTGGCACAGCTGACCTCTGTTCTAACCATTTGAACTGGCCGCGCACGCTCGAGGAGCTGCGGGCTCTCACAGTTCCTGGCACGAGGGATGACGATTCGGAAGCCGCCGTTCGCTACCGTCCACACGGCCTCTCAGGGCGTCACGGCGCGAAAAGGTACAGAACATCATCCGTCGCTACGAAGGCGGCGAGAGCACACGCAGCGTCGCCGCAAGCCATGGCCTCTCCACCTCCGCCGTCGTGAACCTGCTTGGCGACAACTCCGGGTTCGTGAAGAAGAGTCACGTCACCGAGGCTGAGTCGCGCAAGCTCGCGAAGGAATACGAGGCGGAGCAATTTGCGCGAGCTCCAGGCGAAATATGACCTGTCGCACGGCGCGGTGATGCGTGCGGTTCACCGAACCGGAGTTCAGATGCGAGCCAAGGCTCCACGCCCAAAGTCGTGATGGGCTGCGGCCGTCCGTGTCAGATCACCTCACTTGAGTCGCTTGTTCACCTTTATCGGATTCTGTGTGCGGTCGAAGCTCGCAACGTGTCCCTTCGTTCGCAGCTGGTCAAGGAGCGCAAGCGCGGCTGGCGAGTTCGGGATCTTGGGCTTCTGATATCCGACGTAGGTGAGCTTCTCGTACTCGCCGCCCAGTGGACTGAGCACCATGTGCAGCTGTGCTCCGCTCGCGTTCCCGAGATACGGAACCAGCAGCGTCAGTACCTGATCTGCCGGCACTCTTGCCGCCGCAAACTGGACGATGAGTGAATACTTCATGGTGACGCCGAATTTGACGGCCAAGCGCGCAAGCTGCTTGAGCCCGGCGTTTCCGCCATGCGGTGCGTACGCTTCGGCTTGCTCGACCATGACACGCTTCGCGTCGTCGGATACTGCTGTGCTTGCGAGAATCGGCCCGAGATCGCCCAGCACCAGTTCGGGAGTTGCCCACTCCGGGAACTTCGGCGAGGCGCGAAGAACTCTCTCCCTCGTCGCCCAGTCGGTACTCGCGAGATGCGCCCACGTCGCCGCATTATCGGCGATGACCCGACGCTCCCGCAGCTCCCCGAAGAGAACGCCGCTCTCTTGCGGTAGACCACTGACGTCTACCCAGTCCTTGAGATTCAGACTCTCCGCGAGCGTTGCGCGATGGACCGGCCCGAGCTGAGCCGCGGCGGAGATAACCGTCACCGCGAGTTCCTGCTTCGCTGCCTCCTCGACGCCGCCAACGCCGGAGATGGCCCCAGCACCCGCGAGCACTGCCGCGAGCGGTTCGTCGACGCTTCCCGCGCGGTCGAGGTACTTTGTCACGTTCGCAAATGTCGCGGTGAAACGTTCGTTCGTGCCGAGCGCTTCCCAGGTCTCTTCCTGCACGTCATCGATGTTGTGCACGATGCTGTCGTCCGAGGCGCTCGCGACGAACCGTTCGACGGAGCCCGGCGCTGCCTCATGCACGGCACTAACCAGAGCTGGGAACTGATTAGCACTCGCATTAGACGGCACCCGTCCGTCGATCGCCGAAAGGTATGCGGGCAACTCGCCCAGAACCTTCGGGTACACGTGCTGCGGGTTCTTCTCGCGGATGACGTCGAGCGAGAGGTCACTGTCACCGAGGGCGGAGCTCAGGTTGTCGAACGTGAGGTCGTAGAGCCCCTGCCGCACGAACGCTGGTCGAGCCGAGTCGCTGAGGAGATGAAGCTCGGGAAGCGAGATCGCGAGGGTCTTGAAGAGCTGCGCAACCCGTCGTGCCGCGGCGGCAGAAAGCTCCGTCTTCGTGAGCGCCGGAAACCGCGCGTAGTTCTCGGAAAGGTATTGCTTGCAGGCATCGTCTGTGCGAGGTCGGGCGCCGTCATGCAGGCTCTCCAGGCAATTGCTGACGAGCTGAAGCCGCTTCTCGTCATCCAGGTCGGCTTCAGATACCAGGTAGGCAAGGGTTCGCGGGCTCGCGACAGTGAGCCGAGCGACAAGCTCGCGCGACTGGCTCCCGGCTTCGAAGTAGCTCTGGAGGAATCGGCGAGCGTAGGGCTCAAAACGCGCGACCGCCGACACCATCGCGTCGGCGTACGGACTGTTCGTCGCTAGCAAGTGGTCGAGTATCGCGATGTTGAACAGGGCCGGATCGCCGAGCGAATGTGCCTTGCGCTCGCGAATGACTGCGTCGACGTCATCAGGGCTCAGCTTGAAGTGCTCATCCATACGCCCACGCTCGACGTGATGAATGATGAAGTTCGTCGCGGCGGGGCTTACGCGGTCGCCGTGGAACGTCGATGTGTACAGCGTGAAGTTGCGGTCGATGAATCCGGCGCGGATCAACTCGAATGCGAGGCCGCGGGTGAACAGCTGTTCTGCGACATCCGCCAGCGTAAGTTCCTCGTCGTCGAAATCGACGAGGAACTCCGGCCGCTTGATGAGGTCGCCCATGTCGGCGGAGCGGAGAAACTCGAGCTCCTCTTGTCGCTCCGCGATCCGCTCGTTGATCTCGTCGCGATCGACCTGTTTCCATATCTCCGCGTTCAGGGTGTCATCGAGGACTGTCGCGACATCAGCGCGAGTGATCGACACCGTATGGCCGTGATAGGTGTTTTGCCAGATCACGGGAGAAGCTCCGTCGCCCTCGACGAAGTCTTTCCAGAACGCACTCGTCCGGAAGTAGTCCGCCGTTCGCACGGCGCCTGCGTACTGATACTGCTCGCTATAGCGGCGCAGGTTCGCCGAGCGGATGATGATGTCGAGTTGGACGAGAAGCTTGTCCCCCAACCGCTGCGCCCGGTTGCCTTCATTCCCGGCGCGCGTCAACTGGTGCTTCGCGATGCGAATGTCACGTTCGATGCGGGCGACGTTCTCGGTGACGAGCGACCGGCTCGCTTCATAGAGCCGGTCGAGTTTGCTCTTACCGAGGCGAATCACTTCGAAGTCGCTGAGGTGCGTGCTCTTGTAGAGCATCATGGCGAACAGATCAGTCTCGCTGAGCTCAAGCTGTTCACCATCGCCCGAGAAGATCCGGTCCCTGAACACCACGAACTCATTCCGGACGTTCTTCAGCAGACGCATGTCGGGCACGAACCGACCAGCGAGATCTACCAGGTCATCCGACACCTTGTGATTGATGCCGCGGAGGATCTGAGTCGTCAAGTTACGGGCGCTGCGGTGGGTGATGAACGGCACCACCGGGATGACGAGGTCGAAGAACTTCGTGCGGTTGGCACGGACGGACTCAGCCTGTGCCGGGTCAGTGAGGTCAGCGAGGGTGGCGTCGGCCTTCCGACCTTCCTGCTCCAGACCTATCCGATCGAAGATGCTGTCCTTGATCGCGTAGATGAAGCGAACCGGCCGATTCTCGATCTGCGGCGCAGCATTGAGCAGGGTGTTCAGCGACCTGAGTGTCTCGAAGATGTGGGAGTCGTTGAAGCGGTCGATGTCCTCGAAGATGACGATGCTATGATTCGACGTTTCGAAGAAGTAGACGATCTCGTCGAGGTACTGATCAAAGTAGGAGACCGACTTCTCGTCCAGCGTCACCGCCGCGGGTCCGGCGGAGAACTGCTTGATGTGAACCCGGCCGTGCAGCAACCAGCGAACCAGATAGACCGCCCCGCCCGCGACGAGAAGGACGCCGGGATACACCCATAGCCCGATCTCGCCCAGCGGCTCGAGCGTCTTCGTGATGACCGCGCCCCATCCGGCAATGAGGAAGATGAGCGTGACGATAAGGCCGGCCAACCCTGCGAGGGTGACCTCGCGCCACGGATTGAACCGCTCGATACGGCGGAAGCGCGAACCCGCGGCGTTATCCGGCTCCTCCCGATAGAGCAGCTGCTTGACGATCTCCTGCTGGATGCGGTTGGTAGGTGTCGTCGCCTGACGCGGAACGGAATCGTCGAGCGATCCTTGCTCGATTGGGGCGAGCGTCGACAGCGAAAGTTCCACAACCTCATCGCCCTTGAGCCTTGACACCTCCTGGAGGATGCTGCTCTTTCCGACGCCGTAGTTGCCCGACAGCGCGATGTTGCGAATGAGCGGGTTTTCAAGCGCCTTCACGATTGCGGTTGCGTATTGCGCGTGTTCCGACTTGATGAACGTCGGCGTGAGGGCGACAAGCTCCCACTCCTTCGACGGTGGAACCTCAGCGCCGGGCTGTTCGTCCCCAGCTTCAGTTGTGTCACCCGCAGTGATGTTGTCCATGTTCCCCATAAGTGCCCCTGATTATGACAGCGGGGTCAGACACGTCAAGCGTGAGCGAAATGCGTCACCGCGCGATTGGGGGCACCCACGCTCACGATTCACGGCGTCGCTCGGACCTTCTGCATCCGCGGCCGGTTCGACACGGGCGAAAGCCCGCGCCGTGCCTGGAGGAGGCTCTCATCCTTGGTGTTCTCTTCACGATGAGCCGAGCGGGGCGTATAGAACGCCCCGGCGTCCTTACCCGTCTCTTTGCCAGCGAACTGTCCGAGGAAGTACTCGTAGACGCGACCCAGCACATCGTCGGCACCGTGGTCATCGGTCGCCGTGAAGCCGATGGAACCGATCAGATCGACCAGCTCACCAAGACGACGCTTGTCGAGACCGTCGCGCCCGTAGTTGCGTGGAAGCACCCCTCGGAGCGACAGGTTCTCCTTCTCTATGAGGTCCATCGCCTGATCGATCTGCTGCTCAATCTCGGGCAGTTTCGCCACCGATTGGATACATCCCCACCTCGCCACCTCCGGGACCCAGAACACGTTGTGACTGGTGTACTCGTCTCGGTCCTCCAGGAACGATGCGATCCGCTCGGGCCTGATTTCCTCGGCGACGAGCTCGGCCTCGAGCGCAGAACGGCGCTCCTCGAAGCGGTCAGGAATGTACTTGAGAAAAACCAGACCAAGCACGACGTGCTTGTACTCACCGGGCTCCTGGTTGCCGCGCAGCTTGTCGGCAGCCTCCCAAAGGGTCTGCTCGAGGGTCTTTGTGGGCTTCGGCTTCGCGACTCGTGCCATGTTCGATAGTTCCTCCAACGCGCGTCTCTCCGCGCATTAGTTCCTTGTCCCCAGGACCTGTCCCCAGGGTACCGACGCTCACAGACAGCACCCAGAAATGGCGTGTGGGGCGTGGCGGGTGATTAGGCGAGCGCTCCCGCGGCGTCCGGCACCTTCATCGTGGCCAGCACGGCGTTGTCGCGGTACTGCTTCGAGCCGGCGACCTGGCGAACCGTCTTCACTACCTCGGCAACGCCAACCACCGCGATCGGGCCCGCGCCGACAACCTGCTTCACGCACCGCTCGCGCACGGCAGCCTCGCTGCCGCCGCCGGCGAACTTGCCGACCTGAAGTCGCAGCTCGCGACCTGGTCAACGCTGAAACCAAACCGCTCCGCGGCCGCCGCGACGACAGTGGAACGGATCTGCTCGTCGTTGAGGAGCGCGTGGGCGTCGTTCCAGGTGCGATTCTCGCTCTCGCCACGCACTCGAGCGGCCACAACCCCGCGAGAGCCGAAGACGGACTTCACCGTCGCGGGCACGAGCTTGTCAGCGCGAGCGGCGACGAGATCGACTCTGAAGCCGTGGCGTCTGCTATTCCTCATAGGCGAACTTGCGGGTGCGGCGCTTGACGGCGAACTTGAGCGCGCTCGAAACGACCAACCCTTCGGCTTCCAGCGCGAGGGCGACGAACTGCTGAAAGGCTTCCACCCTTCCGACAGTAGCCAGCGGCACCGACATCGCTGCTGAGTCGAAATGGGGCGACGTCGCTCTATGGAGCCTTCCGCACTGCATCGGCGGGGCGAATCTCGTCAGCCCCCTCGGCACGCAACTGTTCAATCTCCGCATGCACCTCGCTCGCAGCTGCCTTCAACTCAGAGATCGTGAGGTCAGGTGTCTTGACGTACTTCAGGACAGACGAAGGGGCGAAGTGATTGAACTCTTTCCGTCCCGCGGCCGTTTGTGGCAGGTGGGCAGGGAATGTGTAGAACTCCGGATGCTCACGACTCACAGCCTCGCGGAGACGATGCGACTCCTCGCTTCGGCCACGAATGGATTCGTCGTGGTAGATCGCAGTGCGTCGAAACTGGCTGCCTTGAAGTTGCCAGCCCAGATGCGCATGAATCCCGCTTGTGAATGTGTACTCGAAGGACTCGACGAACGGCGTCGCATTGGTCATCCCGCTTCCAGCGGGCTGCTCCAGCCCGGGGAGGAACTCGTTGAGCACCCGGGCGACGCGCTGTGCACGCGCCTTGTGCAGCGCCGCGCGCATCTGCGAACTGGAGATCGCGGAGAGAAGCGACCCGGGCAGCCAGACCGCCTCGTCGTCGGACTGTACGTCGACGGCCGAGATAAGCAGGTGCAAATCCGCGATAAGCGCGGCGTAGCGGCGCATCGTCTCGACCTCGTAGGACGAGTCGGCGGGGAGCGCGTCGAGGATCCGAGTAGAGAACTCGGAGTAGCTCAGGTAGCGCCACTCCCCCGGGTTAAAGTCCGGCGCGCTGACGGAAAGCAGCACGAGGGCCGGCGTATGCGGCCACTTCGACGCGGCCGCTTTGTACTCGTCGAGCTGGGCGCGGTGGGGCAGAGAGAAGACCTTGTTCTCGATGACGAGCGGGGCACGATCCGGCCAGTGGAACACAAGATCCATGTGGCCCCGCTCGCGCTCGACAAAGCGACCTGAGTCTGCGCCAGGCGAGGCGAGCGGCCGGAAGGTCGCGTCCGCTACATCAGGAAGTTGGTCGAAGAACCAGCCGATGAGATTGGAATGGAATAGTTCGCGCTGGCCGTACATGAGTCTCCCGAGCGGGTTCGCTTCGATGCGGCGCGCGACGTCTTTAAAGTCCTCAGTCATGACGAGTCTCAGGCTTACCCGACCTCAAGCGGGCTCGTGGAGGCGATAGCGCCACACCGTGCACACTTGGCTCGATCGCTGGCGTAGGGCTGAAGCGTCCTCGCACCACACGACGGACAGACCCCACTCAAGGTCCACCGCGGCCTACTCCGCGAGCCAAGATTGGTGGTCCAGCCTTGCCGCCGCGCTTTCGTCAGAAGGTTCGTTAGCCAGTTCTCGTCGACCTGTCCGCCTCGGACGGAAGCGAAGTGTTGCACGAGGCTCGCCCGGGTCGCCTCACCGACTTTGTCGAGAAACGCAACGAGTGAACGGACATCAGGATTGTCGGGGCCGTCCGCTGTCGCTTCCTGGGCGTCCATCCGTTCCCGTTGGAGGGTAGCCAGCCTGGCAGCTTCGGCGAAGACCGTGAGCGCAGCCGACAGTGCCTGGACCCCCTGCTGATCGATCGGATAGATCGGCACTCGTGGGGGCCCCGGCACCCGGTACTCGCCGCTGTTGGTACGGTCTGGATCCGCGAGCCACACGGCTCGCCCAGGAAGCGCCTCGAAGCTTACGACCGCGACCGGACCAGCGGCCGGTTCAAGACCTCTAACCCGATAGCCGGCAGCCCACCAAGCACTCACTTGTGGTCGTCCCGCAGCTTTCGCGCCACTCCCCGCCCACCAGGAACGTTCCCGCGCGCTACTCGGCAGCCCCTTCTCACCTGCGGCTTTCAGGATCCCGTCAATCGCATCGACGGTGTATTGGGGGTGATCACGTCCGTCAGCTGCGAGTGACTTGTATAGCCCTCGATACCGCCGCGCGGGCGCAGGGTAGACCTCGCGCATAGGCGCCTTGCCGATCTCGGCTAGACGCGGGAGCTTCGACTTGACGCCCTTCAGATCCTCCAGCGTGACGTCACGAAGGCGCGAGGTGATCTCGGCTGCTAGAACGGACCGATCAACCCGCTCCGCAAGCTGCGACGGATTGACCAGCTCCCAGAACTCGCGATCGAAATCGAGCTGCAGAGCCCTACAAATACCGACAATGACACGGAAGGGGAAGGGGCTGTCGGCGCATAGGAGTCGGTTGAGGTGGTCTTCAGTCAGGGGAACCGACCAGGCCAGATGTGTCTTCACATCTTCGACAGAGCGATCAACTGCGCGCGCGGTTGAGTCGATGATCCGAGCGAACCGCTTAGCGATGATCTCTCGAAGGACCTGGCGGCGGCGATCGATGGCGTCGATCCAAGCCAGCCGTACCGAATCGCCGGACTCCAGTTGCGACTGATCGACCGATCCCACTCCTCGATTCCAGCGACCAACTATCTCCAATGGATCGTTGTCGTACAACTCGCGCGGCCACAGCCAGGCAGCGACCAGAAGTCCGTCCGGGGACTCCAGCACTTGCGCATCGTCGCGCGATGCGTCTTCGGAGGGCTTCAGCCGATCCGCGTAGGCGACTTCAGCTTGGAAGCGATTCCTCAGCGCCTGGTCCTCGACGACGTCGTTTGGAGTCATACCCACAGCCTAGCCTTAATGCACGGAGCGGGCCGCCACACAGGAGTGTTGCGCAGTATTCGATGGTCGGCTACTCTCGACTTAGTTGCACGGCATGTCGACTCAACTCAGCGGCCCGTGCATAGAGATCGGACTAGAGATGCCAGTATCCGAGGCGTTCCGCGCTACAACAGAGATCACACTTGAGACGCGTACCAAGTCGGCTCGACGCTTCGCCGCGCTCATCGACCTGGAGAACCTGGCTATCGTGAACGACGCCCGTATCTCCGTAGAGCGGATGCAGCAGCTTCTCTCGGTGGTGGAGCTACAGGTAGTCGGCATGCCCGTGCGTGTGGCGACGGGGCCCAGCATCCTGCGCCACTACATGGAGCTGCTCTGCTTCCAGCGCTGGGGGCTGACACTGGTTCCCTCCCAACCGGACGCCGCCGACGATGCACTCTGCGATGCAGCGGTCGAGTTCACGCACCGCGGTGTAACCGACCTGGTTATCGTCGGAGGCGACCACGCCTATGTACCCCTCGCCAGACACGCTCGCCTGCATGTGATCTCGCATGCTGACCACCTAAGCAACTCGCTTCGCCTGGCTGCGACCTCAGTCGCCCTCCTTCCGGACGCTCGTATGGTCGCCCAGCGAGCAGCGAGCTGAGCCCAATTTCACAGTCACCCCTGAGCCACCCCGAAGATTGGAACCCACAATGAGTCAGATAGTCCCTGCCCGGCGCCCACAGTGTGCATCGATACTCCAGAAGCTGTGTCGCCATGCGCTAGACATCTGCCGAGACCAGCAGTTCAGAGCGACACTGAGAGAAGAGGCGTGGAGCTTCACAGCCGCCATTGGCGCAGCGGTCCGCGACGCCTCTCAGCGTCACAGCTCAGTCTGACGCTGGACGCGGCCGAGAGATGCATGGAGCTTCATGAGCAAGAGCTTTGAGGACAGTGCATCGGACGGATGGATACCGATGCCCCGGGGCTGGACGTTCACGTTCACCAAGGTAGTGGTGAGGAACACGCAGAGCAGTACTCTGACGTGGTTCCCGATACCTGACCCCAACGGCTATGTAGGGATCGGCCTCGCGCTCATGAGCAAGACTGGGAGCCCGGCATGCGAGTTCTGGATCTGGACAGATGACTCTGCGGATCGGACTGCGCGAGTCGTCCGGCTCGGATATGGACGGTACGTCGTCGAGCTCCACGGCGAAGACGTCTTCGCGGTAGTCGAGGATCCGACCGGCGACGCGAGCGAACAAATGACCACCACCGAGGAGCGCGATGTCCTCAGCCGCACTGCGGTGTCCCCCGCACGGACCTTCTCTTCTTCAGTAGCCGTCGAGAGTTGCGTGCGCCTATGGCTCAATCACGGCCGTCTCCACGACGGGTTCAGCCCCGGGCACCAAGTTGGCCTCTGACGCCAGAGGACACGACATGGCCAGGGAAAACCGAATCGACCTCGCAGGTGCGTTGTTCGATCCGGATGTCTGTGGCCATTCGAAGAGTGATCAAGGGTGCTGCGCGACCCGCAACCAGAATGACTCAGCGGATGCGCAGCGGCACGATTGCACGCACCTCAATGAAGTGAGCGAGGTGCGAGGAATCTAGAAGGTACAAGAGGGAGGGGCTGCGCCGGCCACAGACTCCGCTGCTCGCGTGTTCATCTTCGCGGGCGGTTGGACCCTTCGACCGGCACAGCCGATCGCCCTCTGCGTCTTTGTATACGAGAGTCGGGGCGACGCGTCGATATCGCTGCGCTCACACGCAACTGACCAAGCAGCTGAACAAGCTCGAGGCCCAAGAGGAACGCCTCATCGAACTCGCCGCAACGCGGTCCCTCCCGATCGCGAAGATCCGCGAGCGAATGAAGCAGACCACCCTTCAGAAGGAAGCCATCAATGAACAACTCGACGTCACCGTCGACCGACTCCAATACGGCATCGACACCGCGCTGGCCTACATCGATCTACTGCGCGATCCCGGCGAGCTCTACAAGCGGGCCTCAGACACTGTCCGACGCGATCTCCTGACTGCGTTCTTCGAGCACCTGACGGTCCACATGGAACCAGAGCGCATTCGCGTCACGGGCGAACGTCAAGTGAACGCGCGCATCCGAGAGATCAGCGCCGAGTTGGCCGTCACGCGACAGCACAGCGGCGGGAAAACAAGAACTCCCCTCTCGCAGGAGGGGAGTTCAGTTCGCTCCATGGCCCGTTCATTTGACCATGGCTCGAGTAACGTCCGTATGGCTGGGGTACCTGGACTCGAACCAAGAACAACTGAACCAGAATCAGCCGTGTTGCCAATTACACCATACCCCACCGGGTTTCAACCGGAGTCGTACCGAGGATCAAGCTTAGCCCACGGTGCGGCCCCGGCCAAACCGGACGCGCATCCCGAGCGCGTCGCGTCTCAGCTGCGCTCGGCGCGCAGGCGCTCAAGACGGTCGAGCGTGACGGACTTGCCCAGCAGCTCCATCGACTCGAACAGCGGCGGCGAGACGCGCCGGCCGCTCAGTGCGACGCGCGCGGGTCCGTAGGCGACGCGGGGCTTCAGGCCCAACCCGTCGATGAGGGATGCCGCCAGTGCCGCCTGGATCGCCTCGGCGGTGAAGGCGTCCTCCGGCACCGCCTGCAGCGCGTCGATAGAGGCGGCGAGCACCTCGGCGGTGTTCGCGGGCAGTCCCTTCACCGCGTCCTCGTCGTACGCCTCCACGTCTCGGAAGAGGAATCCGAGCAGCCCCGGAGCGTCGCCGAGCATCTGCATCCGCTCCTGGACGAGCGGGGCAGCCTTCGCGAGCAGCTCGCGCTGCGCGTCGGTGGGAGGCGTGCTGACGACGCCGGCGCCGACCAGGTACGGGACTAGGCGCGACGCGAAGTCGGCGGGTTCCAGCATCCGGATGTGGTCGCCGTTGATCGACTCGGCCTTCTTCTGGTCGAAGCGGGCGGGGTTGGGGTTCACGTTCACGATGTCGAACGCCTCGATGAGCTCCTGGCGCGAGAAGACGTCGCGGTCCGGCGCGATCGACCAGCCGAGGAGGGCGAGGTAGTTCAGGAGCCCCTCGTGGATGAAACCCTTCTCGCGCTGCAGGAAGAGGTCGGCCTTCGGGTCGCGCTTGGAGAGCTTCTTCGTGCCCTCCTCACCCAGCACGAGCGGCATGTGCGCGAAGCGCGGCACGAAGGTCGTCACCCCGGCGTCGATGAGCGCGCCGTAGAGGGCGAGCTGACGGGCGGTCGAGGGCATGAGGTCCTCGCCGCGGAGCACATGGGTGATCCCCATCAGGGCGTCGTCGACGGGGTTGGTGAACGTGTAGAGCGGCACGCCGCCGGCGCGCACGACGACGAAGTCGGGGAACGACCCGGCCGGGAAGGTGACCTCGCCGCGGATGAGGTCGACGTAGGTCACGTCCTCGTCCGGCACGCGCAGTCGCCAGGCGGGCTCGCGGCCCTCCGCGCGGAACGCGGCCTTCTGCTCGTCCGTCAGCGTGCGGTCGAAGTTGTCGTAGCCGAGTTGCTTGGCGCGGCCGTTGGCTTCGTTGCGGGCGTCGATCTCCTCGGCGGTCGAGTACGACTCGTACACGGCACCGGTCGCGATCAGCTTGTCGAGCATCTCGCGGTAGATGTCGTGGCGCTGCGACTGCCGGTACGGCTCATGCGGGCCGCCCTTCTCGACGCCCTCGTCCCAGTCGATCTCGAGCCAGGTCAGGGCGTCGACGAGCTGGCGATAGCTCTCCTCGCTGTCGCGAGCGGCATCCGTGTCCTCGACGCGGAAGATCATCTTGCCGCCGGTGTGCCGCGCGTACGCCCAGTTGAACAGGGCGGTGCGGACCATCCCGACGTGCGGGAGCCCCGTCGGCGAGGGGCAGAACCGGACGCGGACGTCGGAGCCGGAGGCGGTCGTGGTGAGGGGGTGCGGTGCAGTGGACATCGCCGTCAAGTCTACGACCGGCGCCGCTCCCGCCCCGCGCCCTCAGCGCCGCGCGTAGGGCGAGAGGACGGTGATCGCGACGACCACCGCGAGGGCGACGAGGGCGAGCCCTCCGTAGCCGATGAGGCTCAGGATGCCGCCCGCGAGCACCGATCCGATCGCCGCCGACAGCGTCATCGCCGTGTCGCTGCGCCCCTGCCTGCGGGGACGCAGTTCGGTCGGCGTCGCCTCGGTCAGCAGCGCCGCGCCGCCCACGGTCGCCGCGCTCCACCCGAGACCGAGCAGCAGCAGGGCGATCAGGACCGCGGTGGGCGAGTTCGGGGCGACCGCCGCCGTCACGAGGGACGCGGCGAGGATGCCCTGCCCCAGGAGGATCGTCTGCAGACGCCCCCACCGGTCGGCCAGGATGCCGAAGACCGGCGACAGCCCGTACATCCCGAAGACGTGCAGCGCGATCGTGACGCCGACGATCGTCGTCACGTTGCGCGGGTCGAGGTGGGAGAGATGGACCGGGGTCATCGCCATGACGGAGGCCATCGTCACGTGCGAGCCCGCCACCGCGAACACGGCGTAGCGGGCGACGACGGGACGGTCCGGCTCGTCGAGCTGCGGGTCCCGGGGATCGCGCGACCGCGCGACCTGCTGCGCGACCTTCAGCGGGTCGGGGCGCAGCGCCACCAGGTAGAGCGCCAGAGCGAGGGTCTGCGCGACGATCGAGAACGCGTACGAACCCGTGAGGGGCGGCATTCCAAGCCATCCGCCGACAGCCTCCCCCGGTGTGAGCATGAGCGGACCGACCACGCCCCCGACCGTGGTCGCCCACACGACCGTGCCGAGGTCGCGCCCCCGCCGCCCCTGCCCCGAGAGGTCGGCCGCCGCGAACCGGGACTGCAGATTGCCGGCGTTGCCGGCGCCGATGAGGATCACGCCGACCAGGAGCAGGGGGAAGGCGCGGAGCGCCGCGGCCGTGATGACGACCGCGATCCCCACGAGGGCGAGCAGGTTGCCGAGGGTCAGCGCCCGGCGCCGCCCCTGCGCCGCCGCGAGGCGGGCGAGCGGGATCGCGCAGAGCGCGGCGCCGAGGGTGACGGATGCCGTCGCGAACCCCGACAGTGACTCCTGGCCCGACAGGTCGGCAGCCAGGAGAGCCCCCAGCGACACCGTCGCGCCGAACGCGACACCGCCGAGGACCTGCCCCGCCGCGAGGACGGTGACGGTGCGCCGCTGGATGCGCGCGACATCCGTCGTTGTGAGGGAGAGCAGTCCTTCGTCAGGCATTCCGCGCCGTGTTGCGCAGGATGCCGAGGCCCGAGATCTCCACTTCGAGGACGTCGCCGGCGTGGAACTCGCCGATCCCGGCCGGCGTACCGGTCAGGATGACGTCGCCGGGCAGCAGCGTGAACGCCGCGGAGGCGTAGGCGATGATCTCCGGTACCGAGTGGACCATGTCGGAGATCGGACCGTCCTGACGGACCTCGCCGTTCACGCGCGACACGATGCGCGCTCCACCGTCGAGGTCGAACTCGGTCTCGATGATCGGTCCGAGCGGGCAGAACGTGTCGAATCCCTTGGCGCGGGACCACTGGCCGTCCGAGCGCTGCAGGTCGCGCGCCGTGATGTCGTTGCCGATCGTGTACCCGAACACGTAGTCGAGCGCCTTGTCGGCGGGGACGTTCTTCGCGACCCGCCCGATGACGACGGCGAGCTCGCCCTCGTAATCGGTGCGCTGCGACTGCGGCGGCCGCACGATCGCGTCGTCGGGGCCGATCACAGACGTGTTGGGCTTGAGGAACAGCAGCGGTTCGGTGGGCGCTTCCCCACCCATCTCGGCGGCGTGATCACGGTAGTTCTTGCCGACGCAGACGATCTTCGAGCGCGGAATCGAGGGCGCGAGGAGCGTGATCTCGGCGAGCGGGATCCGCTCACCCGTCGTCTCGAACCCGGTGAACATCGGGTCGCCGGCGAGCTCGACGACCTCCTTCTCGTCGATGATCCCGTAGCGGATGGCCTCGTTGCGGCTGTAACGGACGATGCGCACGGATCAGCCGTCCAGCCGGGTGAGCCAGCCGTGGACGTCCTCGACACGCCCGTACTGGATGTCGGTGAGGTGCTGGCGCAGCTCGAGGGCGAGCGTGCCTGTGGGCTGCGCGTCCTCGAAGCCGGAGGCCTTGAGCGCGCCGATGGGGGTCACCACGGCGGCGGTGCCGCACGCGAACACCTCGACGATCTCTCCCGAGGCGACACCCTCGCGCCACTCGGCGAGGGAGACGGCACGTCGCTCGACGCGGTGCCCGCGGTCCTCGGCGAGTCGGAGGATCGAGTCGCGCGTGATGCCGGCGAGGATCGATTCCGACTCGGGGGTCACGAGGGTGCCGTCCTTCATGACGAAGACGACGTTCATGCCGCCGAGCTCCTCGACGTTGCCGTCCTCGTCGAGGAAGACCACCTGGTCGCAGCCCTTCTCGTACGCCTCGGCCTGCGGCAGGAGGCTCGCGGCGTAGTTGCCGCCCGTCTTGGCCGCGCCGGTGCCGCCCTTGCCTGCGCGGGCATAGTCCTCGCTCAGCCAGATCTTCACGGGGGTCACGCCGCCCTTGAAGTAGGCACCCGCGGGGCTCGCGATCAGGTAGTAGGCGACCTTCTCGGCCGGGCGCACACCGAGGAACGCCTCCTTCGCGAACATGAACGGCCGCAGGTAGAGGCTCTGGTCGGCGCCCGAGGGCACCCAGTCGCCGTCGACGGCGATGAGTTCGCGCAGCGACTGCAGGAAGTACTCGACGGGGAGCTCGGGGAGCGCCATGCGGCGCGCGGAGCGCTGCAGGCGCCGCGCGTTCTCCTCGGGCCGGAACGTGTGGATCGAGCCGTCCGCGTGACGGTACGCCTTGATGCCCTCGAAGATCTCCTGGCCGTAGTGCAGCACGGCGGCGGCGGGCGAGAGGGAGATCGGGCCGTACGGCGAGACGCGGGGACGGTGCCAGCCGCCCTTGGACGACCAGCAGATGTCGACCATGTGGTCGGTGAAGTTCGTGCCGAAGCCGGGGTTCGCGAGGATTTCCTCGCGGGCGGACGGCGAAGCGGCAGCCAGGTTCTTCGTCACCGAGAAGGTGAGGGGGGCTGCGGTCGAGTCGGTGAGGGTCATGTCAGTCCTGTTCCTCGCGCGGCGTCTGCGCGGCGCGCATCCACTCAGATTACGCCCGGAGGCGTGCGGTGATGGCGTCGCCGACCTGCGCGGTCGTGCGGGCGGAGCCGTCCCTGCTCTCGATGTCCTCGCGGGCCGCGCGGGTGACGCGCTCGGCCTCGCCCTGCAGTCCGAGGTGGTCGAGCAGCAGGGCGACGGAGAGGATCGCAGCGGTGGGATCGGCGATCTGCTGTCCGGCGATGTCGGGCGCGGAACCGTGCACGGGCTCGAACATCGACGGGAACGCGCCGTCGGGGTTGATGTTCCCCGAAGCGGCGAGGCCGATGCCTCCGGTGACGGCGCCGGCCAAGTCGGTCAGGATGTCGCCGAAGAGGTTGTCGGTGACGATCACGTCGAAGCGGCCCGGGTTCGTGACCAGGAAGATCGTCGCCGCGTCGACGTGCAGGTAGTCTACGGCCACGTCCGGGTGCTCCGCGGCCACCTCGTCGACGATCCGCTTCCACATGCCGCCGGCGTGGACGAGCACGTTGGTCTTGTGCACGAGGGTCAGCTTCCGACGGCGCTTCTGCGCCTGCGCGAAGGCGAACCGGACGACCCGCTCGACCCCGAACGCCGTGTTCACGGACGTCTCGTTCGCGATCTCGTGCGGCGTGCCGGCGCGGATCGAGCCGCCGTTGCCCACGTAGGGGCCTTCGGTGCCCTCGCGCACCACGACGAAGTCGATCTCCCCCGGCTCCGCGAGCGGACCCGAGGCACCCGGGTACAGGACCGACGGGCGGAGGTTGACGTAGTGGTCCAGCGCGAAACGCAGCTTCAGCAGCAGGCCCCGCTCGATGTTCGCATCCTTCAGACGGGGGTCCCCCGGCATCCCGCCCACGGCACCGAGGAGGATGGCGTCGTGCGCGGCGATCGCGGCGAGGTCCTCGTCGGTCAGGGTGTCACCCGTCTCGAGGTAGCGGGCGGCGCCCAGGGAGAACCGGGTCTTCTCGAACGTCACCTCGGCTCCCTCGGTCACGGCGTCGAGCACCTTCTCGGCCTCTGCGACGACCTCCGGACCGATGCCGTCTCCGGGGATGACGGCCAGCTTCACGACGCGCGACATCGCTCTCCTCGTTCTCGGGGGACCCGCGCGGTCAGTCCTCGACGCGCGGGGTGCGGGTTCCCTTCAGCGTAGTGGCCGCGATGACGGCCGCGCAGACGACCAGAACGGCTCCGATGATCGAGGTGACGCCCACGCCCGCATCGAAGGCGGATGCCGCGGCCTCGACGACGCGGTCGCCCAGCGCGCCCGGGAGTCCGTCCGCGACGGTGACCGCCCCGCCGAGGGTCTCGCGCGCCGCCGCGGCCGCGCCCGCCGGCACACCGTCCGGGAGGACGAGTCCGGCACGGTAGAGGGCGGTGAGGATGCCGCCGAGCACCGCGGTCCCGAGCACGGCACCGAGCTCGTACGCAGTCTCGGACACGGCGCTCGCCGCTCCGGCCTTCGCGGGCGGCGCGGTGGCGAGGATGAGTTCGTTGGACACCGTCTCGGCCGCACCGATGCCGATGCCGAGCAGCGCGAAGGCGCCGATGAGGATGCCGAGGGCCGCGGCATCCGTCGACACCGCGATCACGACGTACGCCGCGACCGACAGGGCGAGGGCGACGGGGACGACCACCCGGGGCGACACCCGGCGGGAGAACGGCACGACGGCGAGACCCGACACGATCATGAGCGCGAGCCCGGGCACGAGGGCGAGGCCCGCCTGCAGCGGGCTCAACCCGACGATCAGCTGCAGATGCTGGGTCACGAAGTAGAGGAAGCCGACGAGGGCGACGACGCTCAGCAGGTTCACGAGGAGCGCGCCGGTGAACGCGCCGCGACGGAACAGGCGCATGTCGAGCATCGGGCTCTCGGAGCGCAGCTGACGGCGCACGAAGACCCACCCGAAGGCCAGCCCGACGAGCACGAGCACCAGCGGGAGCGGCCCCGGACCGTGGACGGCGACCTCCTTGATCGCGTAGACGACCGGCACCATCGTCGCCATGCTGAGGACGATGCTGACGGGGTCGATGCGACCGGGGTGCGGGTCGCGACTCTCGGGCACGAGGAGGGGCGCGAGTACCAGCAGCGGGATGAGGACCGGCACGGCGAGCAGGAACACCGAACCCCACGCGAAGTGCTCGAGGAGCACACCGCCCACGATCGGCCCCAGCGCGGATCCGGCTGAGAACATCGACGCCCACACGGCGATCGCGAGGCGCCGCTGGTCGCGGTCGGTGAAGATGCTCCGCAGCAGCGACATCGTCGACGGCATGAGCATCGCGCCGAACAGGCCCATCGTCGCGCGCGCCGCGATGAGGAGCTCGGCCGAGGGGGCGAAAGCGGCCAGCGCCGAGACGGCGGCGAATCCGGTCGCACCGACCATCAGCATGCGGCGGCGGCCGAACCGGTCGCCCAGCGATCCCATCGTCACGAGAAGGCCGGCGAGCACGAGCGGGTAGACGTCGATGATCCACAGCTGCTGCGCGCTCGTCGGGGTCAGGTCGCGCGCGATCTCGGGCAGCGCGAAGCTCAGCACCGTGTTGTCGACCGACACCAGGAGCACGGGCAGCATGAGCACGGCCAGCGCCGCCCACCCGCGCCAGCCCTGCCGCGCGCCCGCCGCGTCGGCCGTTCGGATCTCTTCCGTCAACGTCATCATTAGTACACCGTCCAGCCGGTATAGTAACAGAGTCAGGCGCTCACCCGCGAGAGGATCGGAGCATGGGCAGACCACCGAAAGCCAAGGAGAGCGTCCTCGACGCGTTCGAGGCGGCGCTCATCGACGGCGGCGCCCGCGGCGCGACGATGGAGGCCGTCGCCGCCGCCGCCGGGGTCTCCAAGGGCGGCCTGCTCTACCACTACGCGTCGAAGGACGCGCTCGAAGCCGCGCTGCTGGAACGGATGCGGCGCCTCGTCGAGATCGACGTGGAGGACATGCTCCGGGCTCCCGAAGGCGTCGTCGCGGCCTTCGTGCGGACGTCGGTGCACACCGGGTCACCGTTGGATCGAGCCATCATCGCCGCTTCCCGCCTGGCGCAGACGGGCCACGCCGAGGCCTCCGACGCCCTGCGTCGGGTGCGGGAGCTCTGGGAGGAGGCGCTCCGCCCCCACACCCGAGACGAGACCGCGCTGCAGCTCGTGCTGCTCGTCAGCGACGGCCTGTACTTCAACAGCGCGCTCGCGACGGGCGCGCTCCCCGGCCCTCTCCCCCGCGGCGCCGAGCTCGACGCGCTGATCGCCCTCGTCGAGCGCGCCGCGCGCTAGCGGCATCCGCTCCCCTGTCGCAAACCGCCGCCGCGCACGGCGCGTCGTGACAGGGGAAGAGCGGATGCCGAGGCGGGTCAGACCTCGCTGAGCTCGATCTGCCGGAACAGGTCGGCGGCGACGGCGTCGCGCAGCTCGTCGAGCATCGCCTCGGGGATCGGCGAGTCGACCGTCAGCACGGACAGTGCTCGGCCGCTCGCGTCCGGTCGCGCGACCTGTAGGCCGGCGATGTTGATGCCCGCCTCGCCCAGCTTCTGGCCGTAGATCGCGACGATGCCCGGGCGGTCGGCGTAGCGCATGACGACGTGGTAGCGGCTGATCGGGACCTCGACCTCGTAGCCGTTGATGCCGACGACCTTGGGCACCATCCGCGTGCCGGCGAGGGTGCCTTCGACCGTAAGGACGGTGCCGTCGGACAGCGTGCCGCGCAGGATCGTGATGTTGCGGTACAGCGGGCTCTCGGATTCCACGATGAGGCGGGTCTCGATGCCGCGCTGCTCCGCGAAGAGCGGCGCGTTCACGTACGAGACGTTCTCGCTCACGATGTTGGTGAAGATGCCCTTGAGCGCGGCCAGGCGGTAGACGCTCACGTCGTAGTCGGCCAGTTCGCCGCGCACCTCGATGTCGAGGCTCGTCAGTGCGCTCGGTGCGAGCCCGGTGAAGATCTGGCCGAGCTGCTCGACGAGCGCGATGCCGGGGCGCACGAAGGGGTCGATGACGCCACCGGCGACGTTGACGGCGTCGGGCACCAGGTCGCCCTCGAGGGCGAGCTTGACGGACTTGGCGACCGAGACGCCGGCCTTCTCCTGCGCCTCCGCCGTCGAGGCCCCGAGGTGCGGGGTCACGACGACGTTCGGGAGCGACAGCAGCGGGAAGGCCGTGCCGTCCTGGGCGGGCGGCTCGCTCGTGAAGACGTCGAGTCCGGCGCCGGCGATCTGGCCCGTCGTCAGCGCGGTGAACAGGGCCTCCTCGTCGATGAGGCCGCCGCGGGCGACGTTCACGACATAGGCCGAGTCCTTCATGATCTCGAACTGCGCGGCCCCGATCATGCCCGTCGTCTCGGGCGTCTTGGGCATGTGGATCGTGACGAAGTCGCTCGTCCGCAGCAGCTCGTCGAGGCTGACGAGCTGCACACCCAGCTGCTGGGCACGCGTCGGCGTGACGTAGGGGTCGTAAGCGACCACGGAGACCCCGAAGGCCTGCACGCGGGCCGCGATGAGTGCGCCGATCCGCCCGAGGCCGATGATGCCGACCGTCTTCTCGTACAGCTCGGTGCCTGTGAACGACGAGCGCTTCCAGGCGCCGGCGGCGAGGGAGGAGTGCGCCGCCGGGATGTGACGCGCGAGGCTCAGGATGTGGCCGACGGTGAGCTCGGCGGCGGAGATGATGTTCGACGTCGGGGCGTTGACGACCATCACGCCGGCGCTGGTGGCCGCCTTGATGTCGACGTTGTCGAGGCCGACACCGGCGCGCGCGATGACCTTCAGCGACGGCGCGGCGGCGATCGCCTCGGCATCCATCTTCGTGGCCGAGCGGATGAGGACCGCGTCGGCGTCCGCGAGCGCCGGGAGGAGCGCCGCACGGTCGGCTCCGTCGACGGATCGGACCTCGAAGTCGGGGCCGAGGGCCTCGATCGTGGCGGGAGAGAGTTCTTCGGCGATGAGGACGACAGGCTTGGGCACGGCAGACCTTCGGGTACGCGGGGGTGGATCGCCACGGAGCCGACCGAGAGGTGACCGACGACGGTACGCGGCACGCCCAGCCTAGCGAAGACCCACCACCGCCCCCGACCGTGTGACACCCGTCACGATCCGACGAGCGAGTTCCCGTTCGTGATCGCGTAGGTGAGGATGTTCAGCCAGAACACGGCGACGAGACCGAGCCCCACGAGGAGGACGACCGCGAGGTGGAGCACCGGGCGTCGCCGCGCGAGGACGACTCCGGCGACGAACACGATGATCGGGAAGACGACGGAGAACAGCAGGATCGCCCATCCGCCGCCGTTCAGGCCCTCGACGCCCGTGGCCTGCGCGAGCAGGAAGGCGACGGCCGTCCAGACCGCGTACGCGTAGAACAGGCCGAAGACACCAGCGATGGCGGCGGGCAGCCAGGACGGACCGCGGCGCACCGCCTGGTTCGAGGTCGTCACGATCAGACTCCGATCACGAAGGGCCACGGCAGGAGCAGGAACACGCCGACGACCAGCCACGCGAACCTCACCCACGCGGCCGACGCGCGGGTGAGCAGCATGACGCCGCCGAACCAGAGGGCAGGGGCCGCGACCGCGACCCACAGCGCCGGCACGACGGCCGCCGGCTCCAGCCAGAACGACGTCGCCGCCGCCAGCCGCGAGCTCCCGAGCAGCCACCCCACGGTGTAGAGCAGGTAGATGCCGCCGAGGAGCCCCAGGGACACGAGGGCGACGTTGCCGAGGGGTGCCAGCTCCGCATCCTCGTCGGCCGTCGTCACCGCCTCCGGCGCAGGGGCGACGTCGTCGTCGGGGGTGGTCTCACTCCCCTTCCCGACGGCACGCCACCCGTCGGGGAGCGCAGCGCCGGTGCGCTCGGGACGCGCCGGACGCGTCGGACGCGTCGGCGAATCGTCGCCCTCCCAGCGGAAGGCGTCCTCTTCGTCGTGAGGGTCGGAAGCCACGCTCCGAGTCTACCGACGCCGAAGGCCCGACCCCTTGTAAGGGTCGGGCCTCCGTGGCTCACGAAAAGCCGGTCCCGGCGGATGCGCCGAGGGCTGGATGCCGAAGGTCAGCGCGCGGCGGAGCCTTCGGTGTAGTCGGCGTCCTGCTGCTTCCACGCGAACAGGGCGCGCAGGTCCTTGCCGACCGCCTCGATCGGGTGGGCCGCGGCCTTGGCGCGGAGCTCCTGGAACTCGACGGCGCCGTTGTCCTGGTCGTCGATGAAACGCTTCGCGAACGCGCCGGACTGGATGTCGGCGAGGACGGCGGCCATGTTCTCCTTGACACGCGGGTCGATGACGCGCGGGCCCGACACGTAGTCGCCGTACTCGGCCGTGTCGGAGACCGACCAGCGCTGCTTGGCGATGCCGCCCTCCCACATGAGGTCGACGATGAGCTTCAGCTCGTGGAGCACCTCGAAGTAGGCGATCTCGGGCTGGTATCCCGCCTCGGTTAGCGTCTCGAAGCCGTACTGGACGAGCTGCGACACACCACCGCAGAGGACGGCCTGCTCACCGAACAGGTCGGTCTCGGTCTCTTCGGTGAAGGTGGTCTTGATGACCCCGGCGCGGGTGCCGCCGATCGCCTTCGCGTACGAGAGGGCGACGTCCCAGGCCTGGCCGGAGGCGTCCTTCTCGACGGCGATGATGTCGGGGATGCCGCGCCCCGCGACGAACTCGCGGCGCACCGTGTGGCCGGGGGCCTTCGGGGCGACGAGGATGACGTCGACGTCGTCGGGGACCTCGATGTAGCCGAAGCGCACGTTGAAGCCGTGGGCGAAGGCGAGGGTCTTGCCGGCGGCGAGGTGCGGCTTGATCTCGTCATTGAAGATCCCGCGCTGGTGCTGGTCGGGCGCGAGGATCATGATGAGGTCGGCCCACTCGGCGGCGTCCGCCACGGACTTGACCTCGAAGCCGTCCTCCGACGCCTTCGGCGCGGACTTCGAGCCCTCCTTGAGGGCGATGACGACCTCGACGCCGGAGTCGCGGAGGTTCTGGGCGTGGGCGTGGCCCTGCGAGCCGTACCCGACGATGGCGACCTTCTTGCCCTGGATGAGCGAGATGTCGGCGTCGGCGTCGTAGAGGATCTCAGCCATGTTCGTGTGTGTCTCCTTGTAGATGTCGGTAGAGAAGATGTGGGGTCAGCCGCGCAGGACGCGCTCGGTGATGCTCTTGCCGCCGCGGCCGATGGCGACCATGCCGGACTGGGCGAGCTCCTTGATGCCGAAGGGCTCGAGGGCCTTGAGGAAGGCGTCGACCTTGCCGCGGTCGCCCGTCACCTCGACGACGAGCGCGTCGGTGGCGTAGTCGACGACCGAGGCGCGGAACAGGTTGACGACCTCGATGACGTTCGAGCGCGTCTGGTTGTCGGCGCGGACCTTCACGAGCATGTGCTCGCGCTGGACGGAGGTCGCGTAGTCGAGCTCGACGATCTTGATGACGTTGACGAGCTTGTTCAGCTGCTTCGTCACCTGCTCGAGCGGCAGCTCCTCGACGTCGACGACGACCGTGATGCGCGAGAGTCCGGGCACCTCGGTCACGCCCACGGCGAGGGAGTCGATGTTGAAGCCGCGGCGCGCGAAGAGGCCCGCGACGCGGGTGAGGAGACCGGGCTTGTCCTCGACGAGGAGGCTCAGGACGTGCTTGCTCATCGTCACTCCCCCTGCTCGAAGGCCGGCGCGTGCTCGCGTGCGTACTGGATGTAGCTGTTGCTGACGCCCTGGGGCACCATCGGCCACACCATCGCGTCGGCGCTCACGACGAAGTCGATCACGACCGGGCGGTCGTTGGTCTCGAGGGCGGTGCGGATCGCGGCATCCACGTCCTCCTCCTTCTCGACGCGGATCGCGAGGCAGCCGTACGCCTCGGCGAGCTTGACGAAATCCGGGATGCGGATGGTGTCGTGACCCGTGTTGAGGTCGGTGTTCGAGTGACGGCCGTCGTAGAAGAGCGTCTGCCACTGCCGCACCATGCCGAGCGAGGAGTTGTTGATGATCGCGACCTTGATCGGGATGTCGTTGATCGCGCAGGTGGCGAGTTCCTGATTGGTCATCTGGAAGCAGCCGTCGCCGTCGATCGCCCACACCGTGCGGTCGGGCTGGGCGACCTTCGCGCCCATGGCCGCAGGCACGGCGTAGCCCATCGTGCCGGCGCCGCCGGAGTTGAGCCACGCGTTCGGACGCTCGTAACCGATGTACTGCGCGGCCCACATCTGGTGCTGGCCGACGCCGGCGGCGAACACGCCTTCGGGGCCGGTGAGCTCGCCGATGCGCTGGATGACGTGCTGCGGCGAAAGCAGGCCGTCGCTCGTCGGTGCGGCGCCCAGGGGGAACTCGGTGCGGAGGCCGTCGAGGTAGGACCACCACTCCGAGACGTCGGGCTTCGCGACACCGGCGAAGGCCGCGTCGAGATCGACGAGCACGTCCTTCAGGTCACCCACGATGGGGACGTCGGCGGAGCGGATCTTCGAGATCTCGGCGGGGTCGATGTCGACGTGCACGACCTTCGCGTGCGGGGCGAACAGGGCCGCCTTGCCGGTCACGCGGTCGTCGAACCGGGCACCGAGGGCGACGATCAGGTCGGACTCCTGCAGCGCGAGCACAGCGGGCACCGTGCCGTGCATGCCGGGCATGCCCAACTGCTGCGGGTGCGAGTCGGGGAACGCGCCGCGCGCCATGAGCGTCGTGACCACGGGAGCGCCGGTCGCCTCGGCGAAGCGACGGAGCTCGCCGGCGGCTCCCGCGCGGACCACACCGCCGCCCACGTAGAGGACGGGCTTCTTGGCCTCGGAGATCAGCTGCGCCGCGGCCTGGATCTGCTTGCCGTGCGCCTTGGTGACGGGCCGGTAGCCGGGCAGGTCGACCTTCGGCGGCCACACGAACGGCGCCTTGGCCTGCTGCGCATCCTTCGTGATGTCCACGAGCACGGGGCCCGGGCGACCCGTCGAGGCGATCTCGAAGGCCGCGGCGATGGCGCCCGGGATCTCGGCGGGGTCCTTCACGAGGAACGAGTGCTTGGTGATCGGCATCGTGATGCCCACGATGTCCGCCTCCTGGAAGGCATCCGTTCCCATCAGGGTCGAGTACACCTGGCCCGTGATGCAGACGATGGGCATCGAGTCCATGTACGCGTCGGCGATCGCCGTCACGAGGTTGGTGGCGCCGGGGCCGGAGGTCGCGATGGCGACGCCGACGCGACCGGATGCCGCGGCGTACCCCTCGGCGGCGTGACCGGCGCCCTGCTCGTGGCGCACGAGGATGTGGCGCAGGTCGGTCGAGTCCATCAGCGGGTCGTAGACCTCGATGAT
This sequence comes from Microbacterium sp. NPDC079356, assembly GCF_049545465.1. NCBI lineage: Bacteria > Bacillati > Actinomycetota > Actinomycetes > Micrococcales > Microbacteriaceae > Microbacterium > Microbacterium sp. NPDC079356. The sequence continues at coordinate 369,724 of NZ_JBMWDN010000001.1, read as the reverse complement.
GGCGCCGCCCGGGAGCCCGAAGACGTCGGTGACGCCCAGGAGCTCGAGCGAGCGGACGACGGCCTGCGCTCCGGTGAGCACGGGCGTGGACGGGCCTCCGGCCGGGGGCCGAGGCACAGCGGCGACGGTGTCAGAAGACATGAGTGATACCTCTGCGGTGATGGATGACGGAGTGTGTGGGGCCTAGCCCGTCGTCGCGCCCTCCGCGGCGGAGCGCACGAGCTTCGAGTACTTGGCCAGCACGCCACGGGTATAGCGCGGGGGAAGGGGCTCCCAGCCGTCGCGGCGGGAGTTCAGCTCAGCCTCATCGACGAGTAGGTCGAGAGAGCGAGCCGCGATATCGACCCGTATCAGATCACCATCGCGCACGAAGGCGATGGGACCAGCGTCCACCGCTTCGGGTGCTATGTGGCCGATGCACAGGCCGGTTGTGCCGCCTGAGAATCGTCCGTCCGTCAAGAGTAGTACATCTTTTCCGAGGCCAGCGCCCTTGATGGCGGCCGTCACGGCGAGCATCTCGCGCATGCCGGGGCCGCCCTTCGGGCCCTCGTAACGGATGACGACGACGTCGCCGGCGGCGATGCGACCCTCCTCGAGCGCGTCCATCGCGGCGCGCTCGCGCTCGAAGACGCGTGCGGGGCCTTCGAACGCGGCGGCGTCGAAGCCGGCCGTCTTCACGACGGCACCCTCGGGCGCCATGGAGCCGTGCAGGATCGTGATGCCGCCGGTCGCGTGGATCGGGTCGTCGAAGGTGTGGATGACGGTGCCGTCGATCGGGTCCGGGTCGAGGTCGCGGAGGTTCTCGGCGAGCGTCTTGCCGGTCACGGTGAGCGCGTCGCCGTGGAGGAGGCCCTCGTCGAGCATCGCCTTCATGATGACGGGGATGCCGCCGTGCCGATCGACGTCGTTCATGACGTACTTCCCGAACGGCTTCATGTCGGCCACGTGCGGTACCTTGTCGCCGATGCGGTTGAAGTCGTGCAGCGTGAGGTCGACGTCGGCCTCGCGGGCGATGGCCAGCAGGTGAAGGACGACGTTCGTCGAGCCGCCGAGCGCCATCGCGAGGGCGATCGCGTTCTCGAAGGACTCCTTGGTGAGGATGTCGCGGGTCGTGATCCCCTGGCGCAGCAGGTTGACGACGGCCTCACCGGAGCGGTGCGCGAAGTAGTCGCGGCGACGGTCCGCGGAGGGAGGAGCGGCCGAACCCGGCAGGCTGAGGCCCAGCGCCTCGGCGACGGAGGCCATCGTGTTGGCGGTGTACATGCCGCCGCACGCACCCTCGCCCGGGGCGATCGCGCACTCGATGCGCTTGAGGTCGGCCTCGCTCATCTTGCCGGCCAGGCACGCGCCGACCGCCTCGAAGGAGTCGATGATCGTGACGTCCTTCTCGGTACCGTCGCTGAGCTTCACCCAGCCGGGGGCGATCGACCCGGCGTAGAGGAAGACGCTCGAAAGGTCGAGACGCGCAGACGCCATGAGCATGCCCGGGATCGACTTGTCGCACCCGGCGAGCAGCACCGAGCCGTCGAGGCGCTCGGCCATCATGACGGTCTCGACGGAGTCGGCGATGACCTCGCGGCTCACGAGGGAGAAGTGCATCCCCTCGTGGCCCATGGAGATGCCGTCCGAGACCGAGATCGTGCCGAACTGGAGCGGATAGCCGCCGCCGGCGTGCACACCCTCCTTCGCGCCCTGCGCGAGCCGGTCGAGGCTCAGGTTGCAGGGCGTGATCTCGTTCCAGCTGGATGCGATGCCGATCTGGGGCTTGTCCCAGTCCTCGTCGCCCATGCCCACGGCGCGCAGCATGCCGCGCGAGGTGGTGGCTTCGATGCCGTCGGTGACCGCGCGGCTGCGGGGCTTGATGTCGATCGTCTCGTCGGGTGAAGGCATTCTCGAAGTCTATTGCCGAGCGGCGACCCGCTCGCGTGCGAGAGTCGACAGCAATCCGGCGAGTTCTTCGATGTCGCGCACACGGACGGATGCCGCGGTCTCCCCCGGGCCGACGCGGATCCCGAGGTCCTGCGGCTCGAGCGACCGGAGGGCGTCCTCATCCGTCACGTCGTCCCCGGCGAACACGACCGCCGTGGCCCCGACGACCTCGCGCAGGTGGGCGACGGCGGCATCCTTCCCCGCATCGGTGAAGGCGTACTCGACGATGTCGTGGCCCTGGCGCCGGCGCCAGTGCGGCGCGGCGTCCGCCATCATCGCGTCGACGCCCGAGCGCAGCGCGGCGGCCTCGTCGGCGTCGGCGACGGTGCGCAGGTGCACCCCGAACCCGAACGCCTTCGGCTCGATCCAGGCTCCGGAGACGCCGCTCGCGAGACGCTCCGCGTCAGCGCGCAGGCGATCGCGCAGCGCGATGTCCGCAGCGTCGACGTCGCCCTCGGACGGCGAACCGGGAATCCAGTACTCGGCCCCGTGCGAGCCGGCGAGCAGGATCGACGAGTCGTCCTCATGCTCGGAGATCACCTGGAGGTCGGCGAGCGTCCGGCCCGAGACGAACGCGACGAACGTGTCGGGCGTCGTCAGGAGGGCGTCGACGGCCCCGCGCGCGGCAGGGGTCATCCGCGCCGTCATCGGTTCGTCGACCAGCGGGGACACGGTGCCGTCGAAGTCGAGCGCGACGAGTAGGCGCTCGGCCGCGGCGACCGCGGTGACACCGGTCACGCCCGCTCCTCGCGCGACTGGCCGAGGTCCGCCAGGAAGCGCTGCGACCACTTCGCGACGTCGTTCTCCCGCACCCGACGCCGCAGCGCCCGCATCCGCCGCTCGCGCTCGCGCTCGGGCATCTCGATCGCCTGCATGATCGCGTCCTTCAAGCCGGAGATGTCGTGCGGGTTGACCTTGATGGCCTGGGTCAGCTCGTCGGCGGCCCCGGTGAACTCGCTCAGCACGAGGGCTCCGCCGCCGTCGACGCGGCTGGCGACGTACTCCTTCGCGACGAGGTTCATGCCGTCGCGCAGGGCCGTCACGAGCATGACGTCCGCCGCGAGGAAGAGGGCGACCATCTCCTCGCGCGGATAGGAGTTGTGGAGGTACTGGATGGCGGTATAGCCGAGTTCGTCGGCGTCGCCGTTGATGCGACCGACGGTGAGCTCGATCTCGTCGCGCAGCTCCATGTAGGTCTGCACGCGTTCGCGGCTGGGGCTCGCGACCTGCACGAGGGTCACGTCGTGCACGGAGAGCCGGCCGTCGGCGAGCAGTTCGCCGTAGGCCTTCAGGCGGTGGCGGATGCCCTTCGTGTAGTCGAGCCGGTCGACCCCGAGGAGGATGGCCTTCGGATTGCCCAGGCTCGAGCGGATCTCGGCGGCGCGCGCCTGGATGTCCGGCCGATTCGCGAGCTCCTCGTACTCGGCGGCGTCGATCGAGATGGGATAGGCCCGGGCCACGGCCTTGCGCACTCCCCCGTCGGCGGTGGGCACCGAGATCGCACCGGCCTTGGTGTCGAACCCCAGCTGCCGACGCACGGCACGGGCGAAGTTGCCGGCATCCGCCACCCGCTGGAACCCGATGACGTCGGCGCCGAGGAGGCCCTCGAGGACCTGCCGGCGCCACGGCAGCTGGGCGTACAGGCCGTATGCGGGGAACGGAATGTGGTGGAAGTACCCGATCGTGAGATCGGGTCGGAGTTCACGGAGCATCTTCGGGACGAGCTGCAACTGATAGTCGTGGACCCATACCGTCGCGCCGTCGGCGGCATGCGCGGAAGCGGCCTCCGCGAACCTGCGGTTCACCTTGACGTAGGCGTCCCACCATGCGCGGTGGTAGGTCGGGGCTGCGATCACGTCGTGGTACAGCGGCCAGATGGTGTCGTTCGAGAAGCCCTCGTAGTACAACTGCACATCGTCCGCGGTGAGGGTGACGGGCACGAGCTGGAGCCCGTCGAACTCGAACGGATCGAGCTCCACGCCGGGCTGTCCCGGCCACCCGATCCAGGCACCGTTGTTGCGGCGCATCACCGGATCGACCGCGGTGACCAGTCCGCCCGGGGACCGCCGCCACGGCTCGTTCTCGTCATCCGTCCGATCGACCGGAAGGCGGTTGGACACGACGACGAAGTCTGAAGCCACGGTCACGGAGTTCCTCTCGACGGATGACCTCAGGCTAACAACCGCCGCGACGGGGACTCACCCCACTACCGTGGGTGGTATGCGCAAATACCTCTTCGGCACCGGACTCCTGTCGGCCCTCACCGGAGGCGTCACCCTGCTGCGCTCCGCGCGCAGCGAGGAGAAGTTCACCTGGCGCACCGCTCTGGCGTGGCTCAGCTGGGGTATCACGATGGCCCTCGCGGTCGGCTCGGTCGTCGACACGCGACGCGCTTCGCGCGGCAAGCTCATTCCGCTCGACTCGCCGCGCGCCGACGACAAGAAGAAGCTCTTGAAGAAGCGCGTGTCGCGTCGGCGCTGACGCCGAGGACGCTCACGGCGCGAGCCTCTACCGCGTGAGGATCAGCGCCTCGCCCTGACCGCCGCCGCCGCACAGCGCCACACCGGCCGCCCCGCTCCCGCGGCGGGCCAGCTCGTGCACGGCGTGCACGACCAACCGCGCGCCGGACGCGCCGATCGGGTGTCCGATCGCGATCCCGCCGCCGTGGACGTTGACGACCGCATCATCGACGCCGAGCTCGCGTCGGGACTGGGCGACGACGGCGCCGAAGGCCTCGTTGATCTCGATGAGGTCGAGGTCGGCGGCGGCCATGCCCTGCCGCCCCAGCGCCTGCGCCAGTGCCCGCGCGGGTTGCGAGTGGAGCGAGTTGTCGGGGCCGGCGACCTGACCGGCCGAGCCGATCACCGCGAGGACGGTCCACCCCTCGGCATCCGCCCGGGAGCGGGTCGTCACCACGACCGCCGCGGCACCGTCGGAGATCGGCGACGCGTTGCCGGCCGTGATGTCGCCGTCGGGCGAGAACGCGGGGCGCAGGCGCGCGAGGGTCTCGACGGTCGTCTCGGGGCGGATGCCCTCGTCCCGCGTGAGCCGGAGCGGATCGCCCTTGCGCTGCGGCACCTCGATCTCGACGATCTCCGCGTCGAAGACACCCGCCTCCGCCGCAGCTGCCGCCCGCTGATGCGACAGCGCGGCGACGTGGTCCTGGTCCGCGCGGGAGAGTCCGAGCCCGGGGTTGCGGCGCTCCGTCGACAACCCCATCGACACGCCGTCGTAGGCGTCGGTGAGCCCGTCGACGGCCATGTGGTCGAGGACCTCGACGGAGCCGTACGTCCAGCCGTCGCGAGACCCCATCAGCAGGTGAGGGGCGCGCGTCATCGATTCCATCCCGCCGGCGACGACCACCGCGGCATCGCCCACGGCGATCATCCGCTTCGCGTCGATGATCGCCGTCAGGCCCGACAGACACACCTTGTTGACCGACGTGGCGGGGACGTCCCAGCCGAGCCCGGCGCCGACCGCGGCCTGACGTGCGGGATTCTGCCCCGAACCGGCGGCGAGCACCTGCCCCAGGATGACCGCGTCGACGGATGCCGGGGCGACGCCGCCGCGCTCGAGGGCGCCGCGGATCGCGAGGGCGCCCAGTTGCGGTGCGGTGAACGGGGCGAGCTGCCCCTTCAACCGGCCCTGCGGGGTCCGCGCCGCCGCCACGATCACGATGTCTTCGGTCATGCTCCCACCTTCACATCCTGCGCGACCACGAGCTCGGGCTCGGTCGCATCCTTCACGTCCTGCACGGTGACCCCCGGAGCGGTCTCGACCAGCACCAGCCCCTCGGATGTCACGTCGATGACGGCGAGATCGGTGATGATCCGGTCGACGACCCCGCGACCGGTGAGCGGCAGCGAGCAATCCGTCACGATCTTCGGCGACCCGTCGCGGGCCGTGTGCTCCATGAGCACGATCACCTTCGCGGCGCCGTGGACGAGGTCCATCGCACCGCCCGGGCCCTTCACCATCTTCCCCGGGATCATCCAGTTCGCGAGGTCGCCCCGGGCCGACACCTGCATCGCGCCGAGGATCGCAGCGTCGATCTTGCCGCCGCGGATCATCCCGAAGCTGAGCGCGGAGTCGAAGAACGCCGCCCCCAGAAGGGTGGTCACCGTCTCCTTGCCCGCGTTGATGAGGTCGGGGTCCACCTGGTCCTCCCTCGGGTACGGGCCGACGCCGAGGATGCCGTTCTCCGACTGGAGCACGACGGTCACGCCCTCGGGGATGTGGTTCGGGACCAGCGTCGGAAGGCCGATCCCCAGATTCACGTAGGCGCCGTCCGGCAGCTCGGCCGCCGCTCGCGCCGCCATCTGCGTCCGTGTCAACGCCATCTCACTCCACCTCCGTCGCGACGGTGCGTCGCTCGATGCGCTTCTCGATCCCCGTGCCCACCTCGACGATGCGGTGCACATAGACGCCGGGCAGGTGCACCGCATCCGGGTCCAGTTCGCCGGGTTCGACGAGCTCCTCGACCTGCGCGATGCAGATGCGGCCGGCCATGGCGGCGAGCGGGTTGAAGTTGCGGGCCGCCTTGTTGAAGACGAGGTTGCCGTGCCGGTCGCCGCGCAGCGCGTGGACGAGGGAGAAGTCCGTCGCGATGGCCTCCTCGAGGACGAACTCCCGGGCTTCACCGCGGACGTCGAAGCGGCGGACGTCCTTCGGGGGGGATGCCACGGCCACGCCGCCGGCGCCGTCGTACCGACGCGGCAGACCACCCTCCGCGACCTGCGTGCCGACACCCGTCTGCGTGTAGAAGGCGGCGATGCCGGCCCCGCCGGCGCGCAGCTTCTCGGCGAGGGTGCCCTGCGGCGTGAGCTCGAGCTCCAACTCGCCGGAGAGGAACTGGCGCTCGAACTCCTTGTTCTCGCCCACGTAGGACGAGGTCATCTTGCGGATGCGGCGCGCTCGCAGCAGAACACCGAGACCCCAGTCGTCCACCCCGCAGTTGTTGGAGACGACGGAGAGGTCCGTCGTCCCCTGTGCGAGCAGGGCGTCGATGAGGGCGATCGGGTTTCCGGAGAGGCCGAAGCCGCCGACGGCGATGCTCGCGCCGTCGGGGATGTCGGCGACGGCGTCGGCCGCCGAGGGGACCGTCTTGTCGATCACGGTGCACTCCTTCGTGTCGTTGCTCCCAGCATCGACGTCGGAGGCCCCGGACCGCGAGCGGTCGGTTGCGATGTGGGACGCTCCGCGCCTAGGGTCCACGATGTGGAACACCCCTCGTCGACCGTCCCGGGAGCGCAGGCCATCGCGCGGGCGGCACGCCTGCTCCGGCTCGTCAGCGCCGCCGGCGCGGAGGGCCGCGGTGTGCGCGAACTCGCCCACGAGGCATCCCTCTCCCGGTCGACGGCGCACCGCCTGTTGACCGCCCTGCGCGCCGAGGGCCTGGTCGATCAGGATGAGCGCACGGCACGATGGCTGGCCGGACCGGAACTCTTCCTCATGGGCGCGGCCGCCGCGCCCCGCTACGACATCACGCACGTCGCCGGCGACATCGTCCGATCGCTCGCGGTGAAGACCGAGGAGAGTGCGTTCCTGTCCGTCCGGCGCGGCGATGAGACCGTCTGCCTCATGCGCGAGGAGGGGTCGTTCCCGATCCGGTCGTTCGTGCTCAGCGAAGGAGTCCGCTTCCCGTTGGGCGTCGCGTCCGCGGGGCTCGCGATCCTCTCGTTCCTGCCACAGCCCGAGGTCGACGCCTACCTCGGCCGCCATACCGACCTCGCCGCTCGGTGGGGTGATGTCCACGATGCGGATCCCCTGCGCGCACGCATCGGGGAGACCCGGGACCGCGGTTACGCGGTGAATCCGGGGCTCATCGTCCCGGGATCATGGGGGCTCGGGGCAGCCGTGTTCGATCAGGAGGGGCGGCCCGCCTGGGCCCTCAGCCTCACCGGCGTCGAGTTCCGCTTCGGCCCGGACCGCCTCCCCGAGTTGGGGCGTCTGCTGCTCGCGCACGCGCACCAATTGACGACCCGCATCCAGTCCGTCCGCCGTCGATGACGACGGCGGCGGTCACAACCCCGCGGTCTCGAGCCAGCGCAGCCACACCTCGCTGACGGTCGGGTACGCGGGGACGGCGTGCCAGAGGCGGTGCAGCGGGACCTCGCCGACGATGGCGATCGTCGCGGCATGGAGCAGCTCGGCGACATCGGGTCCCACGAACGTCGCCCCGACCAGCACGCCGCGCTCCGCGTCGATGACGGCCCGCGAGCGCCCCTCGTACCGGTCGGAGTGGGTGCTCGCCCCCGCCACCCAGGACAGGTCGTAGTCGACGACCTTCACGTCGATGTCGGCGTCACGAGCGGATGCCTCGGTGTGTCCGACGGCGGCGACTTCGGGCTCGGTGAACACGACCTGGGGAACGGCGCTGTGGTCGGCGGTGGCCGCCAGCGCGCTCCAGGCCGACGTGTCCACGTCGTTCGACGCGGCGCGACGCGCGATGACGTCGCCGGCGACACGGGCCTGGTACTTGCCCTGGTGGGTCAGCAGGGCCCGGTGATTGACATCGCCCACGGCGTACAGCCAGTCGTTGCCGGGGACGCGCATCGTGTCGTCTACCCGGATCCACGATCCCGCCTCGAGTCCGACGTGTTCGAGGCCGAGGTCTTCGGTGCGGGGCACACGACCCGTCGCCACCAGGATCTCCTCCGCCCGGACGACGGAGCCGTCATCCAGAGTGACACTCACCCCGTCGGAGGAACGGGCGACGTGCTCGACACCGCGCCCGGTGAGGATGGTCGCGCCCGCGCCCGTCAGGGCGGCGCCCACGGCCTCGCCCGCGAAGTCCTCGAGTCCGCCGAGGAGGGTGGACCGGGCGATCACGGTCACGTCCGAGCCGAGCGCGGTGAAGGCCGTCGCCATCTCAAGACCGACGACGCCGCCGCCCAGGATGATCAGCGAGGACGGCACGGTGCGGACCCCCGTCGCCTCGCGACTGGTCCAGGGTGCGGCATCCTGCAATCCGGGGATGTCCGGGATCAGCGCGGCGGAGCCGGTGCAGACGGCGACCGCGTGGCGCGCGCGCAGGGTGGTGACCGCGCCGTCCGCCGCGGTGACGGTCACTTCCTTCTCACCGGCGAGGCGCCCGTGGCCGCGCACCAGGTCGATCCCCGCTCCCTGCAGCCACTCGACCTGCGACGTGTCCTGGTAGTCGTGCACGATGCGGTCCCGGCGCGCAAGCACGGCGGCGACGTCGACCCCGCCGGTCACCGCCTCCGCGGCGCCCGCGACGTCGCGGACCGCGCGCAGCGCAGCCGGGGCCCGCAGCAGCGCCTTCGAGGGCATACAGGCCCAGTACGAGCACTCGCCGCCCACCAGCTCGCTCTCGACGATCGCGGCCGTCAACCCCCCTCGCACGGCACGATCGGCGACGTTCTCACCGACGGGTCCTGCTCCGATCACGATGAGGTCGTACTCGCGTGTGCTCATGCCTTCACGCTACTGACAGGACGACCCAGCGGGGTCGGAACGAGGGCATCTCCTGCCACAACCGCCATGTGACGTCAATGGTCGCCCCGGACTCCCGGGATGTCCGGGGTGTGTGGTTGGCTGAAACACCGGCCGAAAGGACCCCTCCATGGCGATCGAATTCCGATCCGTCACCAAGCGATTCGGCGACGGACCCGCGGCCGTCGACGAGGTCACCCTCGAGATGCCGGCGCGCAAGACGACTGTCCTCGTGGGTTCGTCGGGATGCGGCAAGACCACCCTGCTCCGCATGATCAACAGCCTCATCGAACCGACGTCGGGCGACATCACGATCGATGGCGAGTCGATCCACGCCAAGGACGCCGTCCAGCTGCGGCGGAGCATCGGGTACGTCCTCCAGAACGCCGGCCTGCTCCCCCACTACACGGTGGCGGACAACATCGCGACGGTGCCCGTCCTCACCGGACAGACGAAGGCGGCCGCACGGCGTCGCGCACTCGAGCTGATGGAGGTCGTCGGCCTCGACGCCGCCTTCGCCGACCGGTATCCCGCGCAGCTCTCCGGCGGTCAGCAGCAGCGCGTCGGCGTCGCGCGCGCCCTTGCCGCGGACCCCAACATCCTCCTCATGGACGAGCCCTTCGGCGCCGTCGACCCCATCGTCCGCAAAGAACTGCAGGCCGAGGTCATCCGGCTGCAGCGAGAACTCGACAAGACCATCGTCTTCGTCACGCACGACATAGACGAGGCCTTCCTCCTGGGCGACCAGGTCGTGATCCTGCAGAAGGGCGCACACATCGCCCAGCGCGGCACGCCCTCGGAGATCATCGAATCCCCGGCCGACGACTTCGTCGCGACCTTCATCGGCACCGACCGCGGAGCGCGCGCGTTCCGCGCCAAGGAGACCCCTCGCGGCACCGTCCTCGTGGATGGGGCGGGACGCACGCAGGGAGTGCTCGTGTCGGATGCGGCAGAGGATCCGAGGTGACCTCCCCATGAACTGGGTCCTCGACAACCTGGACCTGATCGGTCGCCTGACCGTCGCCCACCTCCGACAGAGCACGATCGCGATCCTCGTCGGGTTCGCCGTCGCGGTGCCGATCGGTTGGGCGGCGTTCCGCTACACGCGGCTGCGCGGCACGGTGCTGGGTGCGGTCGGCATCCTCTACACGATCCCGTCGTTCGGCCTGTTCGCGCTCATCAGCGCGATCAGCGGCATCCCTCTGCTGTCCGAGACCAACCTCGTCGTCGCGCTGACCATCTACGCGGTCGCGATCATGACCCGGTCAGTCACGGATGGACTCGCGTCGGTCGAGTCCAGCGTCCGCAACGCCGCGGTCGCCGTCGGCTTCGGTCCGTGGCGGCGCTTCTGGACGGTCGACTTCCCGCTGGCGGGCCCCGTCATGCTGGCGGGCCTGAGGGTGACGGCCGTCTCGACGATCTCGCTCGCCACCGTCGGCGCTCTGATCGGCGTGCAGAACCTAGGGTACCTGTTCACGAACGGATCGCAGCGGAGGATCCTCCCCGAGGTCTTCGCGGGCGTGCTCGCCGTGGTGATCATCGCCCTCGTCATCGACGCGCTCCTCCTGCTGGCCGGACGCGCGCTGATGCCGTGGACCCGGCGAACCTCGCCCCCGCGGTCGCGGGCACGGATGCGGGAGGTCGCCGCATGAACGTCTTCCTCGACGCCTTCGCCTGGATCTTCTCGCCGGATCGCACGACGGGATACCTCCCCCTCGGCGAGGCGATCCTCCAGCACCTCGGCTTCACCTTCGGCTCGGTCGCCCTCGCTGCGCTCGTCGCCGTACCCGCCGGATGGGCCATCGGGCACACCGGTCGCGGACGCGAGATCGCCGTCTTCCTCTCCGGCGCCGCCCGGTCGCTGCCCTCCCTCGGCCTCGTCGTCCTGCTCTACCTCCTGATCGGCGTGAACTTCAAGGAGCAGGCCGCCGTCGTCTCCTTCGTTCTTCTCGCCATCCCCTCGATCCTCGCGGGGGCCTACGCGGGGATCGAGGCGATCGAGCGCACGACGATCGAGGCGGGGCGCGCCGTCGGGATGACGCCGATGCAGGTCCTGTGGAAGATCGAGATCCCCCTCGGACTGCCGCTGCTGATCGGCGGCATCCGCTCCGCTGTGCTGCAGGTCGTCGCGACGGTCACCATCGCGGCCTACGTCGGCCTCGGCGGACTCGGCTTCGCCCTGATCCAGGGCATCCAGACCCGGAATCCGGCGCAGATCCTCGGGGCGTCGATCGTCGTCGTGGTCCTCGCCCTCGTGCTGGACGGCGTGTTCGCGCTGCTCCAGCGCATCCTCGTCCCCCGCGGCGTCGCCGTCCAGCGATCCGCGCCGCGCCGCCTGCGGCCTCGCCCGTCCCCCCAACCCGCCTGACTCACAGCAGCACGACCCCTATCCCACCCGGAGGCACCCATGTCCATCACCCGCACACGCATCCTGCCCGCCCTCGGCCTCGCCGCCGTCGCCGCCCTCGCACTCTCGGCCTGCGGGTCGAGCGAGTCCCTGCAAGGCGGCGGATCGGGCGGCAACGGCGGCAACGGCGGAGGCGAGGAGTCGTCGACGATCGTGATCGGTTCGCAGCAGTACTACTCGAACGAGATCATCGCCGAGATCTACGCCCAGGCTCTCGAAGCCGCCGACTTCACCGTCGAGCGCAACTTCTCCATCGGCCAGCGCGACGCCTACATGCCCTCGCTCGAGGACGGATCGATCAACCTCTTCCCGGAGTACACCGGCAACCTGCTGCAGTACTTCGACAAGGACGCCACGGCGACGACGCCCGACGATGTCTACGCCGCGCTGCAGGACGCCCTCCCGGACGGTCTGACCGCGCTCGACTACTCGCCGGCGACCGACCAGGACTCGTACAACGTGACCGCGGCCTTCGCCTCCGAGAACGACCTCACCGAGATCGGCGACCTCGCCGGCATCGACGGGCTGAAGCTCGGCGGCGCGCCTGAGCTGGAACAGCGTCCCTACGGCCCCACCGGGCTCAAGGACGTCTACGGCGTGGATGTCGCTTTCGAGGCGACCGCCGACACCACCGTCGACGAGCTCGTCGCCGGCAACATCCAGGTCGCCAACGTGTTCAGCGCCGACCCGCGCATCAAGACCGATGACCTCGTGACCCTCGAAGACCCGAAAGGCCTCTTCCTCGCGTCCAACGTCGTGCCGATCGCGAGCTCGGACATCTCGGACGAGATCGCCGACGTGATCAACGAGGTCAGCGCCGCGATGTCGCCCGAGGAGCTCGTCGCGATGAACGTCGAGTCCTCCGTCGACCAGCGGAACACCGAGGACATCGCGAAGGACTGGATCGCCGACAACCTGAGCTGATCCGTGCGCACCGAGGGCCCGCGGGCCGCCGCATCCGTCTCCGTCGTCATCCCTGTGAAGGACGACGCGGACGAGCTGCGACGCTGCCTGCGGGCCCTCGCTCTGCAGACGAAGCGGCCCGATCAGATCATCGTCGTGGACAACATGTCCTCCGATGAGTCCGCAGAGGTCGCCCGCTCGGCGGGCGCCGACGTGATCCACTGCGACCGGCCCGGCATACCGGCTGCGGCAGCCGCCGGCTACGACGCGGCGTCGGCCGACCTCATCCTCCGACTGGACGCGGACTGCGTTCCGGCGGGGTCGTGGGTCGCTGCCATGAGCAGCGCGGCCGACGCGCACCCCGAGGCCTCCGTGTTCGCCGGGGGCGCGCGGTTCGTGGACGGACCCCGCCCGCTGCGGACGCCGCTGGCGAGCGTCTACCTCGGCGCGTACGCGATCGTCCTGCTCCCCGTCCTCGGCCACGTCCCGCTGTTCGGCTCCAACCTCGGTCTGCGGCGCGACGCCTGGCGGCGCGTCAGCAGCAGCGTCCACCGGGACGATCCCGAGGTGCACGACGACCTCGACCTGTCGTTCCACCTCGGCGAGCACCACCGCATCCGCCTCGTCCCCGGCGCCGCGATGGGGATCTCGATGCGGCCCTTCACCTCCGCATCCGCGTTCCGTCGGCGGGTGCGCCGCGGCGTCCGCACCGTCGTGATCCACTGGCCCGCGAGCTTCCCGCCGGTCCGCTGGGCGCGTTTCGCGATGCGACGCGCGGGCTCCGTGGTCGCTCGGCGGGTGACCCGGTGAACCGCCTCCTCGGCGCCGTGGAGGCTCCGCTCCTCCACATGATGACGCTGAACGTGCGTCGTCCGATGCCCTCTCTGCTCTCTTCGCCGTCGGATCGCTGGGCACGCCGCCGCCCCGCCCTCGTGTCGATGCTCCGGCGGGAGAGCCCCAGCATCCTGTGCACCCAGGAGGTCCTCCCCGGTCCCGCGGCGGAGGTCGCCGCCGCCCTCGGACCGTCGTTCGCGCGGATCGGCGTGGGGCGTCGACGAGGCGGGCGCGGGGAGGGCTGTCCCGTGTTCTTCGATCGAGACCGGCTCGAACCGCTCCACCACCGCCAACGCGCCCTGTCGGACACACCCGACGTCCTCGGCACCGCGTCCTGGGGCAACCTCGTGCCCCGCATCGTCACGGTCGGCGTCTTCCGCGACCGCACCACCGGTGCACGCTTCGCCGTCGTCAACACGCACCTCGACCCCTTCTCCGCGCGGTCCCGGATGCGCGGGGTGGAGGCCATCCGCACCGAGGTGCGCGGCACCGGGCTCCCGACCCTCGTCTTCGGCGACATGAACAGCGGCGCCGAGTCCGATGCACTCCGCGCCCTGCGCGCCGGCGATCTGCTGACGGACACGTGGACGGTCGCCGCGGAGAGGGTGACCCCCGCCTGGGGCACGTACGCGGGCTACCGCGCACCCGTCCGCGACGGCAAGCGGATCGACGTGATCCTCGCAACGTCGGACATCGAGGTCGAACGGGTCGGGATAGACGCGCGAACCGAGGACGGGATCGCGCCGAGCGACCACCTGGCCGTCCATGCCGCTCTCGAGGTGCCGCGATGAGGGAGGACTTCCTGCGCCCGCCGGCGTCGCCGGCGGAATGGGCGGCTGACGGCATCCGTCTCCTCGGCCTGATCAGCGTCCTGGCCGCCTTCGTCTGGTGGACTCCGACGGATGCCGGGATCCTCGCACTCGCACTGCCCGCCCTCCTCGTCCCGCGCCTGCTCGGTGTGCTTCCGTGGTTCGACGTCCTCTACGGAGTGACCGTCAGCGTCGCCGCGTGGAGCAACGTCCTCGACCTGTACCGGTCGATCGCGTGGTGGGATCTCGTCGTGCACTTCGTGGCGACGGGCATCATCGCGTCGATCGGGTACGTCGCCCTGCAGCGATCCGGCGTCCTCCCAGACCGGCCCCGGCGGCGCACCGCGATCGTCCTCCTGCCGACCGTCGGGCTCGCCATCAGTGCGATCTGGGAGATGGTCGAGTGGCTCGGGAAGACGTTCGTGGACTCCGAGATCTTCGTCACCTACCCGGACACCATCGGGGACATGGCCGTGGGAGGGACGGGCGCCCTCCTGACGGGGCTCGTCCTCGCACGGATCCGCATCGACCGAGCCGCGAGTCACGCGGCGGACAGGAAGGACGCATCATGGCAGCGTTGAAGAAGGGCGACCGGGTCAGCTGGAACACCTCCCAGGGTCGCACCCACGGCACGATCGTCGAGCGGAAGACGAAGGACTTCACCTTCGACGGGCAGGACTTCACCGCGTCCAGCGACGAGCCCGCCTACATCGTGGAGTCCGAGAAGACCGGGGCGAAGGCCGCGCACAAGGGCTCCGCGCTGTCGAAGCTCTCCTCCTGAGGCGGAGCCGGCGGGGGGGTCTCCCCATGGATCGGCCCTCGGGCGATTCCTATCCTCGGACCAGGAGGTGGCGCGATGGGCATGATGTTGCCGAACGACCTCGTGTGGGTCATGGAGAAGCTCGGCTTCGAGTGGCCGGACATCGACGAGGACGAGGTGCGCAGGCTTACCCCTCCTTCTACAACCAACCCGGTCAGGTCTTCACCCGCGTCCCCAGCGCGGAGATGCCCCCGATCTCGTGAGCCGAAGGAGAGTCGTGTCCACTGATCCGACGACGGAACTCATCCGTGCGATCGTCACGAACATGCAGGGCGCGCGCGACGACTGGAAGTCGCTGGCGATGGTGATCAGCCTCGGGGGCGGGCGGCTGAGCGAGACGTCCGGCTACGCCTACTCCCCGGACGGAACCGTCTCGGCGGTGGCCTCGCGTCCCTCGCAGATCAAGCCCGCCGTCGACGCCTACCTCGCCGACCGCTACCCCGAGGGCGCTGAGCTGCCCGCGAAGTTCCTGGTGCAGTTCGACCGCGACGCCAAGGCGTACGAGATCACCTTCGAGGACGCCGACCCGATGCGATGGAAGGTGACGCCCGACAACGTCGAGGCGATACGGCAGGAGCTCAAGCCGAACCTCGGCTGACTCCCGGCCCGTCCGCGCACCGCGGCGCGGCGCGGCATCCTCCCTCCTCGACCGCGGAGAATCGACCCATGCCCATCGTCGACAACGCCGTGTACGTGGACGGCCGCCGGATCCAGGATCCGGTGAACCTCAGCGAGACCTTCGAGCACATGCGCGACCACCACGGCATGGCGTGGATCGGTCTCTACCGCCCGACCGAGGAGGAAGTCGCCGCCGTCGCCACGGAGTTCTCCCTGCACCCGCTCGCCGTCGAGGACGCCCTCGCCGGGCATCAGCGCGCCAAGCTCGAGCGGTACGGCGACGTGCTGTTCACGGTGCTGCGACCGGCACGGTACGACGACACGACGGATTCGGTGGACGTCGGGGAGCTGCATGTCTTCGTCGGTCCCGAGTTCGTGGTGACGATCCGGCACGCGGACTCGCCGGACCTCACGCAGGTACGGACGAGGATGGAGCACCAGCCGGAACTGCTGCGCATGGGTCCGGAGGCGGTCCTGTACGCCATCCTCGATCAGGTGGTGGACGAGTACTCCCCGGTGCTCGCCGGGGTCGAGAACGACATCGACGAGATCGAGGAGACGCTGTTCAGCGGATCGGATGCCGGGCTGTCGCAGCGCATCTACACGCTGGCGCGCGAGGTGATCGCCCTGCACAAGTCGACGCTCCCGCTCGACGACATGCTGCAGCGGCTGCTGCAGGGGTCCGAGAAGTACAAGGTCGACATCGAGTTGCAGCGCTCGCTGCGGGACGTCCTGGACCACGTCATCCGCCTCAACGAGCGCATCGTGGCGTTCCGTTCGATCCTCGACAACGCCCTGACCGTGCATTCGACGCTCGTCACCCAGCGGCAGACCGACACCTCGCTCGAACAGAACGAGCAGGTCAAGAAGATCTCGGGGTGGGCGGCGATCCTGTTCGGGCCGACCCTGGTCGGTACGGTCTACGGGATGAACTTCGATCACATGCCCGAGTTGCACTGGACCTTCGGGTACCCCATGGCCCTCGGCATGATGGTCGCGAGCTCGGTCGTGCTCTATGCGGTCTTCAAGCGCAAGAAGTGGCTCTGACCGGGACATCCGACACCGGAGAAGCAGAAGGCCCCGGTCACTGGCGAGAGTGACCGGGGCCGTCCGTGCACCCCCTGGGACTCGAACCCAGAACCCACTGATTAAGAGTCAGTTGCTCTGCCGATTGAGCTAGAGGTGCGTGATTCGAAGAACTCGAACCGAGGGTCAACACTAGCATCACGATCGGCTGCTCCGCCAATCGAGACGCCCTCGGCACCCATGAGGGCGCCAGGCGCAGCACGTATCCTGGAGCCGTGACGCCTCTGCCCTCCGCGACGGACTGGACCGCCCCCTTCGAGGGCGACCTGACGGATGATCTCGCTCTCGCCCTGCGCCTCGCGGATGCCGCGGACCGCGTCGCGATGGAGCGTTTCGACGCGCCGGACCTCGACGTCCGCACGAAGGCCGACGCGACGCACGTCACCGAGGCGGACCTCGCGACCGAGCGTGCCATCCGCGACCTGCTCGCGGCGGAGCGACCCGCCGACGGTGTCTTCGGGGAGGAGTTCGGCACGAGCGGCCACGGATCGCGGCAGTGGATCATCGACCCGATCGACGGCACGGCGAACTACCTGAAGGGCATCCCGATGTGGGCAACCCTGATCTCGCTCGTCGTAGACGGCGTGCCGCGGGTCGGCGTGGTCAGCCAGCCGGCCATTTCGCGTCGCTGGTGGGGCGCCACGGGCGCCGGTGCGTGGACCCGCACCGCCGACGGCGCGACCCGCCGCATCCGCACCTCCGACGTCGCGTCGCTCTCCGACGCGAGCATCAGCTTCCAGAGCATCGCGCAGTGGGATGCCGAGGGTCGCGCGGACGACCTGCTGCGCCTCTCGCGCGCCGTGTGGCGCGACCGCGGCTACGGCGACGCCTGGCCCTACATGCTGCTCGCCGAGGGCCGTCTGGAGTTCGTCGCCGAGTTCGGGGTCCGCGAGTACGACATCGCCGCGCACGTGCCGATCATCCTCGAGGCGGGCGGCCGCTTCACCGATATCCACGGGGCCGAACGGCTCGATGCACTGTCGTCGCTGGCGACCAACGGCATCCTCCACAACGAGTTCCTCGGGATGCTCGGCGCGTGAGGTCCGCGCGACACGGGACGCGCCTCGCCGCCGCGGTGGCGGCGAGCGGCCTCACGGTGCTCCTCGCCACGGCGTGCAGTCCCACGCCGGGACAGGTCGCAGGGACGGCGGCGACTCCCGCCCCGGGCGCCTCCGCACCCGCGGCATCCGCCCCACCGACCATCGATCCGGCAGACGTGACGTGCGAGAACATGCTCTCGCCCGAGACCGTGGACGCGTTCACGGCGACGGGATGGACGGTCCGCGAGGATCCGTTCGTGATCCTGGACCTCGAGCTCCCCGAGGGCACTGCGTGCACCTGGGGCGACTTCAGCTCCCCCACCAACGACGACCTCGTCCTCTTCGGGTGGTCCCCGATCTCCCAGGCCGATGCCGACGCGACCGAGGCGGCGCTCGAGGCGGAGGGATGGCTGCGCGAGGACGACGACGCCGGCGTGATCATCACCGAGGACCCGGATGCGGCGCTCCGCGTGGACGAGCAGGGGTACGGCGTCACCTACCTCTTCGGCGACGGCTGGGTGAAGGTCTCGGACACCCGGCAGGGCCTGGATCTCATCGAGCTCGGCTGACGCACGACGAAGCCCCCGGCATCCGTACGGACACCGGGGGCTTCACTCCGTGACAACGGTTCGTGGAGATGGGGGGAATCGAACCCCCGTCCATCGCTGAGAGACGGCGTCTTCTCCGGGCGCAGTCTGTAAAAGGCGTTCTGCTCGGCTCCGACCTTCAGTACAGACACATAAGTCGACGAGCCCAGCCTGAAGAAAGTCCCGCGTGACGCTCAGGCGACGTCACGCAGCGAGATCCCTTAGATGACGCCAGGGACCGCGAGGGGATCACTCACGGACTGACGGACTCGGGCTCGCTGCTTACGCAGCGAGGGCGAAGTCGGACTGCTTCTTTTCGGCAGTTATTGGTTCGCAGAGATCGTTAACGAGATAACCCTGCATCCTCGGCCCGCTTCCCGCAGAGTCACAGGCGATGTCGAAACCGATCATCCCCGAGACGCCTGACGGCGTGTGGACCGTTGTCACACTGTGGAGTTGTCCTGTCTCGGATGCCGGAGCATCCGAGCATCCCAGAATACCACCCGGACGGCCGGCTCAGTCGACGAGGAAGTAGTCGCGCGCGAGCGGCGCGACCTCCAGCGCCTGCGCCTCCGCCTCGCCGACCCATCGGAGTTCGGCGATCTCCGCCGCGGCGCGCGGTTCCTGGCGACCGAGCGGAACGTCGAACACGTCCGCGACCACCGTGTGCCCGGCCTCGTTCGCTGCCGCCGCCCGGAAGACACCCCGGGATCGGAGGTCGTCGACGGCGACGTCGACGCCGAGTTCCTCGCGCAGCTCGCGGACGAGCGTCTCGGCCGGGCCCTCCCCCGTCTCGGGCTTGCCGCCGGGCTGCATGAAGGCCGTCGTGCCCGCCTTGCGGACCAGCAGGAGCCGTCCGGAGGCGTCGCGGATGACGGCGGCCGAGACCCGGATCGAGCGGTCGGAGGCGTCGTCGGAGGCGGTCACGCCTGAACGCTAACAGGCTCGGCATCCGACTCGACGTACAATCTCGTGTGCTTCCCGACACTCTCTCGTCCGACACGGCGATCGATCCCGCTGATCTCGCCACCACTCTCCGGGTGCTCGCGGCCCTCCCCTCCCTCCCCCGGACGCACCCCGACTTCATTGCCGTCCGGCAAGCGAGCGCAGCGATGTTCAAGGCGGCGAAGAAGGAACGGCGCCGCGAGATCCGTGAGGCCGTCGCGACCGCCGACCGCGAGGTCGTCCACGCGACGGCGACGGGAGCGCCGGACCGCATCGACGACGAGACGCGCGGCATCCCCATCGCCACCCGCACCGCCGCCCCCATCGCGGGCGTCCTCAAGAAGGCGCGCGGCTGCTACATCTGCAAGCAGCCGTACACGATCGTCGACGCCTTCTATCACCAGCTCTGCCCCGACTGCGCGGCCCTCAGCCACGAGAAGCGGGATGCCCGGACCGACCTCACCGGCCGACGGGCGCTCCTCACGGGTGGGCGCGCGAAGATCGGCATGTACATCGCGCTGCGCCTGCTGCGCGACGGCGCCCACACCACCATCACGACGCGGTTCCCGCGGGATGCCGTGCGTCGGTTCCGCGCGCTGCCGGACTCGGCCGAGTGGATCGACCGGTTGAAGATCGTCGGCATCGATCTGCGCGACCCGGCGCAGGTGATCGCCCTCGCCGACGACGTCGCCGCTGCGGGCCCGCTCGACGTGCTCATCAACAACGCGACGCAGACGGTTCGCCGCTCCCCCGGCGCCTACCAACCGCTCGTCGACGCCGAACTCGCACCGCTCCCCGACGGCCCGCTGCCCGAACTCGTCACCTTCGGGCACACCAACGACCGGCACCCCGAGGCCCTCGAGCGGTCGGTGAGCGCGCACCCGATCCTCGCCGCGGCGGCCGATCGCGCCGACGTGCTCACGCGGGAGGCGATGGCCGCCGGGTCGACGTCGCTCGACCGTCTCGCCGCAGGGACGGCGATCGACGCCGGCGGTCTGATCCCCGACCTCGATCACACGAACTCCTGGGTGCAGCGCGTCGAGGAGGTGGATCCGCTCGAGATGCTCGAGGTACAGCTCGCGAACACGACGGCACCGTTCCTCCTCGTGTCCAAGCTCCGGCCCTCGCTCGCCGCGAGCCCCGCCCGGCGGACCTACATCGTCAACGTCAGCGCGATGGAGGGTGTCTTCGAACGCGGGTACAAGGGCCCCGGGCATCCGCACACGAACATGGCGAAAGCCGCGGTCAACATGCTGACCCGGACGAGCGCCCGCGAGATGTTCGAGAGCGACGGCATCCTCATGACGAGCGTCGACACCGGATGGATCACGGACGAGCGGCCGCACCCCACGAAGGTGCGCCTCGCGGAGGAGGGGTTCCACGCCCCGCTGGACCTCGTCGACGGCGCCGCTCGCGTCTACGACCCCATCGTGCGTGGCGAAGCCGGCGAGGACCTCTTCGGCGTCTTCCTCAAGGATTACGCGCCGGGCCGCTGGTGATCCCGTTCCCCGCTCCCGGGACCCGCGTGGTGGTGCGCTATCTCCTGCCCGACGGGCGGGCGACGGACGCCCTCGGCGAGCTCGTGTCGGTCGAACCCGACGTGATCGTCGTCGACGGTAAGCGCGGGCTCGAACGCATCGGCCGCACGGCGGTCATCGCCGCGAAGGCGGTTCCGCCGCCCCCGGAACCGCGGCCACGGCGGCCACCGGCCTGAGGGTCACTCCCCCAGACGGTTGCGGCTGCGCATGGCGCGCTCGGCCTCGCGCTTGTCTTCGCGTTCGCGGATCGTCTGACGCTTCTCGTACTCGCGCTTACCCTTCGCGACGGCGATCTCGACCTTCGCCCGCCCGTCCGAGAAGTACAGCTTGAGCGGGATGAGCGTGTAGCCGCCGGCGGCGACCGCGTGGGAGAGCTTGACGATCTCGTCCTTGTGCAGGAGCAGCTTGCGCGTGCGCTTGGCGGCGTGGTTCGTCCAGTGACCCTGTGAGTACTCCGGGATGTGCACGGCGTCGAGCCAGGCCTGGCCGCCGTCGATGAACGCGTAGCCGTCGCTCAGGTTCGCGCGCCCCTGGCGCAGCGACTTCACCTCGGTGCCGGTCAGCACGAGACCGGCCTCGTAGGTCTTCTCGATGGCGTACTCGTGGCGCGCGCGACGGTTGGTCGCGATGACCTGTTCCCCGCGTTCCCTGGGCATGATGACTCCTCGACGCGGCCGCGCTCCGCGCGCGACCGGCCTGCCAGTCTAACGGAGGCGTACGCTCAGGTGCGCAGCCATCGGCGGATGGCGAAGCTGGCCGACAGCGCCGCCAGCACGAGACCGAGAACCACGATCAGCGGGATGACCAGCAGCGCATCCCGTCCGTCGATCCACGTCGTCACGAAGTCGATCTCGTCGACGAGGAACCCGTGCACGCCGTACTGCACGCCGAGCCAGACGGCGACGCTGGCGAGTGCCGAGCCGATGAAGGCGGCGAAGACGCCCTCGAGGACGAACGGCGTCTGGATGAACCGGTTGGATGCCCCGACGAGACGCATGATGCCGAGTTCCTTGCGCCGCGCGTAGGCCGAGAGCCGGATGGTGGTGGCGATGAGGAGCACGGCCGCCACGAGCATGAGCCCGGCGATCCCCACCGCGAAGTACGTCGCGATCGTGAGCGCCGAGAACAGCGGCTGCAGATACTCCATCTGGTCGGTCACCCCCTCGACGCCCTGCGTTCCCGAGAACGCCTCGTCGATGACATCCGTCTGCGTGGGATCCACGAGGTTGACCCAGTACGTCTCGTTCAACTGGGCCGGGGTGATGAAGTCCTTGTAGTCCTCGCCCATGAGGTCGAGGACGTTCTGGTAGGCCTCCTCGCGTGTCTCGAACCGGACGCTGCGGACGATGCCCTCGAGAGCCGGGCTCTCGAGCTTCTCCTTGACCGCGGCGAGCTGTTCGTCCGTCGCCTCGCCGTCGCTGCAGGTGGTCTCCGTCGACCCGTCGCGGCACATGAAGATCGCGACCTGGGCGCGCTCGGCCCAGTACCCCTGCATCTTGGCGATCTGCATCTGCATGAGCAGGGCGGCGCCCACGAACGTGAGCGACACGAAGGTGACGAGGATGACGGAGATCACCATCGACGCGTTGCGACGAAGACCCGTGAGGGCCTCGCCGAGGACCAGACGGACTCTCATGCGGTCGGCCCCACTTCGTCGTCGTCGCGGTGCCCGAGACCCAGACGGTCCGCTGCCCCGAGCCCGTCGATGTCGCCGAGGTCGATGTCGGCGGGGGTGATCGGGATGCCTCTGGTGCCCGTGTCCGGCTCGGACGCCGCTGCCCGGGCCGCGGCATCCGTCTGCACCTCGGTCACCGGGGGCGGGTCCTGCACGACGGGGACGGCGGGCAGCACCGTCTCGGGCTGCGGGGCCGGAGGCTCGATCGGGTCCGGGAGGGGCTCGACCGCCCCCGTGTCGCCGGTCGCGATCTGCTTCTGCAGTTCGAGGACGGCCGTGAGCGCCGCCGTGGCCGCCGCGCCCTTGACCGTCTCGGGCGTGAGGACGGGCAGGCCCGATGTGTCGCCGTAGCCGCCGTGGCGCTCGTCACGCACGACCACACCACCGCGCAGCTCGATGACGCGGCGCTGCATCTGGTCGACGAAGCCCGCCTCGTGGGTCGTCATCACGACGGTCGTACCGCCGGCGTTGATGCGGGCCAGCAACTGCATGATGTCGATGGAGGTTCCCGGGTCGAGATTTCCGGTCGGCTCGTCGGCGAGCAGG
Source organism: Microbacterium sp. NPDC079356 (assembly GCF_049545465.1). Classification (NCBI taxonomy): domain Bacteria; kingdom Bacillati; phylum Actinomycetota; class Actinomycetes; order Micrococcales; family Microbacteriaceae; genus Microbacterium; species Microbacterium sp. NPDC079356. Next base: position 346,532 of record NZ_JBMWDN010000001.1, on the reverse strand, counting down.
ATCTGCGGCCGGTTGACGATGGCGCGCGCGATCGCGACACGCTGTTGCTCACCGCCTGAGAGCTCGTGCGGCAGGCGCTTCTCCTTGCCCGCCAGGCCCACCAGGGCGAGGGCTTCGGGGACGGACTGCTGGATGAACGCGCGACTCGACCCGATGACCTGCAGCGAGAACGCGACGTTCTGGAAGACGGTCTTGTTCGGCAGCAGACGGAAGTCCTGGAAGACCGACCCTATGTGACGACGGAAGTAGGGGACCTTGCGCGTGCTCAGACCGCGCACATCGCGTCCGAGGACGACGACGCGACCGTCGGAGGCGGTGTCCTCGCGGAGGATGAGGCGCAGGCACGACGACTTCCCCGAGCCCGACGCGCCGACGAGGAACACGAACTCCCCGCGCTGGACGTCGAACTCGACGTCGCTGAGGGCGGGTTTGCTGGTGCCGCGGTATTTCTTGGAGACCTTTTCGAAGCGGATCATGGCCAGACGAGCCTAAGCGGCGGGGCCGCCGCTTCCGTCAGCGACACTCCCGCGCGCTCAGGGGGCTGACAGGGTTCCCCGGACGATCGAGTCGCCCGAGTGACCGGGATCCCCGTCGACGTCCTCCTGCGAGATGTCGACCACGGTGAATCGCGACAGGTCGACGTCGTCGGGGATGTCGAAGGAGCCCGAGCTGCCGTCGAGCACGCCGAGGCTGATCAGGTCGCTGGCGTCCGACGTGAGCAGCCACACCTCGCGGTAGCCGTCGTCGGGGACGGATGCCGTCAGGTCGACCACGACGCGGTCGTGACCGTCGACGCGCTCGAGCATCGCCTCGCCCTGGGCGCCCGCCCAGGTCGGGAAGCCGTCGAGCCGGGCCTCGGAGATGATCTCGGGACGCGGGGCGATGCCCCCGGCCATCCAGACGCCTGCCACGATCGCCACGACGGCGACGGCCGCTCCCGCCATCACGAAGAACACCGGGCGACGACGGACCCGCCGGCGACGTGCCACGTGCCGGGCCCCGGTCGACGGCGCCTCGGAGGGACGGGATGCCGGTTCGTCGGGCGTCGACTCCGGTGCGGTCGACGGCTCCGACGGCAGAGCGAGTTCGCTGCGGATGGACTCCCAGACGCGGTCGGGGGGCCTCAGGAGCTCCTCGCCGGTGCGGGTCGCCCGGCCTGCGGCGACCGCGCGCGCGAACGAGGCGACTTCGGCCGTGCAGTCCGCGCAGGAATCGAGGTGGTGCTGCTCGTCGGCGGACGGCTGCTCCCCCATCGCCAGGAGGGCGGCGACCTCGGGGTCAAGATGTGACATGGTGCGCCTCCAATCGGGTTTGCAGTCGGGTGAGACTTCGTCGGATGTGGCTTTTGACGGTGCCGAGCGGCATCCCCAGTCTGTCGGAGATCTGCTGGTGGGTCAGATCCTCGTAGAACGCCAGCGCCAGGACGGCACGGGCGTCGGGCTCGAGCTGGGCGACCTCGTCGGCCACGAGCATCGCGTCGGAGACGTCGTGTTCGGCGACCTGATCGGGGACGACCGCCTTCAACGCCTCCTCGAGACGTGCCGCGCGGGCACGGGCCTCGTGGGCGTCGGCGATGCGGCGACGCGCGATCGTGATGAGCCACGCGCCGAGAGGCGCCCCGTCCACGCGGTACGACGATCGGGAGGTCCATGCCGAGACGAACGTGCGCTGTGTGACGTCCTCCGCCTCGGTCGTGTCGCCGAGCGAGCGGACGGCGAGGGTGTACACGATGCGCGACCACCGGTCGTACATCGCCTTCACCGCGGTCTCGTCACCCGCCGCGAAACGCTCATCGAGGTGGGTGTCGTCGTCGACGGCCTGCTCCTTCCGTGCGGCGAGCCGAGGCGGGGCCGTGATGGTCGCAACTGCGCCTTCGCAATGAGCACCACGTTATCGCTGTAGGTGCGGGTCTGCTGATCGAAATCACCACCGCAGGTGATGACCGCGAGGGTCCGCGGACCCTCACGGGTGAACAGGTCGTCCACGGGGAGCTCCGCGCGGGGGATGTACGTGACCGACTCGGTGACGTAGGTGGTGACCGTGCCGTCGGCATCCGTCACCGTCACCTCGTCGCCCTGCTTCGCTTCACGCAGTCTGGCGAGCGGTCCCACACCGTACTCCCGGTCGTCCACGTGGGCGGCGATCACGGTCGTGCCTTCGGCGTCGGCGGGGGCCTTGCCGAAGCGGTACCACCCCGCGATCGACGGACGTTCCGGGATCTCCATCTCGCCGGTGTCCTGCACCCCGACCGCCTCCACCGGCATGTCGACGTCCAACGACGAGATGGCGAGCCGCTCCGGTGCCGGAGCGCGCACGACGGCCTGCGGAGTGGCCGGAGCGACCGGGACGGAGACCTGCGGCGTGGGAGCCGCCGGTCGAGGGGAGACCGTCCCGGTCGCGCCCGAACCCTCAGCGGCGCGCAGCCGAGGTACGGGCGACGAGCACACCACCGGCGACGAGACCGGCGATGAGAGCGGCACCACCGGCGATCAGCCAGCCGTTCGGGCCGTTCTCGGCGACGAGGCCCGCCGAACCCGTGTTCGCACCGTCGGGGCCGGAGTGCAGACCGTCGATGGTCTGCGTGGCCAGGGCGAGGTTGCCGTCCTCGGCCGAGCCCCAGGCGTAGGCGATCGTCAGGACGCCCTCCTGGACCTCGACGTCGGCCGGGCCGATGACCGGGTCGGTCGTGCCCTCGAGCGCGACGGCCGCGCTCACCGTGCCGGCGGGCAGGTCGAGCGACTCCTCGTTGGGGTTGGTGAGGCCGGTGATGACCGCTTCGCCGCCGGCGAGCACGTCGACCGCCGGAGCGGCGGCCACGTGGCGCACCGTCAGACGACCCTCACCGGCAGCGGTCTCGGAGGTGTCTTTCGTGAACAGGTTCGCAGTGGGGGTGCCCTCGGCGTCGAGGTGCGCGACCGCGGTGTAGTTCATGCCGGCCTCGAGAGTGAGGTCGATGGGGCCGAGGACCGGATCGGAGTCGTCGGTGGCGTCCGCGGCGGTCAGCGCGACCGAGTAGGTTCCGCCGGGAAGCTCGAGCGGACCGCCGAGGTCACCCGGCTGGAAGTCGTCGATCGTCAGGTCGCCGTTGACGTACACATCGACGGGGGTGTCCGGGATCGCGTGGAGCACCGCGAGGTCGGCCGTGTCCGACGTGGCAGCGGATGCGGGGGGCGAATGCAGCGAATGCCACGGCGGCACCGAGGGCGACGCCCGCAGAGAGTGTCTTGCGCATGGGAACTCCCTCTGATTCGGCGCGAGGTGTTCGCGCTTTCACAGGGGTATTCCCGCGGTCCACCGACTGTGGATGCAGGTGGATGAAGAAATCTCGAAGAGATTCTTCCGCGTCGACTCAGTCGTCGTCGTCCTTGCGCTTGCGCCAGCGGATGCCGGCCGCGATGAAGCCGTCGAGGTCGCCGTCGAACACGACCGCGGGGTTGCCCACCTCGTGTCCCGTGCGCAGGTCCTTCACGAGTTGCTGACCGTAGAGGAAGTACGAGCGCATCTGGTCGCCCCAGCTCGCGGTGATGGTGCCGGCGAGCTCCTTCTTCTTCGCCGCCTCCTCCTCCTTCTGCAGCAGCATGAGTCGGGTCTGCAGGACGCGCATCGCGGCCGCGCGGTTCTGGATCTGGCTCTTCTCGTTCTGCATCGAGACGACGATGCCCGTCGGGATGTGGGTCAGTCGCACGGCCGAGTCGGTTGTGTTGACCGACTGTCCGCCGGGCCCCGACGAGCGGAACACGTCGACGCGGATGTCGCCCTCGGGGATGTCGACCTCCTGGGCCTCCTCCATGACGGGGATCACCTCGACGGCGGCGAAGCTCGTCTGGCGCTTGTCGGCCGAGCCGAAGGGGCTGATCCGCGCGAGGCGGTGGGTGCCCGCCTCGACCGAGAGCGTGCCATACGCGTACGGCGCATCCACTTCGAAGGTGGCGGACTTGATCCCGGCGCCCTCGGCGTAGGAGGTGTCCATCACCTTGACGGGGTACTTGTGGCGTTCGGCCCAGCGCAGGTACATGCGCATGAGCATCTCGGCGAAGTCGGTGGCATCGTCGCCGCCGGCGCCGGAGCGGATCGTGACGACCGCCCCGCGGTCGTCGTACTCGCCGTCGAGGAGCGTCTGCACCTCGAGCTGGCTGATGACCTTCTCGAGGTCGGCGATCTCCCGGCGGGCCTCCTCGGCGGAGTCCTCGTCGTCCATCTCCTGCGCGAGCTCGACGAGCACCTCGAGGTCGTCGAGCCGCTGCTCCACCTCGGTGACGCGCTTGAGCTCGGACTGGCGGTGGCTGAGGGCGCTGGTGACCTTCTGCGCCTTCTCGACGTCGTCCCAGAGGTCGGGGGCGCCCGCCTCGTCGGACAGACGGGCGATCTCGGCGGAGAGAGCGTCGACGTCGACGACCGCCTTGATCTCACCGAAGGTGGAACGGAGGGCCTGGATGTCCGCAGACGGATCGAATTCAAGCATGACACTCCAGAGTAACGTGGATGGGGATGACCGACCGCCCCGACTCCCCCGCTGCTCGAGATGTGCTCCGGCGATTCGGCCCCATGGTCTATGCACCGACTGCCCTCTTCGCGATCGGCGAGGGTGCGGTCCTCCCCCTCATCCCGAGTCTCGCCGGCTCCCTCGGCGCCGACGTCGCCCTCTCGGCGCTGATCGCGTCGATGCTCGTCGTGGGCCAGCTCATCGGGAACCTCCCCGCCGGCTGGGCCGTCGCGCGCGTCGGCGAACGGGCCACGATGATCGCCGCGGGAGCCCTCGCCCTCGTGGTCTCCCTGACGGCCGCGCTCCTGCCGTCGCTGCCCGTGTTCGCCGGCGCCGTCTTCCTCATCGGGTTCTGCGCCGCGGCGTTCGGCTTGGCGCGGCACTCCTTCATGACGACGCGTGTGCCGGTGCTGTTCCGCGCCCGCGCCCTCTCGCTGCTCGGCGGCACGTTCCGGCTCGGCATGTTCACCGGCCCGTTCATCGCCGCCGCGCTCATCGGATTGTTCGGCGACGAGCGGGCGACCATCTGGTTCTTCGCCGTCTGCCTCGCGGCCCTCATCGTTCTCGTCACGGTCGGTCCCGATCCGGAGAAGCAGTTCGTCGCGCAGCCCGTGCACAGCCACGACGCCGAGGACTCGGGCGAGCCGGTGACGGGATCGATCCCGGTGGCCGAGCGCATCGGCGTGTTCCGGACGATGTGGCGGCACCGGCGGGTGCTCTCGCGCGTGGGACTCGCAGCGGCGTGCCTGTCGGCCGTGCGGTCGGCCCGTCAGGTGGTGCTGCCGCTGTGGGGTGTGTCGATCGGCCTCGACGCGCAGACGATCGCCCTCGTCGTCGGCATCTCCGGGGCGCTCGACTTCGCCCTCTTCTATGCGAGCGGCCAGGTCATGGACCGCTTCGGACGCCTCTGGGCCGCGCTGCCGGCGATGATCCTGATGGGCAGCGGCTTCCTCGCCCTCTCCGTGACCCACGACGGAGCGTCCGCCGAGATGTGGTTCGCGATGTTCGCCGCCGTCCTCGGCGTCGGGAACGGGTTGTCCAGCGGCATCCTCCTCACCATCGGTGCGGACCTCGCTCCCAAGGACGATCCCGCTCCCTTCCTCGGGTCCTGGCGGACGCTGACGGATGCCGGTGGTGCCACGACCCCGCTGATCGTGACCGGCATCACCGCGATCTCGTCCCTGTCGTTCGCCGCCGGGGCGGTCGGTCTGATCGGCGTGCTCGGTGCCGTCGCCTTCGTGCGCTGGTTGCCCCGTTTCCTGCCGCACGTGAACCGCCGCTCATGACCAGCGACACGACGGCGATCGCGATGCGTCGGGGCGACGTCACGGTCCGCGCGAGCCTCACCTGGCGCCGGGAGGGGTGGCGCTACGCCGTCTCACTGTCGTCCGACGCCGTCGAGACGATCGAAGAGGTCGCCGATGACGCCTTCGAGGCGCTGTGCCGGGTTCGCGAGCACCTGGAGCCGCGGGGCTGGCGCATCGGCGTCGTCGGTGCGCAGGCCGACGTGTGGCCGAGCGGGATGGCGCGGGATCAGGGCGGCGGGCTGCGCGCCTACCGGGTGGGTGAGGACCGCGTCGGCGACCTCGTCGACGTGTTCGCACCCGCCGATCCCGACACGGTCACGACCGTTGCGGCCCAGCGCGTCGAGACGGATCGGCGATTCGAGCTCATCCGCAGGGCTGCAGAAGGCTGATCGCCGCGCCGGCTCCCTCGGGCGATCACGGCTCCGGCTCCGCGACGAGGTTCCCCTCGTCGTCGATCCGCTGCACGACCCGCAGATCGCCGGGGGCGTGGTCGCCGCGTTCCTCGATCGCGTAGCTGCGATCACGAGGGGTGTACCGCACCGCGAATCGCGGGTCGGCCACCACCGTGCTCATCATCCGGCACGAGTGCGGGTCGGTGGCATCGGTCCCCGGAACCATGACGTCATCCTCGTCCATCGGTTCAGTCCAGCGAGGTGCGGCTCGTCGCGGTCGCATCGAGCACCACCCCCGCGGGGACGAAGATCGACGAGATCGGTGGATGCCACGTCGTCGACACCGTCACGCGCGCCGACACCCCGTCGGGGGTGGATGCCGAGACGAGCGCGACCTCGCCGTCCGCCGCGACCAGCGCCTCCGCCTGCTCCCGCACACCGGCATCCGTCAGCTCCGCGCGCGGCTGATCCCCGTGCACCTCGAGTGTGAACCCGTCGGCGCCTGCGAGAGCCGCGGCATCCGCCGCCGCCTGCGTCCGCTTCTGCGCGAGGTACAGACTCGTCGCGTCGACGCACACGAAGACGAGCACCAGTGCCAGGAGCGCGTAGCCGATCGTCAGGATCAGGATGCTGCCGTCCTCGTCGCGGGCTCTCATCCGTCCCTCCAGTAGCGCGAGACCTTTTGCACGGACGACGACTCGACGCCCACGCGGGTCGCGTCGTCGAGCCCGAGGACCGGCGGCACGAGCGGCAGCGGCACGGAGGCCGTGACCGTCACCCGGACGGTCTCGCCTGCGCCCGGGCACTCCGCCGGCCGGCCGACGCAGGAAACGTCCACGGCGAGCGTGTCCGCATCGATCTCGTACTCACGCACGAGAGAGTCGAGGACCGCCGCTGCCCGGGCGTCGGCATCCTGCACGCTCTCCGCTGACGCGACGGCGCGTGCGACATGCCGAGAGGCCGCCTCGACGCCCAGCGCGTGCGACTGGATGATCCCGAGGGTGACGATGAGGTAGACGATCGGGACGAGGAGGATGACACCGCCCACGATGAACTCGAGTGCGGCCGACCCGCGCTCGTCGCCGAGGAGGCGATCAGTCGAAGGTCTCCGCCGGGGCATGAACGGTCACCTCCCACCCGTGCGGCACGCCGAGGAGGCCGATGAGGGGCAGCCGTGTCGTCACGGTCACCGCGACGGTGTCGTACCCGAGCGCGGTCGATTCCGAAGCGGTGACACTCTCGACGAAACCGTCGCCCACGGCGCGCTCCACGACATCCCGGGCGCGCTGCGCCCCCGCCGCGGTCTCCACATCGGCGAGGGCCGCGTGGTACGCCCCCTCGACCGCCGCGTCGTGGACGACGTTGCGGACGTACACGGCGAGCCCCAGTTGCAGGACACCGAGGGTGAGCACGGTCAGCAGCACGCCGACGAGCACGAACTCGACCGGAGTCGAGCCGCGTTCATCGGAGAGCAGCCGGCGCACGTCGACGTCCTCAGAAGCTCGAGACCTGGTCGATCGCCTGCTCGAAGAGCTGGGCGAGCGCGGGACCTGCCAGGGCCCAGATGACGACGACGAGTCCGGCGGTCATGAGGGTGATCAACACCCAGCCGGGCACGTCGCCCCGCTCGTCGTCGCGGACGTCCCCGAGCACGGCACCCCAGGCGGTGCGCAAACGGGACAGAGTGGAACGGATCATGATGTTCTCCTTTCGGTCAGGTATCAGCCGACCCCGAGCCGCAGCATGACGATGCCGGGGAAGACGGCGAAGAGGACGCTCATGGGCAGCAGCAGGAAGACGATCGGGAAGAGCATCGCGATCTCCTTCTTGCCGGCGCGTTCGATGAGCGAGCGTTTGGCGTCCTCGCGGGCGTCGCCGGCCTGCGCCTGCAGGACCCCCGCCAACGGCGCACCGCGGTCGATGGCCGCGACGAGGTGCTCGAGCGCGCGCGACAGTGCCGGGACGTCGAGCCGCCGGCCGAGGTCCACGAGGGCGTCCGACAGGTTCGACCCGGTTCCGCTGTCGAGGACGGCGCGGCGGATCTCCGCCGTCAACTCACCCGAGCCGATCTCCCCGACGCGGCGGAGGGCGTCGCGCAGGCCCTCGCCCGCGGCGAGGCAGAGCGAGAGGAACTCGAGGAGCGTCGGCAGCTCCTCCTCGACGCGCGCCCGCCGTCGGCGCCCCGCCGACGTCAGCCGCAGATCCAGCACGGCCACCGCGGCCGCCCCGGCCACAGGAGGAAGCAGGACGGCTCCCGGACTCATCCGGCCGACGAGGGCCAGGAGGACCAGGACGGCCCCTCCCGCCAGCGCACCCACCACGATCCAGGTGAGTTGCCGCGCACGGAATCCCGCCGCATCCTGCGTCCAGCCGGCCTGCCGCAGCCGCTGCTCGAGACGGGCGGCTCCTCCGAACGCGGCCATGAACCGATCGCGCCGCGTGCGCCAGTCCGTCCCGGCGGACTCGAGGGGGGTGAGACCGCGCGGGTCGGCGATGTCCCGAAGATAGGGCGCGATGCGCCGCGACAGCGTGGGCGCCGCCAGCCGTGGGACCCGGGTCGCGACGAGCACGACGCCGGCCGCGAAGGCGCCGCCGAGCACGATCGCGAGCGCGAGCTCCGTGAGCGCGCTCATGCGAACCACCGCCGAGGCTCGGGGAGACGTCCGATGCCGACCATGAGACGGAACGCGACCACCGAGACGGCGGCGCCGAGCAGGATCACCGCGACGCCCTCGGGGCTGCTGTAGGCCGTCGCTCCTTCGGGGCGCAGGGCGAGCAGGCCGAGGATGATCCACGGCGCGACGACGCCGAGTACCGCGGCCCCGCGGATCCAGGACTGACGCGCTTCGATCTCGGCACGCAGCGCCGCGTCCGCCCGCACCGAGCCGGACAGCGCGCGGAGGACGCTCGTGAGCTCCGTCCCGCCGACCTGACGGGCCATTCGGAGCGCCTCGATGATGCGGTCGGCGACCGGATCGGCCAGCCGGGCCTTGAGGCGCAGCGCGCTCGAATCGAAGTGCCCGGACGCCGACACGTCCGACGCGAAGGCCGCGAACGCGGGACGCAGCGGCGGCGGTCCGACCTCGCCGAGCGCGGAGACCGCGTCGGGAAGCGACATCCCGGACCGTACCGAGGCGACCAGGAGGTCGCACACGTCCGGCCACAGCTGACGGCGGCTCTTCTGACGCCGGCGGGCGCGACCCCGCAGCCACCCGGCGGGCGCGAAGAATCCCGCCACAGCTGCGACGGCCGCGAACGCGGGCAGGGCGGTGACGAGCCAGACGATCGCCCCCGAGAGCGCCGCCGCGGCACAGGAGACCGCCGCGAGGTGCCCGGGCGTCGCATGGCCGAATCCGGCGCTCTGCAGGAGACGAGCGGATGCCGCATCGCGCCGCACGGGCGCCGGCTCCCCCGCGCGCGGTGGCCAGAGCCACGGTGACAGGGCGAGCAGAATGCCCGCCGCGAGGGTGATGCCGAGGAGGACGGTCATGCCGGAGCACCCCCGAAGAGCGTGCGGGTCTCGACCACGCCGTCGACGACACGGCCGGTCGGCGCGACGATCTCCACGACGGCGCGGCGACCGTCGGCATCCCGCCGGCAGTGGACGACCAGACCGACCGAGGCGGCGATCGCGGGCAGGAGGAAGTCACGGTCGATGTTCCGCCCGGCCAGCAACGGGAGCGAGCCGAGCTTGCGGAGCGCGTCGGGCGCCGAGTTGGCGTGGATCGTGGCGGCGCCCGGGACGCCCGTGTTCAGGGCGAGCAGCAGGTCGAGGGCCTCCGCATCGCGGACCTCGCCGACGACGAGGCGGTCGGGCCGCATGCGGAGCGCTTCCTTCACGAGCCGGCGCAGCGACACCTCGCCGGTCCCTTCGAGGCTGGGCTGACGGCCCTGCAGCGCGACGAGGTCGGGGGCCTGCGCGTTCAACTCGAACGTCTCCTCCACCGTCACGATCCGGTGGTGCGCCGGTGCGGCGGCGATGAGGGCGCCGAGCAGCGTGGTCTTGCCGGCGTGCGTCGCGCCCGAGACGACGACGCTCGTACCCTCGCGCATCGCGGTGCGGAGGATCGCCGCCGCCTCGGGGGCGACGGACCCGGCGGTGACGAGGTCGTCCAGGGTGCGGAAGCGGGTGAGGAACTTCCGGATGTTCACCGCCCAGTGCCGGCGCGTGATGTCGGGGATGACGACGTGCAGGCGCGACCCGTCCGGCAGCGACGCGTCGACGAACGGTTGGCTGAGGTCGACGCGGCGGCCGGTGGCGTGCAGCATCCGCTCGACCAGGTCGCGCACGGCCGCGTCGGTCAGGACGATCGGTGCGCGTTCGCTGCGCCCCTCGCGGGCGACGTAGACGCGGTCGGGCGCGTTGATCCAGATCTCCTCGACCTCTGGGTCGTCGAGGAGCGCCTGCAGGGGGCCGTACCCTGCGACGGTCGACAGGATGTCGCGGACGGACCCCGCTTCGTCCTCGATGACCTCCACGCCTCGCGCGAGGGCAAAGTCGTTGTGGCGACGCACCTCGGCGCGAGCGATGAACGCTGCGCGGTCGGGGTCTCGCGACGGGTCGACCTGCTCGCTGCGCAGCCGCTCGCGCACCCGCTCGGCGACCGCGGCGAGCCCGCGGGTCGACGTCGGGGCGGACGCGATGCTCATGGCCAGGGATCCTCGCAACCCGACCCCACCCGGCGCGGGAGTTATCCACACGCCACCGGCTCCAGGTGGACTGCGGACGCCCCTTCGGCGGGAGGCGAGAATCGAAGGATGGACGGAACGCGACGTGTCGACCTGCCCGTGCTGTACTTCGGGACCCCGGTCGCGTTGATCACCACGGTGAATCCCGACGGGTCCTCGAACATCAGCCCGATTTCCTCCGCCTGGACGCTGGGCGACCGCTACATGCTAGGGCTCGGCGCCGACGGCCAGGCGGTCGCCAACCTCCGCCGCGTCGGCGAACTCGTGATCAACCTGCCGTCATCCGACCTCGTCGGCGCGGTCGAGGCGATCGCGCCGACGACGGGGCGGAACCCGGTGCCCGAGGCCAAGAGACCCGCCTACCGCCACGAGCCCGACAAGTGGACCCTCGGGGGTCTCACCCCCCTCCCGTCGGACGCGGTGACGGCGGCACGTGTGGCCGAGTGCCCGGTGCAGATCGAGGCTCGTGTGGCGCAGATCGTCGGCGTCGACGGTGGCGACGCCGTCGCCGTGGAGGCGCAGGTCCTGCAGGTCCACGCGCACGAAGGGATCCTGCGGGCGGGGCAGGACCGCGTGGACACCGACGCGTGGCGACCGCTGTACTACGGGTTCCGCCACTACTTCGCGCAGGGGCCGCACGTCGGCGCCAACTTCCGGGCGCCGCTCCTGGACGATCCCGCGCATACCTGACCAGGTCGGCATCGCCGCGCGATCCTCGGGATATCCCTCTCAGTCGTCTCCCACCGCGCGCCCTAGACTGAACGCACCAGCGGGAGTGGTGAAATCGGCAGACACGCAGGATTTAGGTTCCTGTGCCTTCGGGCGTGGGGGTTCAAGTCCCCCCTTCCGCACGAGGCACCCGCGTGCCTCACACCTTGCGCCCGTCCGTCGGCGGGCCCACCGCCGCGAATCGAAGGACCTCCGTGCACCCCTTCGCACTGCTTCCCTGGCTCGATCCCGAGACCATCATCAACGCGGCCGGCCCGTGGGCCCTCGTCGTGGTCTGCTTCATCGTCTTCGCCGAGACCGGCCTGCTCGTCGGCTTCCTGCTGCCGGGTGACACCCTGCTGATCATGGCGGGCCTGCTGTCGAACCCGGTCACCCACGCCCCGAACGGCGTCTTCGGGATCAACGTCTGGGTGGTCGGCCTGCTGATCGGTCTCGCGGCGTTCCTCGGCGGTGAGGTCGGATACCTGATCGGTCGCAAGGGCGGACCCGCCGTGTTCGAACGCAAGGAGTCCGGCCTCTTCAGTCGCAGCAACGTCGAGCGGACGAATGCGTTCTTCGAGCGCTACGGCGGCGTGACGGTCATCCTCGCCCGTTTCGTGCCGATCGTGCGCACCTTCGCCCCGGTCGCCGCCGGCGTCGGCAAGATGGCATGGCACAAGTACTCGCTCTACAACCTGATCGGCGCCGTGATCTGGGGCTTCGGTCTGACGGTCGTCGGTTACCTCGTGAGCCTCATCCCGGGCGTCGGCGAGTTCGTCGCCGAGTACATCGACGTCATCCTGCTGGTGGCGGTGGCCGGCACCATCATCTTCATTGTGTGGCACTACTTCGCCGAGAAGCGCAAGGTCAAGCGCGAGATGGCCGCCGGACCCGACGGCGTCACCGACCAGGCCGAGGCGCAGCAGCTCGTCCTCGAGCCCGAGGCGTTCGACGAGCGCCCCGACGGGGAGAGCCGCCGCTCCTGATCAGGAGGCCTTCTTCTTCGCGGGCTTCTTCTTCGCCGCCGCCGGCTTCGTGTCGGCGGCGGCGTCTTTCTTCCCAGCGTCCGTCTTCCCGCTGCCCGCGCGCGCGGCGCGGCTCTTCTCGACGCTCGCCCGCAGGGCCTCCATCAGGTCGATGACCTCGCCCCCGGAGGCATCCGTCTTCTCGCCGAAGGTCTCGGCGGTGTCGAACGCGTCGCCCTTCTCGAGCTTCGCCTCGATGAGGGTGCGCAGCTCCTGCTGGTACTCATCGGTGAACTCGGTCGGGTCGAAGTCGCTCGAGAAGCTGTCGACGAGGGATGCCGAGAGCTCCAGCTCCTTGCTCGAGATCTTCACTGGCTCATCCAGCACGGGGAACGACGCCTCCCGCACCTCGTCCGCCCACAGGAGCGTCTGCAGCACGAGCACGTCGCCGCGCACGCGGAGCGCCGCCAGCCGGGTCTTCTGCCGCAGCGCGAAACGGACGATCGCGGTGCGGTCGGTCTGTTCGAGCGTCTGCCGCAGCAGGACGTAGGCCTTGGGGCTCTTCGAGTCGGGCTCGAGGTAGTACGCCTTGTCGAGCGTCAGCAGGTCGATCTGCTCGGTCGGCACGAACTCGACGACTTCGATCTCGCGGCTGCGTTCGCTCGGCAGGGCCGCGAAATCGTCGGAGGTCAGGACGACGGTGCGCTCGCCGTCGTCGTACGCCTTGTCGATCTCGGCATACGGGACGACCTCGCCGTCGATCTCGCAGATGCGCTGATACCGGATGCGGCCGCCGTCCGCCGCGTGCACCTGATGCAGGGACACGTCGTGGTCCTCGGTCGCGGAGTACACCTTGACGGGCACGTTCACCAGGCCGAAGGTGAGGGCGCCTTTCCAGATCGCTCGCATCACACCAGTAGACACCCGTCACAGCACGTTGCGACAGGGCTTGCGCACTACTCTGGGCCCATGCCAGCCCCACCCCAGGAGGTCGTCGTCGACGGGCGCCGCCTGCGGCTGACGAATCTCGACAAGGTCATGTACCCGGAGACGGGGACGACCAAGGGCGAGGTCATCGACTACCTCACCCGCATCGCGCCGGCGATGCTGCCGCACCTCGCCGATCGGCCGGTCACCCGCATCCGCTGGCCCGACGGCACCGGCGAGGGCTCGTTCTTCGCGAAGCACCTCGAAGCGGGGGCGCCGCCCTGGGTCGCGCGGCGGCCCATCGAGCATTCGACCGGCGCGAAGGACTACCCGCTCGTCGACGGGATCCCGACTCTCGTCTACCTCGCGCAGGTCGCCTCGATCGAACTGCACGTCCCGCAATGGCGCTTCGACGCCACCGGGGGACGACGGAACCCCGACCGACTTGTCCTCGACCTCGATCCGGGCCCGGGAGCGGGGCTCGCCGAGTGCGCGGAGGTCGCGCGCTGGGCGCGCGCGATCCTGATCGACCTCGGGATGGACCCGGTGCCCGTCACGAGCGGCAGCAAGGGCATCCACCTGTACGCCCCCCTCGACGGATCCCGCACGAGCGACGAGATCAGCGCCTTCGCGAAAGAACTCGCCCGCCTGCTCGAAGCCGACCACCCCGACCTCGTCGTCAGTCAGATGTCAAAGGCCGCCCGTCCCGGCAAGGTGTTCCTCGACTGGAGCCAGAACAACGGCAAGAAGACGACGATCGCACCGTACTCGCTGCGGGGCCGCGACCGGCCGACCGTCGCCGCGCCGCGCAGCTGGGACGAGCTCGACGACCCCGATCTGCGCCACCTGCTCTTCGACGAGGTCCTCGAGCGGCTGGGCGAGGTCGGCGACCTGTTCGCCGCGCTGGCGCCGACGGATGCCGGGCCGCTCACCTCGTACATCGCGAAGCGCTCCGCGGCGAAGACGCCCGAGCCCGTGCCGGACTCCCCCGCCGGCGCACCGTCCGCCGGCTCCGCGCGCTTCGTCATCCAGGAGCACCACGCCCGGCGCCTGCACTACGACCTGCGTCTCGAACGCGACGGCGTGCTCGTCAGCTGGGCGGTGCCGCGCGGCATCCCGGACTCCCCCTCGACGAACCACCTCGCGGTCATGACCGAGCCGCACCCGATGGAGTACCTGGGCTTCGCGGGCGAGATCCCGGCGGGCGAGTACGGTGCCGGGTCGATGTCGATCTGGGACAGCGGCACCTTCGCGCTGGAGAAGTGGCGCGACGACGAGGTGATCTTCACCGCGACCGGTCGCGAGGGCGGTCCGCTCGGTTCGGTGCGGCTCGCCCTCATCCGCACGAGCGGCGACGGCGAGAAGTCGCAGTGGCTGCTGCACCGGATGAAGACGGATGCCGCGCCCCCCGCATCCGCCCCTCCGACATCCGCGTCGCCGCCCTCCGCCGGCACGCCCCTCCCGACGCCGTCGCCGATGCTCGCGACGACCTCCACCCCTCCCCTGGCGCGCCGCGCGGCGGAGCGATGGGGAGCCTGGGTCGAGTTCAAGTGGGACGGCGTACGTGCCCTCGGAATCTGGAACGGACAGACGTTGCGGCTGCGGGCCCGTAGCGGCACCGACATCACGGCGCGCTACCCCGAGGTGACCGCGGCGGCGGCGTTCGGTCCCGCCTCCTGCGTGGTGGACGGCGAGATCGTCGCTTCCGACGAACGCGGTCGACCGAGCTTCTCCCTGCTGCAGCACCGGATGCACCTGACGAAGACGCCCGAGATCGAACGCGAGGCGCGGCGGATCCCGGTGCAGTACCTGCTATTCGACGTCCTCGAAATCGACGGGAGGGATGCCGGGCCGCTGCCCCTCGCGCAGCGGAGGGAGCTCCTCGAACGGCTCGCCGCCGATGCGCACGAGCCGATCGTCCTCCCCCCGATCGCGGACGACGTCGACGACGCCCTCGCCACGGCGCGCGCGATGGATCTGGAGGGTGTCGTCGTCAAGGACCCGTCGTCGGTCTACCGACGCGGTCAGCGCAGCGACCAGTGGCTCAAGGTCAAGCTCACCCTGATGCAGGAGATCGTGATCGGCGGCATCCGTCCGGGCAAGGGCGGTCGCTCAGGGGGGATCGGGTCGCTCCTGATGGGGATCCCGACGCCCGACGGGCTGCACTACGTCGGTCGGGTCGGCTCCGGCTTCGGCGACGCGACCCTCGCTCGATTGGATGCCGCGCTCACCCCGCTGCGCACCGACGAGAACCCGTTCGTCGACGTTGGCCGGGAAGAGGCATCCGATGCGCTCTGGGTGCGCCCCGAGCTCGTCGGCGAGGTCGAGTACGCCGAGGCGACGCCGAACGGGACCCTCCGCCACGCGCGCTGGCGCGGTCTGCGACCCGACAAGACCCCGGACCAGGTCCGGATGGAGGACTGACCGGCGTCAGGCGTGGGCGTCGTGTTCGACGTGACCGGCGGGTTCGAGCTGGAACGTGGAGTGCGCGACGTCGAAATGCCGGGACAGGCAGGACTGCAGCTGCGACAGGAGTGCGCCGGCGCGATCGTCGGCGAAGTGGTCGGGTGCGACGACCACGTGGGCCGTGAACACGGGCGCGCCCCGGGTGAGCTGCCACACGTGGACGTCGTGGACGTCGACGACGCCCTCGGCGCCGAGGATGTGATCCCGGATGTCGGCGACCTTCGTCCCCGCCGGCGCGCGCTCCCCGAGCACGGCGAACACCTCGCGCAGCAGGGCGACGGCGCGGGGCACGATGAGGGCGGCGATGAGGAGGGAGGCCACGGCGTCCGCCGGCATCCATCCCGTCAGCCAGATGACCCCGGCGGCGAGGATGACGACGACGGAACCGATGAGGTCGCCCAGCACCTCGAGGTAGGCGCCGCGCACGTTGATGCTCGTGCGTTGAGCGGCGCTCAGGACGTAGAGCGAGACGCCGTTCGCGACGAGGCCGATGACCGCGACCACGAGCATCGGCAGCCCCTGCACCTCGGCGTCGGCGGGGTCGACGAGTCGGGAGATCGCCTCGACGGCGATCCATCCGCCCAGCACGATCAGGATGACGGCGTTGAGCAGCGCGCCGAACACCTCGGCCCGCTGGTAGCCGTAGGTCTGGCGTTCGTCGGCGGGACGCGCCGCCACCGACGCCGCGATGAGGGCGATGACGAGACCCGAGCTGTCGGTGAACATGTGCCCGGCGTCCGCGAGGAGCGCGAGCGATCCCGTGAGGATCGCGCCGACGAGCTGGATGACGAGCACGGTCGCGGTGATGCCCAGCGAGACAGCGAGCAAGCGGCGGGGATGTCCGCCGCGGATGCCGGTGGGCGCGTGATCGTGCATACCTCGAGGGTAGGGCGGGGCGGCCGCCCTCCCGCCCGGTTCGGCCTACTCGGGAATGAGTCCGATTCTCAGGCTCAGCCGTGTGCGCGGGCGTGGGTCAGAGCGCGGCGAGGAGCGGCGCCAGCGCCTCGAATGCACGGGCACGATGCGACGTCGCGTTCTTCTCCGCGGCCGACAGCTGCGCGGCCGTCCGCCCCTCCGCGTCGTCGGGCAGGAACACCGGGTCGTACCCGAACCCGTTCCCACCCGCGGGAGCCGTCGCCAGCCGGCCCGGCCAGATCCCCGTCACCACGTGCTCCTCGCCGCCCGGGACGACGAGCGCGACCGTCGACACGAACTGCGCCGTCCGATGCGGGTCGGTGATGTCGGAGAGTTGATCGAGCAGCAGCTCGTAGTTCGCGACGCCGTCCTTGCGGTGCCCGGCCCAGTAGGCGGAGAACACACCGGGCGAGCCGCCGAGCACGTCGACGCTGATCCCGGAGTCGTCGGCCATCGCGGGGAGCCCCGTGTGGACGGCCGCCGCGCGCGCCTTAATCAGCGCGTTCTCGGCGAACGTCACGCCGTCCTCGACGGGCTCGGGTCCGTCGTAGCCGACGACCTCGAGGTCGGGCCGCGTCGCGGCGACGATCGCACCGAACTCCTCGACCTTGTGCGCGTTGTGCGTCGCCAGGACGATACGGCTCACGCGCGCTCCTGCGCGAGGGCGGCGAGCTGGATGTCGCGGAGGTCGCCGCATCCGTTCACCCCGAGGTCGAGCAGCGCGTCGAGCTCCCGCTTGTCGAAGGGCGCCCCCTCGGCGGTACCCTGCACCTCGACGAACAACCCGCGACCGGTGACGACGACGTTCATGTCGGTCTCGGCGCGCACGTCCTCGACGTAGGCGAGGTCGAGCATGGGCTCACCGTCGATGATCCCGACCGAGACCGCCGCCACCGAGTCCAGGAGCGCCTTCGCGTTCTTCCCGACGAACCCCTTGGCCCGGCCCCACTCGATCGCGTCCGCGAGGGCGACGTAGGCGCCCGTGATCGCCGCCGTGCGGGTGCCGCCGTCAGCCTGGAGCACGTCGCAGTCGATGACGATCGTGTTCTCGCCGAGCGCCTTCGTGTCGACGACCGCGCGGAGCGCGCGACCGATCAGCCGGGAGATCTCGTGGGTGCGGCCGCCGACCTTGCCCTTGATGGACTCGCGGTCGTTGCGGGAGTTGGTCGCGCGCGGCAGCATCGCGTACTCGGCGGTGACCCACCCCTTGCCCTTGCCGGTCAGCCAGCGCGGGACGCCGTTGGTGAAGGATGCGGTGCACAGCACCTTCGTTCCCCCGAAGGAGATGAGGGCCGACCCCTCGGCGTGGGCGCTCCAGCCGCGTTCGATGGTGACGGGGCGCAGCTGGTCGACGGCGCGGCCGTCGGCACGGGTGGTCTCGGTCATGAGGTCTCCTTCGGTAGGTCGATGGCACCGGTCTGGACGAGGCGGACACTGCTCACACCGCGTCCCATCAGCCGGTCGGCGAGGCGGAGGAAGTCCTCGGCGGAATCCCCCGTCGCCTCGTAGACATGCGTTGGTTCCGCGTCCGGTCCAGCCAGCAGGTCGCGCGACACGAGCTGACGATAGACGTCCTTCGCGGTCTCGGTGTCGCTCGAGACGAGCGACACGTCCGGGCCCATCACGTAGCTGATGGCGCCCTCGAGGAACGGGTAGTGGGTGCAGCCGAGCACGAGGGTGTCGATCCCCGCGTGACGCAACGGCGCGAGGTACTCCTCGGCGACGCGCAGGACGTCGGGCGTGTCCGTGACCCCCGCCTCCACGAAGTCGACGAAGCGCGGACAAGCCTGGGCGAAGACGCTCAGGCGCTCGTTGACGCCGAGCATGTCCTGGTACACGCCCGAGCCGATGGTGCCCGCGGTGCCGATGACGCCGATCCGCCCGTTGCGCGTGGTCGAGATGGCGGTGCGCACGGCGGGGCCGATGACCTCGACGACGGGCACGTCGTACCGCTCCCGAGCGTCGCGCAGGAGTGCCGCCGACGCGGTGTTGCACGCGATCACGAGCATCTTCACGCCCTCGTCGACGAGGGCGTCGAGCACCTCGAGGCCGTAGCGCCGCACGTCGGCGATCGGTTTCGGTCCGTACGGGGAGTGCGCCGTGTCGCCGATGTAGAGCACCGACTCCCGCGGCAGCAGCTGCGAGACAGCGCGGGCGACGGTGAGGCCGCCCACTCCGGAGTCGAAGATCCCGATCGGTGCGTCCGTCACGATCGTCCAGCCTAGTCTCGCGCGGGGGTCCACTCGCGCGTGGCTAGAGTGACGGCATGGGCATGTCCACGGCGCTGCTGACCGACCGCTACGAGCTCACGATGCTGGATGCCGCGCTGCGCGACGGCACCGCCGACCGCCGCTGCGTGTTCGAGCTCTTCGGCCGCCGCCTCCCGGGCGGACGCCGCTTCGGTGTCGTCGCGGGAACCGGGCGACTGCTCGCGGAACTCGCCGACTTCCGGTTCGAGGAGGCGGAGCTCGCCTTCCTCCGCGACAACCGCATCGTCAGCGCCGAGACCATCCGCTTCCTCGAGGACTACCGCTTCCGCGGGACGATCAGCGGGTACCGCGAGGGAGAGCTCTACTTCCCCGGCTCGCCGATCCTCACGGTCGAGGGCTCGTTCGCCGAGGCCGTCATCCTCGAGACCCTCGCCCTCAGCATCCTCAACCACGATTCGGCGGTCGCCACCGCTGCGGCGCGCATGAGCATCGCCGCCGGCGACCGCCCGCTCGCCGAGATGGGGTCGCGCCGTGCGGCGGAGCGCTCCGCCGTCGCCGCAGCCCGGGCCGCCTACATCGCGGGCTTCTCCGCGACGAGCAACCTCGAGGCCGGGCGCACCTGGGGCATCCCGACCATGGGGACGGCCGCACATGCGTGGACACTGCTCCACGACACCGAGGAGGACGCCTTCCGCAGCCAGATCGACGCGCTCGGCACCGACACGACGCTCCTCGTCGACACCTATGACATCCGCCAGGGCGTCGAGACGGCGATCCGTGTGGCGGGCACCGGCCTCGGAGGCGTGCGCCTCGACTCGGGAGACCTCCCGACCGTCGCCGCGTCGGTGCGCGCGCAGCTCGACGAACTCGGCGCCACGGGTACCCGCATCACCGTGACGAGCGACCTCGACGAGTTCGCGATCGCGGCACTGGCGGCATCCCCCGTCGACGCCTACGGCGTCGGGACCTCGGTCGTGACGGGATCGGGCACTCCGACCGCGGGCATGGTCTACAAGCTCGTCGCACGGCAGGGCGCCGACGGCGGGTGGGTCTCCGTCGCGAAGGCCTCGACGTCGAAGGCGTCCGTGGGCGGACGCAAGGCTGCGTTCCGCACCCGCGTCGACGGGGTCGCGACGGGCGAGGTGGTCGCCGTCGCCGCCGGCTTCGACGAGCTCGACACGCCCGCCGCCCACCCCGATGCCCGTCCGCTGCAGGTCGCTCTGGTCCAGCAGGGCGAAGCGGATGCCGCGCACCTCGGACCCGACGGCGTCGCCGCCGCACGGGCGCATCACCTGCGCGTGCGGGAGGAGCTGCCTGTCACCGCTCTCGCCCTCAGCCGCGCCGATCCGACGCTGCCGACGGTCTACGAGGTGAGCGAGGCGTAGATCTCCTTGCACGTGGGGCACACCGGAAACTTCTCGGGGTCGCGCCCCGGCGTCCACTTCTTGCCGCACAGCGCGCGAACGGGCTTGCCGGTGATCGCCGATTCGAGGATCTTGTCCTTCTTGACGTAGTGCGAGAACCGCTCATGGTCACCCGGCTCGATGGACTCCTCGCGGATGAGCTCCTCGAGCTCACGGTCGAGTGTGGCGAGGCCGCCCTGATCCGGGCTGTCGATCGGCGTGCTCATTCCCCCGAGTGTACTGCCGGCGGGACCCTCGTGGACGGGGGTCAGTGCGTTTCGGCGAACTCCATGAGGCGGCTCGTGCGGCGCTCGAAGACCGCCCCGCCGACGGCGATCCCAACCGCCAGAACCGTCACCCCCACACCCATGCCGGCCCAGAAGGACGTCCATGCGACGCCCTCGTCGCCGCCGAGCGCGAGCCAGCCCGACCACAGCGCGGGGACGGAGAGGATGATCGCCCCGAACAGGACCGCCGCCTGAGCGACCGACCCGCCCGTGCGCTGCGGCTGCTCGAACGGTCCTTCTCCGGGACGCGAGACCGCGTAGGGCGCGGCCGCAGACGCCACAGAGCTGAGGCCGAGACCCGTCGCGAAGAGCGAGACGCAGACTCCGACGAGGGCCGGGAGCACCACCCACCGCCCGTGGACCCAGATCGAGAGGGTGATGGCGAGCGCCAGGAGCGGC
This sequence comes from Microbacterium sp. NPDC079356, assembly GCF_049545465.1. NCBI lineage: Bacteria > Bacillati > Actinomycetota > Actinomycetes > Micrococcales > Microbacteriaceae > Microbacterium > Microbacterium sp. NPDC079356. Next base: position 325,381 of record NZ_JBMWDN010000001.1, on the reverse strand, counting down.
ACCCCGAGGAGCAGAACGGGGACGAGGCGCCCCACCCGGTCGGCGACGCCGCGGACACCGGCGGAGATGTGCAGCCAGATCCCGGTCGAGTCGTACGCGAGGTCGTTGTGCACGAGCCAGCCGAGGAACAGCGCGAGGATCGGCGGCGGGATCAGCGCGACGGTCGACAACGGCACGCCCACCACCAGGAGCGGCAGCACGATGAGGACGGAGGCGATGGGAACGACCACGATGTTGGCGAGGTGCCGAGGGTCGCCCGACCAGTACACGATGCTGCGCGCGGCGATCGCGCCGCCGGGGGTGCCGGGCATGACGGCGAACCAGCCGAGTCCGCGACGCTCGCGCACCGGTACCTCGCGCTCCGTTGCGCTCATCATGATCTGGACGAGCAGCCGCCACGCACCCGCCAGCGCGAGCACGGTCACGAGGGCCACGAGGACCGAGACGACGAGGTCGCCGCCGGTGCGTAGCGGGATGGCGACGGCTGCCCCGAGAGGCGTCGCACCCAGCACCTGCGCCGCCTCGGCCAGCTGCGAGGGCAGACCCCCGGACCACTCGAGCGAGAAGGCGAACACGGCCACGGGGATGACGACGATCGCGGCCGCTGTGACCATCAGGCCCGTGAGCTGCGGCGACCTGCGCTCGCGGAGGGCGAGGACGGAGACGGCCATCGCGCACCGCGCGGCGAGGACGTTGGTGGCGACGAACAGCACCGCGGCGAGGACGGCGAGGGCGGGTGACGCGCCGTGACCGATCCACGCCACGGACATCGCGACCGCGACGGCGATCGTGACGAGTCCCGGTAGCCCGAAGGGGGATGCCGCCACCACCGCCCACGCGACGATCCGAGGCTCGACGCCCGTCACGACGAACCGCCGGGGGTCGAGAGGATCGTCGGCGCCCGTGAAGAGCGGTACGAGGAGGAAGCCGCCGACGATGAGCGATCCGCCCACGACGACGAGCGTCGCCGCATCCGCATCCGGAACGCGGTCGAGCCGGACGAGCGCGACGCACACCGCCGCCACGGCGACCGCGAGGATCCCGAAGGCGGCCAGGCGGCGGACGAGCACGCCGGGGCGGGCGTTCAGCGAACCCGCGAGCAGCGCGAGCCTCAGTCGGAGTACGTGTGCAACCACTCCAGGCCTTCCACGTCGCTGAGTCCGCCGGACAGCTGGACGAAGCGCTCCGCGAGGGTGTGATCACCACGGACCTCGTCGACGGATCCATGGGCCAGCACCTGGCCGGCGACGATCACGGCGACGCCGTCGCAGACGCGCTCGACGAGCTCCATGCCGTGGCTCGAGAGAATGACGGTGCCACCGCGCGCCACGTACGCCGTGAGGATCTCGAGGATCACCTCGCTCGAGACGGGGTCGACCGCCTCGAAGGGTTCGTCCAGCACGAGCAGGCGGGGAGCATGGATCATCGCGCCCGCGAGCATGATCTTCTTCGTCATGCCCGCCGAGTAGTCGGACACCGGCCGCACGAGCGCCGCGGTCAGATCGAAGGCGCGGGCGAGGTCTTCCGTCCGCTCGGCGACGACGGCCGGGCGGAGCCCGCGCAGGACGCCGTAGTAGTGCAGCAACTGCCGCCCGGTGAGGCGGTCGAACGTGCGCAGCCGATCGGGCAGGACGCCCATCAGCGCCTTCGCCGCGCGCGGATCCCGCTGCAGGTCGACCCCGCCGACGACGATCGTCCCGGCATCGGGCCGCAGCAGACCGGCGATCATCGAGAGGGTCGTCGTCTTTCCCGCGCCGTTGGGTCCGACCAACCCGTAGAAGGTGCCCGCGGGGATCTCGAGGTCGACGGCGTCGACGGCCCGCGTGCGACCGAACGACTTCGAGACCTTCTCCAGTCGCAGTGCCGGGGCGGGATCGGATGCGTCGGCGCCCGCCTCGGCGCCGTCGAGGTCGAGGACGGCCGTCGCCGTCTCGAGCGCGCCGGCGTCGGTCGCCGTGTCGTCGTCCGTCGCGGTCTCGTCAGCCGGGTCCGGCTCGGTCTCCGGCGCGGGCTCGACCTCGGGCTCCATCGCGGGCTCGGGTTCGACCTCGGGTTCGATCTCGGGCTCGGTTTCGACGCCGGCCGCGAGTTCGGTCTCGGGCTCGGTTTCGACGCCGGCCTCGGGTTCGACCTCGGGTTCAGGTTCGGATGCGGAGACGTGCTCGGTTTCGGCTGGAGACTCGTATTCTCCCTCGGGCTCGCCGTCAGCCTCGGGCTCGGGCTGAGCCTCGGGTTCGGCCTCGGGCAGCACCTCCTGCTCCGACACCGGCTCCGACGTCGCGTCGTCCTGGTCGGCGGGGGCCTCACCCGGGTCGCGAGAGGCCTCCTCGAACCGCGCAGCGGCGACGGCGGCCGGCACCTCGGGCTTGGGCGGCAGGGCCTGCGCGACCTCGTCGACGGGTACGGGCGGAGGCGGCGGAACCGGGTTGTCGGCGCCGGACACGGGAGCCTTCTTGCGGGGCGGTCGTGTCTTGGGAGGCGTCACCCCTCAAACTTAGCAAGCCCGACCGGTGCGACTTCCGGCGCACGCCACAGGGGGTCGCTCTATCACGAATGCACAACGTCGGGCCAGGATACGGGCCCTTTTCAGGTGACACCGATAGCATCGAGGGCGGCACGAAGATGTGTCTTTCCGATGTACGGACAGTGACCACATCGTCAGGAGCACCCCGTGACCAAGATCGTCATCCTCGCAGCCGGCATGGGCTCGCGCCTCGGCCGCAGCCTGCCCAAGCCGCTGACCGCGCTGAGCGACGGCCGCAGCATCATGGGGCAGCAGCACGACAACATCCGCGCGGCATTCGGGCCCAAGGCCCACATCACCACGGTGGTCGGCTACCGTGCCGAGACCATCGTCGAGGCCTTCCCCGACGTCGACTACGTCTACAACGACCGCTACGACCAGACCAACACGTCCAAGAGCCTGCTGCGTGCCCTCAAGGCGACGGGCAAGTCGGGTGTCCTCTGGATGAACGGCGACGTCGTGTTCGATCCGCGTGTGCTCGGCCGGGCCCTGGCGCTCATCGAGGCGGACCAGTCCTTCGTGACGGTGAACACCTCGAAGGTCAGCGACGAAGAGGTCAAGTACACCGTCGACGCGGACGGCAACATCGCCGACCTGTCGAAGACCGTCGTCGGCGGCCTCGGCGAAGCGGTCGGGATCAACTACATCTCGCGCGCCGACAAGCCGGCGCTCATCGCTCAGCTGGGCCACGTCGACAACCAGGACTACTTCGAGCGGGGTCTCGAGCTCGCGATCGCCGACAACGGCCTGAAGCTGCGGCCCCTCGACATCTCCGACCTGTACGCCGTCGAGGTCGACTTCGCGGAAGACCTCGATCGGGCGAACCTCTACGTCTGAGGCAGCGGACGATGCGTCCCGGCGCATCGTGAGATCCACCATGAGTGACGTCCCCCGCATCCACTCCCTTCCGGACGGGGCGCCCTGGGCGGGCGGGCTCCCCCCGGAGGGTTCCCCCGAGCACCCGTGGATGATCCGACTGCTCGACCGCGTGCTCGCGGTGCAGCGGCCGGCCGTCCTCGCGCACCTGCGGACGATCCGCGCGCGGCATCCCGAAGCGACCCCGGCCGAGATGGGCCGGATCCTCGAGCGTCGTTACCTCGCCACCGTCACGACCGGCGGTGCCGCCGTCGGCGCCACCGCCGTCGTGCCCGGCATCGGCACGGGCGTGACGCTCGCGCTCAGCGGTGCCGAGACCGTCGGATTCCTCGAGGCGACAGCCCTGTTCGCACAGTCCCTGGCGGAGGTGCACGGCATCCGCGTCAACGATCCCGACCGAGCCCGTGCACTCGTGCTGACCCTCATGGTGGGTCGCGAGGGTGTCGACCTGGTGAGCCAATTCGCCCGCCAGGTGAGCGGCACCGGCCCGGCCCGCGATGCGTACTGGGGCCAGATGATCACGACGTCGCTGCCGCGAGCGATGGTCGGTCCCCTCATCGACCGCCTCAAGGGCGCCTTCCTCCGTCGATTCGCCGCCCAGGGCAGCGCGTCCCTCCTCGGGCGGGCACTCCCCTTCGGCATCGGTGCGGTCATCGGCGGCGGCGGCAACCACATCCTCGGCCGACGGGTCATCGTCGGAGCCCGGCGCGCCTTCGGTCCGCCGCCGCTCGAGTTCCCGGCGGAGCTCACGGCCGTCGCTCCGCGTCGGCTGCCGCGATCCCGCAGGAAGCGACACGGCGACGACCCTGCCCTCAGCGGGTAGCGTGGCCGCGTGCTCCCCATCCTCGTGGCCCTTCTGATCGCCAACGCCCTGTTCAACGTGCTCGTGTGGCCGACGTTCTTCCGTCGCGTCTCTCGCGACACACGGGCGCGGGACGCGCAGGGCCGACCGACCCGGTTCCTCGTCGTGCACGCCGTCCTCATCGGCGTCGCCCTGCTGCTCGCGGCGGCATCCCTCGTCGTCGGCGTCCTGGCCGCCACCGGCGTCGGCAGCTGACCGTCGCGGGGCTGCACACCCGGCCCGGCGCGCGCAAGTGGTGTGGAGGCGGCGCGCGGACTGACTAGCGTTGTCGAATGGTCACGACTCCCTCGCAGCAGCCGTCCGGCCGGATCCAGAGCCTGGACGGACTTCGCGGAGTGGCCGCCCTCGTCGTGCTCCTGCACCACTGGCTGCTGATCGCGGAGCCGCTGCTGGAGGGAACCGTCAGCTGGGCGGTCATCTCCCAGTCCCCCGTCAAACTCCTCACTGCCGGCAACGAAGCGGTCCTCGTCTTCTTCGTGCTCTCGGGACTCGTGGTGGTCCTGCCGGTCTTCAAGGAGAACTTCTCCTGGATGGGCTTCCTCTCGGCCCGCGTCGTCCGCCTCTACGGACCCGTCATCGCCTCGCTGGCCCTGAGCGCGATCCTGATCCTCCTGGTCCCCCGCGACCCGTCGCGCATGCCGCCGGGGTCCTGGATGGCGGAGACGCACGCGGACAGCGTGTCGGCGGGATCGTTCCTGGCACAGGCATCGCTCGTTCCGCGTCAGTATCCCCTCAACAACCCGTTGTGGTCGCTCCACTGGGAACTGCTCTACTCGATCGTCCTGCCGCTGGCGACGGCTCTGGCTCTGCTCGTGCGGCGGCACGCGCTCGCGGCGGTCATCGTCTGCTGCGCCCTGAGCGTCGTCGGGCGCCTCTTCGAGCAGAGCGAACTGCTCTACTTCCCCGTCTTCGTGATCGGGACGATCATGGCTGCGCGGATGCCGGACCTGCTCGCCTGGGTGGAACGCCCCCGCCCGCGCTGGTTCATGCCGCTGTTCACCCTGGTGAGCGCCCTCATGCTCATCGGCAGCTGGCTGGCGCGCCCGATCTTCCCCAGCGGCACCGACCTCAATCACCTGCTGTGGGCGTTCGCCGCACCGGGTGCTGCCGGCACCGTGCTGGTCGCGCTCGCGTGGCGGCCGGCGATCCGGCTCTTCGAGACACGCCCGATCCAGTGGCTCGGCAAGATCTCCTTCAGCCTCTACCTCGTCCACGTGCCGGTGCTCGCCACCCTCGCCTTCGCGTTCGGATCCGAGGCCTGGGGGCTCGTCGGTCTTCTCGGCATCCCCCTCAGCCTCCTGGTCGCCTGGGGGTTCTACGAGGCGGTCGAAGCTAGAATGCACAAGGCGGCGCGACGCGTTCACCGAGCAGTTGCGGCGCGAGCGCGTCGCCGGGCCGGAGAAGTCGCGCCCTGACCTGCCGTCGACGAGAGCACAGCACCCCTCATGCGTTCGCCCCTTCCGCCCGCCGTCACCCGTGCCATCCGCTCCGCCCTCACCCGCGCCAAGCGCGTGCCGACCTCCGAACTCATCGCCTGGTCCCGGTCGCGGCCGATCCGGCATCGGACGGTCCTCTACGAGTCCTTCGCGGGCAACGGTGCGCTCTGCAATCCCGAGGCGATCTTCCGGGCCCTCCTCGCCGATCCTGAGTTCGCCGACCTGACGCACATCTGGGCGATCAGTGACGCGGATGCCGCAGCCACCCTCCGCGCGGAGTTCGCCGGCGACCGGCGGGTCGAGATCGTCTCCCGGGGCGGCGGCGCCTATTGGCGTGCGGTGTCGACCGCGGGGTACCTCATCAACAACGCGACCTTCCCGACGGCATTCAGCAAGCGGGTGGGACAGGTCTACCTGAACACCTGGCACGGCACTCCGCTGAAGCTGATGGGCTTCGACATGCCGGGCGGCGCACGGGAGTCCGCCAACACCCTGCGGAACCTGCTGAACGCCGACTACCTCCTCGCGGCGAACCCCTTCATGGCCGAGACCATGTACGAGGACGCCTATCAGCTGCGCAACGTCTACCGGGGCGCGATCATCGAAGAGGGCTACCCCCGCATCGACCGTCAGCGAATGCCCGAGGCGGAACGCGTCGCCCGGATCGCCGACCTGGGGAGCCGTCTGGGCATCGAGCTCACAGGCCGGCGCATCGTCCTGTTCGCACCGACGTGGCGAGGCAGTTCGTTCCAGGCGCCGGACGCCGACCTCGCCCATCTCGCCGACCAGGCGGCGGGCCTGCAGCGACAGCTCGGCGACGACGTCGTCGTCCTCCTCAAGACCCACCAGGTGGTCCACCGCGCGGCCAGCGGCATCCCGGCACTGCGCCGCCTGCTCGTTCCCAACACGACGCCGACCAACGTGCTCCTCGGTCTCGCGGACGCCCTCGTGACCGATTACTCGTCGATCTTCTTCGACTACCTCGCGACCGATCGGCCGATCGGCTTCCTCGTGCCCGACGGCGACGCGTACGGCGCCGAGCGCGGCACCTACATGCCGCTCGACGAACTGCCCGGTCCGGTGCACACCGACCCCGAGGCGCTCGGGCGCGACCTGGCCGCGCTCCTGGCCCCCGGTGCTCCAGCGCACCCGCGGTACGCGGACTGGGCCCGCCGCTTCGTGCCCCACGAGGACGGCGGAGCCACGTCCAGGGTCATCGACGTCGTGTTCCGGGGCCGCACCGCCGAGCGCCGGGTCCGCCCGGTGCGCCGCGACGAGCGTTCGCGCCTGCTGTTCTACCTCGGCGGCATGCGTCTGAACGGCATCACGACCGCAGCCGTCAACCTGCTGAACTCGCTCGACACCGAGAAGTACGACGTGACGGCGCTCATGGCGTTCCCGCGCGGCGCGACGACCACGCACAACCAGTCGCGACTCGACCCGGGCATCCGGCAGGTCTTCCGCGTCGGCGGCATGAACGGGCTGAAGGCCCGTCAGATCATGCGGCGCGTCGCCGACGTCAGCACCGACCCGCTGCGAGCCCACCGGCGACTCGGCCACCGCACGCTCTGGCGCGACGAGTGGACGCGCATCTTCGGGTCCGCCACGTTCGACTGGGTCGCCGACTTCAGCGGATACAGCCCGTTCTGGGCCCACCTGATGCTGCACTCGCCGCGCGCCGTCCGCGCCATCTGGCTGCACAACGAGATGGCCGCCGATCGCGACCGCACGGTCAACGGCAAGCAGCCGTTCCGCCGGTCTCTCGGCCGCGTGTTCGCCATGTACCGGGCCTACGACCAGCTCGTCTCGGTGTCGCCCGCCCTCACCGACCTCAACCGCGCCGAGCTGGCGGAGTACGCCCCCGGCGACCGGTTCGTCACCCTGCGGAACCTGCCCGACATCGTGTCCGCGGCCGCACTCGACGAGCGAGACGAGGAAGGCGAGGAGCCGGAGGAGGATGCCGTGCTCGGCGAGACGCTCGACGCCGCCCTCGCGGTGCCGGGGATCCGCAGGTTCGTCACGGTCGGACGGCTCTCGACCGAGAAGAACCACGCGCGCCTGATCCGCGCCTTCGCCCTCCTGTCCGCGACCGAACCCGACACCCAGCTGCTCATCGTCGGCGGAGGGCCCCTCCGTCGCGACCTGGAGCAGCAGGTCCGCGACGCGGGACTCACCGGACGCGTCATCCTGACCGGGCCGCTGCGGGACCCGGCATCCGTCATGCGGCGGTGCGACTGCTTCGTCCTCTCGAGCGACTACGAGGGCCAGCCCATGGTCCTCATCGAGGCAGCGCAGCTGGGCCTCCCGATCGTCTCGACCGCCTTCGGATCCGCCCGCGGTGCGCTCCCCGGCGACGACATGCACATCGTCGACCGCGAGGACACCGCCCTCGCCGCGGGGATGGCGGACTTCCTCGCCGGGCGCGTGGCACCGGCATCCCTCGACGTCGCGGCCTACACCGCCGAGGTGCTCACCCAGTTCGACGCTCTCATCCCCCGTACCCCCGGCGCGTCGTGACCGTCGACGCCCCTGTGCCGGCGCCCGGATCGGGAGTCACGTTCGTCATGCCCGTGCTGAACGAACGGGACTACCTCGAGCGCGCGGTGCAGACGGTCCTCCAGCAGGACGTCGACGGACCCGCGGAGCTGATCCTGGCGCTCGGCCCCTCGAGCGACGGGACGACGGAGCTCGCCGGGCGACTGGCCGCGGCGGACCCCCGCATCCGTCTCGTGGAGAACCCGCAGGCCGACATCCCGGTGGCCCTGAACCTCGCGATCCGCGCCGCGCGGCATCCCACGATCGTGCGGGTCGACGCGCACTCCGAACTCGCCCCGGGGTACACGCGGCGCGCGCTCGCCACCCTCGAGCGCGCTCGCGCCGCGAACGTCGGTGGCGTGATGCGCGCCGACGGGCGCACCCCGTTCCAACGCGCGGTGGCGATCGCCTACAACTCCCCCGCCGGCCTCGGCGGCGGGGCGTATCACGTCGGGGCGCCGGAGGGCCCGGCCGAATCGGCCTACCTCGGCGTCATGCGACGCGAGGTGCTCGAGGAAGTCGGACTGTTCGACGAGTCGATCCGCCGCGGCGAGGACTGGGAACTCAACCTCCGCATCCGTCGGGCCGGCTACCGCGTCTGGTTCGACCCCCAGCTGGCCGTGACGTACTGGCCGCGCGAGAGCTGGGCGCGCCTAGCGCGGCAGTTCGTCGCAACCGGGACCTGGCGCGGTGAGCTCGTCCGCCGGTTCGGGCGGCTCAACTCGCTCCGCTTCTTCGCACCGCCCGCGCTGGTCGCCGCCGTCGTGGCGAGCCTCGTGATCGCGGTGCTGCAGGTCACCGGCCTGGTGAGCGGTGTCGCCTCGGCGGTCCTGTCGGTCGTCCACCTGCCGATCGCGCTCTACATCCTCGGCGTCCTCGGCTTCGGCGTCGTCGCCGGGCGGTCGTTGCGGGAACGCGCCTGGCTGGCCGCGGTCCTGCCCACCATGCACCTCTCCTGGGGAGCGGGCTTCCTCGCCGGCCTCGTGCGGGGGGCGAAGGACACGATCGACACGTCACGGTTGGATCGCAACACGCCCCTGCCGTGACGACAGCCGCCACGGCAGCGGCGAGGCGTCAGTCGCGCGAGATCATGCCCTGGTCGAGGAGGCGCGCGACGACACGCTCGGCGGCGCGGCCGTCGTCGCGCGCGTTGAACCGTGCGCTCCAGGAGGCATAGCGCTCCGCGAAACGCTGGGGAACGTCCGGATCGTTCAGTCCCGCCGTCAGCTCGTCCTGCGTCGCCGCGAGCGGCCCCGGTGCCCGTTCGGCCAGGTCGAAGTAGAACCCGCGGAGCCTGCCGCGGTAGTGCTCCAGGTCGGGCACGAAGAAGTGGACCGGTTTGCCGGTGGCGGTGAAGTCGAACATGACGGAGGAGTAGTCCGTGACGAGCGCATCGGCCGCCAGGAGGAGCGCCGAGATGTCGGGGTACCCGGTGACGTCGACGACGCGCGGCCCCGTCGCATCCGCGCCGGGGAGGAGGGTCCGCGAGTGGCCTCGCACGAGGACCGTGGCCCCGGCATCCTGCGCGAGCTTCTGCAGGTCGAGGAAATCGACCATCTGCTCGCGGTCGTCACGCCACGTCGGCGCGTAGAGGAGGACGCGCTCGTCCGGCCCGACGCCCAATGCGCGGCGGACGGCGTCGCGATCCCCGGTGCGCAGCACGTCGTTGCGGGGATAGCCCTCCACCCACACGGGCCGCCGACCGAAGGCGTAGGCGGTGCGGAGGATGCGGGCCGCGTACGGGTTCTGCGCGAGCAGCACGTCCCACCGCCGGCTCTCGCGGACGACGGCGAGAGCACGACGCGGGTCGAACCCGGGCCGGTCGAGGGCGAGCCGCTTCAGCGGTGTGCCGTGCCAGGTCTGCAGGACGCGTTGGCCGGGACGCCGGACGAACCGACGGCGCAGCCAGTCGTTGACGACCAGCAGGCGCGCCGCACCGCGCGCGCGCCACCACTCCGGGGACCCCTCGACCACGGCGACGGCGCCGGGCGGCACCTCGACCGACCGGTCGACGACGCTCCAGTAGCGGACGACGGTCGGGGCGATCCGCGCGATCTCGGCGTCGATCGCCCGCGGGTTGCAGCTGGCGTTGCGGCCGTAGAAGCTCTCGAAGAAGACCGCGTTCTCGAGGTCGTCCGATCGGTCGGCGTAGGCCCGCTCGAGCGCAGCCTGCCCGGCGGGCGCGGCGTCGGCCTCGGTCAGCGGCGGGCCGACGATCACCTGCCCGTCGCGGACCTCGACGGCGAGGGTCTCCGCCACCGTGCGCGCCAGCGGAGCGATCTCCGCCGAGCCCGGCGCGGGACCGTCGAACTCGAGGCGGTAGGTGCCGCTGGGCAGCGCGAGCTCGGGCCTTCCCCACCGCGACACCCGCAGCGGGAGGACGGCTCGCCAGCCCGCATCCGCCGCCGAGATCGACGCCGCGGAAACGGCTCGAGGCCCCGCGGCACGGAGCCCGGCGGGAGCGGGGCCGCGACCCTCGAACTGCAGCGCGTCCCCGGCCACCAGCGACACCTGGATCATCCTCGACCCCTTCCCCGGCGCGTGGTCGACAGTCCGCGGCGGATGGCGCCGTGGACGCGCTCGGCGTTGCGGCCGTCGCGGTAGGCGTGGACCTGCGCGCTCAGCGCCTCGGCACGCGCGACGCGGCGCTCGCGCTCGCGGTCGTCGCCCAGCACCGCCGTGACCTGCGCCATGACGCCAGTCCAGTCGACGGCGACGTCCTCGCCCGCGACGTCGCGGTAGCGACCGTAGAACCCGCGCTCGGCGGCGTAGCGGGCCTCGTCCGGCGCGAAGAACACCACCGGTACCGGCACGAGCGCCGTGTCGTAGACGAGCGACGAGTAATCCGTGATGAGGACGTCGAGGGCCGGGAGGGCCGGGGTCACGTCCGGCAGCAGGTCGGACCCGAGCAGACGGATGCGGTCGCCCGCCGCCCCGGCGCGGTACTCCCCCGCCCCCAGCGGATGCGATCGCACGAGCAGCACGGCGTCGACGCGCTCGAGCGCGGTCGAGATCGTCTGCCACTCGCTCGAGGTCGGCACGGCCGGATCCGGCTCGCCGTCGCGCCACGTCGGCGCGTAGAGCACGACTCGGGCGCCGCCGAGCGGCCCCACGAGCGCCTCGACGTCCGCCCGGGCCTCGGCGGCGGAGCGCCCGCTCGAGAGCACGTCGACACGGGGCTCGCCCGTGACGAGCACCCGGTCGTGACCGAGCCCGAACGCCGACTCCAGCCGACCGCGGACGAGATGCGAGGCGGCCGGGAGCAGACGGATGCGTCGCTGGGTGTGCCGGTAGGCGATCCGCAGCAGGCCGGCGAGCCCCGGGATCGGCAGGGGTGCGCGCGCCGTGACCGGGGAGTCGAGGCCGAGCCGCTTCAACGGGATGCCGTGCCAGAGCTGCACGAGGTAAGACCCGGACGTGGCGTAACGGTTCACGTCGCCGGCGCCGTGCGTGACGACCACGACGCGAGCGCGCGCGGTGAGCCAGAAGCCCCGCAGCCCGCGTTTGGGGGCCGACGGGATGCCCGCTCGGCGCGCGGCATCCGCGTCGGCATCCGACCCGGTGAGCCACACCGCACGTTCGCCCGCAGCGGCCGCGACGTGCCACAGCGCGAGGGCGCCCTCGCCGATCCCGACGGCGGAGCCGAAGACCCACAGGTCCCGGGAGCGCGGGATGACACGGGTGAGGACGAGCCCGAGGACGTGGAGCGGAAGCCTCATCACCTGGGCGGCATTGCCCGACGCGAACGAGAAAGACCCCACCCCGCGAGCCTATCGCGGGGTGGGGTCGTGACTCGGACGGGCTACTCGGTCAGCTCGCCGAGGGTGACATCGGCGCTCTGCGTCTTGCCGTCGCGAACGTAGACGAGACTGGCCTTCGCGCCCGCCGCCAGCGCACGGACCTGGGCGGTCAGATCGGTCGCGTCGCGGACCGGGACGCCGTCGAACTCGGTGACGACGTCGCCCGCCTTCAGTCCTGCCTGCGCCGCGGCACCACCCGAGGTGACGTCGCTGATGAGGGCCCCCGCGACGGTGCTGTTCTCGGCGTCCGCGGCGTTGCCGACCATCGCGCCGAGCAGACCGTGGCTGGCGGAGCCGTCCGCGATGATCTCGTCCGTGACCCGCTTGACGATGTTCGACGGGATGGAGAACCCGACGCCGATCGATCCCGCCTCGCTCGAGGAGGACGAGCCGCCGCCCGCCGTCGCGATCGCGACGTTGATGCCGATCAGGTCGCCGGTGTCGTCGACGAGCGCACCGCCGGAGTTGCCCGGGTTGATGGCCGCGTCGGTCTGGATGACGGCGATCGAGATCGTGCCCGAGGATCCGGAGCCGCGCTCCTGACCCTGGCCGAAGTCGAACTGGAACGGCGACTCGCCGTTCTGGCCCTGGTCCTGCTGCTGCTCACCGGAGTCCGGGACGGCCGAGGACGCGATCTGGATCGAGCGGTTCAGCGCGCTGACGATACCGGTGGTGACGGTGTTCGACAGACCCAGCGGAGCGCCCACGGCGACGGTCGTGTCACCGACGTTGAGCTTGCTCGAGTCAGCGAAGGTGATCGGGGTCAGCCCGCTCGCCCCCGTCAGCTTGATCACGGCGAGGTCGTAGATCGGGTCGGTCCCGACGATCTTCGCGTCGTACACGCGGCCGTCCGACGTGGTGACCCGGAGGGCCGCATCCGAGCTCGCCCCGTCGAGGGTGACGACGTGCGTGTTCGTGACGATGTAGCCGTCGGAGCTGAGGATCACACCCGATCCGGTGCCGCCGCCGTCCGACGACGTCGCACTGATCGTCACGACGCTCGGGAGGGTCTTGGCCGCGATCCCCGTCGTCTGGTTCACGTTGTCGGGATCGTTGACCGTGACGGTCGTCGATCCGCGCGACACCGAGGTGCTGCTGTTCGCAGCGAACATGTCGTTGCCGATCGCGGCACCGCCGAGACCAGACACCGCGCCGACGATGGCCGCGGCGACGAGGACGGCGACGATCTTGCCGGATCCGACCTTGGCCTCGGCCGCACGGGGCGCGTGAGCGTCGGGCTGGGGTGCGGTCGGCTGACCGGAGAAGCTCGCTCCCGGTGCGTGCTGTCCGCTCGCCTGCGAGCCGTGCGAGAACCAACCACCGCCCGCGTGCGGGGCGCCGGATGCCTGCGGGCCGGCGGCCGACGGACCGGCGGCGCCCGAGTCGGGCAGCGGCGGACGCGGCGGCACGGGGGCGCCGGACGTGTTCGGGTCGGGGATGTTCGAATCGCTCATGGGACTGCTCCTTCTTCGAGGCGACTTCAGAGTGCTCCCGGAGTCTGTGGGCCAGCTATGCCGACCCTCCGATCAGCCTATGGGAGTGGATGACGCCCCGGGTCGCGCCCGCGGAAGCCGCCCGGTGCCGGGCGATACGCTGGGCCGGTGCTGCACATCCCCGGTGCCTGGCAACGCGCAGCCCGCGGCGCCGGCCTCCTCGCCCCCGACGGGACGCTCGCGGCGACGATCTTCGCGGAGATCACCGCCGCCGCCGTCCGCCACGACGCGATCAACCTCGGCCAGGGCTTCCCCGACGAGGACGGTCCCGCCGAGGTGCTCGCCACTGCCGTCGACGCGATCCGTTCCGGCGTCAACCAGTACCCGCCGGGACGGGGAATGCCGGTGCTCCGAGAAGCCGTCGCGGATCACCAGCACCGCTTCTACGGCATCGGCCTCGACCCCGAGCGGCAGATCCTCGTCACGGCGGGAGCGACCGAGGCGCTGACGGCGACCCTGCTGGCCCTGCTGGAGGGACCGGACGATGAAGTGGTCGTCTTCGAGCCCTACTACGACTCCTACGCCGCCGCGATCGCCCTCGCGGGGGCCCGGCTCGTCCCGGTGCCGCTGCGCTGGCCCGACCTCGAACCGGACCTCGCCGATCTGCGCGCGGCGGTCGGCGAGCGGACCCGGATCATCCTCGTCAACGACCCGCACAACCCGACCGGAACGGTGTTCTCCGCGGAGGTGCGCGCCGAGATCGTGCGCCTGGCCGCACACCACGACGCCCTGATCGTCACCGACGAGGTCTACGAGCACCTCGTGATCGACGGGACGCACATGCCGATCGCGACGCTTCCCGGCGCCACCGAGCGGACCCTCACGATCTCCTCGGGCGGCAAGACCTTCCGCACGACCGGATGGAAGGTGGGGTGGGTGAGCGGCCCGGCTGACCTCGTCGACGCCGTCCTCGCGGTCAAGCAGTATCTGACGTATGTGAACGGCGCCCCGTTCCAACCCGCGATCGCCGTCGGCCTCGGGCTGCCGGACGCCTACTTCGACGACCTCGCCGCGACGCAGCGGGAGAGGCGTGACCTGCTCGGCGAGGGCCTGATCGCCGCCGGCTTCGACGTGTCGACGCCGGCCGGGTCGTACTTCACCGTCGCCGACGTCGGTCCGCTGCTGGATGCGGGAGAGGATGCGGCCGGGTTCTGCCGCACGCTGCCCGAACGAGTGGGGGTCGCCGCCATCCCCCTCACCGCCTTCGTGTCCGAGGACCATCGAGCGGACTACGCGGGCCTCGTGAGGTTCGCGGCGTGCAAGCGGACGGACGTCATCGCCGAGGCGGCGCGGCGCCTCGCGGCATCCGCTCGGTGAGACCCGTCCGGGACCTCACTCCCGCGGCACGACGCGGTAGCGGCGCAGCGCTAGCGCCGGGTTGACCCGTCGCACGCGGTCGACCACCGCGGCGTCGACGGCGGCCACCGCGACATCGGTGGCGGTGCCGATGGAGGCCACCGGGACGCCCAGCGGATCGATGACCACGGAGTGCCCGACGCCGAGCGGCGGCGGGTGATCGGCGCCGGCAACGTAGAGCGTGTTCTCGATCGCTCGCGCCTGCAGGAGCGTCCGCCAGTGATCCTCCTTGAGCGGGCCCCGCACCCACTCGGCGGCCACGAGCACGACGTGTGCGCCGGTGTCGGCGAGGATCCGGGCGACTTCGGGGAAGCGGAGATCGTAGCAGGTCATGAGGGCGAATCGGATGCCGTTCACCTCGAACGTCTCGGGCGTCTCGATCCCGCCCGGCTCCACCCAGTCCGATTCGCGCTGCCCGAACGCGTCATAAAGGTGGAGCTTCCGGTAGCGCGCGACGACACCGCCGGCGTCGACGGCGACGACGGTGTTGCGCACGCGATCGCTGCTCGCGGCCCGTTCGACGAGGCCCGCGACGATGTGGACGCCGTGGCGGGCGGCGAGATCCGTGAGCGCCGTCACGAAGGGGCCGTCGAGGTCCTGCGCGTGCGCGGCGAGCGAGGCGTCGAACGGGTCGACGAAGTAGCTCGCGTACTCGGGGAAGAGGACGATCCGCGCCCCGCGCGAGGCGGCGCGCGCGACGAGGTCGGCGATCGTGTCGAGGTTGGCCGCGTCATCGGCGGCCGGCGCGAACTGCGCGACCGCGAGGCCGAGCGGGGTGACGGTCATGGAGTGCCTTCCGAGCGACGGCGCGTGACGAGCGGGACGATGAGCCAGAGGGCCGCGATCACGACGGCCAGGCCGACTCCCGCCACCCAGGATGCCGCACCGCCCACGACGACGTCGAACACGAACGTGACGACGCCGACCAGCAGGGCCGACACCAACACGAGCGCGCCGATCATGCAGAGATGACCGAACCGGACGATGGCGGGCTTGGCGCGACGGGCGAACAGGATGCGGTGCACCGAGACCGGGGCGAGGGCCACGACGGCGCTCAGCGCCGAGAGGACCACGAGCACGAGGTACCCGAGCCGCTGCGAGGACTCCAGGTCGCCGAAGGAGGGTTGGAACGCGAGGGCGAGGAGGAAGCCGGTGAGGATCTGCGTGCCCGTCTGCAGCACACGCAACTCCTGCAGCACCTCGTTCCAGTTGCGGTCGGCCCGTTCGTCGCGGGTCTCGTCCCGCCCGTCGGGCTGTGCGTCGGCGGAGGCATCGGTGTCGCGGCGGACCATGCGTTCCATCCTGCCGACAACGGGCCGCATCCTCGGACCGATTCGCGTGCCCGCGAAACCCGTGCTAGTGTTTTCTCTTGTGCCGCGGGGTGGAGCAGCTCGGTAGCTCGCTGGGCTCATAACCCAGAGGTCGCAGGTTCAAATCCTGTCCCCGCAACAAGAAGAAGAAGGCGTTCCCTCTCCGGAGGGGGCGCCTTCTTCGCGTTCGAACCACGGATCGAGCCGTCACTCGGCCAGCATCGCCCGCTCCATGTCGGCGAGGAACCGCACGATCGTGCGCAGTTCGTCGTCGGAGTACGGTTCGGTCGCCTCCCGCATCCGCCGCAGCCGTTCCCCGAAGTGCTTCCGGAAGGTCGCACGCGCCTCGTCGGTGAGCGCGACGATCCGCGACCGTCGGTCGTGTGGGTGGGGCTTGCGGACCAGGTAGCCGTCGGCTGTCAGCCGGTCGAGCAGTTTCGTCGTCGATGCGGTCGAGATCGCGAGGTGCGTCGCGAGATCGTGGGGCTTCACGACCTCGCCGTGCTGCTCGCGGACGATGAGCATGCGGAGGGCAGCGAGGTCGGTCGTGTTCATGTCCATGTCGCCGCGCATCGAGGCGAACATTCGGTCCAAGGCGTCCGAGAAGGCCCGCACCGCCTCGAGCGCGCCGAGCACAACGACGTCGCGCTCGTTGGCCGGAATCCATGGTTCCGCCACCATTGGACACCTTTCCGGTCGGTCTGTATCATGTCGATTGATCGCTAGATAATCTAGCAAATTACGGAGGAATCGTGTCGGACATCGAGTACGTCGTTCTGCTGGACGACGACGGACGCGACATCGGCACGGCTCCGAAGGCTAGCGTGCACGGGACCGACACCGCACTCCACCTCGCCTTCTCGTGCCACGTCTACAACGATCGCGGGCAGCTGCTCGTCACTCGACGCGCGCTCAGCAAGACCGCCTGGCCGGGCGTCTGGACGAACTCCTTCTGCGGACACCCCGCCCCCGCCGAACCCGTGCTCGACGCCGTCCACCGTCGGGCGGCGTTCGAGGTCGGCCTCACCCTCCGCGACGTCTCGCTCGCCCTCCCGCTCTTCCGGTACCGGGCCACGGACGCCTCGGGCATCGTCGAGCACGAGATCTGCCCCGTCTACGTCGCCTACACGGACGACGAGCCGCGGCTGAACCCCGACGAGGTCGCCGAGGCCCGCTGGGTCGACCCCGCCGACCTGGATGCCTCGCTCACGACGACGCCGTGGGCCTTCAGCCCGTGGCTCGTGCTGCAGGCGCAGCAGCTCGAGCTGTTCGCCCCGCACGAGCAACGGAGGGCCTCGTGATCGGCCTGCCCCCCGCCGCCTGGCGGGAGATCGACGATGCGCTCGAGGTCGCGCTCGAGCGGCTCCGGGTGCGCTCGGCGGCGCTCGGCGAGGCATCGGCGGCTCTCGGGGACGCCACCGCGGCCTCTGCGACGGGCGGCAAGCGCCTCCGGCCCGCGCTCGTCGTCGCCGCCTTCGAGGCGTTCGGCGGTGATGCCGGCCACTCCCCCGGCCTGTGGCGCGTCGCGGCCGCCTTCGAACTGCTCCACGCCGCCTTCGTCGTCCACGACGACCTGATCGACGGCGACGTCGAGCGGCGCGGCATCCCGAACGTCGTCGGCCGCTTCCGCGAACGCGCGCGCGTGCGGGGCGGGGACGAGGACGAATCACGACTGCTCGGGTCGGCGGCGGCGGTGCTCGCGGGAGACCTGCTCCTGTTCGAAGCGACCCGGCTGATCGCGACGGCACCCGCCACGTCGCCCCAGCGTGCGGCCCTGTTCGTCCTGCTCGACGACGCGGTCCTCGTCTCGGCGGCCGGGGAGCTCGCCGACGTCGAACAGTCCATCGGCGCGGACCTGCCGCCGACGGACACGCTCCTGCGCACCGCGCGCGACAAGACGGCCTTCTACTCGTTCCAGGCGCCGCTGGCCGCCGGCGCCCTGCTCGCCGGCGCGAACGACGACCAGCGCGCGGCGCTCGAGGCGGCCGGGTCCGCCATCGGCGTGGCGTTCCAGCTGGCCGACGACCTGATCGGCACCTTCGGCACCCGTGCCGAGGCCGGGCGCGAACCCGGCGCGGACCTGCGCGCCTCGAAACGGACCCCTCTCATCGCGATGGCGGCCGAGACCGAGGCCTGGCCCCAGATCGCCTCGGCCCTGGCGATGGCCCCCACCGGCCCGATCGCGATCGAACACGCCCAGCGCGAGCTGACGGCGAGCGGCGCCCGGGAGCGCACCGTCGAGATGATCGCGCAGACGCTGCGCTCCGCGCGGACCCTCGCCGCCGACGCCGCGCTCCCCCGCGACGCCGTCGTCCTCCTCGCCGCACTCGCTGCCGCCGTGGAGGACCGCATCCCCCGATGACCGACACGCTCTACGACGAGACGGCGGTCGCCGCCGCGGCATCCGTCATCCGCGCCTACTCCACGTCGTTCGGCCTCGCGACGAGCCTGCTCGGGCCGCGCGTCCGGCCGCATGTGCGGAACGTCTACGCCCTCGTCCGCGTCGCCGACGAGATCGTCGACGGCGCAGCCTCCGCTGCGGGAGTCCCGCTCGGCGAGCAGCGCGACGTGCTCGACGCACTCGAAACCGAGACCTACGCCGCGATCGAGCGCGGCTTCAGTGCGAACCTCATCGTCCACGCGTTCGCGCGGACGGCGCGGGAGTGCGGCATCGCGCGGCACCACATCGAACCCTTCTTCGCGTCGATGCGCACCGACCTCGAGCGCGCCGAGCACGACGAGGCGTCGCACGACGACTACGTCTACGGCTCGGCGGAGGTCGTCGGGCTCATGTGTCTGCAGGTGTTCGTGAACGCCGGCGCGGGAGTCCCCCGCGCCCCCGACGCCGTCCTGGTCACGGGGGCGCGTCGGCTCGGCGCGGCGTTCCAGGACATCAACTTCCTCCGCGACCACGCCGACGACGCCGGGCGGCTGGGACGGGACTACCTCGGTGTCGGCGACGGCGCGACGCGCCGCCGCGAGGTGCTCGCGCGCATCGACGGGGACCTGGATGCCGCGGCCGCGACCATCCCGCTCCTCCCCGCCGACTGCCGGGTCGCCGTCGCCACCGCGCACGGCCTCTTCGCCGAACTCACCGAACGGCTGCGCCGCGCCGAGGACCTCAGCGTCCGGGTCCGCGTGCCCACGCCGGTCAAGGCGGCGATCGCCGCCCGCGCGGCCGTCGCGCACCGTCGACCCCTCACGCCTCGCACGACACGACAGAACCGGAGAACCCCCGAATGAGCCGGCGTATCGCGATCATCGGTGGCGGCATCACAGGCCTGGCGACCGCGGCGCTGCTCGCCGACCGCGGTGACCGGGTGACCGTCTTCGAGGCGTTGGACGACGTCGGCGGGCGTGCCGGGAGCTGGGAGAAAGACGGTTTCCGGTTCGACACCGGCCCGAGCTGGTACCTCATGCCCGAGGTGTTCGACCACTTCTTCGCCCTCCTGGGCACGGGCGCCCGGGAACAACTGGACCTGGTGCGCCTCGAACCGGCCTACCGCGTCTACCACGAGGGCGAGCGGGAGCCCTTCGACGTCGTGTCGGGGCGGGATGCCGCCGTCGCGGCCTTCGAGGCGCGCGAACCCGGCGCCGGCGCCGAGCTGGCGACGTACCTGGACTCGGCGGGCGAGATCTACGACCTCGCCGTCTCACGGTTCCTGTACGACCCGTACGTGTCCCTCAAGGGCCTCGCCCACCCCGACGTCCTCCGCAAGCTCGGCACCCTTCTGCCGCTGCTCCTGCGCCCCCTCTCGACCCACGTCGAGAAGAAGTTCTCCGACCCCGTGCTGCAGCAGGTGCTGGGTTACCCGGCCGTCTTCCTCGGCGGATCGCCCTACGACGCGCCGAGCCTGTACCACCTCATGAGCCACCTCGACCTCGACGACGGCGTGCTCTATCCGCGCGGGGGCCTCGTGCAGGTGATCCGGGCGATCGCGCGCCTGGCCGAAGGCCGGGGCGCCGAGATCCGCACCGGCACCCCGGTCGAACGGATCCTCACCGAGGGGGGCCGGGCCACCGGCATCCGCCTGGCCGACGGCACCGTCGTCGCGGCCGACCAGGTCATCTCGACGGCGGACATGCACCACACCGAGACGGTCCTCCTCGAGCCGGAGCTGCGCTCGCGCAGCGACGCGTGGTGGGACAAGCGCACGCCGTCGTTCGGCGCGCTGCTCATCCTCCTCGGCGTCGAGGGGGAACTTCCCCAGCTCGAGCACCACACCCTCCTGTTCACGAAGGACTGGAAGGCGAACTTCGACGCGATCTTCGGCGAGGGAGCCGCAGACGGCATCCCGGACCCCGCGTCGCTCTACATCTGCCGCCCCAGCGCGACGGACGACGACGTCGCGCCGGCCGGGCACGAGAACCTCTTCGTCCTCGTCCCCATGCCCGCCGCTCCCGAGCTCGGCCGCGGCGGCGTGGACGGCGCCGGCGACCCCCGGATCGAGGCGGCCGCCGACGCCGTCATCGCGCAGATCGCCGACTGGACGGGCGTCCCCGACCTCGCCGACCGCGTCCGGGTGCGTCGCACGATCACGCCCGGCGACTTCGCCGCGGACTTCGGCTCGTTCCGGGGCGGGGCGCTCGGACTCGCGCACACGCTCCGACAGTCGGCGATGTTCCGACCGGGCCTGCGCTCGAAGGTCGACGGACTGCTCTACGCCGGCCAGACCGTGCTCCCCGGCGTCGGCCTGCCCATGTGCCTCATCTCGGCGGAGCTCGTCGTCAAACTGCTCGACGGCGACACCTCCACGGGGCAGCTGCCCACCCCGGCGCACGCGAAGGGCTGAGCGCCGTGGCGGGACTGTACCTCGTCGCCCTGATCGTCTCGGCGCTCGGGGTGCTCGCCGTCGACCTCCGGCATCGCCTCGCCCTCGGTGCCGCCCCCAGGCGGACGCTGCTGCTCATCGCGTGCGGCACGGTCTTCCTGCTCGTCTGGGACATCGCCGGCATCGCGAGCGGCGTCTTCGTCCGCGGCGACAGCCCGCTGCTGCTCGGCGTGGACCTCGCCCCGCACCTCCCGCTCGAGGAACCGGTCTTCCTCGCCTTCCTGTGCCACCTGACGCTCGTCGTGCACGCGATCGCCCTGCGTGTCGCCGCGCAGCGACGTGCCGGGCGGGAGGCGGCGTGACGTATCCGCTCCTCGTCGTCCCGTTCGCGCTCGTCACCGCCGTCGTGACCCTCGTCTCCGCGCGGCGCCCGGGTGCTGCGGCGCGCCTCAAGGCCTCCCTGTGGACGGCGATCGTCCTCATCGCCTTCACGGCCGTGTTCGACAACCTGATGATCGCCGCCGACCTGTTCACCTACCCCGAGCAGCACATCAGCGGCATCCGCATCGGCCTCGCCCCGATCGAGGACTTCGCCTACCCGATCTGCGCGGCGTTCCTGCTGCCCGCGATCGGCGCCCTCCTCCCCGCGCCCCGCCGTCGTTCCCAGCGGGATGCCGCATGAGCCCGGCGCTGTTCGTCCGTCAGCTGTTCATCTCCTCACGACCGGTGAGCTGGATCAACACGGCCTACCCGTTCGCCGCGGCGTACCTGCTCAGCGCACGCGAGATCGACCTCGTGCTGGTGATCGGGACGATCTTCTTCCTGATCCCGTACAACGTCGCCATGTACGGCATCAACGACGTGTTCGACTACGAGTCCGACCTCCGCAACCCCCGCAAGGGCGGCGCGCACGGAGCCATCCTCGACAAGCGGCTGCACCCCGCCGTCCTCAGGGCGTCCGTGCTGCTCTGCGCCCCGTTCGTCATCGCCCTCGTGATCGCGGGGCACCCGGCATCCTGGCTCGTCCTCGGCCTGAGCCTGCTCGCGGTCGTCTTCTACAGCGCGCCGCCGCTGCGACTCAAGGAGCGGCCGTTCGCCGACTCGATCACCAGCAGCATCCACTTCTTCTCGCCCGCGGTGTACGCGCTCGTCCTCACCGGCGCGATGTGGATGCCGCAGCTCGTCCTCGTAATCGTCGCGTTCGCCCTCTGGGGCGTGGCGTCGCACGCGTTCGGCGCCGTGCAGGACGTCGTCGCCGACCGCGAGGCGGCGATCTCCTCGATCGCGACCGCGCGCGGCGCCGCGTGGACCGTGCGGTTCTCGCTCGTCGCCTACGCGGCCGCCGGCGCGCTCATGCTCGCCACGGAATGGCCGGGACCGCTGGCCGCGATCGTCGCCATCCCGTATCTCGTCACGGTCTGGCCGTACCGCTCGATCCGCGACGCGGATGCCGCAGCCGCCACCCGCGGCTGGGACCGCTTCCTGTGGCTGAACCAGATCGCCGGGTTCCTCGTCACGCTGCTGCTGATCTGGTGGTGGCTGCTCGTCCGCTGAGCCGCCACCACCCGATCGGTCGGGGTCACTCCCCGTCGAGCTGGATGAGCCGGTCGATGATGTTGGTGAGCCGCTCATCCTGCTCGCCGTAGGCGGCCCAGTCGCCCTTCTGCATCGCGTCGTCGCGGGCGAGCATGACCTCGCGCGCCTCCTGCAGCAGGCGGGCGGTCTCGTCGCCGACACCGGCCGGCGGCGTGGAGGTGCCGTCCGTCGGCTCCGGCGACGGGGTCGCGCCGGGTGTCGCCGACGGCGTCGGGGTCGTCCCGTCGTCGCCCGCGGTCGCGCCGGAGTCGCCGCCGAAGAGCTTGTCGAGTGCCTGCTGGAGGGTGTCCTCGAAGGCGACCTGCTTGCCGAAGGAGACCAGGATCTTCCGCAGCTGCGGCAACTGCGTTCCGCTGGAGGCCTGCACGAAGACCGGCTGCACGTACAGCAGACCGCCGCCGACGGGCAGAGTCAGCAGGTTGCCGTTCAGGACGTCCGACTGGCCCTGCTGCAGCAGGTTGACCTCGCGGGCGACGCTCGCGTTCGAGCGGAACTCGTTCTGCACCTGTCCGGGACCGGGAACGGACACGTCCGCCCCGATCTCGAGCATGCGGAGCGTGCCGTAGTCCTCGCCCTTCTTGCCGGCCTCGGATCCCGCGTTCGAGTCGACCGCGAGGTAGCCGAGCAGCACGTTCCGCTCGTCCTCACCGACCGAGGCGGGGATGAACGAGGTGAACATGGAGAAGGAGGGCTGGTCCTGCCCCGGCATCTGCATCGTCAGGTAGTACGGCGGCTGCAGGTTGGCGGGCGTCACCGGGTCCTGCGGGGTGCGCCAGGCGTTGTCGCGGCGGATGAAGGATTGCGCGTCGTCGACGTGGTAGGTCCCGAGCATGGCGCGCTGCACCTTGAACAGGTCCGTCGGGTAGCGCACGTGGCTCATGAGGTCGCCGGACATCTCGCTCACCGGCTTCAGCGTCGACGGGTAGATCTTCTGCCACGCCTTCAGCAGCGGGTCCTGGTCGTCCCACGCGTACAGCGTCACCGAACCGTCGTAGGCGTCGACGGTCGCCTTCACCGAGTTGCGGATGTAGTTGACGTCGTCGAGCGCGACGCGCGGCTGCGTGTTGGTCGTGTCCGAGATCGCATCCCGCAGGCTCACGATCGAGGAGTACGGGTAGTTGTTGCTGAGGGTGTAGCCGTCGATGATCCACACGACACGACCGTCGACGACGCTCGGGTAGGGGTCGCTGTCGAGCTCGAGGTACGGCGCCACCTTCTGCACGCGATCGCGCGGGTTGCGGTCGTAGAGGATCTGCGACTTCTCGTTGATGCCGTCGGAGAAGAGGATGTCGGTCGACTGGAACTTCAGCGCGTACAGCAACCGGTTGAAGGGGTTGCCGATGTTCGGGCCGCCGTCGCCCGCGAACGTCGTACGGGTCTGGTCGGCGCCGTCCTCACCGCGGGGGTAGTCCAGCTCGACGGGGTCGCTGCCCTCGGGGGCTCCGACGATCGAGTACGGCGGCGACGACTCGCCGAAGTAGATGCGCGGTTCGTACTCCTCGTTCTGCGTGAGGTCGCCCGCGGTCGGGATGCCGCGCTCGAGGAAGACGGGGTTGCCGTCGTCCGTGCGCTCGTTGCCCTTGGCCGCGACGACACCGTAACCGTGCGTGTAGACGAGGGTGTTGTTGTACCAGGACTGCGCGGTGCCCAGCTGGTCGAGGTTGAGCTCGCGCACCGAGACGACGGCATCCTGCGTCTTGCCGTCGATCTCGTACCGGTCGACGTCGAGCGGGTTCTGGAACTGGTAGTACGAGCGGTACTGCTCGAGCTGGCGCACCGTCGGACCGATGATGGCGGGGTCCATGATACGGATCGACGCCGTGGTGTCGGCGTCCGCGCGGAGCTGCCCCTGTTCGGCGGTCGTGACCGCCTCGTACGGGGTCTTCTCGAGCCCATTGATGCCGTAGGCGAACTTCGTCGCCTCGAGGTTCCGCTCCACGTAGGGCGCTTCGTAGGTCTCTAGGTTCGGCGCCACCTGGAACTGGCTCACCGCCCACGGGTAGGCGACGCCCACCACGAGCGAGGAGACGATCAGGAGCGCGGTGCCGATGAGCGGGAAGCGCCAGCGGCCGATGATCGCGGTGACGATGAACAGCGCCGCGACGATGGCGGCGGCGACGGAGAGGATCGCAAGTCCCGGGATGACCGCGTTGACGTCGACGTAGCTCGCGCCGGTGAAGCGCTCGCCCTGCGTCGTGAGGGTCTTGTACTGGTCGAGCCACAGGCTCACGGCCTGCACGGCGAGGTAGAGCGCCGCGACGATGGCCAGCTGGATGCGGGCGGCCTTCGAGATGCGCAGCTCGCGCTGGCCGACGCGCACCGATCCGTAGAGGTAGGAGACGACGACGGTGACGAGCAGGCAGATGAGCAGGACGGCCGAGGCGAACCCGAGGACGACGCTGTAGAACGGCATCTGGAACAGGTAGAACCCGGTGTCCAGACCGAACTGCGGGTCCTTCTGGCCGGTGGAGACGCCGTTCGCCCAGAGCCAGACCGTCTCCCACTGCGCGGAGGCCGCGAACCCGGCGAAGAAGCCGAAGAAGACCGGGATGCCCCACATCGCCAGGCGTCGCAGCGGTTCGACGACCTCCTGGTAGTGGTCAAGCTGCGAGCTGAGTCGCGCGTAGACCGGACGGAGCCGGTAGGCGAGCTGGATGGCCGCGAACACCGGCAGCGCCATCGCGGCGAAGCCGACGAGGAACATGACCACGCGGGCGGTCCACTGCGTCACCAGGACGCCGTCGAAACCGAGTTGCCGGTACCACTGCCAGTCGGTGTACAGGCCCGCGAACGCGAAGAACGCGATCACCAGGACGACGAGCACGCCGACGGTGATGGCGATCGTGCGACGAACAGGATTCGGAGGGGTGGACGTGGCAGGCCCGGCAGGTGTCGAGGTCACCCTTTCATCCTAGGCGGGGGTCATCGGGCGCACGGCCGGGGCGCGGTGCGCTCTGGGCGGAATCGCAGGGGCGGGATGCCGCGCTCAGCCGACCGTGCACACGGGCAGGTCGTCGACGCCCTCCCCCGTGCGGATGGCGTCGAGGGCGGCGAGCGAGTCGTCCAGGGTCGCGACCGGGATGACGCGCAGGTCACCCGGGATGTGCCCGACGACCTCGTCGCAGTTGCGCTGCGGGGCGAGGAAGTAGTCCGCACCGGCATCCAACGCTCCATAGAGCTTCTGACGGATGCCGCCGATCGGACCGATCGTGCCGGCTGAGTCGATCGTGCCGGTGCCGGCGACCTGCTCGCCGCCGTTGAGCTCGCCGGGGGTCAGGGTGTCGATGATGCCGAGGGCGAACATCTGACCGGCGCTCGGACCTCCGATGCGGTCGAGCTGGATCGTCACGTCGATCGGGAAGTCGAAGTCGCGGGCCGTCGTGATCCCGATGATCCAGACCGGGCCGTCCGCCGTCTCGCTGCGCACCGGGGTGACGGTGACCGTGCGCTCGGCGGCACCGCGACGGATGACGAGCTCGACCGGGTCGCCGCCGCCGTCGTTGATGACGGAGCGGAGCTGCGCCGTGTCGCCGATCGGAGTTCCGTCGGCGCTCACGATCTCGTCGCCGACCTCGAGGATCCCGCTCGAGGGCGAGTCCTCCGTGAGGGCGCCGACGCCGACGTGCGAGCGGACCTCGTAGCCGAGCTGCGTGAGCGCCGCCGCCGTCGCCTCCTTCTGCGAGTCGACCATCAGGGCGGCGTTCTCCTCGTTGCGCTGCTCGGTGGTCGTCCCGGCGGGGAACACCTGGTCGATCGGCAGGACCGCCTGGGACGGGTCGAACCACGCCATCGCCAGCTCGAACCACGACGGGGTGCGTTCGCGGTTCCCGGCGATCTGCACGGTGGTGAGGTCGAGGGCACCGGCCGTCGGATAGGTCTCCGCGCCGCGGACGGAGATGAGCGGGACCTCCTCACCGTCGGTGTTCTCGGCCGAACCGAGGGTGTTGACGACGGGTCCCTGGCGCTGGATGACGAACCCGGTCGGGAGGAAGCTCAGCACCAGGAGCGCCACCAACGCGATCACGAGCGCCCAGACGCCCACGGAGAAGCGACGTGACCCGCTAGAGCGCCGCGGGTCGGTGGAGCGCGACGGGGTGGCGGTGGCGTCCTCGAAAAGCGACACGCGGGTCCTTCCTCCGGCGTTCGT
The DNA here is from genome assembly GCF_049545465.1 of Microbacterium sp. NPDC079356. Lineage (NCBI taxonomy): Bacteria > Bacillati > Actinomycetota > Actinomycetes > Micrococcales > Microbacteriaceae > Microbacterium > Microbacterium sp. NPDC079356. The sequence continues at coordinate 298,674 of NZ_JBMWDN010000001.1, read as the reverse complement.
TCGCGGCCGGCGTACACGGGATGTCTCCCGCTCGGACCGGGCGGAGAAAACCTGCCATTAGCGTAGAACGAGACGTCTCCCCCCTGCTGAAAGGCGCCTGACATGACCGATGACGCGGACCGGACCGGCGACGATCTGCCCGGCGACGACGACCTCGCCGAGATGCTCCGCCGGATGCTGGGCGGTCAGGGCGGGATCGACCCCGACCAGCTGCGGCAGCTGTCGGGGATGGGGATCGACCCGGCCATGATGCAGAGCATCATGCGCCAGTTGCAGGCGGCGATGGCGGGAGCCGACGGCGACGACGGCGTGGACTGGTCGGCGGCGAAGACGCAGGCACTCCACATCGCCAACCGCGACGGACTCGGGATCACGGCGGGGGCGCGCACCGAATTCGACCAGGCCTTCGCGCTGGCCTCGCTCTGGCTCAGCGAGGCGACGACGATCGGCGAGCTGGCCCAGACGCCCCGCCCGATCACCCGCGGGCAGTGGGTCGAGGCGACGCTCCCCGTGTGGCAAGAACTCGCCGAGCCGGTGGCGACCTCGATCAGCGACGCCCTCATGGCGGCGCTCGAGTCGCAGACCCCGGAGGAGATGCGTCCGGCCATCGAGGGCGCCGGCCGCCTGATGCGCCGCGTCGGCGGGGCGCTGTTCGCCGGCCAGCTGGGCGCGGTGATCGGCAAGCTCTCGCTTGAGGTGGTCAGCGGCGGCGATGTCGGCATCCCGCTCATGCCCACCGGCGAGGCCGCGATCCTGCCACAGAACTTCGCCGACTTCGGACGCGACCTCGAGATCGAGGAGGACCAGCTCGCCCTCGTCCTCGCCACCCGCGAGCTCGCCCACGCACGCCTGTTCCGTCACGCGAAGTGGCTGCGCCTGCACGTCATCTCGCAGGTGACCGACTTCGCGCGCGGCGTCCACGTCGACACCGACGCGCTCGAGGACCTCGCGTCACGGTTCGACCCGTCCTCCCCCGACGAGCTGAAGGCCGCGATCGAGAGCGGCGCCCTGCTGCCGCAGCGCTCCGAGGCGCAGGTCGCGGCCCTGACCCGGCTCGAGAACCTGCTCGCGACCATCGAAGGCTGGGTCGACGTCGTCACGGCGGACGCGACCACCCGCGTGCCCTCCGCCGACCGCATCGCCGAGGCGGTCCGCCGTCGCCGGGCCGTCGGAGGTCCTGCCGAGCAGGCGATGGCGTCGCTCGTCGGCCTCGAGCTCCGTCCGCGACGACTCCGGGAGGCCGCGGCCATGTGGCGCGCCGTGACGGATGCCGTCGGCTCCGCTGCTCGCGACGGTCTCTGGGACTACCCCGACCTGATGCCCACGGCCGAGGACATCGACGAACCGGCGGGACTCATCGCGCGACTGCAGGCGCGTCAGCGGGGCGAGGAGCCCGAGCGCGACGCGTTCGACGACGCGCTCGAGGCGCTGCTCGACGAAGAGGCCGGCGGACAGGACGACCCGACCACGGGCGACGCCGCGGGCGGGGACGACGGTCCCACCGGGCCGCGCCCCGTCTGACCCGCGCCTCCTCCACAGCCCCCGCCCGCGCCCTCGGCACGACGGGTCTGTGGAGGGCACACCCGACGGTGACGGCATCCCGGCCAGAATCGCGGCATGCTGCGTCTCGCCCCCTCCCACCCGCCGCTGTGGCGCACCCCCACCAGCGTGCAACTCGGCATCGACGACGAGCGCCCGCTCACGGGCCTGCAGCCCTGGCAGGAACGTCTGCTCGACGCGCTGGTCGACGGCATCCCGGACGGTCGCCTCGTGCCGCTCGCGCGGGAACTGGGCGCGGGTCCGGATGAGGCGAACGCCTTTCTCAGCCGCATCCAGGACGCTCTGGTCGCCGACGCCGCGCCGGTCCCGCCGATCCGCATCGAGCTGCCCGCCGACCTCGGCCACGACGACGAGACGACCCTCGTGGCGGGCCTCGCGGCCGCGGGTCTGGAGATCGACGCGTGCGAGCGGTGGGCCCTGCCGCCCGGGCCGGGCCCGGTCGTGGTCGTCGCCGCTCAGCTGATGGATCCGCACCGCGCGGCGCGCCTCACGGCGGAGGACACCCCGCATCTGCCGATCGAACTCGCCGGCGACCGCGTTGTCGTCGGCCCGCTCGTCGTGCCGGGCCGGACGGCCTGTATCGCGTGCCTCCACGCCGACCGGTGCGACCGCGACGCGGGCTGGCCGCTCGTCGCGGCTCAGCTGCTCGCGCGCCCGTCCGTCGCGACCGAGCCGCTCCTGCTCGTCGAGGCGGCGGCGCTGGCCGCCCGATTGCTGCGCACGGGCGACGCGGGACGGTCGGTCGTCCTCACCGCGGCGGACGGACAGCGCGAGACCCGCGCGCACCGCCCTCACGCAGCGTGCCTCTGCCGATCTCCTGAAGGAATCTGGAGCGCTGACGCTCCCGGTTCCCCGACCGTCGAGCCCACGAGAGCGACAGCGTACGCGCGGCCCGCGTGACACCCACGTAGGTCAGGCGACGCTCCTCGTCGATCTGCTCGAAACTCGTCGCGTACGAGATCGGGAGCAGCCCCTCGCTGAGGCCCATGAGGTGCACGTGCGGCCACTCGAGACCCTTCGCGGCGTGCAGCGTCGCGAGGGTCACCGTCCGCATCGCCGGCTCGTGCTGCGCCTTGGCGCGCGCCGTCAGCTCGTCGGCGAACGCGCGGAGCGTCGTGCCCTCGGGCGCCTCCTCGGCGAGGCGGAGCACGGCGGCGCGCGCCTCCCAGGCGTCGCGCAACGCCCCGCCCGCCGGCGGCGCCTCGTCGGTCAGCCCCAGCGACCGGAGGACGTCGCGGACGGTCGCGAGGAACGATCCCGACAGCGGCGCCACGGAGGCGCCGCGCAGGGCGAGCAGGGCCTGGCGCACCTCGGGCAGGTCCCAGAACCGCTTGCCGCCGAGGACGGTGGCGGGGATGCCGCGGGCGGAGAGCGCGGCCAGCAGCGGCGCCGACTGCGCGTTCAGCCGGTACAGGACGGCCACGTCGTGCGGGTCGACTCCGGACGCGAGCTGCGCGGCGATCCGCGCGGCGATGCCCTCCGCCTCCGCGGCGTCGTCGTCGTACGCGGTGACCTCGGGAGCGGGCCCCGCGGGCGCGGGGGTCGAGAGCTGCAGTGCCCCGGGGCGCCCGCGCATCAGCTCGTTGGCGACCGCGAGGACCGCGGCATCCGATCGGTAGTTGCGCTCCAGGCGCACGACCGTCACGTCGTCGTCCCGCGTGGCGAAGTCCAGGAGGTAGCGGGGGTCGGCGCCGGCGAACGAGTAGATCGTCTGGCTCGCGTCGCCGACGACGCAGAGGTCGCGGCGATCGCCGAGCCACAGCTCCAGCAGCCGGTTCTGCACCGGGGACACGTCCTGGAACTCGTCGACCGTGAAGTGCCGGTACTGCTCGTGGACGGCGGCGGCGACCCGCGGCTCCGACTCGATCATGCCCGCGCACGCGAGCAGCACGTCCTCGAAGTCGAGCTGACGCCGTTCGTCCTTCAGCTTCTCGTAGGCGCGCTGCAGGGCGATGAGGGGGTCCAGGGCCAGACCCGGGATGCCGCCGGGGCGGTCGACCGCGTACTGCTCGATCGAGCGCATTGTGACCTTGCGCCATTCGATCTGCGACGCGACGTCGCGGAGGGTGGAGGCATCCAGCCGCAGACCGATCCCGTCGGCGGCATGCGAGAGCAGTCGCACCTTGCTGTCGACGATCGCGGGAGCGGTGTCGCGCGCCACCTGCGGCCAGAAGAAGTTGATCTGCGCGAGCGCGGCGGCGTGGAAGGTGCGCGCGGCCACACCCTCGACGCCGAGGGCGCGCAGCCGGCCACGGAGTTCACCGGCGGCCTTCGTCGTGAAGGTCACGGCCATGACGCGTTGCGGCGAGTACGCGCCGGTGTCGACGCCGTGGGCGATCCGGTGGGTGATGACCCGCGTCTTGCCGGTCCCCGCGCCGGCGAGCACGCAGACGTGCCCGCGCAGCGTCGACGCCGCTTCGCGTTGCCGCTCGTCCAGGTCCGCGAGGGGGTCGACGCTCACTCCCCCACCCACCGCAGGATGAGGCTGCGCGCGATGGACGCACGGCCGGGCAGGCGGATCTCCCCTCGACCGGCGAGGGCGTCACGGATCTCATCGCGGGTGAACCAGCGGACGTCGAGGATCTCCTCGCCGTCGGCGCGGGCCTCCGCATCCGCGACGGCGTGGGCGGTGAAGCCGAGCATGAGCGAGCGCGGGTAGGGCCACGCCTGCGACCCGCGGTACACGATCCGATCGAGACGGACGCCGGCCTCCTCCGCGACCTCACGCTCGACGGTCGTCTCCAGCGATTCGCCGGCCTCGACGAACCCGGCGAACGTCGAATAGGTGGGGATGTCGCCCCGGGCCGCGTTCCGGCCGAGCAGCAGACGCTCGCCGTCGGCGCTCGCGACGGCCACGATCACGGCGGGATCCGTCCGCGGGAAGTGCTGCCGGCCGCACTGCAGGCAGCGTCGGGACCAGCCGGCCTGCTCGACGCGCGTCTCTCCGCCGCACGCGGGGCAGAACGGCGCGTCGATCAACCACCGCCCGATGCTCAGTCCCTGCACGAAGCGTCCGGCCTCGTCGGCGTCGAGGTCGCCGCCCACCGCGCGGAGCCCCGCCCACTCGACGCCCGGGATCACGGGCTCGTCCGCGGATGCCGGGAGCGCTGCGACGGCGACGGGGCGGTGCGCGTCGTCGCGGCCGAGGAAGGCCCACACCGCTCCGTCCGGGACGGCGTCGGGGGCGACCCACTGCAGCGTCGACGGGTCGCCGACGGGGGTGCGGTCGCCGTGCAGCAGCAGCACGCGGGTGTCGGCATCGGTACGGATGCGGTCGAGCAGACCGTCGTCGAGTCGCTCCTGCGCCGCACGGTCGATGACCGCGCGCGCCAGGGGCGGCGGGACGTCCTTCGTCGTCATCGAGGACCTCTCTTGCGGGCGTGGCGCCGGTGCGCGGGGGCGTGCCCCGCCTACCCTGGGGGGCATGGCACGCTCTCCTCTCACTCTAGCCGCGGCTGCCACGGCGGCTCTCTCGCAGGCGACGGGTGTGCGCACGGCCATCACGGGCGCCGCGGCCCTCACCGAGGGAGCGGGCCGGCGTTTCGACAGCGCCGTCGTCCACCTCGACGACGGCTCTCGCCTCGTGGTGCGTGTCCCCGAGAGCGACGAGGCCGAAGCCGAGGCCGTCCGAGAGACGACGGCGCTGGCCGCCCTCACGGCGGGGGTCCGCGCCATGCTGCCCTTCCGGGCTCCCGAGCACGTCGGACAGGCGCGCCTCGGCACCCGCACGGCCCGCGTACAGACCTACCTGCCGGGCTACCGGGTCGATGCCGCGCACGTTCCGCCGGGTCGCGGGGTGGCGACCGCCCTCGCGGCGGCGATCGCCGGCATCCACGACCTGCCGACCTCGATCGTGCAGGGCGCGGGGCTCCCCGCCCGCACCGCGGCGCAGGTCCGCACCGACACCGAGCGCCTGCTCGACCGCGCCGAGGCGACGGGCCGTCTGCCGTTCGGCCTGCTCCGCCGCTGGAGCCGCGCCGTCGCCCTCGACGCGCTCTGGAACGTCGAGCCCACCGTCACCCTGGGTGGCGTCGACCCGTCCGCCTTCACCCTGACCGACGTCGACGGGGTGCCGACGGTCTCGGGGCTGCTGACGTGGGGCGGCCTGAGCATCGGGGACCCGGCCGAGGACCTGCGCTGGATCGCGAGCGCTCCCGACGCGGCATCCGACGTCGTCGTCGCCTACAGCGCCGCCGCCGGCCGCTCCCCCGACACCATGCTCGCCGAGCGGGCCCGCCTGCACGCCGAGCTCGAGTTCGCGAAGTGGCTCGTCCACGGACACGATTCCGCCTCCGAGACGGTGACCGCGGATGCCGTGGCGCTGCTCGAGTCGCTGGACGAGAGCGTCCGCGACGAACCGCCGATCGGCAGCGGGACGATCAGCGTCGACGACGCCATCGCCGCGCTCGGGCGCGTCCCCGCCGGCGCGGCCGAGGCCGTCGACACCTCGATGCACACCGACGCCTACGACCCCGGTCTCATCGACGGCCTCCTCGACGAGGACGCCGACGCCGCGTCTGACGCCGTCGACCAGGAGACCGAGCCGATCGAGTTCAGCGACTGGCCGGGAACCGACGACGCACCCGCCGCCGAGGAGAGCGATCCCGACGACGCCGCGAAGAACGCGCTGCGCCGGTGGACGGGCACGGCCTGACCCCTCCCCGGACCGCACGCCGGTTCACCCGCGCAGGATGAGGCCGTCGGCGACGTAGAACAGCGCGACGTCGATCCGCTCCATCGGCACGCCGTGCTTCGCGTGGTACGCCCGCCGGTAGAGCTCGAGCTGCAGCATCCGCTCGGTGCGCTCCGCCGCGGTGCGGGGCGGGCGCCCGGTCTTCCAGTCCACGATCTCGATCCGGTCGCCCCGGCGGTAGACGGCGTCGAGCTTGCAGATGACGACGTGCGGCCGGCCGTCGCCGAGCGGATCCGGTTCGACGAAGTCGATCTCGGTCTCGACCTCGATCGGCTGCAGGTCCCCCCACTCCGAGGCGAGGAACGCCTCGCGCAGCCGGTCGAGCGCCTCGGCGTCCGCGGGCGACGCCGAGGTCGCGTCCTCGTCGTCGTCCCAGAGGACGTCGTCGGCCGATCGCGCGCGGCCCACCAGTCCGGAACGCTGCTCGACCCACGCGTGGAAGAGCGTGCCCAGCCGCGTCTGACGGTAGGGACGTTCGGGCAGCGGCCGGGCCGCCGCGGTCGCGGCCGCGCCGTAGTCCGCCACGAAGTCCTTGAACCGGGATGCCGGGATGCGCGTCGGTGCGTGCGGCGACCGCCCCGCGGCCCGGGCGGCCCGCTCGGCCAGCAGGAGCTCGAGGTCGCGCGTGGGTGTCGCCGGGGCGGCCGCCATCGCCTGCCGCACCCGCGCCGCCGCGTCCCGCACCCGCGCCGACCGCGCCCCGAGCGGGTCGATCGGCCACTCGAGGGTCGCCCGCGCCCCCTCGTACGGGTTCTCCGTCGTCTCCGACTCGGGCAGGGGCGCCTCGAGTTCGTCCGCGATCTCACGGACGAACCGGCTCACGACGCGCGGCTTCTTCGTCCCCGCCCAGGGGGACGCCGAGATGAGCAGGTGCTCGCGGGCCCGGGTCACCGCGACGTACGCGAGCCGCCGTTCCTCGGCGAGGTGTCGCTCGCGGATGCCGTCCTTGAACGCCGCGTGCTCCCGCTTGAGATCTTGCTGCGTCGGCGCGTCGTGCGCCGACCACAGGAACGCGGGCAGCCACTCGCGGTCGCCGCGGAAGGAGTACGGCAGGACGCCGAAGCCGAGCCATCCCTGCGCATCCCGGAGTGCGGCGGGCAGCTCGTCCTCGACGGCACGGACGACGGCGACGGCATCCCATTCCAAGCCCTTGGATCCGTGGATCGTCAGGAGCTGAACGACATCGTCCTCGGGCGGCTCCGTCCGGGGCGCGAACTCGTCGATGCGCTCGGCCCGGTCGAGCCAGGCGAGCAGGCTGGGCAGCGAGCCGCGCTCGTCGGTCTGCAAGAACCCGTGCAGCTCGTCGACGAACGCGCGGAGCTGATCGGAGGCCGTACGCGCGGGTCCGCGCGACTCGTTCGCCGCGAGCTCGATGTCCAGGCGCAGCTCGTTCTCGATGAGTCGCACGAGCTCGGGGATGGGAAGCCCCGCGGCCCGGCGCAGACCCGCGAAGACGGCTCCGGCGTCGCGCAGCCGCTCCCGGGCGGCGGGGGTGAACCCGGCCAGCCACCCGTGGTCGGGCTTCTGCCGCGCGACAAAATCGAGCGCCGCGACGAGCGAACCGCCCTCGTCGCCGGCAGAGGCGCGGATGATCTCGGCGAGCTCGGTCGGCAGCGGCTGCAGGGCGGTGTCATGCCGCACCAGCCGCGCCGCGACCTGCGCGAGTTCGCGGAGGTCCGCGAGCCCCACGGACCACCGCGGGCCGGCGAGCAGCCGGATGAGCGCGGAGCCGGACCGCGGATCGCTGATGACCCGCAGCGCGGAGACGACGTCGACGACCTCCGGGGTCGAGAGCAGTCCGCCGAGCCCCAGGATGCGGTGAGGGATGCCGCGACGCCCGAGCGCGTCCGCGAAGCGCAGCATGTGCTTCTTGCTGCGCAGCAGGACCGCGCCCGTCGTCGCCCGTCCCGCGCGGTGACGCTCGTCCCGGACGTCCGCGAACCACGCCGCGACGGCATCCGCCTCGGCGTCGAGGTCGTCCTCCACCACGATGTCAACCCGCCCCGCCGGCGCCCCCGGACGCGGCCGGAGGGAGCCCACCTCGACGGGGGCGTCCAGCGGAGCGAGCACCGCACCCGCGGCGCGCAGGACGTCGACGCCGTTGCGCCAACTGGTGAGGAGCGCGTAGCTGCGGCCGGCGGCATCCGGATCGAAAGAACGGGCGAAGTCGCCCAGGTTCCCCGCGCTCGCCCCGCGCCAGCCGTAGATCGACTGGTGCGGGTCGCCGACGGCCATGACGGCGGTGCCCCGGAAGAGGGTCGCGAGCAGGTCGGTCTGCACGACGGACGTGTCCTGATACTCGTCCAGCAGGACGACCCGGTACCGCTCGCGCAGCTCCGCGGCCACCGCCGGATGCGACCGGACCACCTGGAGCGCCCCGGCGACCTGATCGGAGAAGTCGATGAGCCCGCGGCGGCGCTTCTCGGCCTCGTACGTCCGCGCGAGGGCGACGAGCACGGACAGGCCCGACACCTTCTCGGCCGCCGTCCGCACCTCGGCGTAGACGGAGGTCCCGGCGCGCTGGCTGGGACGCTCGAGGACGTCCTGGAAGGCCGTCGAGAACGCGTCGAGGTCGTCCAGCTCGACGAGGTTGTCGACGCTGTCGCGGGCGATCCGCAGCGCCGCGTCGATGATGGTCGACGGACGCTCGGCGCGATCGGGCAGACGGGGGTCGTCGGAGGAGAGCACGACCTGCCGCATGAGCAGCCACGCCGCCGACTCGCTCATCACGACCGCCTCGGCATCACGACCGATGCGGACGGCGTTCTCGCGGACGATGGCGTCGGCGAAGCTGTTGTACGTCGACACCGCCGGCCGCTCGAGCAGGGCGTCCGCGCCGTCACCGCCGGGCGACTCGGGTGCGAGGGCGTCGAGCGCCGCACGCCGAGCGGACTCGGGAGCACCGGACCGCTCGAGCTCGCCGAACACCGCGAGCCGCCCCTCGGCGTGGAGCCGACCGAGGTGCGGGAGCAGGCCGCGCCGCTCGAACTCCCCGAGGCGACGCAGCCGCGAACCGATCCGTTCCGCGAGTTCGCCGGCGGCCTTGCGCGTGAAGGTGAGCCCCAGCACCTCGTCCCGGCGCACGAGACCGTTCGCGACGAGCCAGACGACACGACCGGCCATCGTCTCGGTCTTGCCGCTGCCGGCGCCCGCGACCACGAGCGCCGGGGCCAGCGGCGCGGAGATGACGGCCGACTGCTCCGCCGTCGGCGGGAACTGCCCGAGGGCCGCCGCAACGGCCTCGGGACTCAGGAGTGCGGGGGTCACGCCGAGCTCACCGGTCCGATCGTGTGGATGCGGCAGAGTCCGCGGGTGTGGTCGTCACGGCAGTGCTCCTCGAACGGGGCGACGAACGATGTGCCGCGCATGATACGCACCGCCTCGTCGACGCGTCCCAGGAACGCGGCCCGCGTCTCGTCATCGAAAGGCTCCTGCCTCGGCTCGGCGTACGGGCCGTGACGGGTGCCCTTCAGGACGAGGAGTTTCGCACCCCCGGGCTCCGCTCCCGCCGCCGCCGGGATCGCACCGCGCTCGAACGCCAGCTGGTAGGCCGCGAGCTGCGGGTTCTCGAGGGCGGCGCGCTCACCCGTCGCCTCGCTGCGCCCCGTCTTCAGGTCGACGATCACGACGCGTCCGTCCCGGGTGCGTTCGACGCGGTCGATGTACCCCGAGAGGATCGCCGGGTGCGCGGCATCCGGCACCGGGAGCTCGACCTCGAAGTGCGGTTCGGCGCCGACGAGCGTCGTGCCCGCCCGCTCGGTGTCGCGCAGGTACGCGGCGAGCCGGGTCACGAGGTCCCGCGCGCGACGGCGCTCCGCCTCATCGATCCAGGGCGCCTCGAACTCCAGCTGAGACCAGCCGTCCTCGACGTACGACCACAGCGCCTCCTCGTCCGCCGTCGCGACGTGCTCGAGCGCGCCGTGCAGCAGCGTCCCGAGCCCGGCGACGGCCGTGCCGGGATCCCCGCCGAGGTCGCCGATCGCCCAGTCGAGCTGGCACTGCTCGAGGGCATGGATGCGGGAGGGCGACACGCGCAGCGGCGCGACGTCGAGATCCCGCAGCGGCGCGGTGCTGGTGGGTTCCGCGAGGCCGTACCACTGCGCCGGATGCGCGCCCGGCACACCCGCCGCGGCGAGGAGCGCGAGCTGGCCCGCGGCATCCTCCCGGTCGGACTCCGACGACCGCGGGTCGGTGAGCCGGCGGCGGTGCGCGGCGACGAGTCCCCGCAGCGTGAGGGGGTGCTCCGCCGAGCGCGGCGCCGGAGAGGCGGGCGGGAGGAGGTCGAACAGGACGCTCGGACCGGTGTCGTCGTCGTCGACGGCGGTGACGATCAACCGGGAGCGGGCGCGCGATACGGCGCGGGCGAAGAGCCGCAGCTCGTCGTGCAGCACCGCGCGACGTCGGTCGGCGGTGTCGAGGTCGGTGTCCTCCTCGGCCAACCGCGCCGTCTCGAGGAGGCTCCCTCGCAGCCGCAGGTTCGGCCAGACGCCGTCCTGCACGCCGGCGACGACGACGGTGTCGAACTCGAGGCCGAGCGCCGCGGCAGGCGTCGAGATCTGCACGCCGCTGGCGACGGTGCCGGTGCGGAGGCGATCCTCCGCGACCTCGGAGTGCAGCAGCGCGCGCAGGTGGTCGATCGGCGCGGTCCCGTCCTCCCGCTCGCCGTGCCGCTTGGCCGCTTCGAAGAGCGCCACGACGGCGTCGAGGTCGCGACGGGCCTGGTCGGCCAGCGGTCCCTGGCCGTCGGCCAGCGTGCGCAGCTGCCGCTCCAGCCCACGCTGCTCCCACACGGTCCACAGCAGCTCGTGCGCCGTCGCGCCGGCCCGGATCTGCTCGGCGACCTCGGCCAGCGTGCGCGACAGTCGTGCGGCGCGCCGGGCCTCCGGGGTGTCCACCACGTCGAATTCCACGGGATGACGCACCCCCGACGCGAGCAGCTCGCGCGCGGACCGCTCGCCGCCGCGGCGCAGCTCCGCGTGCCGCAGCGCCGCCCGGAGCCGGCGGAGTTCGACGGGGTCGAGACCGCCGCCGACGAGCACGTCGAGCACCTCGTCGTCGCTGCGTGACTCCGCGGAGACGGCCGCGAGGTCGACCGCCCGGAGGAGATCCCGGACGATGGGCGTCTCGGCGAGGGCGCGCGCAGGCCCCACCGCCGCGGTCGGGACGTCGCGCGCCGACAGCTCCGCCTCGAGCGCCGTCACCTGTCGGGAGTCGTGCGCGATGACCGCCAGCTGCTCCCAGGGGACGCCGTCGTGGACATGCCTTTCGCGCAGCAGGCGTGCGATGAGGTCGACCTCCTCCGCTTCGGAGCGGAGTGCGAAGGCGCGCAGGCTCTCGTCGGGTTCGACCCCGACGGGCGGATGCCGGTGGGCGACCAGTCCCGCGGCGCCGATGCGCGAGGTGACCTGGGCGACGAGGTCCCGCTGGGCGGGCGTGCCGCGGTGGATGCGGTCCAGGACGTGCGTCCGCGTCGCGAGGCGGGCGAAGTTCTCGGGGCGCGCGCCGCGGAAGGATCCCGAGCCCACGTCGGGGTCTCCGAAGGCGAGCACGGCGATCCCCCGCCGTCGGCACGCCTCGAGCAGTTCCACGCCGCCGAGGGTCAGTTCCTGCGCGTCGTCCACGAGGATCGCCCGCAGTCCCGCCACCGCGCCGAGCGCCGGCGAGCCGGCGGGGGCGTTGCGGAGGAGCCCGACCGCCTCGCGCACGAGCCCCGCGGCATCGCGGTGGGCGCCGCGCATGCGCGCGCGGACCGAGCGGTACTCCCGCGCGAACGAGGCGAGCGACGCCCAGACCGGACGGTCCGTGGCGGCGGCGCGCGCGGCGAGTTCCTCGGGCTCGATGCCGAGCGTCGTCATCTCGGCGAGGAAGGCACGGATCTCGGCCCGGAGCCCCGGAGTGCTGCGGATGTCGGCGGGCAGCCATTCCGGCCAGCGCGACGGGCCGTCGGCCTCGTCCTCGGCATCGCCCGCCAACAGGTCGCCGATGATCCGGTCCTCGTCGGGCCCGGTGAGCAGCTGCGGAGGCTCGTCGCCCGCGTGGACGGCGTGCGACCGGACCACCTGGTACGCGAAGGCGGGGACCGATCGCGCGAGCGGACCGCTCGTGGCGACGCGCACGCCGACCGCGAGCCGGTCGCGCAACGCGGTCGCGGCCGTCCGTGTCGGGGTGAGCACGACGACCTCGTCAGGACGCATCCCGTCGTCGATGAGTGCGACGACGCGGGAGACGAGCGTCGCCGTCTTGCCCGATCCCGGCGCGCCGATCACGACACCGGATGCCGCCGGTTCGAGACCCACGACGGCCTGCTGCGCCGTGTCGAGGGCGAACGGCAGGTCGGGCATGGGCTCCACGCTAACCGGAGCGACGGACACCCGCCCCGCAGCGCCCCGCGTGGCGCCGACGGGCCGTTCGCCGACAGCGAGCGGCCCGCGCGTCCGGGCCGGGAGCCGGTGTCGTAGGCTCGAGACGCGCCCGGAGACCCGGGCCGGGAAAGGCAGGCATCACCGTGGAGATCCGCATCGGCATCGCGAACTCGCGCGAGCTCGGCTTCGACTCGAACGAGACGGCCGACGCCGTGAAGCAGACCGTCACCGCCGCTCTCGACAGCGGCGCGACCTACGTGACCCTCACCGATTCCAAGGGCGCCACCTACGTCATCCCCACGGCCGGCATCGCGTTCGTCGAGGTCGGGACCGACCAGTCGCGTCGCGTGGGCTTCGTCGCCTGACATGCTCGTCGTCCTTGCGCTGGTCTTCGGGGCGATCGCGGGGACGGCCGTCCACTTCGCCCTGCCGCAGCGCGCGCTCCGCGGCGTCGCGATCGGGCCGCTGCTCGGCGCCGCCCTCGGCACCGCGACGTGGGCCGCACTCACCTGGGCGGGTCTCGGGCCGGATGCGGCGTGGATCTGGCTCGCCAGCATCCTCGTGCCGATCCTGCTCACCGCGGCGGTCCTCGTGCTCCTCGCCCGCACGCGGGCGGCGCGGGACGCCCGGACCCGTCACGAGCTCGGCATCGCCTGATCCCGGCGCACACCCGCCGCCCTCCGCGGCTCGCCGCCGGTCTCAGGCGTCGAGGCCGATGCTCGTCATCCGGCGCGAGTGGGCCCCCAGCAGCTGGGTGAACACCGGCTCAACCTGCTTCTCGTCGTCGACGTCGAGCGCTCCCGGGCGCTCGGTCGTGCTCGACCGCAGCGCGCCGCGCGCGACCAGGAGGGTGTCGCCGACGAGGCGCCTCCCCCACAGGCTCAGCAGGGAGCGCAGTTCGTCGTCGTCCGAGATCGCGTCGGTGATGATGCCCACGAGCGGGGCGCGGTCGGCATCCGCTCGGAGGATCGCGGCCGCACGGCGTCCGGTCTCGCCGTAGCTGCCGGACAGGGACAGATAGAAGTCGTCGAGCAGGCCCGCCGTCAGGTGGACCGACAGCATCGTCTCGAGGGGCCGCGCGCCGTGGGTGGCCCGGCGGAAGGCGTCGAGGGGCTCGCGGAACGGCAGCATCAGCTCGAGCGGGTCGTCGCCGCGGTCCCGGATGAGGGCGACGAGTGCCTGGTGCTTGAACAGCGCGGCGCCGGCCGCGCGGGAGAGCGACTCCTTGTGCCCGAGCTCGGGGCTGCGCTCGATGAGCGAGCTGAGGGTCTCGACGTAGCCGAGCTGCAGGTAGGCCGCCTGACCGAGATAGGTGGCGAGGTCGGGAGCGAGCTGCTCGAAATCGACGCGCCGGACGTCGCTCGCCTCGTCGCGCGAACGCAGCCGCAGGGTGCGCCCGGGGGGCCGCCGTCGCTGCCAGAACCACCTCACCACGGCACCAGCCTACGGGGCGCGGCGGCCCCCTCCGGTAGGGTGGTGGGGTCCCGGCGTCGGATCGGGACCCCGCGCCTGGGGCTGAGTGAAGGGCGTGGACCCCTCATCACGGCGGCATCTCACCGCCAGACAGGCACGGAAAGCATGACCACGTTCGCAGAGCTCGGCGTCGACCAGGACATCGTCGACACCCTCGCCGCCAAGGGCATCGTCGACACGTTCCCCATCCAGGAGCAGACGATCCCGCTCGGCCTCCCCGGCCAGGACATCATCGGCCAGGCCAAGACCGGCACCGGCAAGACCTTCGGCTTCGGCATCCCCGTCGTCCAGCGACTCGGCCTGAACCCCGAGCCCGGCGTCAAGGCCCTCATCGTCGTCCCGACGCGCGAGCTGGCCGTCCAGGTCTACGAGGACATGGACATGCTGACCTCCGGCCGCGCCACCAGCGTCGTCGCCATTTACGGCGGCAAGGCCTACGAGGGTCAGATCGATCAGCTCAAGGCCGGCGCGCAGATCGTCGTCGGCACCCCCGGTCGCCTCATCGACCTCAACAACCAGCGACTCCTCGACCTCTCGAACGCGACCGAGGTCGTCCTCGACGAGGCCGACAAGATGCTCGACCTCGGCTTCCTCCCCGACATCGAGAAGATCTTCCAGAAGGTCGCGCCCGTCCGCCACACCATGCTCTACTCGGCGACGATGCCCGGGCCGATCGTCGCCCTCGCGCGCCGGTTCATGTCGAACCCGATCCACATCCGCGCGAGCGACCCCGACGAGGGCCTCACGCAGGCCAACATCAAACACCTCGTGTACCGCGCGCACTCGCTCGACAAGGACGAGGTCATCGCCCGCATCCTGCAGGCCGAGGGCCGCGGCAAGACCGTCATCTTCACGCGCACCAAGCGCGCTGCGCAGCGCCTCGTCGACGAACTGAACGACCGCGGCTTCAGCGCCGGGGCGGTCCACGGCGACATGAGCCAGGAGGCGCGCGAGCGCTCGATGGCCGCGTTCAAGGCCGGCAAGCGGGACGTCCTCATCGCCACCGACGTCGCCGCCCGCGGCATCGACGTTGACGACGTCACCCACGTCATCAACCACACGATCCCCGACGACGAGCAGACCTACCTGCACCGCGCCGGCCGCACCGGCCGCGCCGGCAAGACCGGCATCGCGGTGACCTTCGTCGACTGGGACGACCTGCACAAGTGGGCCCTCATCAACCGCGCGCTCGACTTCGGCCAGCCCGAGCCGCAGGAGACGTACTCGTCGAGCCCGCACCTGTTCGAGGACCTCGACATCCCGGCCGGCACGAAGGGCCGCATCACCGCGGCGCCCAAGGCGGCCCCCGCACGGTCGAGCGCCGCTCCCACCCGCGCGGCGGACGCCGCCGCCGACGCGTCCGGCGAAGCGGGCACCCGTCGTCGCCGCCGCCGGCGTTCCGGCAGCGGCGAGGCGAAGGTCGGCTCCACCTTCACCGAAGGGGCGGATGCCGCGGCATCCGACTCGTCCTCGGCGTCCGCCGACAGCGCGGACCGCGCAGTCGACGGTGCCGGCACGCACGACGGCGCCGGCAAGGAGCACCACGACGGCAAGCCCGCACCGGCGCGCCGGCGGCGCCGCCGTCGGGGCGGATCGGGCGCAGGCGCGCCCGTCGCGGGGGCCTGATTCCGCTCGTCGCGCTACGGCGTGACGAGCGAGCTGCCCGACCCGAGGGCGACGATCCTCGCGATCGCGTCCTCGGACGTCGTGTTCTCCCCCGGCACGTTCGGCTTCCCCCGGCCGTGGTAGTCGCTCGAGCCGGTCGCGATGAGGTCGTGCGCGGCGACGAGGCGCCGCAGTTCCCCGAGCGCGGGTTCGACGTTCTCGCGATGGCCGAGCTCGAAGCCCGCGAGGCCCGCGTCGAGCATGTCCCGAACGAGCCGGTCGGGCAGGAGGCCGGCGCGGCCCGCCGGGTGCGCGATCACCGGCACTCCCCCGGCGCCGGCGACGGCCGCCACCGCCGCAACCGGGTCGGGCGCGTACAGGGCGACGTAGTAGTCGCTCCGAGGGGACAGGATGCCGCTGAACGCCTCGCCGCGGTCGCGGACGTGGCCGCGGGCCACCAGGGCGTCGGCGATGTGGGGCCTGCCCACCGTCGCCCCCTCGGCGGTCTGCGCCTCGATGTCCTCCCACGTGAGGTCGTAGTCGCGGCCGATCCGTTCGGCCATCGTGCGCGCACGGGAGAGCCGGGAACGCCGGATGCGGTCGGTCAGGGCGCGCAGGCCCGCGTCGTCCGGGTCGATGAGGTAGGCCAGGACGTGCACGCTCCGCCATTCGTGCCGCGCCGAGAGCTCCATGCCCGGCAGGAACGACATGCCGAGCGACACGGCCGCGTCGGCGGCCTCCGCCCATCCCGATGTCGTGTCGTGGTCCGTCAGCGCGGCGGTGCGGATCCCGTGGCGGTGCGCCGCGGCCATGACCGCCGCGGGCGGCTCGGTGCCGTCGGAGTGATCCGAGTGCAGGTGCAGGTCGCCGGGTCCGAACGGGCCGGACGGAGCGGAGGACCCTGCGGACATGGACACGAGCGTACCGCGCGCAGAAACTCCCCAGCCTCCCCGCCTAATCTCGTGGTGTGCTGCGACTGACGGGGATCCTCTTCACGATCGCCACCGCCATCGTCGCCGCCGTCCTGACCTGGCCGCAGTTCTTCCGCCTCGAGCAGACCTTCCCGATCGCACAGCTCGTGTCGCTGCGCCCGGTGCTCGCCGTCGGCTTCGCGGTTCTCGCGCTCGTCGGCCTGCTGATCTGCCTCGGGCGCCGCACCCGCGGATTCGGCGCCGGACTCGCGATGATCGGCCTCCTCGCGAGCGGGGCGAACGTCGGCATCCTCGTCGTCCGCGGCGTCGGGACGACGGGCCTGCCCGAGAAGACGGCGGACAGCATCCGCGTCATGACGTGGAACACCGCGGGTCCCGCCACCGACGTCGATGCGATCGTCACGACCGCCATCGCGATGGACGTCGACATCGTCGCACTCCCCGAGACGAACGACGACACCGGCGAGGCGATCGCGATCGCGATGCGCGAGCGCGGCAACCCCATGTGGGTGCACGAGGAGAACTACCAGGGGTGGGACGCGACCTACACGACCCTGCTCATCTCCCCCGACCTCGGCGACTACGCCGTCGTCGAGTCCGACGCATCCGGCACCACCAACACCTCGGTCGTCCCCAGCGTCGTCGCGATGCCCGTCGACGGCGACGGTCCGATCGTCGTCGCCGTCCACGCCGTCGCCCCTCGCCAGGGCGACATGGACCACTGGCGCAGCGACCTGCGCTGGCTCGCCGACCAGTGCGCCAGCGACGACGTCATCATGGCCGGCGACTTCAACGCGACGGTCGACCACATGAGCCGGCTCGGGACCGACGGCGGCACGATGGGCCGCTGCCGCGACGCGGCGACGGCGACGGGCAACGGCGCCGTGGGGACGTGGGACACCGCGTGGCCGGCGCTGGTCGGCGCGCCGATCGACCACGTGATGACGACGGATGCCTGGCGGCCGACCGGGTCGGTGGTCGTCACCTCGCTCGACGGTTCGGGCGGCGATCACCGTCCGGTCATCGTGCAGGTGGAGCGGGCGGGCTGACGTCCCGCGCGGTCGGTGGGAGACTGGGAGGATGACCACCGACGATCGCGACACCATCGCACCGGAGACCACCGAGACCGCGGCCGCAGCGACCACCAATCGCAAGCAGCCCTTTCCCGCCGGCTTCCTCGACTCCATCTCGACGGGCTGGGCCGAGCGTCCCGCGTCGCTGCCCGAGCAGCGCGCCGAGGCACCGTACGCCGCAGCGCGCCGCGCGGCGGTCTCCGCCGCGTTCCCGGGCTTGCGCCTGGTCGTCCCCGCAGGCTCGTACAAGCAGCGCTCGAACGACACCGACTACCCCTTCCGCGCGCACTCCGCGTTCTCGCACCTGACGGGGTGGGGCGCCGACGCCGTCCCCGACTCGGTGCTCGTGTTCGAACCGACCGGCGACGGCCACGACGTCACGCTGTACCTGCGCGAGCGCGCCGATCGGACGACGACCGAGTTCTACGCCGACGCCGCGATCGGCGAGTTCTGGATCGGCCCGCGCCCCGCGCTCGACGCGGTCGCGGCGGACCTCGGCATCCGCACAGCGCACATCGATGCCTTCCAGAGCACGGCGGAGGACCGCACGGTCGAGGTCGACGACGAGCTCACCCGGTTCGTGTCCGAGCTGCGCCTCGTGAAGGACCCGTACGAGATCGCCCAGATGCGCCTCGCGGTCGAGGCGACCGGCCGGGGGTTCGACGACATCGTCGCCGAGCTCCCCCGCATCATCGACACGCCCCGCGGCGAGCGTGCCATCGAGGGCGTCTTCCACCTCCGCGCGCGCACCGACGGCAACGGCGAGGGGTACGACACGATCGCCGCTTCGGGTCCGCACGCCTGCTACCTGCACTGGACCCGCAACGACGGCGCGGTCGTCCCCGGCGACCTCGTGCTGATCGACGCGGGCGTCGAGGTCGACAGCCTCTACACGGCCGACATCACCCGCACCCTGCCGGTCTCGGGGACGTTCTCCGCCGTGCAGCGCCGGATCTACGACGCCGTCCTCGAGGCGGCGGATGCGGCCTTCGCCGCGGCACGCCCCGGGGTGAAGTTCCGCGCCGTCCACGAGGCGGCGATGGCCGTCATCGCCGCTCGCACGGCCGAGTGGGGCCTGCTCCCCGTGACCGCCGAGGAGGCGCTCCACGCCGACAAGGGCGGGCAGCACCGCCGGTACATGGTGCATGGCACGAGCCACCACCTGGGCATCGATGTGCACGACTGCGCGCAGGCGCGGCGGGAGATGTACTACGACGGCGAGCTCGAGCCCGGCATGGTCTTCACGATCGAGCCCGGGCTCTACTTCCAGATCGACGACCTCACGGTCCCCGAGGAGTACCGGGGCATCGGGGTGCGGATCGAGGACGACATCCTCATGACCGAGAACGGCCCGGTGAACCTGTCGGCGGACATCCCGCGCACCGCGGACGAGATCGAGGCCTGGATCGCCCGCGCCCGCTCCTGAGGACGCCTCGATGTCCGCCGTCGGGTACACCCCGCCGCCGTCGTTCACGACCCGCCCGCAGCTGACAGGGACGTTCGGCATGGCCGCGTCGACGCACGCCACGGCGACGGCGACGACCATGGCGGTGCTCGAGCGCGGCGGGAACGCGTTCGACGCCGCGTGCGCAGGCGGGTTCGTGCTGCACATCGTGGAGCCGCACCTGAACGGTCCCGGCGGCGACCTCGTCGGTCTCTTCCAACCGGCGGATGCCGCGACCCCCACGGTCCTCATGGGCCAGGGCGCGGCGCCCGCCGGCGCGACGATCGCGCACTTCCGCGCCGAGGGCCTCGACCTCGTGCCGGGCGCGGGCGGACTCGCCGCGGCCGTGCCCGCCGCCGTCGACGCGTGGCTGCTGCTGCTCCGGGACCACGGCACGTGGCCGCTGGCCGACGTCCTGTCGTTCGCGATTGGGTACGCCGAGGACGGCCATCCGCTTCTCCCCGCGGTGTCGGCGACCATCGGTCGGGTCGCCGACCTGTTCCGGGAGCACTGGCCGGCCTCCGCCGACCTGTGGATGCCCGGCGGCGCCCCCGCCGCCGCCGGCGCCCTGCATCGCAACCCGGCGTACGCCGCGGTTCTCCGACGCCTCGTCGAGGCGGGCTCGGGCGACGACCGGATTGCGGCGATCGACGCGGCACGCACCGAGTGGCGCCGGATCCTCGGCGACGCGTGCGACGAGCTCGCCCGCCCACACCGGCACTCCAGCGGCACCGACCGCGCCGCGGTGCTCACCCGCGCGGACCTCGTCGACCCGCCGGCGGGGTACGAGGAGCCCCTCTCCATCCCGTTCCGCGGTCGCACGGTGTTCAAGGCGGGGGCGTGGACGCAGGGCCCCGCACTCCTCGAGGCGCTCCGGATCCTCGACCCGCTCCCCGACGACCGCCTCGATCCCGCGACCACGGCGGGCGCGCACACCGTCGTCGAGACGCTCAAGCTCGTCCTCGCCGACCGCGACGCCCACCTCGGCGACGGAGCGGATGCCGCGGCCCTCCTCGCGGACGACGTCGTCACCGCTCGTCGGGCCGACCTCGGTGATCGGGCCTCGTCGCAGTGGCGCCCCGCGCGCCTGGCGGCTCGGGACCCGTGGCGCCCGCCGCTCCGACGCGACGGCGCCGCCGCCGCGGGCACGGGCGAACCGACCGTCGCCCGTTCGGGAGCGACCCGCGGGGACACCTGCCACATCGACGTCGCGGACCGCTGGGGCAACGTCGTCGCCGTCACGCCGTCGGGCGGGTGGCTGCAGTCGTCCCCCGTCATCCCCTCGCTCGGCTTCTGCCTCGGGACACGCCTGCAGATGACGTGGCTCGACGAGGACTCGCCCGCGGCGCTCCGGCCCGGCACGCGGCCGCGCACGACGCTGTCGCCGACCCTCGTGCACGACGGCGACACCCGCATCGCGATGGGGACGCCCGGCGGTGACCAGCAGGACCAGTGGCAGCTGCCGATGCTCCTGCGCATGTTCGTCGGCGGGTACACCGCGCAGCAGGCGATCGACGCCCCCACCCTCCACTCGACGGGCATGGTCGACTCGTTCTGGCCGCGCACGTGGGATCCGACGGGAGTCGTCGCGGAGGACCGTCTCGGCGACGAGGTCCTCGGCGGCCTCGCCGACCGGGGCCATCGGGTCACGCGCGCGGGCGACTGGTCGCTCGGACGGCTCTCGGCCGTCGGGGTCGACCGGGCCACCGGCATCCTGTGGGCGGCGGCGAACCCCCGCGGTGTGCAGGGTTACGCCGCGGGGCGCTGAACCCGCTCGCGCAGCCACGGGAGCGCGGCAGACGCGGTCGCCGCACCCACCTCGTCCGCCGGCAGAGCGCGGCCGGCGACCTCGAACGAGTGCCGGGCACCCTCGAACCAGAGGATGTCCGCGTCCCGGCACGCGGCGACCGCCGCCTCCAGGTCGGCGAGCGGCTGCAGGAACGGGTCCTTCGTCCCCGACAGGAACAGCTGGGGCGCGGCGACGGCCGGCAGGTGCGCCGTGCGGGCGTTCTCGGGCTTCCCCGGCGGGTGCAGCGGATAGCCGAGGTACACGAGCGCGTCGGAGGCGATCCGACCCTCCGCCGCGGCCATCGACGCCATCCGCCCGCCGTAGGACTTGCCCGCCGCCACGAACGGGATGCCGGGGGTCAGGCGACGACAGAACTCCTCGACGGCGGCCCACGTCTCGATCGCGTGCGCGGCGGGCCCCGGCATCCGTCGTCCCGCCTGACGGTAGGGGAAGTCGAACCGCACGGTCGTGAACCCGGCGGCGGACCAGGCGTGCGCCGCGCCGGCGAGGAACGGGTGCTCGTGCCCCGCGCCCGCGCCGTGGGCGAGCGCGACGATCGCCGTAGGCTCGGGGGCGGCGTCGATCACCACGGCCACTTCGACCCCGCCCGCGGGCAGGGTGACCGGGATCATCGCGGCGCGTCGGGAGCGGCAGGCTGCGCCGGTGCGCCGCCCTGCTGCGGCGCGGTCGGCGGCGGCGTCACGGGCGGGAGGGGCGCCGGGTCGACGCGCTCGCCGTACCGGGGCGGCTCGGCCGGGTCCACGTGTTCGCCCGGCGCGGGTGCCGGGGCGGGGTCGACGCGCTCCCCCGCCCCGGGGACGGGAGCGGCCGGGTCGACACGCTCGCCGTAGCGCGGGGGCGCCGTCATGTCGGTCGGCGGTACCGGCGGGGCGGTCGGGGCCGCCGCGGCGCCGAGCAGTTCTTTGGCGCGGCCGAAGCTGCGAGGCAGCACCGTCACGTCGTAGTGGTCGGCGATGACCTGGGTCACCGAGGTGAAGTCGCGACGACGGCGCAGGATCGAGTAGCTGATGATGCTCATGAGCATGCCGAGCGCGATGCCCACGAGCATCACACCGACGAACAGCTGCAGCGCGACGCCGGGGCTGCCGAGCACGAAGATCGCGGCGAACAGCAGGCCGAGCAGGACGCCGTTGATCGCGCCGGACCGCGCCGCGGTCGCGTATCCCAACCGACCGGTGACGCGCTCGACCGAGCGCAGCCCGCGTCCGACGATGGCGATGTCCTGCGCCGGGACGTCCGCGCCGATGAGGGTCGACACCGACTTCTGCGCCGCCTCGTACGACGAGTACTCCGCGACCGTCGCACCGTGTTCCTTCGGGGCCCCACCCATCATGCTCATGGCCTCAGTCTCCCACGCGAGCCTTTGCGTGGGCGCAGGGAGCGCGAGGGATCCGCCGACTACGCTGGTCGGGTGAGTACGCAACGGGTCTTCGTCGCGCGCCTGACCGGGTGCGCCGTCTTCGACCCCGCGGGCGACCGGCTGGGGAAGGTCCGCGATGTGGTCGTGATCTACCGCAAGGACGACCCCCCGAGAGTGGTCGGGCTCGTGGTCGAGATCCCCGGCAGGCGCAACGTGTTCCTGTCCATCGGACGGGTCACCTCGATCGCCAGCGGCCAGGTCATCACGACCGGCCTCATCAACGTCCGCCGCTTCGAGCAGCGCGGCGGCGAGGTGCGTGTCATGACGGAGCTCATCGGCCGCAACGTGCACCTCACCGACGGGTCGGGCTCCGCCGTGATCGAGGATGTCGCCATCGAGCGCGACCGCCTGGGCGACTGGCAGGTGGGGCAGTTGTTCCTGCGCCGCCCCAAGACCAGCGCGTCGCCGTTCGCCAAGGGGCCGACGACCTTCGCGCAGTGGAACGACGTGCGCGACGAGCAGGTCGCGGGACAGACGCAGTCCGCCGAGCTCCTGGTCGCCTCGTACTCCGAGCTCAAACCCGCCGACCTCGCCAACACGCTCCTCGACCTCCCCGAGGAGCGCCTGCTCGAGGTGGCGGAGGAGCTCCCCGACGACCGTCTCGCCGACGCCCTCGAGGAGATGCCCGAGGACGAGCAGGTGCACATCCTCGAAGCCCTCGGCGACGAGCGCGCCGCCGACATCCTCGACGCGATGGAACCGGACGACGCGGCCGACGTGCTGGGTCAGCTGTCGGATGCCCGCGCCGGACAGCTGCTCGACCTCATGGAGCCCGAGGAGGCCGAGGACGTCCGCGCCCTCCTCGAGCACGGCCCCGACACCGCGGGCGGTCTCATGACCAGCGAGCCGATCGTGCTGTCCGCCGACGCAACCGTCGCCGAGGCGCTCGCCCTCATCCGCCGGCACGAGCTGCACCCCGCCCTCGCGGCCGCCGTCTTCGTGACCCTGCCGCCTTACGAGACCCCGACGGGGCGTCTGCTGGGTGTCGTGCACTTCCAGCGGATGCTGCGCTACCCGCCGCACGAGCGGCTGGGCGCCATCATCGACGACACCGTCGAGCCCGTCACCGTCTCGGCCAGCGCCGCCGAGGTCGCCCGTCTCCTCGCGAGCTACAACCTCGTCTCGCTGCCCGTCGTCGATCAGGCCCGCCACCTCGTCGGCACGGTCACGGTCGACGACGTGATCGACTACCTGCTGCCCGACGACTGGCGATCGCAGGACGCGCCGCGACAGGGTCCGGAGGTGCGGCGATGATGGCACGCGCGCCGAAGTCCGGGTTCGAGGCGCCCCGCGGGCGGCGCACGAGCGTGCTCAGCCGCACCCCGCAGCCCTCCCGCGACCGCTTCGGCCGGTTCACGGAGTGGATCGCCCGCGCGATGGGGACCCCCGCGTTCCTGCTCATTCTGACGCTCTTCTGCGTCGCCTGGATCGTCTGGAACACCGCCGCGCCCGAGGGACTGCGCTTCGACGACGCGGCGCTCGGGTTCACCGCCCTGACGCTCATGCTGTCGCTTCAGGCCTCGTACGCCGCTCCCCTCATCCTCCTCGCGCAGAACCGCCAGGACGACCGGGACCGCGTGCAGATCGAGCAGGACCGACAGCGGGCCGAGCGGAACCTCGCCGACACCGAATACCTCGCCCGCGAGGTCGTGGCCCTGCGGATGGCGCTCACCGACATGCAGGACGAGATGATCAGCCGCGACGTGCTCCGCCAGGAGCTCAAGGCCCTCATCGAGCGTCTCGACGAGCGCGACCGGCCGGGCGACGACGCCCGCTCCTCGTGAGCACCCCCGCGACGGCCGACGACGTCCGCCGTGCCGTGTCCGCCGTCGTCGACCCGGAACTGCGGCGCCCGATCGGCGAGCTCGACATGGTCCGGGAGATCGCCCTCGACGAGGGGACCGCGCACGTCGGCATCGCCCTGACGATCGTCGGATGCCCCGCCGCGGACCGCATCGAGCGGGACGTGCGGGATGCCGCGGCATCCGTCCCGGGCGTCGTCGACGTCCGCGTCGACGTGGGCGTCATGACGGCGGCGGAGCGCTCGGCCCTCGTCGAGCGGATCCGCGGCGCGCGTCGCATGCCGTTCACCGCCGACGCGCTGACCCGTGTCATCGCTGTCACGAGCGGCAAGGGCGGTGTGGGCAAGTCCACCCTCACGGCGAACCTCGCCGTCGCCCTGGCGACGCGAGGGTTGGCCGTCGGGCTGATCGACGCGGATGTGCACGGCTTCTCGATCCCGGGGCTCCTCGGCCTCGTCGGCGAGGACGGCCGCCCGCCGCAGCCGACCCGCCTCGACGACCTCATGCTGCCGCCGGTCGCCCACGGCGTGAAGACGATCTCGATCGGGATGTTCCTCCCGGAGGGCTCCTCCCCCGCCGTCGCCTGGCGCGGGCCGATGCTGCACCGCACCGTGCAGCAGTTCCTCACCGACGTGCACTTCGGCGACCTCGACGTGCTCCTCATCGACATGCCCCCGGGGACCGGGGACGTCGCGATCTCGGTGGGTCAGCTCCTTCCGCACGCCGAGGTCCTCGTGGTGACGACGCCGCAGGCGGCCGCGGCCGACGTCGCCGTCCGCAGCGGCGTCGTGGCCCGTCAGACGGGCCAGCGGATCGTCGGCGTCATCGAGAACATGGCGGCCTTCGCCCTTCCCGACGGCACCCTCGTCGACGTGTTCGGCACCGGCGGCGGGGCGGCGGTCGCCGCCGCACTCACGACCGACGACGCCGCGGTGCCGCTCCTCGGCTCGGTCCCGCTGAGCCCTGCCCTCCGCCGCGGCGGCGACGAGGGCGAACCGGTCGTCCTCGCCGATCCCGGTGATCCCGCGGCGCGTGCGATCTCGGCGGTCGCCGACGCCCTCGTCTCGACGCGCTCCTCGCTCGCCGGTCGCGCCCTCCCCGTCTCCCCCGCCTGAGGAGAGACGGATGCCGCCGGTCAGGTGGCTTCGGAGTCGAACGGGACGACGCCCGCATCGACCGCATCGACCGCCGTCGTGACCTCGGGTGCCGGAGGCGCCGCGACCGCGGTCATCGCCGCCGCCCCGGCGGCGACGGGCTTCACGGGCGCATCGTCGATGAGCGCCTCGCGGATGATGCGCCGGGGGTCGTACTGCCGCGGATCGAGCTTGCGCCACTCGATCTCGTCGAAGTCGTCCCCCATCTCCTCCTTGACACGGGTCCGCGCGCCGTCCAGCCAGTCGCGGATGCGGCGCGTCAGACGTGCGAGGGAGGCCGCGTAACCGGGCAGGCGCTCGGGCCCCAGCAGGAGTGCGGCGATGAGCGCGATGAGGAGGATCTTCTCCAGATCGAGCCCGTTCGACATGCTTCCCAGGTTACCCGTGCGCCTGAGGGTTTCGGCATGCGGGCCCGCCTAGGCTGGGCGGAGGAGGTTCACCACATGGGAGATCACGAGGCGGTCCGCAGGTTCGCTGCCGAGGCGACGGTCGAACCCGATGCCATCGCCCGGGCGCGAGCGCACGCCCTCGAGATCGGCGCGAATCCGATCAGTCCCGAGGTGGGCGCGCAGTGCGCGGTGATCGCCGCGGCGAGCCGCGCGCTGAACATCGTCGAGGTCGGCACCGGCGGCGGCGTCTCGGGGTTGTGGCTGCTGCACGGGTCCCCCCGGGCGACACTCACGACGATCGACAAGGAGCCCGAGCACCTCGCCGTGGCGCGGAAGGCGTTCACCGACGCCCGCGTCCCCGCCGCCCGCGCGCGCTTCATCACGGGCCGCGCCGCCGACGTCCTACCGCGGATGAACGAGGCCTCCTACGACATCGTCCTCATCGATGCGGACCCGGACGGCGTCATCGAGTACGTCGAGCACGGCCTCCGGCTCGCCCGGGCGGGCGGAACGGTGCTCGTCCCGCGGGTCCTGGCCGGCGGCGCCGTCGCCGACCCGGTCCGTCGCGGCCCTCTCGAGACGGCGTATCGCTCGCTGATCCAGGAGACCCAGGCCTCCCCGGCGGTCCTCGGGGCCCTCTCGATCGCCGGCGAGGGACTCCTGCAGCTGACGACCGTCGCCGACGCGAACTGATCCCGGCGCACGCCGCATACGCCGAAAGGCCGGTCCCCACGGGGACCGGCCTTTCGCATCGAGTCGGGGTCAGGCGGCGCCGACGACCCCGCTGAGAACACTGTGGAGTTCCTTCGCCTCGTCGTCGTTCACCGAGACGACCAGTCGACCGCCCCCCTCGAGTGGAACACGCACGATGATGAGGCGGCCTTCCTTGACGGCCTCCATAGGTCCGTCTCCGGTGCGCGGCTTCATGGCTGCCATTGTGGGGCTCCCTTTCGTCTTCGGCCTTCCCCATTAGTCTACCCAATGGGCTGATCGCCTTCGGCGCGCGGGCCTGTCAGCGGACGCTTATCGTCACGGAATCCGGTAGAACGTGTCGCCGAGCGCGAGCATCTCGTGGATCCACAGCCACTGCCCGCCGAGGCACAGCACCAGCATCCCGATCCGCCACCATCGTGAGGGCGGGACCGCCACGGCGGCGGCCACGGGCGTGAGGGGCAGCAGCAGCCGGAACACGCTCGACTGCGGGAAGAACACCGCGAGCAGGTAGACGAGGTAACTCGCGCCCCACAGCCGGATCTCGGGCCCGAGACGGCGCACCTGGGGTGCCCGCACGAGGAGCGCGGCGGCCCCCACGACCAGGACGGCGAGGGCGATCGGTCCGAGCATCGGCGGCAGCCCCCAGATGCCGAACCAGAGCGAGGATGCCTGCACGAAACCGGCGAAGGGGACGAACTGCTCCTCGGAGCCGACCCAGCTGCGCCGCCAGGCGAGCTCGGTCTCGAGGTACGCGGAGGGATCCCCCGTCGCGACACCGGCGATGACCTGCCAGGCGAATCCCACGATCGTCGCGAGGGCGCCCAGGGCGATGATGTGGACGATGTGCGGGGTCGGCAGCGGATCGACGCGCCGCCGCATCCACCGATGGATCCCATAGAGGCCCAGCAGCAGCGCGAACGCGAGCACCCCCGGCCGGGTGAAGCCCATCAGGACGACGAGCGGATAGATCCAGCCGAACCGCCGGCGCTGGAGCGCCCACAGCGCGAGGAACAGCCAGACCAGCAGGAGCGACTCGGCGTACCCCATCTGGAACAGGGCGGCGAGCGGACCATTGGCGAAGAGCACCACCGCCCAGAGCGACGCCGTCTCGCCGAGGCGTCCGCGCAGCAGCACGAAGAGCACCACGGATGCCGCGTACCCCGCCACGAGCGCCAGCACCACCGCTCCCGCCGGGTAGCCTCCGGGGACGGCGCCCAGCGTCCGGGCGAGCACGGGGAACAGCGGCATGAACGCCCACGCGTTCTCGGTCACCTGCCCGGTGTCGTTCACCGGGAGCTCGGACGGGTAGCCGCGATCGGCGATCACCCAGTACCACTGGGCGTCCCATCCCATCGCGAGCGACGGGATGGTGGCGTCCGCGCCGAAGCGCGAGGTGGGTCCGGAGAGGCTCGCCGCGGCCCAGAAGAACAGGGTCGTGACGAGGCGTGCCGAGAGGTAGACGGCGGCGACGGTGCCGGCGACGGAGGCTGCGGACCTCAGTCGCCGCTCAGCCATGCCCGCAGGCCCCGCTCGACGTCCTCGATCTGCGCGATCGGTACGCGCTCCTCGTCGTGATGGGCCAGGTGCGGATCGCCCGGGCCGTAGTTGACCGCGGGAACGCCCATCGCCGAGAACCGCGCGACGTCGGTCCAGCCGTACTTCGGCTTCGGCACCGCGCCGACCGCCGCGACGAACTCCCGCGCGAGCGGCGCGTCGAGCCCTGGCCGGGCCCCTTCGGACAGGTCCACGATCTCGACCTCGAATCCCGCCAGGACGTCGCGCACGTGCGCCTCGGCGGCGGCGGCATCCCGGCTCGGAGCGAAGCGGAAGTTGACGTCGACCTCGCAGGCGTCGGGGATGACGTTGCCGGCGATGCCGCCGCGGATCGCGACGGCGTTGAGGCCCTCACGGTAGAGCAGTCCGTCGACCTCGATCTCCCGCGGCCGGTACTCGGCGAGCCGAGCGAGGATCGGAGCGGCCTTGTGGATCGCGTTCTCGCCGACCCACGCACGAGCGCTGTGCGCGCGCACGCCGGAGGTGCGCACGACCGCGCGGAGGGTGCCGTTGCAGCCGCCCTCCACCTGCCCGTCGGAGGGTTCGCCGAGGATCGCGAAGTCGGCCGCGAAGAGGTCGGGACGGGATGCCGCGAGCCGGTTCAACCCGTTGAGGTCGGCGGCGACCTCCTCGTGGTCGTACCACATCCAGGTGATGTCGACACGGGGATCGGTGAGCTCGGCGGCCAGTTTCAGCTGGACGGCGACACCGGCCTTCATGTCGACGGTGCCGCGGCCCCAGAGGTACGGCTCGCCGTCGACCTCGGTGTCGCGGGTCGGGACGTTGCCGTTGATGGGGACCGTGTCGATGTGCCCGGCGATCGCGACACGCTGCGCGCGCCCGAGGCGGGTCCGCGCGACGATCGTGTCGCCGTCGCGGTGGACCTCGAGGTGCGGCAGCTCCGAGACGGCCTCGAAGATCGCATCCGCGAGGACGGTCTCGTCGTCCGACACGCTCGGGATGTCGCAGATGGTCCGTGTCAGGTCGACAGCGGTGGAGCGGAGGTCGAGCCGGGGCATGACGTCGAGTCTAACGACGGCCCGATAGCCTGGAATCATGAGTGACGCACGGTGGGTCTGGGGCATCGGTCTGGCGACGACGAGCGAGGACGGTACCGTCCTCGACACCTGGTACCCCGCACCGGCTGTCGGCCGGGCACCCGCCGAGGTGGACACGACCGACCTCGCCGCCCACGCCGGCGACGACGAGCGGCGCGCCGTCACCGTCGGTGTCGTCGTCGTCGAGATCGACCTCGACGCGCCTCCCGCGGGCACCTCCGACGCCTACCTCCGCCTGCACGCGCTCTCGCACCGCCTCGTCGCCCCGAACGAGCTCGACCTCACCGGCATCTTCGGGCACCTGCCGAACGTCGCGTGGACGAACGCCGGACCGATGCACCCGCAGGATCTCACCCGTCTGCGCCCGACGCTGCAGCGCGCCGGCATCCAGGTCGCCGGGATCGACAAGTTCCCGCGGCTCACCGACTACGTCGTCCCCTCGGGCGTGCGCATCGCCGACGCCTCGCGCGTCCGGCTCGGGGCGCACCTCGCGCCGGGGACCACGGTGATGCACGAGGGGTTCGTCAACTTCAACGCCGGGACGCTCGGTGCCTCGATGGTCGAGGGACGCATCTCCCAGGGTGTCGTGGTCGGCGACGGCAGCGACATCGGCGGCGGCGCGTCGATCATGGGCACGCTCTCGGGCGGCGGCAGCCACCGGGTCTCGATCGGTCGCCGCACCCTGCTGGGCGCGAACGCCGGCATCGGAATCTCCCTCGGCGACGACTGCATCGTCGAAGCGGGTCTCTACCTGACCGGCGGGACCAAGGTCGTCCTCGTGGGCGAGACGCCGCGGGCCGACGGCACCGTCCCGACGGCGAAGGCCGCCGAACTGTCGGGGCGGAGCGGCATCCTGTTCCGGCGCAACTCGCTCACGGGCGCCGTCGAGGCCGTGCGTCGCGAAGGCGTCGGGGTCACCCTCAACGCCGACCTGCACGCCTGAGGGGTCAGCCCTTCAGGACGGCGGCCCGCGCCTCGCGGTGCTCCTCGTCGCTGATGATGCCGCGCGCCCGGAGACCGTCGAGTTCGATCAGGCGCTGCTCGATCGTCGGCACGGCAGGGGTCGGCGCGGCAGGCGGTGTCGCGACCGCCGACTCGGATGCCGCGGGCGCGAGCGCGTCGCTGCGCAGCACCTTGGCGGCGATCTGCGCATCCACGGTCAGCGGGTCGATCCCCGCGTCGCTCAGGATGCGGTACTTCCGCGCGCGGATGACGAGCCCGAAGACCGCCCCGACGATGCCGAGCACCAGGACCAGGCCGAAGACGGCCGAGAACCCCGACGCCATCCCGTCCATGCCGGTGGGATCCATGAACCCGCCGTCGTCCATGCCCGGCGGCACGCCGATCACCCCGTCATCGATGTACCCGCTGTCGTCGACGAAACCCGAATCGTCGAAGGTCAGTCCTACCCCCGGCATCCACCCCATGGGCACACCCTAGCGGGGTGCGGGGTGTGCGTCAGCGGGAAACGGGGTAGTCCCGCTCCGTCGCTCCCGTGTAGAGCTGCTGCGGGCGACCGATCTTGGTCTGCGGGTCGTTCTGCATCTCACGCCAGTGCGCGAGCCAGCCGGGAAGCCGACCGATCGCGAACAGGGGCGTGAACATCCGTGTCGGGAAGCCCATCGCCTTGTAGATGACGCCGGTGTAGAAGTCGACGTTCGGGTAGAGGCGACGCTCCTTGAAGTAGTCGTCGTTGAGCGCGATCTCCTCGAGCTCGTTGGCGAGGGCGAGGAGCGGGTCCTCGACGCCGAGTTCGCGGAGGACCTCGTCGGCGGATTCCTTGACGAGCTTCGCGCGCGGGTCGTAGTTCTTGTAGACGCGGTGCCCGAAGCCCATGAGCTTGACGCCGTCTTCCTTGTTCTTCACCCGCTCGACGAAGCGCTGCACGCTCTCGCCCGAGTCACGGATGCGCGCGAGCATGTCGAGGACGGCCTCGTTCGCGCCGCCGTGGAGCGGCCCGTAGAGCGCGTTGATGCCGGCCGAGATCGACGAGAACTGGTTGGCCCCGGTCGACCCGACGAGCCGCACGGTCGAGGTCGACGCGTTCTGCTCGTGGTCCTCGTGCAGGATGAGCAGCCGCTCGAGCGCCCGCGACATGACCGGGTTGATCTCGTAGGGCTCGGCGTTGTTGCCGAAGTTCAGCTTGAGGAAGTTGTCGACGAAGCTCAGCGAGTTGTCGGGGTAGAGGAACGCGTGCCCGATGCTCTTCTTGTGCGCGTACGCCGCGATCACGGGGAGCTTCGCGAGCATGCGGATCGTGTTGAGCTCGACGTGCTCCGGGTTGTGCGGGTCGCTCTGGCCCTCGTAGTAGGTCGAGAGCGCGGCCGTTGCGGCCGAGAGGACCGACATCGGGTGCGCGGTATGCGGCAGAGCTGAGAAGAAGTGCTTGAGGTCCTCGTGCAGGAGCGTGTGGCGCCGGATCTTCTCGTCCCAGCCGGCCAGCTCGTCCGCCGTGGGAAGCTCGCCGTAGATGAGGAGCCAGGCGACCTCGAGGTAGGTGCTGTGCTGTGCGAGCTGCTCGATCGGGTATCCGCGGTACCGCAGGATGCCCTGGTCACCGTCGATGTACGTGATCGCGGACTTCGTCGAGGCGGTGTTCACGAAGCCGTAGTCGAGCGAGGTGTGCCCGGTCTGCTTCGTGAACGTCGAGAAGTCGACGCTCGGCACCCCTTCGCTTCCGGCGACGAGCGGGAGCTCCGCGGTCGTGTCACCGATGGTCACGGTGGCCTTCTGAGGGGTGTCCGCGTTGGTCACGAAGCCTCCTTGCGGTCGTCGGGAGCGGTCTCTACAGCCTAACGGGGAGATGGCGCCTCTCCTGACCCGCCCAACGGATCGCGGCATCCGTGAGAGGAAACCTACGAACGCTACGATCCCGCGGATGCTGTCAGTCGCCGCGCCGCGGCGGCGATGCGCTCGTCGGTCGCGGTGAGCGAGAAGCGCACGTGCTGCGGGTGGTGCGCGCCGTAGAAATGCCCGGGACCGGCCAGGATGCCGAGCTCGGCGAGCCGGCCGAGCGACGACCAGGCGTCCTCCCCCGCCGTCGCCCAGAGGTACAGGCCGCCCTCGCTGTGGTCGATCCGGAACCCGGCCGCCTCGACGGCGGGCTTCAGCACGTCGCGCCGCGCACGGTACAGCGCGCGCTGGTGCTCGACGTGCGGGTCGTCCTCGAGGGCGGCGACCATCGCGTCCTGCACGGGACCCGGGACCATGAGCCCGAGGTGCTTGCGCGCCGTCACAAGCCCCGTCACCAGATCCGTGTCGCCCGCCAGGAAGGCGGCGCGGTACCCGGCGAGGTTGGACTGCTTGCTGAGCGAGTAGACCGACAGGAGCGCGGTGAGGTCGCCCTCGGTGACGCGCGGATCGAGGACGCTCGGCACCGCGGCATCCGCCCACGGTCCGTCCCAGCCCAGCTCGGCGTAGCACTCGTCCGAGGCCAGGACGGCACCCAGCTCGCGCGCGCGACGCACGGCGCGGCGGAGCTCGTCGACGCCCAGCACCCGCCCGTCGGGGTTGCCGGGAGAGTTGAGCCACACCAGGCGGGTCGTCTCGGGCCATTCGCCCGGATCGTCCGAGGCGAGCGCGGTCGCGCCGACGAGGCGGGCACCGACCTCGTACGACGGGTAGGCGGCGCGGGGGTGCACGACGGTGTCGCCGGGGCCGAGCCCGAGGAGCAGCGGCAGGAGCGCGACGAGCTCCTTCGAGCCGACCGTGGGGATCACGTGCGCGGGAGTCAGGCCGGGGACGCCGCGGCGCCGCGCGTACCAGGCGGCGATCGCTTCGCGCAGCGCCGGGGTGCCGACGGTCTGCGGGTAGGCGTGCGCATCGGTCGCACGCCGCAGGGCGTCCGCCACGACGCCGGGCGTCGGGTCGACCGGAGAGCCGATGGAGAGGTCGACGATGCCGTCAGGATGCTGCCGTGCGCGCGCGGCGTACGGTGCTACGGCGTCCCACGGGTAGTCGGCGAGATCGCGGACGCTCATGGACGGTCAGTGCGCCTGCGGCGGAAGACCCGCGATGACGGGGTGGTCCTTCGCGATCACACCGACCTTCGCGGCACCGCCGGGCGAGCCGATGTCCTGGAAGAACTCGACGTTGGCGGTGTAGTAGTCCTGCCACTCGGCGGGGAGGTCGTCCTCGTAGTAGATCGCCTCGACCGGGCAGACCGGCTCGCACGCACCGCAGTCGACGCACTCGTCGGGGTGGATGTAGAGCGACCGTTCGCCCTCGTAGATGCAGTCGACGGGGCACTCGTCGATGCAGGCACGGTCTTTGACATCCACGCACGGGAGAGCGATCACATACGTCACACGACGAGTCTAGTTCGTGGAACGGAGCCGGGATGCCGACGGCCACGCCACGACGAGCGCGGCCACGAGCGGCACCAGGAAAGTCCAGATCAGGCCGGGTGTGATCGCCGCGTCCTCGGGCGGGGCGGGCACGACGACCGAGCCGCCGGGTCCCTCGTTGGCGAACAGCAGGGTCGCGACCATCGCACCGAGGCCGCAGGCCAGAGCCGACGCGCGCTCCCCCGTGAGGATGCGGACGGCGACCAGCAGGGCGATGAAACCGAGCGAGGCGACCAGCAGGCCGACGGGGACCACACCCCACACCGCCGCCTGACCGATGGTGCCGGCCACGCCGTAGACGACGCCGATGACGGCGGCGAGGATCCACGTGGCGACGCGGGCGAGCAGGGCGTTCACCACCACAGTCTAGGCGCGCACCCTGCGGCGCTCACGCCGCCCAGCCCCACAGGCGCAGGAGCGCCGCGGTGGCGGCGGCCGCGACCACGACCACGAGGAACGGCGCACGGATCACGAGCAGGCCCGCGGCCACGAGGACGGCGGGCAGCCGCGCATCGACGACGACCGCCTGGCCCGCACCGAGGGTCTGCACGACGACGAGAGCGGCGAGCAGGGCGACGGTGAGCAGGTCGATCGTCCGCGACGGGCGCGGCGCGTCGAACCACGCCGGCGGCACGAGATACCCCACGGTCTTCAGCGCGACGCAGACGATCGAGGCGAGCAGGATGGCGTGCCACAGGGTCATGCCGCGGCCTCCGTGGTGGTCTCGCGGGCGCCGAGCCAGTTCGTCCAGCCGACGACGAGTGCGACGACCGCGGCGACGAGGACGGGAAGCCCCGGCATGAGCAGCGGGGTCGAGATCGCCGCGACGACGGCCGCCGCCGCCCCCACCGCGATCGCCTGACGCCGGCGCAGACGCGGCCAGAGCAGTGCGAGGAACGCGGCCGCGGCCGCGGCATCCAATCCGTAGGTCCGGACGTCGCCGAGGACGTCGCCCAGCAGCGCTCCCGCGAGGGTCGTGAGGTTCCAGCCGAGGTAGATGCCGATGCCGGTCACCCAGAAGCCGATGCGGCGGGCACCGGCATCCGTCTGCGCCAGCGCGACCGCCGTCGATTCGTCGATCGTGAAATGGGATGCCGCGGCGCGCCGCCAGAAGCCCGTACCCACGACCGGCGACATGCGCAGTCCGTAGGCGACGTTGCGCATGCCGAGCAGTCCCGCCGACGCGATCGCCGCGCCCGGGAGGCCTCCCCCGCCGATCACACCGACGAAGGCGAACTGCGATCCACCGGTGAACATGAACAGGCTGAGGACGCAGGTCTGCCAGACGTCCAGACCCGAGGCGACCGCGAGCGCGCCGAAAGACACCCCATAGGCGCTGGTCGCGAGGACCACCCCGAGGGAGTCGCGCCACGCCCGTCGGGTGGGCTGCTCCTCCCCCGTCACCGCGTCAGGAACCGGCGTCCTGGCGCTTCAGGCGCGAGGCGGCGCGGCCGCGCTCGGTCGCGTCGAGCACGACCTTGCGGATGCGCACCTTCTCGGGCGTGACCTCGACGCATTCGTCATCGCGGGCGAACTCGAGGCTCTCCTCGAGGGTGAGCACGCGCGGCGGCGTCATCGACTCGAAGGAGTCCGAGGTCGACGAACGCATGTTCGTGAGCTTCTTTTCCTTCGTGATGTTGACGTCCATGTCGTCGGCGCGCGAGTTCT
This sequence comes from Microbacterium sp. NPDC079356, assembly GCF_049545465.1. Taxonomy (NCBI): domain Bacteria; kingdom Bacillati; phylum Actinomycetota; class Actinomycetes; order Micrococcales; family Microbacteriaceae; genus Microbacterium; species Microbacterium sp. NPDC079356. The sequence continues at coordinate 263,617 of NZ_JBMWDN010000001.1, read as the reverse complement.
CGCCGATGACCATGCCCTCGTAGACCTCTTCGGTGGGCTGCACGAAGAACGACATGCGCTCCTGGAGAGCGATCATCGCGAACGGCGTGACGACGCCGGCGCGGTCGGCGACGATCGAGCCGTTCTGACGGGTCGAGATCGCGCCCGCCCACTCGTCGTAGCCGTGCGAGATCGCGTTCGCGATGCCGGTGCCGCGCGTGATGGTGAGGAACTCGCTGCGGAAGCCGATGAGACCGCGCGAGGGGACGATGAACTCCATGCGCACCCAGCCGGTGCCGTGGTTGGTCATCGTCTCCATACGGCCCTTGCGGCCGGCCATCAGCTGGGTGATGGCACCGAGGTGCTCCTCGGGCGCGTCGATCGTGAGGTGCTCGAACGGTTCGGTGAGCTTGCCGTTCTCGTCGCGCCGGGTGACCACCTGCGGCTTGCCGACGGTGAGCTCGAAGCCCTCGCGGCGCATGTTCTCGACGAGGATCGCCAGCGCGAGCTCACCACGGCCCTGGACCTCCCACGCGTCGGGCTGGCCGATGTCGACGACCTTCAGCGACACGTTGCCGATGAGCTCGCGGTCGAGGCGGTCCTTCACCATGCGGGCGGTGAGCTTGTGCCCCTTGACCTTGCCCATGAGCGGCGAGGTGTTCGTGCCGATCGTCATCGAGATGGCGGGGTCGTCGACCGTGATGGCCGGGAGGGGACGGATGTCCTCGGGGTCGGCGATGGTCTCGCCGATCGTGATGTTTTCGAAGCCCGCGATCGCGACGATGTCGCCGGGGCCGGCGGACTCAGCGGGGTAACGCTCGAGGGCGCGAGTCATGAGCAACTCGGTGACGCGGGCGTTGCTCGTCGTGCCGTCCGCGCGCACCCAGGCGACGGTCTGCCCCTTCTTGAGCGTGCCGTTGAAGACCCGCAGGAGGGCGAGGCGGCCGAGGAACGGCGAGGAGTCGAGGTTCGTGACCCACGCCTGCAGCGGGGCCTCGTCGTCGTACGACGGCGCCGGGACGTGCTCGAGGATCGCCTCGAACAGCGGCTCGAGGTCGTCGTTGTCGGGCAGCGAGCCGTTGTCGGGGCGCATGCGCGAGGCGGCGCCGGCGCGTCCCGAGGCGTAGACGACGGGGACGTCGAGCAGCGCGTCGACGTCGAGGTCGGGCACGTCGTCCTGCAGGTCGGAGGCGAGACCCAGCAGCAGGTCGTGCGCCTCCTCCTCGACCTCCGCGATGCGGGCGTCGGGACGGTCGGTCTTGTTGACCAGGAGGATGACGGGGAGCTTGGCCTCGAGCGCCTTGCGCAGGACGAACCGGGTCTGCGGGAGCGGGCCCTCGGAGGCATCCACCAGCAGGACGACGCCGTCCACCATCGACAGGCCGCGCTCGACCTCGCCGCCGAAGTCGGCGTGACCGGGGGTGTCGATGACGTTGATCGTGATCGGCTGCTCGGTGTGGATGCCGTTGTACGTGATCGCCGTGTTCTTGGCGAGGATCGTGATCCCCTTCTCACGCTCGAGGTCGTTCGAGTCCATCGCGCGCTCTTCGACGTGCGCGTGCTCGCCGAACGAGCCGGTCTGGCGGAGCATGGCGTCGACGAGCGTCGTCTTGCCGTGGTCGACGTGCGCGACGATCGCGACGTTACGGAGGTCAGGACGGAGGGCGTGCGCCATGAAGGGAGTTCCTTGCAGAGAGGGATGATGCCGGGATGCCGGCAGTCCACTTTACCGCAGCCCGCGACACGCCGACGGGGCGAGGACCTTTCGGTCCCCGCCCCGCCGGTGATCAGGTGATGCAGGTGAGTGATGCTCAGATCACTCGGTGTAGCCGACCATCGTCCAGTCGGTGCTCTTGAACGTGGCGGTGCCGTAGTTCGCGAGACCCTGGTCGGTGGCTTCCACCTCGGGGTACGGGTAGATCGGAACGCTCGGCAGGAAGTCGGCGATCACTTCGTTGATCTGCTTGGCGATCTCGAGACGCTTGGTCTCGTCGAGCTCCGCGTTGGCCTGCTCCCACAGGTCGGCGAGACGGTCGTCCGTCACACGGGCATAGTTCTGCGGCGAGTCGGCCGGCGTGTAGATGGTCTCCGCCGACGAGATCGGGAACAGCGTGCCCTGCCAACCGAACGTCACGGCCTGGAAGTCCCCGGCCTCGATGTTCGTGAAGTAGTTCTCGCTGGGGACCTCGTTGAGGGTGACCTTGACGCCGATCTTGGCCAGGGCGTCCTGGACGCCCAGCGCGCGGTTGATGTTCGACTGCGTGCCCGCGGGGACCGTGATGGCGAACTCGAGCGGCTTGCCGTCCTTCGTCCAGGAGTCGCCCTCCTTGGTCCAACCGGCGTCCTCGAGGGTCTGCTCGGCCTTAGCGGGGTCGCTGCCGATCTTCTCGCCGAAGACGTCGCTGTAGCCGGCCTGGCCGGGCATGAAGATCCAGTCGCCGAGCGTGGTCGCCGGGGCGCCCAGGGGCTCGTTGGCGACGCGGGCGATCAGCTCGCGGTCCATCGCCATACCGATGGCCTTGCGGACGTTGACGTCGTCGAACGGCGCCGCGGTCGCGTTGAAGGTCAGGTGCGACCAGGTGACACCGCCGGAGCGGCCGACGACGGATCCTGCCTTGGCACTGGCGGTCTCCAGGGCGTCGGGCGTCTGGATCTCGATCGCGTCGATCTCGTCGTTGGAGTAGGCCTGCGGCAGGGTCTCCTGCGCGATGACCTTGAAGGTGATGCTGTCGAGCTTCGGCTTGTTGGCACCCCACCAGTTCGGGTTGGGAACCAGCTTGAAGATCTTGGCGCTGTTGTCGATCGAGTCGACGACGTACGGGCCCGCGGAGGGGACGGCCTCGGACGCGAAGCCGCTGTTGAAGGCCTCCTTGTCCTTGGCGATGTCCGCCGGGAGCACCGGGGTCAGGAACAGGCTCGGCCAGTCGGCGTAGGCACCCTTGAAGGTGACCGTGTACTCGAAGTCGCTGACGACCTCGGCCTTATCGATCGCGTCGAACACCGACGACGGGACCGTCTCGTAGCCGTCGGCGGCGCCGCCGGCGGCGGCGTACGTGGCGACGTAGTCCTCGGCGGTGATCGGCTTCCCGTCGGGCCACACGGCGTTCTCGTTGAGCTTGACGGTGACGACCTGCGGGTCCTCGCTCGTCAGCTCGATGGAGGTGGCGTAGTCAGGGTTCGCCGTCCAGCTGCCGTCGTCCGCGATGGTCCACATCGCCGACAGGGTGGGCTCGAGCAGCTTCTGGACGTCGACGTTGGCCGCGAGTGCGTGGTTCGGGTTCCAGCTGCCCTCGTCCGTCGGGCTGCTCGTGACGGAGAGGTTGAGCGTGCCACCGTCGGTGAGGTCGCCGTAGTCCACCGTCTCGTAGCCGACCAGGGGGAGCGATTCGGGCGACGCCGAGGAGGACGGCGACGGCGACGACGTGGTCCCGCCAGCACAGGCGGTGAGCATGAGAGCTCCCGCGCTGAGCACAGCAAGACCCGCAAGTGCTGTCTTACGGATCATGTGCATCTACTTTCTTCTTGGGTCCGCCGGAAAAGACGGAGTTCAGGGGTCAGGTGACGACGAGGACGTTCTTCTCGACGTGGTGGCAGGCCACCTCGACGCGGCCGCGCCGCGCCAGATCGGGGTACTCGCCGAGGCAGAGCCGCTGGTCCTCCTCGGGCAGAAGACGGAACAGCGGGCAGCGGGTGCGGAAGCGGCATCCCTGGATCTCCACGGCCGGGCTCGGCAGGTCGCCGTCGAGCAGCACGCGTTCCCGGGTGCGCTCGATGTGCGGGTCCGGGATCGGCGCCGCCGACATGAGGGCCTGGGTGTACGGATGCCGCGGGTTGTTGAAGACCTCGGCGATCGGTCCGGACTCGACGATCCGGCCGAGGTACATGACCGAGACGTCGTCGGCCAGCTGGCGGACGACCGCGAGGTCGTGGGCGACGAACACCATCGACAGGCCCAACCGGTCGCGAAGGTCCTGCAGGAGGTTGATCACACCGGCCTGGATCGACACGTCGAGGGCCGAGACCGGTTCGTCGAGGACGAGCACCTTCGGGTTCGTCGCCAGGGCGCGGGCGATGCCGATGCGCTGGCGCTGACCGCCGGAGAACTCGTGCGGGTAGCGGTCCGCCATCGCGGGGTCGAGGCCTACGAGCTCGAGGAGTTCGACGACGCGCTCGTCGCGCTGGGCTTTGGGGACGTCGTGCACGAGCAGCGGCTCGGCGATGACCTCTCCGATCGGCAGGCGCGGGTCGACGGCGGCCGCCGGGTCCTGGAACACGATCTGGATGTCGCGGCGCAGCTCCCGACGTCCCTTGCGGGTCAGCGAGGCGACGTCCTTGCCGTCGAAGGTGATCCGCCCGCCCTGCGGGGCGGTGAGCTCCATCATCTCGAGGATGGTGGTGGTCTTGCCGCACCCCGACTCGCCCACGAGGGCGAGCACGCGCCCCTCGCGGAGGTCGAAGGAAACACCGTCCACGGCCTTGACGTCACCCACGCGACGGCGGAACACGCCGCCGCGGTAGAGCGGGAAGTGCCGCTTGAGGTCGCGCACCTCGACGATGGGAGCCTCCGTCGTCTCGGCGACGACCTCGGCCGGCAGCGGCTCGGGCCGCGGGAAGATGTCGGAGCGCCGGAGGACACCCTCGGCGAGTTCGTCCGAGCGATGGCACGCGGCGAGCTGCCCGACGGCCTTCCCGGCGGGGACGAGCTCGGGCTCGACCTCGTGGCACACCGCGATCGCGGCGGGGCAGCGTGCGGCGAAGGGGCAGCCCTTCGGGAGCGAGGCGAGGGACGGCGGGCGACCCTCGAGCGGGACGAGGCGTTCGGTGCCTGCGGTGCGGATGTTGGGCACCGATCGGAGCAGGCCCACCGTGTACGGCATGACGGGCTCGCGGAAGATCGTCTCGACGCTGCCGTACTCGACCATCTTCCCGGCGTACATGACGCCGACGTTGTCGGCGTGACCGGCCACGACACCGAGGTCGTGAGTGATGAGCGACACGGCGGCACCCGTGATCCGCTTCGCCTCCTCGAGCACTTCGAGGATCTGCGCCTGGATCGTCACGTCGAGTGCGGTCGTCGGCTCGTCGGCGATGATGAGGCGCGGGTTGTTTGCGATCGCGATGGCGATCATCGCGCGCTGCCGCATCCCACCCGAGTACTCGTGCGGGAACGCCTTGGCGCGGCGCGGGGCGTCGGGGATGCCGACGATCTTGAGGAGCTCGACGGCGCGCGCGGCGGCGGCCTGCTTGCTGAGCGCCGAGTCGTGCAGTCGCAGCGCTTCGGCGATCTGATCGCCGACGGTGTAGACGGGGGTCAGCGCCGACAGCGGGTCCTGGAAGATGATCGCCAGTTCGCGGCCGCGGATGCGGGAGAGCCGCCGGTCGTCGAGCGACAGCAGGTTCTGCCCCTGGAAGAGGATCTCGCCCTCGATCTGAGCCGTGTCGGGGAGGAGACCCATCACCGCGAGCGAGGAGACCGACTTGCCCGAGCCGGACTCGCCCACGATCCCGAGGAACTCGCCCTCGTGGATCGTGTAGCTGACGTCACGGACGGCGCGCACGGGTGACCCGTCGCGCTGCGGGAACGTGACGGAGAGGTTCTTGACCTCGAGGATCGGGCGGCCGCGTTCGCGGGCGCTCATCTCGATCGAGTGCAGCAGTTCGTCAACCACGGTTGGCTCCGGAAGTGGGATCGATGGCGTCGCGCAGAGCATCGCCGACGAGGCTCAGGCTCAGGAGCAGGACGACGAGGGTCGCCGCGGGGAAGACGAACAGCCAGGGTCGGGTGGCCGCGGCGGTGTTTCCGGCGGCGATGAGGGTTCCGAGCGAGACTTCGGGCGCCTGCACGCCGAAGCCGAAGAAGCTGAGGCTCGTCTCGGCCAGGATCATGGCGCCGACACCCAGCGTGGCGTCGATGATGAGGAGGGAGGCGACGTTCGGGACGACGTGGCGGGTGACGACCGACCACGTGCCGAAGCCCATGTACCGCGCGGCCTTCACGAACTCGCGCTCACGCAGCGAGCGCGTCTGCGAACGGATCACCTGCGCCATGATCATCCAGCCGAACAGAGCCAGGAAGAAGGTCATGACGATCCAGCCCGACTCACGGAAGAACGGGAAGAGCAGCACGAGGATGAAGAAGGCGGGCAGCACGAGCAGCAGGTCGATGAACCACGCGATGACCTTGTCGCTCCATCCGCCGACGTACCCGGCGATCGCTCCCACGAAGCCCGCGATGAGCGTGGCCAGCGGACCCGCGACGAAACCGACGATCAGGGAGATGCGCAGGCCGGCCATCGTCTGGGCGAACAGATCGTAGCCGAGCGTATCCGTACCGAACGGGTGCGCGGCGCTCGGTGCCTGGTTGAGGGAGAAGTAATCGCGCGTGGTGTGCGAGATCGGCCAGACGAGCGGACCGACGACCGCCCACAGGACGATCGCGACGAGGACGATCGTGCCGATCCAAAACTGCTTCGACGAGCGCAGGCGCTGCCAGATCAAGCGCGAACGCGTGAGCGGCTTGCGGGTCTTCTGATCCGCGGAGACCGAGAGCTCGGCGACCTCGGCGGACTGTTCGAGAGGGATGACCATGTTTACCTCCGCACGCGCGGGTCGAGGGCGGCGTACAAGACTTCTGAGAGGGTCGACGAGCAGAGGATCAGGACCGCGACGAACATCGTCGATCCCGCCACCGCGTTGATGTCGTCCTGCTGCACGGCTTGGATCGTGAGTTCGCCCATCCCGTGCCAGCCGAACATGATCTCGAGCATCGTCGCCCCGGCGACCAGGGTGCCGAAGCTGTAGGCGAAGAACGTGGACATGGGGATCAGCGCGACGCGCACACCGTGACGCACGAGGGCGGACCCGCGGGTGCGACCCTTCGAACGCGCGGTGCGGATGTAGTCCGCGCCGAGGACGTCGAGCATCGCGCTGCGCTGGTACCGGCTGTACGAGGCTGCGGCGCCCAGGATCAGCACGAGGGTCGGCAGCAGCAGGTGCGAGAGGCGGTCCCCCAGCTGAGGCCAGAACTCGTTCGGGATGCCCGGCGAGTACTGACCGGTGAACCGGATGATCTGGGACCCCGCCGCCTGGTTGAAGTAGGTGGCGAGGATCATGAGGAGGATCGCCATGACGACGGTGGGGGTCGCGAACAGCAGGTAGGACGCCGCCGTGACGATGCGGTCGCTCGTGCGGTACTGGCGCACGGCGCCCCAGACGCCGAGGATCACGCCCAGGATGGCGCCGATGATCGAGCCCACCAGCAGCAGCTGCAGGCTCACCCCGGCGCGGACGAAGATCTCCTCGACGACCGGCTGATTGCCCGTCGTGAGGCCGAGCGAACCCTGGGTGAAGAGATTGCCGAGCCACCGGAAGAGGCGGAGCAGGAGCGGGTCCTCGGGGTTCACACCCCAGCGGTCCAGGATGCCGTCGATCGTCGACTGCGGAACCGGAGGGTTCCGCTGCAGGAAGCGTCGCTCAGGGACGAGTCCGATACTCGCGAGCACGTACGCCAGCGACGTGGCAACGAGGGTGAGGATCGCGTAGTTCAGGATTCTCCTGATCAAGTACAGCGTCACGCGTCTCGGGTGTCCTCTCCGGCCGTTCCGGCGTCGAGGACGCCTTGCCTAACGGGGCTTCGCTGCCCCGCCCGCACAACGCTAACAAACATGCCCACAGATCCGTCGAAACGGTGAACAGTTCGTTTCACGATCTTTACTTCACGGATGCACAAGTGTCACAGAGGCGATCGTGAGGGCCGCGAGGGCGACTCCCACGAGGAGCGCGGGGACGTCCCAGCGCGAGGTCGCGACACGCTCGGAGGGCGTCGCCGCCTCACGCAGCGCTTCCATGACCAGCGCCGCATCCGCCGACGGCTCGGGCGTCCGCGTCATCCGTCGGCGCGGGGGGAACGGTCCGCCCCAGCAGTCGATGCGCCGGCCGCCGACCAGGACGACACGCAGCTGCGCGGACTGCACGACCTCCTCGACCGAGGACCACGGCAGATCGTGGATACGGAGCGCGTTGATCACCACGGCACCCTCGCGATCGGCCCTCACCTGCGACCGCCAGAAGAGCAGCCACGCCCCCCAGCCGATCAGCAGGAGCGGGGCGGTCCACTTCGCCAGGAAGAGCCAGCTCCCCCGCACCGCTGCATCCCCCAGGAAGAAGGCGAGCATCGCGACGACCACCCAGAAGGACAAGAGGGTCGAGGAGGCACGGAACACCCGAGGGCGGAGGAAGCGAGCATCGCGCCCGCCTCCCCCGCCCTCGGTGTGGTTCGTCACGCACGCCCCCCGAGCGGGATATCCGCACCGGGGATCGCGTCGAGGAGACGCTGGGTGTACTCCTGCGTCGGCGAGGCGAAGATCTCGTCCACCGTGCCCTGCTCGACGACACGGCCCTGCTCCATGACGCACACGAGGTCCGCCGCGACCCGGACGACGGCGAGGTCGTGGGTGATGAACAGGTAGGTCAGGTCGAGCTCGGACTGCAGCTCCGCCAGCAGGCGCAGGATCTGATCCTGCACGAGCACGTCGAGCGCCGACACCGCCTCGTCGAGGACGACGATCGACGGCTTCAGGGCGAGGGCTCGCGCGATCGCGATGCGCTGACGCTGACCGCCCGAGAGCTCGTTCGGGTAGCGCCACGCGACCTCGCGCGGAAGCGACACCTGCTCGAGCAGCTCGAACACGCGGTCGCGTCGGGACTTCTCGTCACCCACGCCGTGTACGCGAAGCGGCTCGGCGATCAGCGCACCGATGCTGCGGAGCGGGTCGAGCGACCCGTACGGGTCCTGGAAGACCGGCTGCATGCGACTGCGGAGGGCGAAGACCTCCTTGCGGTTCATGCCCGAGGTGTCCGCACCGTCGACGATCACGGCGCCGCTCGTCGGCTGCTCGAGCTGGAGCACCATCTTCGCCACGGTCGACTTGCCCGACCCCGACTCCCCCACGAGGGCGAGCGTCTTACCCCGCGGGATCTGGAAGGAGACACCGTCCACCGCACGGAACGGCTCGCTGCGGAAGCCCCCCGAGCGGATCTTGTACTCCTTGACGAGATCGCGCACCTCCACGACGGGCTTCGCGTCGACGACCTCGCCGAGGTGCTCCACGCCGCGCCGCTCGGCCACGGCCTGGATGCGCTGCGACGCGAGGCTCGGGGCAGCGGCCACCAACCGCTGGGTGTAGGGGTGCTGGGGGTTCTCGAGGATGACCCGGCTCGGGCCCGCCTCGACGATCTCACCCTGGTTCATCACGACGATCCGGTCGGCGCGCTCCGCCGCGAGTCCGAGGTCGTGCGTGATGAAGAGGACGGAGGTGCCCTTCTCACGGGTGAGCGAGGCGAGGTGATCGAGGATGACCCGCTGCACCGTCACGTCGAGCGCGCTGGTGGGCTCGTCGGCGATCAGGAGCTTCGGGTCGGCGGCGAGACCGATGCCGATCAGGGCGCGCTGCCGCATCCCACCCGAGAACTGGTGCGGGAACTGGTGCATGCGCCGTTCCGCATCGGCGAGCCCGGCCTGCTTGAGCACCTCGATCGCGCGCTGCCGCGCCTGCCTGCGGCTGGAGGCGAGACCGTTGGCGCGCACGGCCTCCTCGACCTGGAAGCCGATCGACCAGACCGGGTTGAGGTTCGACATCGGGTCCTGCGGGACGTAGCCGATGTCGCGACCACGGATCGCCTCCATGTCGCGACGGCTCGCCTTCGTCAGGTCGACCCCGTCGAGCAGGATCGATCCGCTCGTCACCTTGCCGGTGCCCGGAAGCAGGTCGATGACGGCAGCGGCCGTCGTCGACTTACCCGAACCGGACTCGCCCACGATGGCGACGGTCTCTCCCGGGAAGACGTCGAGGTCGACCCCGTGGAGGACCTCGCGCTCCTTCTTGCCGTTCGAGAAGGCGACCTTCAGGTCGCGGATCTGGAGAAGGGGTTGCGACACGGCGCTCTCCTTGTGGCTGCCGCGCAGCGAAGCGCGGCTGGACGGGTTCTCGGTGGCGCTCATCGCTGGGCCCTGGACTTCGGGTCGACCGCATCGCGCAGGAGCTCGCCGAGCGTGATGAACGCCAGGACCGAGACCGTCAGCGCGAGCGACGGCCAGAACAGCGCCAGCGGCGCGGTGCGGATCGAGGACTGCGCCTGGCTGATGTCGGCGCCCCACGACACACCGCCGAGACCGACACCCAGGAACGACAGCGTCGCCTCGGCGACGATCGCGGTGCCGAGGCCCAGGGTCGTCACGACGATGACGGGCGCCATCGAGTTCGGGATGACGTGCGTGAGCAGGGTGCGGAAACGCGAAAGCCCGATCGAAAGGGAGGCCATCACGTAATCGGACTGCTTCACCCGCAGCACCTCGGCACGCGCGATACGCGCCGTGCTCGCCCACGAGAACCCGCCGATCGCGAGTGCGAGGACGAAGACGTTCTTGTGCTCGGCGAGCACCGACATCACCACGACCGCCGCGACGATGTAGGGGATCGTGAAGAAGATGTCGCCGACGCGCGAGAGGAGTGAGTCGAGGAATCCGCCGTAGAAGCCCGCGAGGGCGCCCATGATGAGGCCGATGACAGTGGAGATGACCGTCGCCAGGATACCGACCGACATCGAGATACTCGTGCCGTGCACGACGCGCGACCAGATGTCGCAGCCCAGGAGGTTGAAGCCGAGCGGATGCCCCGGCTCGGGGCCGGCGTTGCTCTTGCCCAGCACGCATGCACCGCCGGACGGGCCGACGGACGTGAACAGGGTCGGGGCGACCGCCATGACGACGATGATGAGGCAGAACACCACCGAGATCCAGAACGTCGGACGGCGACGGAGGTCACGCCAGGCATCCAGCCAGAGGTTGCTCTTCTTCTCGCTCAGGCGGAGCTGGTCGACCACGACCGTCTCGGTGCGGGCGGGCGCCACGTAGTGGGTGGTGTTACTTGACATAGCGGATCCTCGGGTCGAGCAGGCCGTACAGGAGATCGACGACCAGGTTCACCAGCACGTAGATGACGACGAAGATCGTGACGAAGGACACGACCGTTGGGGTCTCGTGGCGGATGATCGCGTTGAACAGGGTGTTCCCGACGCCGGGCACGTTGAAGATGCCCTCGGTCACGGTGGCTCCCACCATGAGGACGCCGAACTGCGTGGCCGTGTCGGTCACCATCGGGATCATCGAGTTGCGCAGGACGTGCACCGGGATGACACGGCGACGCGACAGGCCCTTCGAGTAGGCGGTCCGCACCCAGTCCTGGCCGAGCGACTCGATCATCGAGGCGCGCGTGAGGCGCATGCTCGAGGCGTAGATGCTGAGGCCGAGGACGATCGCCGGCAACCAGAGGTCGCCCCAGTCGTTCTGTCCGCCGACGGTCGGCTTGAACCAGCCGAGCTGCACGCCGAGGAAGTACTGGGCGAGGAAGCAGAGCACGAAGATCGGGATGGCGATGAAGATCAGCGCCGTCACGAGGGCGCCGTTGTCGAAGATCGAGCCCTTCCACACCGCCGACAGGGCGCCGATGATGAGCGCGAGCACGAACGCGATCGCGACGGACATGATCGCCAGGCGCATCGTGATCGGGACGGTGCGGGCGAGGACGTCGTTCACGCTCTGCCCGGAGAACGTCGTCCCGAAGTCGAAGCGCAGGATACCGCCGAGATAGTTCGCGTACTGGACGATGAACGGCTCATTGAGCTTGTACTGGTCGCGGATCGCCTCGATGACGGCCTGCGGCGGCTGCTTGTCGCCGAAGAGTGCGGCGACGGGGTCGCCGGGGAGTCCGAAGACCATGTAATAGATCAACAGGGTCGCGCCGATGAAGACCGGAATGACCTGAAGGATCCGTCGGAGGATGTAATAGGCCACCCTCGGCCCCCTTCCAGGGAAAAGACGTATCAGTGCTGACGCACGAAGAAGGGCCCCGCTGCGCGGTGCCCCTGTTCACCCAATCCTCAGCCCGTCGGCTGTGAGAACGGTGAGATGGTCGGGTCACGCCGCGAGGCGGTGACGGGTGACCGTCACCGCCTCGCGTGAGGTGATGCTGTGTGCGGGTTACTTGGTGATCTCGTAGTAGAGCGGCACCGAGTTCCAGCCGAACTCGACGTTCTCGACGCCGTCGGCCCAGCCGCCGTTCACGTTCGAGTACCAGAGCGGGATGGCCGGAAGGTCCTCGAACAGGACCGACTGCGCCTCGAGGAGCGTGGCGTTGCGCGCCGCCTCATCCGTCTCGCTGATGCCCTTGGCGATCAGGTCGTCGAACTTCGCGTCCGAGTACTTGCCGTCGTTCGAGCCGGCACCGGTCGCGTAGAGCGGGCCGAGGAAGTTGTACAGACCGGGGTAGTCGGCCTGCCAGCCGGAGCGGAACGCGTCGACCTTCTCGTTGTCGCGGGCGTCGAGGTAGGTGGCGAAGTCCGGGAAGGGCTGGCCAACGGCGGTGATGCCGAGCGTGCCCGAGATCGAGTTCGCGACCGCGTCGACCCACGTCTGGTGGCCGCCGTCGGCGTTGTACGAGATCGTGAAGTCCTCGCCGTTGTAGGGCTTGATCGCGTTCGCCTGGTCCCACAGCTCCTTGGCGAGCTCGGGGTCGTATTCGAGGACCTCATTACCCGGGACGGAGTCGCTCCAGCCGTCGATGACGGGCGAGGTGAAGTCCTTCGCAGGCGTGCGGGTGTCCTTGAAGATGACCTTCGTGATCTCTTCGCGGTTGATCGCGTGCGAGATCGCGGCGCGGCGGAGCTTGCCCTCTTCGTCCGTCTGGAAGCCGTCGAGCCACTCCGGGATCGTCAGCGACTGGAAGATGGCGGCGGGCTGGTTGACCGCGCGACCGTCGAGGTCGGACTCGTAGGTCTCGAGCGCGCTCTCGGGGATCGCGTCGAGCACATCGAGGTTGCCGGCCTGCAGGTCCTGGTAGGCACCCTCCTGGTTCGCGTAGAAGACGATGTCGAGGCCACCGTTCTTCGCCTTGCGGGGACCGTCGTAGTCCTCGTTCGGGACCAGGTCGATGCGGACGTCGTGCTGCCACGCGCCCTCCTTGGCCAGCTTGTAGGGGCCGTTGCCGATCGGGTTCTCACCGAAGGCCTTCATGTCGTCGAACGCGACGGACGGGAGCGGCGCGAAGGCCGAGTAGCCCAGGCGCTGCGCGAAGTCGGCGGCCGGCTTGTTCAGCGTGATGGTGAAGGTGTGGTCGTCGACCTTCTTGAGACCCGACAGCTCCGAGTCCTCGTCGTAGCTGAAGCCCTCGATGTCCTCGAAGAAGTACGACGAGTTCTGCTTGTTGGAAGCCAGCGCACCGTAGTTCCACGCCTTGATGAAGCTGTCGGCAGTGACCTCTTCACCGTTCGTGAACGTCAGGCCCTTGCGGATCTTGACGGTGAGCTGCGTGGGCGAGTCCGTGGTGATCGACTCGGCGGCGTCGTTGACGACCGAACCATCAGCCGCGTAGGAGATGAGGCCCGCGAAGATCGAGTCGATGACCTTGCCACCACCGGTCTCATTGGTGTTGGTGGGGATGAGCGGGTTCTGGGGCTCGGAGCCGTTGGTCGTGATGACCGCATCCGTCGAACCGCCGGTGCCCTCGTTCCCGTTGCCGCTGCCGCCGGTGTTGCTGGCGCAGCCGGCGAGAACCAGGCTGGTGGCGCCGAGCAGGGCGAGGCCCGCGACGCCGATCTTGTTGCGCTTCAAAGTGTCCTCCATGAGACCTAATGAAAGCCCGGGTCGAGGCTTCGCGACCCAGGCGTGATGAGAAGCACACTAAGCAGCTTGAGCGCAATGCGACAAATCTCTCACAAGACCGTTACACAGCCTTTACTTGAGAAGCCGTCGATGAAGCAGTCTGATCGGTGGGCCCATCGGCATCCCCCTCATACGAAGTCGTGCCATTCTGACCGGATGGCAGCGTTCACGGACCTCCCCACGGATTCCTCCCCGCGGCGGCGGGCACGCCTGTGGTGGGAGATCGCCATCGTCCTCTCACTCTCGCTGGGGCGCTCCGCGGTGTACTCCGTGCTCTCGCTGATCGAGGCGCTGACCCGTGCACCCCTGAGTGACCAGCAGACCTCGCTCAACCCGGGCGCCGCGCCGTCGGAGGTGTGGGATGTCATCTCGCAGTTCCTGTCGGCGCTGTTCGGTTTCGCCCCGGTCGCGCTCGCGATCTATCTGCTCTGGGAGCCCGCCCGGTCGGGCTTCGCGAAGATCGGCCTGACGTTCGAGCGGTTCGGCCGGGGCCTTGGCGGCGGCGTGCTGCTCGTGCTCGTGATCGGCGTCCCGGGCCTCGTGCTCTACGCCGTCGGGCGCGAACTCGGGATCACCGTGCAGGTGGATGCCTCGCCGCTGGACTCGTCCTGGTGGACCGTGCCGCTGCTGCTGCTCGCCGCCCTGCGGGCGGGGCTGCTCGAGGAGGTCATCATGGTCGGCTACCTGTTCGACCGCCTGCGCCTGCTCGGCTGGAACACCTGGACGATCATCCTGTCCACCGCGGTGCTGCGCGGCTCGTACCACGCATATCAGGGGTTTGGTCCCCTGATCGGCAACATGGCCATGGGCGTCGTGTTCGGCTGGGTGTACTCCCGCTGGGGCCGCGTCATGCCGCTCGTCGTCGCGCACGTGCTCATCGACATCATCGCCTTCGTCGGGTACCCGCTCGCCGCCGCGTGGTGGCCCGGCGTGTTCGGCCCGCCCGGCGGCTGAGTCGCGGGGCGGCGCGGGCCTGGGTCTTCTTCCCGCGAGACTGCACGGGCGGGCCGAGACGGCGGAGTGGCGCCGCTGTCTCGCGCGTCGGGTGCAGTCTCGGGGGGGATCGGTGAGGCGGGGCGGTTCCTCCACCGCGGGCGCGGGGGGCGGGGTGTCCACCGGGCGGAGCGCAAGAGGGTCGGTGCCGGGGGCGGGTCTGGAGCATCGGGGGTATGCCCGCGATCGCCCGCCCCCTGCCCGTCGTCCGTCCCGCGCCCGTCGCCTGCCCCGTGCCGCTCCTGCGGGCGCGAGACGTTCCGCACGCCGCGCGCGTCGCGGCTCGCGGTGAGCTCGTGTCCGTCGTGCGCGGGGTGTACGCGCCAGCGGGGTTGTGGCGGCGGCTCGCTCCGTGGGACAGGTACCTCGCGCGCATTCACGCGACACTCCTCACGCACCCGGGGCTGGTGCTGAGCCACGAGTCGGCCGCGGCGATCTGGGGGATGCCGGTGCTCGGCGACCCCGGCGTGGTCCACGCTCTCGGCGACCCGACCCGCACCTCGCGCCTGCACGCCGGCCTCCGGATGCACACGACGACGGGAGCGCGGGACGTCGTCGACCTGGGCGGGTTCGCCGCGGTCGCACCCGCGGACTGCGCCGTCGACCTCGCGCGCGCTCGGCACGTGGTGGTGGGGCTCATCGCGGCGGACGCCGCGCTGCGGCTGGACCCGGCGGCATCCGTCGAGTCGCTCGTCGAACAGAACGAGCATCGACCGAGTTCGCGGGGGCGCCGCATCGCCCGGTGGCCCCTGCATCGTGCCCGGGCGGAGGCGGAGTCGACGCTCGAGTCCGCGAGCCGGGCGATCATCGAGCTGCTCGGCTACGAGGAACCCGAGCTGCAGACCGAGTGGAGCGGGCAGGGCGCGACCGACCGCACCGACTTCTGGTGGCCGGGAGCGGGAGTCGCCGGCGAGGCGGACGGCGACCTCAAGTACGACGGCCGATTCGGCGACCCCGGATCGTTGTTGCGCGCGCGCCGCGAGCGGGACCACCGCCTTCGGTCAAGAGGCATCCGATCGGTCGTGCACTGGGGATGGTCCGATGTCGCCGACCCCGATGCGCTGGACGGCATCCTGCGCGGCGCGGGCGTCCCGCGCGTCGCGCTTCCCGACCCGTACCGCCTCGCGACCGCCCGGACCGCCCTCGGCTCTCGCCACCCCGCCGCGAGACTGCACTCGCGCGCCGAGACCGGGGTCTGAACCCGCTGTCTCGACGGCCGTGTGCAGTCTCGCGGAAATGGGGCGCGGGAGTCAGGCGAAGGCCTCGATCGGCGGGCAGGCGCAGACGAGGTTGCGGTCGCCGTAGGCGTTGTCGATGCGACGGACGGGCGGCCAGTACTTCGTGCGCACGATGCCGGGCACGGGGTACACGGCGGTCTCGCGCGGGTACGGGTGCGCCCACTCGCTGGTGATGACGGATGCCGCGGAGTGCGGCGCGTTCACCAGCGGGTTGTCGTTCGCCGGCCACTCCCCCGCGGCCACCGCATCCGCTTCGGCCCGGATCGCGATCATGGCCTCGACGAACCGGTCGAGCTCGGCGAGGTCCTCGGACTCGGTCGGCTCGACCATGAGCGTCCCCGCCACCGGGAACGACATCGTCGGCGCGTGGAAGCCGTAGTCGATGAGCCGCTTCGCGACGTCGTCGACCGTGATGCCGGTGGCCTCCTTGAGCGGGCGCAGGTCGAGGATGCACTCGTGCGCGACGAGTCCGCCCTCCCCCGCGTACAGCACCGGGTAGTGCCCCTCCAGCCGCCGCGCGACGTAGTTCGCCGCCAGCACCGCCGCGGCGGTCGCCTGCCGGAGCCCCTCGGCGCCCATCATGCGGACGTACGCCCACGAGATCGGCAGGATGGATGCCGAGCCGTAGGGCGCCGCCGACACCGGACCGCCGTCG
This sequence comes from Microbacterium sp. NPDC079356, assembly GCF_049545465.1. NCBI lineage: Bacteria > Bacillati > Actinomycetota > Actinomycetes > Micrococcales > Microbacteriaceae > Microbacterium > Microbacterium sp. NPDC079356. Next base: position 247,035 of record NZ_JBMWDN010000001.1, on the reverse strand, counting down.
AAGACGTGCCCGCCGGCGTGCTCGGCGCGCTGCGCCATCGGGTGCGAGGGCAGGAAGGGCGCGAGGTGCGCTTTCGCCGCCACCGGACCGACGCCGGGCCCGCCGCCGCCGTGCGGGATGGCGAACGTCTTGTGCAGGTTCAGGTGCGAGACGTCGCCGCCGAGGTCGCCGAACCGGGCGAACCCGAGCAGCGCGTTGAGGTTCGCGCCGTCGACGTACACCTGACCGCCGGCGTCGTGCACCGCGCCGGTGATGTCCATGACGTCGTGCTCGTACACGCCGTGCGTCGACGGGTAGGTGATCATGAGTGCCGCGAGGTTGTCGGCGTGCGCCGCCACCTTGGCGCGCAGATCGGCCAGGTCGACGTTGCCGGCCTCGTCGCACGCGACGACGACGACCCGCATCCCGGCCAGGACGGCGGATGCCGCATTGGTGCCATGCGCGGACGACGGGATGAGGCAGACGTCGCGGTGCACGTCGCCGCGGGAGTGGTGGTAGCCGCGGATCGCGAGCAGGCCCGCGAGTTCGCCCTGCGAGCCGGCGTTCGGCTGCAGCGAGACCGCGTCGTACCCGGTGACCTCCGCCAGCCACGCCTCGAGCTGCTCGATCATGACGAGGTAGCCGGCGACGTCGTCCGCCGGGGCGAACGGGTGCACCCGGGCGAACTCGGGCCATGACACGGCCGCCATCTCGGTCGCCGCGTTGAGCTTCATCGTGCACGAGCCGAGCGGGATCATGCCCCGGTCGAGCGCGTAGTCGCGGTCGGCGAGCTGCTTGAGGTAGCGCATCATGGCGGTCTCGGAGCGGTGCGTCGTGAACACCGGATGCGTCAGGTAGTCGTCCGTGCGGCGGAGCGCCTCCGGCAGGTGGGCGTTCCGGTCGCGCAGCGGCACGAACACCTTCGACGAGTCGACGCCGAAGACGGATGCCACGGCCTGCAGGTCGGCGACGGTCGTCGTCTCGTCGACGGAGACCCCGACCGAATCGCTGTCGCGGAACCAGAGCTGGTAGCCCCGGCGCCGCGCGTCCGCGATGACGTCCTCGGCGCGCCCGGGCGTGCGGACCACGAGGGTGTCGAAGAAAGCGTCGTGGAGCACGTCGGCGCCGGCCTGGACGAGCCAGTCGCGCAGCAACGACGCCTTGGCGGTCGTCTCCTCGGCGATCCGCTTCAGGCCGTCGGGGCCGTGGTACACGGCGTACATCGACGCCATGACGGCCAGCAGCACCTGCGCGGTGCAGATGTTGGAGGTCGCCTTCTCGCGGCGGATGTGCTGCTCGCGGGTCTGCAGCGAGAGTCGGTACGCCGGCGCTCCCGACGCATCCATCGACACGCCGACGAGACGGCCGGGCAACTGACGCTCGAGCCCCGCGCGCACCGCCATGTAGCCGGCGTGCGGGCCGCCGAAGCCCATCGGCACGCCGAAGCGCTGCGTCGTGCCGACGGCGACGTCGGCGCCCATCGAGCCGGGCGAACGCAGCAGCGTCAGGGCGAGCAGGTCGGCCGCGACGACGACGAGACCCTTGTGCGCCTGCACGGCCGCGACGACCTCGGACGGGTCCCAGACCCGCCCGGTCGAGCCCGGGTACTGGACGAACGCACCGAACGCCTCGGGGACCTCCGCGAAATCGGTCTCGACGATCTCGACGCCGACGGCGGCCGCGCGGTGGTGCAGCAGCGCCTTGGTCTGCGGCAGGGCGTCCGCGTCGACGAGGAACACGTTCGATGCGGACTTCGAGGCCCGGCGGGCCACCAGCATCCCCTCGACGACCGCGGTCGACTCGTCGAGCATCGACGCGTTCGCCGTCGCGAGCCCGGTGAGGTCGGTCACCATCGTCTGGAAGTTGATGAGCGCCTCGAGCCGGCCCTGCGAGATCTCGGGCTGGTAGGGGGTGTACGCCGTGTACCAGGACGGGTTCTCCAGGACGTTCCGCTGGATGACGGACGGCGTCAGCGTGTCGTAGTAGCCGAGGCCGATCATCGCTCGCGCCGAGCGGTTCTGCGACGCGAGGTCGCGGAGCTCGGCGAGGGCCTCGGCCTCGGTCGCGGCGGGCGGGATGATGCTCTCGCGCTCGGCGACCTGGATCGCGTCGGGGACGGCGGTGCCCATGAGATCGTCGACGGACGGACGCCCGAGGACGCGGAGCATCTCGGCCTGCGCGGCCGAGTCGGTGCCGATGTGGCGATCGCGGAAGACCGAGCTCACGCCTCGCCGCCCGTCAGCGCGACGTAGGCGTCGCGGTCGAGGAGGTCCCCCGTGGGCGCGCCATCCACGCGGATCTTGACGAGCCACGCGTCGAACGCGCCGGCGTTGACGGAGGACGGGTCGTCCACGACGGCGTCGTTGATCTCGACGACCTCGCCGGTCAGCGGGGCGTAGAGCTCGCCGACCGACTTCGTCGACTCGATCTCGCCGCAGGTCTCGCCCGCGGTGACGGTCGTGCCGACGGCGGGCAGCTCGACGAAGACGACGTCACCGAGCTTCTCGGCGGCATAGTCGGTGATGCCGACGGTCGCGACGTCGCCGTCGAAGGCGATCCACTCGTGCTCGGCGGTGTAGGACAGGGCGGTCAGGTCGGTCATTTCTGTCTCCGGTAGAAGGGCAGGGCGGTGACGGTCGCGGGGATGCGGGTCCCCCGGACGTCGATGGTCAGGGCGGTGCCCTCAGCGGATGCCGAGGGGTGCACGAGGGCCATCGCGACGGGATGGCCGAGGGTCGGGCTGAGGGCTCCCGAGGTGATCTCGCCGACGGTGTCGTCGCCCGCGAGCACGGCGTAGCCGGCGCGGCCGGCGCGGCGGCCGTCGGCGACGAGCCCGACGAGGACGGGCGCCTCGCCGAGGTCGCGGGCGGCGAGGCCGTCCCTGCCGACGAAGTCCTCCTTGTCGGCGGCGACGACGCGGCCGAGCCCCGCCTGTGCCGGCACGATGTCGCGCGAGAGCTCGTGGCCGTAGAGCGGCATCCCCGCTTCGAGGCGCAGCGTGTCGCGCGCGGCGAGCCCGGCGGGGACGAGCCCCGCGTCGCGGCCTGCCTCGGTCACGGCCTGCCACAGGCCCTCGGCGACCTCGTTCGGCACCATGAGCTCGAAGCCGTCCTCACCGGTGTACCCGGTGCGCGCGACGAAGAGGCTGCGGCCCTGGAACGAGCCCCGCGCCCACGAGTAGTAGGTCATGTCCGCGAGCGCCGGTTCGACGCCCTCGACGCCCGCGGTCGACTCGAGGATGCCGCGGGCAGCCGGGCCCTGCACGGCGATGAGCGACATCCGGTCGGTGATGTCGTCGATGCGCGTGTCGCCCGCCGCGACGGCGGCGAACGCGGCCGCGACCTCGGCGCGGTTGCCGGCGTTGGAGATGACGAGGAACTCGTCGTCGGCGATGCGGTACACGATGACGTCGTCGACGATGCCGCCGTCGACCGCGAGGACGAGGGAGTACTTCGCCTTGCCGACCTTCATCGTCGACAAGCGGCCGGCCAGCGCGCGGTCGAGGAACGCCGCGGCATCCGGTCCATCGATGCGGAACTCGGCCATGTGCGAGATGTCGAAGATCCCCGCCGCACGGCGCACCGCGTGGTGCTCGGCGAGGTCCGACGTGTAGCGGACGGGCATGAGCCAGCCGCCGAAGTCGGTGAAGGACGCGCCGAGCCGCTCGTGCAGCTCGTGCAGCGGCGAACGCCGCGGCTCGGTCGTGGTGTCGGTCATGCCGTCTCCGCTCAACATTCCACGACGCTGACCGCGAGGCCGCCGAGCGCCGTCTCCTTGTACTTGCTGCTCATGTCGCGCCCCGTCTCGCGCATGGTCACGATGACCTCGTCGAGGGACACGCGATGGGTGCCGTCGCCCCACAGCGCCATCTTGGCCGCGTTGATCGCCTTGGCCGCCGCGATCGCGTTGCGTTCGATGCACGGGATCTGGACGAGACCGCCGATCGGGTCGCACGTGAGGCCGAGGTTGTGCTCCATCGCGATCTCGGCGGCGTTCTCGACCTGGCGCGGCGAGCCGCCGAGGACCTCGGCGAGACCCGCCGCCGCCATCGACGACGCCGAGCCGACCTCGCCCTGGCAGCCGACCTCGGCGCCCGAGATGGACGCGCGCGCCTTGTAGAGGACGCCGATCGCGGCGGCCGTCAGCAGGAACGGCACGACCACCCCTTCGCGGGGGCGCGCCGGCGCGGCGTAGTGGGTCGCGTAGTGGAGCACGGCGGGGATGATGCCGGCCGCGCCGTTCGTGGGGGCCGTGACGATCCGTCCGCCCGACGCGTTCTCCTCGTTGACGGCGAGGGCCACGAAGTTCACCCACTCCTGCCAGAGCGCGGGATCGTCGCCGGTCGGGTCGTCGCGCCGCAGGCGCGCGTGCCAGGCCGGAGCCCGTCGCGGGACGCGCAGGCCGCCCGGCAGCATCCCCTCGCGCGCGGCCCCGGAGGCGACGCTGTCGACCATCACGTCGGCGAGGTGGAGGATGCCGGAGACGATGTCGTCGTCGGTGCGGGAGACCCGCTCGTTGCGCCGCTGGACCTCGGCCATCGAGAGGCCCTCGCGCTCGCAGTGGGCGAGGAGTTCCGCCGCCGTCTCGAACGGGAACGGCACGGGCGCCGCATCCGCCGTGCCGGCAGCCTCGCCGTCGCGGACGATGAACCCGCCGCCGGTCGAGTAGTAGACGGCCTCGTCGAGGAGGGCGTCGTCCGCGTCCCACGCCTGCAGCCGCAGTCCGTTCGTGTGCGCGGGCAGGATCGTCAGCGGGTGCAGGACGATGTCGTCCTCGCACAGCGGCACGTCGCCCGTGCCGCCCAGCCGGACGCGACGCGCCTCGGCGATCGCGGCGGTGCGCTCCTCGACCTCGGCCGGGAGGACCTCCTCCGGCTGCAGCCCCTCGAGTCCCAGCAGCACGGCGGTCAGCGTGCCGTGGCCACGTCCCGTCGCCGCGAGGGAGCCGTACAGGTCGACCCGCACCCGCGCGGCACGGTCCGCGTCGATGCGCGAGACGAAATCGGCGGCCGCGCGCATCGGACCCACCGTGTGCGAGCTCGACGGCCCGATGCCCACGGTGAACAGGTCGAAGACGCCGATGCTCAGGGACATCGTGTCGACCCGGCGGAGGGGTGAGGTGAGGGGAACAACGGAACTCCTGACGGCGCAGCGGGATGCGGGTGAGTTCCTCCCCCTCTGTCATCGGCCTGAGAGATTTCGCGGGCGATGCCCGCTTGCCCCGTCGGCGGGCACCACGAGGGTGCCGCTTTTCAGAGTGACCATGTCGGCTCGGTACGGGGGCCTGAGAGATTCCGGGGAGGGATTGCTCCTTCGGCAGCCACGGGGGCTTCTCCCGAGCAGACGCGATGGTCCGGTGTGCGGTTGTGAGCGCGAGCCTATCACCGGGGCCCGCCGCGCCGATACGGCCCGGTCAGTCCGTCGTGCAGGCGCCGGAGGAGACCGTCGCGTCGCCCGGCGAGACCTGGAGCGCGGGGCGCAGTTCGGCGGTCGTCATGGCGTACCCGCGGGTCGCGTCGTCCTGGCCACGGGCGAAGACCACACCCGCCACCTCGCCGTTCTCGGTGAGGAGGGGACCGCCCGAGTTGCCCGGACGCACGTTCGCCTCGAGGGCGTAGATCTCGCGCGCCTGGGAGCTGTCCTCGTAGATGTCGGAGACGACGGCGCTGCCGACCGAGAGGACGTAGGCGGCACTGCTCGTGAAGGGACCGCCCAGCGGGTAGCCCTGGACGGCAACGGGGGTCCCCGCCGCGACCGGGTCGACGATCTCGAGCGGTGCCGCGTCGAGGCCGTCGACGCTGATGACGGCGAGGTCGTCGATGGGGTCGAAGTAGACGATGCGGCCCTCCTCGGCATCCCGTCCCGGCAGTTCGACCAGCGGCTCGTCGACACCGGCGACGACGTGGGCGTTCGTGACGACGAGATCGGGCGCGGCGACGAACCCCGACCCGGTGAGCGACGCACCGCACGCGTAGGCGTTGCCGCTGATGCGGGCGACGGATGCCGCGGCCCGCTCGAGCGCGGGATCGTCGAGCGAGACGGGGGGCGCCGTCGGCTCCACCTCGGGCGCCAGGAGCTCCCCGACGCGCGGGATGCCCTCGTCGACGATGAAGCCGCGGAACTCGGCGAGCGCGGAATCGACCGCCGGCGGGGTGAGGGCGTCGAGGGCGCCTAGGACGCGGGACGAAGCGACGGCGGGGGCGACCACCGGCATCCCGGAGCCGACGATCGCGCCGCTCGTGAGCAACAACACGACGGCGGCCGCGGCGGTGTTCACGACGCCGCCGAGGATGCGGTCGAGCGGGGCGAGCCGCGCGCGGTCGACGCCGCGGCGGAGTCGTCTACCGACGGCCGTCCCGAGCGCGGCGAGGAGGGCCACGATGCCGAGGGCGATGATCGCCAGCACGAGGCTGCGGTACTCCCAGCCCGTGAAGGCGGGCGCGATGACGGGGGTGAGCCACACGGCGACGACGGCGCCGAGAACGATGCCGACGAGCGTGCCGGCGGTGGCCACGAGACCCCGCAGGAGTCCGCCGAACAGCGCGGCGATGAGCACGAGCACGACGATGATGTCGACGACGAGCACGGCGGGCCTCCCTTGACGAGTCCGCCCGGGAGAGCCGGCGGTTCCTCCCGATCAGCGTAGGCCGCCGCTGCTGGGAAATCGGTTCGTGTTGCGGTTCTGGTCATGTCGACTCTAAGATCGACGTCGGCAGTTAAGGTCACTATGACAAGAACAACCTCCCCTCCCCCCATCGGCGTCGCCGTCTCGACCGTCATCTTCCGGTTGCGGCGCGAGGCCGACGACGCGCGCATCGAGCTCCCCCTCGTCCGCCGCACCCGCGACCCCCACGAGGGTCAGTGGGCGCTCCCGGGCGGCTGGGTCGATCCCGCGGAGAACCTCGAGTCCACCGCGTCGCGCACCCTCGCCGAGACGACGGGTCTCGCGCCCAGCTACCTCGAGCAGCTCTACGCGTTCGGCGACGTCGGCCGCTCCCCCGGGCGCGTCGTGTCGATCGTCTACTGGGCGCTCGTCCGCGAGGACATCGCCCGGGCGACCGAGCAGCACAACGTGGCGTGGTTCGACGCGACCGCCCTTCCGGCGCTCGCGTTCGACCACAACCACATCGTCGACTACGCCCTCTGGCGCCTGCGCAACAAGGTGGGCTACAGCCGCATCGCGCACGGCTTCCTGCCCGACCGGTTCACCCTCGCCGAACTCCGCGAGGTGTACGAAGCGATCCTCGGTCGCCGGCTCGACCCCGCCAACTTCCGACGGCAGGTCGAGGGGTCGGGCACCCTCATCCCCACCGACGACTTCCGTACGGGCAGCCACCGGCCCGCGCGGCTGTACCGCTACAACCAGGACGTCGAGCTGGCCGATCGCGGCCCGCTCCCGCAGTGAAGGACTCGAACCGACATGAGCGCCACCCCCGTCACCCTCCAGCCCCGCCCCGTGGACCCCAGCCCCGTGGACCCCAGCGTCGACCACGAGATCCAGGCGATCGTCGCCGGTGAGCTGACGACCGAGACCTGCACCACCGACCTCGCCGCGGGGCCGTGGACCTTCGACACCCGTCCCGGGTACGGGCCGGGCTCGTCCATGGGCGACGTCATCCCGACCGGGGCTCCTCGCCAAGGCGAGCTCCCCGCCGAGTACCGCGAGGCCGGCGAGGAGGAGCTCGCCGCACGGATCGTCGCCGCCAAGGCGACGCTCGGCGACCGCGTCGTGGTGCTCGGGCACTTCTACCAGCGCGAAGAGGTCGTCACCCACGCGGACTACGTCGGCGACTCCTTCCAGCTGGCCAACGCGGCGCTCGAACACCCCGAGGCGGAGGCGATCGTCTTCTGCGGCGTCCACTTCATGTCCGAGACCGCCGACCTCCTCTCCCGTCCCGAGCAGTCCGTCATCCTCCCGAACCTGGCCGCGGGCTGCTCGATGGCCGACATGGCCGACATCGACCAGGTCGAGGAGTGCTGGGAGCAGCTCGCCGACGTCTACGGCGACATGGACACCCCGGATGCCGAGGGGCTGCTCCCCGTCATCCCGGTGACCTACATGAACTCCTCCGCGGCGATCAAGGGCTTCGTCGGTCGTCACGGCGGCATCGTCTGCACGTCCTCGAACGCCCGCACGGTGCTGGAGTGGGCGTTCGCCCGCGGCCGGCGGGTCCTCTTCTTCCCCGACCAGCACCTGGGGCGCAACACCGCGAAGGCGATGGGGGTCCCGCTCGAGCGGATGCCGATGTGGAACCCGCGCAAGCCCCTCGGCGGCTCGACCGAGGCCGACCTCGAGGACGCCCGGGTCATCCTCTGGCACGGGTTCTGCTCGGTGCACCGCCGTTTCACCGTCGACCAGATCGCCCAGGCGCGCGCGGAGCACCCCGGCGTCCGCGTGATCGTCCACCCCGAGTGCCCGATGGACGTCGTCGACGCCGCCGACGAGGCGGGGTCCACGGACTACATCCGCAAGGCCATCGCCGCCGCGACCGAACCGACGACGTTCGCGATCGGCACGGAGATCAACCTCGTCCAGCGCCTCGCGGCCCAGTTCCCGCAGCACGAGATCTTCTGCCTCGACCCCGTCGTCTGCCCGTGCTCGACGATGTACCGCATCCACCCGGGATACCTCGCGTGGGTGCTCGAGGGCCTCGTGGCCGGCGAGGTGCGCAACCGCATCCAGGTCCCGTCGGACGTCGCGGTTCCTGCGCGGATCGCCCTCGAGCGGATGCTGGCGGCCAAGCCGTGACCACGGTCGTCGTCGTCGTCGGATCGGGGATCGCGGGCCTCACCGCGGCCCTGCACGCCATGGCCGCCGGCTGCCAGGTCACCCTCGTGACGAAGGCGGCGCTGACCGAGGCGAACACCCGGTACGCGCAGGGCGGCATCGCCGGCGCGCTCTCACCCGCCGACCGCACCGCCGACCACGCGCGGGACACCCTCGTCGCGGGAGCCGGCCTCGCCGATCCGGGCGCCGTCGCCGTCCTGGTCGAGGAGGGTCCCGACCGCATCCGCGAACTGATCGCCGCCGGTGTCGACTTCGATCGCGACGAGTCGGGAACCCTGCGGGGCGGGCTCGAAGGCGCGCACTCCTTCCCCCGCATCCTGCACGCGGGCGGCGACGCGACCGGCGCGGAGATCCAGCGTGCCCTGGTCGCCCGGGTGCGTGCGAGTCGAGTGAGCGTCCGCGAGCACGCGTTCGTTGCGGAGCTCGTGCGCAAGGACAGCAGGGTCGCGGGGGTGGAGCTCCACGGCGGCGCGCGGATCGAGGCGGATGCCGTGATCCTCGCCACGGGCGGAGCGGGCGAGCTCTTCGCGCACTCCACGAATCCGACCGTCGCGACCGGGGACGGCATCGCGCTGGCGGCGCGCGCCGGCGCCGCGGTGCGCGACCTGGAGTTCGTGCAGTTCCACCCGACCGTGCTCGCCGTGGGCGAGGCGTTCCTCGTCTCGGAGGCCGTCCGCGGCGAGGGTGCGGTCCTGCGCGACGAGACCGGGCGGCGCTTCGCCCTCGAGGCGCACCCCGACGGCGAACTCGGTCCGCGCGACGTCGTCACGCGGGCGATCGCCGCCGCGATGGCGCGCCAGGGCGGCCGGCCCGTCCTCCTCGACGCGACCGGCCTCCACAGCAGCGACCCCGACCGCCGCGCGGCGTTCCTCGCGGCGCGCTTCCCGACGATCGACGCCGCGGTCCGCGCGCGCGGCCTCGATTGGGCCCGCGAGCCGATCCCCGTCACCCCGGCGGCGCACTACCTCATGGGCGGGGTCGTGACCGATCTCGACGGCCGCACCGACGTCCCGGGTCTCTACGCGGTCGGCGAGGTCGCCCGCACCGGCGTGCACGGCGCCAACCGGCTCGCCTCGAACTCGCTGCTCGAAGGCGCCGTGTTCGGCGCTCGCGCCGGGGCTGCGGCGGCGACCGACGCGGGGCGCCCCTGGCCCGTGCCCACGGGAGCGCCGGCATCGCCCGTCGTCGAGCCGGCAACCGCCGGCATCCCGCATCCGCCGTTCTCCCGGCGTGCGCTGCAGGAACTGATGTGGGCGGATGCCGGCGTGTCCCGCGACGGCACAGGGCTGACGCGCGCGGCCCGCACGCTCGCCGCGTGGCGGGCGGAGGCGCCGGCGCCGGTCACGGTCCGCGCTCACGAGGACGCGAACCTCCTGCAGGTCGCGCAGCTCGTCGTCGCCGCGGCTGCCGCACGCACCGGATCCGTCGGGTCCCATCTGCGCACCGACGATCCCGCCGCCCCGACCGCCCGCACCGACCTGGAAGGCGCTGCCTGATGCTCTCCCCCGCCGTCATCGAGACCACCGTCCGCGCCGCCCTCGCCGAGGATGCGCCGTGGGGCGACCTCACGAGCGAGGCGCTCATCCCGGAATCCGCCACCGCGACGGCGGAGCTCGTCGCGCGCGAGTCCGGCGTGTTCAGCGGCGGCGAGGTCTTCGCGGCGGCCTTCACCCTGACCGATGCGCACGTGGCGGTCGACGTGCGCGCCGCGGACGGGACCCGGTTCGCCCCCGGCGACGTCCTCGCGGTCGTCACCGGGCCCGCCCGCGCGGTGCTCACCGCGGAGCGCATCGGACTGAACTTCGCCCAGCGGATGTCGGGGGTCGCCACCCTCACGGCGCGCTACGTCGACGCGGTCACCGGCACCGGTGTGCGCATCGCCGACACGCGCAAGACGACCCCGGGCCTGCGGACGTTCGAACGCCACGCGGTCCGCAGCGGCGGCGGCGCGAACCACCGGTACTCGCTGTCGGATGCCGTCATGGCCAAGGACAACCACCTCGCCGTCCTGGTCCGCTCCGGGATGTCGGTGACCGACGCCCTCCGCGACGCGAAGACGCGACTCCCCCACACGACGCACCTCGAGGTGGAGGTCGACCGCCTCGACCAGATCGAGGCCGTGCTCGCCGCCGGTATCGGCACGATCATGCTCGACAACTTCTCGCTCAACGACCTGCGGACCGGTGTCGCCCAGGTCGCCGGACGCGCGACGGTCGAGGCGTCGGGCGGCGTGTCGCTCGACACGGTCCGCGCGATCGCGGAGACCGGCGTGGACGTCATCTCCGTCGGCGCCCTCACCCATTCGGCGCGCGCGCTCGACCTGGGGCTCGACGTCCGCATCGACGAGGCCTGACGTGCTCTACCTCGACCACGCCGCCTCCGGCCCGGTGCGCGCCGAGGTGCGCGAGGCGATGCTGCCCTTCCTGGGCGACCGGTTCGGCAATCCGTCGAGCCACCACACCGTCGGGGAGGATGCCGCGGGTGCGCTGGAGGACGCGCGGCGGCGGGTGGCCGCGGTGCTCGGCATGCGTCCGGGGGACGTGGTCTTCACCTCCGGGGCGACGGAGGCGAACAACCTCGCGATCAAGGGGGTCGCCGTCGCCGCCCTCCTGCGTCACGGGCGCGCCGGCCACGTCGTCACCACCGCGATCGAGCACGAGTCCGTCCTCGCCTCGGTCGACCACCTCGAACGCGTCCACGGCGTGCGGGCGACCCGCCTGCCGGTGGACCCCCACGGTGTAGTGGACCCCGCGGTCCTCGCCGGCGCGCTGCAGGACGACACGGTCCTCGTGTCGGTCGGGTACGCCAACAACGAGATCGGCACGGTGCAGGATGCCGCGGCCCTCGCCGCCGTCGCGGTGGGCAGCCGCATCCCCCTCCACCTCGACGCGGTGCAGGCGGCGGGATGGCTCCCGCTGTCGGGGACCGGCGCCGACGCCCTGTCGCTCGCGGGCCACAAGATCGGTGCGCCACAGGGGATCGGCGTCCTCGCCGTCCGGGGCCGCGTCCCCCTGGAGCCCGTCCTCCACGGCGGCGGCCAGGAACGCGATCGGCGCAGCGGCACGCAGAACGTCGCCGGCGCGGTCGGATTCGCCCTCGCACTCGAACTCGCCGAACGGGAGCGCGACGCCGCGTCCGCACGGGTCGGCGCCCTCCGGGACGCCTTCGTCGCCCGCGTGCAGACGCTCGTCCCCGAAGCGGTCGCCACGGGGCATCCGACCCGTCGCCTCCCCGGCACCGCGAGCTTCACGTTCGCGGGGGTGAGCGGCGAGGCCGTGCTCCTCGAACTCGAACGCCGCGGGGTGGTCTCCTCGAGCGGCTCGGCCTGCGCGGCGGGCAGCGACGAACCGTCGCACGTCCTCGTCGCCCTCGGGATCGCCCGCGAGGTCGCGCAGACGTCCGTGCGGTTCAGTTTCGGCCACCACGCCGCGGGCGACCCGACCCGGATCGCCGACGCGGTCGCGGCCTCCGTCGCGGCGGTACGATCGCGGTGATGAGCTCCCCGACCGTCACCGTCATCGTGCCCGGTCGCGATGTCGGCGCCTTCGTGGACGAGGCCCTCGCCTCCCTCCGCGCCCAGACCCGCAGCGACTTCCGCGCGATCCTCGTCGACGACGCCTCGCGGGACCGGACGGCCGAGGCCTTCGCCGCCACCGCGGCGGCGGATCCCCGCTTCCGCCTCGTGCGCCACGAGGTCGCCCGCGGCCTCGGCGCATCGCGCAACGAGGCGCTCGAGCTCGTCGACACCCCGCTCGTCGGCTTCTTCGACGCCGACGACGTCATGACCCCTCGCGCGCTCGAGATCCTCGTGGGGAGCCTCGAGGTCTCCGGCAGCGAGGTCGCCGTCGGCGCGTACGTCCGACTGCGAGCGGATGCCGCGGGTCACTACGCCCCCGGGGTCGTGCAGCCGTGGGTCGCCGCCTCGACCTCCCCCGCCAGGCGCGGCACGAGCCTGGCGGAACACCCCGACGTCTCGGGCAACATCGTCGCGTGGTCGAAGGTGAGCCGCCTGGACCTGTGGCGCCGCGAGGGCCTGCGGTTCACGGAGGACAAGGCCTACGAGGACCAGGTCGTCGCCCAGCAGCTCTACAGCGCCGCCCACGGCATCGACGTGGTCCCCGACGTCGTCGTCCACTGGCGCGAGCGCGCCGACGGCACCTCGATCACGCAGCGCCGTCACGCGGTCCCCGTCCTGCAGGACTACCTCGACGGCATGAGCGGCGGCCTCGCGGTCCTCGATGCCGCCGGACGCACCGCCGCCGCGCGGTCACGGGTGCGCCTCATCCTCGGAATGGACGTCCCCGCCCTCGTGCGGGTCGCCGAACACCACCCCGACGACGCCTACCGGAAGCTCCTCGGCGCGTTCACCCGTGGACTCACCGAGCGCGCCGAGCGCGACGGCATCCCTCTCGACGCGGACTCCGCGGCGCTCCGCGCCGCCGCCCTCGCCTGGTGACGCGCGGGCGCGGTGCGGATCAGACCGCGCCCTCGATGCGCCCCGCCGCGATCTGCTGGGCGGCGAGCTCCGCGTAGAGACCGCCGAGAGCGAGGAGCTCGGCGTGCGTGCCGGACTCGACGATGCGCCCGCCGCTCACGACGTGGATGACGTCCGCGGCGACGACCGTCGAGAGCCGGTGCGCGATCGACAGGGTGGTGCGCCCCCGCGCCGCCTCGTCGATCGCCTCCTGCACGACGCGTTCCGAGACCGTGTCGAGCGCCGAGGTCGCCTCGTCGAGGAGCAGCACGGGCGGGTCCTTGAGCAGCACGCGCGCGATGGCGATCCGCTGCTTCTCCCCGCCCGAGAGCCGGTACCCGCGCTCGCCCACGATCGTGTCGTACCCGTCTTCGAAACCCGCGATGACGTGATGGATGTTGGCGGCGACGCACGCGGCCTCGATCTCGGCATCCGTCGCCTCCGGCCGGGCGTAGCGCAGGTTGTCGCGGATCGAGGCGTGGAAGAGGTATGTCTCCTGCGACACGATCCCGATCCGGTCGATGATCGAGGCGTGGGCGAGGGTGCGGACGTCGGCACCGGCGAACAGCACCGTGCCCGCCGCCGGCTCGTACAGGCGCGGGGCGAGGTAGAGGATCGTCGTCTTGCCGGCCCCCGACGGTCCCACGAACGCGACGTGCTGGCCCGGCTCGGCGAGGAAGGACACGCCGTCGAGCGTCGCGGGGCTCTGCGGACCGGCATCCGGGTACCGGAAGGACACGTCGCGGAACTCGATCCGTCCGAGCGGACCCGGCGCCGCCGTCACGTCGATCGCGTCGGGGCGGTCGGTGATCGCGGGTCGCAGATCGAGGTACTCGAAGATGCGGGCGAACAGGGCGCGCGAGGTCTGGACGTCCAGCGCCACGCGCATGAGCCCCATGAGCGGCATCAGCAGGCGCGCCTGCACCGTCGTGAAGGCCACGACGGCACCGGCCGTGATCGCGGGGCCGTCGCCCGAGATGAAGAGGCCCGCGACGAGGTAGATGACGGCGGGCACGGAGGACATGATGATCTGCACGACGGCGAAGAAGCCCTGACCGCTCATCGCCTGCCGCACCTGCAGGCCGATCTGCGTGCGGTTCTCGGCGGCGTACCGCTCGGACTCTGCGCGCTGGCGGTTGAACGACTTCGACAGCAGGATGCCGGAGACGCTCAGGGTCTCCTGCGTGATCGCGCTGAGCTCGGAGAGGGACTCCTGCGTCTGCCCCGCGATGCGCGCCCGCACCTGACCCACCCGGCGCTGGACGAGCACGAGGATCGGCATCATCACGACGGCGATGAGGGTCAACCGCACGTCGATCAGCACCATCGCGACGAGCGCCGAGATCACCGTGACGGTGTTGCCGAGGATGCTCGTCACCGTGTTGGTGAGCACGCCCGAGACGCCGCCGACGTCGTTCTGCAGACGGGACTGGATGACGCCCGTCTTCGTGCGGGTGAAGAAGCCGAGGTCCATGGCCTGCAGGTGCTCGAACATCCGCACCCGCAGGTCCCCCGTGACGCGGTTGCCGACGGTCGAGGTGAGCCAGGTCTGCGCGATGCCGAGCCCCGCGCCGAGCACGAACAGCGCGATCATCGAGAGGACGAGGACACCGAGCAGGCCGAGCCGGGGCGACGAACCGTCGACGGGGAAGAGCGCGTCGTCGAAGATCCGCTGCACGAGTAGGGGCGGGATGACGCCCACCGCCGCACCCGCGACGACGAGGACGGCCGTCACCGCGAGCCGGCGGCGGTACGGCCGGAACAGCGCGGCGACGCGGCGGCCGAGGTCGGGGACCTCGGGGGCCGACGCGTTGCGGCGGCGCTGGGCCTCCTCGTCGACCGCGCGGAACCCGCCCCGCCCGCCTCCGGGTCCGCCCATGCTCATCCCGTCACCATAGCCTCGCGCCGGGGTCGCGGCGCCGGCGCGGGAATGCCCGGCTCACAGCATCCGTTAAGCTGAACGGCTCGCCCGGGCCCGGCACCTCCGCCGCATCCCGCCCACTCGAAGGATCCTCGTGCCCCTTTCGGACACCGCTTCCACTCCCGTCGTCCCGACCGATTCGCGACCCGCCAGAACCGGTCCGGTCATCGCGCTGCTCGTCGTCGCCGCATTCGTCGTCATCCTGAACGAGACGACCATGTCGGTCGCACTGACCGACATCGTCGCGGACCTGGACATCACCGTCGCCTCGGGTCAGTGGCTGACCACCGGCTTCCTGCTGACGATGGCTGTCGTCATCCCGTTGACCGGCTTCCTGCTCGAGCGCTTCCCGCTGCGCTCCGTCTTCTTCGCCGCGATGAGCCTGTTCGCCGCCGGCACGCTCATCGCCGCCCTCGCTCCCGGCTTCGGCTTCCTCCTCGTGGGCCGCATCGTGCAGGCCAGCGGCACCGCGATCATGCTGCCCCTCCTGTTCACGACGGTCCTCAACATCGTTCCCCCGTCGCACCGCGGACGGATGATGGGCCTCATCTCCGTCGTCATCGCGGTCGCGCCGGCGATCGGGCCGACCGTCTCGGGCGTGATCCTGTCGACGCTGACCTGGCACGCGATCTTCTGGGTCATGCTGCCGATCGTCCTCCTCGCCCTGGCGCTCGGAGCGGTGTGGGTCAAGAACGTCACCACGACGCGACCCGATGCGCGCTTCGATCTGCTCTCGGTCCCCCTGTCGGCCTTCGGCTTCGGCGGGCTGATCTACGGCTTCAGCGCGATCGGCGAATCGGCATCCGGTCACACCCCTGTGCCCGTCTGGATCCCGCTCGCCGTCGGCGCCGCATCCCTCGTCCTGTTCGTCCTGCGCCAGCTCCACCTGCAGAAGACCGACAGCGCCCTCCTCGATCTCCGGACGTTCCAGACGCCGGCCTTCTCGCTCGCGATCGTGCTCGTCGTCATCGTGTTCATGGCGCTGTTCGGGTCGATCATCCTGCTCCCCATCTACCTCCAGCAGGTCCTCGGCCTGGACGTGCTCGGGGTGGGCCTCGTGCTGCTCCCCGGCGGCATCCTCATGGGCGCGATGGCGCCGTTCGTCGGCAACGCGTTCGACCGCTTCGGACCGACCCCCCTCGTGATCCCGGGGATGCTGCTGGCCGCCGCGGCCCTGTGGGGCATGACGTTCTTCGGTCCGGACACCGGTGTCGCCTTCGTCATCGCGGTGCACCTCACGCTGAGCCTGGGGCTCGGACTCACGTTCACCCCACTCATGACGTCCGCGCTCGGCTCGCTCCCCCGCCGGTTCTACCCCTACGGTTCGGCGACGGTCGGCACGCTGCAGCAGGTCGCCGGCGCCGCCGGCACCGCCGTGTTCGTCGCGATCATGACCGTGGTCACGGCCGGCGCCCTCGCCGACGGCAGCGACGAGGTCATCGCCAAGGCCGACGGCATCCACGCCGCGTTCCTCGTCGGTGCGATCGTCGCCACGGCGGCGGTCGCCCTCGCCCTGTTCGTCCGCAAGCCCGCCGAGGGCGAGGTCGATCTCCCGGCCGCGGCGCACTGATCCCCGCGGCGCCTTGACGCCGCCGGTGCGGGAGCCGTCAGTCGATGCTGCAGCTGCCGCCGCCGCAGCACGCGGCGCCCTGATCGAGGATCTGCAGAGTCGGCTTCTCTTCGGCGGCATCCGTCGTCGTGGGGACGGGCTGCAGGTTCGGGGTCGGCAGGTTCGACATCGCCATGTCGATCAGCCTACGCCGCATAAACGCGGGCGGGGCCGCGGTCAAGGGCCCGCCACCGGCGCGGGCCGCGGCGTAACGTGCGGGCCATGAGCAGCACCGACGGAACCCTCAGCGGAATGCGTGTCGCGTTCGTCGCGACCGACGGATTCGAAGACAGCGAACTGACCTCGCCCTGGCAGGCGGTGACGGATGCCGGCGCCACCGCCGTGCTCGTCTCCCCCGACGCCGGGAGCATCACCGGTAAGAACGGGCACGAGCAGCGGGTCGATGTGACGACCGAGGAGGCGGAGGCCGCGGACTTCGACGCCCTCGTCCTCCCGGGCGGTGTCGTGAACGCGGACGACCTGCGCCTGGACGCGGCCGCCGTCCGCCTCGCGCGCGACTTCTTCGCGCAGCACAAGCCGGTCGGCGCGATCTGCCACGCGGCCTGGCTGCTCGTGGAGGCCGACGTCCTGGGCGGGCGCACCCTGACGAGCTACCCGAGCCTGCGCACCGACCTCGTCAATGCCGGGGCGACGTGGCAGGACGAGGAGGTGGTCGTCGACGCCGGCCTCGTGTCGAGCCGCACCCCCGACGACCTGCCGGCCTTCGACGCCAAGCTCGTCGAGGAGATCGCCGAAGGACGTCACGCGGCGCAGACCGTCTGACCCACCGGATGCCGCACCCCCGCAGGCGCGCGGGGTGCGGCATCCGTCGTGTCAGCTCTCGTCCGACCGGGTCCGGCGACGGGAGAGGACGATGCCGACGACGACGGCGATCACGGCGACCGCGATCACCGAGCCCACGACGACGGGGAGCAGCGCACCGTCGTCGCCCGGGAGGGCCTCACCGGCGACGTCGTCGGAGGTGATGGGGGCGCCGCCGCCGACCGTGAACGGGATGGTCCCGCTGATGGGGTGCCCGTCGCTGGAGACGACGCGCCACTCGACGACGTAGCCGGCGGCCGGCAGCTCCCCCTCGAGCGCCATCGTGAGGGTGTTGGTGTCGATGGTCGGATCGCCCTGCGCCCAGTCGCGCCCCGCCGCGTCGAAGACCGCGACCGTCGCCCCCTCGGTCATGATGGCGGCCGAGTATGTGAGGGTGATCTCCGCGGGCGCCTCGGCCAGGTCGGCGCCGGAAGCCGGGGAGCTCCCGACGAGCTCGTCGTGCGCTGCGGCGGGGTTCGCGACGGTCAGGACCGCCGCCAGAGCGACGACGATGCCGGCGAGGGCGGCGCGCACGGAGGCGGGGAGGGACGAGAGGACGCGCATGCCTCGATTCTCCCGCGTCCGGCTGTGCGGGAGGTCCGTACGACCGGCGCTAGCGACCGGCCCCGTCCGGCGCAAGGCAGGCACGACGCGACGGGCTGCGGGATAGCGTTCACGCACGACACGACGAGAGGACCGGCGATGACCGACGACACCGCAGGAGTCGACAAGCCCGAGGACCGTGGCGCGCCGAGTGCCGAGTACGACGTCCGGGTGAGCGAGCACGACGGGGTGACGCGCATCGACATCGCCGACGACGCGGTCGCCCGCCCCGGGCCCGGACCGGGTCAACCCGAGGCCGACGAGGACTGACCCGCGCGCGTCAGAGCCCGAGGAGCTCGTGGGGCGTCGTCCCGTAGCTCCGCAGGTGGTGACGGGTGAGCCCCGTCTCGGTGAACCCCCAGCGTGAGGCGATCTCGGCGACGGTCACCGTCCCGTCGAGGGGGGCGCGCAGAATGTCGGCGTGCGCGGCATCCAGCCGGACCGCCGTCAGGTGCTCGGCGGGGGTTCGCTCCGGAACGGAGTGGGTGCGGAACGCGCGGTCCAGCGCAGCCGAGCCGACGCCCGCCGCAGCGGCGGCGTCGTCGATCGTGATCGGCAGCGAGGCGTGGTCCTCGAAGAAGGCCACGGCGGTGCGGTAAGCCGCCTGCTGCTGCGCGACCGTCTCGCGCCGCACGTGGGCATCCTCGACGGCGGCGAAGGTCTCGAGGGTGGTGACCGCGAGCGAGCGGAAGACGGAGGCGCGCACGAGGTCGTTGCCGAGGAGGGACTCGGTGTCGAACGCCAGTGCCGCCGCGGAGTGCCACGCCCGGGAGAGAGCCGGAGTGGACGGGGCGGTACCACCGAATCGCAGGGTCAGGGTGTCGTCGTTGTACACGGTCCGCGCGACGTCCCTCAGGACCTCGACGGGGAGCGCGACGACCCGCACCCGGGCGTCCTGGAGTCGACAGTCCAGCGTCCCGGGCTGGAACAGCACGGGGGCCTCGGCGGTGCCCCGGACGCCGTCGACCTCCCATTCGTAGCGGTCGTCGCTCTGCACGACGATGACGGACTCGAGCTCGCACGACGCGCTGTAGCCGCCCTCCACGTGCAGCCGTCGGAGACCGAACCGCTCGTCGCCGGTGCTCGATTCCTCGAAGACGAGGTCGTCGGCGTCGAGCTGGACCTTGCCGTAGCTACGCCGGATGTAGGCCTTGGCTTCGCCTACGTCCGCGGAACGGAAGTGCTCCTCGAACACGGTCATGGCGTCTCCTCACACCGGTGCCCGCGTCTCATCCTACGATCCCCTCGCGTTCTCCGGGCCGCGGGGTCGATGTGCGCAAAACGGATATCCGTGCGCATAATGGCTACACCGCCGCAGAAGGAGCACCGTGGGAAAGTTCATCTATAACGAACGCATCCGTGTCGATTTCGAGGACCGGGTGCTCGCCCACCTGCAGGTGGTCATCACGACCAAACTGCGCCGCGGCGAGTCGTTCACGTTCATGTGGCGCAACGACCAGAGCCTCGGCGACGGCCGACAGGTCGTCTGGCTCCACCCGGGAGGCGACCTGAACTTCCAGTACTTCGGAAGCCGGCAGCCGAGCCTCAACCCCGCCTGGCTCGACGCGCTCAGCTACGTCGCGAACTCCCCCTCCGGCCTCTACCTCGTGCCCGAGCCGCAGGGAAGCGCCGCGGCCGGGGTAGGGTCATCGGAGCGGATCGGGTGATCCGGCGCCGGGTCGTCAGGAGTATGCGGCATGCGCGTTGACGTCGATCCGAAGGTCCGCGACCAGACCATCGTCGCGAGCGACGCCGCAGGAGTGCAGAGCGCCGTCGCGCAGCTGAGTACCCGGATCGCCGTCCGCGACATCGGCACCCCCCTCGCCCTCCGGCACCGGATCGTCGGTGACGACCGCCTCCTGCTGACCTCGTTCGGCATCGACACCCACCTGCACGTCGAGTCCGCCATCACCGGCGCGGTCGCGATCGCCCGGCGCCGGGACGGCGACCTCCGCACCGTCACCAACGGCGAGGAGGTCGACGCGGGCCGGCCGTTCCTGCTGCGGCCCGGGAGCGCCGAGTCGTGGTCGCGCGAGGTGACGGCCGACATCCTCAGCGTGGATCTGCCCGCCCTCGGCGCCTTCACCGGTCACGACGAGTCCGCACTGCACTTCGGTGCGATCCACGCCCTCTCCCCCGAACTGCAACGGCACTGGGACCTCACGATCGACCACGTCACCCGTGTCTTCGACGATCCCGAGCTGCTGCACAACCCCCTCATCCGTCAGGCCGCCGTCGATGCGGTCTTCGCCGCGACGCAGCACGCGTTCGACATCCGATCGGTCGCGGACCGGCCCGACACCCGCGCCGGAACGGATGCCGTGGGTCGGGCGACCGCGTTCATCGACGCGCACCTGGCCGACCCCCTCAGCGTCGGCGACATCGCGCGGGCCGCGCGCCTCAGCGTGCGAGGGCTGCAGAACGCCTTCGCGCGCGTGCTCGACACCACACCGGCCGCGTACGTGCGCGGCGCACGCCTCGCCGCCGTCCGGGCGGAACTGGTCGCCGCCGAACCGCCGCAGACGACGGTCGCCGACGTCGCCCGGCGCTGGGGCTTCGCCCACCTGCCGCGCTTCGCGCAGCACTACCGCGCGGAGTTCGGCGAGCAGCCCAGCGAGACGCTGCGGCGCTCCCGCTGATCAGTCCCAGCCGAGGTAATCCTCGATCTGGAAGGCCGTCTCCCCCGGGTGGGTCATGGGGAAGAGATGGCCGGCACCGGGCAGCCGCACGACGCTCGTGCGGTCGGCCGCGGTCGCCTGCAGATCGTCGCCGTTCGCCGGCGGTGTGATCGCGTCGTCGGCGCCCTGGATGATGAGGATCGGAAGAGATGCCGCGAGGGTCGCCCAGTCCGCGACCGGGGTGGAGGCGAGGGCTCCGCTCTGCAGGTCCTCGACCTCGAGGTCGCGCGAGCGGGCGAACACGTCCCAGGCCAGCGCGGTGTCGATCCCGGGGCCGACGAGGGTGCGGACGGCATCCGCGTCGGGGGCCTCGACCGACGTGGCGAAGGCGGTCTGGAGGGCGCGGGCGGCGTCGTCCTCGAGCGGACGCGTCGACTCGACACCGAGGAGCAGGACTCCGCTGACCCGGCCGGGGTGGTCGAGGGCGACCGTCCGCGCGACCGCGCCGCCGAACGCGTGACCGCCGATCCACGCCGCGGCGATCCCGAGGTGGTCGAGGACGTCGATGACGTCCTGCGCCAGGTCGTGCATCGACACCGCAGCGGGGCCGGGGCGCCGCGAACCGATACGGACGATCCGGAACCCCTCCTCCTCGAGGATGCTCGCGAGCCCGCCGAGGTAGGCCACGTCGAGGCCCTGAGCGGGGATCAGGACGAGGGCGGGACCCTCCCCCTCGTCGATGAACGGGATGGCACGAGCCTCGGCGTCGAACACCTGGCGCTGGATCTGTGACATGGGAGAGGTCCTTCAGTTGTTGAAGCGGAACTCGACGACGTCGCCGTCCTGCATGACGTAGTCCTTGCCCTCGAGGCGCGCCTTGCCCTTGGCCCGCGCCTCCTGGACCGAGCCGGTCGCGACGAGATCCTCGAACGAGATGACTTCGGCCTTGATGAAGCCCTTCTCGAAGTCGGTGTGGATGACGCCGGCGGCCTGCGGCGCCTTCCATCCCTTGCCGATCGTCCAGGCGCGGGCCTCCTTGGGGCCGGCCGTCAGGTAGGTCTGCAGCCCGAGGGTGTCGAACCCGACCCGGGCGAGCTGGTCCAGGCCCGACTCGTCCTGCCCGGTCGAGGCGAGCAGTTCCGCAGCATCCTCCGGGTCGAGCTCGGCGAGCTCGGACTCGATCTTCGCGTCGAGGAAGACGGCCTGGGCGGGCGCGACCAGCGCGGCGAGTTCCGCCTTGCGGGCGGCATCCGTGAGGACGGCCTCGTCGACGTTGAAGACGAAGATGAACGGCTTGGCGCTGAGCAGGCCGAGTTCGCGGATGGGCGAGAGATCGATCCCGGATGCCGAGAGGAGCTCGCCGCGCTGCAGCGCCTCCTGCGCGGCCTTCGCCGTCTCGAGGACCGAGGGGTCGAGCTTCTTGCCGCGCACCTCCTTCTCGTAGCGCACGATCGCCTTCTCGAGGGTCTCGAGGTCGGCGAGCTGGAGCTCGGCGTTGATCGTCTCCATGTCGTTCTTCGGGTTCACGGCCCCGTCGACGTGGACGACGTCGTCGTCGGCGAACCCGCGGACGACCTGGGCGATCGCGTCGGCCTCGCGGATGTTGGCGAGGAACTTGTTGCCGAGGCCCTCGCCCTCGCTCGCACCGCGCACGATGCCGGCGATATCGACGAACGACACCGTCGCGGGCAGGATGCGCTCGGACGAGAAGATCTCCGCGAGGGTGTCGAGCCGGGGGTCCGGCAGGTTCACCACGCCGACGTTCGGCTCGATCGTCGCGAACGGGTAGTTCGCCGCGAGCACGTCGTTCTTGGTGAGGGCGTTGAAGAGGGTGGACTTGCCGACGTTGGGCAGTCCGACGATTCCGATGGTGAGAGCCACGGGCATCCACTCTACGCGGCGGGCGCGCGGCGCCGCGCCCGCCGGTCCCGGTTCCCGGCGGCGCGCCTCCGCCGGGGCGGGCCTCCCGGCGGCGAAGGTGAGGGCATGCCCTTGGACTTCACCGCGATCGACTTCGAGACGGCGAATCCCTCCAACGCCTCGGCGTGCGCCGTGGGAGTGGCCCGGGTCCGGGGCGGTCGCGTTGTCGCCTCGGAGGGCTGGCTGATCCGCCCCCCGGCCGGCCACGACCGCTTCTTCGAGGTCAACGTCGGCATCCACGGGATCCGCGAGTCCGACGTCGTGACGGCCCCCACCTGGACGGAGCAGCTGCCGCGCCTGCTCGATTTCGTCGGCGACGACATCCTCGTCGCCCACAACGCCGGCTTCGACATGCGGGTCCTCCGCACCGCATGCGAGGTCACCGGTCAGGTCGCACCGGAGGCCCGCTACCTCTGCAGCCTGCACGTCGCGCGCAAGACGTACGACCTCCCGTCGTACCGGCTCCCGTTTGTCGCGGCGGCCGCCGGCCACCTCGACTTCGCCCACCACGACGCCACCGCCGACGCGCTCGCGTGCGCGCAGATCGTCATCGACGCGGCGGCCCGCGCCGGGGCGGGCGACCTCGTCGAGCTCGCGATGCTCCTGGGCGTCCGCATCCCGCAGATCCCCTCCGCCGTGCCCGCCACCGCCGCCTGAGACCCCTCGCCCGCGCGGCGCCGACGGATGTCGGAGGCCTGGGGCACCATGACGGACATGGATGCCGCCTACTCCGTCGCACTCGCCGCCCTCTGCCTCATCGCCGGCGCCGTCGCCGCGGGCGCCGTCGTCTCGGCCCGTGAGGCCGGACGGCGCGGCGCCCTCCACGCGCAGGCATCGGCGGCAGCGGCGGCCCGCGACGCCCTGCAGGTCCAGCTCGACCAGCAGCGTTCGCTCCACCGCGACGTGACGGCCCGCATCCACGCCGAGCAGGCCGCGCGCGACGAGCGGGAACGCCGCGAGCAGACGGTGCTGCGCGCACTCGCCCCCGTGCAGGAGACCCTCGCCGCGATGCAGCAGAAGGTCGATCACCTCGAGCGCGACCGGCAGGAGCAGTTCGGGTCGCTGGCCGAGCAGCTGCGCCGCGCCCAGGAGTCCGACGAGGCGCTGCGGGCCACGACCGAGTCGCTCGCCGGAGCCCTGCGCTCCAACGGCGCGCGCGGTGTGTGGGGCGAGACGCACCTGCGCCGCATCGTCGAGTCCGCGGGTCTCACGCGTTACGTCGACTTCGACACGCAGACTTCGATCTCCACGGATGCCGGGGCCGGCCGCCCCGACATGATCGTCCGACTCCCCGGCGACAAGGCGTTGGCGGTCGACGCCAAGGCGCCGTTCGACGCCTACCTCGAGGCCAGCGCCATCCCCGTGACCGCCGTCGGCGAGGAGGCCGCGCGGCGCAGCCGGCTCCTCGCCCGACACGTCGCCGCCGTGCGCGGCCACATCGACGCCCTGGCCAAGAAGAAGTACTGGGCCGGGATGCCGTCGAGCCCCGAGTTCGTCGTCTGCTTCATCCCGAGCGAGTCCCTGCTCGCCGCCGCCCTGGAGGAGGATCCGGCCCTCCTCGAGTACGCGTTCGGTCGGCGGGTCGCCCTCGCCTCCCCCGTGAACCTGTGGGCGGTCCTCAAGACCGTCGCCTACACGTGGACGCAGCAGGACGTGTCCACCGAGGCGCGCCGGCTGTTCGATCTCGGCAACGAGCTGTACCACCGGCTCGGCTCGCTCGCCGGTCACGCCGACGACCTCCGGCGCGCGATCGAGCGCACCGTCGACAGCTACAACCGGTTCGCCGGGTCCCTCGAGACCCGCGTCCTGGTGAGCGCCCGACGGTTCCCGGGGATCGACGACACGCAGCTCGAGGAGCTGCCGTCGCCGACCACGATCGAGTCGACGACCCGCCGACTCACGGCTCCCGAACTGCTCGAGGATCGAGAGCAGGCGGCCGATCTCGGCGAGCTGCGCGGACGCCTCGCGAGCGACTGAGCGCTCAGGAGGGGAAGAAGGTCATGAGACCTACGACGCCGATGGACACGGCGAGGAACGCGCCGATGAGCCACCACGCGTTCACTTCGTGCCCGGGAGGCATGCGACGGCGCAGGAGGACGTCGGGACGGCGCGCCGGGTCGTCGGCCACGGCGATCGGTGCTGTCACGGGACGCACACCACCGGTCGCCTGACCCACGATCGGGATCTGGCCCGTCGGCGTGACGGGAAGGTGACCCGTGAGCGAGAGCTGGCCCGTGCGCGGGTCACTGGATGCGGTCGACATGTGAACTCCTGGGGGCGGTGGCGAGTGCCGGGGACAGCTGACACCATCGACCATTGTGCCAGAGGGGTCGTGCCGGGTCCTGGGTTGACGCTCAGCGCGCGTGTCCGCTACGAGGTCTCGGCGACCGACCGGATCACAGCCACTTCGAGGTGAGGTGCTCCGAGGAGATCCGCCGAAGCGTGCCCGAGGCCCCCCGCAGGACCACGCTCTCGGTGTAGACGAAGTCGCCCACCCGACGCACCCCCGCGACCAGTTCGCCGTTGGTGACACCGGTCGCGACGAAGAGGGTGTTGTTCCCGCGGACGAGGTCGTCCGCTTCGTACACGTGGTCGTCGAGCCGGAGTCCCGCATCGATGCCCCGCTGCTTCTCGTCGTCGTCGCGCGCCCACAGCCGTCCCTGGATGTGACCCCCGAGCGCCTTGATCGCGCACGCCGTCACGATGCCTTCCGGGCTGCCGCCGATGCCGACGCACATGTCGGTGCGGGCGTTGTGCCGCGCGGCGTTGATGCCGCCGGCGACGTCGCCGTCGCTCATCAGTCGCGTGCCGGCGCCGGCCTCGCGGATCTCCTCGATGAGCTTCGCGTGGCGCGGCCGGTTCAAGACCGAGACGACGAGTTCGTCGACGGGCTTGTCGAGCGCCTTCGCGAGGCGGCGGATGTTCTCGGCGATCGGCAGACGGATGTCGACCACCCCGACGCCGGCGGGGCCGGTCACGATCTTGTCCATGTAGAAGACCGTCGAGGCGTCGAGCATCGCTCCGCGATCGGCCACGGCGATGACCGACAGGGCGTTGTTGCGCCCCTCTGCGGTGAGCGTTGTGCCGTCGATGGGGTCGACGGCGATGTCGCACTGCGGTCCGCGCCCGGTGCCGACACGCTCGCCGTTGAAGAGCATGGGGGCGTTGTCCTTCTCGCCCTCGCCGATGACGATGACGCCGTCGAAGTTCACCGTCGTGAGGAAGGCGCGCATGGCGTCGACGGCCGCGCCGTCCGCGAGCTCCTTCTTGCCGCGCCCGATGAACGGGACGGAGCGGATCGCGGCAGCCTCGGTCGCGCGGACCAGCTCCAGCGCGAGGTTGCGGTCGGGATGCAGCGGACTCATGTCGGCAGTCAGGCTCACCATGGGCTCAGCCTAGGCCCGGCCTCCCCCGTGCCCCGCGGATTCCGTGGTGACGGACACGAAGGAATGCCGAATCTTTCCATCGGTGAAGAGACCGGCCCCGCGCGATACGCAGGCTGACCCCGAACCGGAGCGGATGCCGACCCTTCGATAGAGTTGGCCTGAATCCACACCCCTTCCCGAGGAGCTCACATGCCCGTCGCCACCCCTGACCAGTACGCCGACATGCTGGATCGCGCGAAGGCAGGCGGATTCGCCTACCCCGCGATCAACGTCTCGAGCTCGCAGACCATCAACGCGGTCCTCCAGGGCCTGACCGAGGCCGGCTCCGACGGCATCCTCCAGGTCACCACCGGCGGTGCCGACTACTTCGCCGGCCACACGGTCAAGGGCCGCGCCACCGGCGCCCTGGCCTTCGCCAAGTACGTCACCGAGGTCGCGAAGAACTACCCGATCACCGTCGCCCTCCACACCGACCACTGCCCGAAGGACGCCCTCCCCGGCTTCGTCCTCCCCCTCATCGAGGCCTCCGAGGCCGAGGTCAAGGCCGGACGCAACCCGATCTTCCAGTCGCACATGTGGGACGGATCGGCCGTGCCGCTGGACGAGAACATCCAGATCGCGCAGGACCTGCTCCCGCGCATGAAGAACATCAACGCCATCCTCGAGATCGAGGTCGGCGTCGTCGGCGGCGAGGAGGACGGTGTCGCGCACGAGGGCTCGAACGACGCCCTGTACACGACCGTCGCCGACGTGACGAAGGCCGTCGAGGCGCTCGGCCTCGGCGAGAACGGCCGCTACATCTCGGCGCTGACCTTCGGCAACGTCCACGGCGTGTACAAGCCGGGCGGCGTGAAGCTCCGCCCCGAGCTCCTGGGCGAGATCCAGGAGGGCATCGCCGCGCACTTCGGCACCGGCCCGAAGCCGCTCGACCTCGTCTTCCACGGCGGCAGCGGCTCGTCCGACGAGGAGATCGCCCTCGCGGTGAGCAACGGCGTCGTGAAGATGAACATCGACACCGACACCCAGTACGCCTTCACGCGCTCGGTCGCCGGTTACATGCTGTCGAACTACGAGGGCGTCCTGAAGCTCGACGGCGAGGTCGGCAACAAGAAGCTGTACGACCCGCGCGCCTGGGGCAAGGTCGCCGAGTCCGCGATGGCCGAGCGTGTCGTCGCCGCGACGCAGCAGCTCGGCTCGGCCGGCAAGTCGCTCGGCGTCTGAGCAGAGCGGCCCCCACGACGAAACCCCGGTCCGCACGGACCGGGGTTTCGTGTCGCCGGG
This sequence comes from Microbacterium sp. NPDC079356, assembly GCF_049545465.1. Classification (NCBI taxonomy): domain Bacteria; kingdom Bacillati; phylum Actinomycetota; class Actinomycetes; order Micrococcales; family Microbacteriaceae; genus Microbacterium; species Microbacterium sp. NPDC079356. The sequence goes on along the minus strand of NZ_JBMWDN010000001.1, from coordinate 219,635 downwards.
CTCAGTACCGGGCGGTGCCCAGGACGTCACGCGGGTACAGGGCGTAGCGCACCCCGTCGACGGTGAAGGCGGTGTGCAGGTGGGGGCCGGTCGAACACCCCGTGGAACCGACGGACCCGATCCGCTGTCCGGCGGCGACGGTCTGACCCGTCTTCACCGAGAAGGCGCTGAGGTGGGCGTACACCTGCTCGAGCCGCATCCCGTCGACCGTCGAGGTCACGACGACCTCTTTCTGCTTCGTGGTGTTGGACGCCCAGGAGGGGCAGCCGGTCCGGATCCACACCTCGCGGACCGAGACGGTCCCGCCCCGCATCGCGTAGACGGGCGTCCCGGTGGGCGCGGCGATGTCGTCGCCGCTGTGGCCCGAGTAGGTCGTGAAGGTACCCGAGGGGCGCAGCGGGTACGCCCACCCGTAGCGGCCGGGCACCGACGGCCCGGCGGCCGTCGCGTCGGGCTGGGCGGACATCGCCGCGCTCGTCCAGACGTCGTCGCCGTCGCCGTCGACGAGCCGGAGCACCCCGTCGTTGCCGAGGATCGCGGCCCTCGCCTCGAGCCCGGCGGTCTGGGAGGACCACACCGAGACGCCGCGCTCGTCGAGCAGGAGCAGCTCCCCGTCGCCCGAGAAGAGGAGGCTGGCGTCGAAGGTGCCGGTCGTCCGCGCACTCCTCACGAGGGCGTAGTCACGCGTGAGCGCCACGTTGCCGTCGCCGCGCAGCCCGAACGTGTAGCGACCGTCGGGTGAGGTGAGCAGCACGCCCGGACGGAGGGTCGTCCCGGGGGTCATCACGGACCCGAGCGAGAGGGCCACGGCTTTGCCCGCCGAGGTCGTCGTGACGCTCCGATGATTCTTCTTGACGGCGGTCACCGAGACGCTGACCGAGCGGCCGGCGGCCCACGTCGGGACCTCCCAGCTCGTCCCGGTGGCGCCCTCGATCGCTCCGCCGTCGACCCGCCACTGCACCCGAAGCTGGTCGGGCGCCGGTCGCCACGAACCCGGACTCACGGTCAGCGTCCTGCCCGCTGCGGCCGTCCCGGTGATGGTCGGCTTCGGTGTCGACGTGAAGGGGGCGAGCACGCCGATCCCGGCGGACGTGCGAACGGCCGGGGTGTAGCCCGTCTTCGTGCCGGTGACGCGCACCGCGACGGTGGTACCGGCATCCGCTCCGACCAGGCGATACGTGCGCGCCGTCGCTCCCGCGATCGGGGCGCCGCCGCGGAGCCACTGATACGCGAGTGCGGTCCCCGCGGGAGCCCAGGTGCCGGGGGCCGCCGTCAGCGTGGCGCCGACGGTGCCCGCGCCCGAGATCGTGACGGCGGACGGCGGCGTCAGAAGGCGCGCCACGACCACCCCCGCGCTCGTGCGCACGAGGGACGTGTACCCGGTCTTGGCAACGGTCACGCGGACCGACAGCGTCGCGCCGGCATCGGCGGCCGCGGGGGTGTACGTCGCCCCCGTGGCGCCGGGAAGCACGGCTCCCCCGCGCATCCACTGGTACGCGACGGTGACGGGAGCGGGGCCGAACCCGACGACGGTCGCCGTGAGCTTCGCCCCGACGGCGGGGGTTCCGGTGACGGCCACCGTGCCCGCGGTCAGCGCCGCGGCGGTCGGCGAGGGGGTCGCGGCGGCGGGGGTCGCTGCGGGAGTGGATGCCGCCGTGGCGGGCCCGCCGGCCAGAAGCAGACCGATCGTCGCGGCCAGAGCGACGGCGGTGGAGGCGATCCTCCGGGGTGTGCCGGTCACGATTCCCCTCCCGAGATGACGCACGCGAGGGAACACCCGCAGCAGCCGTAAAAGTACCAGGTACTAGGAACCGAGCGCGAGGCCCCGCACGAGGCCCGGGTCGCCGAAGATCGGGATCACGAGGCAGACGCTCACGATCACGAACGTGACGATGGCGCCGACGAGCGGGATCCACCAGCTCACGCGGCCCTTCGCGAGCGACCACCACGACAACCCCGCGGTGAGCACCCAGCCCACCGCGAAGACGGTCGCGCCGACCCCGCCCCACAGGGCACCCTGCGCCGTGTTGGTGAACTCGCCGTCGACGCCGGCGACCTCCATCCAGGTCTTCGCGAACGACGTGAAGTCGACGAGTTGGGGGATCGCACCGATGACGGTCACGAGGCCGTAGGCCAGGAGGGCCACGGTGATGATGCGGTCCGCCATCCGCGTCGGACGGGCCGCCACGGTCGTCGCCGGCGCGGTGGGCGGATGCGGCGGGTCGACGGGTGCCGCCGGTTCCAGCTCCGGCTGCCGGATCGCGGCGCGCTGCTGCTCGGGCGTCGCGTACTCCCCGTACTGCGGTCGCGGTCGGGGGTCGTCGCTCACGGGCGGGTCCGTCCCCCGAGGGCACGGTCATCGGTGCGGCCGGAGCGGTCCTGACGGAGTTCCTTCGGCAGCGAGAACATGAGGTCCTCCTCCGCCGTCTTCACCTCGGCGACATCCCGGTACCCCGCGCCGGCGAGGTCCTCGAGGACCTCGGTCACGAGCACCTCCGGGACCGACGCGCCCGAGGTGACACCGACGGTCTCGACGCCGTCGAGCCACTCCTGCTTGATCTCGTGGGCGTAGTCGACGCGGTACGCCGCCTTCGCCCCGTACTCGAGGGCGACCTCGACGAGCCGGACGCTGTTGGACGAGTTGGCCGAGCCCACGACGATGACGAGGTCGGCATCCTTCGCGACCTTCTTGATCGCGACCTGACGGTTCTGCGTCGCGTAGCAGATGTCGTCGGAGGGCGGGTCCTGGAGGTTGGGGAACCGCTCGCGGAGGCGGCGGACGGTGTCCATCGTCTCGTCGACCGACAGCGTCGTCTGCGAGAGCCATACGACCTTGTCGGGGTCCTTGACCTCGACGGTGTCGGCCTCTTCGGGCGAGTTGACGACGGTGACGTGGTCGGGCGCCTCACCGGCGGTCCCCTCGACCTCTTCGTGACCGTCGTGCCCGATGAGGAGGATCTCGAAGTCGTCGCGTGCGAACCGCACGGCCTCGCGGTGCACCTTGGTGACGAGCGGGCAGGTCGCGTCGATGGCCTGCAGTCCGCGGTCGGCGGCGGCGTTCACGACCGCGGGCGAGACGCCGTGCGCGCTGAAGACGACGTGCGCGCCCTCCGGGACCTCGTCGACCTCGTCGACGAAGATCGCGCCCATCGACTCGAGCTCGGTCACGACGTGGATGTTGTGGACGATCTGCTTGCGCACGTAGACGGGCGCGCCGTAGCGCTCGAGCGCCTTCTCCACCGCGATGACGGCGCGGTCCACGCCCGCGCAGTAGCCGCGCGGAGCGGCGAGGAGGACGCGCTTGGAGCCCTGGACGGGGAGGTCGACGAGCCGCCCGCGGGCCCCCGGGATTCGGGGCATCGGCAGCGAAACGGCAGGTGAGGTCACCCCTCGATTGTACGAAGCCCCGGCTGGGTGGGGGACGTGTGCAGCAAGATGGGTGTCCGTGACGACTTTCCAGACCGAGCCGGGCGCCGTCCCGCCGCCGGACGCCGTGCACCCGCGGGACTCCTCCCCCGACACGCCGACCTCGGTCTCCCGACTGAACGAGACCATCCGCGACTTCGTCCAGAAGTGGGGGTCGGTCTGGGTCGAGGGCGAGATCACGGCCTGGAACCTGCGGGGCGGTCACGTCTTCGGACGCCTGAAGGATGCCGCCGGCGACGGCATGCTCTCGTTCCGGATGTGGTCCTCGACGCTGCAGCGCACCCCCGACGACCTGAAGATCGGCGACCGCGTGATCGCCTGCGTCAAGGCGGACTACTTCACGAAGACCGGGGATTTCACCTTCACGGTCTCGTCGATGCGCCACACTGGCCTCGGCGACCAGCTCGAGCGGCTCGAACGCCTCCGCGCCACGCTCCGGGCCGAGGGACTGTTCGATCCCGCACGCAAGAAGCCCCTCCCCTTCCTCCCCCACGTGATCGGACTGATCACGGGCGAGCGCAGCGACGCCGAGAAGGACGTGCACCGCAACGCCGAGCTGCGCTGGCCGCACGTCGTCTTCCGCACCGTGTACGCCGCCGTCCAGGGCGACCGCTGCGTCCCCGAGACCCTCGCCGCCCTCCGCACCCTCGACGCCGATCCCGAGGTCGACGTCATCATCATCGCCCGCGGCGGCGGCGACCCGCAGTCGCTGCTGGGGTTCAGCGATGAGCGCCTGGTCCGCGCGGTGGCCGCGGCATCCACCCCCGTCGTCTCGGCGATCGGGCACGAGAACGACCATCCGCTCCTCGACGAGGTCGCCGACCTGCGTGCGTCGACCCCGACCGACGCGGCCAAGCGCGTCGTGCCAGACGTGTCCGAGCAGCGCGCGCTCGTGCAGCAGCTGCGCAGCCGCGCCCGCACACGCCTGACCCAGCGCGTGTCGCACGACATCGCGGCGCTCGCTCAGCTGCGCTCGCGTCCCGTGCTGCGCGACCCGGAGTCGATGCTCACCGGTCGAGCCCAGGAGGTCGTGGCGCTGTCGTCGCGCGGGCGTGACGTCATGCGACGGCGATGGGATGCCGCGGCCCGCACGACGGCGGAGCTGCGGGCGTCGCTGCGCGCCCTCTCCCCCGGTGCGACCCTCGACCGCGGGTACGCGATCGCGCACCTGCCGGGCGGCGCCATCGTCCGCGACGCCGCGCAGGCCCCCGTCGGCACGGACGTCGTCGTCACCGTCGGTCGCGGCTCCTTCGCGGCGCGCTCGTCCGGCGAGGTGCCGGAGGCCGGGGCGGAAGGCCCGTCACCCGCGAACTAGGATGGAGGCCATGACGACCGACGCCGGGGATGTGTCGACCCTCTCCTTCGAGCAGGCCCGCGACGAACTCGTGCAGGTGGTCGCACAGCTGGAGCAAGGCTCCCCCACCCTCGAGGAGTCGCTCGCCCTCTGGACCCGCGGCGAGGCCCTCGCCGCGCGCTGCGAGGAATGGCTGCTCGGCGCGAAGCGACGCCTCGACGAGGCGCGTCCCGACGGCGGAACGGCGCCCTGATGGCCCGGCCCCGCATCGTCGCCGAGCTCGGCCGACCCGAGACGCCGGAGGAGACCGCCGCGCGCAAAGCCGCGGCCTCCGAGCGCTACCGCTCGAGCAAGACCTTCCGCAACCTCATCGCCGCGCTCATCGTGTGCGTCGGCATCATGGCCGTCGTCTACCTCGGGGTCCCCCGCGGCACCCCCGCCGACATCCCCGAGGCCGACGTCCCCGTCGCCGCCGCAGAGGCGGAGCGGACCGCCGGGCACGGTGTGATCGTCCCCAGCGCGCCCGACGAGTGGCGCGTGAACTCCGCGAAGGTCGAGGGCGGCGAATGGCGCGTCGTCTACGCGCCGTCGACCGGCTACGTCGAGGTGACGCAGGCCTTCGCCCCGCCGGAGGGCTGGGTCTCGCGGGAGCTGGGCGGCTACGCCCCGACCGGGACGACCACGATCGACGGCATCGAGTGGGACGTCTACGACCTCCCCAGCGCCGTCGACACCATCGACTACGCCCTCGCCACCACGGCGGGCACCGACACCGTCGTCATCGGCCTGGCCGCCTCCACGGACCGCGGCGCCGCCGAGACCGTCGCCGCGAGCCTGGGCGACCAGATCCGCACCCTGAGAGAGGAGCTCCGTTGAGCACGACGACCCCCGCAGACGTCTGGACGGCCATGCTGGAGGGCAACCGGAGATTCGTCGCCGGTGAGCCGCGGCATCCCCGGCAGGACGCCGAACGCCGTCACGAACTCGCACACGCGCAGCGTCCGACCGCTGCCCTGTTCGGCTGCTCCGACTCGCGACTGGCCGCCGAGATCATCTTCGACGAGGGCCTCGGCGACCTGTTCGTCATCCGCAACGCCGGCCAGGTCGTCTCCGACTCGGTCGTCGGCAGCCTCGAGTACGCCGTCGCCGTGCTGAACGTCCCGCTCATCGTCGTCCTCGGCCACGACGAGTGCGGCGCCGTGCGCGCGGCCATCGACTCGACCGCGGTGGATGCGCCCGCCCTGCCCGCGAACATCTGGCGACAGGTGGCCCCCATCGTCCCGGCCGTCCGACGCGTGCTCACCGCCCACGAGGGCGCCACGGCGCAGACGGTGGATGCCGAAGAGGTCGGCCGCGAGCACCTCCGCGACACCGTCGCCGGCATCCTGCGCTCGTCCGAGCTCATCAGCGAGGCCGTCGCGGAGGGTCGCGTCGCGATCGTCGGCGCCAACTACCGCCTCGCCGACGGCACGGCGATCCCCGACGTCGTCGTGGGCGACGTCGCCTGAGCTCCCCACCCTGCACGACAGTCACTGAAACGAGGACGTGAACGACCATGACTGAGCCGACCGAGTACCGCATCGAGCACGACACGATGGGCGAGGTGCGTGTTCCGAAGGACGCGCTCTACGCGGCGCAGACCCAGCGCGCGGTGGAGAACTTCCCGATCTCGGGCTCCGGCCTCGAGTCGACGCAGATCGCGGCCCTGGCGCGCATCAAGAAGGCGGCCGCGCTTGCCAACAAGGAGCTCGGCACCCTCGATGGCGCCATCGCCGACGCGATCGCCTGGGCGGCGGACGAGGTCGTCACCGGCGCGTACGACGAGCACTTCCCGGTGGACACCTACCAGACCGGCTCGGGCACCTCCTCGAACATGAACATGAACGAGGTGCTCGCGACCCTCGCGACCCGCAAGCTCGGCGCGCCCGTTCACCCCAACGACCACGTCAACGCCTCGCAGTCGTCGAACGACGTGTTCCCCACGTCGGTCCACATCGCCGTCACGCAGGCGCTGATCGACGACCTCATCCCCGCCCTCGACCACCTGGCCGTGGCGCTCGAGGAGAAGGCCGAGACGTGGAAGAGCGTCGTCAAGAGCGGCCGCACCCACCTGATGGACGCCACCCCGGTCACGCTCGGCCAGGAGTTCGGCGGGTACGCGCGTCAGATGCGTCTCGGCATCGAGCGCGTGCAGTCGGTCCTCCCCCGCGTCGGCGAGGTCCCGCTCGGCGGCACCGCCGTCGGCACCGGCATCAACACGCCCCTCGGGTTCCCGCAGAAGGTCATCGCGCTACTCGCGGCCGAGACCGAACTGCCGATCACCGAGGCGAAGGACCACTTCGAGGCGCAGGCCAACCGCGACGGGCTCGTCGAGGCCTCGGGTGCCCTGCGCACCATCGCCGTCTCGCTGACGAAGATCAACAACGACATCCGCTGGATGGGATCGGGGCCGAACACCGGTCTCGGCGAGCTCCACATCCCCGACCTGCAGCCGGGCTCGTCGATCATGCCGGGCAAGGTCAACCCGGTCGTCCCGGAGGCGACCCTCATGGTCGCCGCCCGCGTCATCGGCAACGATGCGACGGTCGCCTGGGCCGGGGCATCCGGGTCCTTCGAACTGAACGTCGCGATCCCCGTCATGGGCACGGCCCTGCTCGAGTCGATCCGACTGCTCTCCAACGCGATGCGGGTCCTCGCCGACAAGACCGTGTCGGGTCTCGTGGCGAACGAGGAGCGCGCAGCGGCCTACGCCGGCATGTCGCCGTCGATCGTGACCCCGCTCAACAAGCTCATCGGCTACGAGGCTGCCGCGAAGATCGCGAAGCACTCGGTCGCCAAGGGGATCACGGTGCGCGACGCGGTGATCGAGCTCGGGTACGTCGAACGGGGCGAGCTCACCGAGCAGCAGCTCGACGAGAAGCTCGACCTCCTCTCGATGACCCACCCTGGTTGATAATCGGAGCGTGAACAGCGCCGCCGCACCACCGCGACGGGGCACGCCGGGACTCGGGATCCTTCTCGCGGTCGCCGCGGCGGGCCTCGTCGGCGTGGGTGCGGCGGCGTTCGTCGTCGTCCTGCTCACCGCCCCGCAGGCAGCCGGCTGGACCGCGCTCGTGTGGGGCGCGACCGCCGTCCCCGCCCTCGCGGGCGTGGGCGTCGTGGGGTGGGCCGTGCTCGAACGGCGGGGCGCGGCATCCCTCCCCTCGGGTGACACGGTCGAGGGTGCGTTCGAGAATCAGCGACGCCTGCTGGACGACGTGCGTCACGAGCTGAAGACGCCCATCACGATCGTGCGCGGTCACCTCGAGATGATGGATGCCGCCGACCCCGACGACGTCGAGGCGATCCGCTCCCTCGGGATGGCGGAGCTGGACCGCATGACACGCCTCATCGGCGACATCGACGTGCTGGCCGCGGTCGAGGGCGGGCAGGTGTCGACGGGGGACGTCGACCTGGCCGCCCTCACGCAGCGGGTCTTCGAGATGGTCGGGGTCATCGGCGATCACGCGTGGCGCGTCGAGCAGAGCGCGGACGGGGTCATCCGCGCCGACGGCGACCGCCTGCTGCAGGCATGGCTGCAGCTGGCCGACAACGCGACCAAGTACTCCCCCGCCGGCACCGCGATCGAGATCGGCAGCGCCGTTCACGCCGGCGGCGCGCAGCTCTGGGTGCGCGATCACGGCCCCGGCATCCCCCCGGCCGTCCGTCACCGCATCTTCCGCCGCTTCGACCGCGGCACCGGCAAGCGCCACGTCGGCGGTTCCGGACTGGGACTCGCGATCGTCGATGCGATCGCGAAGGCGCACAGCGGGCACTGCGCCGTGGCGGACACCCCCGGCGGCGGTGCTACGTTCACCCTGGAGATCCCGACCGGCACCCGGGGCGCCCTGCCGTCCCCGATCCGCGCCGGCGACGTCCTCCTGCAGCGAGAGGCCACTGAATGACCCGCATCCTGATCGTCGACGACGAACCGCACATCGTCTCGCTCGTCTCGCGCGCCGTGCACGCCGAGGGCTACGAGGCCGTGGGAGCCGACGACGGCCCCGAAGCCCTCGAGATCGCGCTGGCGGGCGAGGTCGACCTCATCGTCCTCGACGTCGGGCTGCCGACGATGGACGGTTTCGACGTCCTCCGCGAGCTGCGCGGCTCGGGCGACACGACACCGGTGATCATGCTGACGGCCCGCAGCGGCACGAGCGACACGATCGAGGGGTTGGATGCCGGGGCCAGCGACTACGTCCCCAAGCCGTTCGCGGTCGCCGAGCTCATGGCGCGCGTCCGCTCGCGCCTGCGCGACAGCGCCGCGAGCGCGCCGACCACCCTGACGCGCGGCGGCGTGACGCTCGACATCCTCGGCCGTCGCGCCACCGTCGACGGACGGGACATCGAGCTGTCGTCCCGCGAGTTCGCCCTCGCCGAGCAGTTCCTGCGCAACCCCGGCGACGTCCTCACGCGCGAGGTGCTGCTGAGCCGTGTCTGGGGTCTCGACTTCGACCCGGGTTCGAACGTCGTCGACGTCTACGTGCGCTACCTCCGTGCGAAGCTCGGCGCCGACCACATCGTGACGGTCCGCGGCGAGGGATACCGCTGGGAGTGAGCGACGGACACGGCGACGCCCCCGGCCGATCGGTCGGGGGCGTCGCCGGTACGGGCGGGGTCAGCTCAGCTCGTCGGCCTCCAACAGGTCGGTGACGAGTGCGGCGATCGCCGAGCGCTCCGACCGCACGAGGGTCACGTGGCCGAACAGGTCGTGGCCCTTGAGGGTCTCGATGACCGACGCGATGCCGTCGTGGCGGCCGACCCGCAGGTTGTCGCGCTGCCCCACGTCGTGGGTGAGGACGACGCGCGAGTTCTGGCCGATGCGGCTGAGGACCGTCAGCAGGACGTTGCGCTCGAGCGACTGGGCCTCGTCGACGATGACGAACGCCTCGTGGAGCGACCGACCGCGGATGTGCGTGAGCGGCATGACCTCGAGCATCCCCCGCGCCACGACCTCCTCGAGGACGTTGCCGGTGACGACGGACCCGAGGGTGTCGAAGACCGCCTGCCCCCACGGGTTCATCTTCTCCTGCTGGTCGCCGGGCAGGTAACCGAGCTCCTGACCGCCCACCGCGAACAGCGGTCGGAAGACGATGATCTTCTTCTGCTGCTGCTTCTCGAGCACCGACTCCAGTCCCGCGCACAGGGCGAGCGCCGACTTGCCGGTGCCGGCTCGGCCGCCCAGCGAGACGATGCCGACCTCCGGGTCGAGCAGGAGGTCGATGGCGATGCGCTGCTCGGCGGAACGCCCGTGCAGGCCGAAGACGTCGCGATCCCCCCGAACGAGGCGGTAGGAACCGTCGCCGGTGACCCGGCCGAGGGCGGAGCCGCGCTCGGAGTGGATGACGAGACCGGTGTTGACGGGGAGCCCGCGCACGTCCTCGCTGACACCCACCTCGCTGTCGTAGAGGTCGCTGACCTCGTCGCCCGACAGGTCGATCGAGGCGATACCGGTCCATCCCGAGTCGACGGCCTGTTCGGCCAGGTACTCCTCGGCGTGCAGACCGAGCGAGGCGGCCTTCACCCGCATCGGGAGGTCCTTCGAGACGACCGTGACCGCCTGACCCTCCTGGCTCAGGTGCATCGCGACGGAGAGGATGCGGGTGTCGTTGTCGCCCAGCCGCATCCCCGCGGGGAGGACGGTGGGGTCGGTGTTCGTGAGCTCCACGCGGAGCGTCCCGCCGGCGCCGACCGGCACGGGGAAGTCGAGTCGGCCGTGTTCGACCCGCAGCTCGTCGAGGTGGCGGAGGGCCTGGCGGGCGAAGTAGCCGATCTCGGGATCGTGACGCTTGCGCTCGAGCTCCGTGACGACGACGACCGGCAGCACGACGGAATGCTCAGCGAAGCGGAACAGCGCGCGCGGATCGCTCAGCAGGACGGAGGTGTCCAGCACGTACGTGCGGAGATCCTGGTCCGGGGCCGCGTCCGCGGTCCCGTCCTGGTGCTGCTGCTTCTCAGGTGCTCGTGTGGCCACAACCCACTCCCGCCCCGGGTGGAACCCACCCGGCAGTCACGAGTCGACCTGGGTCACGAGTCGTGAGAGGCCGACTCGAACAGGCGCTTTGCCCGTTGGGATGAACGTAGGCGCCCCGAGCGGCACGGCGGCGCCGCGACACGCCGCCGGATGTGTCGGATGCGTGAACTCTCCGTGTCAGTCGAGGAGCGGCAGCACGGCGGCGGGCGGGGAGACGATCGGACCCGACTGGGAGGCGGCGAGAGCGCCCTCGAGGAGGTCGAAGGCGGCGTCGGAGGTGCCGGCGTGCGGGGAGACCCGGATGAGCCCGTCCCGCACGGTCGCGATGACACCCGCGTTGGCGAGCTCGGCGGCGATGACCCCCGCGCGCCCCGGCTCGGGGGCCCACGCCACGATCCCGGCGTGCCGGTCGCGATCGGTGAGGACCGGGATGCCGTGGGCGTCCGCGATCGCCGTGACCCGTCGCGCGTTCTCGGCGACGAGCCCCGCGACGGCCGGGATGCCGGCCTCCGTCATCTCGCGCAGGGCGGCGCTCAGGCGACCCGCGGCCTGCGGGTCCGGACGCGAGACCGCGTACGCGGCGGCGTCCGCCCTGGGCGGACCCACCTCGAGGTCGCCGAGTTCCGCGTCGGTGCCGGCGACACCCGCGAGCACCGGCACGATGCGCTCCCGGGCGCGGGCCGAGAACCGCGCGAAGCCCGTCCCGCGGCCGGCGCGGACCCACTTGTACCCGTGCCCTGCGACGACGTCGGCCGCCGCCCAGTCGACGTCGACGACGCCGAACCCCTGGATCGCGTCGACGATGAGCAGTCGGTCGCCCACGACCTCCCTCAGAGCGGGCAGGTCGGCGAGGTAGCCGGTCCGGTAGTCGACGAGGCTGACGGCCACCGCCGTGACCTCGTCGGTGAGCGCCTCGCGCACGGCGTCGGGGGTCACGCTCGCGATCGCGGGATCGAGCTCGCGGACCGTGAGGGCGCCCCGGATGTCGGCGGCGCGGCGGGCCGCGACGGGGATCGACGGGTACTCGTTCGGCGAGAGGACGACCGTCCCCGACAGGCCGAACAGCGCATGGAACAGGGCGTCCGTCGTGGACGGCGCGAGGGTGACCTCATCGACGTCCGCCGCGAGCACCTCGGCCACGAGCGCGCGGGCCTCATCGACGTGGCCGGCGACGAGGTCGATGCCGGAGGGACGGCCGGTGGCCGAAGCCTCCTCGTCGGCACGCGCTTCCTGCCGGACCGCGGTCGACAGGGGCCCGAAGGAGGCCCAGTTGAGGTAGCCGGGTTCGACGTCGAAACCGGACAGGTAGGACTCGAGATCGCTCACCGACCGATTTTCCCACGGATGCCGGGGGTGCGCCTCAGCTGCCGAAGCGCCGATCGCGGTCGCCGAAGTCGCGGATCGCGCGCAGGAAGTCGACCTCGCGGAGGTCGGGCCCCAGGGCTTCGACGAAGTAGAACTCGCTGTGCGCCGACTGCCAGAGCAGGAAGTCGCTGAGCCGCTGCTCGCCGGAGGTCCGGATGACGAGATCGGGATCGGGCTGCCCGCCGGTGTAGAGGTGCTCGCCGATCTGTTCGGGTGTCAGGCTCTCGGCGAGCTCCTCGAGGGAGCCGCCCTTCTCCTGATGCTTCGAGATGATGCTGCGGACGGCATCCACGATCTCGCCGCGCCCGCCGTACCCGACGGCGAGGTTGACGTGCAGGCCGGTGTTCTCGCGGGTGCGATCCTCCGCCATCCGGAGACCGTCCGCCAGTACGGGCGGCAGCACCTCGGCGCGTCCGACGTGCTTGACCCGCCAGCCCGGCTCGTGCGAGAGCGTCTCGGCGAGGTCCGCGATGATCTCGATCAGATCGGTGAGCTCCTGCGAATCCCGTTTGACGAGGTTGTCGGTGGAGAGCAGGTACAGCGACACGACCTGGATGCCGAGCTCGTCGCACCAGCGGAGGAACTCGTGCATCTTGGCGGCGCCCGCGCGATGGCCGTGCGAGACGGTGGTGTACCCGAGCTGACGCGCCCACCGACGGTTGCCGTCGATCATCATCGCGACGTGATGCGGCACGGTGCCCGCGTCGATCTCCCGACGCAGCCTCGAGCTGTACAGGCGGTACAGCAGACCCCGTCCTTGAGTCGAGGAGGCGCGGGTCACACGGCTACGCTACTCCGGCCCGCCGATCGCGGTGAGCAGGGGCGCGTCCTCAGCCTCGCGCATGGCGGCGAGCGTAGGCTCGTCGCGTGACCCGACACGATGCCGACGGCGGCGCCGAGATGCCTCAGCTCCCCCTCCTCGAAGCCGGTGCGGTCGATGCCCGGGTGGAGGTCCGACCGACCTGGCGCGGCTGGATCCACGCCGGAACCTTCCCCGTCGCGATCGCCGCGGGCGTGGTCCTGATCGCGCTCGCACAGGGGGCTCCGGCGAAGTGGGCGGCGGCCGTGTTCATGGTCACGTCGCTTCTGCTGTTCGGCAATTCGGCGCTGTACCACCGGTTCGACTGGGGGCCGCGGACCAAAGTCGTCCTCAAGCGCATCGACCACGCGAACATCCTGCTGCTGATCGCGGGCACGTACACGCCGATCGCGACGCTCGCCCTCGCCCCCGGGCAGGGCACGCTGCTGCTCGTCCTGGTGTGGTCGGGTGCCCTTCTCGGCATCCTCTTCCGGGTGTTCTGGATCCACGCGCCCCGCTGGCTCTACGTCGCCCTCTACCTGCTGCTCGGCTGGGCCGCCGTCATGTACCTCGGCGACCTGCTGCGGGCGAGCGTGGCGATGATGGTGCTCGTGATCGTCGGTGGCCTGCTCTACACCGGCGGCGCGGTCGTGTACGCGATGAAGCGCCCGAACCCGTGGCCGGGGCACTTCGGGTTCCACGAGATCTTCCACGTCTGCACGGTGCTCGCGTTCCTGTGCCACTGGAGCGCGTGCCTGTTGATCTCGCTGGAGCCCCTCAGCCCTTCGCTGGGTCTTCCGGGCTGACGTCGCCCGGCGCGGCGCCGGGGTCGTCCCCGGGGCCCTCGCCGCGTGCGGCCGCTTCCTCCGCGTCGAGCATCTCGTTGACGTCGGAGCGGTACTGCGCACGACGGATGCGGCGGAGCATGTCGATCGCGAGGAGCACGATGACCACGGCCACGATCGCGATCGCGATGAACCCGGCGACACCGGGGGTCACCGCCTCCGGCGGGGGCGTCGTCGGGGTGGGACTCGGCGAGACGGCGAGCCATCGCAGATCCGGCATGTGACCTCATTTCTCAGCCAGAGCGAATAGCCTGGAATCCCAGCCTAGAACGGATGCCGCATGACCCTGACCGACGTCGACCGCAAGCTGGCGGATCGGTACGGCCGCACGCGTTCCGCGGCGTCGCGTCGGTGGACCTGGGTGGTCATCGGGGTCATCGCCGTCGCCGCGACGGGGCTGCTGGGGTGGACGACCGTCTCGAACGCCGTCAACTCCGTCGACGCCGACACGACGGGCTTCACCCTCGTCGACGACCGCACCGTCGAGGTCCGTGTGCAGGTGACCGTGAATCCCGGCACGGCGGTCGCCTGCTCGCTGGAGGCCCAGGACGCCGAGCACGGGATCGTCGGCTTCTCGGTCGTGGAGATCCCGGCATCCGAGGATCACTCCCGCATCATCACGGAGCGGATCCCGACCACCGCGCGCCCCACCACGGGTTTTGTCCGCTCCTGCTGGATCATCTAAGCTGAAGGCTCTCGCGCCCCGGTGACTTGCCGGGGCGTTTGGCTTACCCATCGACCGCACCGGGAGATCACGTGTCCGAGACGTTCCTGACCCAGGAGGCCTACGACCGCCTCGCCGCCGAGCTCGAGGAGCTCTCGACGACGGGCCGCGAGGAGATCGCCAAGCGCATCGAGGCCGCCCGCGAAGAGGGCGACCTCAAGGAGAACGGCGGCTACCACGCGGCCAAGGACGAGCAGGGCAAGCAGGAGGCCCGCATCCGGACCCTCCAGCAGCTGCTGAAGGACGCCAAGGTCGGCGTCGCCCCCGAGTCCGACGGCACCGTGCAGTCGGGCACCGTCGTCACCGCGATCGTCGCTGGCGGCGAAGAGGTGTTCCTGCTCGGCAACCGCGAGATCGGCGCGAACAGCGAGCTCGACGTCTACAGCGAGGCCTCCCCCCTGGGCGAGGCCATCATGGGCCTGCGCGAAGGCGAGAAGACGAGCTACACCGCTCCCAACGGGCGCGAGATCACGGTCGAGGTCGTCAAGGTCGAGACCTACTCGGGTCAGTGACGCGGGCAGGTCGATGACCCGGGTGCGCCGGCACGCTCAGTTGGGGACGACCGTCGGGGCGTAGCCGGCGTCCTGCAGGATCGCGAGGACCTGCGCGCGGTGCTCCTCGCCGCGCGTCTCGACGCTCAGCTGCAGGATGACCTCGCTGATCTGCAGCCCCTGTCCGTGGCGGGTGTGCAGGACCTCGATGACGTTCGCCCCGACCACCGACAGCAGCTCCGACACCCGCGCCAGCTGACCGGGACGGTCGGGCAGCGGGATCTGCAGCGTCATGTAGCGTCCGGATGCCGCGAGCCCGTGCGCGACGACGCGCTGCAGCAGCAGCGGGTCGATGTTGCCGCCCGAGAGGATCGCCGCGGTGGGACCCGACGCGGTCACCTTGCCGGTGAGGATCGCGGCGACGCCCACGGCGCCGGCGGGCTCGACGACCTGCTTCGCGCGTTCGATGAGCACGAGGATCGCCCGCGCGATGTCGTCGTCGCTGACGGTGACGACCTCGTCGATGAGGTCGCGGATGATGTCGAACGGGATCGCGCCGGGCCGCTTGACCGCGATGCCGTCGGCGATGGTCGGCGAGGTGCGCTCCGCGTCGATCGGGTGACCGGCGATGAGCGAGCCGGGGTAGCCCGCGGAGTTCTCGGCCTGCACGCCGATGATGCGGATCGTGCGGCCCTCCGCCGCGGCGCGGGCCTTCGCGGCGGCGGCGACTCCCGCCGCCAGTCCCCCGCCGCCGATGCCGACGACGATGGTCTCCAGGCCCGGGATCTCGTCCATGAGCTCGAGCCCGAGGGTGCCCTGGCCGATGATGATGTCGTGGTTGTCGTAGGGCGGGATGAAGACCGCACCGGTACGCTCGGCGAACTCCTGCGCGAGGCGGAGCGGGGTCTCGACCGTCGCGCCCTCGAGGATGACGTCGGCGCCGTACCCCCGCGTGGCGAGGAGCTTCGGGACGGGCACGCCGAGCGGCATGAAGATCGTCGCGGGGATGCCGAGGGTCTGCGCACCGAGTGCGACACCCTGCGCGTGGTTGCCCGCTGAGGCCGCGACGACGCCGCGCGAGCGCTCCTCCGCCGTCAGGCGCGACAGCCGGTAGGTCGCCCCGCGGATCTTGAACGACCCGGTGCGCTGCAGGTTCTCGAGCTTGAGGTGCACGGGCGCGCCCAGCACGCCCGAGAGGAACTCCGAGTCCTCGACGGGCGTCCGCGAGACGACGCCGGCGAGCTCGGTCGCGGCGGTCTCGAACTCGGCCAGGGTCGGGGCGGCGATCTTCGCCTGATCGGTCACGCGGTCATCCTCCTGCGTCGCGGCACGGTGCTCCAGATGAGGTCGTCGGGGCCGGGGTCCACCGGTTGCTCCC
Source organism: Microbacterium sp. NPDC079356 (assembly GCF_049545465.1). NCBI lineage: Bacteria > Bacillati > Actinomycetota > Actinomycetes > Micrococcales > Microbacteriaceae > Microbacterium > Microbacterium sp. NPDC079356. The sequence goes on along the minus strand of NZ_JBMWDN010000001.1, from coordinate 203,300 downwards.
ACCCGCGCCGCGAGAGGTAGAGCCAGACGACGTTGACGAAGGCGGCCAGCGGCACGGCGAACACCGCGCCGGCGATCCCCGCGACCATCGCCCCGCCGGCGACGGCGAGCACGACCGCGAGCGGGTGCACCTTGACCGCCGAGCCCATGAGCAGCGGCTGCAGGACGTGGCCTTCCAGCTGCTGCACGCCGAGGACGATGACGAGCATCCACAGGGCGATCCAGGGTCCGTTGTAGACCAGGGCGAGGAACACGGCCAGGGCGCCCGTCAGGACGGCGCCGACGAACGGCACGAAGGCGCCCAGGAAGACGAGTACGCCGATGGGGGCCGCCAGCGGCACCCCGAGGAGCGCGGCACCGACGCCGATGCCGATGGCGTCGATGGTGGCCACCAGCAGCTGCGTCCGCGCGTAGGTGATGACGGTGCGCCAGCCGGCCCGGCCGGCTCCGTCCACAGCGGAGCGTGCGCGCACCGGGAAGAGGCGCACCGTCCACCGCCAGATCCCGCCGCCGTCGGCGAGCGTGCAGATCAGGATGAACAGGGTCAGCAGGATGCCGGTGGCCACATGACCGAGCGTGGAGCCGATCGCCAGGGCGCCCGAGAGCAGGAGTTGGGCCTGCTCCTGCAGGATGCCGAACGCCTGCCGGACGGCGTCGTCGATCTGGCCGCCGGTCAGGTGCAGCGGCCCCTCGATGAGGTAGTCGCGGAACTGCGCGATGCCCTGGACGGTGCGGTCTCGGACGGAGGCGGCATCCTGCGTGATCTGCCAGATGGCGATCCACAGCAACCCGACGACGACGGCGATGGTCAGCAGCAGGGTCAGGATGAGGGCCAGCCAGCGCGGCAACCGCCGCTGCAGCAGCCACGAGAACAACGGCCACACGAGGGCTGTGATGAGGATCGCCGCCAGCAGCGGGATGATGAGCAGGCGCAGCTGGATGACGATCCACACGAGCACCGCGATCGCCGCGGCGAGGACGAGGAAACGCCAGGCGTAGGCGGTCGCGATCTTGAGACCCCGCGGAACCGTCTGGGACACCTCGGTGGAGACGGTGCGCGCGCGGAGCGCGTCGAAGAACCCGTTCCGGTGCTTGTCGTCGGTGCCGCTCACTGGGCCATCCTAGGACGTGCGCCCCGGGCGACGCGGCGCGTCAGAACTGGATCCGCGGCGGCTCGGCGATCGCCGCACCGTCGACCACTTCGAAGAACTCCCGCTCGCCGAATCCGAGCCGTCGGGCGAAGAGGTTGTTCGGGAAGACCTTGATCTTCGTGTTCAGCTCGCGGACGCCGCCGTTGTAGAACCGGCGGGACGCCTGGATCTTGTCCTCGGTGTCGACCACGGCCTGCTGCAGCTGCAGGAAGTTCTGGCTCGCTTGGAGCTGCGGGTAGGCCTCGGCGACGGCGAACAGCGACTTCAGCGCCTGCTGCATGTGGCCTTCGGCGACGCCCGCATCGGCGGGGGTGGTCGCGGTCAGGGTCTCTGCACGTGCCTGAGTGACGTTCTCGAAGACCGCCTTCTCGTGCGCCGCGTAGCCCTTGACGGTCTCGATCAGGTTGGGCAGGAGGTCCGCGCGCCGCTTGAGCTGCACCGTGATGTCGCTCCACGCCTCATCGACCCGCACGTTCAGGGCGACGAGCGAGTTGTAGGTGGCCCAGAGGTAGACGCCGACGATGACGAGGAGGGCGACGACGACGAGGACCGGGATGAGGATTTCCATGAGTCTCCGATCGATAGCCTGATCATCCTAACGAGGCCGACCCGGTGGATGCGGGCGCCCGGCCGTACTTCCCAGGCGTTGCACACGGGGTGCGACTTGTAGTGTCGGTGGGGTGACGGGTCTGCGCACGCATCGGTACCTCCGACTCGCCCTCGTCGGCATCGTCGTGGCCCTGGCGGCATCCGTCCTCATCGAACTGGCGCAGAGCGGCTGGCGGCCCCTCCCGTCCATCAGCGACTACTACTACTCCCCCGCGGGCGGCGTCTTCGTCGGCGCGCTGACCGCCGCCGGCGTCGCCCTGCTGGTCCTCTCTGGCCGCGACACGGAGTCTATGCTCCTCGACATCGCCGCCGTGTTCGCTCCGCTGATCGCCATCGTCCCCACCGGCTACCGCGGTGAGCCGTCCGTCCCGTCGGAGGTCCTGCCCACCGTCCGGAACGGGGTCGGCGTGTACCTGACGATGGTGACGATCCTCGTCGCCCTGGGCATCGTCCTGGCGGCACGCGGGGACCTGGCCTGGCGACGGGTGGCGATCATCGGGGGCACCGCGTCCGCGGTCGTCATCGCTCTCGCGACCCTCGCATTCGCCCCGGGCCCTGCGGCTGTGTTCCCGTTTCCCGGTGGGATCAACCTTCACCTGGTCGCGACGGTCTGCTTCTTCGCGATGTTCGCGGCGATCCCCTGGGTGACGTCCTTCGGCGAGGATCCCCCTGCGGCGGGGTATCGCCGCGTCTACCTCGCGGTGTCCGTCGTCATCGCGGCGGCCCTCGTCACGACGGTCGGCGCGGCGATCGCGAACCCGGACACGATGGGCGTGCTGATCGGCGAAGCGGTCGCCCTGGGCGCGTTCGCCGTGTACTGGACGGCGCAGACCATCGAACGATGGCGGGATGCGGACCCGCCCAGCATCCTGCCGCGCTGACCGGATGGCCGTGCCCCCGCTGGGACTCGAACCCAGACTGAAGCGATTTTAAGTCGCCTGCCTCTGCCATTGGGCTACGGGGGCCTCCCGTCAGCGTATCCCCGACACGACGCGACCCCCGCCGGCCGAGGCCGGAACGGGGGTCGCGGGAACGCTGTCGGTCAGCTCGCGGCGACCTTGCCGGTCTTCTCCGCGGCGACCGTCTTCGGGTCGATCGCGGAGGTCTCGGGGGCGGCCGGACGCGGCCGCGCGGCGAACTCCTCGAAGACGTACCGGGGGTTCTGCAGCGTCTCCATCGAGACGTTGTCGCGGCCGAGCCAGAAGTTCTGCCACCAGTCGCCGACGACGCGGAACTTGCGCTCGAAGGTCGGCATGGCGAGACCGTGGTACCCGCGGTGCGCGATCCAGGCGAAGAAGCCCTTGATGGCGATCTTGCCGGACTGGAAGACACCGTTGTAGAGACCCAGGCCCGCGACGGCGCCGAGGTTCTTGTGGAAGTACTCCTTCGGCTCCTCGCCGCGCAGGACGGCCACGATGTTCTTGGCGAGCAGCTTGCCCTGACGGACCGCGTGCTGGGCGTTGGGGACGCAGAACCCGCCGACACCGCCGCCGGAGAGGTCCGGGACGGCGGAGACGTCCCCGGCGGCCCAGGCGCCCTCGACGACCTCCTCGGGCGTGCCCACCCGCAGGTCGGCGCGCGTGCGCAGACGGCCCCGCTCCTCGACGGGCAGGTCGCTGCCGCGGACGACGGTGGGGTTCGCCATGACACCGGCGGTCCAGATGATCACATCGGTCGGGATGACCTGGCCCGTCGAGAGCTCGACGTTTCCGTCGACGGCGCCCTTGACCTGGGTGTCGAGGTGGACGTGGGCGCCGCGCTTGGCGAGGTCCTTGAGAACCCACTCGCTCGTCTTGAGCGACACCTCGGGCATGATGCGCCCCATCGCCTCGATGAGGTGGAAGTGCGTCTCCTCGAACGAGATCGTCGGGTAGTCCTTCAGCAGCGCGCTCGCGAAGGCGCGCGTCTCGGCGAGCACCTCGATGCCCGCGAAGCCGCCACCGACGACGACCACGGTGAGCAGACGGTCGCGCTCGCGCCCGGGAGGCAGGTTGGCCGCCCGGTCGAAGTTCGTGAGGATGCGGTCGCGGATCGCGACGGCCTCTTCGATCGTCTTCAGGCCGATCGCGTTCTCGGCGATGCCGGGGATCGGGAAGGTGCGCGAGACGGCGCCCGCGGTCACGACGATCTGGTCGTACTGCTCCTGCCACGGCTCGCCGACCTCGGGCGTGATCGTCGCCGTCTTGCTGGCGTGGTCGATGCCGGTGACCTTGGCGATGACGATGCGCGTGCGCTTCAGGTGGCGACGCAGACCGACCACGACGTGACGGGCCTCGATGCCGCCCGCCGCGACCTCGGGGAGGAACGGCTGGTACGTCATGTACGGAAGCGGGTCGACGATCGTGACCTCGGCCTCGCCCTTGCGGAGGTGCTTCTCGAGCTTCCACGCGGTGTAGAAACCGGCGTAGCCGCCTCCGACGACCAGGATCTTGGGCACAGTGGTAGTCACAGTCGGAAGAACTCCTTGATTCAACGGCTCGGCGGTCGCGGGGTGCGCGCCGATCGGATGCGCCGGGCAGCAGCGGTGACCCCGAGCACGATCAGTATAGTCCCCAGGCTGACCACGATCAGCGGCACCGTCCCGTAGCGCAGCGAATCGCTGCTGGGCAGGAGCGGCGATGCGGCCGAACTCGGCGGCTCGGCCTCGGGCAGCGGTGCCACCGTGTAGGGGGTCGGGGTCGGGCTCGTCTGCGGGGTCGATTCGGCCCGGCGGTAGAGCCGGATCCACTCGCGGAGGTCGCCCATCGGGTTCGCCGAGACCTTCGCCACCGGAGCGGAGACCGCCTTGGCCGCGTTGATGAGGCCGTACCCGTACAGCGGGTCGGGCACCTTCCTCGCGCGCTCGCTCGGCGTCGCGGTGGCGATGATCCGCTTGATCACGTTCGCGGCATCCAGGTCGGGGTGCGCGGACCGCACCAGGGCGGCGACTCCGGCGACGATGGGGGCCGCGCCGCTCGTGCCGTCCCAGATGACGAGGTCGCCGTTCGCGGAGACACCCAGCAGCTCCTCGCTCGGCGCGGAGATGCCGATGACGATGCCCTGCGTGGAGGCCGTTCGACTCGCGCGGCCCTCCCGGTCCACCCCGCCCACCGTCAGGACGCCCGGGATCGTCGCGGGGGCGCCGACCTCCTCGGTGCCGCTCTCGCGGTTGCCGGCGGCGACGACGACCACGACGTCGTGGTCGAATGCGTAGAGGAAGGCGTCGTCCCACGACCGGTCCCAATCGAGGGTGTTCGTCGTGAACGAGAGGTTGATGACGTCGGCGCCGTGATCGACCGCCCACCGGATCGCCTCGGCGACCTGATCGACGAACGGGACGCTCGCTGAGCTGCCGAAACCGATCGAGAGCGACAGCAGGTCGGCCTCCGGGGCCACCCCGATCATGCCCTTGTCGGCAGCCGTCCCCCGGCCTGCGGCGAGGGAGGCGACCCAACTGCCGTGGTTCCGGTCGCTGTCTCCCACGGGCGTGCGGCCGTCGGCCTTCCCCACCCCTGAGAAGTCGGCTCCTCCGACGACGGCGCCGTCGAGTTCCTTCGGCCCTTTGCCGATGCCCGTGTCGATGACGGCGATCGTCGTCCCGGCGCCCTTGGTCGTCTTCCAGGCGTCGGAGATCCCGTACTCCTTCAGCCAGTACTCCATGTTCCGCACCGGATCGACCGGCGGAGGCGTCGGCGACGGGGCGGGCGCGGCCGCCGTGAGCACCGCCGTGACGGCGACGACGGCGGCGGCGAGAAGGGCGCGGACTCCCCTCATCCGGTCACCCTCGGCGTCGCGCAGGTGCACCGCTGCGGCGACCACGACCCGCGCGCGAGGGCGATGTCGCCGATGGGGTTCACTCCGGGACCGGCGGCGAGGGAGTGCGCGGCGAGGGCGTGCAGGCACTTCACGCGGGTCGGCATCCCGCCCGCGGACACGCCGGCGATCTCGGGGACGGCACCGTGCACCTCGCGGTCGGTGAGGTAGGCGTCGTGGGCGCGGGCGTAGGACGCCGCGAGGTCCTCGTCGGCGGCGAGGTCGTCGTTCAGCTCCCGCATCACCTGGGTCGCCTCGAGGGCCGACATGGCGGCCGTCGCCCCCGGATGGGTCAGGTAGTAGAACGTGGGGAACGGGGTGCCGTCGGGCAGCCGCGGTTCGGTGGCCACCACCGTCGGATTACCGCAGACGCATCGCGCCGCGATGCCGATCACGCCGCGCATGGGGCGCCCAAGCTGCTCACGCATGGTGTCGTGATCGGCGGCTGACGCGGGCGAGAGTGTCGGATGAGGCACCGGTCAAGGGTACCGGGCGACGCGCGTGAGAGCTGGGCGTCAGCCCGGGGCGACGGTCCTTGCGAGTCCCGCCTCGGTCACGGAGCGCAGGAACTGCGTCATCCAATCGCGCTGCGTCTCCTGGACGTCGTCGCTGACGGGGCGCTGCGCGGGCTCGATCAGGTCGGTGGGGAGGTCGTCCGCGACGAGGTACACAACCTCGCCGGGCCGCCGGTAGTACAGCCGCTCGCGGGCCTGGGCGACGATGTAGGCCTCGTCGCGCCAGCGTTCGCGCTCGCTCGTCAGCTGGGTGATCTCGTCCTTCGTCGCCTGGACGTCGTGGGTGAGCGCCGCGATCTGCTGCCGCTGGTCGACGTAGGTGCCGATCGTCGGGACGAGGACGAACGCCGCGAGCACGACGAGCCCGAGCATGATCCCCATGAACCCCGACATCCGGATGCCGCCGACCCAGTCGCGGACGTCGACGCGTCGACCCGATCGGGGCGTGCGATCCTCGCCGCGCGGGGTCCGGGACGCACGGGAAAGGGGAGCCGATGGTCGGTCCACGGCTCCCCCTTCTCGTCGGTGTCTGTGCGGTGCGCGTCAGGCGGTGAAACGCGGGAACGCGGCGGCGCCGATGAACTCCGCAGCCTCGCCCAGGTCTTCCTCGATGCGCAGAAGCTGATTGTACTTCGCGACGCGCTCGCTCCGAGCGGGCGCGCCCGACTTGATCTGACCCGAGTTGACGGCGACGGCGAGGTCGGCGATCGTCGTGTCCTCGGTCTCACCCGAGCGGTGCGAGAGCATCGTGGTGTAGCCGGCGCGGTGCGCGACGTCGATCGCGTCGAGCGTCTCGCTGAGCGTGCCGATCTGGTTCACCTTGACCAGGAGCGAGTTCGCCGCTCCGCGCTTGATGCCGTCGGCCAGGCGCTGCGGGTTGGTGACGAAGAGGTCGTCGCCGACGAGCTGCACCTTCTTGCCCAGGCGCTCGGTGAGGGCGGTCCAGTTCTCCCAGTCGTCCTCGGCGAGGGCGTCCTCGATCGTCACGATGGGGAACGAGTCGACCAGGTCGGCGTAGTAGTCGGTGAGCTGCTCGGCGGTCCAGTCCTTGTTCTCGAGGCGGTAGACGCCGTCGTTGAAGAACTCGGTCGCGGCCACGTCGAGGCCCAGGGCGATCTGCGAACCGGGGGTGAAGCCGGCCTTCTCGATCGCCTTGACGAGGAAGTCGAGGCCCTCGCGGTTGCTGGGGAGGTCGGGGGCGAACCCGCCCTCGTCACCCAGGCCCGTCGCGTAGCCGGCGGCCTGCAGCTCCTTCTTCAGGACCTGGTAGACCTCGGCGCCCCAGCGCAGCGACTCGGAGAAGCTCTCGGCGCCGATCGGGGCGAGGAAGAACTCCTGCATGTCGATGCCGTTGTCGGCGTGCTCGCCGCCGTTGATGACGTTGAACAGCGGAACGGGCAGGACGCGCGCGTTCGGTCCGCCGAGGTAGCGGTACAGCGGGAGGTCGGCGCTGTCGGCGGCGGCCTTCGCGACGGCCAGCGAGACGCCGAGGATGGCGTTCGCACCGGTGCGCGACTTGTTCTCGGTGCCGTCGGTCTGGATCAGGACCTCGTCGATGAGGCGCTGCTCGCTGGCCTCGAGGCCCTCGATGGCGGGGCCGAGCTCGTCGATGACGGCGTTCACGGCCTTGAGGACGCCCTTGCCGCCGTACCGGCTCTTGTCGCCGTCACGGAGCTCGTACGCCTCGAAGGCGCCGGTGGATGCGCCGGAGGGGACGGCTGCGCGCTGGACGATGCCGTCGTCGAGCAGGACCTCCACCTCGACGGTCGGGTTGCCGCGCGAGTCCAGGATCTCGCGTGCGCCTACTGCCTCGATCAATGCCACGGGGGTTTCTCCTTGCTTGTGGAGGATGGAACGGGAGCGTCGTCGGTCCGCCCCCGAGTCTAGTGAGGCGCGGGATGCCGCACAGGACCCGCCGTCACACGACGAGCGCGATCGCGATGCCGTCCCACCCCTTGCGGTCGAGGGTCTGCAGCGCGGTGGCCTCGAACCGGGGGTCGTCGCGGAGCATCGCGAGACCGGCGCGGACGCCGTCGACCTGGGCCCCGGCATCCGTTTCCACCACATGCCCGGAGCGGACGACGTTGTCGACGACGACCACCGTGCCGGGGCGGCCGAGGCGCGCTGCCCAGTCGAGGTAGACGGTGTTCGACTCCTTGTCGGCGTCGATGAAGACGAGGTCGAACGGCTCGCCGCCCTCCAGGGCCGGCAGGACGTCCACCCCGCGCCCCTCGCGCACCTCCACCCGCTCGGCGACCCCGGCGCGCTCGAGGTTGCGTCTGGCCACCGCGGCGTTGTGAGGCTCGGCCTCGATCGAGACGACGCGCCCCTCGGCGGGGAGCGCGCGGGCGAGCCAGATGGTCGAGTAGGCGCCGAGGGTCCCGATCTCGAGCACGCGCCGCGCCCCCGTCATGCGCGCGAGGAGGTGCAGCAGCTTTCCCGACAGCGGTGCGACCTCGATCTCGGGGAGCCCCTCCTCGGCGAGCGAGGCGATCGAGGCGGCGAGCGCGTCGTCGTGGGCGACGAGGGTCGACGTCAGGTAGTCGTCGACATCGTTCCAGCGAGCGGGGACCGGATCGTACGGGTGTGGATGCGCCATGCCGCCACTCAATCGCCCCGGCGCGCCGACGTCAACGCGGCGTAGGCGCTCAGCAGGCCCGCCGCGGTCGCGGCGTCGTCGACGGTGACCGTGAGGGTGCGGCCGTCGCGGCGGCGCACCAGGAGCCCCTCGCCCGCGCGCAGCACGACGCCTTGACGCCCGCCGCCGGGCCAGCGGATGCCCCACCCGCCGAACTCCCCGAACGGCGAGACCTGGACGACCTCCGCCGAGACGATGTCCTGCGTCGGGACGTGCACACGCGGCCATCCCGCCGCGGAGACGGCGGTCAGGCCGTCCGGGTCGACGCGCACGTGGAAGCGCAGGGTCGTGGCGACGACGACGAACAGCACGACGACGACCAGACCGGAGATGATCGCCGTGACGAGGTCGCCGAAGAAGACGACGGGCAGGACGGCGAGGCATCCGATCGCGAACGCGATCCACAGGGCCACGGCTCCCCCGCGCGCGAGGGTGATCCCCTGCATCCAGACGACCCGCTCCCCCGCGCGGACCGGCACCTCGACGGCCGGCATCGTCGGGGTCGGATGCCACGGGACGCGGGGTTGCACGGCCCACCCGATCCATCCCGCGGCAGCGGCGGCGAGGAGCACGCCCGGCAGGAGCAGCACGGGGAGAGCGGCGTCCGCATCCGTCCGTCCGACCTGGATCCCGAGGGTCGCGACGCCGAGGCCACCGATGAGCACGGCGAGTCCGAACGCGACGGCTCCCAGGAGGCGGTAGGCGAAGCCGTGGTCGCCGCGGCGCAGCCTGCCCACGCTGGCTCCGAAGAGGGTCGCGGGAAGCCCGAGGCCGAGGATCGCGGTGACGAGCGGGACGGTCCAGGCGGGCGCGAAGCCGTCGGGCTCCCCCGTCCACCCCCAGTGGGTCGCGACGACCGCCGGCACCGCCGGGAGGAGCAGCACCTGCGCGACGACCGCGACGAGGATCACCACGGCGGGGAGCAGCAGGGCGACGAGGGTGAACCGGCGGCGGACGACGGTCAGGGTGTCAGTGGTCACGAGCAGCCTCCTTGACGAGAGCGGACAGGGTGTCGGGCGAGACGCCCAGGGCACGGGATTTATCGACCAGGGCCGCGATCTCGGCTCGCAGGCCCGCGAGGGCGGCCCCGGCCGGGGTGACCACGGCGCCGCGGCCGCGGCGGAGGTCGATGAGGCCTTCGTCGCGGAGGTCCTGATAGGCGTGCAGCACCGTGTGGAGGTTCACCTGCAGCGCTTCGGCGACTTCGCGTGCGGCGGGGAGTCGCTCCCCTGCCCCGAGACGGCCGCCGGTGATCTCGGCGCGGAGCCCGGCCGCGATCTGCGCGAACAGCGGAACGGTGCTCTGTGGGTCGACTCGGATCAACATACGGTAATTATAGCGCAACTATAACTAGTTGAGTGTTCGACCCACTCCGGTACGCTCGCGCCGTGTCCTCCCCTGCTCTGGCGCGCCGCCTCGGTCTGGGCGACGCCGTCGTCATCGGTCTCGGCTCGATGATCGGCGCCGGCGTCTTCGCCGCCTTCCCGCCCGCGGCGGCCGTCGCCGGCCCCGGGCTGCTCGTCGGACTGGCGCTGGCCGCCGTCATCGCGTTCGGCAACGCGACCTCGACCGCGCAGCTCGCGGCCGTCCATCCGACCTCCGGCGGCGTGTACGCCTACGGGCGCGCGGAACTGGGGCCGTGGTGGGGCTTCCTCGCCGGCTGGGGCTTCGTCATCGGGAAGACCGCCAGCTGCGCCGCGATGGCGCTGACCTTCGCGGCCTACGTCGCGCCCGCGGGGTGGGAACGACCCGTCGCCGCCGGCGCCGCCCTCGCGCTCGGCACCGTGAACCTCTTCGGGATCACGCGGACGGCGCAGCTGACACGCGTGCTCGTCACGGTCGTCCTGATCGTGCTGACCGTCGTCGCCGTGGCGGGCTTCACGGCACCGAGCGCGCCCGGTCCCCTCTGGGGTAACGGGATCGCCGGGTCCGGCCCCCTCGGCATCCTGCAGGCGGCGGGCCTGCTGTTCTTCGCGTTCGCCGGCTACGCCCGCATCGCGACCCTCGGCGAGGAGGTGCGCGACCCCGCCCGGACGATCCCCCGGGCGGTCGTGCTCGCCTTCTGCGGCGCCCTCGTCGTGTACGCGGTCATCGGTGTCGTCGCCCTCCGCACCCTCGGACCCGACGGGCTCGCCGCGTCCACCGCGCCGCTCGTGGCCACCGTCGAGGCCGCAGGGTGGGATGCCGCGGCTCCGGTCGTCCGGATCGGTGCCGCCGCGGCATCCCTCGGCGCCCTGCTCGCCCTCATCGCCGGCGTCGGACGGACCACCTTCGCGATGGCGCGGGAGGGAGACCTTCCTCGGATCCTCGCCGCCGTGGACGCGCGTCACCGGGTGCCGCGGAACGCCGAGGTCGCGGTCGTCCTGATCGTCGTCGCCGTCATCGCGCTCGGCGACATCCGGGGCGCGATCGGCTTCTCGTCGTTCGGCGTGCTGCTCTACTACGCGGTCGCCAACCTCGCTGCGTTCCGCCAGCGGGGCACGGCCCGCCGGTACCCGCGATTCCTGCAGCTGGTCGGCGGCGTCGGGTGCGTCGTCCTCGTCGTCACCCTGCCGTGGCCGTCGGTGCCGATCGGGGTCGGAGTGTTGCTGGCGGGATGCGTCTACCGGTTGCTGCGTCTGCGCCGCCGCGCGTGATCGCGTCGCGCACGACGGGCAGGAGCGCCTCGGCCGTTCGCCGGTAGCCCAGCGCGCTCGGGTGGAATCGATCGAGGCTGAACATGCCGTCGGGGTCGATCCGGAAGAACGGACCGACCGCGCGACGCAGCGACACCACGCCGGCGCCCTCGGCGCGCGCCCGGTCGGCCTGGGCCGTGGCGAGCTGCTGCGACGCACGGGAGCCGATGCTGCGCAGCGGCTGCGGCACGGCGCGGAGGGCGCCCAGGTCGGGGCACGTGCCGACCACGACGGCGGTACCGACGGCGCGCAGTCGGCGGATCGCCTCCGCGAGGTGGGCCGCCGCCACGGCGACCGGCACCCGGTGCGTCACGTCGTTGCCGCCGACGATGATGACGGCGGCATCCGCACGGTAGTCCGCCGGGAGCGCGTCGATCTGGCCGGCGAGGTCGGCCGATTCCGCACCGACGACCGCCCCCGTCCGCAGCCGCACGGGCCGGTCGAGCTCCCCCGCGAGACCCTTCGCGAGGCGTCCCCCGAGCGTCTCCTTGCGGTGCTGAGCCCCGAGACCCGCCGCGATCGAGTCGCCGAGCAGCAGCAGCTCGAGCGGCGTGCCCCCGAGTCCGGCCCGCCAGACCCGGTCGGCGGTCGGGGCGGCGTCACCGAGCGGCTTGCCGATCCGCCGCCGCGCGATCGCCGCCTGCCGCGCGAGCGCGACCCGGGTGCCGAGGACGACGGCGCCGACGACCCCGAGAGCGGCGGCAACGGGGACGGGGAACGGAGTCCGAGCTGAACGTGGCACCACCGCATCCCACACCGCCCCGGTGAACGACGGGCGACGTCGCGGTGACGCGCGCGATCAGGTGCTGGCGGGCGAACGGAGGGAGTCCACCGCGGCGGCGATCCGCTTCTCGCGGGTCTCCGACTTCTTCGCGTCGACGACGGAACGAGCGACCTCCTTGCGGCGCGACGGCGCGAGCGCATCGAACGCGGCGCGCACCTGCGGTTCCGCGTCGAGGGCGGCCGCGAGGTCGTCCGGAACGTCGACTTCCCGCTCGTCGGTGTCGAGATCGATGGTCGCCTCGACCGCGTCCCCGATCTCGACCCCCAGCTCGGCGCGCGCCGCCTTGGACATACCGATCAGGTTGCGCCCGCCCATCACACCGAGACGCAGGCGCGCGGTGCGCCCCGCGATCGTCACCCGGACCGCGACCCGCTTGCCGCCGCCGAGGGCCTCGACCTGTTCGTCTGTCAGCTCGATCGCGGTGGCGGGGCCGTTCTTCGGCAGCACGGTGCGGACTGTGAGCGTCATGTGCGGAACGCTAGCAGCGCCGCGCAGCGCTGTCAGCCGAGCGGACGCAGCTCGATCGACGCGGACGGGGCGCCTGCGGACACCGTGCCGAAGGACGTGTACCCGTCGGCGGCGGACCGCTCCAACAGCCCCTTGAGGTTCTTCGTCCGCTGCTCGAGGCGCACACGCGCGCCCTGCGCGACGAAGAACGCCTTGTGGCCGGCGAGCTCGGCGAGGGGGACGTCGCGGTCGGCGATGAGGACGACGGCAGCGGATGCGGCATCCTCCCCCGCTCCGACGAGGTCCACGATCCGCTCGAACCCGATGGAGAAGCCCACCGCCGGCACGTCCTGGCCGAGGAAGCGGCCGATCATGCCGTCGTACCGGCCACCGCCGCCGAGCGAGTAGGAGACCGAGGGATGCGCGAGCTCGTAGATCGTGCCGGTGTAGTAGCCCATGCCGCGCACGAGGAACGGGTCGAAGTGCAGGGGCACGTCGGTGGTCCCCCGCGCGGCGGCGACCGCGTCGCCGATGCCGACCAGGTGGCCGACGATCTCGTCCGCGACGCCCTCGGGGAGCGCCTTGCGGATCTGCGCCTCGCCGAAGGGCAGGTACTCGCGTGTCTGCGGACGGTTCAGGAACGCCTCGAACTCGGTGACGGCGCCTTCGTCGGCGCCGCGGTCCCGCAGCTCGGCGACCACCCCGGCCGGCCCCACCTTGTCGAGCTTGTCGATCGTGATGAGGACGCCGGCGCGGTCCGCCTCGGCGAAACCGAAGGCGGCGAGCATCGCGTCGAGGGCGCGGCGGTCGTTGATGCGGATCGTGCCGCCCTCGAGACCGAGCGCCTCGAGGACGTCGAGGCTCGCCGTCAGCAGCTCGACCTCGGCCCGGGCCGTCGCGTCGCCGATGATGTCGATGTCGCACTGCACGAACTGGCGGTACCGCCCCTTCTGGGGCCGCTCCGCGCGCCACACCGGCGCGATCTGGATCGCGCGGAACACGGACGGCAGCTGTGCACGGTTGGTCGCGTAGAACCGCGCCAGCGGCACGGTGAGGTCGTAGCGCAGACCCAGGTCGGACAGGGCCGCCGGGTCGTCGGCGGCCGCGCGGATGGCCTCGGCGTCGAGCCCGCGACGCAGGACGTTGAAGGCGAGCTTCTCGTTGTCGCCGCCGATCCCCGCATGGAGCCGCTCGTAGTCCTCGACGACGGGGGTCTCGATCTCGTCGAACCCGTGCGCCCGGTAGCGGTCGCGGATGACGGCGAGCACCCGCTCGCGGCGGGCTTTGTCGGCGGGGAGGAAGTCGCGCATGCCGCGCGGCGGATTCACGGAGGGCACGGTCCTAGTCTCTCAGACCGCGCTCCCGCGGCCGCGCCTGCAGGCCCGCGGCGACTCAGCGGGACTCGGCCGCGCGGACGTCCTCGGCGAGCGCGCGCAGACGCTGTCGCAGGGCGCGCTCGGCATCCCAGCCGGCTTCCCTCGCCTGCGCGACCAGCGCCAGCAGCGCCTCGCCCAGCTCCGCCTCGTCGGCGCTTGACGGTGGCGGCGGCGGCGGTGTCACCCCGACCTGGGCGGCCTTCCCGAGCATCTTCTGCGCGAGGGCGAGCGAGGGCATGTGCATCGACACCCCGTCGAGGACGCTCGTGCGCGTGCGCTTCTCGGCCGCCTTCGCGGCGTTCCAGTGGATCAGCACCTCGTCGGGTGTCGTCGCGACGGCGGCGCCGAACACGTGCGGGTGGCGACGGATCATCTTCTCGGCGAGCGCCGCGGCGACGTCGTCGATGTCGAACGGATCCGTCTCGTCGCGCGAGGCGATCTCGGCGTGGAAGAGCACCTGCCACAGCAGGTCGCCGAGCTCCTCCTTGAGATCGGCGCGGGTGCCCGCTTCGACCGCGTCGACGAGCTCGGCGGCCTCCTCCTGCAGGTAGGGCACGAGGTCGGCGTGATCGATCCGCTGGGTCCAGACGCACCGGTCCCGCACGGCGCGCATCGTCTCCGCTGCCTCCCGCAGGTGGTCGCGGCGGGGTTCGCGGGGATCGTCCGTCATGACGGACACGATACGAGGGATGCCGCGGGCCGGGGTGATGGCCCGCGGCGATGGCCCGGCGAACCGCCGCGCGTAGGGTGGGACGGTGACCCCCGCTCCCACCGCCTCGGGTCCCACCGCACCCGCGCAGGAGACCCACGTCTCCCTCCTGACACTCAGCACCTTCGTCGTCGGCTCCATGATCGGCGCGGGGGTGTTCTCCCTCCCGGCGACCTTCGCCGAGTCGACCGGAGTCGCGGGCACGCTGATCGCCTGGGCGATCGCCGGCGGCGGCATGTTCATGCTCGCGCTCGTCTTCCAGCGGCTCGCGGTCCGCAGGCCCGACCTCGACGCGGGCATCTTCAGCTACGCGAAGGAGGGGTTCGGCAACTACGTCGGCTACTTCGCTGCATTCGGCTACTGGGCGAGCGCCTGCGTGGGCAACGTCTTCTACTGGGTCTTCATCACCGGCACCATGGGTGCCGTCTTCCCCGCGCTCGGCGAGGGCAACACGCCGCTCGCGGTGGCGATCTCCTCCGCCGGCATCTGGCTCTTCTACGTCCTCATCCGTCGGGGCGTCCGCGAGGCTGCGGCGCTCAACCGGATCGTCACGATCGCGAAGACGGTGCCCATCGTCGTGTTCGTCGTGCTCTGCCTCACGGTCTTCGATCCCGCCGTGTTCGCCGCGAACTGGTCGGGCGACCCGGGCACCGGTCTCGGCGAGCAGATCCGGACGACGATGCTCGTGACGGTGTTCGTCTTCATCGGGATCGAGGGGGCGACCGTCAACTCGCGCCACGCGCGACGCCGATCGGATGTCGGACGCGCCACCGTGCTCGGCTTCCTGAGCGTGCTCGCCGTCTTCGCCTCGGTCACGGTGGTCTCGTACGGTGTCATCCCGCGTGCGGAGATCGCGGGGCTCCGCCAGCCGTCGATGGGCGGCGTGCTCGAGGCCGCCGTGGGCGGCTGGGGCGCCGCGTTCATCGGGGTCGCGCTCGTCGTCGCGGTGCTCGGCGCCTACCTCGCCTGGACCCTCATGGCCGCCGAGGTGCTGCTGTCGGCGGCGCGCGCCGGCGACCTGCCCCGGTTCCTGCAGCGCACCAACGCCAAGGACACCCCCACCGGCGCCCTCACCCTCTCGTCCCTCCTCGCGCAGGCGATGCTCGTGGTCGTCCTGTTCGCGCAGAACGCCTTCGACGCGGCGCTCGAGCTCACGAGCGCGCTGGCTCTCATCCCGTTCTTCCTCTCCGCCGCGTTCGCGCTCAAGCTCGCCGTGCAGGACGGTCGGCGCGGCCGCCTCGGCGACGCCGTCGTCGCGCTGCTCGCGACGCTCTACACGCTGTACCTGCTGTGGGCGGCGGGGGCGACCTATCTGCTGCTGTGCCTGGTCATCATCGTCCCCGGCACGATCCTGTTCGTCATCGGTCGTCGCCAGCAGCGGGCGCGGGTGTTCACACCCCTTGAGGCGGTCTTGTTCGCCCTGGCGACGATCGGCGCCGTGGTCGCCGTCGTGCTCATCGCGCAGGGCGTCATCGCCGTGTGAGGGTAGCGGGCACCGGCATCCACCGTCACGCGGAAATTGTCGCTCGCAATCCTCGCTAACGTGAAACGGTGCACGAACCGACCCCCACCGAAGCCATCGACCTCGTTGGACGTTACGAAGCCGAGCAGGAGATCCCCGAGCGGATGCGCGCCGATGTGCGCACGCTCGGCGCGCTGCTCGGGCGCGTGCTGCGCGAGAGCGGTTCGCCCGGCCTGTTCGAGGACGTCGAGCGACTGCGCGTCGCGACGATCCAGGCGTACACCGACCCGACCCCCGAGGCGTTCGCGCGCGCGGCATCCATCGCGGACGCGTTCACTCTGGAGCGCGCCGAGGAGGTCGCCCGCGCCTTCACCTGCTACTTCCACCTCGTGAACCTCGCCGAGGAGCACCAGCGCGTGCGAGTCCTCCGCGAGCGGAGCGGTCGTGGCGACACCCGGGACGCAGGCGACTCGATCGTCTCGGCGTACCGGCGGCTGTCCGAGGAGATCGGGCGGGAGGGCGCCCTCGAACGACTGCAGGGCCTGCGTTTCCACCCCGTCTTCACGGCGCACCCGACCGAGGCGCGGCGCCGTGCGGTATCGAACAGCATCCGTCGCCTCGCCGATCTGCTGCGCGAACGGGATGCCGCCGAGGCCGACAGCCCCGACCGCCGCCGTGCCGAGCGCCGCATGCTCGAAGAGGTCGACACCCTCTGGCGCACCGCGCCGCTGCGCGCCGAGAAGCCCTCGCCGACCGACGAGGTGCGCGCCGTCATGGCGATCTTCGACGAGACGCTGTACACGTCGATCCCGCACGTCTACCGCCGCATCGACGACGTCCTGCAGGGGGAGGATGCCGGGGCCCGCCCGCCCCTCGTGCGCCCCTTCATGCGCATCGGCTCCTGGGTCGGCGGCGACCGCGACGGCAACCCGTTCGTGACCGCCAAGACGACCCGCAAGGCCGCCGCGATCGCGAGCGAGCACGTCCTGCTCGGACTCGAGCACACCGCGAACCGGGTGGGCCGCACGCTGACCCTCGACGCCGAGTCCACCCCGCCCACGCCGGAGCTGCTCGCACTGTGGCAGCGGCTGAAGGATGCCGACGAGGAGGCGGCGGCCGAGATCGCGAAGCGCTCCCCCAACGAGCCCTACCGCCGCATCATGCTGCTGCTCGCCCGCAAGATCGCCGCGACGCGCACCCGCAACGCGGACCTCGCCTACCGCGATCCCGAACACCTGCTCGCCGACCTGCGGGTCCTGCAGGATTCCCTCGTCGCGGCGCGCGCTCCCCGTCAGGCCTACGGACACCTGCAGCACCTCATCTGGCAGGTCGAGACCTTCGGGTTCCACCTCACCGAGCTCGAGGTGCGCCAGCACTCGGCCGTGCACGCCAAGGTGCTCGCCGAGCTCGAAGCGGGCGGTGCGCGCTCGGAGCTGACCGAGGAGGTGCTCGAGGTCTTCCGCACCATCGCGTTCCTGCAGGACCGGTACGGGCCGCGGGCCGCGGGCCGCTACATCGTCTCGTTCACGCAGTCCGCCGACGACCTCGCCGCCGTCCACACCCTCGCCCGGCACGCCGTGGGTCCCGACGGCACTCCCCCGGTGCTCGACGTCATCCCGCTGTTCGAGACGTTCGCGGACCTGCAGGCCGCCCCCGGGATCCTCGCCGAGATCGTCGACCACCCGGCGTTCGCGTCCCGGCTCGAGGCGACCGGTCGCCGGCTCGAGGTCATGCTCGGCTACTCCGATTCGTCGAAGGACGTCGGCCCCGTCGCCGCCAACCTCGCACTGTACGAGGCGCAGGCGGAGATCTCGGCGTGGGCGGTCGAGCAGCGCATCGAATTGACCCTGTTCCACGGCCGCGGCGGCGCCCTCGGGCGCGGCGGCGGACCGGCGAACTCCGCGATCCTCGCGCAGCCGCCCCACTCCGTCGACGGCCGCTTCAAGCTCACCGAGCAGGGCGAGGTCATCTTCGCCCGCTACGGCGACCCCGCGATCGCGATGCGCCACATCGACCAGGTCGCCGCCGCGACCCTCCTCGCCTCGGCCCCCTCGATCGAGGACCGCAACCGGTCCGCGGCCGAGCGCTACGCCTCGGTCGCGGCGACGATGGACGCGGCCTCGCGCGAGCGGTTCTTCTCCCTCGTGAAGGCGCCCGGCTTCGCGCCGTGGTTCGCCCAGGTGACCCCCATGGAGGAGATCGGGCTGCTCGCGCTCGGCTCGCGTCCGGCGCGCCGCGGCCTGTCGGTGGAGTCCCTCGCCGACCTGCGGGCGATCCCGTGGGTGTTCGCGTGGACGCAGGCCCGCATCAACCTCGCCGGCTGGTTCGGTCTCGGGACGGCGCTGGACGCCGTCGGCGACGAGGCCACGCTGCGGGGCGCGTACGAGGAGTGGCCGCTGTTCCGGACCCTCATCGACAACGTCGCCATGAGCCTCGCCAAGACCGACGACCGCATCGCCCGTCACTATCTCGAGCTCGGCGACCGCGACGACCTCGCCGCCCTCGTCCGCGACGAGATGACCCTCACCCGCGACTGGGTCGTGCGCCTCACCGGCGGCACCGAGCTGCTGTCCAACCGCCCCGTGCTGGGGCGCGCGGTGAAGATGCGGAGCCCGTACGTCGACGCGCTCTCGCTCCTGCAGCTGCGCGCGCTGCGCGGACTCCGCGAGACGCAGGCGGGCGGCCAGGTCGACCCCGACCTGCAGCGGCTGCTGCTGCTGTCGGTCTCGGGGGTCGCCGCCGGACTGCAGAACACCGGGTGAGCCCCGGCATCCCTCGACACGGCGCGTCCCGCCCCTGACGGTCCACCGTCGCGGGCGGGACGCGCCGTCTCAGGCGTCCGCGCTCTCGGCGACCGGGAGCGGGAAGATCTGATCGAGCAGCTGCGCCGTCCACGCGATGAGGTCGGCGTCGGCGAGCGGCTCACCCCCGGCGGTCGGCAACGGGACGACCATCGCCTCGCCGCCCGAGACGACCTTGGCCTTGGGGTGCAGGCGCTGCAGGCGCACGCGGATGGAGTCCGGGATGTGCGCCGGCGCGATGCGGAGGTTCGGTCCCATCGCGACGACGTCCGACAGGCCCGACTGCGCGGCGCGGCGACGCAGCCGCGCGATCGAGATGAGGCCCTCGACCTCGGCGGGCGGGGCGCCGTAGCGGTCGGTGAGCTCCTCGAGCACGAGGTCGATGGCGTCCTTCGCCGCGGTGACGGATGCCGCGGCCGACAGCTTCTGGTACGCCTCGAGGCGCAGCCGCTCGCTGTCGATGTACGACTCGGGAATGCGCGCCTGCACGGGGAGCTCGAGCCGGAGCTCGGTCGGCCCCTCGGTGTCCTCGCCGCGGAAGGTCGCGACCGCCTCGCCGATCATCCGCAGGTACAGGTCGAATCCGACGCCGGCGATGTGCCCCGCCTGCTCGGCGCCGAGCAGGTTTCCCGCGCCGCGGATCTCGAGGTCCTTCAGGGCGACCTGCATGCCCGAGCCGAGGTCGTTGTTGACGGCGATCGTCTCGAGACGGTCCGCCGCGGTCTCGCTCAGCGGCTTGTTCTCGTCGTAGAGGAAGTACGCGTACGCGCGCTCGCGGGCACGACCGACGCGGCCGCGCAGCTGGTGCAGCTGCGAGAGCCCGTACTTGTCGGCGCGGTCGATGATCATCGTGTTCGCGTTCGCGATGTCGAGGCCGGTCTCGATGATCGTCGTCGAGACGAGGACGTCGGCGCGACGCTCCCAGAAGTCGTCGACGACCTGCTCGAGGGCGTGCTCGCCCATTTGACCGTGCGCGACGGCGATGCGCGCCTCGGGAACCAGCTCGGCGAGTTGCGCGGCGACCCGCTGGATCGAGGACACGCGGTTGTGGACGAAGAACACCTGTCCCTCGCGCAGCAGCTCGCGTCGGATGGCGGCGGCGATCTGCTTGTCGCTGCGGGGTCCCACGTAGGTGAGGATCGGATGCCGCTCCTCGGGCGGCGTCGCCAGCGTCGACATCTCGCGGATGCCGGTGACCGCCATCTCGAGCGTGCGCGGGATGGGCGTCGCGCTCATGGCGAGGATGTCGACGTTGGTCTTGAGCTTCTTCAGGGCGTCCTTGTGCTCGACGCCGAACCGCTGCTCCTCGTCGATGATCATGAGGCCGAGGTCCTTGAAGACGACCTTCTCGGTGAGGATGCGGTGGGTGCCGATGACCATGTCGATCGTGCCATCGGCGAGCCCGGCGAGGGTGTCCTTCGCCTCCTTCGCCGTCTGGAAGCGCGAGAGCGGACGGACCTTGACGGGGAAGCCGGCGAAGCGCTCGGTGAACGTCTCGAGGTGCTGCTTGGCGAGGAGGGTCGTCGGCACGAGCATCGCGACCTGCTTGCCCTCCTGGATGGCCTTGAAGGCGGCACGGACGGCGACCTCGGTCTTGCCGAAGCCGACGTCGCCCGAGAGCAGGCGGTCCATCGGGATCGGCTTCTCCATGTCGGCTTTGATCTCGTCGATCGTCTGCAGCTGGTCCGGCGTCTCGGCGAACGGGAAGGCCTCTTCGAGCTCGCGCTGCCACGGGGTGTCGGGACCGAACGCGTACCCCTTCGACGCCATCCGGGCCGAGTACAGCTTCACGAGCTCGACGGCGATGTCGCGGACGGCACGGCGCGCCTTGCCCTTGGCGGCGGCCCAATCCGACCCGCCCATCTTCGAGAGCTGCGGCGCCTCGCCGCCGACGTACCGCGACAGCAGGTCGAGCTGGTCGGTCGGGACGAAGAGCTTGTCGCCCGGGTGTCCGCGCTTGGACGGCGCGTACTCGAGCACGAGGTACTCGCGCTTGCTCTTGACCGCGTTGCGACCGCCCGAGGACACCTCCCGCTGCACGAGCTCGACGAACCGGCCGATGCCGTGGGTCGAGTGGACGACGTGATCGCCGGGCTTCAGCTGCAGCGGGTCGACGACGTTGCGTCGACGAGACGCGAGCTTCTTGACGACGCGCGAGTCGGCGCCGATCGTGCGTCCGTAGAAGTCGCTCTCGGTGAAGACGGCGAGCTTGGCGTCGGCGAAGAGGAATCCTGCTTCGAGGGTCGCGACGGTCGCGACCGCGATCCCCGCATCGGGGACGTCGGTCACCGCGTCGACGGCGCGCGCGGCGAGTCCGCGTTCGGCGAGGACGTCGCGCGAGCGGTCGACGAGGCCGGTTCCGGATGCCGCGACCACGACGCGCCAGCCCGCGCTCAGCAGGTTGCCGATGTGCTCCGTCGCGCCGTCGATGTTGCCCTGGAACGAGGGGACGGCAGAGGCGGGGATCCGAACCGCCGCATCCGCACGCTCGACGAGGCCCTCGGCGGCGGCATCCGACGCCCCCGAATCGAAGGTGCTGAGCGTCCACCACACGCCCTGACGGGAGGCGGAGGCCTCGCGCAACTCGGGGAGGGTGAGGAAGTCGCCCGCGCCGAGGTCGACGGGGCTCTCGGCGCCGGCGGTCGCCGCGCTCCACGCGGCTTCGAGGAACTCGCGGTTCGTCTCGGCGAGCGTCATGGCGCGGGTGACGGCGCGCTCGGGGTCGACGACGGCCACCGCCGCGCCTTCGGGCAGGTAGTCCACGAGCGGAAGGACGGCGTCGGCGACGGCGGGCAGCAGCGACTCCATGCCCTCGACCGGGATGCCCTGGCTCATCTTCTCGAGCATGGTGCCGAGTCCCGGCATCCGATCCCGCAGTGCGGCGGCCCGCTCGCGGACGGCGTTGGTGAGGAGGAGCTCCCGGCTCGGGAGCAGGGTCACCTCGCGCACCTCGCCGGGCAGGGAGCGCTGATCGGCGACGGAGAAGGCGCGGATCTGATCGATCTCGTCGCCGAAGAAGTCCACCCGGTAGGGGTGGTCGGCGACGGGCGGGAACACATCGAGGATGCCGCCGCGGACGGCGAACTCGCCTCGTCGCGAGACCATGTCGACCCGGTGGTAGGCGAGGTCGACGAGTCGGTGGACGATGTCGTCGAGCTCCTGCCCGCGGGATCCGAGCTCGAGCCGGACGACACCGGCATCCGTCAATCCCGCCGCGATCGGCTGCAGCGCGCCACGGACGGACGCAGTGACCACGAGGGGAGTGCGACCGTCCCAGTCGGCCGCATCGCGGAGGACGCTCAGCCGCCGGCCGACGGTCTCGGCGCTGGGGCTGAGACGCTCGTGCGGCAGGGTCTCCCATGCCGGGAGGTGCCGGACGACGGCGTCGGGCAGGAGGCACTGCAGGGCCGCGCCGATGCTCTCGGCGCGCCGCCCCGTGGGCGCGACGAGCAGCAGGACGGGAGGCCGTCCCGACGCGGCGCGTCGCTCGAGGAGTCCGGCGAGCAGCGGAGCGTCGAGGCCCGTCACGGCCGAGAAGTCGACGTCCGATCCGGCGCCGTCGAGGGCCTCCCGGAAGCTGTCAGCCTGTTCGAGGGCGCGCACGATCCCGGGAATTGTCACCGGGGAAGTCTACGCGGCCCGTCGGACACCGGGTCCCTCGGCGCGGCGGGCGCGGTGCGGCGTGGGATCGAACATGGGTTCCCCTTCGGTCAAGCGGGCACGTGCGTTAGTTCGAAGATACTACTTGATTACCGTATGGGCCAGTCCCAGAATAGAACACATGTTCCCCTCTAAAGACGACTTCACCGCCGCGCTGACGGCGATCGTCGATGACGTCACGAGGGTGGCACGCGAGGTGGCGTCCGCGCAGATCGCGGAGCTGCGACTACTGGCCGCGGCGGGCCGGTTGGCGGAGGCGCAGATCGCGCAGCGCAACGCCCGCGTGCAGGTGCACGACATGGCGTTGCGGTCCATCGCGGCCGAGGTCGGCGGAGTCATGCGGGTCACCGACCGGACCGTGCAACGCCGGATCGGCGAAGCACGGACCCTGATCGAAGGGTTCCCCGCGACGGTCGAGGCGTGGGAGCAAGGCCGCATCGTTCGAGGCCACGCGATCGCGATCCTCGAGACCGGGACGAGTCTGCCCGCGGAGATGTGGGCGGAGTTCGAACAGGTCGCGATCACCCGGTGCGAACGGGACACTCCCAACCGGGTGCGAGGCGAGTTGGAGATCCTCGCACACCGGATGCACCCTCGCTCGTTCGCCGAACGACACGAGGAGGCTGCCGCTGGGCGGTGCGTGCGGGTCGTGCCCGGACGAGACGGGATGTCCGACGTGATCGCGACGTTGCCGACGGTGGTTGCGGAGGGCATCCACGACCGGCTGACGCAGCAAGCGCGGGCGATCATCGACACCCGCGACGAACGCGCCGCCGCGCATGGCGGAGCGGGTGCCGCGTTCGGGGAAGCTGCCGCGACACGCGCGGACGTCGGCAATGGCCACAGCAGCGCCGACAGCGAGGACGCTGCCGCCATCGTCGCCACGGACAACCGCTCCACCGATCAGGTCCGCGCCGACGTGTTCGCCGACCTGCTCCTCGCGGGAACACCCGCCCTCGACGACACCCGCGACACCACCGCCGGACCCCTCGGAGCGATCCGCGCCCGCGTGCAGATCCTCGTCCCCGCCGCCACCCTCACGGGCGAGGACGATGGGCCGTGCGACCTGACCGGCCGGTCCCCCATCGACCCCGCGACCGCCCGGACGCTCGCCGGCGCCACCCATATCTGGGAGCGCCTGTTCCACGACCCGACCACCGGGGTCACCGTGTTGACGGACTCGTACCGGGTCCCCTCCGGGATGCGCAGGTTCCTGCAAGCCCGCGATCAGCACTGCCGGTTCCCCGGATGCCGCGTCGCGGCGATCCGTTGCGAAGTCGATCACACCCACGATCACGCGCTCGGCGGGCGAACCGAACTATCGAACCTCGCGCATCTGTGCCAACGGCATCACTCGATGAAGCAGTTCACCGCCTGGAGAGTGCGACAACTCAAGGGTGGCGTCCTGGAATGGACCTCACCCCTCGGCAGGACCTACAGAGAAGACGCACCCACCCCGGCCGTCGCCTTCACCCCTGCCGCACCACCACCACCGCCACCCGGGGCGACAGAACCCGCACCCTTCTGAGACAACCACGATTCCGGGATCGCGACACCCCTCCCACCGAGTCGCCGGTCGCGCTCACAACACGTCAGCGTCGACCGCGCGGGCCTCACTCGCACTCTTCAACCGCGCCAGGTGATACCGCCACCCTGCCTCGTGTTTTGACGGCAGCGAGTCCGGAGTCCCCACACCCGAGAATCCCGACTCGGTCAGTCTCACCGACGTCGAATCGCCGTGGCCGACGAGCTCGATCTCGACATCGAGCGGGCCATCCCACCCGTCTTCCGACCAGCGGAAGCCGAGAACGTGCGGTTCCACACAGTGGGCGACGCTTCCCGACGCGACGCCCTGACGCCCGTCTTCGACCCACGTCTCCACGAGCGGCGAACCGACAACCACGTGATCACACCATCGACCACTCAGGCGCGCGGCGCGTGATGGCGCTGCTGCGCGGCGAGCAGCCCCTCCTCGACGAGCTGCTCCACGGCATCCGCCGCATCCGCGATCGCGATCGGGAGGTTCGGGCGTTCCGCGGCCCCGAACGGATCGAGCACCCAATCGGCGGGGTCCTGACGCCCCGGCGGACGCCCGATGCCGACCCGCACCCGCGGGAACTCCGGCGTGCCGAGCGCCTTGGCGACGTCACGCACGCCGTTGTGTCCGCCGTGACCGCCGCCGACCTTCAGCTTGAGGGAGTCGAAGGGGATGTCGAGTTCGTCGTGCACGATCACGACCCGCTCCGCCGGCACGCCGTAGAAAGCCGCGAGCGCCGACACCGGACCACCCGACACGTTCATGAAAGAGTTGGGCTTCGCGAGCACCAGCTTCGGCCCCCCAGGACGCAGCCACGTCTCGGTGACCCGCGCGTTCGCCTTGTGGGAGCGCAGCGTCTCGGAACGCCGCCGCGCGAGCTCGTCGATCACCATCTGCCCGACGTTGTGACGCGTCGCCTCGTAGCGCGGTCCCGGATTCCCGAGCCCCACGATCAACCAGGTGTCGGCCATGACCGTCCCTTCCGACGACGAAGCCCGTCGCAGCAACAGCGGCGACGGGCTTCGAACGTGTTCGTCTTACTCGGCGGATTCCTCGGCGGCAGGCGCCTCGTCGCCCGCGGCCTCGGCGCCCTCCTCGGACTCCGCCGCCCCGTCCTCGACGGGAGCCGGCGGCAGCGCGACACCGACGACGAGCGTGTCGGCCTCGGTCACCAGCGTGGCACCGCGGGGCAGCGTCAGCTCACCGGCGGTGATGTGGGTGCCGTCCTCGAGGCCCTCGACCGAGACCTCGATGTTCTGCGGGATGTGGGTGGCCTCGACCTCGAGCGCAACGGTCGTGTTCTCGAGCGTCGCGATCGTGCCGGGGAACGGCTCGCCGACGACGGAGACGGGGACGTCGACCTGGATCTTCTCGCCCTTCTTCACGACGAGGAGGTCGATGTGCTCGATGATCTGGTGCACGGGGTCCTTCTGGACGTCCTTGACCAGCGTGAGCTGCTGCTTGCCGGCGATCTCGAGCTCGAGCAGCGCGTTGGCGCGACGGATGAGCAGCGAGACCTGGTGGCCCGGAAGCGCGACGTGCACGGGGTCCGTGCCGTGGCCGTAGATGACAGCGGGGATCTTGCCGGCCGCGCGCAGACGGCGGGCGAAGCCCTTACCGAACTGCTCGCGCAGCTCGGCGACGACCTTGGTGTCGGTCTCAGTCGACATGAGTGTTCTCCTTGCGGGCCATCACGGCCCAGTCAATCGGGGCCGGTACGGCCTCGTCTGTACCCGGGCCGATGCGGCCCAGACGTGGTCTGTGGTTCGACTCGAACGCATGCGCGTGAGGAAAGCCGCGAAGCCTGCTTCACCGCGTCGATCACGGATGCGCCGCATCCCTCGCCGAAGTTCGAGACGAGTCTATCAGCGCGCCGGATACGATGGAATCTCAGCCCCTCACCCCCGAGACACGCAGGACCCATGGACTACGGATGGATGTCGCACGCACTGCTCTGGTTCGTCGGAGCTCTGAGCGCGGCCACCGCCGTCTGCGTCGTCGGCGCCTTCTTCTCGATGGGTCGCAGCTACAAGGACTGACCGCGTCACACGCGATCGCCCCTCTCGGTCCAGCGGATACAGTGACCGGAGGGGACCGCCGGTCACCGGCACCCATCCCATTCCGCTCACACCTCACGTAGACCTGGAGCCCCGTATGTCGTCGACCCCCTCCCCCACCGGCCCCTCGACGGATCAGGATCAGGCTCCGCACGAGGCGACGCAGCAGCACGAGGGGGCTCCGCAGCCCGAAGAGGTCGACCGTCCCACCCACCCCGAGTCGGCGTCGACCGGCTCTGCGCAGGGTCCGGCGAACATCGGTGTCGTCGGTCTCGCGGTGATGGGCTCGAACCTGGCCCGCAACCTCGCGTCGCGTGAGGGCAACACGGTCGCGGTGTTCAACCGGTCGCGGTCGAAGACCGACGAGCTGCTCGAGGCGCACCCCGAGGCCGAGTTCGTGCCCGCGTTCACCTACGAGGAGTTCGCCGCGTCGCTGCAGAAGCCGCGCACCGCGATCATCATGGTCAAGGCCGGCAAGCCGACGGATGCCGTCATCGACGAGCTCATGCGCGTGTTCGAGCCCGGTGACATCATCATCGACGGCGGCAACAGCCTGTTCACCGACACGATCCGCCGCGAGAAGGCCGTCTCCGAGGCGGGCTACAACTTCGTCGGCATGGGTGTCTCCGGCGGCGAGGAGGGCGCCCTCAACGGTCCGTCCCTCATGCCCGGCGGCCCCGACGAGGCGTGGGTCACCCTCGGCCCCATCCTGAAGTCCATCGCCGCGGTCGCCGAGGGCGAGCCGTGCGTCACCCACATCGGCCACGACGGCGCCGGACACTTCGTCAAGATGGTGCACAACGGCATCGAGTACGCCGACATGCAGCTCATCGCCGAGGCGTACGACCTCATCCGCCGCGGCACCGGCAAGACACCCGCCGAGATCGCCGACATCTTCGCCGAGTGGAACACCGGCGAGCTCGAGTCCTACCTGATCGAGATCACCGCCGAGGTGCTCCGCCAGACGGATGCCGCCACCGGCAAGCCCCTCGTCGACGTCATCGTCGACCAGGCCGGCGCCAAGGGCACCGGAGCCTGGACCGTGCAGACCGCCCTCGACCTCGGCGTCCCCGTCTCCGGCATCGCCGAAGCCACCTTCGCCCGCTCGCTCTCCAGCCACCGCGAGCAGCGCGACGCGGCCGGCGGCCTCCCCGGCCCCTCCCCCGAGGACTTCACCGTCACCGACGCCGACGCGTTCATCGAGCAGGTCCGCCTGGCGCTCTACGCGTCGAAGATCGTCGCGTACAGCCAGGGCTTCGACGAGATCCGCGCCGGCGCCGCACAGTACGGCTGGAACATCGACCTCGGCGCCGTCAGCAAGATCTGGCGCGGCGGCTGCATCATCCGCGCCCAGTTCCTCAACCGCATCGCCGACGCCTACGACGCCGAAGCGGACCTCCCCGTCCTCCTCACCGCCCCGTACTTCGTCGAAGCCCTCGGCCGCACGCAGGACGCCTGGCGCGAGGTCGTCCGCATCTCGGCATCCGCCGGCATCCCCGCCCCCGCCTTCAGCTCCTCCCTCGCCTACTACGACGGCCTGCGCGCCGACCGCCTGCCCGCCGCACTCATCCAGGGACAGCGCGACTTCTTCGGCGCCCACACCTACAAGCGCATCGACAAGGACGGCACCTTCCACACCCTCTGGTCCGGCGACCGCAGCGAAGTCGAAGCCGAGGACACCCACTGAGCCGCAGCGACACCGCGCTGCGTGTCCACCGGGCCGCCGCGCGCATCGTCCTCGCCGTCCTGACCGCCCTCTACGCATGGCTGGTCGGCTGGATGACGCTGCGTGCGGCGCCGTACGGTTCCGACATCGCGTCGGGACTGAACCGGCTGCTGGAGTGGTTCGCCGAGCGTCCCTCGACGGCCTGGATCACGTTCGACCGCGTCGAGTTCGGCGCGAACGTCGCGATGTTCGTCCCCCTCGGGGTGATCGCGGTGCTGTGGTTCGGCGTGCGCGGCTGGTGGCTGGCGCCCATCCTGGGGGCGCTCGCCAGTGCGGCGATCGAGACCCTGCAGGCGCTCCTGCTCGACTCCCGCGTCGCCGACGTCCGTGACGTGATCGCCAACACGCTGGGCGCCGTCATCGGGATGTGCCTCATGCTGCTGCTCGCCTTCCTGCTGTCGCCGCCGCATCCGCGGCGGCAGCAGGAATACCGAGCATGACCGAAGCCGGGGCATAGCGCGGTCATAGGAAGGTCATGAGAATGGAGTCATGACCATGCCTGCCCCTGTACTCCAGCGCCCCGACGGCTCCCCCCTGCGCGTCCTCGTCGTCGACGACGAGCAGATGCTGACCGACCTGCTCTCGATGGCCCTGCGGATGGAGGGCTGGGAGGTGCGCACCGCCGGTTCCGGCTTCGACGCCCTGACCGCCGCGCGGGAGTTCGCCCCCGACGCGATGGTGCTCGACATCATGATGCCCGACCTCGACGGGATGTCGGTTCTGCAGCGTCTGCGCCAGGGCGGCGACGACGTGCCGGTGCTCTTCCTCACCGCGAAGGACTCCGTCAGCGACCGTGTCGCCGGGCTCACCGCCGGTGGTGACGACTATGTCACGAAGCCGTTCAGCCTCGAGGAGGTCGTCGCGCGGCTGCGGGGGCTGATGCGCCGTGCTGGGGCATCCGCCGGCGCCGCCGACCCGATCCTGCGCGTCGGCGACCTCACCCTCAACGAGGACTCGCACGAGGTCTTCCGCGGCGACGACGAGATCGAGCTCACCGCGACCGAGTTCGAGCTGCTGCGCTACCTCATGCGCAACCAGCGCCGCGTGCTCTCGAAGGCGCAGATCCTCGACCGCGTCTGGAACTACGACTTCGGCGGCCGCTCGAGCGTCGTCGAGCTCTACATCTCCTACCTGCGCAAGAAGATCGACGCCGGCAAGGATCCGCTCATCCACACGGTCCGCGGCGTCGGCTACATGATCAAAGCGAGCCAGTGAGCACGACGTCCCGTCGTCGCCGTCGGCACCGCTGGAGCCTGCAGGCGCGGCTGATCACGGCGGTCGTGTCGTTCGTCTCGGTCATCCTCATCACCGTCGGACTCGGCACCGGTACGGTGCTCGAGTCGATCCTGCGTGAGAACCTCGACGCGAAGGTCACCGGGGTGCAGGACTCGATCGCACTCGACTACACCCACCGCGCCGACCAGATCCTCGAAGCGAGCCCCCGCCCGGAGCGGGGCACCCTGCTCGTCGTGAACAACCTCGCAGGCCCCACCGCCGCGTACGTCGATGCGGAGGGCGGCGTCCGGACCCTCGACACCCGCGACATCCAGATCAGCGCCCCGGACGGCAACGACTGGGCCGACGCCACGGTCGCGGGTCTCGGGGACTACCGGCTGCGGATCGGCCCGTACTCCAGCATCTTCGGGCTGCCGACCTCGGAGGTCACGAGCGTCAGCGCCCGCATCGTCACCACCGTCGCCCTCCTCACCACCGGCGGCCTGCTCGTGCTCGCCGCGGTCATCGCGCTCCTGATCCGCAGCGCCCTCGCACCCCTGCGCTCCGTCGCATCGACCGCCTCTCGGGTCGCGGCGCAGCCCCTGGCGGAGGGTGCCGTCACGATCACCGAGCGCGTTCCCGACGAGGACACCGATACCCACACCGAAGTCGGTCAGGTGGGGCACGCCCTGAACACCCTGCTCGACCACGTGGAGACCTCCCTCGCCGCGCGCCAGCGCAACGAGGAGCGCATGCGCGCGTTCGTCGCGGATGCGAGCCACGAACTGCGCACTCCCCTCGCCTCGATCCGGGGGTATTCCGAGCTCTCGCTGCGCGGCATCCGTCACGCCGAAGCGAGCGGGAACACGGCCGCCGGTGTCGTCGCCGACACCACCCGCGAGTCGCTGGAACGCATCCAGGCGCAGTCGCTGCGCATGACGGCGCTCGTCGAGGATCTGCTGCTGCTCGCTCGCCTCGACGAGGGCACCGAGCTCGTCTACAGCGCCGTCGACCTCACCCGCCTCGCTGTGGAAGCCGTCTCGGACGCGCGGGTGGCCGGTACCGACCACGAGTGGGTGCTGGAGGTGCCCGACGAGCCCGTCATCGTCGCTGGCGACGCCGGACGGCTGCACCAGGTGGCGGCGAACCTGCTCGCGAACGCGCGGGTCCACACCCCCGCCGGCACCCGCGTGACGACGACCGTGGCGTCGGAGGACGGCGACGCGGTCCTGCGCATCCACGACGACGGGCCCGGCATCGACCCCACCGTCGTCGGCGACCTGTTCGAGCGGTTCTCGCGCGCCGACTCGTCCCGCGCGCGCCAGACCGGCGGAACGGGGCTCGGGCTCTCGATCGTCAAGGCGATCGTCGAGGGCCACGGCGGCCGTATCGCCGTGGCCTCCGATCCCGGCTCGACGACCTTCGAGGTGCGGATGCCCGCCCGCCCCGACTCCCCCGCTCAGTAACCGCTGAACGCGTCCGTCGTGATCGACTTGGCCCGCTCGAGGGCCGGGGTGAGGGTCGCGATCAGCGCCGGCGGGCCCGACACGTAGGCGTGACGGCGGTCGATGTCGGGAACCAGGCGCAACAGCCCGTCGGCGTCGAGACGCGAACCGCCCGCCCACGTCCAGCCCGCCGGGAGGTCCGCGGGTTCGTCGCGCGTGACGACGATGACCGGGATGCCGGCGGCCTCGAGGTCGTCCCGGAACGCGAGTTCGTCGCTGGCCGAGGCGACGTAGACGAACACGACGTCGCGTCGCTCCTGCGTGAGGCGCAGGTGACGCAGCTGGGACACGAACGGCGTCACGCCGATGCCCGCCGCCACCATCAGCACGGGCGCGTCGGCGCGGCGCGGCAGGACGAAGTCGCCCCAGATCCCCGTGATCGCGAGCTCGTCGCCGGGTTCGACCGTGGCGAGCGCCTTCTTGTAGCTGGACTGCGATCCTTCGCGCATCGCGATCTTCACGAGCGGCAGCTCGGCCGGGGACGAGAGGATGCTGAACTCGCGCCGGGTCCCTCGGGAGTCGGGGTGCGCGTGGGGAACCTCGAGCTCGAGGTACTGCCCCGGGGCGAAGCGGACCGGGCGCTCGGCGCGGAAGCTGTACTCGCGCACGCTCGGTGTGAGCGGGGTGCGTTCGACGATCGTCAGCCGCACGGCCGTACGCATCGCGAAGACGAAGGCGACGAGGTTCCCGACGAGGAGAGCGCGCTCCTGGCCTAGGGTGATCTCGCCGAGGGAGATCGGCCACCCGGCGAGCACACCGACGACGGCCGCCACGACGAACTGCTGCCAGCGGCGCGGCGGCAGGGTGAGCGGCTCCGAGAGCATGAACGCGCCGAGGAACAGGAACGGCGATGACAGGACGATCGCCGAGAACGTCATCCCCGGGTCGAGGGCGAACCCCGCCGACTGGGCCTGCACGATCGTGCGCACCAGCGCGACCGCGATCGCGACGACGAGGAACAGGCCGACGACCCGCACCTTCTCGGTGCGCACGAGCACGACCAGCCCGAGGAGCAGTACCGGCAGGGCGAGCAGCGGGTTGCCGACCCACCACGCCGCCGACCCGAGGTCGGGGGCCCAGATGCTGATGATCGTGAGAGCCGTCGCGCCGACGGCGGCCGGGTTGAAGATGTGCCGGCCCTGCCAGGCGAGCACGTACTTGGATGCCGAGGCGAGAGCGCCCGCGACCGCGACGCCGACGAGCGGCAGCGGCTCGAGGGTGGGGCGCAGGACGAACACGAGGATCAGCGCCGTGATGAGGGCGGATTCGATCCGCCACGGGCGGCGGACGATGCGCTGGGCGACGGCGTCGACGAGGGCGATCGAGACGGCCAGCACGGCGAGCGTGACGACGAACTCCAGCGGGGCCACCGACACCCCGCCCGCGAGCGACACCGCCAGGGTGATCACGGCCAGCGCCGAGAGCGCGAAGAGCACGAGGCGATACATGGACAGCCTGCCGAGGACGCCGAACACGCGACTCCAGGCGGCACTGAGGGATGAGATCACGAGAACAACTCCGCTTCGCATCGGGGGGACCATTCGACGGAGCCGTCGGTGCGCATGCGCACCCAGGCGACTCCCCATTCTGCGGCCAGCCGGGGGCCGCCGTCGAAGAACAACGCCGTCGCGACCGCATCCGCCGTCATGGCATCGGACGCCACCGCCCAGGTCGCGGCGTAGGCGCGCACCGGCTCACCGGTGCGCGCGTCGAGGACGTGATGCAGCCCGTCGCCCCACGCGCGGCGGTTGACCGCCGAGGCGCAGAGGGCGGCATCCGTCACCTGCCACACCCCGATCGCGCGGGACGTGTCGTAGGGGTGCTCCAGCGCGATCCGCTGGGCCGTGCCGCGGACCGCGATGTCGCCGCCCGCATCGACGACGGCGGCGCCTTCGGGGATGCTGGCGATGACGAGGTCGACGAGGCGTCCCTTCCCGAGGGCGCCCACGTCGAGGACGGCGGGCTCCGTCAGGCGCAAGGCGGCGTCCGACCAGTCCACGATCGCCCGCCAGTCCTGCGGCGCGGCGACGGCGCCCCGGTCGACCAGGGAGTACGCGGCGTCGTACCCGCGGCGCGCGAGGCTCTCCCCGACGAGCGGGTTCACGGCGCCGGAGGTGGCGGAATCGAGCGCGTCGTAGGCGTCGAGCATCGGCCCGGCGTCGGCGGGCGCCGGGACCTCGCCGCCGCTCTCCCCCAGCCGCCGCACGAGCGAGTCCTCGCGGAAGCGGGACCACTCGCCGTCGAACACGGCGATGGCGTCCGTGATCTCCTCACGGACGCCATCATCCAGGGGGTCGGCGGTGTCGATCCGCCAGACGGTGCCGATCGCCTCGAACGTCCAGGAGTGGACGAGCGGGCCGGCGGAGGTCATGATGCGGCTTCGGTCCGGATCTCGGCCACCGCCGCGTTGAAGCCGCCGCTGGTGAGGGACGAGCCGCCCACCCGGTCGACGGACAGGTCGTCGAGGTTCTTCCCGACGACCTCGTCCTTGATGCCGCCGATGAACTCGCTCTGGTACTGCTCGGTCTCGCGGGCCTGCGGGTCGCCGGTCACCTCGACGGCCGTGACCGTGTTCGACTCGAGCGTCAGCGTCACGCTGATCTTCTCGACGGTCTCGGGCGTCTGGTAGGTGCCCTCGGCCGTGTAGGTGCCGTCGGTGTACGTCCCGGAGGACGAGCCCGCGTCGGCCGAGGCCGGCGGCTGCGAGGACGTCCCCTCAGCGGTCGTCTGGCCGGCGCACCCGGCCAGCAGGGCGAGCCCTGCGACGGATGCGGCGGCGGCGCCGACGCGGATCGGTCGGGGTACGGCGGTGGTGCGGATCATGAGAGGTCCTCCTTCTGTCGTGCCCGCCCGGTCGAGGGCGCGGGGGCGATGAACTCAGGAAAGCGGGCCCCGACAGGGGCGATCCTTGCAGGAGTCTATGGATCTCCTGCGAACCGGGGGGAGTCGTCCCTCAGGCCGCGCCGTCGAACATGCTCGTGACCGAACCGTCCTCGAAGACTTCACGGATGGCGCGGGCCAGCAGCGGCGCGATCGGGAGGATCGTGAGGGCCGGGAAGCGCTTCTCGGGGGGCAGCGGTACGGTGTCGGTGACGACGACCTCGTCGATCGAGGGGTCCTGCAGCCGCTCGGCGGCGGGGTCGCTGAAGATCGCGTGCGTCGCCGCCACGATGACACGCTCCGCCCCGTTGGCCTTGAGCGCCTGGGCCGCCTTGACGATCGTGCCTCCGGTGTCGATCATGTCGTCGACGAGCAGGCAGACCCGGCCCTCGACCTGACCGACGATCTCGTTGACCGTGACCTGGTTGGCGACGTTCGGGTCGCGGCGCTTGTGGATGATGGCGAGCGGTGCGCCCAGGCTGTCGGACCAGGTGTCGGCGACGCGCACGCGGCCGGTGTCGGGCGAGACGACCGTGAGCTTGGCGCGGTCCTCGGCCGACAGCGTGTTCTGGAAGTACTCCAGCAGCACGGGCTTGGCGAACAGGTGGTCGACGGGACCGTCGAAGAAGCCCTGGATCTGCGCGGCGTGCAGGTCGACGCTCATGACGCGGTCGGCGCCGGCCGTCTTGAACAGGTCGGCGACAAGGCGGGCGCTGATCGGCTCACGCCCGCGACCCTTCTTGTCCTGCCGGGAGTAGGGGAAGTACGGCGCGACGACGGTGATCCGCTTCGCGGAGGCGCGCTTGGCGGCATCCAGCATGATGAGCGTCTCCATCAGCCACTCGTTGACCGGCGGCCCGAAGCTCTGGATCAGGAAGAAGTCGCAGCCGCGGATCGACACCTCGAAGCGGGTGAGGATCTCCCCCGAGGCGAACGTGCGGTGCTCGGTCGGCACGAGCTGGGTGCCGAGCGCTGTGGCGACCTCAGCGGAGAGCTCCTCGTGGGAGCGACCCGAGGCGACGACGAGCCGCTTCTTGGTCTTGGCCACCAGGCCCGGGGCGATCCCGCGCTCGGTGTCGAGGTCAACCGTCTGCTGCTTCTTGCGACCCATCGCCAGCTTCCTGTGCGGACCGGGCGCGAGCGGCGGCTTCTGCCGCTCCCGTTCCCGGTCGATTGTTCTCGACCCACCCGGCGACGTTCCGCTGGGGGGCGATGCTGAGCGCGAGGGCGCCGGCCGGAACATCCTTGCGGATCACGGCTCCCGCACCCGTCTTCGCGCCTTCACCGATCCTAACGGGCGCGACGAACACGTTGTGCGAGCCGGCGTGCACCTCGTCGGCGATCTCGGTGCGGTGCTTCGTGAGGTCGTCGTAGTTGGCGGTGATGGCGCCCGCGCCGAGGTTGACGTTGCGGCCGATCGTCGTGTCGCCGACGTACGAGAGGTGCGGGACCTTGCTGCCCTCGCCGATCGTGGAGTTCTTCGTCTCGACGAACGTGCCGATCTTGCCGCGCTCCCCCAGCTCGGTGCCGGGCCGGACGTAGGCGAAGGGTCCCACGGTCGCGTCTGCGCCGATGACGGCGAGGGTCGCGTCGGTGCGGGTGACGGTCGCGCCGCGCCCGACCTCGCAGTCGACGAGGCTCGTGTCGGGGCCGACGGTCGCACCCTCGGCGATGCTCGTCGCGCGCAGGATGTGGGTGTTGGGGAGGACCGTGACGTCGGGCGCGAGGGTCGCCGTGACGTCGATCCACGTCGTGGCGGGATCGAGGACCGTGACCCCGGCGAGCTGCCAGCGACGGACGGTCCGCGCGTTCAGCAGTCGGCCCACCTCGGACAGCTGCACGCGGTCGTTGACGCCGTACGTGACGGTCGGGTCCTTCGCGACGGATGCCGCGACCCGCCGCCCCGCGCGGCGCAGCAGCGCGACGGTGTCGGTGAGGTACTTCTCGTTCTGCGCGTTCACCGTCCCCACCTGCGGCAGGTGCTCGCGGAGCGCGGCGGCGGCGAAGACGTACATCCCCGCGTTGACCTCGCTGACGGCCGCTTCGTCGGGCGAGGCATCCTTCTGCTCGACGATGCGCGCCACGCTGCCGTCGCTCTCGCGGATGATGCGGCCGTACCCGGTGGGGTCGTCGACGACGGCGGTCATGAGGGTCGCGTCGGCCTGCGCGGTGCGGTGCTCGGACACGAACGCGCCGAGGGTGTCGGCGTCGGCGAGGGGGCAGTCGCCGCTCAGCACGAGGACGTCGCCCTCGAAGCCGGCGAGCGCGTCCAGGGCGATCTCGACGGCGCGGCCGGTGCCGGGGATCTCGTCCTGGTCGACCACGACGACCTCGGGAGCGACACCGAGGACGGCCGCCGCGACCTGGTCGCGCTCGTGACGGACGATCACGACGACGTGCGCCGGGGCGAGGTCACGCGCGGTGTCGAGCACGTGTCCGACGAGCGGACGGCCGCTGATGCGGTGCAGCACCTTCGGGAGTGAGGACTTCATCCGTGTCCCCTGCCCGGCGGCGAGGATGACGACGGCGAGGCGGGGGTCGAGCGCGTTCTCGGTCATGCTCCGCCGCCAGGACTCGAACCTAGACCTCACAGCTCCAAAGGCTGTCGTGCTGCCATTACACCACGGCGGACCGCGGCGCTCCGGGGTCCGGTGGCCGCCCGACAAGTCTGCCATGCGCGCGGGCGGCCCACCTCGGACACGGGCGCCGCAGCCGCTCTGCGATGATGAGGGGATGGCTCCCGAACACGACGAGGTCGACCGGATCGTGAGCGCCTGGATCGCGCAGCGACCCGATCTGGACTTCTCGCCGCTCGAGGTGCTCTCGCGGGTGGACCGGCTGTCGCGCCACCTCGACCGCGCCCGTCGCGAGGCCTTCCAGCGCAGCGACCTGGAACCGTGGGAGTGGGACGTGCTCTCGGCCCTCCGCCGCGCGGGCGAGCCGTACACCCTCAGCCCCAAGCAGCTGCTGCAGCAGACGCTCGTCTCGAGCGGCACGATGACCAACCGCATCGACCGGCTCGTCGACCGCCGCCTCGTCGTGCGAGCGGCCGACCCCGGCGACGGCCGCGGTGTCTTAGTGACCCTCACCGAGGAGGGACGGGATCGGGTGGATGCCGCGATCACCCGCCTCGTCGACGCCGAGGCCGAGCTCCTTGGCCAGCTCTCGCGCGCCGACCGGGACCGGCTCGCGGCGCTCCTGCGCAAGCTGAGCCTCGGATTCGACGTCTGATCCGCGATGGCGATGCGCGCACCCCTTCCCGTCCGTGACGGGGTCGGTCCCACGCGTCTGCGCGTGCCGCGGACCGGGCCCTGGGCGACCATCGCGGACTACGTGACGGGCCGGTTCGCGCACATCGACTCGGAGATCCTCCTCAGCCGCTTCGACAGGGGCGACGTGGTCGCCTTCGACGGCACGCGGCTCACGCGGGAGACCCCGCTCGGGGCGGAGGACTTCATCTGGTACTACCGGGAGCCGCCCGACGAGCCCGACATCCCGTACGAGGTGACGGTGCGCCACCTCGACGACGATCTGCTCGTCGTGGACAAGCCGCACTTCCTCCCGACGACGCCCGGCGGCGGCTTCCTGCGCAACTCGGCGCTCGTCCGACTGCGACAGCGGTTCGACAACCCGGATCTCACGCCCATCCACCGCCTCGACCGTGCCACCGCCGGTCTCGTCATGTTCTCCGTGCGCCCCGCGACCCGCGGCGCTTACCAGACCCTGTTCGCCGACCGGGCCGTCGACAAGGTCTACGAGGCCGTCACCGCCGTCCCCGCCGGCGGGATGCCGGAGCTCCCCCTCGTCATCCGTTCGCACCTCACGAGCTCCCGCGGGAGCCTGCGGGCGATCGTGCACGAGGACCGTGAGCCGAACGCCGAGACGCGCGTCGAGGCGATTCGGGTCATCGCCGACCGTGCGCACCTGCGGCTGCATCCCCGGACCGGGCGCATGCATCAGCTCCGGTCGCACCTCGCCGGGATCGGTCTCGGGATCCTCGGCGACCGGTTCTACCCCGACCTGCTCGACGAGGCGCCCGACGACCCCGACCGCCCGCTGCAGCTCCTGGCACGCGAACTGCGCTTCGTTGACCCGCTGTCGGGCCGTCCGCGCGAGTTCACGACCGGGCTCCGCCTGCGCGAGGCGCCGCCCGCCTGATCAGCCGAGCTGCTCGCTCAGCTCGAACCAGCGCTCCTCGGCCTCGGCGACCTCGGCCTCCATCGCGGTGATGCGCTGCATCTTCTCGCCGAGCCCGACGTAGTCGGCCTGGTCGTGATCGGCCAGCGCCGTGCGGGCCGTAGCGATCTGATCGCTCAGTTTCGCGATGCGGCGCTCGAGGCTCGTGACCTCCTTCTCGGCCGCGCGTCGCTCGGCTCCGCTGAGAGCGGATGCCGGTGGTGCCGCGGCATCCGCCTGTCGTCCCGCCGTGGGCGCCGCGCCCGTCGCCTGCGGCTGAGCGGCCCGCAGGCGCAGGTACTCCTCGATCCCGCCGGGCAGGTGCCGGAGCGTGCCACCCATGACGGCGTACTGCTGATCGGTGACGCGCTCCATGAAGTAGCGGTCGTGCGAGACGACGATGAGGGTGCCCGCCCACGAGTCGAGGAGGTCCTCGATGGCGGCGAGCATGTCGGTGTCGAGGTCGTTCGTCGGCTCGTCGAGGATGAGGACGTTCGGCTGGTCGAGGAGGATCAGGAGGAGCTGGAGTCGGCGCTTCTGCCCGCCGGAGAGATCTCTGACCGGCGTGGAGAGCTGAGCCGACGAGAAGCCCATGCGCTCGAGCAGCTGACCCGGCGTGAGCTCCTGCGCCTTCGACCCGGCCCCGAACGTGTACGTCGTCCGCAGGCGCGAGACGACGACGCGGACGGGCTCGTCGAGATGCGGGTCGAGCTCGTCCATCCGCTGCGTGAGGGTGGCGACCTTGACCGTCTTGCCGTGCTTGACGCGTCCGGCGGTCGGCTGGACGGCACCGGAGACGAGGCCCAGGAGCGTCGACTTGCCGGCCCCGTTGACACCCAGGATGCCGGTGCGCTCCCCCGGCGCGATGCGCCACTCGACGTCGCGCAGGATCTCGCGGCCGTCGTAGCTGACCCCCGCGTCGAGCAGGTCCACGACGTCCTTGCCGAGCCGTGCGACGGCCAGCGATTGCAGCGAGACACGATCGCGGATCTCGGGGACGTCGGCGATGAGCTCGTTGGCGGCGTCGATGCGGAACTTCGGTTTGCTCGTGCGCGCGGGGGCACCCCGGCGCAGCCAGGCGAGCTCCTTGCGGGCGAGGTTCTGCCGGCGCGCCTCGATCGAGGCGGCCTGCCGGTCGCGCTCGACGCGCTGCAGGATGTAGGCCGCGTAGCCGCCGTCGAAAGGCTCGACGATGCGGTCGTGCACCTCCCACGTCTTCGTGCAGACCTCGTCGAGGAACCACCGGTCGTGGGTGACGACCATGAGCGCACCCGAGGCCGCCGACCACCGTCGCTTCAGGTGCTCGGCGAGCCAGGCGATGCCCTCGACGTCGAGGTGGTTCGTGGGTTCGTCGAGCGCCAGGACGTCCCAGTCACCGGTGAGCAACTGCGCGAGGGCGACACGACGGCGCTGACCGCCCGAGAGCGTGCCGATGGCGGCATCCCAGTCGAGGTCCGAGAGGAGACCCGCGATGACGTCGCGCACGCGCGGGTCGCCGGCCCACTCGTGCTCGGGTCCGTCGCCGACCACCGCGCGACCCACGGTGAGGTCGTCGGGCAGCACGTCGGTCTGCTCGAGCACACCGATCGTCACTCCGCCGCGCACCGTCACGCGGCCGGAGTCCGGCTCGCGCCGCCCCGCCAGCATCGCCATGAGGCTCGATTTGCCGTCGCCGTTGCGGCCGACGATGCCGATGCGGTCGCCCTCGTCGACGCCGAGCGAGACGCCGTCGAAGACGACCTTGGTCGGGTACTCCAGGTGCAGGGCCTCGGCCCCGAGAAGATGTGCCATCGCCTCCAGGCTACGCGGCGCGGGGTGGGTGCATGCTCAGTACCAGAAGCTCAGTCGCGGCGTGGTGGTCGAGGCGAACACGCGGGCGAGGCGGTGCGCGTCGTCGGTCCCGATGCGTCCCGCGCGGGCGAGGGTGACGGGCGAGACGCCGCCGAGCAGGATCGCCGACAGCTCTGCGACCCCCAGCGTCGCCCGCGGGACGCCGAGGGGCGCCTCGTCGACCACGTCGACGCCCGGCTCCTCCCCCGCCGACAGGACGAACGTGCCGTCGGCGATCCCGAGCGGATCGGTGACCTCGAGCGCCACCGCGTCGTCGACGTCGTACCCGCGGGCCGCGAGCACCGTCGGGACGTCGAGGATGCGCAGGTAGTGGTGGTCCGCGATGGTGATGCGGGCGGCGCGCTGGTCGGCGATCATCCACCAGAGCGGCTCGTCGATCGAGAGCTCGCTGGCCCGGACGGTACCGATGAGATCGAGCGAGAGGAGGAAGCGCCAGAGCCCGGCGTAGGCGGCATCGGTCACCGCCAGGAGCTGGTGCACCGTGGCGTTCGAGGCGGACCAGTCGTCGTCGTTCTCGCTGACCGAGTACAGCGCGACACCCTCGACCTCGCCCTCGGGTGAGCGGTACTGCACGGCGCGGAGTCGCTCCGGCTTCTCGGCGTCGGGCCGCGTACCGTACGTGCGGTCCCAGTGCCCGCCCGGCATCGCGATCTCGCCGGGCGAGGCGAGCCGCGTGCGCTCGTGCAGCGCGGCGGCGGCATCCCTCGCCTGCTCGCGCGTGACGTAGTCGAGCCGGCCCGGTGCGACAGGCCCGATCCACTCGGCGCGGCGCGTCCGGATCTCCCACGAGGTCGCCGCTGCGGCGGGGGCGAAGCCGAACCGGCCGTAGATGCCGGACTCGCTCACCGTCAGGCCCGCGATCGGCGCGCCCTGCGCCACGGCGGTGCGCAGCTCCCCCGCCATGACCCGCGAGAGCAGACGCCGGCGGCGGTGCGTGGGCGCGACGGTCACGGCGCTGATCGCGCACATCGGAATGGCGGCACCGCCGGGCACGGTGAGCTCGGCGATCCACGACGCGAACGTCGTGACCGGCTCGTCGGGCTGGACGGCGGCGGGGTCGTACACACCGATCTTGCGACGGTAGCGGCTGCGCGCGAAGGCCTCGCCACGCTGCAGGTCGTTGCGTTCGCCGTCGAGGAAGCCGCGGGCCACGGCATCCGTCCACCGGCCCGACGCGGCACGGTCGTCGTCGCCGACGCGGTCGATGCGGAGGCCGTCGGCCTCGATCGCCGCGCGGAGGGTCTCGTCGAGCGGAGCGGAGTGGAAGGCGTCGCCGAGGGAGGTCATGCGTCCCAGGCTACGGGGAGCCGCCGACGCGCGTCAGAGGATCCGCGTGCCGGCGACCGGTCCCGTGACCGCGTGGGAGGTGTGCCCCTGCTCGGCCAGACGGGCCGCGATCCCGTCCGCGTGCGCCTCGTCGGCCGCGAGGAACGCGACCGTCGGGCCCGATCCCGACACGAGTCCGCCCAGGGCCCCGGCGGCCAGGCCCGCGTCGAGCACGTCGGCGAGAGCCGGACGCAGGTGGACGGCGGCCCACTGGAGGTCGTTGCGGATCGCGGCGGCCAGGGCCGCGGCATCCCCCGACCGCAGGGCGCGCAGCACCGCGGGATCGACCTCCGGCATGAGGCGCCCGGGACGGATGTCGGCCGTCTCACGCAGCCGGTCGAGGGTGCCGTAGACCTCGGGGGTCGAGAGCCCGTCGCCGTCGGTGACGAGCACCCATGCGAAGCGGCCGCGGCCGAGCGCCGGGGCGAGCTCGTCGCCGCGCCCGGTGCCGACGGCGGTGCCGCCCAGCAGCGCGAAGGGCACGTCCGCGCCGAGTCGCGCGCCGAGCGCGTGGAGCTCGGCGGTCGACAGGCCGGCGTCGATCAGCTCGTTGACGGCGACGAGGGCGGCGGCGGCATCCGCCGACCCTCCGCCCATGCCGCCCGCCACCGGGACGCCCTTGTGGATCTGCAGACGGATGCCGCCCTCCCAGCCGACCGCCTCGGTCACGGCGCGCGCCGCGCGGAGCGCGAGGTTGCGCTCGTCGAGCGGGACGCCCGACACGTCGACGTCGCCGGTCACGGTGAGGTGGAAGCCGTCGTCATGCGAGGCCCAGAGGTCCTCGAACAGCGAGACCGCCTGGTAGACCGATGCGACCTCGTGGTAGCCGTCGTCGCCGACGGCTCCC
Organism: Microbacterium sp. NPDC079356; assembly: GCF_049545465.1. NCBI lineage: Bacteria > Bacillati > Actinomycetota > Actinomycetes > Micrococcales > Microbacteriaceae > Microbacterium > Microbacterium sp. NPDC079356. Next base: position 161,562 of record NZ_JBMWDN010000001.1, on the reverse strand, counting down.
ACGTCGAAGAAGAGGTTGAGCTTGCCCGGCGCGCGCACGTGCACGCGCCGGGCCGGGTCGATGCTCAGGCTCACGCGTTCGCCGAGTCGGCCCACAGGTCGACGTCGATCGCACCCGAGAGCGCGTCGATACGAGCGAGCTCGTCGTCGTCGAACGGGGCGCCCTCGGTCGCGGCGAGGTTCTGATCCAGCTGCTCGGGCCGCGAGGCTCCGATGAGCGCCGACGTCACGACATCGTCGCGGAGGATCCACTGGATCGCCATCTGTGCGAGCGTCTGGCCGCGCTGCTGAGCGATGTCGTTGAGCCCGCGCAGGGTGTCGAGCGCCTTCTGGTTGAGCTGCCCGTCGGGCAGCGAGAATCGGCTCTGCGCCCGGTCGGCCGTGCCGTCGCCGAGGTACTTGTCGGTCAGCAGGCCCTGCGCGAGCGGCGTGAACGCGATCGCGCCCATACCGGCGGCGCGCAGCGAGTCGGTCAGACCGTCCTCGACCCAGCGGTTCAGGATCGAGTAGGAGGGCTGGTGGATGACCAGCGGCGTCCCGAGGTCCTTCGCGACGGCCACCGCCTCCTCGGTGCGCTCGGCGCTGTACGACGAGATCCCGACGTAGAGCGCCTTGCCCTGCCGGACGAGGGTGTCGAGGGCACCGATCGTCTCCTCGAGGGGAGTCACCGGGTCGGCGCGGTGCGAGTAGAAGATGTCGACGTAGTCGACGCCCATCCGCTTCAGCGACTGCTCGGCGCTCGCGATGAGGTACTTCCGCGAGCCGTTGTTGCCGTAGGGGCCCGGCCACATGTCGTATCCCGCCTTCGACGAGATGAGGATCTCGTCACGGTAGGGCGCGAAGTCCTCGCGCATCATGCGCCCGAAATTCGTCTCGGCGGACCCGAACGGCGGGCCGTAGTTGTTCGCCAGGTCGAAGTGGGTGACGCCCCGATCGAAGGCGTGGCGAAGCAGAGTACGCTGGTTGTCGAAGGGGATGTTGTCCCCGAAGTTCCACCACAGTCCCAGCGAGATCGCCGGCAGATACAGGCCGCTCGAGCCGACCTGGCGGAACGCCCCCGCATCGTAGCGGGAGGATGCCGCCTGATAGGGGCGGTGGGTGTCGCCGTTGCGCGACGAAGGGAAGCGGTCCGCGTAGTCGGTCATCCCCCCAGGCTATCGACGATGGGCACCCGAAACGTCGGTGAAACGACGGAGACCTAGTCTTGCCCGACCGGAGACGCACACAAAGGGAGAACATATGGCGCGACTGACTGCACTGCCGACCGAGGGTGGTTCCTGGACCGCTCTCCTCGAGCGCGAGGACATCGTCCTCATCGGAGGCATGCTGCACCTGCGCCATGACGACACCACCCCCGAGCAGGCCCGCATCGACGACCTGCTGCTGATCGCCGACACGCTGGCGGATGCCGGCATCCCGCACCTCCTCATCCGTCACTCGGGCTCCGTGCCGGGCCTCGTCGTCGACCTCGCCCACCGGGCTCGCGCCCTCGCCGCGCTCTCGGACCGTGCCGTCACCGAGCCGCTCTACGCGAAGGCGAAGGGCGGCACGCCGGTGCCGTTCGGCGAGCTCCGACTGCGCGCCTCGGGTCCCGCCTCGGTGCGGGTGTTCCGACCGCGCGTCGCCGGCGAGTTGCGCTACGGCGCCGGCTACGGCGTGCGCGTCGAGTTCTGGCGCTTCGGCGAGGAGCTCGTCGAAGCGCCCCACGCGAACGACCTCACGCGTCGCGTGTTCGCCGCCGAGGACGTCGAACCGGCCACGGTGGAGCGCTACGGGCGCACGTGGCAGACCCTGGACGGGATGTTCGACCCGCACCCGGGCGAGGTCACGCATGAGATCGACATGGTGTTCTCCTGGGTCGACGGGTCGTCGTCGGAGTTCCAGCGTCAGCGCGCCGCGCAGCTCTCGGAGTACGTCGTCGGCGACGGCGACGACGGTCCCGCCCGCTACCGCCACGTCGACGAGCTGCGCTACGCACTGCGGAGCGTCCACATGTACGCGCCGTGGGTGCGTCGCATCTTCATCGCGACCGACTCCCCCGCCCCGGCGTGGCTGCTCGACCACCCCAAGGTGACGATCGTCCGCAGCGAGGAGTTCTTCGAGGACCCCGCCGTGCTCCCGACGCACAACTCGCACGCCGTCGAGGCGCAGCTGCATCGCATCGAGGGCCTGTCGGAGCACTTCCTCTACTCCAACGACGACATGTTCTTCGGGCGGCCGCTCTCCCCGGAGCTCTTCTTCTCCCCCGCCGGCGTCTCGTCGTTCGTCGAGTGCGACGTCCGCATCGGCACGGGCCCGCGCCGCGTCGCCCGCAGCGGGCACGACAACGCGCTGCGCCTGAACCGCGAACTGCTGCAGGAGCGCTTCGGCCGCACGATCGTCCGCGACCTCGAGCACTGCGCCGCGCCCCTGCGCCGCAGCATCATGTTCGAGCTCGAGCGGGAGTTCCCCGAGGAGATCCGGCGGACGGCGGCATCCCGCTTCCGTTCCGCGACCGACGTCTCGGTGACCAACTGCCTGTATCACTACTACGCGCAGTTCACCGGCCGGGCGATCGCCTCGACGGCACCGCGGGTGCGGTACTTCCAGACCACGCAGGCGGCGTCGCTACGGCGCATGGAGAAGCTCGCCGAGCGCGGCGACGTCGACATGTTCTGCCTCAACGACGGCGGCGACCACGAGGTGCCCGAGCCCGTCCGGGTGCGGGCCGTGACGGGGCTGCTCGAGCGCCTCTTCCCGATCCGTGCGCCGTGGGAGGACCCGGCCGTCAGTGCAGCGCCGGCACGCCCGGTCGAGCTGCACGCGTGACCGACCCGCTGACACCGGCTTCCCGCAGACGACGCTGAGCCTCGTCCGGGTCGATGTACTCGAGCGGCGCGGAGGCGTCGATCGGGACCACCGAGTGGACGACGGTGTCGTCGTAGACGTGCACCATGTTGTACGCCTGGGCGCCGTCCTGCGGCCGCGTGCCGCCGACCGGGACCGTGAGGTCCTGCGCGTAGCACGTCGATGAGGCGACCGAGACGGGGATGCCGGCGAAGGTCGCGAACGTCGAGTAGTGCAGGTGGCCGGCGATGATCGCGCGCACGTCCGTGCCGCGCACGACCTCGGCGAGCCGGCGCTGGTCGCGCAGCTCGACGCTCGCCGCGAGCGGCAGCACGCTCGGGACGGGCGGGTGGTGCATCGCCAGCACGGTGCCGAGCGGCGCCGGGGTGGCGAGGACGTTCCGCAGCCAGCGCAGCTGGGCGGCGGAGAGCTCGCCGTGGTGGTGGCCGGGCACGCTCGTGTCGAGCGTCACGATGCGGAGGCCGTCGAGCTCGTCGACGCGGTCGTAGGGCGCCGTCGGGTCGGTGGGGGTGTCGTCGAGCAGTCGGGAACGGAACGCGCCCCGGTCGTCGTGGTTGCCCATGACCCAGAGCAGGCGGGCGCCCAAGCGCTCGGCGAAGGGCTCGACGAGGGCGCGGATCGCGTCGTACGCGGCGGCCTCGCCGAGGTCGACGAGGTCGCCGGTGAAGACGACGGCGTCGGGGGCGATGCCGCTGGACTCGATGGCCCGGAGGGCGGCGGTGAGCGAGGCCTCGCCGTCGACGCTGTCGAAAAGGCGGGGGCCGGGACCGCGCAGGTGCGTGTCACTGAGGTGGAGCAGGATCCGTTCGGCGGCCGGATGCTCGGCGCGGCGCATGGTCACTTCTTCCGTCGGTGCGGAGGCTCGGGTACCCCCGCCTTGCTCCGAAATGTTACCGGCATGTTTCGGGAACGCGCGGTGAACGACGCGCGAAGACCTCGCGACCGGATGCCGCCGGCTCAGGCGCGGGCGATGCGGACGAAGTCCTCGATCGTGAGTTCCTCGCCGCGCGCGGTGGGTGCCACGCCGGCGCGCTCGAGCACGTCGCTGGCCGCCGCGGAGGAACCGCCGAGGACGCCGGAGAGGGCCTGGCGGAGCATCTTGCGACGCTGCTGGAACGCGGCGTCGACGATGGCGAAGGTGCGGAGTCGCTCCTCCTCGGTGCCGCGGGCATCGGAGTCGCGCTCGAATCCGACGAGGACGCTGTCGACGTTGGGGACGGGCCAGAACACCTGACGCGAGACGGTGCCGGCGAGACGCCAGGTGCCGTACCAGGCGGCCTTGACGCTCGGGGCGCCGTAGACCTTCGAGCCCGACGGCGCCGCGAGGCGTTCGCCGACCTCGGCCTGCACCATGACGACGCCGCGCTGAATGGTCGGGAAGTGCTCCATGAAGTGCAGGAGCACGGGAACGCTCACGTTGTACGGCAGGTTCGCGACCAGGACGTCGGGGTCGCCGGGGAGCTCGCTCACGCGCAGGGCGTCCTCGGCGACGACGGTGAGCGCACCGTCGGGCACGCCGTGCGCCGCCGCGGTGGCGGGCAGACGCTCGGCGAGGCGGTGGTCGATCTCGACGGCGGTCACCGGCGCGCCGGTCTCGAGGATCGCGAGGGTCAGCGACCCGAGGCCCGGCCCGACCTCGACGACGCGGTCGGCGGAGGTGACCCGCGCGGCGGTGACGATCTTGCGCACCGTGTTCGCATCGACGACGAAGTTCTGCCCGAGCTTCTTCGTCGGGGTGACGTCGAGGTCGGCGGCGAGGGCGCGGATCTCGGCGGCTCCGAGGAGGGTGACGGGCATGGGTTCCAGCCTACCGGCGCCCCGTCCCGCCCCTCAGCCGGCCGCGGCCCGAGCGGCGGCCGGCAGCGCCTCGACGATCCGGCCGATCGCGGCGTCGTCGTGCGCGGCCGTGACGAACCACGCCTCGAACGCCGACGGCGGCAGCGAGACACCGCCCTCGAGCATCGCGTGGAAGAAGCGACCGTAGGCGTCGGCATCCTGCGACGTCGCCGTCGCGTAGTCGGGCACGCCGTTCACGACGGACTCGCCGAAGAAGATGCTGAAGAGGGTGCCCGCCCACTGCACGACGTGGGGCACCCCGGCATCCGTCAGAGCAGCGGATGCCGCGTCCGCGACGGTGTGCGCGACGGCGTCGAGCGTGCGGTACACCGCGTCGTCGGCGTGCGTGAGGGTCGCGAGGCCCGCGGCGACGGCGACCGGGTTCCCCGACAGCGTGCCCGCCTGGTAGACGGGACCGGTGGGCGCGAGGAGGTCCATGATCTCGGCGCGACCGGCGACCGCGGCGACGGGGAGGCCGCCGCCGATGACCTTGCCGAAGGCGATGAGGTCGGGCACGACGTGCTCCCCCGCCGCCTCCAGCACGCCCGCGTACCCCGAGCGCGACGAGCGGAACCCGGTGAGCACCTCATCACTGATGAGGAGCGCGCCATTCCGATGGGCGATCTCGGAGAGGAACGCCGTGAAGCCCGGCGCGGGCGGGACGACGCCCATGTTGGCGCCGGCGGCCTCGGTGATGATCGCGGCGATCCGGCCCTCGTGCGCGCGGAACACCTCTTCGACGGCGGCGCGGTCGTTGTAGCCGATGACGAGGGTCTGCGCGGCGATGGGCGCAGGCACGCCCGCGGACCCTGGCAGGGCGAGGGTCGCGAGGCCCGAGCCGGCCTGCGCGAGCAGGCCGTCGGAGTGCCCGTGGTAGTGCCCGGCGAACTTGATGAGCAGGTCGCGCCCGGTGGCGGCGCGGGCGAGACGGATCGCCGTCATCGTCGCCTCGGTGCCGGTCGAGACGAGCCGGATCTTCTCGGCGGCGGGGACGCGCGAGCGGATCTCCTCGGCGAGCTCGGTCTCGGCCGCCGTCGGCGCACCGAATGAGAGCCCGCGCCGGGCGGCCTGCACCACCGCGTCGATCACGGCAGGGTGCGAGTGACCCAGCAGGGCGGGCCCCCAGCTGGCGACGAGGTCGACGTAGTCGCGACCGTCGGCATCCGTCACGTAGGCGCCCTGCGCCGACACCATGAACCGGGGGGTCCCGCCGACCGACCCGTAGGCGCGGACCGGTGAGTCGACACCGCCGGGGATCACTCCGCGGGCGCGGTCGAACAGCTCCTGATTGCGGCTCATGCGAGTTCCTTCCCGGCGCGCAGCCAGTGCGCGACCTCGACGGCCCAGTAGGTGAGGATGACGTCGGCGCCGGCACGGCGGATGCCGACGAGGCTCTCGCCGATGGCGCGCTCGCGGTCGATGAGACCGGCAGCGGACGCGTGCTCGATCATCGCGTACTCCCCCGACACCTGGTACGCCCAGACCGGCACGTTCGAGCGGTCCGAGACCCGGGCGAGCACGTCGAGGTAGGGCATGGCGGGCTTGACCATGACGACGTCGGCACCCTCGGCGATGTCGACGAGCGCCTCCTCGACACCTTCGCGCGCGTTCGCGGGGTCCATCTGGTAGGTCCGGCGGTCGCCCTGGAGGGTCGACTCGACGGCGTCGCGGAAGGGACCGTAGAACGCCGAGGCGTACTTCGCCGAGTAGGCGAGGATCGCGACGTGCGCGAAGCCCGCGGCATCCAGTCCTGCGCGGACCGCGGCGACCTGGCCGTCCATCATCCCCGACAGTCCCAGCACGTCGGCGCCGGCGCGGGCCTGCGCGACACCCATCTCGGCGTAGACCTCGAGGGTCGCGTCATTGTCGACCGAGCCGTCGGCGGCCAGCAACCCGCAGTGACCGTGGTCGGTGAACTCGTCGAGGCAGAGGTCGGCCTGCACCGTGAGGCGTCCGGCGGCCGCGCGCGCGGCGACTGCGATCGCGCGGTTGAGGATCCCGCTCGGATCGGTGGCGCCGCTGCCGACCGCGTCGCGGACGGCGGGGACGCCGAAGAGCATGATCCCGCCGAGGCCTGCGGCCGCCGCCTCGTCGACGACGTCGGCGATCGCGTCGAGTGGATGCTGCGACACCCCCGGCATGCTCGCGATCGGCTGCGCCTCGGTGATGCCCTCCTTGACGAAGACCGGCAGCACGAGCTGCGAGGGCACGAGGTGGTGCTCGGTGGCGATGCGGCGCAGCGCCGGCGTGCCGCGCAGACGGCGCAGGCGACGGGTGGGGAACGAAGTCATGAGGACTCCTTGACGGGGAGGTGGGCGTCGAGCTCGGCGATCAGCGCGTCGATGCTCTGGGTCTGTGCGGTGTGCCCGACCGTGAATCCGAGGACGGCCGCGTCGCGCGACGTCCCCGGTCCGATCGAGGCGACGAGGGTGGATGCCGGGAGCCGCCCGACCTGACGGCGCAGCTCCCTGCCGACGCTCAGCGAGGTGAGCAGGACGACGTCGATGCCGCCGGAGCGGAGCGCGTCCGCGACCTCCGGTTCGAGGTCGACGCCGACGGTCCGGTAGGCGATGCAGACGTCGACGGCGAAGCCGCGCACCTCGAGCTCGTCGCTGACGACGGCCTGGGCGAGGTCGCTGCGCACGACGAGCGAACGCCCGGTCGCGGCGGGATCCCGGTCGGCGCACCACTGGGCGGCGAGGGCCGCGGCCGAGGACGCCCCGGCGGGGACGAAGTCCACCTCCCACCCGGCCTCGGTCAGGGCGCGCGCGGTGGCCCTGCCGACGGCGGCGATCCGGGTGGTGTCGGGGATCCGCACCCCGTGCTGCCGCAGCTGCTCGACGCTCGCCGCGCTGGTGACGAACAGCCAGGCGTACGCCCCGGCCGACAGCGCGGCGAAGGCGCGGTCGCGTGCGGCGGTGTCGCGTGGGGCGGCGGAGGAGATGAGCGGTGCGACGACGGCGTCCGCGCCACGGGCGTGCAGGTCGGCCGCGACGCGGTCACCCCAGGCCCCGCCCCGGGGGACGAGGACGCGGGTACCGCGGAGTCCTCCCGAGGTCATCGGGAGGTCCCCGCGAGGTCGGCGAGGTCGGCGGCACCGCCCTCGAGGAGCTCGGCGACGACGTCCGCCGCGGCCGCGTCGACGTCGACGTGCGGATCGAGGCGGCGCGAGGCGGCGACCGACCGCGAACCGTCCTCGGCGTAGACGTGCGCGACGAGCGTCACGACGTCGCCGCGATGCTCCGCGTCGATCGCGACGGGGGCGGCGCACCCCGCCTCGAGGCGGCGCAGAACGGCGCGCTCGAGGTGGGCGGCCAGGGCGGTGTCGGCGTGCTCGATGCGGCCGACGGCGTCCGCCACGACGGTGTCGCCGTCGCGGATCTCGACGGCGAGCGCCCCCTGGGCGGCCGAGGTCGGCCAGTCGAGCACCTCGGTGATGGCGCTGTCGCGACCGATGCGACGGAGCCCCGCCTCGGCGAGGACGATCGCGTCGTACTGCCCGTCGGCGACCTTGCGGAGCCGGCTGTCGACGTTGCCGCGGATGCCCTCGACCACGAGGTCGGGGCGGCGCGCCCGCAGCTGGGCGACACGACGCGGCGAACCGGTGCCGACGCGCGCGCCGGCCGGGAGCTCATCGAGGGCGAGGCCGTCGCGCGAGTGGAGGATGTCGCGCTGGGATGCCCGCACGGGGACGGCGCCCACGACGATGCCGGGGTACGGCGCGGTCGGCAGGTCCTTCATCGAGTGCACGAGGAAGTCGCACTCGTCCCGCAGGAGCGCGTCCCGCAGCGCCGTCGCGAACACGCCGGTGCCGCCCATTTGGGCGAGCGGCCCGGTGAGGACGTCGCCCTCACTGGTGATGGGCACGAGTTCGACGTCCCGCCCGGATGCCGCGGCCACCGCATCCGCCACATGCTGCGACTGGGTCGTCGCCAGCAGGCTCGCGCGGGTGCCGAGGCGCAGGGGGGCGCTCACGGCGCCACACCCGACAGTGCGGGCTGGAAGCCGAGTCGCTTGTTCTCGCAGCATCCCGGACGGCACACGTCGTACCAGGGACCGAGGTCGGTGACGGCGGGGCGCTCCGCGGCGGGGGTGCCCTTCAGGCGCTCCTCGACGAGGTCGACGAGACCCGCGACGTAGTCGGGGTGGGTGCTGGGGGTCGCGGTGCGGACCGCGACGAGTCCGAGCTCTTCCGCCGTCTCCATCGCCTCGGTGTCGAGGTCCCACATGACCTCCATGTGGTCGCTCACGAACCCGAGCGGCACGATGAGCACGGCCTTGCGGCCACGGCCCGGCAGCTCCTGCATCGCGTCGTTGATGTCGGGCTCGAGCCACGGCACCTGCGGCGGGCCGGACCGGCTCTGGAAGACGAGCTGCCACGCGCCCGGGAACCCGAGCCGCGAGACGATCTCCTCGCCGACCGCGAGGTGCTGCGCGACGTACGCGCCGCCGGGGCCGAAACCGCGCTCGGGCGGGCCGGAGCGGTCGGCGTCGGAGGTGGGGATGGAGTGCGTCGAGAACAGGATCTCCACTTCGTTCTCGAGGTCGGTGATCCCACGCTCGGCGAGTTCGGCGATGCCCGCACGGATGCCGTCGACGAAGGGCGCGACGAACCCGGGATGATCGAAGAACTGGCGCACCTTGTCGATGTGGATGTCGGTCTGGTGTCCGGTGGCCTCGACCGCGTCCGCGAGGTCCTCGCGGTACTGCCGGCACGACGAGTACGAGCTGTACGCGCTCGTCGCGATCGCCAGGAGCTTCCGCCGGCCGTCCGCGACGGCCGCGTCGATCGCGTCGGTGACGTACGGCATCCAGTTGCGGTTGCCCCAGTAGACCGGCAGGTCGAGTCCCCGTGCGGAGAGCTCGGCGTCGAGGGCGGCCTTCAGCTCGCGGTTGTGCTCGTTGATGGGCGACACCCCGCCGAAGTGGCGGTAGTGGTGCGCGACCTCCTCGAGGCGTTCGTCGGGGATGCCGCGACCCGCCGTGACGTTCCGCAGGAACGGGATCACGTCGTCCTGGCCTTCGGGACCGCCGAAACCGAGGAGGAGGATGCCGTCGTAGGCGACGGGGACGGTGGCGTGGGGCTCACCGGCGCACGTGCCCTCGGTCGCGTTCGGGATGACGCAGCCGTCGGCGACGACCACTCCCGATGCGCGGGGCGGCTTGGGACGGAACTCCGCGCCCGGGGACCCGATGTTCTGCGCGCTCATGAGAGCACCTCCGCCAGTTCGTCGATCTCCACGCGCCGCCCGGTGTAGAACGGCACCTCCTCGCGTACGTGACGCCGTGCGTCGGTCGCCCGCAGCTCGCGCATCATGTCGACGAGGCTGATCGGGTCGTCGCTCTCGAGCGGCAGCAGCCATTCGTAGTCGCTCAGGCCGAACGTCGACACGGTGTTCGCCACGACGTCGCGGAAGGCGGCGCCCTTGCGGCCGTGCTCGGCGAGCATGCGCGAGCGCTCGTCCTCGGGCAGCAGGTACCACTCGTAGCTGCGGACGAACGGGTACACGCAGAGCCAGCCGCGGGGGTGCTCGCCGCGCAGGTAGCCGGGGACGTGCCGCTTGTTGAACTCCGCCTCGCGGTGCACGCCCATCGCGCTCCACGCGTTCGTGAAGGCCGCGAGCACGGGGGTGCGGCGGAGCTCGCGGAGGGCTTTCTGGACGGCGGCCGGGTCCTCGCCGTGCAGCCACACCATGAGGTCGGCCTCGGCCCGCATCCCGGTGACGTCGTAGAACCCGCGGAGGGTCACCTCGGCGGCGGGCAACGCGTCGACGACCGCTCGCAGCGTGTCGATGTCCGCCGTGGAGGCGGCGGCGCGCGGACGGGGGCCGGCGAGGATCGCGAAGAGCGTGTAGCCGAGGCCGGGGGCTGACACATCGTCAGCGGACATGACGTACTCCTTCGGAGGGGGTGGGGTGGGACAGCAGTTCCGCCGCGAGGGCGCGAGCGTGAGGGATGACCGAGGCGAGGCCGGTGCCGGCGGCGACCGCCCCGATCAGACGGATGCCGCGCGAGGCGGCGGCGGTGCGGACGGCTGCCTGCACCTCCGGCGTCACGACCGCATCCGACCAGGAGACCGGCACGACCTCCCGCACGTCAGCGGTGTTGACAGCGACGCCCGTGAGGGTGCGGACGGCCGCCGCGACCTCGGCGGGGGTGTCGAGCCCGCCGGCGCCGGCATCCCGAGCTGACAGCCGGACGACGTGGACGCCAGCGGGCACGGCGGCCGCGGCCCACTCCCACTTCGCGTCGACGTGGGTGAGGGCCTTCGCGGCCGAGGGCACGTCGGGCGCGGCGATGACACCGGACCCGACCGGGTGACGATCGAGCGCAGCCGCCGCGACGGCGGCGACGACCAGGCGGACGGGAGCGGCCTCGGGCGCCGTGACGCCGAGCAGGCCCGCGGCGGACACGGGGCCGGTCGCGAGGACCACCTCGCCCGCCGTCAGCGTCTCGCCGTCGAGGACGACCTCGGCGCCCGCCGACGTCGGCCGGATCCCAAGGACGGGCGCACCGGTGCGGATGACGGCGCCCGCGCGGAGTGCCGCGATCTCGAGCTCGGCGGCGAGGCGCCACAGGCCTCCTTCGACGCCGCGCACAGCGGAGCCCGCCCGGGCCTGCGGCGCGAGGGTGTCGACGGCGGCGGTCAGCGACCCGAGCTCGCGGAATCGCTGCCAGAGGGCCGGGTTCAGGGCCGAGAGGGTGACCGCTCCCGCGCTCTGCGAGTAGACGCTCGCGCAGAGGGGTTCGACCAGACGGGCGGTGACGGCCGGTCCGAACCGGGCCGTCGCGAGCTCGGCCAGCGTCGGCTCGGTCCCCTCGAACATCCGCGGGTCGAGCGGGAGGTCGCGCTCCTGCGCCGCACGACGGGCACCGGCGCGACCGAGGACGCGGGTGACATCGGCCGCCGTGGGGTCCGCCGGCATCCCGATCACCGCCCGTCGGGGCAACGGTGCGCGTCCGACGCGCCCCATCCCCCGGCGGAACGCGACGTGCGCCCCGGCGGGCCGGGGCGGGGCGAACTGCACGGCCAGTCGGGCGTCGGCCGCGAGGTCGGCGACGCCGGTCGTGCGGGTCGCGAAGGACTCCGCGCCGAGGTCGAGCTCGACTCCCGCGACGACCCCGCGGCGCAGCATCCCGCCGACGGCGTCGCCGGCCTCGAGCACGACGACGTCGCGGCCGGCGCGGGCGAGCTCCCACGCCGTGGTCAGCGCGGCGACACCGCCGCCGACGATGACGACGTCGTGACGGCGGAGGGCTCTGGTCACGGCGCCCGCCAGTCGTGGACCGTCCGGACCACCGCCGAGATGGCGTCGGGGTCGGCCTCCATCGGCACGCCGTGACCGAGGTTGAACACGTGTGCGCGGGCGGCGAGACCGGCCTCGAGCACGCGGTGCACACCCGCCGTCCGCACCGGCTCGGGCGCGAACAGCAGTGCGGGGTCGAGGTTGCCCTGGATCGTCAGGTCGCGGCCGATGCGGCGACGCGCCTCGTCGAGCGGGACCCGGTAGTCGACGCCGAGCGCATCGATGTCGGGGGTCGCCATGTCGGCGAGGATCTCGCCCGTACCGACCCCGAAGTGCACGAGCGGCAGCCGGTCGACGCCCTCGGGCAGCGGCAGCGCCCGGGCGTGCGAGAGCGCGGCGACGGATGCCGGGAGCACCGACGCGCGGTAGTCGTCGGGGTTCAGCCCGCCCGCCCACGAGTCGAACAACTGCCCCGCGCTCGCGCCCGCCTCGATCTGGAGGGCGAGGAAGCGGCCGGTGACCTCGGCGAGCCACATCGTCAGGTCGTGCCACGCGGCCGGGTCCTCGTGGATGAGGCGTCGGGCGGCGAGGTGGTCCTTCGACGGGCCGCCCTCGACGAGGTAGGCCGCCAGGGTGAACGGCGCGCCGGCGAACCCGATGAGCGGCAGCGGCTCGCCGCGCTCCTCGGACAGGTCGGCGAGCATCGCGGTCGTGCGGCCCACGGCATCCGCGATGACCTCCCCGCGCTCGGTGACGAGGGCGGGGTCGATCGCGACGGTGCGCGCGATGTCGGCGGGCGTCCGCAGCGGCTGGGAGAAGACCGGACCGCGACCGGCGACGATCTCGACGTCGACGCCGATGAGGGCGAGCGGCACGATGATGTCGCTGAAGAAGATCGCCGCGTCCACGCCGTGACGGCGCACCGGCTGCATCGTGATCTCGCTCGCGAGCGCCGGGTCGAGGCATGCGTCGATCATCGATCCCTGCGAGCGGAGCGCGCGGTACTCGGGGAGGGATCGCCCCGCCTGCCGCATGAACCAGACGGGGGTCGTCTGAGGGCGATCGCCCAGCAGCGCGCGGACGAGACGGGACTCGCGGGTGCGCGCGGCGATGAGGGGGTGGCTGAGGCCGGGAATGATGGACTCCTCGAATCGGTTAATCGATATACTAATCGTGATCCAAGGGGGTTCTCCGCACCGTGCTCGTCTGCCTGACCGCGCATCAGCGCTCCACGCCGTTCGATTCCCTCGAGCGGCTCTCGACGGTCGGAGACGACCTCGCCGAGCGCCTGTCCGCGGTCCACGAGTCGGTCCGCGGGGCGGTCGTGCTCGCGACCTGCAACCGGTTCGAGGCGTACTTCGACCTCGCCGAGGAGCCCGACCTCGCCTCACCCGTCCCCGCGATGGATGCCGCGATGGAGGCGATCGCCGGCGCCGCCGACATGGACTACCGGTCCCTCCGCGAGAACGTCGACTTCGCCCACGGCAACCAGGTCGCCCACCACCTCTTCACGGTCGCGTCGGGACTCGACTCCGTCGCCGTCGGCGAGGACGAGATCGCCGGGCAGGTGCGACGCGCCCTCGAGGCCGCGCGCGGCCGCGGCCTGACGACCGCGCCGCTCGAGCACCTCTTCCAGCGCGCCACCGAGACCTCCCGCGCCGTCAAGAACACGACGCGGCTCGGTGAGTCCGGGCGTTCGCTCGTCCGTCTCGCTGTCGACCTCGTGAGCCCCCGCGTCGACTGGGCGACCGCCCGCGTCCTCCTCGTGGGCACGGGACGCTACGCCGCGGCGGCCCTCGCCGCCCTGCGAGCGGTCGGGGCCACCGACATCCGCGTGCACTCGCGGTCGGGGCGCCAGAAGTTCGCCAATCGCGAGCACCTCGTCCACGTCGGCGTCGACGATTACGCCGCCGAGGCCGCAGCCGCCGACATCGTCGTCACCTGCACGGCGACGACCGACACCTTCGCCCTCGACGCCTTCTCTCACGCGACCGCCCGCGCCGGGAGCACCCGCGCGCAGGTGATCATCGACCTGGGCCTGCCCCGCAACGTCGACCCCGAGGTGGCGCTGCTGCCCAGCGTCGAACTCCTCGACCTCGAGACCATCCGACTGCACGCCCCCGTCGACGAGGCCGAGACCGTCGGCCAGGCGCGCGAGATCGTCCAGGCCGCCGCCAAGCGGCACGCCGCCGCCCGGCGCGTGCACGAGGTGTCCCCCTCGGTCGTCGACCTCCGCCGGTTCGTGCACGGCGTGCTGGACGAGGAACTCACCCGCGCACGACGGCGCGGCGACTCGGCCGAGGTCGAGACGGCGCTCCGCCACTTCTCGGGCGTGCTGCTGCACCAGCTCATCGCACGCGGCCACACGCTCGCCTCCTCGGGCGCCGGTCCCGAGTGGGCCGAGGCGGTCCGCACCGTGCTGCCCGGGTCGCGCGAGGGCGCCTCACCGGACGAGGGCGAGCAGCCGTGAGCGCGAGCGTCACGCTGAAGGACATCGCGCGCGCCGCAGGCGTGTCGACGGCGGCCATCAGCCAGGCGCTCAACGATCGCGGCAGCATGCGACCCGAGACGCGGGAACGCATCAAGGCCATCGCCGCCGAACTCGGTTACGTCCCCAACCGCCACGCCGCGGCGCTGCGCAGCGGCCGGACGATGACGGTCGGGTTCGTCATGGGCGACGACCCCGACGACGACCGGCGCGGCGAGCTCCAGCGCGCGCGCAAGCTGACCTCGCTCGTCCGGGCCTCCGCGGCCCACGGTTTCACCGTGACCGTCCTCCCCGACTCGACCCCCGACCTCATCGCCGGCACGACGCTCGACGCGCTCTATGTGCCCGATGCGCGCGGCAACCGGGAACTCCTGCTCGCGGCCATCGCACGCGGCATCCCGATCGTCGCGGACGACCAGTTCGTCGACGGATCGCGCGGACTCAGCATCCGCACGGGGTACGACGTTGCCGTCCGGGCGGGACTCGACGAACTCGAACGCGCCGGCGCCCGCCGCATCGCCTTCCTCACCGAGGACGGCGGCGCCCCCCGCGACGAGATCGGACGCGCTGCGTACGAGATCTGGTGTTCGGTCCGCGGCCGCGAGCCGCTGGTGCGCGCCGTCGACGCCTCGCGGCGCACGCTGCCGCGCCTCATCACCGACGTCCTCGCCGACGGTGCGGACGCGATCTTCGCCGGAGCCGAGGACGGGCCCGACGTCTACCTGCAGCTCGAGGAGATGCGCCTCGTCATCCCCCGCGACGTCCAGCTCGTCGCGCTCTGCTCCACCGACTGCGCCGTCAACCGCCGCCTCGGCGTGACGCACGTCTGCATCCGTCCCGACCTCGCGGCCCAGGCGATGTTCGACACGCTCCCCGGCGCTCTGCTCGATGACGGCCCGCGGGTGGTCGACCTGCCGTGGGAACTCGTGCCGGGGTCGACGACGCGCCCGCCGATGGCCGTCGCGCTGCCTCAGTCCGTGAAGGCGCCGTAGA
The DNA here is from genome assembly GCF_049545465.1 of Microbacterium sp. NPDC079356. NCBI lineage: Bacteria > Bacillati > Actinomycetota > Actinomycetes > Micrococcales > Microbacteriaceae > Microbacterium > Microbacterium sp. NPDC079356. The sequence continues at coordinate 146,152 of NZ_JBMWDN010000001.1, read as the reverse complement.
CCTCGAGCGTGTTCTGCGCGAGCTGTGCGCACAGTTCCTCGAGGGGCATACCGAGGCCGGCGGCCAGGAACCGCACCGTCACCGGCACGAGGTACGGGGCGTTGGGGCGGCCGCGGTGCGGTGTCGGGGTGAGGAAGGGCGCATCCGTCTCGACGAGGATCCGCTCGCGCGGGGTCACGGCGAGAGCGTCCCGCAGGTTCTGCGCGTTCTTGAACGTGACGTTCCCGGCGAAGCTCAGCCAGTAGCCGCGGTCGGCGCAGTACCGGGCCATGTCGGCATCGCCCGAGAAGCAGTGGAAGACGGTGCGCTCCGGCGCGCCGACCCGCTCGAGGGTCTCGAGGACGGCCTGGTGCGCGTCGCGATCGTGGATCTGCATCGCGATCCCGTGCCGCTTCGCGATGTCGATGTGCGCCTCGAAGCTCGCGACCTGGGCGGGGATCCCGTCCTCGTCGGTCCGGAAGAAGTCGAGACCCGTCTCGCCGACCGCCCGCACGCGCGGCTGCGCGGCGAGCTCGTCGATGACGGCGATCGCCTCGTCCAGCCGCCCGGCGGCCGCGTACGCCGGCGCCTCGTTCGGGTGGATCGCGACGGCGGCCAGCACCGCGGGGTGGGATGCCGCGGCCCACGCCGACCAGCGCGAGGACTCGATGTCGCCCCCCGCCTGCACGACGCCCACGACGCCGACCTCCGCGGCGCGGGCGAGCTGCTCGTCCAGGCCGCGCGGCTCGTCGCCGTCCTCGATCTCGAGGTGCGCGTGGTTGTCGTAGACGGCGACCGGGAGGGGCTCCGGCGCATCCGGCCATCGAACGTCGCGCGCGGACTGCTCGCGCTGGCGGACGTAGGTGCTCGGGTCGTCCGTCATGCGCTCTGCTCGACGCGCGGGAACAGCGGCGCGAGCGTGCCGACGCGGGTACCCGCCGGCAGCTGCCCCCACGTGCCCGCCTCGCGCAGCGGCTGCGCCGTCAGCTCGCCCGGAGCGCCGAGCGCGCCCCAGAGGGTCGCCGTCGACTGCGGCATGACCGGCGAGAGGAGCACCGCGAGCGCGCGGAGCCCCTCGGCGGCCGTGTAGAGCACGGTCGACAGCCGCTCGCGCTTCGCCTCGTCCTTGGCGAGCGCCCACGGCTCGTTCTCGGTGATGTAGCCGTTGAGGTCATCGACGATCCGCCAGATGGCTGCGATCGCCTCGTCGGGACGGAACGCGGTCATCGCGGCGTCCGCGGCGGCCGCGGCATCCGCCACCGTCCGCTGCACCCGGAGGTCGATCTCGGTGGGCTCGCCGGCGGTCGGCACGAGGCCGTCGAAGTACCGGCCGATCATGGCGACGGTGCGCGAGGCGAGGTTGCCGAAGCCGTTCGCGAGCTCGGCCTGATAGCGCGCCGAGAGGTCCTCCCACGAGAACGAGCCGTCCTGGCCGAACGCGATCGCGGAGAGGAAGTAGAACCGGTAGGCGTCGGAACCGAAGACATCGGTGATCTCGGTCGGTGCGATGCCGGTGAGCTTCGACTTCGACATCTTCTCGCCGCCGACGAGCAGCCAGCCGTGGGCGAAGATCCCCTTTGGCACCTCGAGACCGGCGGCCATCAGCATGGCGGGCCAGATGACGGCGTGGAAGCGGAGGATGTCCTTGCCGACCACGTGGTAGGCCGGCCACCGCCGCTCGAACTCCGCCGGGTCGTCGCCGTAGCCGACGGCCGTCGCGTAGTTCAGGAGCGCGTCGACCCACACGTAGATGACGTGCGACTCGTCCCACGGCACCCGGATGCCCCAGTCGAACGCGGACCGCGAGATGGAGAGGTCCTTCAGCCCCGACCGCACGAACGAGACGACCTCGTTGCGGGCGGAATCGGGACGCACGAAGTCGGGCTGGCTCCGGTACAGCTCGAGCAGCCGGTCCTGGAACTCGCTGAGCTTGAAGAAGTAGTTCTTCTCCTGCAGCAGCTCCAACGGCTTCGAGTGGATGGCGCACACCTTGAGGCCCTCGAAGGGACCCGTGCCGTCGACGATCTCGGCCTCGGGCTTGAACTCCTCGCAGCCGACGCAGTACAGCGCCTCGTACTCGCCCGCGTAGATGTAGCCGCTGTCGTAGAGGGCCTGCACGAATTTCTTGACGCGCTCCTCGTGGCGCGGCTGCGTCGTGCGGATGAAGTCGTCGTTGACGACGTCGAGGGTCTTCAGCAGCGGGAACCACGACTCCTCGACGAGCTTGTCGACCCACTCCTGGGGGGTCACCCCGTTGGCCGTCGCGGCGCGGAGCATCTTCTGCCCGTGCTCGTCGGTGCCCGTCAGCATCCAGGTGTCATCGCCTGCCTGCCGGTGCCAGCGCGCGAGGGTGTCCACCGCCACCGACGTGTACCCGTGCCCGATGTGGGGCAGATCGCTCGGGTAGTAGATGGGGGTGGTGATGTAGAAGGAGCCGCCGGAAGTCACCTGGAGATTCTACGGGCGACACGGCGGGCCTCCGCCGATCATGACGGGCGCTCAGGCGCTGGCGCGGGGCACGAGGGTCGTCGGGAGGACGATCGACTCCCCCGCGCCGCCGTCGATGACCTCGAGCAGCACCTCGACCATCCGGCGCGAGATCTCCGTCCACGGCTGGCGCATCGTCGTGAGGGGCGGATCGGTGGTCGCCGCGAGCCCCGAGTCGTCGAAGCCCGCGACCGCGACGTCGTCGGGGACACGCCGGCCCGCCTTGCGCAAGGCGGCGATCGCGCCGACGGCCATGACGTCGGATGCCGCGAAGACCGCGTCGATGTCGGGGGCGCGCTGGAGCAGACGCGTCATGGCGGCCTCCCCGGCGTCGCTGGAGTACACGTCCTGCTCGACGAGCGCGGAGTCGAACCGCTCCCCCATCTCGTCGCGGAATCCGAGGAGGCGGTAGCGTCCGCCGGGGGTGTCGTCGGGGCCGGTGATGATCGCGATCCGCTCGTACCCGCGGTCGAGCAGGTGCCGGGTCATCGCCCGCGCGGAGGCCTCCTCGTCGACCGAGACGGTCGGGACGTGCGCACGGTCGCCGAGGGGCACGCCGGAGCAGACGGTGGGCACGCCCGCGCTCGTGAGGGCGGCCAGCAGCGGGTTGGACTCGTGCGAGGAGATGAGCAGGACGCCGTCGACGTGACCGGCGCGGACGTAGCGCTCGATGTTCGCGTACTGCGAGGGGTGCTCGGCGATGAGGAGCACGAGCGTCATGTCGCGGGCGGCGAGCGCCTCGGTCGCTCCGCGCAGCAGCAGGGCGAAGGTGGGGTCGGCGAACAGGAGGTGCTGAGGCTCGGTCAGGAGGAACGCGACGGAGTTCGCCCGGCCCGTCGCGAGCGCGCGGGCGGCGTGACTGACGGTGTAGCCCGTCGCCTGGATCGCCGCCTCGACCGCGATGCGCGAGGCCTCCGAGACCCACCGGCCGCCGTTGATGACCCGGGAGACGGTGCCGTGCGAGACACCGGCGACCTCGGCGACGTCGCGGATGGTGGGACGTCTGCGCTCGGAGGGGAGGACCACGCGCCGACTCTATACCCGGTGAGGCGCTCGCTCCGTCACGACCTGGGACCGGTCACAGTTCGGTAACGGGGCCGGGGTCGCGCGCGACGGCCGCATAGACTCCGAACGAACCTGTAACCGGTCCCAGACCCAATCCCTGGAGGCCGCGCCGTGACACGCCCGATCGATGAGGATGGCACCCGAGCATGACGAGCCCCGCCTGGCCGCGACTGGAGGGCATCGCCTACGGCGGTGACTACAACCCGGAGCAGTGGCCGCGCGAGGTCTGGAACGAGGACGTGCGCCTCATGCGCGAGGCGGGCGTGAACCTCGTCAGCATCGGGATCTTCTCGTGGGGGCTCCTCGAGATCCGCGAGGGCGAGTTCGACTTCGGGTGGCTCGACGACGTCATCGCCCTGCTCCACGCGAACGGCATCGCCGTCGACCTCGGCACCCCCACCGCCTCTCCCCCGGCCTGGTTCTTCGCGCAGTACCCGGACGCCCGCGCCGTCACGAAGGACGGCGTCCCGCTCGGCTTCGGGGCCCGCGGCATGGTCTCGCACTCCGCTCCCGAGTACCGCGCCGCGATCGCCCGCATCGCCGGCGCCCTCGCCGAGCGGTACGGCGACCACCCGGCCGTCGTCCTGTGGCACATCCACAACGAGTACGGCGTCCCCGTGGGCGAGGACTTCTCCCCTCACGCCGTCCGCACCTGGCGGCGGTGGCTGCAGGAGAAGTACGGCACGATCGCCGGGCTCAACGCCGCCTGGGGCACCGCCTTCTGGGGTCAGCACTACGAGGAGTGGGACCACGTCGGCGCCCCCGCCACCGCACCCTCGACGATCAACCCGGCACAGAAGCTCGACTGGGCCCGCTACACCGACGCGATGCTGCGCGAGTGCTTCCGCATCGAGAAGGACGCGATCCGCCGGCACGCGGCGCAGCCCATCACGACGAACTTCATGGCCAACCAGCACCACGGCGTCGACCTCTGGGCCTGGGCCGACGAGGTCGACATCGTCTCGGACGACCACTACCTGTGGGCCGCCGATGAGGAGGGCGAGATCGGACTCGCGATCGCCGCGGACCTGTCCCGCTCGGTCGGGGGCGGGAAGCCCTGGATCCTCATGGAGCACTCGACGTCGGCCGTCAACTGGCAGCCGCGGAACGTCGCGAAGCGTCCCGGCGAGATGGCCCGCAACTCGCTGAGCCACTTCGGCCGGGGGGCCGACGGCATCCTCTTCTTCCAATGGCGCGCCGGACGATCGGGCGCCGAGAAGTTCCACTCCGCGATGCTCCCCCACGCAGGCGTCGAGTCCCGCGTCTTCCGCGAGGTCGTCGACCTCGGCGCGAAGCTGGGGCGTCTCGCCGAGGTGCAGGGGGCGCGGGTCCACGCCGACGTCGCGGTCCTCTGGGACTTCGAGTCGTTCTGGGCGCAGGACCTGGAGTGGCGCCCGTCCGAGGACGTCAGCCACGACGAACGCATCCGGGCCTTCTACGAGCGGCTGTGGCGCGACGACCTCACGGTCGACTTCGCCCTCCCCGGTCACGACCTCTCGCGCTACCGCCTGGTCGTCGTGCCCTCGCAGTACCTGTTGACCGCCGCGGATGCCGCGAACCTCACCGCCTACGTCGCGCAGGGCGGCACGCTCGTCGTCTCGTTCTTCTCGGCCGTCGTCGACGAGAACGACGCCGTCCACCCGGGCGGGTACGGCGCCGTGCTGCAGGACGCCCTCGGCGTGCGCGTCGAGGAGCACCTGCCGCTGCGCCACGGCGACGTCGCCGGCATCCGCTTCGGGGACGAGGACTTCGCGGCCGACGTCTGGCAGGAGGACCTCGTGCTGGCCGGCGCCGAGGTCCGCGCCGTCTACACCGACGGACCCGCCGAGGGACGCCCGGCGGTCACCCGCCACGGGCACGGCGAGGGCGTGGGCTGGTACATCAGCACACGACCGGATGCCGAGGGCCTCCGCGCCATCATGCGCGAGGTCTACGCCGACGCCGGCATCGCGATCCCCGCCACCCCCGACGGCGTCGAGACGATCCTCCGCCGCGGCGACGCAGCGGACTACCTCGTCGCCATCAACCACGGCACCGACGAGGTGTCGCTCACGACTTCCGGAACCGACCTGCTCACGCAGGCCGAGATCCGGGACACGCTGGTGCTCCCCGGGGGCGACGTCGCCGTCGTCCGTGTGGCGCACACAGCTCCCCGGGGCGATCGATGACCGATCGTCCCGCGACGGGACACCGTCGAACGCACTGAGAGAAAACCCGTCGCGGCCACCCGGCTGCGGCGATCACACACCGGTCGTGACGGCGCGACCTCGCCAGAGGCCCGCCGGATCGACCACATCCGGAAGGAAGATCCATGCGCAAGATGGGTATCGGCCTCGCCGCACTGGCGGCGGGCTCCCTCCTGCTGGCCGGCTGCGCGAGCAGCACCGGCACCGCCCCGGCTCCCGCGGAGTCGGAGGCGCCGATCGACGCGAGCGGTGTCACCCTCACCGTCTGGACCGACGAGAACCGCAAGCCGGCGATCGAGGCGGCGGCGAAGACGTTCGAGGACGAGACCGGCGCGAAGATCGAACTCGTCCAGAAGAACTTCGAGGACATCCGTAACGACTTCACCAACCAGGTCCCCACCGGCGAGGGCCCCGACATCACGATCGGCGCGCACGACTGGCTGGGCAGCCTCGTCCAGGCCGGTGTCGTCTCGACGATCGACCTCGGCGAGTCCGCGGCGAACTTCGAGAAGGTCGCCACCGACGCGTTCACCTACGACGGCCAGACCTACGCACTGCCGTACTCGCTCGAGACGATCGCGCTCATCCAGAACACCGACCTCGTCGGTGAGGACGCCCCGGCGACCTTCGACGACATGATCGCCGCGGGCACCGAGTCGGGCGCCGAGCGTCCGTTCGTCATCAACACGGCGGGCCAGACCGGTGACGCGTACACGATGTACGGCCTGCAGACCTCGTTCGGTGCGCCGGTGTTCGTCCAGGACGACTCGGGCTCGTACACGAGCGAGATCGGCATGGGCGGCGAGGCCGGCACGGCGTTCGCAACCTGGCTCGGCGAGCACGGCGAGAAGGGCTCGGGCGAGATCTCGACCACGATCGACTACGACACCAACAACGAGCTCTTCGCCTCCGGCAAGGCCGCGTACACGATCCAGGGTCCCTGGGCCGTCGAGACGCTGACCGCGCAGGGCGCGAAGATCAAGGTCAACCCGATCCCCTCGGCCGGCGGCGAGACCGCATCGCCGTTCGTGGGCGTGCAGGGCTTCTACATCTCCGCCGAGAGCAAGAACGCCCTCGTCGCGCAGGAGTTCCTGACGAAGTACCTCGCCACGTACGACGCGCAGAAGGCCCTCTACGAGGCCGACCCGCGCATCCCGGCGTGGTCCGAGCTCGCCGAGGAGGTCTCCTCCGACCCCGTGATCGCCGGCTTCGTCGCGTCGTCGCAGAACGGCGTCCCCATGCCGAACATCCCGCAGATGGGTTCGGTCTGGGACCTGTGGAACGCCGCCCAGGTGCAGATCATCAAGGGCGCCGACCCCGCGGGGACGTGGACCAAGATGGTCTCCGACCTCGAGGCGACGATCGGCTGACATCCGTCCGGGGGCGGGGCGCATCACCCCCGCCCCCGGGCACCACTTTCCTCGAGAGGGAGACGACATGACGGCTCTGCAGAGCCCCGCCCCGCCGGAAGAGGCGTCCGCGCCCGCCGAGTCGCACGCCCGGCGCTGGTCCGGTCCCGGCTGGGGCTTCCTGGTCAAGCTGGTCCTGATGGGCCTCATCAACGCGGTGGGCCTGCTCGGCATCATCGCCGCGTTCCAGGCGGAGTCCTGGATCGTGTTCGGCGTCGCGGTCGCGCTGCTGCTCGCCGCCGACGTCGTGTACTTCACCAAGCGCGCGCTGCCGCTGAAGTACCTGCTCCCGGGACTGTCGTTCCTGCTCGTGTTCCAGGTCTTCATCTTCCTGTACACCGGCTACATCGCCTTCACGAACTACGGCGCGGGCCACATCGGCTCGCAGGAGCAGGCGGTCGCCGCCTCCCTCGCCCAGGGCGAGCGCCGTGTCGAGGGCGCGCCCACCCTCCCCCTCACCGTCGTCGAGCGCGGCGGCGAGCTCGGCTTCGCCGTCGTCGAGGACGGCGAGATCCTGGCGGGCTCCGCCGACGAGCCGCTCAGCGCGGTCGGCCCCGCCCCCGCCTCCGGCGCCGCGACCCAGGTGCCCGGCTGGAACGTCGTCCCGCGCAACCAGATCATCGGCGACCAGGCGACGCAGCAGGCGGTCGTCGACCTCCGCGTCCCCGTGTCCGACGACCCGAACGACGGGTCGATCCGCACACGCGACGGGTCGAGCGGCGCGGTGTACCTGTCGACGATGACGTGGGATGCCGAAGCGCAGACCATCACCGACAGCGCGACCGGCCTCGTCTACCACGCGACCCCCACCGGCAACTTCGTCGCCGACGACGGGACCGCCCTCCCGACCGGGTGGGTCGTGAACGTCGGGTTCGCGAACTTCGTCGAGCTGTTCACCAACCCGGCGATCCTGGAACCCCTGGGCCTCGTGACGGGGTGGACCTTCGCCTGGGCGGTCCTGTCGGTGCTCATCCCGTTCGCGATGGGCCTCGTCTTCGCCCTGATCTTCAACGATCCGCGGGTGCGGGGGCGGAAGGTCCTGCGGACGCTGTTCATCCTCCCGTACGCGTTCCCCGCCTTCATGTCCGCGCTGCTGTTCCGCGGCATGTTCAACGCGGAGTTCGGCGTCATCAACGAGTTCTTCTTCGGCGGCCAGAACATCGACTGGCTCGGCGACCCGTGGCTCGCCCGCGCCGCCGTGCTCTTCGTCAACGTCTGGCTGACCTACCCGTATTACTTCCTGGTGTGCACGGGTGCGCTGCAGGCGCTGCCGCAGGACGCGCTCGAAGCGGCCTCGATCGACGGCGCCGGCCGGTTCCGCCAGCTGCGCGCGATCATCCTGCCGCTCGTGCTCGTCTCGACGGCGCCGCTGCTGATCTCGTCCTTCGCGTTCAGTTTCAACAACTTCACGATCATCTACATGTTCAACAACGGCGGGCCGGCGATCCCCGGCGCACCGTACGCACTCGGCTACACCGACATCCTCATCTCCGCGATCTACGACATCTCCGGAGTCTCCGGCGGCGCGGCCGACTACGGCCTCGCGAGCGCCCTGTCGATCCTCGTGTTCCTCGTCGTGGGCGTCGTGTCGGCCCTCGCGTTCCGTCAGACCAAGAAGCTCGAGGAGTACCAGTGATGTCCGCTCCCTCCACCGCCGCCACCACCGCGGCGATCACGACCGGGTCCGCTCGCTCCGCCCATCCCGCCGCGCGGCGCCCCGGTCAGCGCAAGCGCTGGGTGCTCGAGGTCGGCTGGAAGTACCTCGTGGCCGCCGGCATCCTCTTCTACGCGATGTTCCCGCTCGTCTACGTCCTGTCGGCGTCGTTCAACCCGAACGGCACCCTCTCGGCGGCCAACGCGCTCTTCTCGGTCGTCGACATCGGCAACTACACGGCGCTCGGCGGCACGAGCTACTGGGCCTGGTACGGCAACACCCTGCTCGTGGGCGGCGCGTCCGCGGCGGGAGCCGTCCTCATGGGCGCGGCGGCGGCGTACGCGTTCTCACGGTTCCGCTTCGCGGGGCGGCGGGTGAGCCTGACGGCGCTGCTCATCGTGCAGATGTTCCCGCAGGCGCTCGCGTTCGTCGCGATCTTCCTCATGCTGCTGACCCTCGGCGAGGTGTTCCCGGTGCTCGGGCTCAACTCCAAGCTCTCCCTCATCTGCGTCTACCTCGGCGGCGCGCTGGGCGTGAACACGTTCCTCATGTACGGGTTCTTCAACACGATCCCGATGGAGATCGACGAGTCGGCGAAGATCGACGGCGCGACGCACGCGCAGATCTTCTGGCGCCTCATCATGCCGCTGGTGACTCCGATCCTCGCGGTCGTGGGGCTCCTCGCCTTCATCGCGGCGTTCGGCGACTACATCATCGCGAAGATCGTGCTCGTCTCGGAGGACAACTGGACACTCGCCGTCGGCATGTTCCAGTGGGTGTCGAACCAGCTCGCCAGCAACTGGGGACTGTTCGCCGCGGGGGCGATCCTCGCCTCGGTGCCGGTGCTCGCCCTGTTCCTGTCGCTGCAGCGCTACATCGTCGGCGGGCTGACCGCCGGGTCCGTCAAGGGCTGAGCGGCTTCTTCGCCGCGACGGCGGCCCGGTAGAGGTCTCGCGAGGGAAGTCCCGTCTCGCGCGAGACCTCGCCGGCGGCATCCTTCAACCGGATGCCGGAGGCCACGAGCGCCTGCACCTGGGCGAGTGCGTCGTCCTCGCTGACCGCGCGGACGCTCGCCCCCTCGACGACGACGACGATCTCGCCGCGGACGCCGGCGGCGGCCCACTCCGCCAGCTCACCGAGCGGACCGCGCACGACCTCCTCGTGCAGCTTCGTCAGCTCGCGGCAGACGGCGGCGCGACGGTCCGCGCCGAACGCCTCCGCCATCGCGGCGAGCGTGTCGGCCAGGCGGGACGGCGCCTCGAAGAAGACCATCGTGCGGGCCTCGGAGGCGAGCGCACCGAAGACCGTCCGCCGCTCCCCCGCCTTGCGCGGGGCGAACCCCTCGAACGTGAACCGGTCGGTCGGCAGCCCCGCGAGGGCGAGCGCCGTGATGACCGCGCTGGGACCGGGGAGCGCCGTCACATCGACGCCCTGCTCGACCGCCGCCGCCACGACCGCGTACCCGGGGTCGCTGACCGTCGGCATGCCGGCGTCGCTGAGCAGCAGGACGTCCTCGTCGGCGGCGAGTGCGACGAGTTCCGCGGCGCGCTGCTTCTCGTTGTGGTCGTGCAGGGCCACCAGGCGGGGGCGGTTGGCGATCCCGAGCGCCTGCAGCAGGCGCTGCGTCGTCCGGGTGTCCTCGGCGGCGACGATCGTCGCCTCCTCGAGGGCGGTGCGCAGCCGCCCCGTCGCGTCGCCCAGGTTGCCGATGGGGGTCGCGGCGAGGATCAGCACCGCCCCAGCATAGGCTGGTCGCCGTGAGCTCGACCGCGGAACCGCTCCTGCCCGCGATCCCCGCGCGGCAGCGGTTCGGCGTCCGTCTCGACGATGCCCGGCGGCGACTCGCGGCCGACGTGATGCTCCGTCGCCGACTGGCGTGGCTCGCCCCGCTGGCGGTCACCCTGCTCGCCGGCATCCTGCGCTTCTGGAACCTCGCCCACCCGCACGCGATCGTCTTCGACGAGACGTACTACGTGAAGGATGCCTGGAGTCAGTGGAACCTCGGGTACGCGGCCACCTGGCCAGACGGCGCCGACGCCCGGTTCACGGACGGCGAGACGGACATCTTCCTCGACGCGCCGAGCTTCGTCGTCCATCCCCCCCTCGGCAAATTCCTCATCGGGGCGGGGATGGCCCTGTTCGGCCCGACCTCATCGTTCGGGTGGCGGTTCGCCGTCGCCGTGGCCGGCACCCTCGCCGTCCTCGTCCTCTACCTCATCGCCTGGCAGCTGACCCGCTCGGTGCTCTTCAGCTCGGTCGCGGGCGGCCTGATGGCGATCGACGGGCTCGCGATCGTGATGAGCCGGGTGGCGATCCTCGACATCCTCCTCACCTTCTTCGTGCTGCTCTCGGTCTGGTTCGTGCTGATCGACCGCCGGCGTCACCTCGACCGGCTCGCCGAGGCGATGCGACGACGGGATGCCGCGGGCCGGGCCGCGTGGTGGGGCGCCGTACGGTGGGGGCGGCCGTGGCTGTTCGCCGCGGGGATCGCCGGCGGCGCGGCGTGCGGCGTCAAGTGGTCGGGCGCGTGGGTGCTGGCGGCGCTCGGACTCTACGTCGTCGTGAGCGACGCGCTGGCGCGGCGACGGCTCGGCATCCACTTCTGGCCGGCGGATGCCGTGCGGCAGGGAGCCGCGGCCTTCGTGATCCTCGTGCCGGTGGCGGTCCTCGTCTACCTCGCCTCGTGGACCACGTGGCTCACGACCGACGGCGGCTACGAGCGGCACGCCGTCGACGCGAACCCGGCCCGTGGGTTCTGGTCGTGGGTGCCGCTGCCGCTGCAGAACCTCTGGCACTACCACCGGACGATCTACACGGCGACGGCGGAGATCACCTCGTCGCACCCCTACGCGAGTCCGGCGTGGCAGTGGCCCCTGCTGCTGCGGCCGACGTCGATGTACGCGAACAGCACGGCCGACGGCGTCGCCGGGTGCGCGAGTGCACGCGGCTGCATCGAGATCCTCTACTCGATGCCGAACCCGCTGCTGTGGTGGCTCGGGGTGCTCGCCGTGCTGTGGCTCGCCGTGCACGGCGTCCGCACGCGCGACTGGCGCGCGGGGATCGTCCTCGTCGCCGTCGCTGCGACGTACGTGCCGTGGCTGTTCTACCCGAGCCGGACGATCTTCCAGTTCTACACGGTGCTGATCCTCCCCTTCCTGATCCTCGCGCTCGCCTTCGCGCTGCGGGAGATCGCCGGGTCGCCGCAGGCCGACCCCGACCGGCGGGCGGTCGGGCGCCGCACGGTGCTCGTCATCCTCGGCGTCATCGTCGCGGTCTCGGCGTTCTGGTACCCGCTGTGGTCGGCGATGCGCATCCCGTACGAGTTCTACTGGGTGCACAACTGGTTGCCGGGATGGGTCTGAGCACCACCCGTCAGTAGGCTGGGGGCGTGTTCCGCTACCCCACCCCGACGCTCGCCGCCGAGGCGGGGTACGCCATCGCGGGCGACCGCTTCGCGATCCTGCTCGGTTCCGGTGTCGCCGAGGGCGTCATCGCCCGGCTGTGGAACGCCGCCGCCGCCGACACCGCCGTCCTCGAGGACGTGCTGAGCGTGCTCGTCGCGGGCGGCATCCACGACCTGCCCGACTTCGCCGTCGCGGAGTTCCCCGACGACGGCGCGGATGCGGTGCGCGTCGCCGTGCGCGGTGCCGCGATCGTCGAGACCTCCGACCGCACGCGCGTCTCGGGCGCCGATGCGCGCACGTGGATCGAGACGGCGCTGGCGGGGGCCGTCGGCATCCGTCTGGCGCTCGGATCCGGACGCACCGGCGGCGACCTGCTGCCCCTGGGTCTCGGCGTCACGCGCGCCGACGAGCTGTCGTGGGGACGCCCCTTCCCCGCCGGGCGCGAGCCCGATGCCGACGTGACCCCGGCCGCCGCGGGCGAGGCGCCCCGCGGGACGGCGGCGCCCGTGACGGTCGCGATCCCGACCGTCGACCCCGCCGCGCCCGCCCCCCACGCCGCACCCGCGCGCGGCGAGGAGATCGACGTCCTGCAGACGATCTCGGTCGACCGCAGCCTGTTCGCGCGTCCGTTCGACGACGACGAGGAGTTGGAGCTCCCCGACTTCCTCCGCGAGGACGAGCGGCCGGCCGCCGTCGCCGACGCGCCCGACGACCGGACGCTGTTCGGGTCGCGACGCGGATCCGCTGCGACGGCGTACGCGCTGCGACTGCCGGGAGGGCGCAGCGTGCCGCTCGACCGTCCCGTCGTGCTCGGCCGCAGCCCGCGACCCGCACGCCACCCGGGTGCCCGGATCGAACCGGTACCCTCGCCGCGTAAGGAGATCTCGGGGACGCACCTCGAAGCGGTCCTGGACGGCGACACGCTCGTGGTGCGCGACCTGGACTCGACGAACGGCACGATCGTCCGGCCGCCGACGGGCGCTGCGGCGCTCCTGCGCGGCGGGGCGGCGTCGCGGGTGCCCCTCGGGACCGAACTCGACCTGGGTGACGGCGTGACGGCCGTGTTCGACACCGCCGGACCGCTGACGGCGGGATGACGCACGGCGTGTCCAGCAGGCTCCCCTCCACCCCGCCCGGACTGTCGGGCTTCACCTACGTGCGGCCGCTCGGCGCGGGCGGCTTCGCGGACGTGTTCCTGTTCGAGCAGAACCTGCCCCGCCGTCCCGTCGCCGTGAAGGTGCTGCTGGAGGACATCGTCGACGAGAACGTGCTGCGCATGTTCAACGCCGAGGCCGACGTCATGGCCCGCCTGAGCGCGCACCCCTCGATCCTCACGATCCACGAGGCCTCCGTCTCGGCCGACGGCCGTCCCTACCTCGTCATGGAGTACTGCCCCACGTCGCTGACCCACCGGTACCGCCGCGAGGAGATCCCCGTCGCGGAGGTGCTGCAGCTCGGCGTGAAGATCGGGTCGGCCCTCGAGACCGCCCACCGGGCGGGCCTGCTGCACCGCGACATCAAGCCCTCCAACATCCTCGTGACGGCGTTCGGGTCCCCCGTGCTCTCCGACTTCGGCATCGCGGCCGCCGTCGAGGGCAGGCCCGACACCGAGGAGGTCTTCGCGATGTCGGTGCCGTGGTCGGCGCCCGAGGTCGTCGACGAGCGGGTCTCCGGCTCCATCGCCGCGGAGGTGTGGAGTCTCGGGGCGACGGTCTACTCGCTCCTGGCCGGCCGCAGCCCCTTCGAGCGTCCCGGCCGCGGGCAGAACACCCGGGAGCAGTTGAAGGCCCGCATCCGCAAGGCGGTCTACACGCCGGTGAGCCGCGCCGACATGCCGCCCGAGCTCGACGCCGTCCTCGCGCGCGCCCTCAGCCGCGACCCCGCCGCGCGCCACCCCTCGGCGGCGGCCTTCGCGCACGACCTGCAGATGATCCAGCACCGGATGGGGCTCCCGCACACCCCGCTCGAGGTCGCCGTCGACGAGTGGGCGTCCGCGGGCGCCCACGTGGATTTCGCCGACGACCGTCCCCGCGGTCCCGTGCGGCCGACCGTCGCCCACGCGTCCGCGCGTCCCGAGCGCCGACGCGCCGCCTCGCCGCGACGCCCGGACGAGGGCACGGTGCTCGCGGGCGCCGAATCGGCCCCGCGGATGCGCCGCGGAACCGTCGTCGCCCTGGCGATCGGCGGGATCGTGCTGGCCGGCGCCGGCGCCGGGGTGACCTTCCTCCTCCTCGGCGGGGCGGGCTGAATGTCCTCACCCCAGCCCGACCGGCCTCGCGTGCGCCGATCGACGTGGATCGGCGCCGGTGCGGTCGCCGCGATCGTCGCGGTGGTCGGCACGCTCGCCGTCGTGTGGCCCGGCTACGACGCCCAGCAGACGCCCGTCGAGGACCCGACGGTCTGGGCGCTCCAGACCGGCGCCGGCAGCGGCTACGCCCGGGTGAACCTCGACCTCGCCGAGGTCGACACCGTCAAACAGGTCGTCAACGGCACCCAGGTCGCGCAGACCGCCGACCGGTTGTTCGTCTTCAGCGAGGGCGGCTCGGCGTTCGCCGACGTCGATCTCGCTCAGCCCGCCGACCTGACCGGTGAGGACGAGGACGCCTCCTCGCCGACACCCGCCGGCACAGTCGAGATCGTCTCCGCGGGCGACGCCCTCGTCTACCGCACGGAGGGCGGCGGCGTGTTCGGGGCGACGCTGTCGGGAGGCGGCGCCGCCTCGCCGATCGACCCGTACGCCGAGGTGGAACGAGAGCCCGGCGAGCAGGCGCCGCGCTTCGCGGCATCCGCCGTCGCGGTCGACGCCGACGGTGTCGTCTACGCCTACTCGGCGGCCGAGAGCGTGGTCGTGCGCGCCGAGGCGGCGACCGGTCGCATCCTGGGGCAGGACCCGACCCCGATCTCGCCCGTCGACGCACAGGTGAGCGCCGTCGACGGCCGCTGGGTGCTGTACGACGTCGCGACCGGCGAGGTCGCCGTGCAAGACCGCGACGACCTCGCCGACACGACGCCCGTGAGCGGCGCGGTGCTGCAGCGCGCCGCGACCTCGGGGGACGCCGTCGTCATCGCCGACCCCGGCGGCGTCACGCGGATCCCCCTCGGCGCGGGCGATCCCGAGCGCGTGCTGGACTCCCCCGGCCTCGGCACGCCGGCCGTCCCCGTGGCCTCGGACGGCGTCGTGCACGCCGCGTGGCTCGGAGACGGCGCCGGCGGCGGCACGCTGTGGTCGAGCAGCCGTCCGGCCGAGACGACGCCGCTCGACTACGCCGGCGCGGACATCGGCGACGGGGTCGACCCGGTCTTCATCGGCAACGGCTCGCGCCTGGCCCTGAACGATCGCGGCTCCGGCTGGGTGTGGCGTCTGCCCGACGGCGCGCTCATCCCGTCGTCTCAGCAGTGGCGGGTCGAGGACACCAGCGAGGCCGCGCCGCAGAACGACGATCCCGTCGAGCGGGTGCTCGACCCGAAACCCCCCGTCGCCGTCGACGACGCGTTCGGGGTGCGCGCCGGCTCGGTCGCTCTGCTCCCCGTCCTGCTGAACGATCACGACCCCAACGAGGACGTCCTCAGCATCGACGTCGGCGCCATCGAGGGGGTCGACGCGGCGTTCGGCTCCGTCGCCGTCACCGGCGCCGAGCAGCAGCTGGCGTTCCGCGTCGCGCCCGAGGCGACCGGGACCACGAGCTTCCGCTACCGCGTCACCGACGGCACGACCGCCGGCGGTCGGCTCTCCGAGTACGCGACCGTCACCCTGCGGGTCGTCGCGGAGGAGGACAACGCGGCGCCTGTCTGGTGCGGGGTGGAAGGATGCCTCGCCACCTGGCCCGCCCCGTCCGTGGCTCCCGGCGGCACGGTGTCGGCCGACCTGCTGCGCGGCTGGGTCGACCCCGACGGCGACCCCGTCTACCTCGCCGGGATCGAGGGCGCCCCCTCGGTCGGGACGGCCACGACCTCGCCCGAGGGCGAGTTCACCTACCAGCATCCCGATCCGAGTGCGACGGAGGCCGCCAGCATCCCCGTGTCGGTCGTCGTCTCGGACGCGCGCGGCGCGACGACGACGCAGGCCGTCACGATCCGCGTGACCCCGGCACCCGAGCTGCGCGCAGAGTCGTTCGCGGCGACGGGTGTCGTGGGCGAGCCGCTCGACATCGACCTCTCCCCCCACGTGAGCGGCGCCTCGGGCGCGCTGACGATCGGCTCGCTCGTCGCCCTCGACACCGCGCGCACGACCGTGACCCCGAACGCGTCGGCGTTGCGGATGACCTTCGACGCCCGCGAGGCGGGGTCCTACGTCGTCCAGTACTCCGTCCGCGACGGCGCGGGCGAAGCCTCCGCCCTGGCTCGCATCACGGTCCGCGACCCCGACGACACCGTCGTGACGACGCCCCCGTTGACGGCGTTCGTCCGCCCGGGCGAGGACACCACGATCGACGTGGCGTCGGCGGCATCCAATCCCGCCGGCGTCGTCCTGCTGCTCGAGGACATCCGCCCCGACAGCGACCCGACCGCCGCGCTCAGCGTCGACCTCGTCGGCCAGAGCCTGCTGCGGGTGAGCGGCACGACCGACGACGGCGGCCCGGGCCGCCTCGGCGTCGTGCGCTACGGGCTCACCGACGGCCGCGACGGCGGCGCTCCCCTGGCCGAGGGCGAGGTCACCGTCATCCTGCTGCCGGCGGGATCCGCCGAACCGCCCATCGCCGTCGACGACACGGTGACGGTGCGCGGCGGCACGCAGATCGACATCCCGGTGCTGGAGAACGACCACGCCCCCGCCGGCGCGCTCATCGCGATCGATCCGTCGTCGATCGTGAACGAGACCGGCGGCGGACTCGCCTTCGCCTCGGGGCGGATGCTGCGCTACCTGGCGCCCCGCGAGGCGGGCACCTACGCGCTGACCTACACGATCTACCGCCTCGGCTTCCCCGAGGTGGTCGACACCGCCCGGGTCACGGTGACGGTCACCGGCGGCGACGACAACCGCGACCCCGTCCCCCGCACCCTCGAGGGAAGGGTCGTCGCGGGCCAATCGGTCGCGATCGCGTTCGACCGGTACGGGGTCGACCCCGACGGCGACGACGTCGCGCTCGACGCCATCACGACCCAGCCCGCCGAAGGCTCGGCGACGATCTCGGCCGACGGCCGGTCGATCGTCTACACGAGCCGCGACGGCGCCGCGGGGCAGGTGCGGTTCCAGTACCGGGTGAAGGATGCCCGGGGTCGCACGGGTACCGGCGAGGTGCGCATCGGGGTCATCGCCCAGCAGAGCGACCCGAGCCCCGTCACGTTCAGCGACTACGTCCAGGTGCAGGCCGGAGCCGCCAGCACCGTCGTCATCCGCCCGGCCGACAACGACGTGGACCCGTTCGGGAGCACGCTCGACCTGACCGGCGTCACGCCGAACGCGCCCGAGGACAGTCCCGAGTACGCCGCGCTGGCCGAGCGCATCGCGGTCGCCGACGACGGCGCCGTGACCGTCGTGGCGGGGACGGCCCTCGGAACCTTCTCGTACTCGTACGAGGTGTCCAACGCCGACGGCGACACCGCGATCGGGCTGCTCGTGGTGAAGGTCGTCCGCGACCCCGTCCCCGATCATCCCGTGATCTCCGACACCGTCCTCTCGATCGAGGACCGCGACGGTTTCACCCGTGGCGTCGACGTCCTGAGCGGCCGGGTCGCCTGGAATGCGGGAGACCCGTCGGGACTGTCGCTGCGGCTGTGGGGCGAGCAGCGGGACCTCCGCGTGTCGGGCTGGCGGATCTCGGGGCCGCTCCCCGAGCGCACCCGGCTGATCCCCTTCACCGTCACGGGGACCGCGTACGACGGCACCGAGGTCACGACGTACGGCTTCCTGCGGGTGCCCGGGACGGACGACATCCGGGTGGCCCTGCGCGCGGACGTCGACCCGCTGCGCGTGCGCGAGGGCGAGAGCGTCGATACGGACGTCGCCGACCTCGTGGCGCTGCCGGCCGACGCCGTCCTCGTCGTGGACGCCGACGGCACGAAGGCCGGTGGGGCGCGCGCGGACGCCTCCTGCCGCGTCGTGTCGGGCACCGTCGTGCGGTATACGGCCGGGCGCGGCGCACCCTGGCGGGATTCCTGCATCGTGGCGGCCCGCGTGGCCGGCCAGGACCAGCCGACGTATCTCACGATCCCCGTCGAGGTCGAGGCGGAGATCCCGCAGCCGTCGCTGCGCAGCGCCTCGCTCGCCGTCCGTCCCGGCCAGACCCAGGCGTACGACCTCACCCGGATGGTGCGGTGGGCGGGCGTCGCCGACGAGGACGCCCTCGTCTTCGACGTCGCCTACCGCGGGGACCAGTTCGAGGTGGCCGCCGACGGCGCCGTCGTCTCGGTGACGGCCCTCGACGAGGCGCGTCCCGGCCGCGAGGAGCAGGTGCGGGTCTCGCTCCCGAGCCACCCCGACGCGAGCCCCGCGAGCCTCGTGCTCACCGTCGGCCCGTCCCCCTCGGCGCTCCCGCGCGGCGGATCGGCGGTGCAGACCTGCTCGCAGTCCGACGGGCGCTCCTCGTGCACGATCGAGGTGATCGGCGCCGACGGCGAGGTGAACCCGCTCCCGGGCACGCCCCTGCGCGTGGTCGCGGCGTCGAGCGCCGGCAACTGCGACGGGGTGAGCTTCGCTCCCGCGGGCGACCGCGCGGTGCGGGCGAGCTGGCGATCGGATGCCGAGGGGGCGGCGCGCTGCGCCGGGACCTTCGTCGTCGAGGACGCCCAGGGCCGCCAGTCCAGCGGCGATCGCAACGGGTCGGTCGTGCTCGACCTGCGGGGACTGCCCGCCGACCCCACCCGACTGGAATGGACCGCCTACACGGCGGATTCGGTGACCCTGCGGGTGACCTCGGATGCCGCCTCCTACCCGGCCGTCGAGGGGTACCGGATCACGACGGGCGGCCGCGACGTCGCCTCGTGCCCGGCCTCGGGCAGGTGCGAGCCCATCGCCGCGCCCGTGGGCGAGCAGCGGGTCTACGAGGTCCGGGCGGTCAACGCCGTGGGCACCTCCCGCGGGACGGCCCGCACCGAAGCGTGGTCGTACCGCCCCCCGGCGCGGCCGACCGGAGCGAGCTTCGACCCCGTGCCGAACGGCCGCGACGGCGGACGCGCGACCGTCACGATCACGGGGCTCGACGACACGACCGGGAGCGTGCGACTGCAGGGCGGCGTCGCCGGCAGCGCCACCCAGCCGGTGCGGGACGGCACGGCGGTCTTCACGGACTACCGCATCGGCTCGAACGAGGCGCAGACCCTGACGGCGACCCCGCTCACGGAGTTCGAACTGCCCCGCGTCGCCGGCGGGTCGAGCGAGGGGCGCTCCCTCGACCTGCGCGCCCACGGGGTCGGAGCCCCGACCGTGACCCTCACCCAGACGACGACCTCCGACTCCATGACCGTCACGGCGCAGGTCACCGCCGAGGGCGACGGCACCGAGCCGCTGTTCGGGTTCAGCGACGAGTCGGCCGCGGCCTGCACCCCCGACAGCCGCGAGTCCCGCCGGACCTTCCCGGCGGAGCCCTTCCGCTCCAAGACGGTCTACGCCTGCGTCACGAGCACGTATCAGGGCCGCGACGGCTTCGGGGTGACCACGGGCGAGATCACCGCCCGACCGACGGGAAACGTCAGCGCACCGGGTGAGCTCACCTACACCGTGTCGCCCACCCCGACCGGCGACCAGAGGTCGGGGTTCACCTATGCGGCGAGCGCCCACAGCGATCCGGGCGCGCCGCCGTTCGAGGACGCGCGCCTGCGGTACCTCCGCAACGGGCAGGTGGTCGACGCGTTCGCCCCGCGTCTGAACGAGCCCGGCGACCGGTGGACCGCGCAGTGGTGCGACACGTTCGTCGGCATCGAGGTCGAATGCTCCGACCCGACCCCCATCGTGCCCGCCCGCGGCAGCGCCGACTGGCCCGTGTTCGTCGCCACGAGCGACCTGCCGTCGTGCCGGTCCGACGAGGACACCCCGGACTGGTTCCCGAGCGGCATCGGCGGAGACGTGGCATCCGTCCGCAAGGATGTCACCGAGGGGGAATCCGGAGTGCAGCGGGTGGAGTACACGATCGTGTGGTCCGGAGCGCTCCGCGAACTCGATTCCGTGAGCGTCGGCGTGGACTGCGAGCAGATCCCGCCGCCCGCCGAACCTCCCCCCACGGACCCGGATCCCACCGACCCCACCGAAACCACGCCGCCGGGCACGGAGGGACCATGACCTCCCCCGCCACGCGACCCGAGAGGACCGAGATGACGATCACCCAGGAGCAGAGCGCCTGGTTCGCCGACACCTTCACGAAGCTCGTCGACAACGTCGAGCAGGTCGTGCTCGGCAAGCGCCACGTCATCGAGCTCGCCTTCACGGCGATGATCTCCGAGGGGCACCTGCTGCTCGAGGACTACCCGGGGACAGGCAAGACCTCGCTCGCCCGCGCGATGGGGCGCTCGGTGCAGGGCACGAGCTCCCGCATCCAGTTCACCCCCGACCTCCTCCCCGGCGACGTCACGGGCATCACCGTCTACGACCAGCGCCGCGGCGAGTTCGAGTTCCACCAGGGACCGATCTTCGCGAACGTCGTGCTGGCGGACGAGATCAACCGCGCCTCGCCCAAGACGCAGTCGGCGCTGCTCGAGGTGATGGAAGAGGGCCACGTCACCGTCGACGGCGTCACGCGCGGCGTCGGCGTCCCCTTCCTCGTCGTCGCCACCCAGAACCCTGTCGAGCAGGCCGGCACCTACCGGCTGCCCGAAGCGCAGCTCGACCGTTTCCTCATGAAGACCTCGCTCGGCTACCCCGACCGCGCCGCGACCATCCGGATCCTCGACGGGTCCGGCGACGGCCCGCGCGAGGTCGGCCCCGTCATCACGCCGCAGGGCGTCGTCAGCATGGCCGACATCGCCCGTGGTGGCTACCTCAACCCCCTCGTCCTGGACTACATCGCACGCATCGTCGAGGCCACCCGGCTCGCCCGCGAGGTGCGCCTGGGCGTGAGCGTGCGCGGCGCCCTCGCCCTCACGAAGGCGGCCCGCACGTGGGCGCTCGCGCACCGCCGGACCTACGTGACCCCGGACGACGTCAAGGCGCTCGCCGTCCCGGTGCTCGCGCACCGGTTGATCCTCGACCCCGAGGCGGAGTTCGACGGCGTCACCGCCGAGGCGGTCGTCGGCCAGGTGCTCCTGGACGTCGTGCCGCCCTCGCAGCAGGAGCGCGCCGACGACCGCGGTCAGCGAGAGAACGTGTGAGTTCGTCCACCGAGTCGCGACTGACCCGGACATCGGCGGCGACCGGGTACACCCGCACGGGCTTCGAGGCCGGACGGGGCACCACCGTCCTCGCCGTCCGGAGCCTGCACGGGTGGCGCCGACTGCTCCGCGCGGCCGCCCGTGTGGGGCGCTCCGTCGCTGACACCGTCTCGCCCGCGGGCTGGGTCGTCGTCGCCGTGGCGGTGATCGGACTCGCCGCCGGCCTCGCCTTCGGGCTGCTCGAGTTCGCCGTCGCGGGCGGGGCGGCGGCGCTCCTGCTGCTCCTGTCGGTGCCGTTCCTGTTCGGCGCGCGCGCCTACGAGGTGACCCTGCGCCTCGC
The DNA here is from genome assembly GCF_049545465.1 of Microbacterium sp. NPDC079356. Lineage (NCBI taxonomy): Bacteria > Bacillati > Actinomycetota > Actinomycetes > Micrococcales > Microbacteriaceae > Microbacterium > Microbacterium sp. NPDC079356. Next base: position 124,388 of record NZ_JBMWDN010000001.1, on the reverse strand, counting down.
CCACGACCGCGTCGTGGCGGGCACACCCGTCGAAGGGCAGCTCGTCGTGGCGAACGTGGGCCGCCGGACGGCCCTGCCCGGTCGCGTCGACCTCCCCGTCGGCGACGGGCTCGTCGACGTCCACGTCCCCCTGCTGCGACCCCGGCATGAGGTCGCCGAGACCGTCGTCATCCCGACGCGCCGACGGGGCATCGTGACGGTCGGCCCCGCGCGCACGGTCCGCGGAGACCCCCTCGGCATCCTCACCCGCGAAGCGACGTGGCAGGAGACGCACACGCTCTACGTGCACCCGGTGACGACGGCGCTGCGCAGCTCCGCGACCGGGCTCATCCGCGACCTGGAGGGAAGCCCCTCGCGGACGATCGTCGACGCCGACTTCTCCTTCCACGCGCTCCGCCCCTACGTCCCGGGCGACTCCCCCCGCCAGGTGCACTGGAAGTCGACCGCCAAGACGGGCGCCATGATGGTGCGCCAGTACGAGGAGACCCGCCGCTCCCGCATGATCCTCGTGGTCGGGCGCGGCGGCGACGAGTTCGCCGACGACGACGAGTTCGAGCTCGCGGTCAGCGCCGCGGCATCCATCGGCGTCCGCGGGATCCGCGACGGCCGCGACGTCGCCGTCGTCACCGGTGCCGAGATCCCCGAATTCGCGCGCGGCCGGATGCGGACCTTCCGAACGCTCACGACGATCTCGACCCGGACCCTGCTCGACGACTTCGCCGGGCTCGACCGCGGCGTGAACCCGAGTCCGCTGCGCGAGGTCGCCTCGCTCGCCTCGACGCGCCACGGCGACGCGTCGATCGCCTTCCTCGTCTGCGGATCGCCCCTCACCCCGACGCAGCTGCAGAGCGCCGCGCTCGCCTTCGGCCCCGAGGTGACCGTCGTCGCCCTCGTGTGCGCGCCGACGGCCGAGCCCGGCATCCGGCGGCTCGGCAGCATGACCGTCATCTCCATCGGGCTGCTCGACGACCTGCGTCAGCTGCTCGCGAAGGGCGCGCAGTCGTGACCGCCCCCGTCGAGGTCGTCCCGCCGCGCCGGGCCCGGCGGCGCCGGAACCCGTCGCGTGCGGGCTTCTTCGTCGGCCAGGCGCTCGTCCTCGATCTCGTCCTCGCCGTCGGGGCCGTCGCGACCTGGCCGATCTACCGCGGCACCGCCCTCGTCGTCGCCCTGACCTTCGGCATCGCCGCCGGTCACCTCGTGGCCGCCCTCGGCACCCGCTGGCGCTGGTCGGGCTGGTGGGTCGCCCTCGCCGCCCTCGGCGCGTACATCGCGCTCGGGGTGCCGGTGGCCGCGGCGGTGTCGCTCGCCTCGCCCGACGCCGCCGTGGACGCCCTCGTCGACGTCGCGACCGCCCCCGTCACGGGGTGGAAGGACCTGCTGACCCTCGAACTCCCGCTCGGGTCGTATCAGGCGACACTCGCCCCGGCCCTCTTCCTCTTCCTCGGCTGCACGGTCGCCGCGCTGTCGATCGCGTGGCGCAGTCGTCGGCGGTGGATGCCGGCGGTCACCCTCGCGCTCCTGCCCACCGTCTTCGGGGTCGCCTTCGGCGCGCGCTCGCTCGCCTCGCCCGTGCGGGTCGGCCCGGTCGCGGTGCAGCCCGAGACCCTGCTCGGTGTCGCCGCGATCGTCACGGCGCTCGTCGCGGTGGTGTGGCGGTCCGGTCACGACCGACGCCGGGCCCTCGCCACGGCGGCCGCCGCCTCCGGGGTGGCGCGCGGCCCGGGCGGCCGCCGGCGCGGGCTCGCGGCGCGCGTCGGGACCGCGACGGGCATGGTCGTCGTGGCCGCGGCGGTCGCCGCACTGTGGGGGCCGTGGGCGCTCGCGGACCAGCCGCGCGAGGTGGCGCGGAGCGTCGTCGACCCGGTGCTCGAGCTCGAACGCGCGCCGAGCCCGCTCGCCGCGTACCGCGCCTCGTTCGGCGACGACCGCTTCGACGAACCCCTCTTCACCGTCTCCCCCGCCGCCGGCGCCGAGCGGGTACGGCTCGCGACGCTCCCCTTCTACGACGGCCGGACGGTGCGCGCGGTCGACCCGCAGGCGGGCCTCACCGACCCGGCGACGGCGTTCACCCGCGTCCCGTCCCGGCTCGACCCGGCCGGCACCGGCGAGATCGCCGTGACGGTGCGCATCGACGCCGGCACGGGGATCTGGGTGCCGACCGTCGGCGACCTGCGCGCCGTGTCGTTCGATGGTCCCCGCGCGGCGGTGCTCGCGGACGGCTTCTTCCACAACGCCGCCACGGGTGCCGCGATCGAGATCGCGGGGGACGGTTTGCAGACCGGGGACGCCTACCGGCTCGCCGCATCCCCCTCCGAGGCGGCGGGACCGGTGGCATCCCTCACCCCGTCCCGCAGCGGGCCGTCCCTGCCGGCGGAGGTCGTCCCGGCCCCGCTGACGGAGTGGATGGAGAGCCAGGATGCCGGTACGGGCGGCGCGGCCCTCGAGACGCTCGTGGACCGCCTCCGCAGCCGCGGCTACTTGAGCCACGCGCTGCAGCTGCCGGGAGGCTCCGTCCCCGCCTGGATGCGGGAGCTCGGCGGGGCCGGCTTCCAGCCCTCCCGCGCCGGGCATTCGGCCGACCGCATCGGGACGCTGTTCACGCAGCTGCTCGAGCGCGAGGCGCAGGCTCCGGGCGGCACCGACGCCGACCTCGTGGCCGCCGTCGGCGACGACGAGCAGTTCGCGGTCGCGGCGATGCTCATCGCCGACCAGCTCGGGTTCGACGCCCGGGTCGTCGTGGGGACGCGGCTCGCTTCGGACGAGGACCTGCCCGTGTGCGACGAGGGACGGTGCCGCGGCGGCGATCTCGCCGCGTGGATCGAAGTGGCGGATGCCGCGGGGGGCTGGCTCCCCGTCGACGTGACCCCCCAGCACGAGAGCTTCCCGTCTCCCGATCTCGAGCAGCGGCGCGATCCCGAGAACCCGACCGAGGTGAGCCGGGAGGACGCCGAGCCGGTGCTCCCCGCCGACGCGTCGCCCTCCGACGGCGATCAGAGCGCCCCCGAGGCCGCTCCGCAGGAGCGAGACCTGTCGGCGCTGTGGGCCGCGGTGCGCATGGGCGGCGTCTCGCTGCTCGCGGTGATCGTCCTCGTCGGCCCGCTCGTCACGATCCTCGCCGTCAAGGCGCTGCGGCGGCGCGGCCGCCGGCGCGGCGACGTCGCCGCGCGCTTCACCGGCGGCTGGGACGAGTACGTCGACACGGCGGTCGACCACGGGTACCCGGCCCCCGCCCATCTGACGCGCCAGGAGCTCGCGCGCCTGTTCGCCGGCGACGCGGAGGAGGCGGCGGGCACCCGCCTGGCGACGTGGGCCGACCGGTCGGTCTTCGACGTGGTGCCGCCGACGGCGGCCGAGAACGAGGAGTTCTGGCGGATCGTCGCGGCCGAACGCGCGCGCTTCGCGGCGGAGAAGGGCTTCTGGGCGCGGCTGCGCGCGCGCCTGTCGCTGCGTTCCTTGCTCCCGCGCGGACGGGCCGCGCGCCGATAGGGTGTGCGGTGCGGGATCGACGGAATCGATGACGGAGGGCCAGGACGGATGCAGAGCATGACCACGGAGATCCCTCTCGCGACGACGGCTGCCGAGGCGGCCGGAGCCGCCGCCGGTCTCGCCGTCGCGTCGCTGCTGGTGGCGTTCGTCCAGCTCGTCCTCGCCGCCGGTGTCTACGTGTGGACCGCCCTCGCGCTGAGCGCCGTCTTCCGGAAGGTCGACCGACCCGCCGCGCGCGCCTGGATCCCGGTGCTGAACCTCTGGACCCTGTTCGAGGTGGCCGGGATGAAGGGATGGTGGGCGGCGGTCCTCGTCGGCGGGGGCCTGCTCACCACGATCCTCGCCTCGGTCCTCAACGCGGTGTTCGTCGCCTCGGCGCAGAACGCCGCGTTCGGCGGCTCGGGCGGCGACGCCGCCGGGGCTCTCCTCGGCGCGACGGTGGTGCCCCTCGTCCTCGTGCTCCTTTTCGCGGCGGGAGCGATCATCCTCCTCGTCCGAATGATGGGCCCCCTGAACCGCGGGTTCGAGCGGGGCGGCGGGTTCGTCGTGCTGGGCGTCCTCCTGTTCCCCGTCTGGGCCTCGGTCATCGGGTGGGGCTCGGCGCAGTGGCACGGCCTGCCACGCGCCGGACTGCCGCCGACGCCGTTCGCGGGCGACGCGCAGCCGGCGACGGCCGCGGCATCCGTCCCGTCGGACACGACCGCGTTCGCGCCGCCCTCGACGACCCCCTTCCCCGCCGCCGCACCGGTCACGCCGTGGTCGCCGCCGCCGCTCGCGCCGGCCCCCTCCGCGGCTCCCGCCGCCACGCCGGCGACCCCGGTGGCGCCGCTGCCGCCCGCCCCCGCCCCGGCGGCGACCGAGGTCGAGGAGCACACCGTGCTGGCGGCGCACCGACGCCCGAGCGCCGCGCTGCGGCTCCCGAACGGGCAGACGGTCCCGCTCACCGCCGATCTCGTCGTCCTCGGGCGCAATCCGACGCCCCCGGCGCAGGCGCCCGGTGCCCAGCCCGTCCCCGTCGACGACGCCACCCGCACGGTCTCGAAGACGCACGCGCTGCTGCGCCGCGGCGAGGACGGCTGGAGCATCACCGACCTGTCCTCGACCAACGGCGTGATCGTCGGCGACGGCGACGCCGAGATCGCGGTGGGCACGCCGGTCCCCGTCTCGGGGCGGTTCCTCCTCGGCGACGCGGAGCTGTTCCTCGACGTGGGAGCCCGATGACCTCCCCCCGCCCGCTGCACGTCGAGGTCATCAGCGGATCGCTCACCGACACCGGACTGCGGCGTCGGGTGAACGAGGACGCGCACCTCGCGAGCTTCCCCGTGTTCATCGTCGCCGACGGCATGGGCGGTCACGAGGCGGGTGACCGCGCCGCGGCCGCTGTCGTCGACGCCTTCCGGGGGTTCGTCGGCCGCAGCGACGTCGCGCCCGAGGAGGTCGCCGAGGCCGTCCACGCCGCCCACCGCGCCGTCGGCGCGATCGCCCGCGGCACCACCCGCGGCGCCGGGTCCACGCTCACCGGCGTCGTGGCCGTGCAGCAGGGCGGGGAGCCCCGGTGGCTCGTCGTCAACATCGGCGACTCCCGCGTGTACCGCCTGCTCTCCGAGCGCCTGGAGCAGGTGACCGTCGACCACTCCATCGCGCAGGAGATGGTGGATGCCGGGCGCCTGACCCGCGACGAGATGTCGACGTTCGAGGGACGCAACGTGATCACCCGCGCCGTCGGCGGCGAGCGCAGCCCCGCCGACTTCTGGCTGCTGCCGGTGGTCACCGGGGAGCGCATCCTCATCTGCTCCGACGGCCTCTCGGGCGAGATCACCGACGAGGCGATCCGGGCGGGCCTGCTGAGCGGCGCGTCCCCGGCGCAGACGACGGGGGCGCTCATCGCCCAGGCGCTCGCCCACGGCGGCCGCGACAACGTGACGGCGATCGTCGTCGACGTGGTGGGGGGCGGCATCCACCCCCGCCTCGAGGACACGACCGGCGGCCTCGTCACGAGCGAACCCGCGACCGGCACGATCGAGGTCGAGACGGTGCCGTCGCGGCGGAGACGCCATGACTGACCCGTTCGAGGACGAGACGCGCCTCGCGCCCCGCACGCGCCGCGAGCTGCGGGCCGAGCGCGACGACGACACCCGGCTCGTCGCACGTCGGGCCGAGACGGGTCCGGTCGCGGCACCGGAGGACACCGACGAGACGCTCCTCGCCGAGCGGCGCACCGACGAGGGCACCCGGGCGACGGCCCGACGCGTCGGGCCCACGACGACGGCGGGAACGTCCATCGCGCACGGACGCGCCGACACGCCGCGGACCGCGTCGGCGCCGGGCACGCTCGTGTCGCAGCCGGTCTACGCGCCTCGGCGCGGCGAGCCCGCCGCACGCGTCGTGCGGACCCCGGTCGCGCCCCCGGTGTCCCCGGCGCCCGCACCGGCGCGCCGGTCGCGCGCAGGGCTGCTGCTGCTCGTCGGCCTCGTCGGCACGGCGGTCGTCGCCGGTGCCGTCTGGGGCATCGTCGTGCTCGTTCAAGGGGGAATGTGATGACGGAGGACATCGAGATGACGGCCGAGACGGAGGCCGCCGAGCTCGGGATCGAGTTCTGCGGGGAGTGGTTCCACCCGACGCCGGGTGAGACCTTCTCCATCGGTCGCGACGCGGACCTCGTCATCGACACGAACCCGTACCTGCACCGCCGGCTGCTGGAGATCGAGTCGTCGCAGGGCATGTGGTGGCTCACCAACACGGGCCGGTCCATCTCGGTCGCGCTCGCCACGGCCGACGGCGCCTACCAGGCGATGCTCGGTCCGGGAACGCGCGTGCCGCTCGTGTTCCCCGAGCTCGTCGTCATGTTCACGGCGGGCGCGTACACGTACGAGTTCACGATCCGCAACGGCGCCGCCCGCTTCACGGGACGCACGTCCCCGCTCGAGGGCGACAGCACCGACGGCGGCACGACGATCGGCGCGGTCCCGCTGACGGCCAGCCAGCGACTGCTGCTCATCGCCCTGTGCGAGCCGATCCTGCGCGGCGGGATGATGGGATCGAGTCAGATCCCCACCTCGGCGAAGGCCGCCGAGCGCTTGGGCTGGCCGCTCACGACGTTCAACCGCAAGCTCGACAACGTGTGCGACAAGTTCGACCGCGAGGGGGTGCAGGGCCTGCGCGGCGGCGCCGGCAAGCTCGCGACGAACCGGCGTGCGCGCCTCGTCGAGCACGCCGTCCTCTCGCGCCTGGTCACGGCGGCCGACCTGCCGCTGCTGGACGCCCCGCAGACCGCCGACCGCTGAGCCGGGTCCGGCAGGCGGCGGGCGACCGCCGGCATCCGCCCGCGCGATAGCATCGAAGGCTGTGTCCGCACCCGCCCCCGTCCTCTCGTATCCCCCGGAGCTGCCCGTCAGCGCCGCGCGGGACGAGATCACGCGCGCCATCGCGGAGAACCAGGTCGTCATCGTCGCCGGCGCCACCGGATCGGGCAAGACGACGCAGCTGCCGAAGATGTGTCTCGAACTCGGCCGCACGCGCATCGCCCACACGCAGCCCCGCCGGATCGCCGCCCGCTCGATCGCCGAACGCCTCGCCCACGAGGTGCAGGTGCCGCTCGGTGGGGCGATCGGCTACAAGGTCCGCTTCACGGACGAGGTGACCGACGCCACGCAGGTCACGCTCATGACCGACGGCATCCTACTCAACGAGATCCACCGCGACCGTCTGCTGCACCGCTACGACACGATCATCGTCGACGAGGCGCACGAGCGCTCGCTCAACGTCGACTTCCTGCTGGGGTACCTCGCCCGCATCCTGCCCGAGCGTCCCGACCTGAAGGTGATCATCACCTCCGCGACGATCGACCCCGAGAGCTTTGCGGCGCACTTCGCCGCGACCGCGCCGGACGGCGAGCGCGTGCCCGCCCCGATCATCGAGGTCTCGGGCCGCACCTACCCCGTCGAGATCCGCTACCGCCCGCACGACACCGCGTCCGAGGACGACGTCGACGGGCTGCTCGCGGCCCTTCGAGAGCTCGACCGCGAGCCCGACGGCGACGTGCTCGTCTTCCTCCCCGGCGAGGCCGAGATCCGCGACGCGATGGACGCCGTCCGCGGCCTCTACGCGAAGGATGCGCGTCCCACCGAGGTGCTGCCCCTGTTCGGCCGGCTCAGCTCCGCCGAGCAGCACCGCGTGTTCGAGCCGTCCGCGGTCGCCGGGGTGCGGCGGCGGATCATCCTCGCCACGAACGTCGCCGAGACGAGCCTCACGGTCCCCGGCATCCGCTACGTCGTCGACGCCGGCACGGCGCGCATCTCGCGCTACAGCGTGCGGTCGAAGATCCAGCGCCTGCCGATCGAGGCGATCTCGCAGGCCTCGGCGCAGCAGCGCTCGGGGCGAGCCGGCCGCACCTCGGCGGGCATCGCGATCCGCCTCTACGGCGAGGACGACTTCACCGCGCGGCCGGAGTTCACCGAGCCCGAGATCCTCCGCACCTCGCTCGCGTCGGTCATCCTGCAGATGCTCTCGCTCGGGTTCGGCGACGTCACGGAGTTCCCGTTCCTCACGAAGCCCGACAGCCGCGGCGTGAAGGCCGCGGTCGAACTGCTCACCGAGCTCCGCGCCGTGACGGGGCGCGCGGGCGCGCTGCGGCTGACGGGCCTCGGCCGGCGGATCGCCCGTCTGCCGATCGACCCCCGCTTCGCGCGGATGCTGCTGGAGGCCGAGAAGCTCGGCGTCTCGCGCGACGTCCTCGCGATCGTCGCGGGTCTGTCGATCCAGGACGTCCGCGAACGCCCCGAGGAGCGCCGGGAGGAGGCCGACCGGCTGCACGCCCGGTTCGTCGACCCGACGAGCGACTTCCTCACCCTGCTGAACCTCTGGAACCATCTCCGCGAGCAGCAGCGCGAGCTGGGTTCGAGCGCGTTCCGGCGCCTGTGCCGCAGCGAGCACCTCAACTACGTGCGGGTGCGGGAGTGGTTCGACGTGCACCGCCAGCTGAGCACGCTGTCGCGCTCGGGCGCCCCGAAGGACGCGCCCCGCGGCACCGCCGGCGCCGCCGACCCCGATGCGCTGCACCGCGCGATCCTCTCCGGGCTCCTGTCGCACATCGGCATCCTCGACACGCGTTCGGTCACGACCGATCCCGCCAAGAAGAACGCCCGCAAGCCCCTCCCGCAGTACCGGGGTGCCCGCGGCGCCTCGTTCGCGATCTTCCCCGGTTCGGGCCTGCGCAAAGCCTCACCCGACGCCGTCATGGCCGCCGAGCTCGTCGAGACCTCGCGCCTGTTCGGCCGGACCGTCGCGGCGATCGACCCCGCGTGGGCCGAGGACCTCGCCGGCGATCTCGCGCACCGCAGTCTCAGCGACCCGCACTGGTCGAAGGATGCCGGTGCCGCCGTCGCGGCCGAGAAGGTGACGCTCTTCGGGGTCGAGATCATCCCGCGCCGGCGCGTGCAGCTCGCCCGCCGCGACCGGGACCTGGCGCGCGAACTGTTCCTGCGCCACGCGCTCGTCGAGGGCGAGTGGAACAGCCAGCACCTCGACAAGCGGCTCACCGCGTTCGAGCGCCGCAACGGCGAGCTCCGCCGCCAGCTCGAGCGCATCGAGGAGCGGGAGCGCCGCCGCGACATCCTCGTCGGCGACGAGGCCGTGTACGCCTTCTACGACGCGCGCGTGCCGCACGACGTGTTCGACGTCCGCTCGTTCGAGGCGTGGTGGCGCGAGACGCAGCCGCGCACCCCGAAGCTGCTCGACATGACCGAGGCCGACCTCCTCGGCGAGTCCGCCCGCACCGACGAGCGCGACTTCCCGGCGCGCTGGCGTCAGGGCGACCAGGTGCTGTCGGTCGCCTACCGGTTCGAGCCGGGCGCCCCCGACGACGGCGTCAGCATCGTCGTGCCGCTGGCCCTCCTCGCGCAGCTGCGCCCCGACGGTTTCGACTGGCAGGTGCCCGGGATGCGGGACGAGCTCGTCACGGCGCTCATCAAAGCGCTCCCGAAGGCGATCCGGCGCCACGTCGTCCCGGCCGCGGACTGGGCGGCGACCCTCGGCGACGAGCTGCGCGGCTCGGGGCCGGAGGACACCGACGGACTCCCGGCATCCACCCTGCGCGCGGCGCTCGCCGCACGCATCCAGCGCGTCGCGCACCAGCCGGTGACCGAGCGCGACTTCGACCTCGAGCGCGTGCCCGCCCACCTGACCGTCTCGTTCCGCGCCGTCGACCAGCGCGGGCGCACGGTGGGGTCGTCCCGCGATCTGCGCGAGCTGCAGGGCCGCCTCGCCGGTCGCGCCCGCGAGTCGGTCGCCCGGTCGCTCAGCCCGAAGAGAGGGCCGCAGCCCTCGGCACCCCCCGCCGCGGCCGTCGCGGCCGCGAGCGCGCCGATCGAACGCACGGGCATCACGACGTGGGACGTGGGCGACCTGCCGGCCGTCGTCGACACGAAGGTCGCCGGCGGTGTCGTCCGCGGCTACCCCGCCCTCGTCGACACGAAGGACGCCGTGTCGCTGCGGATCGAGGCGACCGCCGAGCGCGCGGCCGAGCTGACCCGCGCGGGCGCGCGGCGCCTGCTGCTGCTCGCCGTCCCCTCCCCCACGGCCTACGTCATGGACCACCTGACCGCACCCGAGAAGCTGGCCCTCGCGGCGTCGCCGTACCCCTCGGCGAAGGCGCTGATCGAGGACGCCCGGGTCGCCGTGGCCGACGCCGTCATGGGCGACGCCGTCATCCGCACCGAGGCCGCGTTCACGGCCGCCCGCGACGCGTTCTCGAGCCGCGTCGTCGACGAGCTCTTCCAGGCGGTGTCGCTCGCCGCCCGCATCCTCACCCTGCAGCGCGACGTCGAACGCGCCGTCAAGAACCAGAACTCGATGACGCTGCTCGCCGCCCTCGGCGACGTGAAGGGTCAGCTCGCGGCGCTCCTGCACCCGGGCTTCCTCTCCCGCGCCGGCACCGCCCGTCTCGCGCACCTGCCGCGTTACCTGCAGGGGGCGAAGGACCGCGTCGACGCCCTCTCCGACAACCCCGGCCGCGACCGCCAACGGATGACCGAGTACGAGCGCGCCGCAGCCCTATTCGCGGATGCCGGGGGCACCCTCCCGCTCCCCACCGGCGCTCCCGCGCACCTGGTCCACGCGCGGTGGCTCCTCGAGGAGTTCCGCGTGAGCCTGTTCGCGCAGCGCCTCGGCACCGCCGAGCCGGTGTCGCTGCAGCGGATCTCGAAGGCGCTCGCCGAGCGCGGCTGAACTCAGCCGGCCCGCAGCAGGTCGCGGTAGAACTCGATCCCCCGCAGCCACGACCCCACGCGGATGCGCTCGTTGTGCGAGTGCAGGGCCTCCCGCTCGCCGCGCGTCAGGTGGAACGGCGTGAACCGATACACGTGATCGCTGATCGCGGTGAACCACCGGCTGTCGCTGGCGCCGAGCTGGATGTAGGGCGTCGGGAGGACGTCCTCCCCGAGCGCCGACGCGGTGGCGGCGACGAGGCGGTCCCACGCGGGTCCCGTCCACGGCGACACCGGCGAGGGCTCCGAGGCCGACGCGACCTCGACCTCGACGTGGCGGTCGGCGATGACACGACGGATGCGGGCGGCCGCCGACGCGGCCGTGTCGCCGGGCAGCAGCCTGACGTTCACGCTCGCCCGGGCGGAGGTGGCGAGGACGTTCGCCCCCGCGGCGCCGGCGAGCTCGGTCACCACCGCCGTCGTCCGCACGAGGGCGTTCAGCTCGGGACCGAGCCGCGGGAAGACCTTCGCGAGCAGCCGTCCCGTCACGCCGATGCTCGCGAAGACGGGCCGCAGCGGGCCGGTCGTGTGCGGGGCGACGGTCTCGAACATCGCGCGCACGGGCGGCACGAGACGCGTCGGAAACGGCCGGCGGTGCAGCCGCAGCACCGCCCGCGCGAGCCGCGCGGTGGCAGGGTCGCGCGGCGGGGTCGAGGCGTGCCCGCCGAGCTCCCGCGCGGTGAGGTGCACGGTCATGACGCCGCGCTCGGCGACGCCGATCACGGCGGTGGGCACGTGCACCCCGGGGATCGCGCCCTCGACGACCGCGCCGCCCTCGTCGAGCACGAGCGAGGGCCGCACGCCGCGCTGCCGCAGGACCTCGACGATGGCCTGGGCGCCGTCGCCGGCGACCTCCTCATTGTGGCCGAAGGCGAGGTAGACGTCCCGCTGCGGCGTGAACCCCTCGGTGACGAGGGCGTCGACGGCTTCGAGGATCGCGACGAGAGCACCCTTGTCGTCGACCGCGCCGCGCGCGTGGATCTCGGCGTCGTCGCCCGCCCCGACCGTCTCGGCGCCGAACGGGTCGCGGTCCCACTCGTCCGCGACGACCGGCACGACGTCGATGTGCGCCATGAGGACGAGGGGAGCCGCGGCATCCGCTCCGCGCCAGCGGTAGAGCAGCGAGTATCCGCCGACGACCTCGCGCTCGAGCCCGCCGTGGAGCGCGGGGTAGAGCCGCTCGACGGCGTCCCGGAAGCGGACGAACGGTGCACCGTCGGCATCCGGTTCCCCCGGCGGCATCGACACCGTCGGGATCCGCAGCAGCTCGCGGAACCGGTCGAGGGCGGCGGCGTCGGGACGGGTCACGATCCGACTCTAGATCCGGTGCGCACGCTGCGCCGATAGGCTCGGGCGATGACCTCTCTTCGCTGGGGAATCCTGGCCACCGGCGGCATCGCGCACGCCTTCACCTCGGACCTGAAGACGGCGGGGCGCACCGTCACCGCCGTCGGCTCGCGCCGGCTCGACTCCGCGCAGGCGTTCGCGGAGCAGTACGGGATCCCCCACGCCCACGGATCGTACGAGGATCTCGTCGCCGACCCCGAGGTGGACATCGTCTACATCGCGACCCCGCACAGCCACCACCTCGCGGGCGCCGCGCTCGCCCTCGAGCACGGCAAGCACGTCCTCATCGAGAAGCCCCTCACGCTCGACGCCGACCAGGCCGTCGCGATCCGCGACCTCGCCGCCGATCACGGTCTGCTCGCGATGGAGGCGATGTGGACCCGCTACCTCCCCCACATGGTGCGCCTGCGCGAGATCCTCGCCGACGGCGTGATCGGCGAGGTCCGCCTCGTGAGCGCCGACCACACCCAGAACATCACCGACGACCCGAGCCACCGTCTCAACGACCTCGCGCTCGGCGGGGGCGCGCTGCTCGACCTCGGCATCTACCCGGTTTCGTTCGCCTGGGACGTCCTCGGCGCACCGGCAGAGATCCGCGCCACGGCGCAGCTGGCCGCGACCGGGGCCGACACCGACGTCGCGATCGCGATGGTGCACGCGAACGGCGGCGTGTCCTCGCTCCTCACCTCCTCGCGCGCGGCGGGCGCCAACGCCGCCCAGGTCGTCGGGACGAAGGGGCGCATCGAGATCGACGGCGTCTTCTACGCGCCGACCACGTTCCGCGTGTTCGGGGCGGACGGGGCGCTCGTCGAGGAGTTCCGCACCGAGATCGACGGCCGCGGCATGCAGTTCCAGGCCCTCCACGCCGAGCAGCTCGTCGCGCAGGGGCGCACCGACGGCGACATCCTCCCGATCGACGAGAGCGTCGCGATCATGGGCACGCTCGACGAGATCCGCCGGCAGATCGGCGTCGTCTACCCGCGCGGCTGACGCCGCGGCTCAGGCCGGGTCGCCGAGCTCACGGCGACGCCGGGCGAGTTCCGCGCGCAGCCGCTCCTCCTCGATCTCGCGCTCGAGGTCGGCGAGCTGCTGCTCGGTCGAGCGGGACTCGTGCGCGCGCACCGGCGGCGGGGCGGGTTCGCTCGCCCAGGGGGCGAACTGCGGCGGACGGCTGACCTCGCGCCGCGGGTACTCGCGCCCGATCGCGAACCACAGCACCGTCCCGAGGAACGGCAGCAGAATGACGACGAAGAGCCAGACCGTCTTGGGCATGTGCTTCACGAGGCTCTGATCGCGCGTGATGATGTCGACCAGCGCGAAGATCATCCCGGCCAGTACGACGAGCGAGACCAGATAGGGCATGCGCCCGAGCCTATGAGTCAGCGGTGAACGACCGCATCCCCTCCTCCGCGTCGGGAAGAGGGGATGCGGTGGGCCGGGTTCAGCCGGTGGTCAGGGCACCGACGAGGCCGCTCACGACCATGTAGAGACCCACGGCGCCGCCGCAGATCCACATCGTGATCCGCGCGGTCGTCGGACCGGGTCGGTCGAGGTCGCCCGTGGGCAGATTCTTCGCCATCTCAGTGGCCTGCCCGACGCTTGTTGTAGACGTCGAAGGCGACGGCGAACAGCAGCACGAGACCCTTCACGGCCTGCTGCCAGTCGATGCCGATGCCCATGATCGACATGCCGTTGTTCAGGACACCGATGATGAGACCACCGATGATCGCGCCGCCGATCGTGCCGACACCGCCCTGCACCGCTGCGCCGCCGATGAAGGCCGCCGAGATCGCCTCGAGCTCGAAGCCCTCACCCGCCTTGGGACCGGCGAGGTTGAGGCGCGCGGTGAAGATGAGGCCCGCCAGTGCGGCGAGGACACCCATGTTCACGAAGAGCCAGAAGTCCACCCGACGCGTCTTGATGCCCGACAGCTCCGCCGCGTGGCGGTTGCCGCCGATGGCGTAGATGTGACGGCCGAAGACCGTGCGGTTCATCACGATGCCGTAGACGAGCACGAGGACGGCGAGCACGATCAGGGTGACCGGGATGCCCTTGTACGAGGCCAGCGCGAGGGTGAACCAGCCGATGACGACCGCGACGAGCGCGAGCTTGGCGATGAACCAGATGAGCGGATCGACGTCCTGGTCGTACTTCTGGCGGCCGAGGCGCGTGCGGACCTGCTGCACCGCGAGGGCGACGATGGCGACCGCACCGATGACGAGGGTGAACAGGTCGGGGTCGGACTCGCCGAACAGCCCCGCGAGGAAGCCGTTGCCGAGCGCGCGGTACTCCGTCGGGAACGAGCCGATGTTCTGGTTGCCGAGCACCACGAGCGCGAGGCCGCGGAAGATCAGCATGCCCGCGAGGGTCACGATGAAGGCGGGGATGCCGACGTACGCGACCCAGAAGCCCTGCCAGGCGCCGACGAGGGCACCGATCAGGAGCGACAGGATGATCGCGACGCCCCAGGGCAGTCCCATGTCGACCGCCAGCACACCCGACACGGCGCCGATGAAGGCTGCGACGGACCCGACGGACAGGTCGATGTGGCCGGCGATGATGATCATCACCATTCCGATCGCCAGCACGAGGATGTACCCGTTCTGGACGACCAGGTTCGACAGGTTCTGCGGACGCAGCAGGATGCCGTCGGTGAGGATCGCGAACAGGACGACGACCGCGATCAGGGCGATGAAGATGCCGTTGCGGCCGAGGTCGGACAGGACCGTCGCCAGCCAGCGGGTGACGCGGTTGTCGGACGGATGGATGCCGCCGCCGGCGGCGGTCTCCGTGGAAGTGGTGTTGGACATGTGTGTCTCCTGCCCCGTCAGCGGGGCTTCTCCATGGTCATGAGTTTGAGGACGTGTTCGGGGGTGGCCTCGCTGATCGGCATCTCACCGGTGATCCGACCCTCCGACAGCGCGTACACGCGGTCGGAGATGCCGAGGAGTTCGGGGAGCTCCGACGAGATGACGATGACGCCCTTCCCGGCGGCGGCGAGCTTGTTGATGATCGTGTAGATCTCGTACTTCGCTCCGACGTCGATGCCGCGGGTGGGCTCGTCGAGGATGAGCACCTCGGGGTCGGAGTAGATCCACTTCGACAGGACGACCTTCTGCTGGTTGCCGCCCGAGAGCTTCCCGGTCTTGGCGAGCACGGTCGGCGCCTTGATGTTCATGCTCTTGCGGTACTGGTTGGCGACGGCGAACTCCTCGTTGTCGTCGACCAGCCCCGCCTTCTCGAGCTTCTTCAGCGACGCCATCGAGATGTTCCGCTTGATGTCGTCGATGAGGTTCAGTCCGTAGGTCTTGCGGTCCTCGGTGGCGTACGCGAGGCCGTTGGCGATCGCCTCCGACACCGTGCGCGTGCGGATCTCCTGGCCGCGCATGAAGACCTTGCCTGAGATGCGGGTGCCGTAGCTGTGGCCGAACAGGCTCATCGCGAACTCGGTGCGGCCGGCGCCCATGAGGCCGGCGATCCCGACGATCTCGCCCGCACGAACCGTGATCGACACGTCGTCGACGACGACACGGGTCGGGTCCTGCGGGTGGTGCGCGGTCCAGTTCTCGACACGCAGCAGCTCGTCGCCGATCTGCGGTTCGTGGTCGGGGTAGCGGTGCTCGAGGTCGCGACCCACCATGTCCTTGATGATGCGGTCCTCGGTGACGTCGGACTTCGCGATCGTCTCGATCGTCTTGCCGTCGCGGATGACCGTGACGGCGTCGGCGACCTTCTTGATCTCGTTCAGCTTGTGGCTGATGATGATCGACGTGATCCCCTCCTCGCGGAGGCTGAGGATCAGATCGAGCAGGTGATCGGAGTCCTCGTCGTTCAGCGCGGCGGTCGGCTCGTCGAGGATGAGGAGCTTGACCTCCTTCGAGAGCGCCTTGGCGATCTCGACGAGCTGCTGCTTGCCGACACCGAGCTGGTTGACCTTCGTGGTGGGGTTCTCGCGCAGTCCGACGCGCTTGAGCAGCTCCGCCGCCTCGAAGTTGGTCTTGTTCCAGTCGATGAGACCGCCGGCGCCCGTGCGCTCGTTGTTGAGGAAGATGTTCTCGGCGATCGAGAGGTAGGGGCTGAGGGCGAGCTCCTGGTGGATGATGACGATGCCGCGCGCTTCGCTGTCGCGCAGGCTCTTGAACTCGACGACGTCGCCGGCGTAGTGGATCTCGCCGTCGTAGGTGCCGTGCGGGTAGACACCCGACAGCACCTTCATGAGCGTCGACTTGCCGGCGCCGTTCTCGCCGCAGATGGCGTGGATCTCGCCGCGCTGGACGGCGAAGTTGACGTTCGACAGCGCCTTCACGCCAGGGAACGTCTTGGTGATGCCGCGCATCTCGAGGATGGTCTCGGTCACGATCTCCGACTTCCGTGAGGGATGGATGGGGGTGCGTCGGCGGCGAGGCGAACCTCGCCGCCGACGCGGATGGTCAGTGGCGGACCCGGGTCAGAGACCCAGCTCCTCCGCCGTCCAGTAGCCCGTGTCGACGAGCGCCGACTGGACGTTGTCCTTGACGACCGGGACCGGGGCCAGCAGGTACGACGGGACGACCTTGACGTCGTTGTCGTACGTGGTGGTGTCGTTGGTCTCGGGCTCTTCGTCGTTGAGCACGGCGACGGCCATGTCCGCGGCGACCTTGGCCAGCTCGCGGGTGTCCTTGAAGATCGTCGCGTACTGCTCGCCGCTCAGGATGGCCTTGACCGAGTCGACCTCGGCGTCCTGACCGGAGATGATCGGCCACTCCTCACCGACGGAGTAGCCGGCGTCGGCGAGAGCCGAGATGATGCCGCGCGAGATGCCGTCGTAGGGCGACAGGACGGCGTCGACCTGCGTGCCGTCGCTGTAGTTGGCCGTGAGGATGTCCTCCATGCGGCTCTGCGCGGTCTCGCCGTCCCAGCGGAGCGTCGCTGCCTGCTCGATGCTCGTCTGGCCCGACTTGACGACGAGCGTGCCGTCCTCGATGTAGGGCTTCAGCACGTCCATCGCGCCGTTGAAGAAGAAGAACGCGTTGTTGTCGTCCAGCGAGCCGGCGAACAGCTCGATGTTGAACGGCCCCTTGGGCGCGTCGTCCAGCTTGTTGCCCTCGAGGTCGGTCAGGCCGAGACCGTTGAGGACCGTCCATGCCTGCTGGTTGCCGACGAGCTCGTTGTCGAACGTCGCGTAGTAGTCGACGTTCTCGGTGCCCTTGATGAGGCGGTCGTAGGCGATGACGGGGATGTCGGCATCCGCCGCGTTCTGCAGGGCCTCGGTCAGCGTCGTGCCGTCGATCGAGGCGACGATCAGCGCCTCGGCGCCCTTGGTGATCATGTTCTCGATCTGCGAGACCTGGGTGGGGATGTCGTCCTCGGCGTACTGCAGGTCGACCTTGTAGCCCTGGTCCTCCAGTGCCTTCTTGACGGCGTCGCCGTCCTGGATCCAGCGCTCGGAGCTCTTGGTCGGCATCGCGACGCCGATCAGGCCGCCGTCCCCGCCGCCCTCGTTGCCGCCGCCGCTGGTGCCACCGCCGTTGCCGCCGGCGCATGCCGTGAGTGCGAGGGCGCCGGCTGCGAGGCCGACGAAGATGATCCTCTTGAGTTTCACTGTGATTCCTTTCCCGTTGACTTCGGTGTCGTGGTGTTCGGTTGGTGCATGACCCCTGCCGGGGTCCTGTGGGTGGTGGCCGCGCCCGGTATCGGGCTACCGGCGGCCGTCGGTGATCGGTTCCCGCAGGTCGCGAGCGCGGCCGGAGAGGTCCGCGATCGTCTCGGGCGAGAGGGGCTCGGTGGGTCCGCCGACCGCGGCGAGTGCAGCGGTGCGGGCGACGCCTTCGAGCACCTGCGCGACACGGGCCGCCTCGCGGGCGGAGCCGGCCGCGCAGAAGGCGCCGAGACCTGCGACGAGGACGACGGAGGCGCCGTCGCCGCGGAGCGCCTCGACGAGCGCCGCCGGGTCGACGCGGGGCCCGGCGAGGACAGGCACCGTGCCGCCGAACTCGCGGGCGGACTGGGCGGTGACGCAGGGGATCTCCTGCCCGCGTGCCGCCCAGGCGGCCGCGTGGCCGGTCTCGAGGTGGACGAGGGCCATCGTGTCCGGGAGCTCGCGGAGCACCGTCGCGTAGAGCGCGACGTCGGCGGGGCGCGCGCCGCCCTCGCCGGGCGTCCCGGCCACGGGGGTGCCGGCGAGGGTGAGGACCATCATCCGCTCGGGCGCGAGGTCGTCGTCCGCGTCCGCGGGTCGGGTGACGAAGAAATCCGCGTCGGGGACGCGCTCGCACAGCGTGGCCGAGACCAGGCCACGGCGGGACAGGTCGACCAGGAGGGATGCCACTCGCTCGCGGATGCGGGCGACGGCCACCTCGGTCTTCACCCCGCTCACGTAGCGCTCGTCCTTCGACGCCATTGCCGACTCCCTTGTCCTGCGCGGTCCGATTCACTCGGCCGGGTGACGGCCATGTGACCGTTCACATCGGAGACTATGCACCCAAGGCCGCGGTGATGTCAAACACGACGCGCCGAAGGGGTCAGAGTCGGGCGACCGCCGCCGTCGACGACCGGACGACGAGCTCCGGCGTGAGCATGGGAAGCGCTGCGGACCCCGCCTCGTCGAGCAGGATCTCGACGCACCGGCGGCCGAGTTCGGCGAAGTCCTGACGCACCGTCGTAAGCGGCGGCCAGAAGTGGCCCGCCTCGGGGATGTCGTCGAACCCGACGATGCTGATGTCGCGCGGACAGTCCAGGCCCTCGTCGCGCACGGCGTGCAGGAGCCCCAGCGCCATCTGGTCGTTGGAGGAGAAGATCGCCGTGAAGTCGCGGTATCGCAGCAACTCGCGCCCGGCGTAATAGCCGAAGTCGGCGGTCCAGTCCCCCAGGATCGGCGCGGTCGTGGCGATGTCCCACGCGCTGATCTCCTCGAGGAAGCCCGTCATGCGGGCCTCCGCCTCCATCCAGTCCTGCGGCCCCGCGAGGTGGTAGATCGAGCGATGGCCCAGTTCGATCAGGTGGCGTGTGGCCAATCGGGCGCCCGCGACCTGGTCGACGGCGACGGAGTGGCCCGCGTCGGGATCGGTGGACTGCAGCGTCACGAACGGCACGTCGACGGCGTGGGCGGCGATGGCCCGGATGACGCGCACCTGGGGCGCGATCACGACGAGGCCCTCGACGGACTGGGCCATGAGGTGCGAGATGCCGTCGGGGATGGACTGGGGGTCGCCGGGGTCGATGTTCGCCGTCGACACCCAGTAGCCCCGCGCCTGCGCGGCCGCTTCGATCGCGGCGATGGAGGAGGCCGGGCCGTACTGCGTCGCCGACGCCGCGAGCACGCCGATGGTCCGCGATCGGCTCGTCACCAGCGCACGGGCCGCGCGGTTCGGGCTGTACGAGAGGTCCCGCATCGCCGCCAGAACCCGGTCCCGCGTCTCCGGCCGGATGCTGGGGTGGTCGTTCAGGACGCGGGACACCGTCTGGTGCGAGACCTCCGCGAGGCGCGCGACATCGCGGATACTCGGTCTCCGGCCGGCGGCATCGTCGCTCATCGGGCCCCTCGCTGGATGTTCACGGTCACATCGATTCGACGCCATTATGCACGTCCCGACCTCCAGGGCACCCTACTCCCCTGTCGTGACGGGGCCTCGCGTGTGACAAGGCGGCCTGTCACATCGCACCCGCCGCCGCCTAAGCTGACCGCATGTCCGACCTCTCGCGCCACCTGCCCCTCAGCAACCGGGAGCGCACGGACGAGTCCGCGGTGACGGGCGACTGGAGAGTGGCGCTCGCCGACGTCGTCGTGCTCGCAGCGGGCCTCGCGCGATCTCAGGACGACGCCGACCGTTTCCTCGCCGAGGCCGCTCTGGGATCCTCCGCGGGGACACCGCTCCCCGAGGTGGCGGCGGAGATCCGCGGCGGCCGGCGCCGCCGCATCCGCTCCCTCGTCGACGCGACACGCGCCCTGCTCGTCCTCGCGGGCGATCGCCCGATCACGCTCCCGCCCACCCTGAGCGGGGCCGTCGCGCTGTATGCCGTCACACGCATGCCCTTCGAGCGGCGCGCCGCCGTCGCCGGGTCGACTCTCTCCGCGGACGACGCCGGGTGGGCGCTCGGGCGCGGTCCGGTGCGGACGGCGTCGGCCCGCGACATCCTCGACTTCGTCCTCGGTCTCAGCGACACGGTTCCCGGAACACCTGGCGGCCCCAAGCTGTAAGACTGGGGGGATGCCGGATTCCTCCACTCCTCGCGTCGCGGTCTACCTCGACTTCGACAACATCGTCATGAGTTGGTACGACCGGGTGCACGGTCGCAACAGCTACTCGCGGGACCGGCAGCGGATCGCCGCGGACCCCGACGAGAAGGAGATCGCCGACCGTCTCGCGGCGGCGATGATCGACGTCGGCGCGATCATGGACTACGCCGCCTCGTTCGGCACCCTCGTGCTCACCCGGGCCTACGCGGACTGGTCGTCGCCGGTGAACTCCCTCTACCGGCAGCAGCTCGTCGCCCGCGCGGTCGACCTCGTGCAGCTGTTCCCGGCGGCGGCGTACGCGAAGAACGGTGCCGACATCCGCCTCGCCGTCGACACCGTCGAGGACCTGTTCCGCCTCGAGGACCTCACCCACGTCGTCATCGTCGCCGGCGACAGCGACTACGTTCCGCTCGCGCAACGGTGCAAGCGCCTCGGTCGCTTCGTCGTCGCCGTCGGGGTCGCCGGCTCCACGGCCAAGTCGCTCGCCGCCGCGTGCGACCAGTTCGACGCGTACGACGCGCTCCCGGGTGTGACCCTCGCCCTCCCCGAGCCCGCACCCGAGGCCGCGCCCAGCGCGGGTCGGCGCCGGCGCAAGACGGTCGACCCCGTCGAGCAGCTCCTCTCCCGCGCGCTGCGGCTCGAGCACGAGCGCACCGACGAGGAGTGGGTCCATCTCTCGGCCGTCAAGAATTTGCTGAAGCGCATGGATCCCTCCTTCAGCGAGAAGGCGCTCGGCCACCGCTCCTTCTCTGACTTCGTGAAGGATCACCCGAAGGTCGCCGAGCTCGACGAGACCACCAACATCGTCCGCGTGCGCCTCATCGACGCCGCCTGACCCGCCCGGGGCCGGTCGCGCGCCCCGCGCGGTAGGGTGTCCCCGTGGCTCGCCGGTCAACACCGCCCGGCTCGCAGTCCTCGCTGCGAGAAGCGAATCGTGCACGTCTGCTCGATTCGCTCAAGCGGCATGGGCGCCTGACGCAGATCGAGCTCGCGGGCGCGACCGGCCTCTCCCCCGCGACGGTGTCGAACATCGTCAAGGAGCTGACCGCGACGGGCGTCCTCCACACGTCCTTCACCTCGCGGAGCGGGCGGCGGGCGACCCTCGTCTCGCTCGCCCGCCAAGTCGGCCTCGTCGCCGGTGCGCACTTCTCCACCCGCAAGCTGCACGTCGCGATCGCGGATGCCACGCGGTCGGTCGTCGCGGAGACCTCGCTGCCGCTGGCTCCCGACCACCGGCACGACGCCGAGCTCGACCGGCTGAGCCTGCTCCTGGGCGACATGGTCGAGGGCCTCGGCGGCTCCCTCTCCGACCTCTTGGCCGTGGGCCTGGCGCTCCCGGCACCCGTCGATCCGCGCACCTCCGTCATCTCGACTCCGGGGCTGCTCCCGGGGTGGGACGGCGTCGACATCGCCCGCAGCCTGTCGGCCCGCATCGGCCGGCCCGTGCACGTCGACAGCGAGGCCAATCTCGGCGCGCTCGCCGAGGCGCGGGAGGGCGCTGCCCGCGGCGCCTCCTCCTCGGTCTACATCACCGTCGGGCACGCCATCAGCGCGGGACTGCTCGTCGACGGCGACCTCTTCCGCGGGGTGAGCGGCCGCACCGGCCAGATCGGCCACATGACGATCGACGAGAACGGTGCCCGCTGCCGCTGCGGCAACCGGGGCTGCCTCGAGACCGTGGCGGCCGGCCCGGCGCTGCTCGCGGGCTTCAGCGAAGCCGACGGCATCCATCGCCTCCGTGACCTCGTGACGGCGGCGGGCGACGGCGTCGCGGCGGCGCAGCGGACGATCGCGGATGCCGGGCGTCACATCGGCATCGCCGCGGCGAGCCTGTGCAACCTCATCGACCCCGAACGCATCGTCGTAGGCGGCGAGCTCGCGCGGGCAGGAGAGATCCTCCTCGCACCGCTGCGCCACTCGCTCGAGCGCTCCATCCTCGGCGGCGGAGTGCCCGAGATCGTGGCGTCCGACTTCGCGGAGTGGGCCGAGACCCGCGGGGCCATCGCGCTCGCGCTCGATCACGTCGCCGTCGACGCCGAACTGGTCGCGTTCCCCGCATGAGACGGCTACTCGCCGCCCTTGTCGTCGTGGGGGCCACGGCCGCCGCACTCTCGGGATGCGCGCTCCCCGACAGCGCGTCCGGCCGCACCACGATCGCCCTGCTCCTGCCCGACAAGAAGACCGCCCGCTACGAGACGTTCGACCGACCGGTGTTCGAGGAGCGCATCGCCGAATCGGGCGACGCGCAGGTGCTGTACACGAACGCGGATCAGGATGCCGCGCGGCAGCAGCAGCAGGCGGAGTCCGCGCTGGCGGCGGGTGCCGCCGTCCTCGTCCTCGACCCGGTCGACGGTCGCGCGGCGGCGTCGATCCTCGCGGCGGCGACCGCCGAGGGCGTGCCGGTCGTCTCCTACGACCGGATGATCGTCGGCGGCGGGAAGCCGGCGTACTACGTCTCCTTCGACAACGAGCGCGTCGGCGAGCTGCAGGCCGACGCTCTCGTGGCGGGCCTCGAGCGCGAGGGTCGTACGGACGGCGGCATCCTCATGGTCCACGGCTCGCCGACCGACAGCAACGCCGCGCAGTTCCGCGAGGGCGCGCGCCGGGTCATCGCCGACGCGGGGCTCCGGATCCTCGCCGAGTACGACACTCCCGACTGGAGTCCCGACAAGGCGCAGGCCTGGGTGGCGGGGCAGATCGCCCAGTACGGCGACGAGATCGTCGCGGTGTACGCCGCCAACGACGGCACCGCGAGCGGCGCGATCGCGGCCCTCCGCGCCGCCGACGTCTCGCCCTTCCCGCTGGTGACCGGTCAGGACGCCGAGCTCACGGCGCTCCAGCGCATCGTCTCGGGCGACCAGTACATGACCGTCTACAAAGCCCTGCGGACCCAGGCGACGATCGCCGCCGACGTCGCGCTGCAGCTCGCGAGCGGTGAGCGCCCGGCGGGCGACACGACCGTCGACGGCATCCCCGCGACCCTCCTCACCCCGGTCGCCGTCACCGTCGACGACATCGCCGACACCGTCGTCGCCGACGGGTTCTGGACCGTGCAGGACATCTGCACCCCCGCCTATGCCGAGGCCTGCGCTGCGGCGGGGCTGGAATGAGAGCACCCGCGTGAGCGTCTCCTCCCGTCGCACCGGCGACCACGTCCTCACGATGCGCGGCATCGACAAGCGCTTCGGCGCCGTGCGTGCGCTCAACGGGGTGGACTTCCGCGTCCGCGAGGGCGAGGTGGTCGCCCTCGTCGGCGACAACGGCGCCGGCAAGTCGACGCTCGTGAAGGTCCTCGCCGGTGTGCACCCCGCCGATGCGGGCACGATCGAGCTCGACGGCGACGTCGTGCAGCTCTCCACCCCCGCCGACGCGCAGGACCTCGGGATCGCGACGGTGTTCCAGGACCTCGCCCTCTGCGAGAACCTCGACGTCGTCGCGAACCTGTGGCTCGGTCGTGAGCTCCTCGAACGCGGTCGCCTCGACGAGGTCGGCATGGAGGAGCGGACCTGGATGCTGCTGCGCGAGCTCGCCGCGAAGATCCCCTCCGTGCGGGTCCCCGTCTCCACCCTGTCGGGGGGCCAACGGCAGACGGTCGCGATCGCGCGGTCGCTCATCGGCGAGCCGCGCATCGTCATCCTCGACGAACCGACCGCCGCCCTGGGTGTCGCCCAGACCGCGGAGGTGCTGAACCTGATCGAGCGCCTGCGCGACCGTGGTCACGGCGTGGTGCTCATCAGCCACAACCTGACCGACGTGCTCGCCGTCGCCGACCGCATCGTCGTGCTGCGCCTCGGGCGCAACAACGGCGAGTTCGACGCCGAGGAGGCCACGAGCGAGGTCCTCATCGCCGCGATCACGGGCGCCCTCGACGTCGCGAGGCCCGCGCCGCTCCCCGACGAGCCCCGCGCCCCCGTGATCCCGCTGTCCGGGGCGCGGCGCCGGACGGACGGCGACCGGTGAACCGCGACGCGGGGGTGATCGCCCTGACGCTCGCCCGGGTGCGGTCCGGCGACGTGGGGCGGATGCCGGTGGTCCTCGCCCTCGTCGTCATCGCGGTCGTGTTCCAGACGCTGAACCCGGTCTTCCTCACGAGCCGGCATCTCAGCGATCTGCTGATGCAGTGCGCGGCGATCGGCACGATCTCGCTGGGCATCGTGCTCGTGCTCCTCATCGGCGAGATCGACCTGTCGGTGGGTTCGATGTCGGGTGTGGCCGCCGCGATCCTCGCCGTGGGCGCGGTCCAACTGCAGTGGCCCCTCCCCCTCGCGATCGGTGCGGCGATCGCCGCGGGGTGCGTCGTGGGGGTCTGCTACGGGGCGCTCCGTACGAAGCTCGGCCTGCCGAGCTTCGTCGTCACGCTCGCGGGCCTGCTCGGTCTCCTCGGCGTCCAGCTCTGGGTGCTGGGCGACGCGGGGTCCATCAACCTCCCGTTCGATTCGTGGATCGTGCAGTTCGCCCAGCAGATGTACCTGCCGCACTGGCTGGCGTACCTCCTCGCCGTGGGGACCGCGCTCGCCTACACGGCGACCCTGCTGCGCCGCGCACGGCGCCGCGCCGCGGCGGAGCTCGAGAGCGAGCGGACGCTCACGATCGTCGTGCGCGGAGCGCTGCTGCTGATCGGTCTCGTCGGCGCGTCCTGGTATCTGGGACTCTCGCGCGGCGTCGGCGTCATGTTCGTGGTGTTCGTCGTCTTGGTCGTGGCCGCCCACCTCGCCCTCACCCGCACCCGGTGGGGGCGGTCGGTCTTCGCGGTGGGCGGATCGATCGAGGCCGCCCGCCGCGCCGGCATCCGCGTCGACCGCGTCGTCGTCTCGGTGTTCGTGCTCTGCTCGGCCCTCGCCGCGACGGGCGGGGTGCTCGCGGCCGCGCGGCTCGCCGCCGCGAACCAGAGCACCGGCGCGGCCGACACGAACCTCAACGCGATCGCCGCCGCCATCATCGGCGGCGCGTCCCTCTTCGGCGGCCGCGGCTCGGCCTTCGCCGCGCTGCTCGGCGTCGTCGTCATCCAGGCGATCTCGTCGGGGCTGACCCTCGTGAACCTGAGCTCAGCCGTGCAGTTCATGGTCACCGGGGCGGTCCTGGTCTTCGCGGTCGCCCTCGACGCGGTGACCCGCCGCTCGCGGCTCGGATCCGGCGCCGGATAGCGCGTCGCACGCGCGCCGCGGGTCGCTGTCGGGCCGCCGCTCATCGGGTCGTCGGCGGTGACGAAAGCGTTATGTTCACATCTTGACTTCATTTCGTGAACGCATCAAGATCATCGTCAAGCGCGATGCCGCGCTCGTTTGATTTCACTGTCGAAAGGCGAACGATGAAGAAGTCCCTGTCCGTCGCAGCAGTCCTGGGGGCCGCTGCACTCCTGCTCGCCGGCTGTTCGTCCGCGAGCACCCCGGCACCCGCGGGCTCGAGCGGCGGGGCCGAACCGGCCGAAGCCGGCCGTGCGTGCGTCATCCTCCCCGACGCGGCGTCCTCGCCCCGCTGGGAGAACTTCGACCGCAAGTACCTGGATGAGGGCCTCAAGGCCGCCGGCTTCGACGTCGACATCCAGAACGCGCAGGGCGACACCTCGAAGTACGCGACCATCGGCGACCAGCAGCTCACCCAGGGCTGCGGCGTGATGTTGCTCGTCGACTACAACGGCGCCGCCGTGGGTGTGGCCACGAAGGCGAAGTCCCAGGGCATCCCCGTCATCGCCTACGACCGTCCGTTCCAGGGCGCCGACTACTACGTCTCGTTCGACAACGTCGAGGTCGGCAGGCTCGAAGGGCAGACGGTCCTCGACGGCCTCGAGGCCGCGGGCAAGGACCCGGCGACCGCGGCCGTCTACTACATGGGCGGCGACCCGACCGACGGCAACGCGGCGATGTTCAAGAAGGGCGCCGTCGAGGTCATGGAAGCAGCCGGCATCAAGCCGGTCGCGGAGCCCCCGGGAGTCTGGGACGGCGCGAAGACGCAGACCAACTTCGAGCAGGCGCTCACCGCCAACGGCGGCAAGGTCGACGGCGTCTGGGCCGCCAACGACACCAACGCGGACGGCGTCATCAAGGTGCTCCAGGACCGCGACCTCACGGGTGTCGCCGTCTCGGGTCAGGACGCGAACGTCGAGGGCCTGCGCAACATCCTCACCGGGTGGCAGACCGCCACGGTCTACAAGCCGGTCAAGGATGAGGCCGAGGCCGCGATCAAGGTCGCGACCGACCTCCTCCAGGGATCGACGCCCAGCGCCGACCAGAAGCTCGAGGACGGCACGCCGTACATCGCGGTGACGCCGCAGCTCGTCGGGCCCGACGAGGTCAAGGACGTCGTCGCCGCCGGTGACGCCTCGGCCTCGGACGTCTGCTCCGGCGAGATCGCCGGCGTCAGCCTCGCCGACAAGTGCGCCGAGTTCGGCGTCGAGTGATCTGACGAGGGTGGGGATGCCGCGACCCGCGGCATCCCCACCCTCCCTGTCTGCGCGACACCCCGACCTCTCAGGAGAACCCGCATGAGCGAACCCATCATCGAACTCCGGCGCGTGACGAAGTCCTTCGGCCCGGTCAGCGTCCTCAAGGGCGTCGACCTCACGGTCCGACCGGGCATGGTCACCGCCCTCGTCGGCGACAACGGCGCCGGCAAATCCACCCTCATCAAGGGCCTCGCCGGTGTGCAGCCCTACGACACCGGCGAGATCCTCGTCGACGGTCAGGAGCAGTCGCTCCGGACCCCGCGCGAAGCCGGTGCGCTGGGCATCGAGGTCGTCTACCAGGACCTCGCGCTCTGCGACAACCTCGACATCGTCCAGAACATGTTCCTCGGCCGCGAGGAGGTCATCGGCGGGACGTTCGACGAGGGCCGAATGGAGAAGGAGGCCTCCGACACCCTCCGCTCCCTCTCGGTGCGCACCGTCAAGAGCGTGCGGCAGAAGGTGTCGAGCCTGTCCGGCGGTCAGCGGCAGACCGTCGCGATCGCCCGCGCTGTGCTGAAGAAGGCGCGGGTGGTCATCCTCGACGAGCCCACGGCCGCCCTCGGCGTCGCGCAGACCGAACAGGTCCTGAACCTCGTCCGCCGCCTCGCCGACCAGGGTGTCGCGGTGGTCCTCATCAGCCACAACCTGGCCGACGTCTTCGCGGTCGCCGACGACATCGCGGTCCTCTACCTCGGCCAGATGGTCGCGCAGGTCGCCACCACCGAGACCACCCGCGACGACATCGTCGGCTACATCACCGGAACCAAGGTCCCCCCGGGCGTGCAGCTCGTCGGGACGTCCACGATCCCCGTCGGAGGCGACGCATGAGCACCAGCACCCGGACCGCGGCGGCACCCGACCCCGTCGTGAGCGACCTCATCGGCAGCGGCGTCGAAGGCGGCGTCGGCGACCAGGTACGCGCCTGGCTGCAGCGGGTGCGCGGCGGCGAGATGGGCGCGCTCCCCGCCGTCGGCGGCCTCGTCCTCCTCGTCATCCTCTTCAGCATCCTCAGCCGGTTCTTCTTCACCCCGGTGAACTTCGCGAACCTCATGAGCCAGGCGGCATCCCTCGTCGTCCTCGGCATGGCGCTCGTGTTCGTGCTGCTGCTCGGCGAGATCGACCTGTCGGCCGGTGTCACCGGCGGCGTGGGCATCGCGTCCTTCGTCGTCCTCAACGTCAAACTCGACATCCCCTGGCCGATCGCGCTCGGGCTCGGCCTGCTCATCGGCCTGGCGACGGGAGCCCTGATCGGCTTCCTCGTGGCGAGGATCGGCATCCCGTCCTTCGTCGTCACGCTGGGCCTGTTCCTCGGGTATCAGGGCCTCGCCCTCCTCATCATCGGCGCGGGTGGTCTCTACCCGATCGAGGCTCCCGAGCTGCTGGCCCTGCAGAACGGCCGGCTCCCGGTCTGGGGCGGCTGGGTCATGCTCGGCGTCATGGTGCTCATCTCGGGCGGACTGTCGTTCTGGGACCGGCGCCGCCGGACCCGGGCGGGCGTCCCCAACCGGCCGATCGCGCTCGTGTGGGCCAAGCTCGCGGTGCTCCTGATCCTCGGCGGGGCCGCGGTGTTCGTCCTGAACCTCAACCGGTCGCAGTCGATCATCCCCATCGAGGGGGTGCCGATCATCGTGCCGGTCGTCCTCACGATCCTGTTCATCGGCACGTTCGTGCTCGACCGCACCACGTTCGGACGGTACGTCTACGCGATCGGCGGCAACGCCGAGGCCGCGCGTCGCGCCGGCATCAAGGTCCGCTGGGTGAAGTGGTGGTGCTTCGTGATCGCCTCGGGCCTGTCGGTCGTCTCGCTGCTGTTCAACCAGACGCGTGTCGGCTCGGTCGACGGCGCGGTCGGACGCGACATCGTCCTCTCGGGTGTCGCGGCGGCCGTCGTCGGCGGTGTGAGCCTGTTCGGCGGTCGCGGACGGCTGATCCACGCGGCGATCGGTGCGCTCGTCATCGCGATCATCATCAACGGGCTCGGCCTGCTGCAGATGGATGCCGGCTTCAACCTGCTGGTCACGGGCGGCGTCCTGATCCTCGCCGCCACCGTCGATGCGCTGTCGCGTCTGCGGACCGGAGGCGTCCGCACCTGACGCCCCCCTGCGCGAAGGAGGCCCCCGTCCGCGCGGACGGGGGCCTCTCTCGTCTCAGCCGCGTGCGGACCCCTCATCCCGCGTCGACCACAGCGCCCAGGCGACGAGGACGGGCTGGAACAGCAGCCGTGCCCAGCGCGCCTTGTCGCTGTCGAGGCGGAAGCCGTCGCGCTTCCCCAGGGCCTGACCGATGTTGCCGGGGAAGATCGCGACGAAGAACGCCGCGAGAATGGCCCCGACGCGGCGCCGCTCCTTCGGGAGCGCGACGAGAGCCGCGCCCAGCATCATCTCGACGGCACCCGAGGCGACGACGACGCCGTCCTTGTCGATCGGCAGCACCTCGGTGACGAGGTCCGGCACCTGCGCCTGGAACTCCTTCCGAGCCCAGAACAGGTGGCTGAGGCCGGCGAACACCATGGCGCCGGCGAGTACCCAGCGTGCGAGAGTCTTCATCGTCCGAGTATCCCCCGGGTGAGGGATGCCGCGGCCCGGCGATACGCTCGACGGGTGACCTCCGCCGCGCCGTTCCCGTTCGCGCGCCTGTCCCGCCTCCCGGATCTCGAGGCTCCGGGGCTCGTCGCCGCCGACGCCGCCGACCGGCTGATCCTCGACGAGTCCGCCGACGCGCGCGCCGCCGCGGCCGCCGGGGATATCGCGGTCATCGGCGACGCCTACGGCGCCCTGGCCCTCGGTGCGGCATGGGACGGGGGCACCGGCATCCGCGTCCATCAGGACGCCCTCGTGGGCGAATGCGCACTCGCCCGCAACGCCGCGGCGCTGGGCCTCACCGGGCACGTGTCGTCGCTCCCGTTGAGCGCGGGGCTCGTCTCGGGGGCGCGGGTCGTGCTGCTGCGCCTGCCGCGGTCCCTCGACGCGCTGGACGACATCGCCGCGCTCATCGCAGCCCATGCCCACCCGGACGTCGTCGTCTGGGCGGGCGGACGCCTGAAGCACATGAGCCTCGCGATGAACGACGTCCTCGCCCGATCCTTCGACCGGCTCGACGTGACGCCGGCGCGCCAGAAGTCGCGCGTGCTCGTCGCCCGCGGGCCGCACGACGGCCACGACCCCGTGCCGGCGGAGGGCGACGCCGACGGCCTCGCCCTCCGCGCGTTCGGCGGCGCGTTCGCGGGCGCGCGGCTCGACATCGGCACGCGGCTGCTGCTCGCGCGCCTGCCGCAGGACCCGGCCGGCGGCAGCGCCTCAGACCCGCTCATCGACTTCGCGTGCGGCACGGGCGCCGTCGCCGCGCACCTCGCCCTCGCTCACCCCGGGCGGCACGTCTACGCGTCCGATCAGTCCGCCGCCGCGGTGGCCTCGGCGCGCGCGACGGCCGCGGCGAACGGTGTGGACGACCGCGTCGAGGTGGCGCGCGACGACCTGCTGCAGGCACGGGCGGATGCCTCGGCATCCTTCATCGCGCTGAACCCGCCCTTCCACAGCGGGGCCGCCGTGACCGACCGCCTCGCACCGCGGATGTTCGCCGACGCGGCGCGCGTCCTGCGGCCCGGCGGCGAACTCTGGTGCGTATGGAACTCCGGACTGCGCTACCGCAGCGCGCTCGAGCGGATCGTCGGTCCCACGCGGCAGGCGGCGCGCGACGCGAAGTTCACCGTGACGGTCTCGACGCGGCGCTGACCCCCGGGATCACCGTCCGCCCGGCGGCCCGACGATGAGCAGCACGACGTAGAGCGCGACGACGGCGACGACGATCAGCGCCACGAGGACGCCGGCGTGGCGCAGGAACCACCGCAGCAGCCGGTCGATCGGCCGCCGGTCACGCGGGTCGGCGGTCTCCTCGAGCCGCCAGTGCCCGTCGAGGCGCCCCGTTCGGCGCAGCCACATCTCCATCGGCAGGGTGGCGTAGGGGACGATCGCCGATCCCACCGCGAGCAACGCCACGCCGAGGTGCCACCGGTTGTTGAGGGCGACCAGGATGGCCGTCGCCCCGTAGGAGAGGAAGACGAACCCGTGGATGCCGCCGCCGATCGTGACGGCGACGGCCGGACCGCCGACCGCGCGGATGATGAGGCCGGCGATCAAGAGGGTCCAGGAGAACAGCTCGGCGATGGCGAGCACGCGATACAGGGAGGCAGGGGTGCGGAACACGCCTTCAGCCTAGCTGAAGGACCCCGCGCCACCTGTGCGCGCGCTGTGACGGCTCCGCACGGTGACCACTCAGCGACGTGTCGACCAGAGCGCCCACGCGACCAGGAGCGGCTGCAGGAACAGGCGAGCGAACCTCTTGGCGTCGGAGTCGAGCCCCGGCACGTCGCGTCCGGTGCGCCAATGGTGCACGTTGCCGGGGAAGACCGCGACGAACAGAGCGGCGACCGCGACGCCCACGCGCCGGCGCTCGCGCGGGAGCACGAGGAGCGCAACGCCGAGCAGCGCCTCGACGACACCCGACACGACGACGATGGTGTCCTTGTCGGTGCGCAGCAGCCGGGTCGCCCAGTCCGGCACCGCGATGCGGAACCCGCGGCGGAGGACGGTGAGGTGACCGACGCCGGCGGCGACGAGGAGAGCGGCCAGCGCCGAGCGCGCCGCCGTGCGGAGCGGGTCCCGCGGTGCCGCGCGCGTCATTCGACGACGCCGGCGCGGATGCCGTCGAGCGACTCCGCGACCCTCGGATGCGCCTGTGCCAGCGCGCGGTCGAGGGCGGCGAGGCGTTCCTGCGCGTCCTGCAGGACCTTCGCACCGCGGGGCGTCACGCTCAGGTCGCTGGCCGCGCCGGCCTGCGCCGTCGCGTCCGCCACGAGGCCGTCGTCGACGAGGGCGTGCACGGCGGCGTGCGCCGACTGGACGGTGATGCGGGAGCGACGTGCGAGCTCCGAGAAGGAGATGCCGGGCTCGGCGCCGATGTGCCCGAGCAGACCGAACTTGCGGGTCGAGATGCCGAGGTCGCGCAGCTCCGCGGCGAGCTGTGCCTCCCACGAGGCGGAGACGGCGAGCAACGCGATCACCGGGCTGAAACGCGGAGCGTCCACGGTCGGGGTATCTGCCACGCGAGCAGTCTATGAGTCGAGAGAGCGGCCGTCCGTGATTGGCGTGGCCGGGAGCGGTCCCGGCTGCCAATACAATCAGCGCTATGATGCGCGCGAACGCCCATCCCACCGCAGCCCTGGCCGCTGCGGCGATGGCGTTCGCCCTGGTGAGCCCCGTAGCCCCGGTGGCGCAGGCATCCGCCGCAGCGCCGACCCCGGATCACCACCGGACGCACCTCAGCGTCTCGGCCACCCTGGCCGAGCTGGCCTCCCTCGATCGCGACGGCGTGACGGCGCTGCTGGACCGCACGCCCGGGCTCATCGCGACGCTGCTCACGCAGACCTCCGCTGCCGACGCCGCGATCTGGTGGGTCGAGATGGATGCCGCGCGCCGCGACGACCTCATCCGCACGGTGCCCGTGCTCGTCGGCTCGCTCGACGGGATCGACGCCGCCGACCGTGTCCGCGCCAACCGGTACGCGGCGCGGGCGCGCCTGGCGCGGGTCGACGAGCGGTTGCAGCAGGTGACTAGCCGGGGCGCGGAGGAAGACGCGGCACTGCTCGGCGACCTGTTGCTCGAGCGCCGGTACCTCACGAAGGTCGTCGCCGGGCAGGTGCGCCTCTACCTCTACTCCCCCGAACGCGGCGCGATGATCGAGATGGCGGGCGATCCGTCGACCGCTGCCGGCATCCTGCTCGTCGTCCCGGGGACGAACGCGTCGGTGCGCAGCTTCATGGTGGACGACCCGGTCACCTCGTTCGCCGACTGGCAGGTCGCCAACGCCGACCCGGGCGCCCCCGTCGTGGCCTTCACGGTGCTCGCCGCCCCCATGCCGCAGATCTCCCTGAATCTCGCGTCGGGCCCGCAGAACAACACGATCGCCACGGCCGCGGGTGCGGACTACGCTCGCATCGTGAAGGGAATCGAGGTCGCTCTCCCCGGGCTCCCGACGCTCAGCTACGAGCACAGCGCCGGGTCGCAGGTCGGCAGTTCGGCCGAGATGCACGGTGCCCGTTTCGACGTGCGGTTCCTCGCTGGCGGCGTGGGGGCCACCGACGGCTACCGCCCGGTCTTCGGAACGACCTACTACGCGGCGCAGGCCGCGGAGGACGTCAACCGGTACTACGCGGGCTTCCAGGTGGGCGACATCGGCTACGGCGTCGGCCCTGAGGAGATCCCCGGGGTCATCGTGCTGGACC
Source organism: Microbacterium sp. NPDC079356 (assembly GCF_049545465.1). Lineage (NCBI taxonomy): Bacteria > Bacillati > Actinomycetota > Actinomycetes > Micrococcales > Microbacteriaceae > Microbacterium > Microbacterium sp. NPDC079356. The sequence continues at coordinate 91,356 of NZ_JBMWDN010000001.1, read as the reverse complement.
CCGGGTACACCGAGGAGCAGGCGACGGGCTCGGTCGGCGCGATGCTCATGCAGGGACTCGATCTGCACAACCGACTGTTCAGCGGCGACGGTCAGAGGAACGGAACCGTCCTCAAGGACGTGCGCCTGCTCCTGGCCTCGCTGGCCCGCGGAAGCAGCGGCTGATGCGCGCCCGGTCCGGCGCAGCGACGGTGCTGCTCGTGACCTTCCTCACCGGTCTCACCGCCTGCTCCGCGGGAGCGGGGCCGTCGTACGCGGACGTGCGCGCCCAGGCCGAGGACGCGGTCGCCGAGATCGTCGCCGTCCTCCCCGACGGCGCCGAGTTCGTCCCCGACGGCGGGGCGAGCGCGCAGTCGTGCGATTCGGAGGTCAGCCCGGGCGGCCCGTCGACGGGCGAGTTCGCGACGATCCACGGCGCCGTCGCGCTGCCGGAGGGGACGGATGCCGCCGCGACCGTCACGGAGCTCCCCGTCGCCCTCGGCGACGGCTGGGCGCTCGAACCGGCCGGCGTCGACCTCGACATCGCGACCGTGCGGCTCAGTCGCGCCGAGACGAACGTGTCGGTCGACGTCACGGAGTCGACGGTGCAGGGGCGCCCCGGACTCGACCTGCTCGCCGTGTCGGAGTGCGGCAGCGAGGGCTGACGCCGCTCAGGCGGGCGGCGGCGCCGTGGACCTTCGCACCTGGAGGGACGGGACGTCGACCGCGGCGGACGAGGAGGCGCCCGAACCGCCGATCTTCTCGAGCATGGCGGAGACGATCTGGCGCCCCCGGGCGGCGAAGTCCACGCGCAGGGTGGTCAGCGGCGGGTCGAAGAAGGCCGCCTCGGGGATGTCGTCCACGCCCGTCACACTGACGTCCGCGGGAACGCGTAGACCCCGTTCCTTGAGCGCGAGCATCGCCCCGAGGGCCATCTGGTCGTTCGAGGCAACATAGGCGGATGCCGGGGGCAGCTCGTCGAGTGAGGCGAGCGCGGCATGCGCCGAGGCCGCCGACCAGTCGCCCCGGAGTTCGGCGACCACCTCGAGTCCGTGGGCGGCGGCCGCGTCGGCCACGGCGCGGCTGCGGTTGCGACTGGCCGCCCAGTTCGGCGCACCGGCGATGTGCGCGATGCGACGGTGCCCCAGTTCGGCGAGGTGTGCGATGACGGCCGGGACGCCTGTCGCGCGGACGCCGGAGGCGTCGTCGGCTTCGGAGTGCACGTGCAGGGGGACCGAGAAGTCCGCGCCGGCGAAGACGCGGTTCATCTCGTCGGTGGACGAGAGGGCGAGCACACCGGCGAGCGTCTGCTGGCTGAGCACCCGCAGGGTCTCCTCGATCGCCCGCGGGTTGTGGACGTCGAGGGTGACGAGGTCGAGGACGTAGCCGGCCTCGCGCGCCGCGGCCGCGGCTCCCTCGGCGACGCGAGCCGGGCCGACCTGGTCGAGTTCGTGCGTGAGGGCCGCGATGATGTGGGAGCGGCCGAGCTTGAGGCCCCTAGCGCTGAGGTTGGGGCGGTACTCGAGCTCGTCGAGCGCGCGCTCGACGCGCTCCCTCGTCCCGGGACGGATGCCCTGGAAACCTGCGAGATAACGACTGACCGTCTGGTGGGACACGCCGGCGGCCTCCGCGACGTCATAGATCGTCGCGGCCTTGGCGGTGCGCCCGGCCATCGTCCCTCGTTTCCGGATTGTTGCTTGACAACCCGATGTTATCGGAAACATCATGGTGCGCATCGGAAATGTTTCCGACAACATCCAGCTGACGACGGAGTCCACGCATGCCCGCGACCCTGCCCCCGCACCTGCTGTTCGGAGCCGCGTACTACGCCGAGTACCACTGGACGGATCGCACCGCTCTCGACCTGGACCTCATGAAGGAAGCGGGCTTCACCGTCATCCGCGTCGGTGAATCCGTCTGGTCGACGTGGGAGCCCCGCGACGGGGAGTTCGACCTCGAGTGGCTGCTGCCGGTGCTCGACGGAGCGCACGAGCGCGGCATCGCCGTGATCCTCGGAACGCCCACCTACGCGATCCCGCCGTGGCTGCAAGTCGCCCACCCGGAGATCGCCGCCGAAGTGGGCACCGGCCGCCCGCATCCGTGGGGCGCCCGTCAGGAAGTCGACTACTCGCACCCGGCGTTCCGTCATCACGCGGAGCGCATCATCCGGGCCGTCGTCGGACGCTATGCCGACCACCCCGCGATCATCGGCTACCAGGTCGACAACGAACCCGGCATGCTGCTCCCCCACAACCGGAGCACGTTCCAGCGCTTCGTCCGTCGGCTGGCGGCGACCTACGGCGACGTCGACACGCTCAACCGCGAGTGGGGTCTCACCTACTGGTCGCACCGCATCGCGGACTGGTCAGAGCTCTGGACGCCCGACGGCAACAGCCTGCCGCAGTACGACCTCGCCTGGCGGCGCTACCAGGCCGACCTCACCACCGAGTTCATCGCGTGGCAGGCCGACATCGTGCGCGAGTACGCCACCGCCGACCAGTTCGTGACGACGTGCATCGCCTACCCCCGCCCCGCCCTCGACGACGCGAGCCTCTCCCGCGCACTCGACGTCACGGCGGGGAACCCCTACTACGCGATGCAGGACCACCTCGACGCGTCGGAGGAGCTCACGGCCGTCACCGCCTGGACGACCTCCGGGGTGAGCAGCATGTTCCGTCAGGCAGACCGCACCTTCTCCTCGAAGCAGGAGCGGTTCCTCATCACCGAGACCGACGCGCAATCGATCGGCGGGTCCGCCTTCAACCTGCCGCCCTACCCTGGCCAGCTGACCCAGGCCGCGTTCGCCTTCGTCGCGCGCGGCGCGGCCATGATCGAGTACTGGCACTGGCACACGCTGCCGTACGGCACCGAGACCTACTGGGGCGGCATCCTCCCCCACAGCCTCGAGCCGGGACGCGTCTACCGCGAGCTGTCCGAGGTCGGTGCCGCCTTCGGTGCGATCGGCACGACCCTCGACGGCTTTGAGCCCGACGCGGACGTCGCGCTGCTCTGGTCGACCGACAGCAGGTTCGCCTTCGACTTCTTCCCCCCGCTCATGGACGACGCGGGCGAGCCCGCCGCGGCATCCTACGAGCGGATCTTCGACGCCTACTACCGGGGCGTCTTCGACGCCGGCGCCCAGGCACGCATCCTCCACGTCGAGCAGGCCCGCGGCCTCGGCGCCACCGAACTCGCCGCACGCTTCCCCGTGCTCGTCGCGGCGGGGCTGTACGTCGCCGACGACGAGACCCTGGAGTTCTTCCGGGACTATGCGGATGCCGGTGGTCACCTCGTCGTCGGGATCCGCACCGGCTACGGCGACCACGAGGCGCGCGCCCGCATCGAGGTCGCACCGGCCCGTCTCGCGGAGCCGGCCGGCGTCTCCTACGAGGAGTTCTCGAACCTGCAGAAGCCGGTGCCCGCGCTCGGCGTGGGATCGTTCGCGGTCACCGCGGGCGCCACCGCGGAGGCCTGGGCCGACGGGCTGCTGCCCACCGATGCCAAGACGCTCGTGACCTACGACCACCCGCGCTTCCGGGACTTCGCCGCCGTCACGACCCGGCCCCACGGTGCCGGGCGGATCACCGTCGTCGGGACGCTGCCCTCCCCCGCCCTCGCGGCCGACCTGATCCGGTGGACCACCCCCGACCCCGTGTCCGCCGGACTGCTCCGGGGCGCGACCCTGCCCGTATCGGTCGCGTCGGGATCGCTCCCCGACGGCCGCCGGGCCTGGTTCGTCTTCAACTGGGGCTGGTCGCCGCAGACCGTCGACCTCGCCGTCTCGGCCCGGGACGCCGTCACGGGCGACGAGTTCAGCGCGGGCGACCGCATCCCCCTCGCAGCGTGGGCGACGCGCTGCTTCCTCAGCTCCACCTCCACCGATTGAACACCCACCCACCACGAAGGAAGATCACATGAGAACGGCACGCAAGACAGCAGCGGCGCTGGCAGTCGGCGTCATGTCCATCGGCGGGCTCGCGGCCTGCGCCCCGGCATCCTCCGAAGGACCGTCGCAGGAGACGGTCACGCAGGATCAGATCGACGAGGCGATGGACACCCCCACGAAGCTCACGTTCTGGACGTGGGTCCCCGACATCGAGAAGGAGGTGGCGCTCTTCGAGAAGAAGTACCCGAAGATCGACGTCACCGTCGAGAACGTCGGCCAGGGCCTCCCCCACTACCAGAAGCTCCGAAGCGCCATCGAGGCGGGGCAGGGCGCACCCGATGTCGCCCAGATCGAGTACCAGTACATCCCGTCGTTCGTGCTGGCGGACTCGCTCCTCGACCTCGCGCCCTACGGCGCCGACGACCTCTCGGGCGACTACGTCGAGTGGGCATGGAACCAGGTCTCGCCCGGCGACGAGGTGTGGGCGATCCCGCAGGACGTCGGCCCCATGGGCAACCTCTACCGCGAGGACATCCTCGCGAAGGCCGGCATCACCGAGGCGCCCACGACGTGGGAGGAGTACGCGACGGCGGCGGAGGCCGTGAAGTCCAAGACGGGCTCCTACATCTCGAACCTCGGCGCGACGCAGGCCGGGCAGCTGATCGGCTTCTTCTGGCAGCGCGGCATCAAGCCGTTCGGCTACGACGGCAAGGAGACCGTGTCGATCGACGTCAACAGCGCCGAGGCGAAGGAGGTCGCCTCCTACTGGACCGACCTCATCCAGCGCGACCTCGTCTCGACCGACGTCGACTTCAACGACCAGTGGTACCAGGGTCTCGCCAGCGGCAAGTACGCCGGATGGCTGACCGCGGCCTGGGGTCCCGTGTTCCTGCAGGGCACCGCCGAGGGCACGTCGGGCCTCTGGCGCGCCGCGCCGCTGCCGCAGTGGGATGCCGGTTCGCAGGTCTCCGGCAACTGGGGCGGCTCCTCGGATGCCGTGCTCGCGAGCTCGGAGAACAAGATCGCGGCCGCGGAACTCGCGAAGTTCATCAACCACGACGAGGAGTCGGCGATGATGCTCGCGACCGAGCAGTTCTTCTTCCCGCCGCAGAACTCGGTGCTCGAGAACCCCGCGTTCCTCGACGCGACGTCGGAGTTCTACGGCGGCCAGCAGGTGAACAAGCTGTTCGCCGACATCTCCCAGACGGTCGACACCGACTTCCAGTGGCTCCCCTTCATGGAGTACGTGTACTCCAGCTACGAGGAGACCCTCGGGACTGTCATCGCCGACAAGGGCGACATCGCCGCCGCGCTGGACACCTGGCAGGACCAGCTCGTGTCCTACGCCGAGGACCAGGGCTTCACCGTCAAGTGAGCCGGATCGGGGCGCCCCGCCGGGGCGCCCCGATCCCATCCGCACTCGATCCGAGGAGGATCCGTGACCACCACCTCGACGCTCAGAGCAGAGCGTTCCCCCGCCGCCTCGCGCCGACGCAGCGGCTCGAACCGGCGCCGACAGAACGTCGCCGCCTACCTGTTCATCCTCCCGTTCTTCGTCGTGTTCGTCGCGATGCTGATCGTCCCCCTCGTGTACTCGGGCTACCTCTCCCTCTTCCAGAGCAAGCTCATCGGCGGGGACGTGTTCGCCGGCCTCGCGAACTACGTCCGCGCTCTCCAGGACTCGGCATTCCTCGCCAGCATCGGACGGATGGGGCTGTTCCTCGTCGTCCAGGTGCCGATCATGCTCGGCCTCGCCCTCTTCCTCGCGCTCGCCCTCGACAGCGGTCGCATCCGCGGCTCGCGCAGCGTCCGGCTGCTCGTCTTCATGCCGTACGCGGTCCCGGCGGTCGTCGCGACGCTCATGTGGGGCTACCTGTACGGCCCCGACTTCGGCCCCCTCGCGCAGATCGCCCGCGGCCTCGGCTGGGGCACCCCCGAGTTCCTCTCGCCCGGCAGCATCCTCGGTTCGATGATGAACATCGTCACGTGGGAGTTCGTCGGCTACAACATGATCATCATGTACGCGGCGCTGCGCGCCATCCCCGCCGACCTCTTCGAAGCCGCCGAGATCGACGGTGCGGGGCAGTTCCGCGTCGCGTGGAGCATCAAGATCCCCGCCATCCGACCGGCCATCCTGCTGACCGTCATCTTCTCGATCATCGGGACGTTCCAGCTCTTCGCGGAGCCGAGCCTGCTCAACAACATCGCGCCGGGAGTGATTACGAACTCGTACACGCCGAACTACTACGCGTACAACCTCGCCTTCATCAACCAGGAGCTGAACTACGCGGCCGCGATCGCCTTCCTCCTCGGTCTGTTCATCGCGATCGTCTCGTACGTCGTCCAGCTCGCCAGCCAGCGCAGCGAACGCCGCGACCGGAAGGACGTCCGATGACCGCCCTCGAAACCCGTGCCGTCGTCACCGGCAAGCCCGCCCGCCGTGCGGGGAGGAGCCGCACCTACGACCGCGGGCGTCAACGGAATGTGCCGCTGACGGTCCTGCTGTGGCTGTGCGCCGCCTACTTCGTGCTCCCGCTGTGGTGGCTGATCGTCTCGGCCACGAAGGACAACTCCGACCTGTTCGCCACCTTCGGGCTCTGGTTCAGCGGGGACTTCCACCTGTGGGACAACCTCACCACCCTGTTCACTGTGCGCGGCGGGATCTTCTTCCGCTGGCTCGTCAACACCGTGCTGTACGCCGTTGTGTCGGCTGCGGGGGCGACGCTGCTGTCGGCGATGGCCGGGTACGCGTTCGCGAAGTACGACTTCCCGGGCAAGAAGGCGCTGTTCAGTGCGACCCTCGGCGCGATCATGATCCCGCTCACGGCCCTCGCGCTGCCGACGTACCTGCTGTTCTCGAACGCCGGTCTGACGGACACGCCCTGGGCCATCATCGTGCCGTCGCTCGTGAGCCCGTTCGGCGTGTACCTCATGCGGGTCTACGCCGCGGATTCCATCCCGACGGAACTCATGGAAGCGGCACGGGTGGACGGCTCGGGCGAGTTCCGGATCTTCTGGCAGGTCGGGCTGCGCCTGCTCGGCCCCGGCCTCGTGACGGTCTTCCTGTTCTCGCTCGTCGCGACCTGGAACAACTACTTCCTGCCGCTCATCATGCTGAACACGTCGGAGCTCTACCCCGTCACGGTCGGCCTCGCACAGCTGCAATCCGCCGCGTCCGCCGGCGGCGGCGCCCAGGCACTGTTCTCCACCGTGATCACCGGGTCGCTCGTCTCGATCCTGCCCCTCATCATCGCGTTCCTCTTCCTGCAGCGGTACTGGCAGAGCGGGCTCGCGACCGGCAGCGTGAAGGGCTGACCCCACTCGGTCCGGGCCCGCGCGGGTCCGCTCGCGGATGCAATGGATCCGACACGACACGCCGCGCACACGCCCGATGTGCCGGCGTGTCGTCGCGGATCCATTGCATCCGTGAACACCCCGCAGCCGCGGACGGCGGACCCCCGGCATCCGCTCGTTGCGACCGCGCGCCAGAGATCCGGCGGCCGAGCGCGGTCCCCTCGTGTACCGCTTGGCACAATGGTGCGCAACCCCGGTACGACTTGCTCGACCCGCTCGCACAGTGGCGCTCCCAGGACAGGAGTCCTCGAGCAAGGGAGCAACTATGTCAGTCGGATATGGACCCACGGGTACCGGTGGCGCCGACGCCGGGTCGGGGAAGACCGAGACCGTGAAGGATGAGGCATCCGCCGTCACCGGCACCGCGACCGACGCGGCGAAGGATGTCGCACACACCGCCAAGGATGAGGCGGCGTCCGTGGCGGGCGAGGCGAAGTCGCAACTGAAGGACCTCTACGCGCAGAGCCGCACCGAGTTCTCGGACCAGGCGGCGCAGCAGCAGGAGCGAGTCGCGAGCGGGCTGAAGGCCGCAGGCGAGGAGCTCGGATCGATGGCCCGCAACGCGGAAGGCGGCGGCATCGCCACCGACCTCGTGCAGCAGGTCTCCGACCGCCTCACCGGCGCGGCTGCGTGGTTGGGTGACCGTGACCCCGCCGCCCTCCTCGACGAGGTGAAGCGGTTCGCGCGGCGCCGTCCCCTCGTCTTCATCGCCGGCGCGGCCGTCGTGGGGATCGTCGCCGGGCGACTCGTCCGGGCGATGGCGTCCCACGACGACAGCGGCCCGTCGACCTCGCGCACGGCGCTTGCACCCGCCCCGGCAGCGGCGGCGGTCCCGGCATCCGCGCCCGCCACACCCGTCGACGGACGGGACCCGGCCTACATCGACCCGATCGCGGCCGACACGACCGGTGAACTGCCGCCGTCGGACACGCCGCTCTACGACGAGTCGGCCGGTTTCCGCGGCGGCGCAGACGAGAGGGTCACGGATGAGCGACGCGACACCTTCTGAGCGCAAGGCCGCGTCGACCTCGCTCGGCGACCTGCTCGGCGAGGTGACACGCGATCTGTCGACGCTGATGCGGCAGGAGATCGCGCTCGCGAAGGCGGAGCTGAAGCAGTCGGCCACGACCTCCGCCAAAGGCGCCGGGCTTCTCGGCGGTGCCGGGTACGCGGCATCCATGGTCGTCCTCTTCCTGTCCCTCGCCTTGTGGGCCGCCCTCGCGACCCTCGTCGGGTGGGGCTGGTCGGGCGTGATCGTGGCGGTCCTGTGGGCGATCATCGCGGCGATCCTGTACGCGGTCGGCCGCAAGCAACTGAAAGAGGTGCAGGGCGCGCCGCAGACCGTCGAGACCCTGCAGGAGATCCCAGAGACATTCAAGAGAAACGAGGAGAACCGATGAGCGATTCACCTGACGCGATCCGCGCCGACATCGAGCGCACCCGCGCCGAACTCGGAACCGACGTCGACGCGCTGGCCGACAAGGTCAACCCGTCGAAGATCGTCGACCGCCAGACGAGCAAGATCAAGGGCGCGGTCGGCTCCGTCCGCGACCGGATCATGGGCGCCGCCGACGACGCCGGCTCGTCCGCGCACGACCTCGCCGGGTCCGCGCACGGCGTCGCCCACGATGTGAAGGCCAAGGCGGAGGGCAATCCGCTCGCCGTGGGCCTGATCGCCTTCGGCGCGGGGCTGCTCGCCGCATCCCTCATCCCCGCCTCGGCGAAGGAGAAGGAGCTCGCCGAGACGGCGAAGGAGCAGGCGCAGCCGCTCATCGACGAGCTCGGGGAGGTGGCGAAGGATGCCGCGAGCCACCTGAAGGAGCCGGCTCAGGATGCCGCGACCGCCGTCAAGGAGCGTACCCAGGAGGCCGTGCAGACGGTGAAGGACGAGGGTTCCGACGCCGCCGGGACCGTGACCGACCGCGCACAGGAGGCGCGGAGCAACATCAGCGAGCACTGAGAGGAGACATCATGAGCGATCCCATCGCGGACAAGCCGACTCAAGCCGAGGGCGACATCGGCGACGACGACATCACGAAGGACGAGCAGGAGTCCGACGAACAGGACGACTGACTGCACGGGCCACCGCGCAGCGAACGACGAAGGCCCCCGGCATCCGCTCATGCGAGCAGTGCCGGGGGCCTTCGTCAGTGACTCAGAAGTCCCAGTCGTCGTCCTCGGTCGCGACGGCCTTGCCGATGACGTACGACGATCCCGACCCACTGAAGAAGTCGTGGTTCTCGTCGGCGTTCGGCGACAGGGCCGACAGGATCGCCGGGTTCACATTCGTGACCGTGGCGGGGAACATCGCCTCGTAGCCGAGGTTCATGAGCGCCTTGTTGGCGTTGTAGTGCAGGAATTTCTTGACGTCCTCGGTCTGGCCGATGCCGTCGTAGAGGTCCTGCGTGTACTGCACCTCGTTGTCGTAGAGCTCGTAGAGCAGCGAGAACGTGTAGTCCTTGAGCTCGTCGCGCTCGGCCTGGCCGAGGGTCTCGAGCCCGCGCTGGAACTTGTAGCCGATGTAGTAGCCGTGCACGGCCTCGTCGCGGATGATGAGGCGAATGATGTCGGCCGTGTTCGTCAGCTTCGCCTTCGACGACCAGTACAGCGGCAGGTAGAACCCCGAGTAGAAGAGGAAGGACTCGAGCAGGGTCGAGGCGACCTTGCGCTTGAGCGGCTCATCGCCACGGTAGTAGTCCATGACGATGCGGGCCTTCTTCTGAAGGTTCTCGTTCTCGACCGACCAACGGAACGCGTCGTCGATCTCGGGCGTCGAGGCGAGCGTCGAGAAGATCGACGAGTAGCTCTTCGCGTGCACCGACTCCATGAACGCGATGTTCGTGTAGACGGCCTCCTCGTGCGGGGTGATCGCGTCGGGGATCAGCGAGACGGCGCCGACGGTGCCCTGGATCGTGTCGAGCAGCGTCAGGCCGGTGAACACGCGCATCGTGGTCTGCTGCTCCTCGGGGGTGAGCGTCGCCCACGACTGGATGTCGTTGGACAGCGGCACCTTCTCGGGCAGCCAGAAGTTGTTCACGAGGCGGTTCCACACCTCGAGGTCCTTGTCGTCCTGGATGCGGTTCCAGTTGATCGCCTGGACCGAGCCGAGGAGCTTCAGGGGTTCGGGGGTCATGTCTTCTTCCTCTATCGAATCTCGGCCGGTCAGAGCATGCAGGAGACGCACTCGGTCATGTCGGTGCCTTCGAGCGCCATCTGACGGAGACGGATGTAGTAGATCGTCTTGATGCCCTTGCGCCAGGCGTAGATCTGCGCCTTGTTGATGTCGCGCGTGGTGGCGGTGTCCTTGAAGAACAGCGTCAGCGACAGGCCTTGGTCGACGTGCTGGGTGGCGGCGGCGTAGGTGTCGATGACCTTCTCGTAGCCGATCTCGTACGCGTCCTCGTAGTACTCGAGGTTGTCGTTCGTCATGAACGGCGCCGGGTAGTAGACGCGGCCGATCTTGCCTTCCTTGCGGATCTCGATCTTCGACGCGATCGGGTGGATCGAGCTCGTCGAGTTGTTGATGTACGAGATCGAGCCCGTCGGCGGGACGGCCTGCAGGTTCTGGTTGTAGATGCCGTGCTTCTGGATGGATGCCTTCAGCTCGAGCCAGTCCTGCTGGGTCGGGATGTGGATGCCCTCGAAGAGCTCCTCGACCCGGGCCGTCGCCGGCTTCCACTCCTGCTCGGTGTACTTGTCGAAGAACTCGCCCGAGGCGTACTTCGAGTCCCAGAAGCCGTCGAAGACCTGACCGCGCTCGATGGCGATCTTGTTCGAGGCCTGCAGCGCGTGGAACAGCACCGTGTAGAAGTAGATGTTCGTGAAGTCGACACCCTCCTCCGAGCCGTAGTGGACGTGCTCGCGGGCGAGGTAGCCGTGCAGGTTCATCTGGCCGAGGCCGATGGCGTGCGACTTGTCGTTGCCGTCCTCGATGGAGCGGACCGAGCGGATGTGGCTCTGGTCGCTGACCGCGCTGAGGGCACGGATGCTGGTCTCCACCGTTCCGGCGAGGTCGCGGCCGTCCATCGCGAGGGCGATGTTCATCGAGCCGAGGTTGCAGGAGATGTCCTTGCCGATCTGGTCGTACGAGAGGTCCTCGTTGAACGTCGTCGGCGTGTTGACCTGCAGGATCTCCGAGCAGAGGTTGGACATGTTGATCCGACCCTTGATCGGGTTGGCCTTGTTCACCGTGTCCTCGAACATGATGTACGGGTAGCCCGACTCGAACTGGATCTCGGCGAGGGTCTGGAAGAACTCGCGCGCCTTGATCTTGGTCTTCTTGATGCGCGCGTCGTCGACCATCTCGCGGTACTTCTCGGTGACGGAGATGTCGCCGAAGGGCACACCGTAGACCCGCTCGACGTCGTACGGCGAGAAGAGGTACATGTCCTCGTCGTTCTTCGCGAGCTCGAACGTGATGTCGGGGACGACGACACCCAGCGACAGCGTCTTGATGCGGATCTTCTCGTCCGCGTTCTCGCGCTTGGTGTCGAGGAACTTCATGATGTCGGGGTGGTGAGCCGAGAGGTACACGGCACCGGCGCCCTGACGTGCACCCAGCTGGTTCGCGTAGCTGAAGCTGTCTTCGAGCAGCTTCATGACGGGGATGATGCCCGAGGACTGGTTCTCGATCTGCTTGATCGGGGCGCCCGCCTCGCGGATGTTCGAGAGGAGCAGGGCCACGCCGCCGCCGCGCTTGGACAGCTGCAGCGCGGAGTTGATGCCGCGGGCGATCGACTCCATGTTGTCCTCGATGCGCAGGAGGAAGCAGGAGACGAGTTCGCCGCGCTGCGCCTTGCCGGCGTTGAGGAAGGTGGGGGTGGCGGGCTGGAAGCGGCCCGACAGGATCTCGTCGACGAGCTTCGTGGCGAGGTCCTGGTCACCGGCGGCGAGGGCGAGAGCGGTCATCACGACGCGGTCCTCGAAGCGCTCGAGGTAGCGCTTGCCGTCGAAGGTCTTGAGCGTGTAGCTCGTGTAGTACTTGAACGCGCCGAGGAACGTGTCGAAACGGAACTTCTGCGCGTAGGCGTGGTCGTTGAGCCACTGGATGAACTCGAACGGGTACGCGTCGATGACGGCGCCCTCGTAGTACTCCTTCTCGACCAGGTAGTCGAGCTTCTCCTTCAGCGAGTGGAAGAAGACGGTGTTCTGGTTCACGTGCTGCAGGAAGTACTCCCGCGCCGCGCGCTTGTCGGCGTCGAACTGGATCTTCCCGTCCTCGCCGTAGAGGTTCAGCATCGCGTTCAGGGCGTGGTAGTCCATGCCCTCGAAGCGCGCCTCCGTCTTGAAGGCCATATCGGTCACTGCAGCTTCCACCAGTCTTCCAATCCGCCGCTCACGCGGTCGACGTCCTCGGGCGTGCCGAATACTTCCAGCCGGTACAAGTGCGGCACCTGACACTTGCGGCTGATGATGTCCCCGGCGAGGCAGAACGACTCGCCGAAATTGCTGTTTCCTGCGGAGATGACTCCGCGGAGCAGGCTCCGATTGCCCTCGTCGTTGAGGAAGCGGATGACCTGCTTGGGAACCGCGCCCTTCTCTTCTCCTCGGCCCTGGCCGCCCCCGTAGGTGGGGGTGACCAGGACGTAGGGCTCCTCGACGCGGAGCACGGGTTCGGAGGAGTGGAGCGGGATGCGGCGTGCCGGCATCCCGAGCTTCTCGATGAAACGTGCGGTGTTACCCGACACGCTCGAGAAGTAGACGAGCAGCGGCACGTTCGTCACGACGGCCGCGCTCATCGCTCAGACCAGGCGCGAGGCGAGCTCGTCGATCTTGTCGGGACGGAAGCCCGACCAGTGGTCCTCGTCGGTCACGACGACGGGGGCCTGCAGGTAGCCGAGCGACTTGACGTGCTCGAGCGCCGCCGGGTCCTCGGAGAGGTCGAGGACCTCGTAGTCGATGCCCTTGGAGTCCAGCGCGCGGTACGTCGCGTTGCACTGCACGCAGGACGGCTTCGTGTACACAGTGATCGCCATTCGTCGAACCTCTCTCGTCCTCCGGAACCCGTCGCGCGGGGTCCATCTCGTGTGAAATCTGGGGGTGAATCCATTGGCCGGAAGGCTGGGAGCCCGCCGGGAGCTCAATACTACATATGGGTACGGACACCGGGAAGCACCACAAGGGGTAGTAGTTACATCCGTGTAGTTTTTCCGCCGTCCTCCACAGGTACAACACAAGTTCTCCACCGTTTCATCCCCAATCCGGCAGGTCCGGAAGGGGGTCGAAAAGGCCAGGATTCCGGCCGAAACCCTCCCGGGTTCGGACGGTTGTCCACAGGTCGCACGCTAGAGCGGGCCACCGACATCCGATTCCGGGACCGGTCGGCGTGTCGGGCGTGTCGCGGCGTGTCGCACCGGCCCCGCACCCCCGTCGGACGTCGTCGGCGGTCGGTACGATGAAGGGGTGGCGGGATACTCGGAACTCCTGCGCGTCCCGGGTGTCGCGCGCATCATCGCGGCACAGTTGACGGCACGGTTCCCGAGCGGGATGACGAGCCTCGCCGTCCTCCTCCACGTCGAGCAGTCGACCGGGTCGTACGGCGCCGCCGGCATCGTCCTCGCCGCTCTGTCGATCGGCCAGGCGATCTCCGGCCCGGTGACCAGCCGGTGGATGGGTGTCTGGGGGATGCGGCGCGTCCTCACCCTCACCGCCGTCGTCTGCGCCGCCGCCGTGTTCGCCCTCGCCCTCAATCCGTTCGGGATGCCGGGGTTCATCGTGTTCGGCTTCATCGCCGGCATCGCCAACCCGCCCGTGCAGCCGGCCGTCCGCACGATCTACCCGAAGATCGTCACCTCGCGGCAGCTGACGCCCCTCTTCTCGCTGGATGCGAGCCTGCAGGAGATCATCTGGATCTTCGCGCCCGTCGTCATCACCCTCGTCGCGACCCAGGTCGGCACCGTCCCCGCGCTCCTGCTGATCGTCGTCATCCTCATCGGTGGGTGCGCCTGGTTCATCGCCTCGCCCGAGGTGGGGCGCGTCCGCATCCCCCGCAGCCGCCGCGGCTTCGGTCGCGTCCTCGGCAAGCCCGTCGTGCTGCTCTCGACCGTGACCGGCTTCCTCCTCGTGGGGGCGTGCGCTGCGGTCGAGGCGGGCGTTGTCGCGACCTTCGGGCACGAGGGCATCGAGGCGGGTCTCGTGCTCGCCGTCTTCGCCGTCGGCAGCCTCGCGGGCGGCCTCGGGTTCGGGCACATCCCGATCGGCCGCTGGGCGATGGCCCGCCGCCTCACGATCGTGGCCGTCGGGGTCACTTTCGTCATCATCAGCCTGAACGCCTGGTGGATGGGCGCCTCGCTCTTCGTCGCGGGCCTCGGCATCGCCCCGGCCCTCGCCGTCATGTTCGCCATCACGAGCGCGAGCGTCCGCTTCAGCGAGACCGCCGAGGCCTACGGCTGGATCGGCACCGGCCAGCTCATCGGCGCCGCGGCCGGCTCGGCCGTCGCGGGGTTCCTCATCGACGGCATGGGGGCGGTCGGCGCCTTCTTCGCCGCATCGGCGTTCGCCGTCGCGGGCGCGCTCGTGGCGGCGGTCTTCGTGCGCGGGTTCCCCGACCTCCGCGGCCGCGACGCGAGCCCGATCCCCGACACCGAGCCGGTCCCCCTCGTCACCTGAGCGCGGTCAGCGGATCCGCCCGAGCAGGAACAGCAGGGCCTGACCGTAGGCGTCGGCGGGTTCGGGATGCCGGAAGCGGTGGGGCGCGGCATCCACGTCGATCTCGACCTCGTAAGTGTCGGGCAGGCGCCGCAACGCGCGGAACGTCCCCCGCAGCAGCTCGCGCAGCTGCGCCTCGGAGGGCAGCCACAGGGCGTCCTCGAGCGCGACCGAGTCGAGCGCCCACTCGGTCGTGCCGTTGAAGGCGAGCAGGTCGCCGGTCGGATAGCTGCGCGCCTCGACGGTCATCTCGCTGACGGTGTAGACGTCGGCCTCGAACTCGGGCTCGTCGAGCTGGAACCGGTCGCCGGAGCGGGGACGCCAGGTCAGGCCGCTCGCGCGCAGCTCGCGTGCCAGGTCGGTGGAGATCATGCCCCCATCCTGGCCCGGCACCGGGGCCCGGGGCCCGTCCTAGGCTGAGAGCATGCCGTCACCCGTCACCCTCCCCCGCCTCGGTTGGGGCGACCCGCGCGCGCCGCGGCACGCCCTCCTCGTCCACGGTCTGGGCTCGAACGGCGCGCTCATGTGGCGCTACGCCGTCGCCCTCGCCGACGCCGGCTGGCACGTCGAGGCCGTCGACCTGCGCGGGCACGGCACCGCCCCGCGCGCGCTCGACTACTCGATCGCGGCGTACGCGACCGACCTCGTCCACACCCGTCCCACCGACGACGGGACGTGGGACCTCGTCCTCGGCCACTCCCTCGGCGGCGCCGCCGCGACCGTCGCTGCGGCCGACGCGCCGACGTGGACCCGCCATCTCGTGCTCGTCGACCCCGCCATCCACCTCTCCGACGAGGACCGTGAGAGCGTCCGCGCGAGCCAGGAGCAGGCGTTCGCCGACACCTCGATCGCCGCCGTCCGCGCCGCCCACCCCGGGTGGCTCGAGGTGGACGTCGAGCTGAAGGCGATCGCCGCCGCGCAAGCGAGCCGTTCGGCCGTCGAGGCGACGGGCACGCAGAACACCCCGTGGGATGTGCGGGAGGCGGCATCCCGTCTCACCGTGCCGACCCACGTCATCGCCGGCGATCCCGCGGTGTACTCCATCTTCACGGGGGCGCTCGCGGACGAGGTGCAGCAGAACCCGCTCGTGTCGATGGCCGTCGTGCCGGGCACGGGGCACTCGCCCCACCGCGATGCTCCGGATGCCGCCGCGCGGGCCCTGCTCGACGCGGTCGCCGCCTGGGGGCGGGGCGCATGAGCTTCGACGTCGCCACGCACCTGCCCGACGATCTGCTCGCGCGCATCCGCTCGCGCGCGGCCGCCGTCGACGCCGAGAACGTGTTCCCCGAGGAGGACCTCGCCGACCTCCGGGCGGCGGGTTACCTCGCGATCCTCGTGCCGACCGAGCTCGGCGGCGCGGGACTGGGCCTGCGTGAGGCATCCGTCCTGCAGCAGCGGCTCGCGGGCGCGGCCCCCGCGACGGCGCTCGCGATCAACATGCACCTCGTCTGGACCGGTGTCGCGAAGGTGATGTCCGACCGGGGCGACGACGCCCTGCGCTTCCTGCAGGAGGGCGCCGCCCGGGGCGAGGTGTTCGCCTTCGGCATCAGCGAGGCGGGCAACGACCTCGTGCTGTTCGGCAGCGACACGGATGCCGCGCCCCGGCCCGACGGCTCGTACGCCTTCACGGGCACCAAGATCTTCACATCGCTCGCGCCGGTGTGGACGCACCTCGGGCTCCACGGCCTGGACGCGTCCGACCCCGACGACCCGCGGCTCGTGTTCGGCTTCGTCCCGCGCAGCGACGCCGTCGTCACGCGCGACGATTGGGACACGCTCGGCATGCGCGGCACGCAGTCCCGGACGACCGAGCTGCACGGCGCCGTCGCCCCGGCGGACCGGATCGTCCGCCGGCTGCCGGTCGGTCCGAGTCCCGACCCGCTCGTCTTCGGCATCTTCAGCGCTTTCGAGATCCTGCTGGCCTCGGTCTACACCGGCATCGCGCGGCGTGCCCTCGACCTCGCGGTCGAGACCGCGCGCGCCCGGACCTCGAAGAAGACGGGCCGTTCCTACAGCCAGGACCCCGACATCCGGTGGCGGGTCGCCGACATGGCCCTCGCCTACGACGCCCTGCCCGTGCAGGTCGAGACCCTCGCCGCCGACATCGACGGCCTCGTCGACCACGGCGCGATGTGGTTCCCGAAGCTGTCGGCGATCAAGCACCGCGCGGCGGTGACGGCGAAGCAGGTCGTCGACGAGGCGATGCTCGTCGCGGGCGGCTCGTCGTTCTTCACCCGGAACGAACTGAGCCGGCTCTACCGCGACGTGCTGGCCGGTCTGTTCCACCCGTCCGACCCCGAGTCGGTGCACAGCGCGCTCGCGAACGCGTGGCTGGGTCCGCTCGAGCCGTGAGTCGCCCCGGCGCGTGAGGGGCGCCGTGGCAGGATGGCCGAATGGCCCGCATCCCGTACGGCTCGCTGAGCACCGCTGATCAGCAGCGGTATCGCGGGCTCCGCACCATGAAGGCGGTCGCGCTCGGCGCCCTGCTGTTCATGGCGATCGTCTTCGTCATCGCGTTCATCCTCGAGAAGGACCTCTCGGGCTGGGGGTACGTGCGCGCGGCGGCCGAGGGCGGCATGGTCGGCGCGCTCGCGGACTGGTTCGCGGTGACGGCGCTGTTCCGGCATCCGCTCGGCATCCCGATCCCGCACACGGCGATCATCCCGCGCCGGAAGGACGAGATCGGTCGCACGCTCGGCGAGTTCGTCGAGACCAACTTCCTCGAGGGCGGCGTCGTCCGCCAGAAGCTCGAGTCCACGCACATCGCGCGGACCGCGGGCACCTGGCTGCAGGACCCCGCCCACGCGAAGACCGTCGCGGCCGAGGCGTCGACGATGGCCAGCGGCATCCTGACGGCGCTGAGCGACGACGAGGTGCAGGACCTCATCAGCGACCTCGCCCACGAGCACCTGCTGAGCCCGTCGTGGGGTCCGTCGCTCGGGACGTGGCTCTCGCGGGTGGTGGATGCCGACGCCCACCGCGGCGCGGTCGACCTGGGCGTCGACAGCATCGCCCGCTGGCTCGACGCGAACCGCGAGGCGTTCGACGGCCTCGTCTCCCGCCGTCTGCCATCCTGGGTGCCGTCGGTGGCGATGCGGCTCGTGGACGACACCGTGTACCACGAGGCGACGAAGTTCGTCGCGGCCGTGCAGCGCGACCCCGAGCACCCGGCGCGCAAGGCGCTCGACCAGTACCTTGAGCGCCTCGCCGACAACCTGCAACACGACCCCGAGACCATCGGCCGACTCGAGGGCGCGAAGAGCGCCGTCTTCGACAGCCCGCGGGTGCGCGCCCTCGCCGCCGACGCGTGGAACACCGCGAAGGCCGGCCTGCTGCGCTCCCTCGCCGACGAGGACAGCCCGCTCCGCCGTCGCGTGACCGCCGCACTCGGCGACCTCGGCGACCGGCTCGCGACCGACACGGCCCTGCAGGAACGCGTCGACAAGCGCATCGCGGATGCCGCCGTCTTCCTCGTCGATCGCTACCGCCACGACATCGCGTCGATCATCACCGACACCGTGGAGCGCTGGGACGCCGACGAGACGAGCCAGAAGATCGAGCTGCAGGTCGGCCGCGACCTGCAGTACATCCGCCTCAACGGCACGATCGTGGGTGCCCTCGCCGGCCTCGTGATTTTCACCGTCGCCCACCTGCTGCTCCCCTGACCATGGCGCTCTCCGTCGATCCGCTCTGGCCGCGCGCCGGGGACTGGCCGGCTCCGGACGGGCGGGTGGATGCCGCGATCCTCGGCCTGCCCGCCTTCCGCACGTCGCTGTCCCCCACCGGGGCGCACGCGACACCCGCCGCCGTGCGCGAGGCGCTACGCCGGTTCAGCCCGACCCTGCTCGGCCCTCCCCCCGTCGACCTGAACGAGGCGCTCCGGATCGCGGACGCCGGTGACGTCGCCGACCCCGACGGACCCGAGGGCGAGGCGCGCGTGCGCGAGCGCGTCCGCGGGCTGCGCGCGGCATCCGGTCTCGTGATCGCCCTCGGCGGCGACAACTCCGTCACCTACGCGGCCGCACAGGGAGCGGGGGTGTCGGGCCTCATCACCCTCGACGCGCACTTCGACCTGCGCGACGGGGTGTCGAACGGCTCCCCCGTGCGCCGCCTCGTCGAGGACGGTCTCGACCCGCGGCGCATCGTGCAGATCGGCATCGCGGACTTCGCCAACTCGGTCGCGTACGCCGAGCGCGCCGCCGACCTCGGCATCACGGTCATCACCCTCGACGAGGTGCGCCGCCGCGGCGCCGAGGACGTCATGATCCAGGCCCTGTCGATCGCGGGCACCGCCGGTGACGTGCACCTCGACATCGACGTGGACGTCTGCGACCGCTCCGTCGCGCCGGGGTGCCCGGCATCCGTCCCCGGCGGACTCGAGGCGTGGGAGCTGCGCGCCCTCGTCCGCGCGGCGGCCGGGGATCGTCGCGTCGTCAGCGCCGACGTCGTCGAGGTGGACGCGACGGCGGATGCCGCGGACGGCCGCACCGTCAGACTCGCGGCGCTCTGCGTCCTGGAACTGCTCGCCGGAAGGGCCCTCGCATGATCACCCTCATCCTCGTCCGTCACGCCAAGAGCGACTGGGGCACCGGACTCGACGACCACGAACGTCCGCTGAACGACCGCGGGCAGCGGGATGCCCCGGTCATGGCGCGACGGCTCGCCGCGACCGGCGTGCGACCGGCCCGCATCCTGTCGTCGACCGCCGTGCGCGCGCGGACGACGGCGCAGACGTTCGCAGACGCCCTCGGCGTTTCGGTCGAGACCGATGAGGGCCTGTACGGTGCCCCGGGCTCGCGGCTGCTCGCGACCGCCGCCGCGAGCGGCGTCACCGACGTCATGGTCGTCGCGCACGACCCGGGGATGACGGTGCTCGCCGAGCAGCTGTCGGACGGCGGGATCGGCGCGATGCCGACGTGCGCCGTCGCGACCTTCGTCTGGGACACCGGCGATTGGGACGTCGCGACCGCCGTCCCGCCGGCGCGCTGGAATCTCGACACCCCGCGGGACGTCAGCGGGGACTGATCACCTCGCCGCCGCGGTACACGCGGTGGACGAGCGGCACCCCCGGCCGGTAGGCCAGGTGCCGCCGACTCGGTGCGTCGAGGACGACGAGGTCCGCGCGCACACCCACGCCGAGGTGGCCGACGTCGCTGCGGCGCAGCGCCAGCGCTCCCCCGGCGGTCGCCGCCCACACTGCCTCGCCGACGGTCATCCCCATCTCGCGCACGGCGAGGGCGATCATGAGCGGCATCGAGCTCGTGAACGACGAGCCCGGGTTGCAGTCGCTCGCGAGCGCCACCGTCACGCCCGCGTCGATCAGCCGACGCGCGTCGGGGTACGGCTGGCGCGTCGAGAACTCGACGCCCGGGAGGAGCGTCGCGACCGTGTCCGACGCAGCGAGGGCCGCGATGTCGGCATCCGTCAGATGGGTGCAGTGGTCGACGGATGCCGCGCCCAGCCGCACCGCGAGCTGCACCCCCGGCCCCTCGCCGAGCTGATTGCCGTGCACGCGGACGCCGAGCCCGGACGCCGCACCGGCGCGGAGGATGCGCTCGCTTTCGGCCTCGGTGAACGCACCCCGCTCGCAGAACACGTCCACCCACCGCGCGTGCGGGCGGACCGCGGCCAGCATGGCGTCACACACGAGGTCGACGTACGCCTCGCGGGCGGCTCCCTCGGGGACGACATGCGCCCCGAGGTACGTGACCTCGTCGGTGACCTCGGCGGCCAGCCGGGCGAGACGTTCCTCGCCGTCGAGAGTGAGGGCGTACCCGGTCTTGACCTCGAACGTCGTCGTCCCCTGCGCGTGCAGCTCAGCCACGAGCGCGGCGAGACGTGCCCGCAGCTCGTCGTCCGTCGCCTCCCGGGTGGCGGCGACGGTGCGGCGGATGCCGCCCGCGGCATACGGGACGCCCGTCATCCGCGCCTCGAACTCGTCGGCTCGGTCGCCGGCGAACACGAGGTGCGTGTGACTGTCCACGAAACCCGGGATCACCGCCCGCCCGCCGAGGTCGACGCGCGTGACCCCTGACCGCGAGACAGCATGCGCAGCACGAGACGTCGACGACGGACCGCTGTCTCGGGTTGCCGCTGCAGTCTCGGCGTCGGAGGCGGCGCCCGCCCACGCGACCCGGCCCTCGTCGACGAGGAGGGCGGCGTCGGCGATGGTCGCCGTGGGGGCCGCGGCATCCGCGTTCGTCGTCAGCTCGGCGATGCCGGTGAAGAGGGTCGCCATCATGCGTCCAGCATGGGGACGGTCAGGCCGCGCTCGCGGGCGACCTCCTTCGCACGGTCGTACCCGGCGTCGACGTGGCGCATGACGCCCGTGCCGGGGTCGTTGACCAGGACCCGCGCGAGCTTCTCGGCGGCGAGGGCGGAACCGTCGGCGACGGTGACCTGCCCGGCGTGGATCGAGCGGCCGATGCCGACGCCGCCACCGTGGTGGATCGACACCCAGGCCGCCCCCGACGCTGTGTTCAGCAGCGCGTTGAGCAGCGGCCAGTCGGCGATCGCGTCCGAACCGTCGGCCATCGCCTCGGTCTCGCGGTAGGGGCTCGCCACCGACCCCGCGTCGAGGTGGTCGCGGCCGATCACGATCGGACCCGACAGCTCACCCGAGGCGACCATCTCATTGAACTTCAGGCCCGCGAGGTGGCGCTCCTTGTAGCCCAGCCAGCAGATGCGCGCGGGCAGGCCCTCGAAATGCACCTTCTCACCGGCCTTCTCGAGCCAGCGGTGCAGCGCGGTGTCGTCGGGGAAGAGCTCCGCGACGGCGCGGTCGGTCTTCGCGATGTCCTCCGGGTCGCCCGAGAGCGCCACCCACCGGAACGGTCCCTTCCCCTCCGCGAACAGCGGCCGGATGTAGGCGGGGACGAACCCGGGGAACGCGAACGCGCGGTCGTAGCCGCCGAGCTCGGCTTCGCGGCGGATCGAGTTGCCGTAGTCGAAGACCGCGGCCCCGGCATCCTGGAACCCGACCATCGCCTCCACGTGCCGCGCCATCGAGGCTCGCGACCGCTCGGTGAACCCCTCGGGATCGGCGGAGGCCTGCGCCTTCCACTCCTCGAACGCGACGCCCGAGGGCAGGTACGCGAGCGGGTCGTGCGCGCTCGTCTGGTCCGTCACGATGTCGATCGGGATGCCGCGGCGCAGCAGCTCCGGGAACACGTCCGCCGCGTTCCCCACGACGCCGATCGAGCGCGCCTCCCCCGCCGCCTTCGCCGCGAGCGCCCGCTCGACGGCCGCATCGAGATCGGCGGTGTGCTCGTCGAGGTAGCCGTGCTCCACGCGTCGGCGCAGGCGCGACTCGTCGACGTCGACGACGAGGACCGCTCCCCCGTTCATCGTGACGGCGAGCGGCTGCGCGCCGCCCATGCCGCCCGCGCCGCCCGTGAGGGTGAGCGTCCCGGCGAGCGAGTCGCGGCCGAGCGAGCGCGCGACGGCGGCGAACGTCTCGTACGTGCCCTGCAGGATGCCCTGCGTGCCGATGTAGATCCACGACCCCGCCGTCATCTGGCCGTACATCGTCAGGCCCAGGTGCTCGAGCCGGCGGAACTCGGGCCACGTCGCCCAATCGCCGACGAGGTTCGAGTTGGCGATGAGCACCCGCGGCGCCCACTCGTGCGTGCGGAACACGCCGACCGGCTTGCCGGACTGCACGAGCAGCGTCTCGTCGGGCTCCAGCTCGTCGAGCGTGCGGACGATCGCGTCGTACGCCTCCCACGTGCGGGCGGCCTTGCCCGTCCCGCCGTAGACGACGAGGTCCTCCGGGTGCTCGGCGACCTCGGGGTCGAGGTTGTTCATCAGCATCCGCTTGGCCGCCTCGGCGCCCCAGCTCTTCGCGGTGCGTTCGGCGCCTCGCGCCGCGCGGACGGTGCGGGTCGTGGTCGTGTCGGTCATGCCTGTTCTCCTTCGAACGGTGCGGCACTCGAGCGGAGATCTGCGCTCGAGCGGACGGTTTCGGGGGGATTCGTCCGCGCGACGGCGGATGTCCGCCCGACGGCTGGTCCGAATGCGGTGCGGGCGATCTCGCCCGACACCACGAGCTGCGTCACGGCCTCGAGGTCGGGGGCGACGAAGCGGTCGGGTCCCGGTCCCTCGACGACCGTGCGGACGAGGTCGCGCACGGCGCCGGTGACCGGCGCGGGCTGCAAAGGAGCGCGCAGGTCGAGGGCGCGGCATCCCGTCACCACCTCGATCGCGAGGACGCGGGCGAGCCCGTCGATCGCGCGACGCAGCTTGCGGGCGGCGGCCCAGCCCATCGACACGTGGTCCTCCTGCATCGCCGACGACGGGATCGAGTCGACGGATGCCGGCACGGCGAGGCGCTTGAGCTCCGAGACGATCCCCGCCGCGGCGTACTGCGCGATCATGAGGCCGCTGTCGACGCCCACCTCGTCGGCGAGGAACGGCGGCAGCCCGTTGCTGCGCGAGCGGTCGAGCGCGCGGTCGGTGCGGCGCTCCGAGATCGAGGCCACATCGGCGACCGCGATCGCGAGGAAGTCGAGGACGTAGGCGACGGGCGCGCCGTGGAAGTTGCCGTTCGACTCGACCCGGCCATCGGGGGTCACGACGGGGTTGTCGACGGCCGACGCGAGCTCGCGTTCGGCCACGGTGCGGGCGTGGTCGAGGGTGTCACGGGCGGCGCCGTGCACCTGCGGCGAGCAGCGCAGCGAGTAGGCGTCCTGCACGCGGGTGCAGACGGCCGGGTCGCGGTGGCTCGCGACGATCGGCGAGTCGGCGAGTGCGTGCCGTAGGTGCGCGGCCGAGACCGCCTGCCCCGACTGCGGGCGGAGCGCCATGAGGTCGGCCGCGAAGACGGCATCCGTCCCCAACTGGCTCTCGACCGAGAGAGCGGCGGCGAGGTCGGCGGTCGCGAGCAGGGTGTCGAGATCGGCGAGGGCGAGCGCCAGCATCCCGAGCATGCCGTCGGTGCCGTTGATGAGGGCGAGACCCTCCTTCTCCTCGAGGACGAGGGGACGGATGCCGGCGGCCGCCAGTGCCTCGGCGGCATCCGTCCGCGTGCCGTCCGCCGTGCGGACCGGTCCCTCGCCGAGCGCGGCGAGCGCGATGTGCGAAAGCGGGGCGAGGTCGCCCGAGCAGCCGAGCGAGCCGTACTCGTGCACGATCGGGGTGATGCCGGCGTTGAGCATCGCCGCGTACGTGTCGACGACGACCGGGCGGACGCCGGTGCGACCGGTCGCGAGGGTCTGCAGGCGCAGCAGCTGAAGCGCCCGGACGACCTCGCGCTCGACCTCGGGTCCCGTTCCCGCCGCGTGCGAGCGGATGAGGCTCGCCTGCAGCTGGCGGCGCCGGTCGGGGGCGATGAACGTCGTCGCGAGCGCGCCGAAGCCGGTCGAGATGCCGTAGTGCGGCTGCGGGTCGTCGGCGAGGCGCTCGATGAGGGCGCGGGTCTCGGCCGTGCGGGCGAGCGCGGCGTCGGAGACCGCGACGCGCGCGTCGTGCCGGGCGACGGCGACGACCTCGGCGGGTGTGAGCGGGGCGTCGCCGAGGGTGACGGTGGTGAGGACGGGCATGGTCCGATTCCATCGGCTGCGCCGCCCCGGCAGGTGGCGCGCGTGGCATCCTGTGTCTGTGATCTCAGACAAGCCGCGGGCGCCGATCCCAGACACACCGCCGACCCCAGACAAGCCGCAGGTCCCCGCCGCGGATCAGACGCTCCGCATCCTGAGCTTCCTGGCGCACCAGCGCGGGCCGGTGGCGGCGCAGACGATCGCGAGCCATCTCGGCATCCCGCGGTCGAGCATCTACCACCTGCTCGCGGCGATGACCGCGCACGGGTTCGTCGTGCACCTCGAGGGCGACCGGCGCTGGGGACTCGGCACCGCCGCGTTCGAGCTCGCCGGCGGGTACGCGCGGCAGGAGCCCCTCGCCCGCCTCGGCCGACCGATCGTCGCGCAGCTCGCCGACCGCGCCGGCGAGAGTGCGCACCTCGCCGTCATGACGGGCCGCGACGTCCTTTACATCGTCGAGGAGCGCGCACCGCGACGGCCCGCGCTCATCACCGATGTGGGCGTCCGCCTCCCCGCGCACCTCACCGCGACCGGGCGCGCCATGCTCGCCGCGCTCCCCCGCGAGCAGGTCCGCGCGCTGTTCCCGGATGCGGCATCCCTCTCGGTCCAACGCACCGGCCGCGGACCGGGTCGGCCCGGCGAGCTGCGGGAACTCCTGCGGCAGGCCCGAGCCGACGGCTACGCGACTGAGGACGGCGAGGTCACGCTCGGGTTCCGCTCGGTCGGCGTCGCGGTCCGCGATCACGCGGACTGGCCCGCCGCCGCCCTCGCCATCACCTGGCCTGACGGTGCCGACGTCGATCCCGACCGCCTCGCCGCGCTCGCGACGGACGCGGCGGCCGACCTCTCCCGCCGCATCGGCCGGCGGTAACCGCCGCCCGCTCCCCCGCCCGGCCCGGCATCAACCGAGGACAGATCCTCCCAACTGGCCGGACCCACCGCTATCCCCGCCCCCACAGACCGATCCTCCGCGGTAGGTGCCGCCACGTCCGTCTGATCACCGCCCCAGCCGGTGCCGTCCGTCCGGACTCCCTCACTTCTCTGCTCGGCTACAACCGCGGAGAAATCGGTGCGGGTGGGCCGAAACCGTCCGGAATCCGATGCCGGTGGGCGGAAACTCCTCGGCTGGTGCCGGGCAAGCCGGTAGCCCGCCCGACCCGCCTCAGCGGACGACGAGGCGCGGCTGGACCAGCACGTGCCCCTCGCCGTCCCCCGCGGCGCGGCGCTCGATGCGGCCACCGCTGCCCATGAGCAGGTCGAGGGTGCCCGCGGCGACCAGCTCGGGCAGCTGCTCGACGCTCGACAGGCCCAGGGCCTCGACCGCGGGGGTGTTGTCGAACCCGATGATGAGCACGTCCGGCCGCTGCGCCGCGACGGCGGCGACGTGCGCGCCGACGGCGAGGGTGTCGCTCGCACACACGATCGCGTCGACTGCCGTCGTCGCCAGCAACTCCGCGACCTGCTCCCGCGCCTCGGCGACCCGCTCCTCCGCCGACAGGCGCAGGTCGGGGCGGGCACCGGCATCCGTCATCGCCTCGCGCCACCCCCGCTCCCGGTCATCACCCGTCGGCGACCCCGCGGGCCAGCCGAGGAACGCGACGCGCGGCCCGACGGTGAGGGCGTGCTCGGTCGCGGCGCGCGTGCCCGAGGCGCCGTCGACGTCCACCCAGAGGTGCGCGCTGTCCTCGGGCGAGGCGACGTCCCACGGGCGGCCGAACGACACGAACGGCACACCGCGCTCGGTCAGCCACGCCAGCCGGCGGTCGCCGTATCGGGTGCCGGTCACGACGACGGCCTCGACGTCGCCGGCGTCGACGAGCTCCGACATCCGTCGGATCTCCTCGTCCTGATCGGATGCCGCGTACACGAGCACCCGCAGGCCCCGGTCGCCGGCGCGCTCGGTCAGCGCGTGCACGAAGCGGTCGAGCACGACGCCCGAGATGCCGCCCGCATAGGGATCGAGGTGGATGCCGATGGTCGCGCTGCGGCGCGTGCGCAGCCGACGCGCGGAGGCGTGCGGCGAGTAGCCGAGACGGGTGATGGCGTCCTGCACCCGCTCACGCGTCGCGGTCCTGACGATCGCGGGAGTGTTCAGGACGTTGCTCACGGTCTGCCGCGAGACACCCGCGAGGGCCGCGACGTCCTCGATCGTGATCGACTTCTCACTCACAAGCGCACCCCCTTGACATGGACGGACCCACCCTCTTACGTTGGGCATCATTCCACAATTTGATCGTTCAAAGTCGACCGAGATCAGCACGGTCGGAACGATCGACGGCACCGGGATCGAAGGAGATACGGACATGCGACACAGCAGATGGATGGCGCTCGGCGGCATCGGGATCGCGGCGACACTGGCCCTCGCCGGATGCGGCGGCTCGGGCTTCGACGACGGTCCCGCCGCCTCGGGAGAACCGACCGACGCGGGCGGGCTCACCTCGTCCGACGACGCGCTCACGATCATGATCGGCTCGTCCGGCGACGCCGAGACCACGGCGGTCAAGGACGCCGTCGCCGCGTGGTCGGAGGAATCCGGCGTCGACGCCGAGGTCGTGGCGGCGACCGACCTCACGCAGCAGCTCTCGCAGGGCTTCGCCGGCGGCAACCCGCCGGACCTGTTCTACCTCGCGACCGAGCTCCTGGCGGGCTACGCCGACAACGGCTCGGTCATCGCCTACGGGGACATGCTCGAGAACAAGGACGACTTCTACCCGTCGCTCGTGCAGAACTTCACGTACAACGACCAGTTCTACTGCGCACCGAAGGACTTCTCGACGCTGCAGCTGATCATCAACAAGAACCTGTGGGACCAGGCGGGACTGACGGATGCCGACGTCCCGACCGACTGGGATTCGCTCGCCGCCGCGGCGGAGAAGCTCACCTCGGGCGACACGACGGGCCTCGTCTTCAGCGGCGAGTACCAGCGGGTGGGCGCCTTCATGGCCGAAGCCGGCGGACGGCTCGTCTCGGAGGACGGCACGTCCGCCGTCGCCGACAGCCAGGAGAACATCGACGCCCTCACCTACGTGAAGGAGCACCTGGCCGACGGCACGTTCGCCTACGCCGCCGATGTGGGCGCGGGCTGGGGCGGTGAGGCGTTCGGCAAGCAGCTGGGCGCCATGACGATCGAGGGCAACTGGATCACCGGTGCGCTCGGCGACTACCCCGACGTCGACCCGCTCGTCGTCGAGCTTCCCGCCGGCCCCGCCGGCAAGGGCACCCTGCAGTTCACGAACTGCTGGGGGATGGCCGCCGACAGCCCCAACCAGCAGGCCGCGCTCGACCTCGTCGAGTACCTGACGAGCGCAGACCAGCAGCTCGCCTTCTCGAAGGCGTTCGGCCCGATGCCGTCGGTGCAGTCGGCCGCCGACCAGTGGACGACCGACAACCCGGACCTCGCCGCGTTCCTCGCCGGTGCGGACTACGCCCAGGGCGTGCCGACCAACGACGGCGTCTCGGACGTGTTCACCGACTTCAACGCGCAGCTCGCGACGCTGAAGGACGGGGACCCGGCGACGATCCTGCAGTCGGTCCAGTCCAACCTCGAGGCGATCGTCGGCTGACATGTCGACGCCCGTCGCCACCGAACGGGCACCCGAGAAGCTCCCTCGCCGCGACCACCGCTCCCGCGGTCTGCGTCGCGGCGAGGGAGTCGCCGGGTGGCTCTTCGTCTCCCCCGTCGTCGTGATCCTCGGGGTGTTCCTCTTCCTCCCCGCCCTCATGGCGCTCTGGGTGAGCGTCTCGGACTGGGGCGGCCGGGGCAGCCCCCTCTCCCCCAACGTCAACTTCGTCGGACTCGACAACTACGCCGAGCTGACCTCGGGCCAGGGGCTGCGCAGCCGCGACTTCGGCACGGCGCTGCGGAACAACGCCTGGTACGTCTTCCTCGTCGTGCCGCTGCAGACCGCGCTGTCGCTGTTCCTCGCGGTGCTGGTCAGCCGGCGGATGATGAAGGCGCGCGGCTTCTTCCGCACCGCCTTCTACTTCCCGTCGGTGACGAGCTCGGTCGCCATCACGGTGCTGTGGATCTTCCTCTTCAGCGCCGCCGGCCCCGTCAACGCCCTCATCGCCGCCGTCACCGGCGGCGAGGGGCCGAACTGGTTCAACGACCCCCGCGGCATCGTGCACCTGTTCCTCGGCCTCTTCGGGGTGGATGCCGCGCCCGCCGCGATCTCGCAGCCCGGCTTTCTCGGCCTGTCGGGGTGGGATTGGATCGCCGGACCCTCGGTCGCGATGAGCGCCTTCATCCTCATGGCCGTCTTCACGACGAGCGGCACGTTCATGCTGCTGTTCATCGCCGCCCTCCAGAACGTCGGCTTCGAGCTGACGGAGGCGGGGATGATGGACGGCGCGAACGCGTGGCAGCGGTTCTGGCGCATCACGCTGCCGCAGCTGCGGCCCACCCTCTTCACCGTCATCACGCTGGGCCTCATCGGCTGCTGGCAGGTGTTCGACCAGATCTACACGGGCACGAAGGGGCAGCCGGGAAAGACGACGATCACCCCCGCCTACCTGTCGTACACGTCGGCCTTCAGCAACCAGGACTGGGGCATCGGCGCGGCGATCGCGTTCATCCTGTTCCTCATCATCATCGCGTTCACGCTCTTCCAGCGCTGGATCCTGAGGGAGCGGCCCGTCTCGAAGCGACGCATCCGTGCGTACACCCCGAAGGGAGCACGGTCGTGACCGACAGCCGGACCCTCGCCCGCACGAAGACGCTGACCGATGCGCCGGTCGACGCCACACCGTCCCGACGCCGGCGCCTCACCCCTCGCTCGGTGACCGGTCAGGTGCTGCTGTACGCGGTACTCGCCGGGCTGGCGCTCGTGTACATCTACCCGTTCCTCGTTCAGGTGGCGACCTCGTTCAAGAGCGAGCAGGAGGCGGCATCCAATCCAATCTCGCTGATCCCGCAGACCTTCACGACCGCCGCCTACGAGCGGCTGTTCCTGAACAGCGACTTCCCGCTCTGGTTCGCGAACTCGGCGGTCGTGACGATCCTCGTGACCCTCGGACGCGTGTTCTTCGTGTCGCTCGCCGGGTACGCCCTCGCACGGTTGACGTTCCGGGGCCGCGGCGTCATCTTCGCGCTCGTCGTCGCCGTGATGGCCGTGCCGGCGGTCGTGCTCCTCATCCCCCGCTTCCTCGTCCTGAACCAGCTCGGGATGTACGACTCGTACGCGGGCATGGTGCTGCCCCTCCTCGTCGACGCGGCGGGGGTGTTCATCATGAAGAACTTCTTCGAGTCGATCCCGCCGTCCGTCGAGGAACAGGCGCGCATCGACGGAGCCGGCACGTTCCGGGTGTACTGGTCGGTCGTCCTGCCGATGGCGCGCCCCGCGCTCATCACGATCGTGATCCTCTCGTTCCAGGGATCATGGAATGAGCTGACTCACTTCATCGTGTCGGTGCAGGACCCGGACCTGTTCACCCTCACCCGCGGGGTGGCGAGCCTGTCGTCCGGTCAGCTGAGCCAGGGCACGCAGTACCCGTTGAAGCTCGCGGCCGCGGCGCTCATGACGATCCCCGTCGCCGTCGTCTTCTTCCTCTTCCAGAAGCGCATCATGAACACCTCCGAAGGAGCAGTCAAGGGATGACCGCAGGCCTCCAGCCCTTCCTGTCCGACGCCGTCGTGGCCCTCCGCGCCCCCACCCAGGTGTGGTCGCGGGCCGACGGCGAGCTCGGCAGCGGCGCGATCGACGGCGTCTTCCACGGCGATACCCGGTTCGTCCGCGCGACCCGGGTGCGCTACGGGACGGATGCCGCGACGCACGCGCCGGAATGGATCTCACGGTCGGCGGATGCGGCATCCGATCTGCGCTTCGAAGCGCTGCTGCGACGCCTGGACGACCGCACGCCCGACCCGAAGATCCGGCTGACGCGGCGCCGCATCGTCGCGGACGGCCGCGTGACGGAGGAGTTCACGCTCGTGTCGCACCTCGACGAGCGGGTGCCGCTCGTCCTCGAGGTCGCCGTCACCCCCGACGCGACCTCGATGCAGGACGTCAAGTCGGGAGCCGCGCCGGCCGCGGCGGTCGACCGGGCCCTCGCGGGCGACGCCGTCGAGATCACGGCCGGGGACGCGTCGATGCGGCTGTCGGCTCCCGGAGCGGAGGTCGCGGCATCCGAGGACGACATCGTCCTCACCTGGCACCTGGAGTGCCCGCCGCGGGCCCGGATGACCGTCTCGTGGCGCCTCGACCTCGACGACCCGTCCCTCGTCGTGCGCGGGACGTCGCGCGCTGCCGGCTGGGCGGTGCCCGAGGCTCCCGGCGCCGATCCCCGCCTGCACCGCTGGCTGCGGCAGGCCCTCGACGACCTCGATGCCCTGCGGCTGACGCTGCCCGGCAGCGCGGACGAGTTCTTCGCCGCCGGCGCACCCTGGTTCTTCACGCTCTTCGGGCGCGACTCGCTGTGGGCGGCGCGGCTGTTCCTGCCCGTGGACCGGGGCATGGCGGCATCCACTCTGCGCGTCCTCGGTCGCCTGCAGGGCAGCACGGCCGACCCCGCGACGGCCGAGGAACCTGGCAAGATCGCGCACGAGCTGCGGGCCGGCACGCTCACGATGCCCGGCGAGGGCATCTCGCTGCCGCCGCTCTACTACGGCACGGTCGACGCGACCCCGCTGTGGGTGACGCTCCTCGCCGAGGCGCACGCCGCCGGGATGCCGGTGGCCGAGGTGCGGGATCTGCTCCCGACGATGCACGACGCGCTCGACTGGATGATCGCCGCAGCCAACGCCGACGGCTTCCTCGACTACGTCGACGAGACCGGCCACGGCCTCTCCAACCAGGGGTGGAAGGACTCCGGCGACTCGATCCAGTGGCGGGACGGTTCCCTCGCCGCCGGGCCGATCGCCCTCTCCGAGGTGCAGGGTTACGCCTACGAGGCGGCGACGAAGGCGGCCGACCTGCTCGACGCGCTGGAGGAGGACGGGGCTGAGCGGCTGCGCGCCTGGGCGGCGGAGCTGCGCCGCAGGTTCCGCGAGCGCTTCTGGGTCGAGACCCCCGAGGGCCGCTACCCGGCGATCGCGCTCGACCGCGACGGTCGGGCGGTCGACACGCTGACCTCGAACGCGGGCCACCTGCTGGGCACCGGCATCCTCGACCCGGAAGAGGAACGCGCCGTCGCCGATCTGCTCGTCGGACCGTCGATGTCGTCCGGTTTCGGCCTGCGGACCATGTCGACGGATGCCGGTGGCTACTGGCCGCTCAGCTATCACGGCGGGAGTGTGTGGGCGCACGACACGGCCATCGTCGCGCGCGGCATGGCGCGGGCGGGGCTCCGGTCGCACGCGGACGTGCTCGTCGACGGAATGCTCGCGGCCGCCGAGGCGTTCGGCTACCGCATGCCGGAGCTGCACGCCGGCGACGCCGCGAGCGACGTCACCGTGCCGGCCCCGTATCCGGCGGCGTGCCGACCGCAGGCGTGGTCGGCGGCAGCGGCCGTGGTGTGTCACGAAATCGTCACGCGCACCGGCTGACAGCTCCCCCGGCTCGGGTGGAGACTGAGGTCCGACTCGAACCCCGGAGGATGCATGGCGCGAAAACTCGCCTCGATCGCGGACCACATCGGCAGGATGGGACGCGCCCGGACGGGCGCACTGCTGCTGCTCATCGCGACGGCCGCCGCCATCGTGTGGGCCAACCTGTCGTCCGGGACCTACCACGGCTTTTGGGAGACGCACCTGTCGATCGGGCTCGGTGACATCCGACTCGACTTCACGCTGCACGCGCTCGTGAACGACGCCCTGATGGCGATCTTCTTCTTCACGGTCGGCCTCGAGGTGCGGCGCGAGTTCGCGATCGGTGAGCTGACCAGCTGGTCGCGCGCCGTCGTGCCCGTCGTCGCCGCCGTCGCCGGCCTCGCCCTGCCCGCGCTGCTGTTCGTCCTCATCGCCGGCCCCACGGGGAACGCGGATGCCTGGGGCGTCGTCATCTCGACCGACACCGCGTTCCTGGTCGGCGCCCTCGCGCTCATCGGGCCGCGGGGGTCGGGGCGCCTGCGCGTGTTCCTGCTCGCCCTGGCCGTCGTCGACGACATCGGGGCGCTCAGCATCATCGCCCTCGTCTACACCGACACCTTCACCCCGATGCCGCTGCTCGTCGCCGCCGTCGGCCTCGTCGGCATCTACTTCGTCCGGTACCTCCGCGGCGGGCGCGGGCCGATCTACGCGACCCTCGCGATCGTCGTGTGGCTCGCCTTCCTCGCCTCGGGTGTGCACCCGACGCTCGCCGGTGTCGCCATCGCGCTGCTCGTCCCCGTCTACCGCCCCGACCGCCGCGACGTCGAGCACGCGCTCGAGCTCGCCCGCACGTTCCGGCAGTCGCCGAGCACCGAGTACGCCCGCGCGGCGGCGAACAGCCTCCGCGAGTCGATCTCGATCAACGAGCGGCTGCAGACCGCGTACGCGCCGTACGTCGCCTACGTGATCCTGCCACTGTTCGCCCTCGCGAACGCGGGCGTGACGCTCAGCCCCGAGATCCTCGCAGCGGCCGCGATGTCGCCGCTCACATGGGGCATCGTCGTCGGCCTCGTCGTCGGCAAGTTCGCGGGCATCTGGGGGTCGACCGCCGTCCTGAAGGCCCTCCGCATCGGCGACTTCGGTCCCGGGCTCTCGCTCGACCGCATCGCGGGCGGCGCGGCCCTCGCCGGCATCGGCTTCACCATCTCGCTGTTCATCGTCGACCTCGCGATCGAGGACCCCGACGCGCAGAACGAGGCGCGCGTGGGGGTGCTCGCGGCATCCGTCCTGGCCTTCGCCCTCGGCGCACTGGTCTTCCGCGTCGCGGATGCGCGCCACCCCGAGGAGGAGGTCGGGCAGACCCTCGTCCGCCCGGTCGACCCGCGGCGCGATCACATCTTCGGCCCTCTCGACGCGTCCTACGAGATCGTCGAGTACGGCGACTTCCAGTGCGGCTTCTGCCTCAAGGCGTCGGGGTCGATCCAGGAGGTCATGGCCGAGCTCGGCCCGAAGCTGCGCTACGTGTGGCGGCACGCACCGCTCACCGAGCAGCACCCCAACGCGCTCGCGGGCGCCGAGGCGTCGGAGGCGGCGGCGAAGCAGGGCAAGTTCTTCGAGTTCGAGCGGGGCCTGTTCGCCGACCAGGACAACCAGCTGCCCTCCGACATCGTGCGGCTGGCTGCCACGCTGGGGCTCGACGTCCCGAGGTTCGAACGCGACCTGACCGCGCCGGACGTCGCGAGCCGCGTCCGCGACGACATGTTCGACGCCGAGGCGATGAACATCCGCTCGGTGCCGACCTTCTTCGTGAACGGCCGCCGGCACACCGGACCGTACGACGCGCAGTCGCTCATCCGCGCCGTGCAATCGAACGCCGACGAGCCGGTCGCACCGGCGGGTCGGTAGGTTGATCGGCATGGCCGAAGAAACCGCTCCCACCGCGATGGACGCCATGATGTCGCCCGACCTGTCGGACGCGCACTGGCGCCGACTGATCGCGGCAGCCGTCCCGCAGGACGTCGAGGTCGGCGACTACGTCTTCCGCACCGGCGAGGCGGGATACGACCTGATCTTCGTCGAGAGCGGCGAGGTCGAGATCGTCCGCGACGCCCTCCGATGGGTCGGCGAAGCGGTGATCACGACGGTCGGTCCCGGTCGTTTCGCCGGCGAGCTCGGCATCCTCAACGGTCAGAGCGCGTTCCTGTCGGCGCGGGTGACGCAGGCGGGTCGCGTGCACCGGCTCTCGCGCGCCGCCCTGCGCGAGATCATGAGCGAGGACGACGAGCTCTGCGACGTGATCCTGCACGCGCTGTGGGCCCGGCGGGAATCCCTGCGCACGGGTCCGGCCGCGATGACCCTGAAGTTCGTCGGGACGACGACCTCGAACGACTTCCTGTCGCTCCGGCGCTTCGCCGAACGCCTCGACCTCGTCCACAAGGCGGTCACCCTGGCGCCCGACGAGCTGCCAACGCTCGACGGTCACGACGTGTCCCCCGAAGACCTGCCGGTCGCCTACGTCCAGGGCGAGCCGATCCCCCGCGCCACCCCCGGCCTCGTCGCCGAGCGCCTCGGACTCAGCTACCAGGCCGAGTCCGACGAGATCGTGGACCTCGTCGTCGTGGGCGGCGGGCCCGCGGGACTGGCCGCCGCGATCTACGGCGCCTCCGAGGGCCTCAGCACGGTCCTCCTCGACGCCGTCGCCCCGGGCGGGCAGGCGGCATCCACGTCGCGCATCGAGAACTTCCTCGGGTTCCCCTTCGGTGTGAGCGGCGGCGACCTCATCGGGCAGGCGGTGCTGCAGGCGCTGAAGTTCGGCGTGCGGGTGTACGCACCGTGCGAGGCGGTCGCCCTCGACCAGGTCGGTGCGGATCTGCTCGATGTGACCCTCGCCGACGGCCGCGTGATCCGCGCGCGGAGCGCGATCGTCACCTCCGGCGCCGCGTACCGGCGGCTGGCCCTCGACCGCTGGGAGGACTTCGAGCGCTCGGGCGTCTACTACGCCGCGACACCCCTCGAGCTCCGGCAGGTGCAGGGCAAGCCGGTGGTCGTGGTCGGCGGGGCGAACTCGGCGGGTCAGGCGGCCCTTTATCTCGCCGCGCACGGGTCGCCGGTGCACCTCGTCGTGCGCGGTGGCGACCTGCGCGCGCGCATGTCGAGCTACCTCGCCGACCGGCTGGCCGAGGATCCGCGCGTGCGGGTGCACACGGCATCCCACGTCACCGGACTCGACGGCGACGGGACGCTCGAATCGGTCACGATCGACTCGGCCGGCGCGGTCGATGCCCGCGGCCTGTTCTGCTTCATCGGGGCGGACCCGGCCACCTCGTGGCTGCCGACGCTCGATCGCGACACCGACGGCTTCATCCGCACCGGGACCGACGTCGCCGTGCAGGCCATCGCGCAGTGGCGGGACCTCGGGCGGGAGCCGTTCCCGTTCGAGACGTCGGCACCGCGGGTGTTCGCGGCCGGCGACGTCCGCCGCGGATCCATGAAGCGCGTCGCCGCCGCGGTCGGCGAGGGGTCGAGCGCCGTCGCCTCCGTCCACCGCGCTCTCGCCTACTGACCGGAAGGAACCGGATGAGCTCCGACATCGACACCAACGCCGCCCCGTCGGGGAGCGGCTGCCGGGAGTGCGACGAGCACGAGGGCTTCTGGGTGCACCTGCGCCGCTGCGCGTCGTGCGGGCACGTGGGATGCTGCGACACGTCGCCCGGGCAGCACGCGACGGCGCACTTCCGCGAGACCGGGCACCGGCTCGTGCAGAGCTTCGAGCCCGGCGAGGACTGGTACTGGGACTACGTCGACGAGGCGATGTTCGAGGGTCCCGAGTTGGCGCCGCCGACCAGCCACCCCGCCGACCAGCCCTCCCCCGGTCCCCGCGGCCGCGTGCCGCTGAACTGGCGCGAGCTCATCCACACCTGAGCTCGCCGTCGACCGTCAGACGACGGAGACGACCCGGCCGCCGGTGAGGCGCACGAGCTCGTCGAACGTCATCGGGAAGACCGTGTGCGGGGTGCCGCCGGCCGCCCAGATCTGCGGGTAGCGGGCGAGGTCCTCGTCGACGAGGGTCTCGAGCGGCGCGGGGTGCCCGGTGGGCGCGACGCCGCCGATGGCCTGGCCGGTCGCCTCGCGCACCTGGTCGGGCGTCGCCCGGCTGATCCTCCCTCGCCCGAGGCGCGCGGCGAGGGCGGCGGTGTCGACGCGGTGGGCGCCGCTGGTCATGACGAGCAGGGGCGCACCGTCGCACTGGAACACGAGGCTGTTGGCGATCGCGCCGACCTCGACCCCGAGGGCGGCGGCGGCGAGCGCCGCGGTGGAAGCGGCGTCGGGCAGGACGACGATCTCCCCCGGGATGCCGGCGGCTCGCAGGGCGTCGTGCACGAGGCGGCTGCGCGAGCTGAGGTTGTCGGTCACGGGGTCAGCCTCTCGCCAGGATCTCGCCGTGGGGCATGAGCAGCCAGCCGTCCTCGGACGCGGCCCACTCGCGCCATCCCGCCGAGATGCGTTCGAGGTCGGCACGGTCGGCGATGCCCTGCTCGAGCGCGTGGTCGGCGTATGAGGAGTGCAGGGCGCGGTCGGCCCACGATCCGCCCCACCAGGCCCGCTGCTCGTCGGTCTCGAACAGCCAGGTCGACGCGCTCACGGCGACGTCGGCGAACCCGGCCGCGCGCGCCCACGCCTTGAGGCGTCGTCCCGCCGACGGCTCACCGCCGTTGGTGCGCCCCATCCGCAGCAGCAGGTCGAGCCAGTCGTCGAGCGCGGGGATGTGGGGGTGAATGATGATGCCCGCGTAGTCGACCTCGCGCGCGGCGACGAGCCCGTCCGGCCCCGCGACGCGACGGAACTCGTGCAGGGCGTCGACGGGACGTGCGAGGTGCTGCAGCAGCTGGTGCGTGTGCACGATGTCGAAGGATCCGTCTGCGGCGTCGAGGCGGTAGGCGTCGGCGGTCGCGAAGGTGACGTTCGTGACGCCCTCGGCCGCGGCATGGGCCCGCGCCTGGGCGACGACGTCGGCCGACGCGTCGACGCCGACGACCCGGCCGGGGGCGAGGCGACGCGCCAGGTCGACGGTGATCGTGCCCGGGCCCGCGCCGACGTCGAGGAGCGAGGCGCCGGGCCGCAGGTGCGGCAGCAGGTACCCGACCGAGTTCTCCGCCGTCCGCCAGGTGTGCGCCCGCAGCACGCTCTCGTGGTGGCCGTGGGAGTACCGCTCGGTCTGCATGGTCGACAGCCTAGGCGTCGAGCGATATGCGAGGCAGAATGATGACGGATGCCGCACATCGGCGGCATCCGCACCGCAGCGCCCACAAGGCCCGCCGAGAAGGAATGCAATGACGCACACCCTGCCCCTGCCCGATCTCACCCACGAACGCGTGGAGGTGATCACGGGTCGGCGCAGCGGACTCGTCGTCACCGTCGCCCTGCACTCCTCGGCGCTCGGCCCCGCCCTCGGCGGCGCCCGCCTGTGGCGTTACCCGCACTGGTCCGATGCGATGGGCGACGCGCTGCGACTGTCGGCCGCGATGACGCTCAAGAACGCGACCGCGGGGCTGGATGCCGGGGGCGGCAAGTCGGTCATCGCGCTGCGCGAAGGCGACACCCTCGACGCCGAGCGTCGACGCGCGGCCTTCCTCGACCTCGGCGACGCCGTCGAGTCCTTCGGCGGCCTGTACCGGACGGCGGAGGACGTGGGCTCGACGACGGAGGACATGCTCGTCGTCAGCGAGCGCACGGCGCACGTCGTGGGCCTGCCCGACTCGGTCGGGGGCTCGGGCGAGCCTGCCGGTCCCACGAGCCGCGGTGTGTACGCCGCCCTCCGTGCGACGCTCGAGCGCATCGCGGGGTCACCCGAGGTGGCCGGCCGCCGCATCACGATCTCGGGCCTCGGCCAGGTCGGCAGCCGGCTCGCCGTGCGTCTGTCGGGCGAGGGCGCGCTCCTCACGGTCACCGACGTGAACCCCGCGAAGATGTCGCTCGCGGCGGAGCTCGGCGCGACGTGGGTCGAGCCCGGCACCGAGCACCTCGTGGCGGCGGACGTGTTCGTCCCGGCCGGCATCGGCGGCGTCCTCGACGACGACGTCATCGACGCGCTCGCGGCGAAGGCCGTCTGCGGACCCGCGAACAACCCGCTCGCCGACCGCTCGGGCGCCGCACGCCTGGCCGACCGCGGCATCCTCTACGCCCCCGACTTCGTCGCGAACGCCGGCGGCGTCATCTACCTCGACGTCGAGGCGCGGACACCCGGCCATCGCGACGAGATCGCCACCCGCATCGACGGCATCGGCGACACCCTGCGCCGGCTGTTCGACGACGCCGCCGCACGCGGGGTCACCCCGCTCGACGCGGCCGAGGCCTACGCGGCCGAGCGGCTGGCGGCCGGCCGGCGCGAGCCCGCGGCGGTCTGATCGCGCGCCCGGGGCCCGCTGCGGCGGGTACCGGGTCGCTCGGGCCGGGACGGCGGGCATCGGCATCCCGCGTCGCATCTCGACGGCGCACCCGATGAGCGCGATGGCCGCGACGGCGGTCAGCAGATGCACGGCGACGGCGATGACGCCGAGGAACACGGCGAGTCCGGCGACGCCGATGACGGCGAGGACCACGGCGAGCACCTCCACTCCCGCGGTGGGCAGCCCGTCGTCGCTGCGTTGGAACGACACCCGGACCGCGGTGGCGGCGAGCCCGCCGGCCGACCCGGCCAGGATGGCGGCGGCGAGGAGCACGCCGGTGCCGCGTCCGCCGACCAGCCCGTCGAGGCGGGCGATCGCCGCCGGCGCGACGCCGAGCGCGGCAGGCGCGCCCCACCCGCGACGAACAGGAACGCATCAGCTCCCTCGGGAGTGATCGATCCGACGCCCCCGACGACCGACGCCGTCAGGGCGACGGATGCCGCGACGATCGCCACCGTCGCCCACGCCCGGTCGCGGGGGTCCACCTACGCCGCCTGACTCACCGGGATCGCCGCCCGCGTGCGCCGACGCCACGGCAGGACCAGGACGACGAGCGCCAGCACGGGGGCCCCGAAGGCGAGCATCGGCGTCAGGGTCAGGCCGAGGACGAGCGTGTAGGCGAGCATGATGCCGAGCCCGACGCCGACCCGGATGCCGGTGGCAGAGCCGCGTCCGGTGCTCAGCGGCATCCGCACGACCACCCACCAGGCGAGCGCGAGACCGATCGCCGCTGCGGCACCCACCCACGCGATCGTGACGGCGCCGCTCCCGTCGGTGACCAGGTAGTCGGCGGCGACGGCGGCGAACCCCGCTGCGGCGGCGGCCACCGGGATCCAGGTGTCACGACCGGCGCGCCGCCGCGAGCGGGCCAGCACGACACCGAGGGCGACCAGTGCGGGGATCATGCTGAGGGCGAGGATGAC
The DNA here is from genome assembly GCF_049545465.1 of Microbacterium sp. NPDC079356. Taxonomy (NCBI): domain Bacteria; kingdom Bacillati; phylum Actinomycetota; class Actinomycetes; order Micrococcales; family Microbacteriaceae; genus Microbacterium; species Microbacterium sp. NPDC079356. Next base: position 52,121 of record NZ_JBMWDN010000001.1, on the reverse strand, counting down.
GATGCCCTCCCGCATCGCCGCCGTGTCGTCGCCGCGCGCCGTGGGAGACCAGTCGGCTCCGGCGAACGCCGACGCCAGGCCCACCGCACCGCCGGCGAGCGCGATACCGGCGAGGACGCGGCTGAGCACAGCCCCACCCGTCGAGGAGCGAGGCGTGGGCGCGGGCGCGGCGACGGGGGATGCCTCACGTCGCACGCCTCGCACGAGGGGCAGGGCGGCGACGACGAGCACGACGATCGCCACGACCGCCGTCGTCCCGGGCGAGAAGAAGACGAGCGCCCCCGTCACCGGGGCGGCGATGATCGCCACCGCGATCGCGAGGGCCAGAGCTGCCCGCCCGAGCCCCACACGTCGGAGGGCCGGGGTGACGAGCAGGGTGAACGCGACCCCCGTCAGCAGGACGCCCGCACCCGCGAGCGGGAGCGTCACCGCCGCCAGGCCCGGCTGCGGCAGACCGGCGTCAGCCGCGTCGAAGCCCTGACTCCATCCGATCCCCGCGACCCCGCAGCAGACGCCGGCGACGGCCAGGCACGCCGTCGCGATCAGCGCGGCACCGTCCCCGAGGAGCGCGACCGCCCGCAGCACGGCGACGAGAGCGACACCCGTCAGCGCGGGCGCCACACCGGTCATGACGAAGAGCATCGGCTCGTGGAAGGCTACCCCGCCGCCCGTGAGGAACAGGAGGCCCACCTGCCCCGCGGCGGTCGCGAGGATCGCGAGGGAGGCCACGACGATCGCCGCGGTGGCGCCGAGCCGCGCTCCGAGGCCGTGGACGATCGCGGCGCGTCTCTCGGCGCCCGTGGGACCGGAACGTCCGGTGCGCTCGGCGTCGTCGAGCATCATCGCGAGCAGCACGTCCCCGTGATCTCGGCGCCACGAGCGCGGATACCAGGCCAGCAGGCGACGGAACCTGCGGTCGTCGAGCCCGCTCACGCGATCGACGTCCGACCGAAGCCCGGCTGCACTGCGGGCCGGCCGACGGCGCGCAGCCGCTCCCGCGCCACCCGGGCCTGGTGCTCGAGCGCCGCGGCCTCCGCCTCGAGCGCTGCACTCCCGGCATCCTGGATCGCGAAGTACCGTCGAGCGCGACCGCCGACCACCTCCTCGCCATCAGCGCGGATCAGCCCCTCCCGTTCGAGACGCTCGAGGGCGGCGTAGAGGGTCGTGACCTTCATCGCCGCTCGTCCCGACGAGGCGGCATCCACCTCTCGCAGGATGTCGTAGCCGTGCCGTCGCCCACCGGCGAGCGCCGTGAGGATCCAGAAGCCCGTGGGGCCGAGAGTCGTCGCCATGGATCATTCATACTCCATCGACGGGAATATTCCCACGGCGAACTTCTCGCGGGGGTCGCGTTCGCGGCGCGCCACGAGGCCGTGGAGCACCTGACCGACATCCTGCTCAACCGCACCGGCATCGGCCGCCGCGGCGACCCGGGCGAGGACGTCCTGACGGCGGCCGCGCACATTGCCGGTGCCGAGCTCGACTGGACGCCCGACCGGCGCGCCGCCGAGCTGGACGCCCCGCGCACAGCCGTCCGCCTGCCGGACTGAAGACGTCAGAGACAGCGAAAGACCCCCGCGAGCGGGGGTCTTTCCGGTGGTGGACCTGAGGGGATTCGAACCCCTGACCTCTTCATTGCGAACGAAGCGCGCTACCAACTGCGCCACAGGCCCGGAAGCCTCAACATTACCACGACCGAACGGGCCGCTCGAACGCGAGGCGGGGTCTCACTGCCCTGATGCGCGGCGTGCGAGCAGCTCCCGCACGTGCGCCTCGATGCGGTCGTCGTCGGCCGGTCCGGCGAAGGCGACCTCGGCCGCACGGGCGCGACGGGCGGTGTCGATCGACGGCGGCGCGGCCTGCGCGGCACGCTCGCGCATCGCCTCTTCGACGGCCGCCTGACGCAGCGCCTCGCGCGCGTCGGACGCGTCGAGCACGGCCGCGGCGCGGGAGCCCGCCGAGGCGGTGAGCGGTCGCGGAAGGGTGCGCGGCGTCCACTCCGCACGGTCGGAGTCGAGTGCGACGTCCTGCACGGCGCCCGGGGCACGCACGACCTCGGCGGGGAGGATGCGGGATGCCGCGCGTCGCGCGACGGTGTTCATGCGTGCGAGCACGAGCAGGCTCGACGCGGCGACGACGGCTCCGACCGCGAGCAGGGTCCACCCGGCGCCGATCGCGCCGAGGTGACCCCCGACACCGGCCGCGACGACGGCCAGGACACCGACGATGGTCGCGGTCAGCCGCACGCGACGCCGTGCGCGCGCACGCCGTGCCGCCGGCAGCGCTCGGGCGGCAGCGGCCTCCGCGATGGCACGCTCGCGGGCGATGGCGGCATCCGCCCGAGCCTTCTCGCGTGCCGCCTCGGCGTCGGCGACCGCACGACGACGGTCGGCCTTCGCGAGCTCGCGGTCGAGCGCGGCCTGCGCCTTCGCGGCAGCCAGTTCGGCGCGTGCGGCCTCGAGGCCGACGCTCTCCTGCTCGGCCTGCACACGACGCGCGAGGCGCTGCTGTGCGAGCGCGGTGCGCGCGTTGAGCTCGAGGCGCACCTCGCCGGGGGTCTCGCTCGTCTCGGCGAGGACACGGAGAGCCTGGTTCAGACGCACGGCGTTCCGTTCGGCAGCCTGGTACTGGTACCGGCTGTGCCACGAGGGCAGGAGGTACAACAGCCACAAGAGGACGGCAACGAGGACGATCACCCCGCCACCCATCACCTGCTCACCCATGCCGCTCACCGTATGTCGCCGGAGCGGTGGGGCCCGGCATCCGCTGGGCGTGTCTGAACTTCTGGTTGAGGGTTAACGGTCCGACGGAGGGATGGATGCCGCATCCTGCGGCGCGCGCCCCGCCAACCACCGGTTGAGGACGCCCTCCCGGACCTCTTCGCGCACGAGCGCGAACGCGTAGTGGTCGCGCCACTCGCCGTCGATGTGGATGTAGCGCCGCCGCAGCCCCTCGTAGCGGAAGCCGAGCTTCTGCACGACCCGCAGGCTCTTGGCGTTCTCGGGGCGGATGCAGATCTCCATCCGGTGCAGACGCAGGTCCTCGAAGCAGACGTCCGTCGCGAGCGCGACCGAGGTCGGCGTGATGCCCTTACCGGCGAAGCGCTCACTCACCCAGTACCCGATCGTCGCCGACGACAGCGACCCGCGGGCGATCCCCCACACATTCAGCTGCCCGGCGACCTCGCCGTCGTACTCCATGACGTAGGGCACACCGGTGCCGTCGCGGTACTGCTGCAGCAGCCGGCGCACCCCGCTGCGCATGTCGAGCGAGATCGGACCGTCGGGGCTCGTCGCCTCCCACTGCCGCAGCCACGACCGGTTCTGGACGAGCTCGGTCTGCAACGTCTTCGCGTCACGCGGTCGCACGAGCCGGATCGAGATCGGGCCGTGCGCGCGCACGACCGGCCCGTCCATGCCCATCAGTGACGCGTCGGGTTCACAGACCCGATGCGAAATCCTTGATCCACGGCCGAAGCTCGGCGCCCAGGTCCTCACGGTCGACCGCGAGCTGCACGATCGCCTTGATGTAGTCGGCACGGTCACCCGTGTCGTAGCGGCGACCGCGGAAGACGACGCCGAGGACGCCGTCGGTCGAGGCGAGCTCCTCGAGCGCGTCGGTCAGCTGGATCTCGCCGCCCTTGCCGGGCTCGGTGCGCTCGAGCACATCGAAGACGCCGGGCGTCAGGACGTAGCGGCCGATGATGGCGTAGTTGGAGGGGGCATCCTCCTTCTTCGGCTTCTCGACAAGGCCCGTGACCTTGACCACATCCTCCTCGTCGGTCGCCTCGACGGCGGCGGCACCGTACATGTGGATCTGGTCGGGCGAGACCTCCATGAGCGCGACGACGCTCAGGCCGGTCTTCTTGTTCTGCTCGAGCATCTTCTCCAGCAGCACGTCGCGCGCGTCGATCAGGTCGTCGCCGAGCAGCACCGCGAACGTGCTGTCGCCCACGTGCGCACGGGCACGCAGCACCGCGTGACCGAGACCCTTCGGCTCGCCCTGCCGGACGAAGTGGATGTCGGCCATGTCCGACGAGTCCTGCACCCGCTTGAGCTTCTCGTGGTCGCCCTTCTTCGAGAGGTTGGACTCGAGCTCGGGGACGGAGTCGAAGTGGTTGGAGATGTTGTTCTTGTTGCGCCCCAGGATGATGAGCACATCGTCGATGCCTGCTGAGACGGCCTCCTCGACGACGTACTGGATCGCGGGCTTGTCGACGACCGGCAGCATCTCCTTCGGCATGGCTTTCGTGGCGGGCAGGAATCGCGTACCCAGACCCGCGGCAGGGATGACGGCTTTGATGCGCTCGGCAGACATGACCTTCACCATACAGATCCGTCGGGTCCGTGATGTGACACGACGGGGACGGCGGGCGTGTCCCTTTACAATCGGACCATGACCGGCCCCGTGGACAGCGAGAAACGCGCGCTGCGCGCCGAGCTCCGCGAACGCCGTCAGCAGCGCTCGGCCGGCGCCCTCGAGGAGGCCGCCGCCGGCATCCGGACCCAGCTCGACGCGCTCGTCGCCGACCACGGCGTCCGATCCATGTCCTGCTTCCTCTCGACGACCACCGAGCCCGGCACGCGCGAGTTCATCGCCGCTGCGGTGGCGCGCGGCATCCGGGTCCTGCTGCCGGTGACGCGTGCCGACGGTCTGCTCGACTGGGCGGTCGCCGAGCACGAGGGCGACATCGCCGAGGGCATGTTCGGCCTGCCCGAACCCGTGGGCGAACTGCTCAGCCCCGTCGCCGTGAACGACGTCGACCTGCTCGTGATCCCCGCGGCCGCCGTCGACCGCAGCGGGATGCGGCTGGGCTGGGGGCGTGGCTACTTCGACAAGACCATCGGCTCGATGGAGAAGTGCCCGCCCGTCTACGCCGTCATCTTCGACTCCGAGCTGATCGACGAGGTCCCGCGCGAACTGCACGACCAGCCCGTCTCGGGGGTCGTCACCCCGACCCGCACCGTCCGCCTTCCCCTTCGCTGAGTCACCCGAGGTCCCATGCCCACCTACGCCTATGCCTGCACCGCGTGCGGTCACCGTTTCGACGCCGTCCAGTCGTTCTCCGACGCCGCGCTCACCGAGTGCCCCGAGTGCGGCGGTCTCGTCCGCAAGCAGTACGGCTCGATCGGCGTGACCTTCAACGGCTCGGGCTTCTACCGCACCGACTCGCGCAGCACCAGCTCCCCGGCATCCTCTGGCGAAAGCTCGGGTTCTTCGACATCATCGAAGAAATCCGAAGCGTCCGCTTCGCCCGCCCCCGCGGGTTCGTAGCCCCGGCTCCGTGCCGGCGGAGGAAGGAGGAGCCGTGATCCAGGGCTTCAAAGACTTCATCATGCGCGGCAACGTCATCGACCTGGCGGTCGCCGTGGTCATCGGCGGTGCGTTCACCGCGTTGGTCACCGCGATCGTGACCAGCATCATCAACCCGCTGATCGCGCTCTTCTACCTGCCCGACCCGAAGACGGGGTCGATCGGTCCCTCGTTCGTCGGAATCCACGGTGAAAAGGTCACCTTCCCGCTCGGTGGTCTTCTCACCGCGATCATCAGCTTCTTCGCCGTCGCGCTCGTCGTCTACCTCGTGTTCGTCGTCCCGATGAACAAGTGGAAGGAGCGTCAGGCCGCCAAGGCCGGCGTCGTCGAGGAAGAGGCAAAGCTCCCCACCGAGGCCGAGCTGCTCGTCCAGATCCGCGACCTGCTCGAGAAGCAGGGCAGCGCGCCCGCACCGGCGACGCGCCGGTCGACCGAACCGCCGTCGCCGTCGATCTGACGCGTCAGTAGTGCGGCGGGACGTCGTTCCGCAGTCGTTCGTCGTTCGGGCCGGATGCCGGGGGTTCCCCCGCGTCCGGCCCGTTCGGCGTCTCGGGGGCCGGGTCCGTGCCCGGCGCAGGGGTCAGCCGCGCACGACGGGACCCCGGCACCCGCTCGACGCGCTGGCGCTCAGTCGACATCGATCGGCTGGGTGGATCCGGGGGCGGACCGCGTCTCGGGCTGCACGCCGATGACCCCGGCGATGCGGAGAGCCACGGCGGCGGGATCGTTGTAGACGTCGAACGCGTGGACGCGCACGTAGTGCCAGCCGAGGCGGCGCAGCAGCTGCGGTCGCCGACGGAGCGTCTCGCGCAGGCTGTCGTGCGTGCTCTCGGGATCGATGTCGGCCACGACGGCCTTGCCCTTGTACTGCGCGACCAGCGGCAGCTGACCCCCGCGGTAGTGCACGTCGACGGAGACTCCGAGGCTCCGCAGGTGCTGGGCGAGGGTCAGGGTGAGCGGATCGGCGAGGTCCTCCAGTCGCGCGTCGCGTCCCCGCGCGGCGATCCGACCGAGGATGGCCATGAGGGTGGCGGCGCCGAAGGTCAGGCGTCCCTCGTCGAAGGCCGAGGGCCGGATCGACGAGACGATCACCATCGACCGGCGGGCGCGGGTCATGCCGACCGTCAGCAGCCGCTCGCCGTCGGCGGTGGACAGGTCGCCGAAGTCGCTGAGGACGCGGCCGTGCTTGGTCAGGCCGAACCCGAGCGAGAAGATGACGCGGTCGCGGCTCTCGGCGACCGATTCCTCGAGGCCGAGGACGGCGAACGGCTCGGCGGTCTCGCGGCCGACGAACTCAGCGACGTCCGACCGCCCTGCGAAGGCGCTCGCAACCGCCGCGCGGACGCGCTCGGCGTGGCGCGCCGACGCGGTGACGACCATGAGCGATTCGGCGGGGCGGTTGATCGCGTGCTCGACGACGAGCGTGACGACGCGGGCGACCTCGGCATCCGGGCTCTCCACGGCCCCCGTGTCGGGGTTCGGCGCGCCCGTGCCGCCCTCGACGTAGTCGACGCTGAGGCTGCCGCGACCGAGGTACGACCCCGCCCAGGGAAGCGAGCCGATCGCACCGCCGTAGAACGCGTCGTTGACGAGCTCGGCGAGGTCCTCTCCCCCGGCGCGGTAGCTGCGGGTCAGGGTCTCGACGGGGATCAGTTCGCTCAGTCGCTCGAAGACGCTCGTGTCGTCGAACGGCACCTCGGGCGCCTCCGGGTCGTCGCCGCGTCCCGACCAGAGCCGGAACGGTGTCGGCTTCTGCGTCACCGGGTCGCCGAAGACGACGATCTGCCGGGCGCGGCGCAGCGCGGGCGTCGCCTCGGCGAGGCACAGCGCGGCCGCGTCGGCGATGATGACGACGTCGAACTCGGGGTGATCCGGCACGTGCGGCACCTCGTAGGGCGACGCGAGCCAGACCGGCGCGAGCACGCGCATGAGGGTCGGCGCCGAGGCGACGAGCTCCGACGCCGACGCGGTGCCGCCGCGCAGCGCCGACTTCAGCGAGGCCGCCTCGCGCGGCTCGTCGACGATCGCGATGCGCCACCGCTTGGCGAGTTCCGAGGCCAGCAGGGGCCCGGACGACGAGGCGTGCGCTTCATCGACGAGACGGAAGTCGCGCTCGAGGCGGTCGAGCACGGTGGTGTTCGCGCCGAGCAGGGCGCGATCCGAGCGCAGCATGGCCTCGAGCGCGGAACGCCACCATGCGTACTCGAACTCCGCGGCCACCTCGGACTCGGGGACGTGGCGGGTCGAGAGCTCCATGAGGAGGGGCTCGAGACCGAGCTGCGCGAGTTCGCTGCGCAGCGCTGCACGCTCGACGAGGTTGTCGAAGACGTCGGATGCCGCGACGAGGCCCGCGAGCGTCCGCAGCAGCTGCGGGATCGGCAGGCTCGCCAGCGGCTCGGTGCGACCGAGCGCGCGGTCGAGGTCGGCGAGGTCGGCGTTCGCCCGCTGCCATGCGGCCGCGACGTCGTCGAGGCCGATCGGGATCTCGGGCGTGACGCCGGCATCGACGAGCTGCTGCCACTGCGTGCGCTGGTTCTGCACCCGCAGGAGCGCGTCGTGCATGTCGGTGACGTGCATGCCGGGCCGCACGTACTCCTTCGACAGGCGGCGCAGCCGCCTGCGGTTGGCCGTCGTCATCTGCGCCGAGTCGCGACGCGACGAGTGCGCGGCGATCAGGTCGGTGAGGGGGCGCTCGAACACGGTGGGGCTGAAGCGGTCGAGCGACGCGCGGATGCCCTGCAGCAGCTGCACGTACGAGCCCATCTCGGCGATGGTCGTGAACGGCCGCATCCGCGTCTGGCCGATCAGCTCGTAGCCGCGCTCGAGGAGCGCGGGCACCTCGGCGCGGTGCAATCGGCCGGCGAGCGCGTGCGCGGCGCGGGCCTCGTCGGTCGTCGAGAACGCGACGCCGTACCAGGGCGAGTCGTCGGGTCCGATGCGGAACTCGCCGAGGCGAGCGGATGCCGCGAGTGCCTCCGCGGCCTCGACGCGGCGTGTCGCGAGGCGCTGCACCGTCGCGAGGTCGAAGCGTGTGGTGGCGCTCGGCTGCGGCTCGTGGTCGGCGATGCGGGTGAGTTCGCGCAGCGCCTCGAGCGGGGAGACACCGACCAAGGCGTGGCGCTGGGTCAGCGCGGCGCGATAGTCGCGCAACACCGTGCGCAGGCGGACGAGGGCGTCGTCCACCTCGGCGACCTTGGGCTGCTCGGCCTTCTCGTTGCGGGCGATCGCGCGGATGAGGTCGCGGTGCAGCCGGGTCGGGGACACTGCGAGGCCGGGCAGGCCGATGCCGGCCAGCCGGTGGCGGACGCCGTCGAGGGTCGACCGGCGGGCGCTCACGACGAGCACGCGCTTGCCCGAGCGGACGAGTTCGCCGACCGCGTTGATGACCGTCTGCGTGCCGCCCGTTCCGGGGAGGGTGTGGACGGCCAGCGACTGCCCCTCGGTGATGCGGGCGAGCACCGCCTCCTGCTCCGCATCTGCATCGAGGATCAGGCGGTCCGAGGCGGGCGTGCGGTCGTCGGGGCCGACGGCGTCGGGCTGGGGGCGCACGAACGAGAGGCGCTCGCGATCGGCGGGGTGACCCGCGAGCGCGTTGAGCACGGGGTGGTCGAGGTCGACGGCATCCCGCTCCATGTCGGAGGCGACGTCGGCGAAGGTCGAGACCACGAGACGCGGCTGCACCGTGAAGGTGGGGACGTGCGCCGTCAGGGCGCGCAACCGGTCGATGACGGGCTGCGGCTGGAACACGCCGCCGTCGTAGGCGAGGGCGGCGAGCGCGTCACCGTCGAGGTCGACGCCGAAGTGGATGCGGGCCGCGGTGACCAGTTCACGGTTGACGTGGAAGGGCCCGTGCAACCGCAGGTCGAAGTCGGTGTGGTGGCGGCGGATCGTCAGCGGACGCAGCAGGACGGGCGCGGTGCAGCTGACCCCGCCGATGCGCCACGACGCCATGCCGATGGCCAGGTGCACGGTGTCGAGGCCCCGCGCCGTGCGCAGTTCGACGTCCTTCGACGTGATGCGCTCGGCGGCCAGACGCGCGGTGCGGAGGGCCACCTCGTCGCGGAACATGTTCGACAGCAGGGTGGGACGACCCGTGATGAACTGCGGCAGGCTGCCCGGGTGGGCCTTGGTGATGTCGATGCCGGCGTCGCCGTCGTCGCGATAGTGGAGGAGCGTCGAGGCGCCGCCCAGGTGTGCGGCCTCCTCGCGCAGTCGCTTGCGCTCGGGGACGGCCGCGTGCATGACGAGGACCTCGGGGTCGGACAGCGTCACGTCCGCCGGGGTCACCGCGGGCATCTGCTCGGCACTCTCGCCGCGCACAGCACCGCTCTCTGCTCGCCACACACGGAAAACACTAGGCGCGTCGAGCCCGGAAAGCGGGATCGACGGCCGAGTTTCGCGGATCGACTCTCACTCGGGCGCCGATTCCTCCACATCCGGGTCGGGATGCCGCTTCTCCCCCGCCCGCTCCTCCCCCGTTCTCGGCGTCTCGGCCCCGCAGCCATGATGAGGACATGACGATCGCAACCTACTCGGTGCACCCGACACCGATCGGCGAGGCCCTCCTGGTGACGACCGGCGAGGGCCTCGCCGCGCTGTCCGTCCTGGACGGCCCGGCCTACGCCGAGGTCTCCCGGCTCAGCCTGCTGCTGCACAGCGTGCCGGTGCCCGACGACGGTCCGGCGCGGGAGGCAGCCGGCGAGCTCGACGAGTACTTCGCCGGCGCACGGCGGGCCTTCTCGGTGCCGCTCGACTGGCGACTCACGGCGGGCTTCACGCGGCAGGCACTCGAGGCCATCGCCGGGATCCCGTACGGCGAGACGGCGTCGTACGCCGAGATCGCCATCGCCGCGGGATCCCCGCGGGCGCATCGCGCGGTGGGGACCGCGTGCGCCCGCACCCCCTGGTCGATCGTGCTGCCCGCTCACCGTGTGATCCGCAGCGACGGCTCCCTCGGCGAGTACGGCGGCCGGCCCGAGCACAAGCGGTTCCTCCTCGACCTCGAGGAGCGGGTCGCGGGCGCGACGGGCCGCGCATGACGGAGACGGGCAGGGACGTGTAGGCCGTCCCTGCCTGCCTCGTCGCGGCATCCGCTCTTAGTGGTCGACCGCCTTCTCGGCGCCGTACCCGGTCAGCGAGCGGACCTCCATCTCGGCGGCCTTCGTGGCGTCCTCGGCCTTGCGGGAGGTCACCGACCCCAGCCAGCCGAGGAGGAAGCCCACCGGGATCGAGACGATGCCCGGGTTGTTGAGCGGCCAGATCGCCGTGCCGACGTTCTTGAATACACTCGTCTCGGTGCCCCAGAACACGGGCGACAGGACGATGAGCACGATCGCGGTCGCGAGTCCCCCGTACATGCTCCACACGGCGCCGCGCGTCGTGAACTTGCGCCAGAACAGCGAGTACAGGATCGTCGGCAGGTTGGCCGAGGCGGCTACCGCGAAGGCCAGCGCGACGAGGAACGCCACGTTCTGCCCCTGCACGCCGATGCCACCCAGGATCGCGAGCACACCGATCACGATGACCGTGCGACGGGCGACCTTGACCTCGCCGTCCGGCGGCACGTTCCCCTTCTTCACGACGTTCGCGTAGATGTCGTGCGCGAAGGATGCGGCCGCGGTGATCGTGAGTCCTGCGACGACGGCGAGGATCGTGGCGAATGCGACAGCCGAGATGAAGCCGAGCAGGACCGGCCCGCCGAGCGCCGCCGCGAGCAGCGGTGCCGCCGAGTTGACGCCACCGGGTGCCGCCTTGATCGTCTCGGATCCGACGATGGCGCCGGCGCCGTAGCCGAGGACCAGCGTCAGCAGGTAGAAGAGTCCGATCAGCCAGATCGCCCAGACCACCGAGCGACGCGCCTCCTTGGCCGTCGGGACGGTGTAGAAGCGCATCAGGACGTGAGGCAGACCCGCAGTGCCGAGCACGAGCGCGATCGCGAGGGAGATGAAGTCCCACGGATTGGCCCCGTACTGCAGGCCGGGACCGAGGATCGCGTCCTGCGGATCGGTCGTCGACTTCTGCACGGCCGCCTCGAGAAGCGTGTCGAGGCTGAACCCGTTGATCGCGAGGACCCAGATCGTCATGACGATGGCGCCGCCGATGAGCAGGAACGCCTTGACGATCTGCACCCACGTCGTGCCCTTCATGCCACCGATGAGGACGTAGACGATCATCAGCACACCGACGACGGCGACGACGATCGACTGCCCGATCTGCTCGGTGATCCCCAGCAGCAGCGAGACGAGACCACCCGCACCGGCCATCTGGGCGAGCAGGTAGAAGAAGCACACCGCGAGCGTCGTGATCGCCGCGGCGAGCCGCACCGGGCGCTGCTTCAGACGGAACGACAAGACGTCGGCCATCGTGAACTTGCCCGTGTTGCGCATGAGCTCGGCGACCAGCAGCAGCGCGACGAGCCACGCGACGAGGAAGCCGATCGAGTAGAGGAACCCGTCGTAGCCGTTGATCGCGATCGCGCCGACGATGCCGAGGAAGGATGCCGCCGACAGGTAGTCGCCGGCGATGGCGAACCCGTTCTGCGGACCCGTGAAGGAGCGGCCGGCAGCGTAGTAGTCGGCGGCCGTCTTGTTGTTGCGACTGGCGCGGATGACGATGAACAGCGTCACCGCGACAAATGCGCCGAAGATCGAGATGTTCAGGACGGGGTTGTTCGTCGCAGCGCCGGCGGGGGCCGCGGCGAGGAGCACGGGGGTCATCGGGCCTCCTGCCGTTCGAGGCCTGCCCGGATCTCCGAGGAGATCGGGTCCAGCTTGCGGTTCGCGAAGGCGACGTAGCCCATCGTGATGGCGAATGTGGTGACGAACTGTCCGAGGCCCAGGAGCAGGCCGATCGTGATGTGACCGAACACCTCCTGCGCCATGAAGTCCGGCGCGAAGGACGAGAGCATGACGTAGACGAAGTACCAGATGAGGAAGAGCACGGCCAGCGGGAAGACGACGCTGCGGTGCTTCTTCTTCAGCTCGACGAACCGCGGCGATCGTTCGACCGCGACGTAGTCGATGGCACTCCCTTCCACGCCTCTGTGGGGTGACTGGGACGACATGTGGCCTCCTTGCCTCATGGGGTGAGCGACGGTGCTCGCACGGGCCGTTCCTGGGAATCGGCCGCGTGGTAGGTTCGACCGTACGAAGGCGGCAGAGGTGCCGTCACCCCCGGAAGTAGGTACGCGTGGGATCGTCGGCCGAGAGCGACGCGGACACGCGGCTCGTCTCCCGAGCCGTGTCCGATCTGGCCCGTCAGACGCGCTTCCCCGTCGTCTTCGGCGGTCTCGAACGCGGCGGCGCCGTGCACGTCACCGCAATCTCCGGTACCCGCACCCGCAGCATCGAGGGACTCGTCGTCGAAGCCGGTCGCGGTCTCGGCGGCGCCGCGATGATCGAGAAGCGACCGCGCCTCGCCTTGGACTACCGCACCGCACGCACGATCACCCACGACTACGACCGCGCCATCCTCGGCGAAGGCATCTCGACCCTGCTGGCCGTGCCCGTCGTCGTCACCGGCCGCCCGCGCGGCATCGTCTACTGCGGGTCCTGGACACCCGGCCCCGTCGGTGACCTCGTCAGCCGGCCCGCCTTCCGCGCCGCCGACATGCTCGCGACCGAGCTGCGCGTCCGCGAGGAAGTCGACCGTCGTGTCGCCGCACTGACGCCCGCCGAACCCGCCCTGCCCGCCTCCGCGCAGGAGGATCTGCGCGAGAGCTACGCCGAGCTGCGGAGCATCGCCGCATCCGTCACCGACCCCGACCTGCGGGAGCGGATCGCGGCGGTCGAGAAACGCCTCGCGGGGATGTCGCGACCGGCGGCGGCCGAGGCATCGCTCGACGTCGCCCTCTCGCCGCGCGAGCTCGATGTGCTCGCCTGCTGTGCCCTCGGCGCCACCAATGCCGAGATCGCCGCGTCGCTGTCGCTGCGCGAGGGGACGGTCAAGTCGTACCTGCAGGCGGCGATGGCGAAACTGGATGCCTCGACGCGCCACGCCGCCGTCGCCAAGGCGCGCCGGGCCGGACTTCTGCCGTAGCGAGCACGCGCGCCACTAGGGTGAGCGCATGGCCCGCAAAATCGTGCATCAGCTCGTCGACGACCTGGACGGCACCGTCCTCGAGGTCGGCGACGGAGAGACCGTGCTCTTCTCCCTCGACGGCACCGCCTACGAGATCGACCTCACCCACGACAACGCGAACGCCCTGCGCGACGTCCTGGCGCCGTACATCGACGCCGCGCGTCGTGTCTCGTCGCGCGGGACGACCTCACGCGCGGCCGCCTCGTCGAACGGCGGCGGTCGCAAGCAGAAGCGAGCCGGGCAGCGCGACTACGCACCGATCCGCGAGTGGGCCGCGAAGAACGGCTACCAGGTCTCGGAGCGCGGTCGCGTGCCGGCTCAGGTGCTCGACGCGTACGACGCCGCGCACTGACGGTCGCTGCGCCGCGGCATCCCCGCCCGATCAGCCGAGGACGAGGCTGACGGCGATGACGAGCATGATGACGGCGATGCCTGCGTCGAGGATGCGCCACGCGCGTGCCGTGCGCAGGAGCGGCGCGAGGTAGCGCGCGCCGTAGCCGAACACCACGAACCAGAGGGTGCTGCCGGCGACGCCGCCGGCGAGGAAGAACCACCGCGCGTCACCGTGCGTCGCCGCCACCGACCCCAGCACGACGGTCGTCTCGACGATCGCGTGGGGGTTCAACCAGGTGACGGCGAGGATGGTCAGGAGCGTCGCGGTCCTCGTCGCCGCGCGCGGCCGTACGAGGACGGTGCCGGGGGCCGCGGCATCCGTCGTCCCCTCCGGCTCGGCGGCCTCGAGGCTGCCGCCGCCGCGCCAGGCGCGCCGCGCGCTCACAACGGCGAACCCGACGATGAACGCCGCACCCGCCCACCGCGCGATCGTCTCGAGCCACGGGTGGGCGGTGACGAGGGTCGCGACGCCGGCGACGCCGAGGGTCTGCAGGATCGCGTCGCTGACGACGCAGACGAGCACGACGATCCCCACGTGTTCGCGCCGCAGACCCTGGCGCAGCACGATCGCGTTCTGCGCGCCGATCGAGACGATGAGACCGAGGCAGAGTCCGAGGCCCGAGAGGAAGGCGGCGAGTTCGGGAGTCACAGGTCCCACGGTAGGCAGCTCGTCTTCTGCAGTACAGCGAAGGATTCTGCATCATCTGTAGCATCGCTTCACTACGCTGGTGGCGTGGACATCCCGTTCGAGCACCTGCGCACGCTGGCCGCCGCCGTCGACGCCGGCACGCTGGATCGCGCGGCCGCACGGCTCGGGATCACCCCGAGCGCGGTGAGCCAGCGCATCCGCGTCATCGAGCAGCGGGTCGGACGGGTGGTGCTGCGACGGACCAAACCGGTGACCGCGACGGAGGCCGGCGAGCCGCTCGTGCGCCTCGCGCGTCAGCTCGATCTGCTCGAACATGACGCCCGCGCCGCCCTGGGCGACGAGGCGGGCTCCGCGGTGGTGCCGCTCGCCGTCAACGCCGACTCGCTCATCACCTGGTTCCTCCCGGCACTCACCGCCGTCACCGCCGCGCACCCGGTCACGTTCGAGCTGCACCGCGAGGACCAGGAACGCACGGCGCAGCTGCTCGCGGCGGGCACGGTCATGGCGGCCGTCACCTCGCAGCGCGACGCGGTGGCCGGATGCGTCTCCTCACCTCTGGGGCGGATGCGGTACACCGCCGTCGCAACGCGGGGCTTCGCAGATCGGTGGTTCCCGCAGGGGCTCGGGCGGGCCGCGCTCGAAGCCGCACCGCGCGTCGACTTCGACCGTCACGACACGCTGCAGAGCGCGTTCGCACGCCGACACGGCGCCCGGCGGGACGCCCCCCGCCACATCATCAGCGCGTCGGCCGAGTTCGCGCAGGCGATCACGATCGGCCTGGGGTGGGGGATGCTGCTGCCCGGCCAATTCGAGGCGGGTGTCGCCGACGGCTCGCTCGTCATTCTGGCCGACGACACGGTCGAGGTCCCCCTGTTCTGGCAGCGCTGGAACCTCTCGTCCCCGCTCCTCGAGACGGTCACGACGGCCGTCCGCGAGGCCGCGGACCGCTCGCCCGCCGTCGGGTAGCGCGCGCCCCGGGCCGCGTCAATCCCCTCCGCCGCGCGGGTGCGCGGGGCGATGGTGATCACCTGGCATACGTGTCGACGGGGTGAGCGGAACGAGGTGCAGAACATGTTCGTGGATTCGGAGACGCTGCGCGCACTGCCGACGCGTCGACCGGCGGATGCCGCACCCCGAGCGTCGCGCATCCAGTGGGACCTGATCGCGGAGGACCGCTACGAGGTCCGGATCGCCGGCGAGGTCGCCGGCTACATCGACGTCGTCGGCGCCGTATACGTGGTCCTCACGGGGCCGCGGTACGACCGGGCTGAGGAGGTCGCGCAGACCCTCGTCTGGTCGACCGCCACGACCGCACTCGACCAGCACCGCGCGCGCGGCTGATCAGTCGGCCGCACAGTCGGCCGCGGACCGTGCCTTCGTCGCGGCGGTACGGGCTCGGCGGCGCTGCTCGGCGAGGTCCTCGACCTCGGCGCGTGCCCGCTCGGCCTCGTCCTCGAGACGGGCGCGCTCACGGTCGAGTTCCGCCAGGCGGTCCTCGAGCGACGACGCCCGCTCCTGCGCCGCCTGCCACCGACCCTCGATGCGATCCAGGTCGCGCTCGAGACTCTCGGCGTGACGTCGCGCCTCGGCCGCCGCCCGCGCGGCCTCGCGGGCCGCGCGCCGCTCGGCGAGGTCGTCGGTCGGCTCGGGCCGGGCTGAGGCGACGTCGAAGGGTCCTGAGACCGCGTCGGAGAGGTCGGGCGCGTCCATTCCGGTCGCCTCGATGGGGCGTAGCAACCGGGCGCTCGCGACGGCAGCCGCGGCATCCGGATCCCGCAGCGCGGCGTCGAGGGTCTGCTCGACTGCGGTGCGGATGGTGCCGCCTACCTCGACACCGCGCTCGCCCGCACGCCGCACGGCGCGATCGACGAGGTCACGGAGGATGCTGCGACGGCGCCGGGTGAGATCGGCGAGAGCGCGAGCATCGCCGGCATCCACTGCTTCGCGGAACTCGTCGGCGAGGTCGGCCGCCGGGGTGAGCGCGTCTGCGCCATCGGACGCGAGCAGGTTGACGATCCAGGCGGCGAGGACCGGCTTGCGGAGCTTCTTGATCGCGGCCGCGAGATCCTTGTCGGCCGCCTCGGCCGCGGCAGCCGTGCGCAGCGCCATGAAATCACCGGCCGGAGCGATGCTGAGCCGCGTGGCGACCTCGATGAGGCGCGTGTCGTGATCCGCAGCGGTCATCTGCCCATCCTCCCCCAGGGGCGGTGCGGTCAACCCGCCCAGAAGACCGCAAGGCCGTACACGACGAGGCAGACGGCGAGCGGCGCGATCGCGGCCGGCCGACGTCGCCGCATCCCGAGGATCGCGACGCACGCCGACAGCGCACCGACCACAGCGAAGCCGATCGTCCGCGGCCATCCCGTCTGCGTCACGACGACGCCGTCGCCCGAAGCCGCCTGCCACTCGCAGCGGCGCCCGACCGGCCATGCCGTCGCCTCGGCGGAGATCAGCGCCACTTCCGACACGGCGACGCCGGCAGGGATCTCAGCCGCGAGGCAGCGGGCGTCGGCGCTCTCGCGGGTGTCGAGCCAGAGTCCCCCCAGGAGGATCGCTCCAGTCAGCACCGCGACGACCAGCATCACCGCCGTCGCGAGACGCACGACTCGGACGCCCGCTCAGAGCCCGTCCGCGACAGCGGCGGCGGCGCGCATCCAGGCGTCCTTCGTGCGTGACTGCAGGGCGTCGTACCGGATGCGGCCGGCCTTGAGCGCGTCGTCGAACGGGATGATCTCGACCGCGCGGACGTGACCCTCGAAGCCGGCGGCGATGCGCTGCGCGGCGCCGATGCCGGCACGCTCGGACTGCCCGACGACGACCACGGCGCCGTCGGCGAGGCGGCGCGAGTGCTCGTCGCGCTTGCGCAGCGCGTCGAGGAGGAGGGCGGCGGATTCGGCCGACTCGGGGGCGGCGAGGGTCGGGACGACGAGCTGATGCGCCGAATCGATCATGCGCAGCCAGCGGTCGGCCGACTCATCGTTGCCCGAGTCGAAGATGACCATGCGGTAGTACCGCGCCGCGACCTGTGCGAGCAGGTCGAAGTCGGCGGTCGTGATGCGCTGGTCGGCCGCGAGCAGTTCGGGGTTCGAGCGCAGCACGTCGTAGCGGTCGACGGACTGGTGATGAACGAATCGTGCGATGTCGGAGACGGATGCGGTCGCCTCGAGCAGCCGCGATGCTTCGGGGAGCAGGTCGCGGATCGTCGTGTCGTAGTCGCCCTGCTCGGTGCGCCACCCCAGGGTGCCGCGGGTGTCGTTGTTGTCCCACGCGAGGACGTTGCCGCCGCCGTGGCGCGCGAACACCGCCGACAGCACCGCGGTCGTCATGGTCTTGCCGACGCCGCCCTTGCCGTTGGCGACGGCGATGGCGCGGCATCCGGCCCACTGACGCGAGACCGCCTTCTCGCGCTCGGCGCGCGCGAGTTCCGCCTTCGACGGCTTGATCGGGATGCCGATCCGCACGAAGAACGAGCGCCAGCCCGAAACGGTGGCGGGGTGGACCTCGGGAGGCTCGATGAACGACGGACGGGGCCCATTGGAGGCGGATGCCTCGAACGCGGTCTCGGGCGCGGGTGCGCCGTCGGTGGGGGCCGGCGCCTCGGGCGTGGCGGTCGCTGTGCTGTCCGGGTCGGCTGCGGGCTCCGGGTCGTCCGTGGGCTCCGGCTCGGCTGCGGGCTGCGGCTCGTCCGCGCGCGCGACGTCGACGGGGTCGGTTCCCGTCGCCGGAACGGCTGCGGGGATCTCGGTCACGCGGGCGGGTGCCCATTCGGCCGGCGCCGCCGCGTCGTCCTCGTCGAGGTCGTCGTCGTCCCCGCTGTCGAAGACGGGGGGCCGCTCGGCGGACTCCGGGAGAGGGTTCGACGACGGCGGGAAGAACGCCGGCACCTCGGCGACGAGCGCGGGCTCCGCGCCATCCACCTCGGGCTCAGCCTCCGGGGCGGAAGCGTCGTCCTCGTCAGCCTCGGCCTCGTGCACCGGCTCGGGGTCCGTGGTCCACCACGCCTGCTGGCGCAGCTCCGCACGGGTGACGGTGCGGTCATCCACCTCGACGTCGATCTCACCCGAAGGTCCCACGATCAGGCGATGCTCACCGCGGTCGCCGCTCGTGCGCAGTTCGATCGCCGTGCCGGCGGCCGCGGCATCCGCTCTCACCCGGTCGACGATGAGGCGGCGCACGCCATCGGCGTCAGGAGCGTCGAGGGTCTGTTCGGCGCCGTCGACCGTCGTGAACCGTGCCGACCCACCGGTGACGTGCGCGGAGGCGTGTGTCGGTTCACTGCCAGTGCTCATGGATTCCTCTCGGTGCGCGACGGACGCGCTCCCACGCTATCGCGCGCGACGCCGAAATCCCCGGTGGACGGTCAGAGTCGCCGCGTCAGCCGCCCGGCCACCCGAGGCCGCGGCGGCTTTCCGGACCAGCACCGCGTTCCGCGTACGGATCAGCCGCTGCATGTACGGGCGCAGCAGGAGCGGTTCGACGATCACCCCGAGCAGCGGCGAGCGCAGGGTCACGGTGTCGGTCATGACCGTGACGTCCCCGTCCCGCTCGAACCGGTGCTCGTGACGGAAGACCCGGAACGGTCCGCGCACCTGCTCGTCGACGAACCGACGCGGCCGCTCGAGCGCGGTGATCTGCGAGGTCATCGTCCACATCACGCCGAAGTGGCGGGCGCGCCAGGTGACGCTCTCCCCCAGCCCGATCGTCCCGCTCGTCACCCCGGCGACAGCGCGCTCGCGCGACCGCCGCATGGAGTCGAGGTGCGCGTCGATCGACAGCGAGAGGTCGAACAGCACCTCCGGCGCGCAGCGCACGCGCGTGACCTCGGTGAAGGTGGTCGTCATCCCGTCAGGCTATCCACCGCTCACACGACGTATCGCGTGCTCGGCCGCCCGGCGGTCGCGTAGTCCATCGTGCGGCGGGCGGCGCCCTCGTCGGCGAGGTGCTCGAGGTAGCGCCTGCAGCTCACCCGCGAGAGGCCGAGCTCCGCGGCGAGGTCGGCGGCCGTCCCGCCGCCGAGGCGGCGCAGCGCGTCGTGCACGAGCTCGAGCGTCTCGCGTGTGAGCCCCTTCGGCAGCGAGCGCCGGGCAGAGGGCCGCATGACGGCGTCGATCCGGGTCTGGTCGAGCGTGCCGCCGGATGCCGCGGCTCCCCGCTCGGCGATGACGTCGTCGATCCGCTGGTGCAGGTCGTGGGCGGTGAACGGCTTCACGATGTAGTGCCGCACGCCCATGAGCCGCGCGTCGCGGACGGTCTCGACGTCGCGGGCCGCGGTGACGGCGACGACTTCGGGCTGGCGGACGGCGGCATCCGCTCGGACCGCGCGGAGCGCCTCGATACCCGAGAAGCCGGGCAGGTGCACGTCGAGCAGCACGAGGTCGGGTTCGAGGGAGCGGATGGCGTCGACGGCATCGGGGCCGGATGCCGCCGTGCCGACGAGTTCGCACTGCGGATGGGCGTCGACGAAGCGGCCGTGCAGCTGGGCGACGGCGGGGGCGTCGTCGACGACCAGGACGCGGAGGCTCACGAGACCCTCGCGGGGACGGGGAGGACGACGGCGAAGCGCGCCCCGCCGAGGGCGGACCGGCTGAGGACGACGTCGCCCGAGTGGCGGCGGGCGATGCGGCGGACGAGGGCGAGGCCGACGCCGCGGGTGCGGGCGCTCGGATCCTTCGTGCTGACGCCCTCGTCGAAGACCCGGTCGGCGAGCGCGGGATCGACGCCGGGACCGCTGTCCTCGACGATGACGCTGACGCCCTCGGCGCCGGCGTGCACGGCGAGCGCGAGCGTGTCGCCGGCGCGGCACGCGTCGAACGCGTTGTCGACGAGGTTGCCGACCACCGTGACGAGGTCCCCGGTCACAGCAGCGGGGACCATGCCCTCGGCGTCGATGGAGAAGGTGATGCCGAGTTCGCGCGAGCGCGCGAGCTTCGCCGAGAGGAGAGCCGCGAGCTCGGGCCCCAGCTGCTCGCTGGCGGCGCCGATGTCGAGCGAGCCGCCCGGCTGCATCCGCGCGATGAAGTCGCGTGCGTCGTCCCAGGCGCCGAGTTCGAGGAGCCCCGACACGACGTGCATCGAATTGGCGAACTCGTGCGCCTGCGCGCGCAGTCCGTCGGTGAGCGACTGCTGGCCATCCATCTCGCGGACCGCCTGGTGCAGTTCGGTGTGGTCGCGCAGCAGCAGGGTGCCGCCGACCGGCTTGCCGTCGTCGTCGTACAGACCCGTCGCCCGGGCGATGAGCGGACGCTCCCCGGCGAGGACGAGGCGCCCCTCGCGCTCCCCGTTGACGAGGACCTCGTGGATCGGTCCCTCGAGCACGTCCGAGGCTCGCTCGCCGATGAGCGGTCCCGCCCCGAGCAGGCGCACGGCGGCGTCGTTCGCGCTCGCGACGACCCCGTCGCGGTCCACGCGGACCACCCCCTCCGACAGACGGTGCAGCATCGTCTCGCGCTCGGCCACGAGCTCGGCGATCTGCTCCGGCTCGAGGCCCAGGATGCGACGACGGATGAGGGTCGCGACCCCGGCTGCACCGAACACGCCGACGACGGCCGAGCCGCCGAGCGCGAGGAGCAGCCACGGCAGCCGCGACTGCACGTCGGCGGCGAGCTCCGACTCGAGCACGCCGACCGAGACGGATCCGATGACCTCGCCCGAGACGGCGCCGCCGGCGTACAGCGGCACCTTCACGCGATACGACTCGCCGAGGGTCCCGGTCTCGGTACCCGACCAGACCTGGCCCGACAGCGGTGCCGACGGGTCGGTCGACACAGCCTCGCCGATGCGGTCCTCGTTCGGATGCGAGTAGCGGATGCCGGCGGCATCCGTCACGACGACGTAGGTGAGATCGGATGCCTCGCGGATGACCTCGGCGAGCGGTTGGATCGTGGCGCTCGGGTCGGGGTCGTCGAACGCCTCGGCGATGGAGGGCAACCGGCTGATCGAGAGGGCGACCCCCACCATCCGCTCCCGGTAGGACTCTCGGATGGAGCGCTCCTGCAGGGAGATCGCGACGACCCCGGCGATCACGATGACGACGCAGACGATGAAGGCTTGCAGCAGCAGCAGCTGCCATCTCAGCGACATCGCTCGGGGCACGCGCTCATTCTCCCCCGGAGCGCCCCGTCGCGCCCACCGCGAGCGGGACCAATACTTTCCGAACTCGCTCTTAGTTGCGCAAGCGCGACAGCCCTCGGCGCGCTGCCTAGCGTCTGTGCGAACGGACGTCGGGGCGAGGATGCCTCGACGGAACTCGAAGAGGAGTCCCCCCATGCGCAAGTCCCTCGCGATCATCGCCCTCGCGGGCGTCGCCGCCCTCACGCTGTCCGGCTGCAACCCCCGCGGCGCTGCCGTCGGCGGCGGCGGCGCGGAGTCCGAGGAGGCGGCTGCCCAGGTCGACGACGTCAGCATCATCGTCCCCGCCGACCCCGGCGGCGGCTGGGACCAGACCGGCCGCGCCGTCTCGGCGGTGCTCACCGACGAGGACCTCGTCGGCACGGCCGCGGTCACCAACATCGGCGGCGCCGGCGGCACCGTCGGCCTCGCGAGCCTCGCGAACGAGAAGGACCCGTACACCCTCATGGTGACCGGCCTCGTGATGGTCGGCGCGGTCGAGACGAACGCCGCCGAGAACCGCATCGAGGACACCACCCCGATCGCGCGCCTCACCGAGGAGCCGCTCGTCGTCGTCGTTCCGGCCGACAGCGAGTACCAGACCCTGCAGGACCTCGTCGACGCGGTCGTCGCGGACGGCCAGTCGGTCACGATCACCGGCGGCTCCGCCGGTGGCGCCGACCACATCCTTGCGGGCCTCCTGCTCGAGGAGGCCGGCCTCGACGGCGCCGGCATCACCGAGAAGCTCAACTACATCCCGAACGCCGGTGGCGGCGAGGCGGTCTCGCTGCTGCTCGGCAACAACGCGGCGGCGGGCATCTCGGGTGTCGGCGAGTTCGCCGAGTACGTCGAGTCCGGCGACCTGCGCGCCCTCGCCGTCTCGAGCGACGAGCCGGCCCAGCTGCTGCCCGACACCCCGACGATGATCGACGAGGGCTTCGACATCACGTACACGAACTGGCGCGGCCTGCTGGCCCCCGGCGGCATCAGCGACGCGGATGCCGAGGGCCTTGTGAACCTCGTCACCGAGATGCACGAGTCGGCCGCCTGGCAGGAGGCGCTCGAGACCAACGGCTGGACCGACGCCTTCCTCACCGGCGACGAGTTCTCGACCTTCGTCGACGAGAACGTCACCGACGTGACGAGCACCCTGAAGAACATCGGTCTCGTGTCATGAGCGAGAGCACTCTGGACCGGGGTGCGCAGGAGACTGCGCGCCCCGGCTGGGGGGCGGACCGCATCGGCAACCTGATCTTCGCCGGCGTGATCGTCGCCCTGGGCGTGTTCGCCTTGGTCGGCGCGTTCTCGATCCGCGTTCCTGCCGGCGGGGTGATCGGCCCGCAGGTGTTCCCGTTCCTCGTCTCGGCGATCCTCCTCGCCTCGGGTGCCTTCCTGGTCGTCGCCGCCGTGCGCGGCAAGGTCGCCGCCCCCGAGGACGGCGAGGACATCGACCCGAACGCGGCGACCGACTGGTGGACGATCCTCAAGCTGGTGGGACTGGTCGTCGGCGTCATCGTCCTGCTCGAGATCCTCGGCTGGTGGATGGTCGCCGCGCTCCTGTTCGGCGGAGCGGCCTGGACCCTCGGCGCCAAGCGCCCGTGGGTCGCCTTCCTCGCCGGGCTCGTGCTCGGCATCGGCACCCACCTGCTGTTCGGCGAGGGCCTCGGCCTGTCGCTTCCCCGCGGCATGGCCTTCGACTGGTGGTACGGCCCCGGTCCCCTGTTCGGCTGATCGGAAGAGATCATGGACGCACTGAACTCCCTCATGGCGGGCTTCGCGACGGCGCTGCAGCCCGAGTACCTCCTCTTCGCCTTCATCGGCGTGATCGTCGGCACCGCTGTCGGCGTCCTCCCCGGCATCGGTCCCGCGATGACCGTGGCGCTGCTGCTGCCGCTGACCTACTCGCTCTCCCCCACCGCCGCGATCATCACGTTCGCCGGCATCTACTACGGCGGCATGTACGGCGGCTCGACCACCAGCATCCTGCTCAACACCCCGGGCGAATCGGCGTCGGTCATCACCGCCATCGAAGGCAACAAGATGGCCAAGCTCGGCCGGGGTGCCGCGGCGCTCGCGACCGCAGCGATCGGCTCGTTCGTCGCCGGGACGATCGCGACGGCGCTGCTGACGCTGTTCGCCCCGATCATCGCGCGCTTCGCGGTGAACCTCGCGCCGGCGGACTTCGTCGCGCTCATCGTCGTCGCCTTCATCACCGTCGGCGCGCTGCTCGGCTCGTCGCCGGCGCGCGGTCTCGCCTCGCTCGGCATCGGCCTGCTCATCGGGCTCATCGGCACCGAGGTGACCACGGGGCAGGCGCGCTACACCCTCGGTGTCCTCGCGCTGTCGGACGGCATCAGCGTCGTGCTCGTCGCGGTCGGCCTGTTCGCGATCGGCGAAGCGTTCTACGTCGCCGCCCGTCTGCGGCACGGACCGATCCCGGTGATCCCCGTCACCCGCGGCTGGCGCAACTGGATGACCCGCGAGGACTGGAAGCGCTCGTGGAAACCGTGGCTGCGCGGCACGTTCATCGGCTTCCCCGTCGGGACGATCCCCGCCGGCGGCGCGGACGTCGCGACCTTCCTCTCGTACGCGAGCGAGAAGAGCCTGTCGAAGAACAAGAGCCAGTTCGGTCGCGGTGCGATCGAGGGCGTCGCCGGTCCGGAGGCCGCGAACAACGCCGCTGCGGCCGGTGTGCTCGTGCCGCTGCTGACGCTCGGACTGCCGACGACGGCGACCGCGGCGATCATCATCACGGCGTTCCAGTCGTACGGCATCCAGCCCGGTCCGCAGCTGTTCCAGAACCAGGGCGACCTGGTGTGGGCGCTCATCGCGAGCCTCTACATCGGCAACGTGCTGCTCATCATCCTGAACCTGCCGCTGGCGGGCATCTGGGTGAAGCTGCTGCAGATCCCGCGGCCCTACCTGTACGCGGGCATCATCACGTTCGCCGTTCTCGGGGCGTACGCCGTCAGCTTCTCGACGCTCGACATCGCGATCCTGCTGGTCGTCGGCGCGCTCGGGTACTTCATGCGCCGGTTCGGATTCCCGATCGCGCCGCTCATCGTCGGACTCATCCTGGGCCCGATGGGCGAGCAGCAGCTGCGCAAGGCGCTGCAGCTGAGCCAGGGCGACCTCGCCGACCTCGTGCTGCACCCGTTCGCCGCCGTCGCGTACTCGGTGCTGGCGGTCATGCTCGTCGCGGGTCTGTGGCTCAAGCGCCGGCAGAGCCGGTACGAACGCGCGCTCGAGGCGTCGCTCGCCGCCGAAGAGGGACACCCGCAGGCGGCCGTCGACCGGATGTGGGATGCCGGTGACCGCCCGACCGACGTCCGCACCGACACGATCCGGGCCGAGCTCGCCGCGGCCGCCGCGAAGCGCGAGGCGCGCGAGCGTCAGGGCCGCCGGGGAACCGGCGACTCGGGCGGCGGCGCCGGCTGAGCCGCGGCATCCGTCGACGCCACTACGGTGAGACCGTGCGAACCATGCTCGGCCTCACGTGGCGCCTTCTCGTGCGCCACTGGCCGGCGCTGCTCGCGTGGTACCTGGCCGGGACGCTCGGCCGGTACGTCGGCCTCGAGGTCGCCGGGTACGTCGGCGGGTACACCGCACTCGGCGGCATCCTGCTCCTGCCGTTGGCGATCCTCGCGAAGCTCATCAGCCTCGTCGCGATGTTCCTCGTGCTCCGCGACGGGATGGTGCGGCTCGGTGCGATCGCACCGCCGCCGACGGAGCCGCGCGCTCGACGGGTGGCGTTCCGCGACGCGATGCTTTCCTCGACTCTGCCCTTCATGGCGATCTACGGCGCGATCGGCCTCTTGAAAGCGGACTTCGCCGTCTACGTCGACACGGCAGCCCAGGTGAGACTCGGCCGCGGTCTGACCGGAGTGATCTCCGGCGTGGAAGTCGACACCTCGGGCACCGTCGCCTCCCTCACCTGGGAACCGTGGACCGTCGCCGTCGTGATCGCCGCCTTCGTCGGCCGGTGGGCGTGGGGGCGATGGAACCCACGTCTGCCCCGCTGGACCGGGCTCGCCGCGACCTATCTGGAAGGCTTGTGGGTCTTCCTCACCGTGCTGCTGCTCGGGGACCTCGTCACCGAGGTCACGTCGTGGGTGCAGTCACGCCGCGCGATCGAGTGGGTCGATGGCCTCCGCGAGGCAGCCGGGTCGTTCTTCGCCCCGCTCGGGTGGGCCTGGGACACCGTCGCTCTCGTCGTCGGCGAAGTAGTGGGGTTGATCGCGCTTCCCCTCGCATGGTTGACCGTCGCCGGCGTCGTCTACGGCCAGGCGGTGGCGCCCCAGGGCGTGCAGTGGCGCGGGGATCTCGTGCAGCGTGCACGCGCTCGGTACGGCACGCTCCCGCAACGCCTGCGTCGACGTCTCGGCGACATCGGCTCCGGGGTCGGATCCCGATTCCAACCCATCTGGCGCACGCTCGTACTCATGTGGCGCGGCGGGCCGGTCCTCGTCGGTGCCTACGTTCTTGCGTACGTCGTCGTCCAATTGCTCGACCCGCTCCTGACTTTCGGTCTGACGCGGGTGATCGGACCGCACGGCGTCGACGACTTCTGGCGCGCCGCCGGCGGGCTCCTCCTCGGTATCCCGGCGCTCGTCATCGAACCGATCCGGGTGTCGCTCATCGCGGGCGCATACGACGCGACGGTTGGTGCCCTCATCGGAGCGCCGGTCGTCGACTCAGGGCACGACGACGAGTCGAAGGTAGCGCGGCAGCTCGTCGATGAGCGTGAACTCGACGCCGAGCTCGCCGGAGACATCGTCGGGAACGATGAAGGGCACGTCGATCGTGAAAGGCCCGTCCGGGAATGAGTCCCACTCGGGATCCGACGGGCAGAAGGTGTACAGGCTCGAATCCCAGCGGAGAAGCTGGTGGTCGGCTTCCCAGAGCCGCCCCTGACCGCTGAGCTCCCTGAGGACGGGAATCGAGCACGCGGTTGCAGCTCCGTGCCGATCGACGGGCACACTGACGGAGATGACCTTCGAGTCGGGAGCGAGATCGATGGCGGGGGACGAGACCTCCGCCGCCGTCGCCGGACCGAAGGTGATGCCGTCGAAATCGATCGTGCTCCCGGCTGCGGCGGTGACGGCGAACGTCGGTCGCCCCTGGACGCGCTTCCAGAACTCCCATCCGCCTGCGACTCCGACCGTCAGCGGTATCAGGATGACGACCGCGAGCAACGCACGTCGATTCCTTCGCCACCACGCACTCACAGTCCGCCTCCGACGGTCGGCCGAAGTTCGCGCGATCCCTGCCGAGGTACGTCGTCGAGGTCGACCGTCATCTCGGTCACGGAGTCGAGACGGACATCGCCGCCCTTCGGCGCGAATCGCAGAGTCGCGTGCTTCGCGTCGGCATCCTGAGGCAACTCGAACGCGAGGCTGCCGCTCGTCGTGATCCCCGCGCCGAGCGACTCGCCGAGAAGCGACTCGGGTCGCTCACTGGCCCGGTACGTGCGGCCGTCGATGATGAGGTTCGCGGTGGCGAGCAGGGCGAGCTCTTCGCTCGTTCTCGCCGAAACGTCGAGATCCACGACCAGCCATTCTCCCTCCGCGGTCCATCCGCGCGAGTCAGAGACGGCGCTCGCCACCGCGATGTCCACGACGGTCAGCACCAGCTGCGAGCCGACGGCCCGTTCTCCGACTCGCGCCTCCGTCACGAAAGAGGCTTCGGTGAGGTCCGTACCGGGGGTCACCTTCGCGACACCCCACGCGATGACCAGCAGTGTGATGCCGATCGTCCACACCGCCCAGCGCCTCACTGTCCCTCCTCCTCGGGCTGGGCGTCGGCGCCGGATCCGACGTCGGTCACCGGCACCGACACCCGCGCACCCACCACCGGGTCGATCCACACCTCGCCTGAGAAGACAATCTGGCCCTCTTGGAGGGTGAAGTCTCGGAGTTCGAGCTCGAGCTCATCGCCCGCAGCCAGTTCATCTGCGCCGATGATCCAGGTCACGACGAGCTCGGCCGGCAGGCCCGGCTGCAGCCATGGCTCCTTCGTCCCGTCATCGAACCGGGCCGCCGCTACGGGTACCGGGTCCGCGAGCGAGGGCGCGCGGAGCATCCCGGTCAGGGACGCGTCGTTCTCCGCCGGCACCGCGCGATCCCACGTGTTCTCGGCGGTCACGACGACGGCGAGGACCCGCTCACCCTCCTCGGCGTTCGCAGACGCGCCCGCCTCGGGGAACGAGTCGATGAGCACCGCCCGCTCCACCGTGAACGCGAGCATGTCGTTGCGGTGCTCGTCGCCGGGCTGGAGGGTCGCGATGGGGGGCGCGGCGACGGCTTCGAGCCCGCCGAACGCGGCCGCCGCGCCGAGGAACACGGCGGTGACGATGCCGGGGAGCCACGCGGTGGGGACCCGGTCGGTGACATCGCGCAGCCACCGGGCATTCCGCGGGGAACGGATGCCCCGGGGCTCGTCTCCGGAGGCTGTCACGGCGTCATCCTAGCGACGCGCGCACCGGCATCCGTCCCTCTCATGCCGACAGCGCGAACTCCTCGGCCGGGGGCACGGTCGAACGCCGGCATTCCCCCGCCCGCGGCCCGGGTTCGTCCACACCCCGGGATCGTGTCAGAGTACGGGGGTGGAGATTTCCGTGCTCGTGGTTGACGACGACGACGACATCGCCATGCTCCTCGTCTCCAGCCTCGACCGCGCCGGGATCGTGGCCGGCCGCGCCGGCAACGGCCGGGAGGCGGTCGAACGGGTCGTCGCCGACCATCCGCGCGTCGTGCTGATGGACTGGATGATGCCCGGCACCGACGGCATTCAGGCAGCGCGTGAGATCCGGGCCGCCGGCATCCCGCAGCCCCACATCATCATGCTCACCGCGCGCGTCCACAGTTCGGACCGCGAGGAGGCGCTCCGCGCCGGGGTCGACGAGGTCGTCGCCAAACCCTTCCGTCCGCGCGAGATCGTCGCGCACGTGAAGGAACTGCTCGCCGCGGTGGCCTGACGGCGCTACGCCGTCAGCGGACATCCCCCCGCAGGGGGGACGCGCAGGTCGGCGGGTGGTGGCACTCTGAGACTCATGCTCGGAACCCTCCTGGTGCGCTACCTGCGCACCTACCGCTGGCTGGTGGTCGGGGTGCTGGTCTTCCAGTTCGCCTCCGCCATGGCCGCGCTCTACCTCCCCCGTCTCAACGCCGACATCATCGACAACGGCGTCACCCGCGGCGACATCGGCTACATCTGGTCGCACGGTGTCCTCATGCTGACGATCGCCCTCGGGCAGATCGTCGCCTCGATCATCGCCACGTTCTTCGCCGCCCGCGCCGCGATGGCCGTCGGGCGCGACATCCGCCGCGACGTCTTCCAGCGCGTCAGCGGGTTCTCCGAACGCGAGGTCACGCAGTTCGGCGCCGGTTCGCTCATCACCCGCAACACCAACGACGTCCAGCAGGTGCAGATGCTGGCGATGATGGGCGCGACGATGCTCGTCACCGCGCCGCTGCTGGCCATCGGCGGCATCATCATGGCGCTGCAGCAGGACGTCGGACTCAGCTGGCTGATCGGCGTGTCGGTGCCGACGCTGCTGGTCGTCGGCATCCTCATCATCAGTCGGATGGTGCCGCTGTTCCGCAGCTACCAGAAGAAGCTCGACGCGGTGAACCGCATCATGCGCGAGCAGCTCACCGGCGTCCGCGTCGTCCGCGCGTTCGTGCGCGAGCGTATCGAGGAGGAGCGCTTCCGGGGCGCGAACACCGACATCATGGTCGTCGGCCGCAAGGTCGGGTCGCTCTTCGTGCTGATGTTCCCGCTCGCGATGCTCATCCTGAACGTCACCGTCGTCGGGGTCATCTGGTTCGGCGGCATCGAGGTGAACGAGGGGTCGGTGCAGATCGGCACACTGTTCGCCTTCATGCAGTACATCGGTCAGATCCTGATGGGTGTGCTGATGGCGACGTTCATCACGATCATGATCCCGCGCGCCGCCGTGTCGGCCGACCGCATCGGCGAGGTCCTCGCGGTCGAGGGCGGACTGGTGAAGCCCACCCAGCCCGTGTCGGCCTTCCCGACGCCCAGCACCGTCGAGTTCGACGACGTCACCTTCACCTACCCCGGAGCCGACGAGCCCGTGCTCTCGGGGGTGAGCTTCTCGGCCGCGCGCGGCGAGACGGTCGCGATCGTCGGATCCACCGGCGCCGGCAAGACGACGCTCGTGTCGCTCATCCCGCGGCTGTTCGACGTGACGAGCGGATCCGTCCGGGTCGCGGGCGTCGACGTGCGCGAGGCGGACCTCGACCGGCTGTGGCAGGGCATCGGCCTCGTCCCGCAGAAGGCGTTCCTGTTCACCGGCACCGTCGCCTCGAACCTGCGGTTCGGCCGCGAGGACGCCACCGACGACGAACTGTGGCACGCCCTCGAGATCGCGCAGGGTCGCGACTTCGTCGAGGAGATGGACGACCGTCTGGACGCCCGCATCGCGCAGGGCGGCACGAACGTGTCGGGCGGGCAGCGGCAGCGCCTGTCGATCGCCCGCGCGATCGTGCACCAGCCCGACATCCTCGTCTTCGACGATTCGTTCTCGGCGCTCGACCTGTCGACCGACGCGAAACTCCGCCAGGCCCTCTGGCGAGAACTGCCGCAGGTGACCAAGATCGTCGTCGCGCAGCGCGTCTCGACGATCACGGATGCCGACCGCATCGTCGTGCTCGACGGCGGCCGGATGGTGGGGGTCGGCACGCACGACGAGCTGCTGGCCACGAACGACACCTACCGCGAGATCGTCGAATCGCAGCTGGGGGTGGACGCATGAGCGCGCCCGAGAAGGAGATGACCGAGGAGGAGCGCCTCGAAGCGGAACTCGCCGAACAGGCCCGCCTGAACAGCGGCGACTGGGACTCCGTCGCCCCCGGCAAGGCGTCGCAGTTCGGCCCGAGCTTCTTCCGCATGATCGGGCTGCTCTCGCCCTACAAGTGGTGGTTCGGTCTCGTCACACTCGCCGGCGCCGTCGGCGTCGTGCTCGCCGTGATCGCGCCGAAGGTGCTGGGCGAGGCGACCAACATCGTCTTCGAGGGGTTCCTCTCGAACTTCCTTGGGCAGAATCCGGCGCTGGCGGGGCTCTCGCAGGACGAGGCCGTCGCGGCGCTGCGCTCGCAGGGTCAGGACGATTTCGCGAACATCGTGGGCGCGATGCAGAACTACGCCCCCGGTGCCGGGGTCGACTTCGACGCACTGAAGGTCGTCATCACCTGGGTGCTCGTGATCTACGTCGTCTCCGCGGTCCTCACCTGGTTGCAGGGCTACGTCATCAACGTGATCATGGTCCGCACGATGTGGCGCCTGCGCGAGCAGGTCGAGGCCAAGCTCAACCGCCTGCCGCTGTCGCACTTCGACCGCGTGCAGCGCGGTGAGCTGATCTCGCGCGTCACCAACGACATCGACAACATCACCCAGACGATGCAGCAGTCGCTCTCGGGTGCGCTGACCGCGATCCTCACGGTCGTGGGTGTGCTCGTCATGATGTTCTCGATCTCGTGGCAGCTCGCCATCGTCGCGCTCGTCGCCCTGCCGCTCATGGCGATCATCTTCGGCATCATCGGGCCGAAGTCGCAGAAGGCGTTCGGGGTGCAGTGGCGCAAGGTCGGTCGCCTCAACGCCCGCGTCGAGGAGTCGTTCTCGGGGCACTCGCTCGTGCGGGTCTTCGGTCGCGAGGCCGACGCGCAGGCGAAGTTCCAGGAGGAGAACGAAGAGCTCTTCCAGGCGGCGTTCAAGGCGCAGTTCCTGTCGGGCATGATCATGCCCGGCATGACGTTCATCGGCAGCTTGACCTACGTCGGCATCGCCGTGCTCGGCGGTCTGCAGGTCGCGAGCGGACAGCTGCGCCTCGGCGACGTGCAGGCGTTCATCCAGTACTCGCAGCAGTTCACCCAGCCGCTGTCCGAGCTCGGCGGCATGGCGGCGGTCGTGCAGTCGGGCACCGCCTCGGCCGAGCGGGTGTTCGAACTGCTCGACGCCGAGGAGCAGGAACCGGATGCCGCCGACGCCCCCGCCCGGGGCGACGGGCGCGGTGTCATCGAGTTCGAGAACGTGAAGTTCTCGTACACGCCCGAGCACCCGCTGATCACCGACCTGTCGTTCCGGGTCGAGCCCGGGCAGACGGTGGCGATCGTGGGCCCGACGGGTGCGGGCAAGACGACGCTCGTCAACCTGCTGATGCGGTTCTACGAGCTCGACGGCGGACGCATCCTGCTCGACGGTCAGGACATCGCCCAGCTCTCCCGTGACGACGTGCGCTCCCGCACCGGCATGGTGCTGCAGGATCCGTGGCTGTTCGCCGGGTCGATCCGCGAGAACATCCGGTACGGGCGCGAGTCGGCGACGGACGACGAGATCGTGGATGCCGCCGTCGCGACGCGCGTCGACCGTTTCGTGCGCTCGCTCCCCGACGGCTACGACACGATGCTCGACGAGGACGCCTCCAACGTCTCCGCCGGCGAGAAGCAGCTGATCACGATCGCCCGGGCATTCGTGGCGCAGCCGGCCGTGCTGATCCTCGACGAGGCGACCTCGTCGGTCGACACACGGACCGAACTGCTCCTGCAGCACGCCATGGCGGCGCTGCGCGAAGGACGCACGTCGTTCGTCATCGCGCACCGGCTCTCGACGATCCGCGACGCCGACCTCATCCTGGTGATGGAGCACGGCGACATCGTCGAGAAGGGCACGCACGACCAGCTCATCGCGGCGCAGGGCGCCTACTACCGGCTGTACCGCTCGCAGTTCGAGCAGGCGCACGACGACCTCGTCGACGCGCCGGTCGCAGAGGACGCCGCTCCGGCGGGAGGGAAGGCCGCGACGGAATAACGCGCTGTGTGCGTCGTTCCCCCTCAGCATGAGCCTGTACGAATCCGCTGTCTTCGGTGATCTGGATCTGTCCAACCGCGTCGTCATGGCGCCGCTGACCCGCACGCGTGCGGGCGACGACGGCGTGCCTACCGACGACATGGTCGAGTACTACCGCCAGCGCGCGGGCATGGGACTCATCGTGACGGAGGGCACATGGCCGGTGCGCGAGGGGATGTCGTACCTCGGGCAGCCCGGCATCGAGACGCCCGAGCAGGTCGAAGGCTGGCGCCGCGTCGCCGAGGCCGTGCACGCCGAGGGCGGCACGATCGTGATGCAGCTCATGCACGGCGGCCGTGTGTCGCATCCCGAGATCTCGGGCGTCGACCGTGTCGTCGGCCCGAGCGCGATCGCCTCGCCCGGCGAGGGACGCACCCGGGACGGCAAGGTCGCGCTGCCGGTCCCCCATGAGTTGAGCACGGCGGAGGTCGCCGAGGTCGTCGAGCAGTTCGTCCAGGCGGCGCGCAACGCGATCGCCGCGGGGCTCAACGGCGTCGAGGTCCACGGCGCGAACAGCTACCTCGTGCACCAGTTCCTCTCCCCTGAGTCGAACGTCCGCGACGACGTCTACGGCGGGTCCCCGGAGAACCGCGCACGTTTCGCCGTCGAGGTGACCCGCGCGGTCGCCGACGCGGTCGGTACGGGGCGCACCGGCATCCGTCTCTCCCCGCAACACCAGATCCCCGGGGTCCTCGAAACCGACGACGCCGACGCGCTCGCGACGTACACCGCGCTCGCGCAGGGCCTGGCTCCGCTCGGGCTCGCGTTCGTCGACCTGCTGCACGCCGACCCGAAGAGCACTATCGTCCAGCGGATCCGGCACGAGGCGGCCGCACCGTCGATCGTGAACTCCGGCTTCGGCACGGTCACGACGCGTGAGGAGGCCGAGGAGCTCGTGCTCGAGGGCTGGGCCGACGCCGTGGCGGTGGGCCGACCTGCGATCGCGAACCCCGACCTCGCCCTCCGGTGGGAGCAGCGGGCCGAGCTCAACGAGCCGCGGCCGGAGTTCTTCTACACGGGTGGGGCCGTCGGCTACACCGACTACCCCTCGCTCGCCGAGGTGCGCGCGGAGCGCTGACACGCCTGCGGCCGGGTCAGTCGCCCGCGACGAAGTCGTATTCCTGGAAGTCGCGCACCTCGTGCTGCCAGCGGCTCTCGACGAACGCGACGTGGTCGGGGTGCTCGTTGTACGCGGCGTAGGCGGCCTGGTCGTCGAAGAGCATCGTGAACTGCCAGCGCAGGTCGCTCTTGTCGCTGACCTGACGGTTGATGCGGAACTGCTGCACGCCGGGGATCGCCGACAGCGACCGTTGGGCGTCCGTCAGGAACGTCTTCTCCTCCGAGGAGCCCTCGGCGTGGTGCAGCGCGAACACGACGGTGTGCTGAATGGTCATGGTGACCAAGGCTAACCCCGCCCGGTCAATCGGCGGCGATCTGTCGGCGCACCTCGTCGATCGTCGCGAGGACCGAGACGACCTCGTCGTGAGGGTGCAGCGGCGACTCGACGAGCCCTTCACCGACGAACGAGGCGAAGGCCGTGGCCTGGTAGCCGAGGCCGTCGTGGACGGTGGGGAGCGCGTCGTCGTGCCACACCTCCTCGTCGGCACCGTGCAGCTGCAGCCGCAGACCGGTGGGGCCGTAGAACGGCGCGAGGACGTCGAGCCGCCCCCGTGAGCCGAACACCGTCGCTTCGACGGGGGTGACCGCACCGAAGGTGGTCGTGAGCGCGGCCTGCGCCCCGGCATCCGTTTTCAGGGCGATCGTCGCGCTGTCGTCGACACCGGTGGGAGCGAGGGTGCCGACGGCGCGGATCGTGCTCGGCGGCCCGATGATGGACGACGCGAACGCGACGATGTAGACGCCGAGGTCGAGCATGGCACCGCCGCCGAGGGCGGGATCGAACATGCGGCTGGTGGGGTCGAACGGGACGAGCGAGCCGAAGTCGGCGCGGACGAGGTCGATCTCGCCGAGGGTGCCGGCGGCGAGCACCTGCCGGATGACGTCGGCCTGCGGCAGGTAGCGCGTCCACATCGCCTCGGCGACGAGGACGCCGGCGGCGCGCCCCGCGGCCAGGATCTCGGTCGCGTCGGCGGCCGTGAGGGCGATCGGCTTCTCGATGAGGACGTGCTTGCCGGCCGCGATGGCCGCCAGCGCTTGCTCGCGGTGGAGCGGGTGCGGCGTGGCGACGTAGACGACGTCGACCTCCGGGTCGTCGACCAGGTCCGCGACCGACCGGTGCACGCGGCCGATGCCGTGGGCGTCGGCGAACGCGCGGGTCTTGTCGGCATCCCGCGCGGTGACGGCGACCGCGCGCTGCCCGGTGTGCGCGTGGAGGGCGTGCACGAACCGGTCGGCGATGCCGGTGCCGACGACACCCCACCGCAGGGCGGGGACGGCGGCGGGGTCGATCAGGCGGGGTGCGGGGAGGAGAGGCATCCCGCCATCCTGTCGGAATCCGGCGTCAGGCGTCGAGCAGTCCGTCGCGGACGACGACGACCTTGCCCACGGTGCGGCCCGCCTCGACGTAGGCGAGCGCGGCCTGGGCCTGCGAGAGCGGGAAGGTGCGCTCGAGGTGCGGGGTGAGACGACCGGATGCCGCGAGCTCGACCAGCTGCGCCGTCGTCTCGGTGCGGGTGACGGCGGTGATCGGGCGGAACCGCCCGCGGGTGACGGCGGAGCGGAGGATGCGTCCGAAGGGTCCGAAGAAGGGATGCCCGTCGCCGCCGACCAGGGCAGCGGTGCCGCCGGGGGCGAGCAGGTCCCGGAGGACCGTGAGGGGCGGCTCGCCGGCGATGTCGACGACGGCGTCGAACCTGCCGCGGGGCAGGTCGCTGAGTTCGAGCGCGCGGTAGTCGAACGTCCGAGCGGCTCCGAGCCGCTCGAGCACGGGTCGCGCGCGCTCCCCGCACGTCGCCCACACCTCGGCGCCGCGGTCGGCGGCGAGCTGCACGAGGAAGGTGCCGACGCCGCCGCCCGCTCCCGCGATGAGGACGCGCGCGCCGGAGCCGACGCGGCAGGCGTCGAGGGTCTGCACGGCGGTGTTGCCGGCGATGGGCAGGGTCGCAGCGATCGCGGGCGCGACCGTCTCGGGCAGGCGGGTGAGTCGCTTCGCGGAGACGACGACGCGGTCGGCGAGGGTCTCGCGCCCCGACCCCACGACGGCGTCGCCGACGCCGAACTCGGTGACGCCGTCGCCGACGGCGAGGACGGTGCCGGCGACGTCCATGCCGCGGCCTCGGATGCGCGGTCCGCGGAGGCCGAGCGCGACGCGGACGAGTCCCGGCTCACCGCGCATGAGGTGGATGTCGCCGGAGTTCAGGGCGACGGCATCCGTCTGCAGCAGGACCTCGCCGGCGCGCGGTGCGGGGACCGGGACCGTCTCGGGGCGGACGGCGTCGGCGGAACCGTAGCGGCGCTGGCGCCAGACGGTCATGGTGTCGGTCATAGGTCAGTCCTCCGGGTACTGGAAGGCCGCGTCGAAGGGGACATCGAGGACGCGGACGATCTGGAAGGCCATCTCGAGCGAGGGCGAGTATTTGCCCTGTTCGATGGCGATGAGGGTCTGGCGGGTGACGCCGACGGCGCCGGCGAGGTCGGCCTGGGTGAGCCCGCGGTCGGTGCGCAGCTCGCGGATGGCGTTCGTGACGCGTGTCGGCTTGACCATCAGACGAGCCCGCGGCGGTAGGCGACGACGCGGGCGATGCCGCCGACGACGGACGAGAGAGCGAAGCCCGCGTAGAGCGTGTTCGCGATCCAGAACGGGGCGGCGTCGATCGCGCAGAGGGCGATGCCGACGACGCCGCCGATGACGAGGAACGCGACACCGACGCGGTCGCCCATCTGCGTGATCGCACGGTCGCGTTCGTCGGCGGCGTTCTCGCCGCGGAGGGACCCGCCCTCAGCGACGACACCCCAGATGATCGTGACGACGATCGAGACGACGATGCCGCCGATGATCGTCCAGAGCATGGGTCCGAGCCAGTCGACCTCCGGGAGGGGGGTGGATGCCGCCCGCCCCGCGACGACTGCGGCGTAGACCGCGATGGCGATGAGCGAGACGACGAGTCCGACCCACGCGGCGCGTTCTTCACGAGCCATGCTGCACCTCCGATGTCAGGAATGTTTGACATCAGAAGGATGACACGACGATCAGCAACGTGTCAAGAATTCTTTACTCGAGGAGCCCCATCGCGTCGAGTGCCTGCTGCAGGGCCAGCGCGATGTGCTCCGCGTAGGCGACGGTGAGGTGGGTCTGGTCGTACTTCGTCGGGATCGTTCCGGCGAAGGGCGGACAGACGTCGTCGGCGCAGGTGAACGGCAGCGACGACAGCGCGTGGTCGCCGGCGGTCGTCGCCAACGACTCCGACGCTTCCTCCATCGCGCGCCAGGCGCCGTCGACGGCGCTGTCGCACGCGCGGGGCGAGGACGTGGGCGTGTAGCACGCGGCGAGGCTCACTCCCCGGTGATGAGGTCGTCGGCGGACAGGTCCTGACCGGCGACCGTGTGACCGAGGGTGAAGGCGTTGGACATGACGACGAGGTCGGGCCGGTCGGCCCAACCTGTGAGGTGCACATCTGAGGGGCGTAACGTCCGAAGATGAGCACACACACGAAATCGGGACGCGGCACCGCCGACGTCCTCGGCCTCAGGTCGGTCCTCGTCGGGTCCCTTCCCGCCGGACTGATGACGCAGGCCGCACCCGAGCGGTACACCGTCGAGGCGGTGTTCGACCGGCGCCCCGAGAAGGCCGAACTCGACGAGATCGTGGGCGACGACACCGCGCGGCTGTTGGCGGGCGCCGGTTACGGATCGGTCACGTTGACGGTGGCCGACCGTCGCCTCGAGATCCACGGCACGACGCTCGAACAGCTCCACGACGGCCTCGCGGTCTTCCTCGCCGATCGACTCGCGGACATCAGCACCGATCTGCGCGCGCGACAAGCCGAGGTCGAGACCCAGACGATGGACCTCGCCGCGCGGGAGAATGACCGCGCCGCTGCTGTGGCCACGCTGGCCGCCACGGTCTCGTTCGAACGGTCAGCCCGCCTCGACGACGACCTCGTCGCCGACACGCACGACTCCGCCGCCGTCCGCGGGTAGCAGCAGG
Organism: Microbacterium sp. NPDC079356; assembly: GCF_049545465.1. Lineage (NCBI taxonomy): Bacteria > Bacillati > Actinomycetota > Actinomycetes > Micrococcales > Microbacteriaceae > Microbacterium > Microbacterium sp. NPDC079356. Next base: position 14,604 of record NZ_JBMWDN010000001.1, on the reverse strand, counting down.
ACCCCCAGGGTCGCTTCACTCTGGCCGAACTCGGTCGTCAAGATCCGCAGCAGACGGGCATCCCGCCGTCCGTCGTCGGGGTTCGCGGTGATCGCGGCGCACCGTCCGATGGGACGCTGCACCTCGAACCGCACCCCGCCGATGCGGACGTGACCGGACCAGTCGAGCTCGGCCCAGGGCGCGATCCCCGAGAGGACGATGTTCGAGCGGAAGCGGCGACTGTCGACGGGCGCTGGCGTCGCCGCATCCACGTCTGCGACGGTCTCCGCGCCGTGCAGTGACACGTAGCCGCGGGCGCGATCCTGGAACCGCGCGGTGCGACCGTCTCCCACGAGGTGCAGGGGCAGCACGCCCGGGCGCTGCAGCAGCCGCGCGTCCGCGGACCGTTCGACGAACGCGGTGACGGCCGCCGAGAGTTCGTGCCGTCCCGCCTCATCGAGGCCCGCCTCCGCCAGGACCCGCCCGTCCTCACTCAGTCGCAGCAGACCGGTCTGCGCATGGAAGACCGCGCGCACGCGCGCGATCGAGGGGAAGTCCATGAGCGACAGCCCTTTGCTCTTCGGCCACGACTCGAGGCCACCGGCATCCTCGGGCTCGGTCGCATCCGCGAAGCGGAAGGCGAGCACACGGTCACCGGCGATGCGACCGTCGTCCTGCACGCGGAGTTCGGTGCGGGGCTCGGGCGTGAACCCTTTGACGGGATAGCGGTAGAGCTCGGAGACGACGGCCACGCCTCTACCCTGCCCCACCGACGCGGATGCCGCCCGCTCAGGCCTTCTTCTTCGCGGCGCTGCGCCGGATCAATCCGAAGAGGATGGTGCCGACGAAGAGCACGATTCCGATGAGGCCCAACCAGAAAAGGCCCTCGAACACGAATCCGACGATCGACAGCACCACCCAGATGACGAGCAAGATGATGAGTACTGTCCACATAAGCCTCACCGTACGCGCGATGGAGCCCGGAAGATACGGGTCACGTCTGGCGGTAGTGGCGGACCCGCTCGTCGCGTTCGAGGAGGAACTCGTCGTCCTCGGGATAGAAGACTGCGCCTTCGATGTCCTCCCCCGCGAAAGCCGCGATGACGGCGAAGTTCTCCCACCGCGACAGGGTGGTGATCTCGGTCCGGCCGTCGCCCAGGTCCCGGGTCAACAGCCACGCACCGAGGTTCCCGGGTGTCGCGCGATACGCGTCCATGCCGGTGCGTTCGACGTACTGGACGTAACGGCCTTCGTCCTCAGTGCGGACGACGCCCGTCCACATACGGACGACGGGCTGCCCACTGGAATGCGTCACCCGCCCACCCTTGCAGAGGTGGGCGGGTGACGCGAGGGGGTCAGCTGCCGAGCGCGGAGAGTTCCGCGAACTCCTCGTCGGTCACCTCGATGACGGCACCCTGCAGGTTGTCCTCGAGGTGCGCGACGCTCGACGTGCCCGGGATCGGCAACATGACCGGCGAACGCTTCAGCAGCCAGGCGAGCGCGATCTGCGCCGGCGTCGCGTTCTTGCGCTCGGCGATGTCGGTGAGCGGCGAGTCGGCGCCGGTGAGACCGCCGGTCGCGAGCGGGAACCACGGGATGAAGCCGATGCCCTGCTCCTCCGACCAGTCGAGGAGCGCCTCGGCGTCGCGGTGCTGCAGGTTGTAGAGGTTCTGGACCGTGACGATCTCGGCGATCTCCTGCGCGGCCTTCACCTCGTCGACGGAGACCTCGGAGAGGCCGATGTAGCGGATCTTGCCCTCGTCCTGCAGCGCCTTCAGCTCGCCGACCTGGTCCTCGAGCGGGACCTTCGGGTCGATGCGGTGCAGCTGGAACAGGTCGATGCGCTCGAGGCCGAGGCGGCGCAGGCTCATCTCGGCACCCTGGCGCAGGAACTCGGGGCGCCCGAGCGGCGGCCAGACGTTGGGGCCGGTGCGCGTGAGACCGGACTTGGTCGCGATGACGACGTCGTCGGCGTAGGGGTGCAGCGCCTCCTTGAGGAGCTCCTCGGCGACGTACGGGCCGTAGGACTCGGCGGTGTCGAAGAAGTTGACGCCGAGCTCGACGCTGCGGCGGAGGACGCGGATGGCCTCGTCGTGATCCTTGGGCGGACCCCAGACGCCGGGTCCGGTGAGCTGCATCGTGCCGTACCCGAGGCGGTTCACCTCGAGCTCCCCGCCGATGCGGAACGTGCCGGATGACTGTGCAGGCTTCGTGGTGTTCGTCATGCCGGGTTGCAGCGCATCGGGGCGCCGGAACATTCCCGCGTCAGCTCTTCGCGCCGCTGAACGCGAGCGCGCCGCCGAGCCCGATCATCATCACGCCGCCCGCGCCCGAGAGCGCCGACAGGCGCCGCGGCGACCGCCCGAACCACGACCGGGCCGTGCCGGCGGCGAGCGCCCACATGCTGTCGCAGATGACAGCGAGCACCTGGAAGACCAGGCCGAGCATCAGCAGCTGCAGCCAGATCGGCCCGGCGTCGCGCGCGACGAACTGGGGCAGCACGGCAACGAAGAACGCGATGGTCTTGGGGTTCGTCATCCCCACGAAGAAGCCCTGGCGCAGCAGAGTGAGGACGGATGCCGGTGCCCGCCCGCCCTGCTCGATGCGGCCGCGCCGGTGCCGGATGGCCTGGACCCCGAGGTACACGAGGTACGCGGCGCCGACGATCTTGATCGCGGTGAAGGCGACGACCGACGAGGCGACGATCGCGCCGACACCGAAGGCGACGAGGAGGAGGGCGGGGATGTTGCCGAGGGAGTTCCCGAGCACGCTCAGCACCCCGGCGCGGCGCCCGAGGGCGATCGAGCGACCGACGACGAAGAGCACTCCCGGGCCGGGGATGACGATGAGCACGATCGACGCCAGGACGAAGGCGACGAGGTGCTCGATCGGGATCATGGGGGAACGTTATCGCGGCCGGCATCCGGCTCCGACCCTGCCGTCTAGGCGCCGATTGGGCGAAGCCCCTCGGGCGATTCGATGAGCATCTCCAGGTCGCCGAGCGCGGGCCAGCCGCCGAGCGCTCCGAGGTCGCCGCCGGACTCGTACCAGGCGTCGCGTTGCTCGGGCGTCCAGTCGCCGCCTTCATCGACGAAGAGGCTCGCGAGCACACCGTCCGTCACCACGAGCCGCACGTCGAAGGTGACATCGCCCAGTGCGCGGAACCGACCGACGACGGGGAACGTCGCGTCCGCCGGAACCGCCCGCGGCAGGTCGACGTCGACCTGGAGTTGCGCGACCGGCCAGAATCCACCGTCGCTGTCGTCGAAGACCAGACGCTGCGCATGCGCGAGCTGGGCGCGGAGCTCCGGCGCACCGAAGAGATCGGTGGCGGCGAGCAGATGCGCGGCGAGGGCGCGGACGTCCTCCGGCAGGTCGACGGCGGCTTCGTGCACCTCGGGGGTGTCCTCGTCCTCCGGAGCGTCGAGGGTTCGACTCGCCCACCACGAGCCGAAGGCGAGGACCGTCCCGCCGGCTGCCAGCCAACGGCGCGGATGCCGGGCGCCGGTGCGCGCGATCGCGTCCTGCACGCGGGCGTCCACCGCTTCGCCCGCATCGGCCAAGCCGAGGGCCGCACCGGCGGCGCCCGCGACGAGCGCCGCCCGCCCGACCGGCGACACTGCGCCGCTCGGATCGCTGCTGCGGAATCCGACGCCGACGGTCCAGGCGGCGAGCCCCGCGTTCGCCAGCCGGTAGACGAGGCGCTGCCCCACCGTGAGACGGCGGGGGTCGATGAGGGTGAGGACACCGACGACGCACGACGACACGACGCCGTGGGTGATCGAGGTCGGATCGTTCAGGGCACGAAGAGCTGAGCGGATCGGCATGATCCGAGGGTAACGATCGCCGACGCCGCGGCCCGGCATCCGCTCTGATCTGCGAGCATCGAGGTATGCACTCCATCACGACGGCGCAGCTGGCCGAGGCCTCCCCCGCGAACATCATCGACGTGCGCGAACCCGACGAGTTCGCGGCCGGCCACGTGCCCGGCGCGCGCAACATCCCGCTCGCGACGGTGCCCGATCACGTCGACGAGCTGCGCGAGCTCGACGACCTGCACCTCATCTGCCAGGCTGGCGGGCGCAGTGCCCGCGCCGCGGCGTTCCTCGAGCACCATGGACTCGAGACGACGAACGTCGAAGGCGGCACGGGCTCGTGGATCGCCGAGGGGCGCCCGGTCGAGAAGTGACTCGGGGATAACACCCCGGTCCGTCCACGCCGACCCTCTAGGGTCGGACGCATGGCATCGACGGCGTCCGCATACCTGACCGGCTTCGGGCGGTACCTGCCCGGCGATCCGGTCGACAACGACGGCATCGTGAGCCGCCTCGGCGGAGACGACGCGGTGACCGCCCGCATCCGTCGTCGCGTGCTCGATGCGAACGGCATCCGGCAGCGGTACTACGCGCTCGACGAGCAGGGCGAGCCGACCGAGCTCAACGAGGAGCTCGCGGTCAAGGCGCTGACCGCCGCGCTCGACGACCGCGGCATCGCGGCGGGTGACCTGCGGATGCTCGCGACCGCGACGACGATGGGCGACGTTCTCGTCCCCGGCTTCGCCTCGATGGTGCACGGCCGGCTCGGCGGCGGTCCGATGCAGCTGCTCTCGGCGTCGGGCGTGTGCGCGTCGAGTCTTGCCGCGCTGGATGCCGCGGTGTCGAAGATCAAGCTCGGCGACCACCCGCGCGCCGCCGTCGTCGGATCGGAGCTGTCGAGCCGCAGCCTGCGGCAGCGCCGGTACGACGGCATCCGCGCCGGGATGGACTCGCACTTCCTGCGGTGGATGCTCTCGGACGGCGCGGGTGCGGTCGTCGTCGAGTTCCAGCCGCATCCGACTCGCCTCTCACTGCGGGTCGACTGGGTGCGGCACGTGTCGCTCGCGCACGAGTACGACGTCTGCATGCGCGCGGGCATGGAGGGGCCGGAGCCGGTCGTCGGGTCGACGTGGCAGGACGTGCCGGTCGACGACGCGGCCGCGGCCGGGATGTTCCTGCTGCGGCAGGACGTCAGCATGCTCGACGACCTCGCGGGCGCAGGGCTCGCCCAGTTCGAGGAGCTCGTCGACATCGGCCTGGTCGACATCAGCCACCTCGACCACGTCATCTGCCACTACAGCACCAACGCGTTCCGCGACCTGGCCTTCGACGGCCTGCGCACGCGCGTGCCGACGCTCGACACCGACCGCTGGTTCTCGAACCTCGAGACGTGCGGCAACACGGGGGCGGCCAGCATCTTCATCGCGCTGGAGGAGGCGTTCCGCAGCGGGCGCTTCTCCCCCGGCGAGACGATCCTGCTCGCCGTGCCCGAGTCGGGCCGGTTCTCGTTCGCGTTCGCCCACCTGACCGTCGTCGCCCCACCGCAGCAAGGAGCATCGTCATGACCACCGACACCGCCACCGCCACCGTCGACTCGCTCGCCGACCGCCTCGCCGCGGTGTGGGAGGAGCTCGAGGAGCACCTCTCGCGCGTCCCGATCCTGCAGCGGTTGGATGCCGGAACCGTCACCCTGCGCGACTACGAGCGGCTGCTGTTCAACCTGCGGCAGCAGGTGGTCGACGGGTCGCCGTGGATCTCGCGGGCGGCATCCAATTTCGACATCGCGCACTTCGATCTGCGGGCGGCGGCGATAAAGCACGCCGAGGAGGAGCACCGCGACTACCTGATGCTCGAGCGCGACTACGTCGCCATCGGCGGGTCGCTGGCCGAGCTGCGCGCGGGGCGCAAGAACCTCGGGTCCGAGGCGCTGTCCGGGTACATGTTCACGTACGCCGACCGGCCGAACCCGACGGGGCTGCTCGGCGCGATGTTCATCATCGAAGGGCTCGGCGCGCAGCGCGCGGCGGGGTGGGCGGCGCGGTTCCAGGAGGTGCTGGGGCTCGCTGACAACCAGGTGAACTTCATGCGGTACCACGAGGTCGCCGACGGCAACCACACGGGCGACCTCGAGGCGATCCTGACGTCGGGGATCATCACCGACGAGGACGCCGACGAGATCGTCCGGTGCGCGCAGGTCGTGGCGCGGCTGTACGCGCTGCAGCTCGAAGAGCTGGATCGCTGACGTGGCGAAGCGGCCGCCGCTGCCGGTCGTGCCGGAGTTCGCGAAGAGCGACCCGAGCATGTGGGAGGCGATCTACGCCGACCCGTCGGTGCCGCTCGACCGGGCCGTGATCCGGCAGATCATCAACGACCAGCGGCGGCTGTCGCGGCGGTGGCTGTACCCGATCGCGCGGGTGTTCTCCCGGGTCGTGGTGGGGGTCGTGTCGGTGGTGAAGCGGGTGCTGCCGTTCCGGTGGATGCCGCTGCGCGTCATGGACGCGCTGTGCGTGTGGTTCCTGCGGCACTTCGTGTCGCCGAGCGCGGTGGATCTGCTGATCCGGCACTTCGTCGTCGAGACGAACCTCGTGAACTTCATCATCCGGAACACGCCGGTCGACATGGCGCCGGTGACGCTGCGACCGACGGCGCTGTCGGGGCTCGGCGACTCGGCGGTGGTCGAGCACGACGTCAACGTCTACGACGTGCTGATCGCGCTCGACACCGTGCGGGTGACCGAGCGGGCGGAGCTCGACTTCCAGCAGCTCGACATCCCGCGGTTGGATGCCGAGCGGCACGTCCGCCGGCTGATCCGTCTCGACATCCAGACGGCGCTCTGCTTCATGAACATCCCGTTCTCGATGGCGCTGACGGTCGAGGAGTACCGCCGGGCGGTGCACTCGATGAAGTTCGACGACTCGTTCCTCGAGATTCTGACGACGATCACGGGCGACGACACGTTCCGCGCGTGGAAGGTGGGGGCGCTGAGCCTCTGGATGGACTCGAACGTCGACGTGCCGCAGATGGTCTACCGGCACGCGCTGGTGTGCGAGTACGCGCACGCGCACCTCGTGAAGCTCGCCGGCGGCGAGTACCCGCGCGACACCCCGGCGACGTTCGACTGAGCGTCAGGCGCCGCGCTGCATGACGCGTTCGGGCGTCGGGTGGAGCTCGAAGCCGAACTGCTCGTACAGCCCGTGCGCGTCCGCGGTCACGAGGAGTGTGCGCTTCAGTCCCATCGGCTCGAGTGCGTCGACGACGGCGCCGACGAGTGTCTTGCCGACGGCCTTTCCGCGCACCCCCGGGTCCACGTATACGTCGCACAGCCACGCGAACGTGGCCGAGTCGGTGACGACGCGCGCGTAGCCGAGGGGTGTGCCGTCGTCGTCGAGGGCGCAGAAGTTGAGGGAGTTCTGCGCGGCGCGTTCGACGAGGTCGCGGCTGCGGCCGAGAGCCCAGTACGCACCCTCCGACAGCCAGCGGTGGACGACGTCCAGGTCGATCTCGGCGAGGTCGGTCGTGACCCTCATGCGGTTGCCCCGCCCATCGGCCAGGGGACGGATGCCGCCGGCCACCGCGACGTGCGCAGTTCGGCGAGCGCGTCGCGCTGACTCTGCACGGCCTGCAGCGAATCGGTGCGGAACGCGGTCGCGATGACGACCTCGCGCCAGTACTCGTCCCGGCTGCGGTAGGTGGCGAACGCCTTCTCGGCGAGGGGTTCGAGCAGGCGCTCGGCGTCGGCTTTCGTGACGATCTTGAACTGCTCGTCGAGGGCGCTGCGGAGCTGCTTGAGAGAGGCCACGGGCAGCGCGAACCAGGGTGCACCCTCCTCGCCGTCGCGGTGCTTCGCGCGGAGCTCCTGCGGCAGGTCGGCGAAGGTCGGGGTGAAGGCGGCGGTGCCGAACGGGGCGGCGATCAGCGTCACCGGGAGGGCGCGACGGCGCATCTCGGCCGGGTCGGCCTTGCGCTTCGCCTCGAGGGCCCGGGTGTACCGGCGACGGGAGCGGACGGGTACTCGACGTCACCCGGGTGATTCTGGAGCGCGTCCACGGCTTCGGCCACCGAATCATCCTGGCATCGGTGGGGTGTGGTTCGCGTTAGCGTGGGAGGGCCGCAACGGAACGGGGAACGATGACGCAGCCGCAGACGACGCCGAAGAACGGGCTCGCGATCACGACGCTGATCGTCGGCATCTTCGCGTTCCTCACGGGGCTCGTCCCCTGGGTCGGGCTGCTGCTCGGTCTGTCGGCGTTCGCGCTGGGAGTGTTCGCGCTCACGCGGGGTCAGTCGAAGCCGCTCGCGCTGACGGGCGGGTCGCTCGGCGCGGTCGCGGCGATCACGGGGCTGATCTCGACGATCGCCCTGATGGCGTGGCTGATCGGCGCGCCCGGCAGCGCCTGACTCTTCACCGCGGACGTTCGGGGCCACTACGGTGACGACATGAGCGACACGGCAGCGGGGTGGTACGACGACGGTTCGGGCACGATGCGGTGGTGGGACGGCACGGCCTGGACCGAGCAGACCCAGCCCGCCCCTCCCCCGCAGGGTGGTCTCGGCGGATTCATCGCGCAGGCGCAGGCCGACGCTGTCGCCGGCGGGCAGCCGCGGCAGGCGCCGGCCGGTATGAGCTACGTCGTGCTGCAGGTCGTGCTGAAGGAGAAGATGTGGGGCGCGGGGTCGAACAACCTCGTCGAGCTCGAGGCGGCGATCAACCGGCAGGCGGCCCTCGGCTATCGCCTGCACACGATCACGACGGCATCGTCGGGCAGCACGGGCTTCGGCGGCGGTGACCGCATCCAGGCGACGATGGTGTTCGAGAAGCTGGTCTGAGCGGTCGGCTACCGGCCCAGCCGACGCAGCCGCAGGCGCGCCATGTCCTGCGCGCGGAGTCCCGACCCGAGCGCGCGCTCGGTGACGCGCAGGACGACCCGGGTCGCGGTCTTCACCGGCAGCCACGAGCGGCGCAGGCCCAGCATCTGTCGGATGCGCGGCGGAAAAGTCGCGACCGCGGCGGCGAACAGCACGCGGTAGGCGACGCCCATCATCCCGGTGAAGGGCGGCTTCTTGAGGAACCGGACGACGTCGTCGACGCGCTCGTCGCGGCGGAGCTCGGAGCGGTCGAGGAAGCCGTCGATCTCGGCGCGGAGTGCGGCGTCGGTGAGAGGCGGGTCGGTGACGCGCATGAGTCGGCCGGCGGTGGCCCAGTCGGCGACGTAGGCGTCGGGTCCGCCGGGGATGGGTCCACCGTAGGCCTGGTGGCTGCGCAGGAACGCGTCGGTGAAGGCGAGGTGCACCCAGCGCACGAGGTCGGTCTGCTCGGCGGTGTAGGTGCGGGCGGAGCCGTCGCCGGCGATGTACTCGCCCTGCACGCGGCGGTGGAAGCGGCCGACGCGGGCCGTCTCGGCATCCGCTTGTGGCGTCGAGCCGTAGGTGAGGGTGATCACCCAGCGGACGGTGCCGGTGAGGCGGCCGATCGGGTCGTCGCGGTAGCGGGACCAGTCGTGCACGCCCGCGAGCGCGCCCGGGTGCAGGGCCTGCAGGAGTAGGGCGCGGATGCCGGCGACGAGGGTTCCCATGCCGGCGTGGACCGTCCAGGCGGGGCCGTTCTCGGCGAAGTGTCCGGCGTCGTCGCCCTCGGCCAGGGCGCGGACGTACGGCGCCATTCCGGTCGGGTCGCCGGCGAGGGCGGTGAGCACGCGTCCGCGGATGCGGGTCAGGTAGGGCGGTGCGGACGTCACCCTTCCAGCGTGCCATCGCGGTGGCGCGACCGGGCCGGATCAGGCTGCCTGGTAGCCGCACAATGGGGAGGACTCCCCATCGCGACCGGCTGGGCCGCGTCCCTACGCTGACATCGCTCGAAGACGATGGATGCCGTGCGGCGTGACCTCTGGGGGATGGACCGCCCCGCGCCTCACCATCGACGGATGCCGCACGGCGTGAACGTGTGGGGATGGCTCACGCCGTGCGGAGCCGGTCGACGTCGACGCATTGCTCCGTGCGCGCGGTCGGGGCGGCCCTGATCAGAACGGCGCCGGATCATGGGTGTGCGGTTTCCGCATGGCAGGGGTGAACGCGACGGCCGGGGTGGGGGCGTCTTCGCGGTAGGTCCTGCCGAGGGGTGAGGTCCATTCGAGGACGCCACCCCCGAGTTGTCGGACTCTCCAGGCGGTGAATTGCTTCATCGAATGGTGCCGCTGACACAGGTGGGCGAGGTTCGCCCGTTCGGTGCGGCCGCCGAGGACGTGGTCGTGCGTGTGGTCGATCTCGGAGCGGATGGCGGGGACGCGGCATCCGGGGAATCGGCAGTGTTGGTCGCGGGCGCGCAGGTGGCGGCGGAGCGGAGGTGGCACCCGGTAGGTGTCGACGGCGAGCACCGTATGGGTGACCGGGTCGGTGACGAGGCGTTCCCACGAGGGGGTGTCGCCGGCGAGGCGCCGCGCGGTGGCCGCGTCGATGGGGGTGCGTCCGACGAGGTCGCACGGCACCTCGGTGCCGGACAGCGCGAGTGCGGGGATGACGACCTGCACGTGGGCGCGGATGGCTCCGAGCGGGCCGGCGGTCGTGTCGCGGGTGTCGTCGAGGGCCGGTGTGCCGGCGAGGAGCAGGTCGGCGAAGACGTCGGCTCGGACCTGGTCGATGGTTCGGCCATCGGTGTCGACGACGTCGCTGGAGCGTTCGGTGCGTGTGTCGATGATCGCGCGGGCCTGGCGGGTGAGCCGGTCGTGGATGCCTTCGGCCATCACGGTGGGCACCGTGGCGACGACGTCGCTCATGCCGTTGCGGCCGGGGACGAGGCGCACAGCGCGGTGGGCGGCGGCATCCTGGTGTCGTTCGGTGAAGGTGCGCGGGTGCATCTGCAGGGCGAGCATCTCGATCTCGGCACGTACCCGGTTGGGGGTGTCGCGCCGGCAGCGCTGGATCGCGACCGCTTCGAACGGCAGACGGATGTCGGCGGGAAGTTCGGCGCCGGCGTCGACGATGATGTCGACGTGCGCGCGGGTGATGGAGCGTGCGCGCCACGCCGCGAGCGAGGCGGCGTAGTTCTCGACGATCGTGCGGGCGCGGGTGATGCGGCGCTGCACGGCGCGGTCGGTGAGGTGCATGAGCCCACCGAGCTCCGCGGCGATCGCCCGCAGCGCCATGTCGTGCGCCTGCACGCGGGCGGGCGAATCGGCGGCTTGCTGCTCGGCAAGCTGCCCCGCGCGGGCGAGCACCTGCAGCTGCACGATCTGCGCCCGGGTGAGCAGCTTCTCGGCCATGACCGCCTCGTGCGCGATGTCGGCGAGGGGCGCGAGGCGTTCCCGCGTGCCGATCGTGCCGTGCCAGGTGGTCATACTCCCATTGTGGTGAGGGCCTCCGACATCGGTTTCGGATGCCGAGGCGACAGCGGGCGAGCGAGATCAGACCGCGCCGAGCGTCACTCCGCGAGCGCCTCGGCGAACGGCCGCGGCTCGCGACCCTTCGGCTGGGTGGGGCGCTCCCCCGGGTCCGGCAGCGGCGGTGTCGGCACGGTGACATCTGCGCCGGAGGTCAGCTCGACGGGCTCGTCGAAGTGCCGGATGGTCAGCGGCGTTCCGGCACTGACGCGGTAGGTCGTGGCATCCGGCCCGATCTCGAGACTCAGGGTTCGGCCGTGCCAGCGGATGCCGAACGCGAGGCCCGTCAGCTGTTCCGGCAGCCGAGGGGCGAACCGCAGTCCGTCGGCCGTGTCGCGCATGCCGCCGAAGCCGGCGACGAGCGCCGTCCAGATGCCGCCGAGCGACGCGATGTGCAGGCCGTCCTCGGCGTTGCCATGCAGGTCGTCGAGGTCGATGGTCGCGGCTTCGGCGAGGTAGTCGGCCGCGAGCCCGAGGTGCCCGACCTCGGCGGCGACGACCGCCTGGATCGCCGCCGACAGCGACGAGTCGCGCACGGTCAGCGCCTCGTAGTAGCGGAACGCCCGTGCCTTCTCGTCCGCCGTGAACGCGTCGGTGCAGAAGAACAGTGCGAGCACGAGGTCAGCCTGCTTGAGCACCTGCTTGCGGTAGAGCTGCACGTACGGGTAGCGCTCCTGCAGCAGCTCGTCGCCGGGGGTGTCGGTCTCGAAGTCCCAACGCTCGAGGTCCGTGAAGCCGTCGGCCTGCGGGTGCACGCCTCGCTTCTCGTCGAACGGGACGTGCACGGCCTGGGCGATGCGCACCCAACCGCCGACCTCGCCGTCGTCGACCCCGAAAGCACGGGCGAGATCCGGATGCCGACGCGCGGCATCCGCGGCGGCTTCGAGGCTCGCCCGGGCCATCAGGTTGGTGAAGACGTTGTCGTCGTAGAGGGCGGTGTACTCATCGGGGCCGGTGACGCCGTCGATGTGGAAGCGACCGTCGGCGTCGGTGCGGCCGAGGGACTGCCAGAGGCGGGCGGTCTCGATCAGGATCTCGAGCCCGGCGTCGCGTTCGAAGTCGACGTCGCCGGTCGCGCGGACGTAGTGGACGACGGCGGCGGCGATGTCGGCGTTGATGTGGAAGGCGGCGGTGCTGGCGGGCCAGTATCCCGACGACTCGCGTCCGTCGATGGTGCGCCAGGCGAACGCCGCGCCCTGCAGGTGCAGCTGGCGCGCACGGTCGCGGGCGTGGTCGAGGGTGGCGTGGCGCCAGCGGAGCGCTTCCCTCGCGGCATCCGGTGCGGTCGCGGTGAGGACGGGCAGGACGTAGGCCTCGACGTCCCAGAACGTGTGGCCCGCGTAGCCTGCGCCGGTCAGCCCCTTGCCGGGGACGGAGCGCTGCTCGGCACGCGCGGCCGCCTGGAACACCGAGAACAGCGCGAACCGCACCGCCTGCTGCAGGCGGGGCTGGCCGTCGACCCGGACGTCGGCGCAGGTCCAGAAATCGTCGAGGCGTTCGCGCTGCGCGGTGGCGAGGCCGCTCCAGCCGTCGCGCATCGCGTCGGCGACGGCGGCTTCGGCGCGGTCGCGCAGTGCGGGCGCCGACAGTCCGGGCGCCCATGCGTGCCCGACGATCTTGACGACCTCGAGCCGTTCGCCGGGCGCGAGGCGGGCGCGGATGGTGGTGCGCGCGAGGTCGTCGGATGCCGCGGTGCGCACCTCGGCGGTCGCGCCCGACACGAGGTGATCCATGCTGACGGCAACGCCGATCCCACTGTTGCGGGTCTCGTGGACGAGGGTCGCGGCGCTGCCGAAGACGAAGCTGCCCGCGCTGCGCAGCGGGGTCTCGAGGATGTCCTGCACGCGCGGGTCGGGGTGCGGCTCGGGCAGGGGTTCGTTCGCGACGAGTTCGGACTGGACGGTGATCGCGACCGGGCCGTCGACGGCTTCAACCTCGTACCGGACGGCCGCGATGGACCGGTGGGCGAGCGAGACGAGGCGGGTCGAGCGGATGCGGACGGTGCTGCCGGCGGGCGAGGTCCAGGTGAGTGTGCGTTCGAGGGTGCCGGCGCGGAAGTCGAGGTGCTGCTCGTGGTCGCGGAGGGTGCCTTCGCGGATGTCGAGGGGTTCGTCGTCGACGGTGAGGCGGATGACCTGGCCGTTCGGTACGTTGATGACGCTCTGCCCGGACTCGGGGTAGCCGTAGCCGTCCTCGGCGTAGGGCATCGGGTGCTCTTCGAAGACGCCGTTGAGGTAGCTGCCCGGAACGCCGTGGGGCTCCCCCTCGTCGAGCAGCCCTCGCCAGCCGATGTGCCCGTTCGAGAGGGCGAAGACGGATTCGCGGTGCGGCAGGCGGTCGACGTCGACGCCGCTGAGGCCGATGCTCCACGGCGCGACGTCGAAGGGCAGGGGGCGGGTCATGGTGTCACGGTAAAGCACGGTGTCTTTTCGCCTCGAAGGGTTGCAGCGGGCGACCGTGGCCGTATCCTCGCCGGCCGCATCCTCGCCGGGAGTCGCTGCGGGTAGCGTCGTCGCATGCCCAGCGATGACATCGACCCTGCAGAGACGCCGCTCGCCGAATGGGTGGACCGTCTCGCCCAGGCGAAGGGCGCGCCGGGCGGAGGCGCCGCCTGTGGCGTGATGACGGGCATCGCCGCGGGGCTGCTCGGGATGGTGGCCGCCTACACCGCCGACGACCTCGAGGCTCGACGGGCTGAGCAGCGACTCAGCGACAAGCGGCGCTTGGCGATGGAGGCCGCCGAGGAGGACGGCGTCCGGTCCGCGGCTTTCGGTGCGGCTCTCGCGATGGACCAAGGCCCCGATCGCGAGCGGGCGGTCCGGCAGGCGACGGTCGATGCCGTCGCGTCGGCGCTGGATGTCGGCCGGATCGCGGCATCCCTTCTCGAGGAGGTCCGCTTGCTGGCCGACATCGGCAATCCGCACGTCGAGGCGGATCTCCGCGTCGCGGTGGAGGCTCTGCGGGCGGCGCTCGAAGGCACGAACCACACGGCGCGAGCTGATCTCGACCTCTTGGCCAGGCATCGGACAGCGGACGACCAGCTCGACCGCCAGGTCGCCGGTCTCGAACGGGACCTCGTCGACCTCGCCGAGAAGCGGACGGAGTGCGCCCGCATCGCGGCGGGGTGGGCGTCCGAGTAGACCAGCAAACCGGTTCGAGCGTGCGGACCCAGCACGCGTCACCCGTACACCCGCCGCAACACCACCCGCTGCCCCAGCGTCCATGTCACCGTCGTCAGCAGGTACACCCCCGCCGCGAGCGGCACGAACACCGCGACGACGGCGGTGGCGAACTGCAGCGCCCCCAGCGCCGCCACCGGCACCCCGTCCACCGGATCGACCCTGAGCCGCCCCCTTCATTCGGTCCGGACGTTCTGTGAGTCGTCGGTTTCCATTTGATGGGTGCACTGTCGAGCGTACTCGGCTGGGGGTAGGTAG